>NZ_JBHSXH010000014.1:0-90416 GCF_042662625.1 Halopelagius fulvigenes
TAACGTGGAGTCGTGTAGACCGCGAGTCGTGGACGTTCCGAGTCTGGGGGAAATCGCAGTCGTGGGAGGACGTCTCGGTGCTGGAGCAAGCACGGGACGCTATCGAACGGTGGTACCGGGTGCAAGATCCGCCGACGGACGGATGGCCGGTGTTCCCGACCGCTCACGCCCCCTCGAAGTACACCGCTGTCCGGGAAGCACGAGAGGATGCAGAGGAGTTGCTCGCGGACGCTGACGTGGATGCGGTCCTTCGGGAGTACGAGATTGCGCCACCGGCGATTACGACCCACGGTACTCGGAAGGTACTGGCGCGAATCGCCGAGAACGCCGGTGTTGAGGTAGACGGCGAGGCACCGAGGCTACACGGTGCTCGTCGCGGACTCGGTGATACGCTGTTCCGGAAGGACCGGGGACTCGCGTCGGACATCCTACGGCACAGTAGCCTCTCGGTCACGAAACAGGCGTACTCACATATCGACGCTTCTGAGCGGGGGGACGCGGCGAGCGAGCTGCTTGATGAGTAATCCCGGAAGAGGCTATGGGTGGCTCTGATGAAACCCTCAACGGCTGACAGTAGTAGTGTGCCGATACAGAGGGTGTATCCATCATGGAGACCTCGTTTGTTTCGTCATCTCGACGCTGAACTCACCGCGAAGTAGCGCGTGCGAACTTATCGGAGTTCACCGACCGCAAACGCTATACGGTATAGATGTTACTATTCTAATATGTATGGGATGGTTGGGGATTTGCTTGAAGATTGGTATAATCCGAGTATTCAGTCTGCGGTTATTCTATTGATGGGTTCGAGTTTTAGCCTCTTTCTGTTCCTCAATAGTCCCGATTTTACGAACCCGTACTACGTTTTCGGAGTCGGAGTAATGGGCTTCACAATTACAAGGGTTAGTTAGTAAATACATCAGTATATTCACCAACAATCCCTTACAATTTAAAACTACAGACCAGAAAATAGCCTCATGAGTGATTGCTCAAACCGAGCACCGGATTCAGCCGATGCGTGAACATGCTGTTATTCTCCCTGGCCAACCTATAATCGAACGAATTATGGACGTACCTTGATATGGTAAGCCATGGTCGTACAAACTGGTCTCGATAGTGACGTATCTCTCGCAGCCAACCCCTTCCCGAAGATCGCCGAAATCGCGTCCCAAGAGGGGTCGATCGTTGTCATCCCCGTTGGGAGCGTTGAGCAACATGGAAATCACCTCCCTGTAGCCACCGACTCCATCCTCGCGTCCGCCGTCGCCACGGCCAGTGCGGAGGACGTTGCCGACGAGATTCCATTACTTGTCGCACCTCCTGTCTGGACGGGCTACTCCCCGCATCACCTCCCCTTCGGTGGGACGATGACGGGCGAGTTCAACACACTCACCGATCTTCTAGAGCAGATATCCGACGCGGTACTAGAGAACGGCTTCGACGCGTTGCTGTTCGTCAACGGTCACGGCGGTAACACGGCGCTCATCGACGCTGCGGTCTCAACTATCGGCCACGCCCACCCCAACGCGGAGATACTCGGTATCACGTATTTCGACCTCGCTCGTTCGTTCATCGACGACATCCGTGAGAGCAAGACGGGCGGGATGGCCCATGGCGGCGAATTCGAGACGTCGCTCATGCTCCACCTCCGCCCGGGACTCGTCGGGGACGACAGATCCGCCGAGTACTGGGACGAACAATACGATCTCGGTGGACAGGACCTCCTGGAGGGCGGACCGCTCTCGGTATATCGGTCGTTCAACGAATACTCCGAGAGCGGCGCAATCGGAGATCCTAGCCTCGCAAGCGCAGAGAAGGGGAAGGCCATCTTCGACGGAGTGCGAAGTGAATTAACGACACTATTCTCCGATATCCATCGGGCTAACTCCGCCGATTAAAACGTGAATGGAATGGGTTATTGGACTGATTAGGACTGCGGTACACTGGCAATAACTTCGATTTCGACACCAATAGGGACGGGGAGATCACGCACTTCGACGGCGCTTCGAGCGGGATAGGGGTCGCTCATGTACTTCCTGTAGACATCGTTCACGGCGTCGTAATTGGCCATGTCGGTGACGAACACTGTGGACTTAACGACATCACCCAGCGAGGCACCACCCGCTCGAAGTACCGCATCGCAGCAAGAACTGGCCTTTGAGATTCAGATCAATCATCCGTTCGAATGTCTCCTCAGTACACCGATGGAGGAGGTTAGCCGATTCGTCCGACGCGCCAGCGTTGTTCACCAGCACTCGAACGGCCCCAAACTCGTCGACGGCCGTATCGACCAGACCGCGTACGGCGTCGCGGTCGGTCACGTCACACTCAACGGGGACGACCCGACCGTCGTGGGCGTTGGTGAGCTCTCTCGCAACCGATTCAACACCCTCATACGAGGGCGAACAGATGACGGCATCGCCGCCGGCTTCGGCGAACTGTGCGGCAACGGCGCGGCCGATACCGCGTGAACCACCCGTGACGATGGCTGGACGATCGCGTACTGATAGTTCGACCCTGGCAGATTGACCGTTGAACACCTCCTGCTTGAAGCTTCCTCTCCCATCACCGAATCCGATAGTGGTCGACCAGTTCCGAGTCCACTGAAACGCCGAGTCCGGGAGCGCTCGGAGTCGAGAGACGCCCGTCTTCGAGTTCGAAGGGAGTTTCCAGAATATCGGACTCCCATCCGTAGTAGGTGGAGTCCGGCGGTAGCGAGAATCCCGGAATCCCGCTCCAGCGTGAAGGATCGCGGCCGTCCTGATCCCGAGATCAAACGCACAGTGGTGCGTGAAGGGGATGCCTGCGTCTTCGAGTACCGTCGCCTGCTGGCGAAGTCCGCTGATACCGCCGGCCGGAGTTAAATCGAGGACGGCAGCGTCCATCGCACCGGCCTCCAAGAGCCGTTGGAGGTTGTGTGGACGGTAGGTGTCCTCATTAGGTGCGATGGGCTGTCGCAATCGTTGGCGGAGGCGCGCTAGCGTCCGATGGGAATCGACTCGAATGGGCTGTTCCATGTACTGGAGGTGGATCCCTGCCTGCTCCAACATCGACCCGACACGAACGGCCCGATCCGGCGTCCATCCTTGGTTCGGGTCGAGCCTGAACTCCAGTTGTCCGTTGGTCTCCTCGTGCATAGCCTTGATTCGTTCCACGTCTTGTCTCCAGTCTCGACCAGCTTTCGTCTTCAGGACGGAGAAACCAGCGTCAAGGGACTCCTGGGCTTTGATTCGAGACTCCTCCGGAGAGAGGATACCCAAACAGAACGCGACGGGAACCTCCATCGCGGATGCGTCATCCTCGTTGAGGGCTTGCCGATGGCGTTGAGACGACTGCGATGGTGCCGTCCAACCGCCGAGTAACTCGTATACCGGCCGGTCGAGCGTTTGTCCGACGATGTCCCAGCAGGCGGTTTCGACCGCTGCGAAGAACAGGTCGACGTTCGTGTACTCGACGAACACCTGTCGACGGAGACGCTCGATCTCGAACGGAGACTGCCCGGTGACGAGCGGACCAACGCCGTCTTCGATAACTGCCTCGGTCGCGGCCGGTGAGAGGAAGACGCGCATCTCTCCCCATCCGGTTAGCCCTTCATCAGTGTCCACCCGGACGAGGACTCGTTCCATCGTCTCGACTCGTCCGTGGTTAGTGACGTATGGACCGATGCCAAGATGTTCTTCAAGCGGAACAAGGGGTACTTCGACAGTAACTGCAGTCACATCGCTGATTTCCATGCGTTTCGGTTGGCGGGAATAGAGGTAAATAATCACCGCCTAGGAACTTTCGAAGCGTGGAGGGGAGATGAACTGACCGTCAAGCGGAGTTTCCCGATCCGTTATTCCTCCGTTATCTGTATTTCGAGTTCCTGGTTCTCCCCTTTGAAGTAGAGGTGGTGGTGTTCCGATGCAACAACCTCACCGTCGACGGAGATCTTGATCCGATACTCCAAGAGATTAGTCTTGTCTACGAACTCGAACCGACCCTCGGCGTCCGTCTTGGTCGTTGAGGACTTTACGACTCCTTCGAGTGGAATTTCTCGGAGCGTGACGGTCGCGTTTTGTACTGGGTTGCCATTCGAATCTACGACGCGCCCTTGGACGTGACCATCGTCGTTGGTATCCACGTATGCGACAGCCCCTATCGAGGCAATCACGATGACTGCTGCGAGTATCGTGAATCTATTGAATAGCAGTCGCCGCCATGTGATCATCTCGGTTATGAGTTTAAGTAACGGCGGTTGTTTCATGATTTCATACTCCCGAGCACCGCGCTCTTAATGAACTGCCGTTGCAGCAACAGGAACACGATCAGTAACGGGATGAACACCATGATCGCGAACGCGTACTGAAGTGCCACGTCGCCCGACATCTGACTCTGGAACTCGGCGAGACCGAGGGGGAGTGGTGTATGCTGTGTGTCCCTGACTACGACGAGTGGCCAGAGGAACGAGTTCCATGAGAAGATGAACGCGAAGATGGTGGTCGTTGCTAATGCTGGCTTCGAGAGGGGCCAATAGACACCGAATAGAATGTACAGCTCCGAGGCTCCATCGAGTCTTGCCGCTTCGGCAAGCGAATCCGGTATTGACGAGAACGAGTCGTGCAATACCAGTATATTGACTATGCTCACGGAGACAACTATTGCAATACCGATGTAGGTGTTAACTAGACCCAATTTTTGCGTGACCAAGTAGTCAGGTAGGAATATAGTCTGGAACGGTATCATCATCGCGGATAGAATGTACGCCCACACGTACTTTTTCCCGTAGAAGTCCTTTGTCAGGCCGAACGCGGCCAGCGAACAGAACAGCAACTGGCTAGCGATGGCTATCGCCGTCACGATGAGACTGGTGATAAGGTAGGTGACGAACGGAATCGCATACCAGACGCGGACGAAGTTGTATAGGCTAGGATTCTCGATGAGAAGCGACGGTTGCCCCCCGTACAGTGACCCAGAGGGCCAAGTCAGAGCGACCTTTAACAACCAGTAGAACGGGAAGGTGAAGGCAATGCCGAGTACGAGTGCGAGGAGGAAGAAACCGATGCGGCGATAGAACTCCATTGGACTCTCCCTGAACTGCTCGATTCCACTCCGGACGTTGAGATCCGCTTTCGTGAGGTGATTGTTTATCTTCATCAGTACTCAGTCCCCTGAAGATGTTGCCCAATGAGAGCAATTCCGATCGCGAGCGCGATCATGATGATGCTCAGGACGGCAGCGTATCCGAACTCTCCGTAGAGGAACGCCTGCTTATAGATCCACGTCAAGAGTATCTCTGTCCCATGTCCTGGTCCCCCGCCGGTAAGCACCGTTATCAGGTCGAACAACCGGAACGAGATCACCATGCCAACCAAGAGACAGACACCAATAGTCGATTTCAAGAGCGGGAGCGTCAGGTAGAGGAACTGCTGAACCCGACTGGCACCGTCTATCTTCGCCGCCTGATAGAGCTGGGTCGGGATATTCTGTAATCCAGCGAGGAGAATGACGATATAGAACCCGACAGTCTTCCAAATCTGGATCACGAAGACGGCGACGAGTGCCCAGACTGAATCGCCGAACCACGAGATGTTCTGTTCTATGATCCCTGTCTGGAGGAGGAAGTAGTTGATAACCCCGTTCTCCGTTTTGAACATATACTGCCAGATGACGGCGATGGCGACCATCATCGTGATGTAGGGGAGGAAGAACAGGGACCGAAATGCGTTTCGGCCCGGGAAATTCTGGTCTAACAGGAGCGCGATACCGAGTGCGATGGCGATCGATACCGGGATTGTCCCGAACAACACGATCGTGTTCAGCAGGCTCCTCCCGAAGACAGGATCCGTCAGGAGCGTCCCCCAGTTTGCGAGTCCAACGAACGACATATCGCCTGTGTACGTCATCTCACTGAATGAGAGAACGAAGTTGTATATCAGCGCAATGTACTTGTAGAGGAACAACCAGACAAGGACCGGTGAAAGAAACACCGCCACGAGGATCGTCCTCTGAGCCTTTTTTGAGAGGTCTAGGGACTCAATGAGCCGCGTTGGAATCCTCGAAATCGTACCTGTGATTGACGTATTACTCATCTTCACACCTTCTCTCATATACTACCATAACCGATATTGAATTTTGTCGTTTATTGATCCGCCGTCGTCTCGAAAGCAGACAGACTCACTATCTCTGTCTTGTTTTGTACTGATCGATTCGAAGTGACTGAACATCCTTACAGAGAACTGTTCACCTGCCTTTCGGCGGATTGAATTGCTTCTTCGACCGATTTCTCGCCGAGTGCGGCAGCAGAGAACTCGTTATCGAGAGTCTGCGCGATCTGGCTCGAGGCCTCAACGAGCGGCGGCACCCACACCTCGGAGCTGACGTTATCCCACAGCTTGTACAATTGGACGAGTAGAGGGTTTTCGGAGATGAACTTCTCGTCGTTTCGAAGCTCTTTGAGCGCCTGCTTGTGTGGGACAAGCACCGTCGTGTTACGCAGGAAGTCCTTCTGTCCCTTCTTGTTGAGGATCGTTGAGATGAGGTCGAACGATGCCTCTTGGGCGGCCTTCGAGTTGTTCGGCTTGACTACTCCAAGGCCATGCATCGTCAGGAAGCCGCCGAACCGTTCGTTCGACGGTGATCCGGCGACGCCCATCGTGTCCTCCGATACCCAGTCGCTACCGGAGTTCTGAATGAGGCGAAGCGCCGAGGAGGAGCCGAAGTACATCCCCGTGTTCCCCGCGCCGAACTGCTCGGCGGCAGGTTTCCAGTCGCCGGTCCACGATACTTCGGGAATAACGCCACTCTCAGTGAGTTCACGGAACCGACTCAGGATCTCGTGTGTCTTCTCGACGTTGAATGCGGCTTTCGTCTGATCCTCGTTCAGTACGTCGATGCCTTCGCTCCAGAACCACGGCCAGATCTGCCAGTCATACCGAATGAACGTGAGTCCGAACTCAGCTTCCGACTTCTCGACGAGTTGTTCCGCGATGTCTAGGTACTCCATCGTCGAGTAGAACTCCTTGACCGTGGGCGGTTCGATTCCCGCCTCGTCGAACCACTTCGTCCGGGAATAGGTCGCGTTGGTACTCATGTAGAAGGGCATCTGCAGCAGTGACCCTTCATATGTCATGACCTCGATGAGCTTATCGTAGTACTTATTCAGGAACTCCTCGTCGGTGAATTGATCTAGCGCCACCCACACGTCGTCCTGCGCGTACCGCGTATACGTCGCCATCTGGGTGTCGAAGATGTTCACCGGATCGCCGCTTTGCAGTCGGGACTGGAAGTACGAGAGGATATCTTCGGTCGCGGGACCCCGGTCCGTCCACTTCGTGGCCGGGTCTGCGAATTCGTATTTGTTGTCGTATTCGCTCACGAAATCACTGCGCCACTCCTTGATGTAGTCCTCGAGGAACGGGAGGTTCCAAGTGAACAGTTCGACTGGGCCTTCAAGCGCCATATTGCTGTTACCGTTGCCTGCGTTTCCGCTGTTCTGGTTGTCACTGCCCTCAAGACACCCGGCTAATCCGGCGGTCAGACCGCCACCTAACGTAGTCAGACAGGTCCGGCGACTAAGCTGAGCACTACTCCGTAGGCTTTCCTGTGACATCGTTAGGGTATGTGACACACACCCATTTATAATTAATCATTGACACCAGGGATTTATACCTGGAATTAACTCAGGCCGGGAGATTCACACGTCCACGGGTTAACGTGGCAATTAGAGTTCGGCCGGACGATATCTTCGAGCCGTTGGAGCCGGCTGGATTCTCGACTGTAGGTCTCGATCGAAGTGGCTAATGAACCAATGTCTATGCTTTAGCATACAAGCTCGACGATCAGCACGGTCCAAGCACTGTGAGAGATATGATTCTGTGCTGTTCCGTGCATTCAGATCCGTTTTTGAACAAGGGTTTCATCACCCTCCGCCGGCGGCGATTGATTCACCAGTGCCTCTGTCGTACCAGCGTCAAATACGTGTATCCGATCTTCGGGAAACAGTATGGAGAGCTGCTGTCCCTCCGAGACGGATTGTCTCGCTTCGATGCTCGCGATGTGTGTCTCACCGCTGAGCGAAAAGTAGAGCAGCTGCTCCTTGCCGAGCGGTTCGACCACGTCGACGGTCACCTCAATCGCGTTTTCGACATCCTGCTCAACGAGACGAACGTCTTCTGGTCGGATCCCCAGGATTGCCTCCTCGCGGCTGTCAGCCCATCCCATATCCAACTCGCTAGACGGCCTGAACGTGAACTCGGGATGTTCAAGCGTTAGATCGTCGGTCTCCGTGACGGTGATCTCGATGAAATTCATTGATGGCGAGCCAATGAATCCCGCGACGAAGGCGTTCGACGGGGCATAGTAGGCTTCTAACGGCGTCGCGATCTGTTGGAGCTCCCCCTCGTTCATGATCGCGATACGGTCGCCCATCGTCATCGCCTCCGTCTGATCGTGGGTGACGTAAATCGTCGTTACGTCAAGCTCTGATTGGAGCTGTTGAATCTCCGTCCGCATCGTCGTCCGGAGTTTCGCGTCCAAGTTTGAGAGCGGCTCGTCCATCAGGAAGGCTTTTGGGTTCCGGACGATCGCGCGACCGAGAGCCACTCGCTGTTGTTGTCCTCCTGAGAGGTCACCGGGCATCTTCTCTAAGAGATGTCCGATCTCCATGATCTCCGCCGTTTGTTCAACCCGCTCGTCGATCTCTTCGTCCGAGAGTTCCCCCTGCATACGGAGGCCGAACGAGATGTTCTTTCTGGAGGACAAATGAGGGTAGAGTGCGTAATTCTGAAACACCATCGCGATATCCCGATTCTTCGGTTTGACGTCAGTGATGTCAGTATCCCCAATAGAAAGCGTTCCCGCCGACAGCTCCTCTAATCCCGAGACGAGCCGAAGCAAGGTCGATTTCCCGCTTCCGGAGGGCCCAACGAGAACGAGGAACTCGCCGTCTTCAACTTCAATCGATACGTCATCGACTGCGATGATCGTGTTTTCGTCTCCGGCAAACTCTTTCCGGACAGACTCGAGGCTTACTGTCGCCATACGACGAAGAACATAGCTCTCACTGTTATTCTTTTCGGTCGATTCACCTGTGGTTCGGGTGTTGAGCGTCTCACGAAAGGAACTTCCAACTAGTACTGTCGCCCGCGACGTGACTCCGTGACGCTGATACTGCGTGATCGAACTCAGAATTCAAGAGACCAAGCGAACGGTCGAGACGGTGTTTCTTCGGTTCGACATTAATACAGCGTATAGCTCTCGTACTGACCGCGGTAGTCGGTAAGGTCTACACTCCAGGAGTCGATGAGTCCGTTAGCCACGTCGATAGGGGCGACGGAGGGGTCGACGTCTTCGACGGTCTTACGCACGTACGCACCGCCTGCGAGTTGATCGATGAAGTACCCGCCGTTAAATTCGAGCCACGACGTATCCGGGTACGTCTGAAACGCAGAGACGAGCATCGTCAGACCGACCCGGACTGGGGAGATTTCGTCTCTATTGAGGACGTGAATCTGAACGCCTTCGATATCTTGACGCTCATGCTTCGAGAACGTCGGCGTGAAGTAAGCGGGACGGAAGCCGACACCGTCGAGTCCTTGTGCGTTGAGAGTGTCTGCCCAGTCGTCGGCGTCGATCCACGGAGCTCCGATCAGCTCAAAGGGCTTTGTCGTCCCCCGACCTTCTGAAATCGAGGTCCCCTCGAAGAGACACGTCCCCGGATAGAGCGTCGCTGTCGTGATCGTCGGCATGTTCGGCGAGGGTTGCACCCACGGGAGCGACGTCTCGTCGTACCACGTCGAATGGTCCCAGCCGTCCATTTCGATGATGTCGAGGTCTGCGCCGATGTCGAACCTCTTGTTGAGGTAGCGGGCGAGTTCGCCCGCCGTGAGTCCATACACGATAGGGAAGCCGTACCCGCCGAGATCAACGTGACCGTATGAGTCAGCGATGTTGCCGACCGGTTCGACCGGCGCGATAGGGTTCGGACGATCGAGCACGACAAGCCGTTTGTCCGCGTGAGCGACTCCTTCGAGCGCGTAAGCCAAGGTATACACGAGCGTATAGAATCTGCAGCCGACATCCTGTATATCGTAGACTAGCACGTCAACGTTCGAGAGGTTTTCGTCGATGCGCGCTTTCCGCTCGCCGTACAGGCTCTTCACGGGAAGACCAGTCCGCTCGTCGATGTTTTCTTCGACGGTGACGTCGGCCTGGATGTTACCGCGAATGCCGTGTTCCGGCGCGAAGAGCACCGTCAAATCGAGGCAATCCATCCCATTGAGGACATCAATGGTCGGTGTGAGGTCGCTCGTTACCCCAGACGGGTTGGTAATCAGTCCAAGACGCTCGTCGGCGAGGAGATCGGCCTTTCCCTCGGTGAGCGTCTCTATTCCGAGGCGTACCATGACAAGCGGTTCAGTGGAGCCGCTAATAAATGTATGCATCACTCCACCGAAGAGGCCGCTCTGATGACCGAAACAGACACCGCCGGCGTCCCGTTTTAGACTCCGGCGAGCCAAGAGAGGTGCGCTTCGGTCATGAGCGCGTGATTGTAGACAAAGAGGCTTCCCGGAGTAACTTCTTGAACGGCCGCGACCGTTCTCTCGAACTGTTTTTGCGTCGGTGTGACGTCCGGATCAAGCGTCACGGCGGCGTGAATCTGCCCGTCGAACGAATGCCGAAGCGTCTCGACGCAGTCTCGTCCGATTGCCGTATCGCTAGTGTAGCAGAGAGCGGTTACAGAGTCAAGACCCGAGAGCCGGGATAGGTCGACGCCTGCGGGCACACCGTCTGTTGGACCGTGGCCGAGTCCGTCAGAAACCAAGTAGTTCAACGACACCGACCCGCTCACGGCCGCGAGTTGGTCCACAAGGTCCGTGATAACGCTCGTGCGGAATGAGATGAGATCGGCTAGGTGGTCCATCTCTTCTGTGAGCGCCTCGAAACTCGGGTGTGGATCGTCGGGTGCCGCGAGCGATTCCCGGCAGAGGCGTCGCACCTCAGCCATCGCCGCTTTAAAGTCGACAGGGTGCTCCGCGGCCGCTGTCCGACAGCCCTCGCATCCGCATTGAGAGAGGAGTACCCGACCTGTCGGCGACGAGATTGCGTGGTTCTTCGAGTGTCCAAACTGCTGGCCGTGCCCGTGGAGGACATCCGGAAATCCGAGAGACTCCAGATCGATGCGCGAGACGCCCCGGTCGGCGAGCGACTTGACGACGGCCGCCAGATACGCCTGTACCTCGGGATAGGAGGGACAAAGAGCGTGGTCGTGTGAATCGCCAAACGCGCTCTGGATGCGGAATTGGTCGTTCGCAGTGCCGAGGCGGGTATTGTGCATGCAGACAGTCCACGCGCCGACGACAAGATCCCGTTCCGTGGCCATGTCTACGAGGGACCTGACGGCGTCATTCTCCCCATATACCTCGTTGGTCGGCGGGTCGATGGACGTTTCGGCGAACTTCTCCGAATCAGGAGCGAAGTAGCAACCGCCTGGGAACCGTTCGAACAGCGACTCCGGTGACTGGGGATCGAGTGTCTGAACTGAATGGTAGTAGCTAGCAACCGTGATACCATCGACGCCCGCCTCGGCCAGCGTATCGATGGCTGTTGACGGTTCACGAGCGAGAACTGTCCATGGGTACGTGAAGACGTGCGTCATTCGTCGGTTCGATATTGCTGCACTTTCTCTTCGTCGACCGTCACGCCGAGTCCGGAACCGTCTGGAACTGGGATTTCCCCGTCGGTGACATCGAACGGCGTTTCGAGCACGTCGTCCTCCCACCCATAGTACACCGAGTCGGGCGCAAGGTTGATTGCCGGGGTGGCGGCCACCGTCTGCAGGACCGCCGCAGTCTTCACTCCGAGGTCGAATCCGCAGTGGTGCGAGACGGAGACTCCCTGCTTTGCGGCCATCACAGCCTGTTCCTGTACAGCGAGAATCCCGCCTGCAGGTACAATATCGACGACGGCTACATCAATGGCGTCCTCGCGGAGTAACTGCGCGAGATTCCGTTCGAAGTAGGTGTCTTCGTTGACGGCGATAGGGGTTTGAGTCCGAGAGCGCAACCTGCCGTAGGTTCCATACGTGTCGATGCGACACGGCTGTTCGATGTACTGGAGGTAGATTCCTTCATCCTCAAGGGCGGCAATTGACCGAATCGCCTCCTCAAACGTCCACCCCTGATTCGGATCAAGTCGGAACTCTAACTCGCCGTCTGCGGCGTCGTCCATCGCCTGGATCCGATTAATGTCGGTCTGCCAGTCCGGACCTGCCTTCGTCTTGAGGACACCGAACCCGGCGTCACTGGCGAAGGCGGCGTGCTCGCGGGACGTCTCTGGGTCGAGAATGCCGAGACAGAACGCGACCGGAATCTCATCGACGACACGCCCACCGAGGAGCTCTGCGACCGACGCACCGAGTCGCTTTCCATGGACGTCCCAGAGCGCCATCTCGACCGCACCGAGGAACGGATGGATGCGAGTGTATGGGAAGTAGAACGTCTCAAGAAAGCCCCGGATGTCGCCGACCTCTCGGCCGACAAGTTCGGGGGCGATCACGTGATCGACGATGGCTTTCGAGGCTTCCGGGGACTTCATCGTGACGAGCATCTCACCCCAGCCCGTGATGCCCTCGTCGGTGTCAACTCTGACGAGGAGCCGGTCGACCTCCGTGACCGAGTCATGGTTACTCCGGTATGGTGCGAGGCCGTACTCCTCCTCCAGCGGCTTGACCGCTATCTGGACGGGGATGGCTTCGACGCTACTGATAGCCATTGTAGATACGACCTCGCTTCTCCTATAAAACTCATTCCCCTTTCCGGCACGCCCGTCAGTGATGAGAACTGTGCAGGGACGTCACCAGCGAAGAACCCGTAACCCGTTCTTGAGTACTACTGGCCCCGGTTATGTTCCCTCATGTCGGAATTCGGGGTAGAGAGCTCGTCGTCGTCTCGTTCGGATTCGGCTTAT
Organism: Halopelagius fulvigenes; assembly: GCF_042662625.1. Classification (GTDB taxonomy): domain Archaea; phylum Halobacteriota; class Halobacteria; order Halobacteriales; family Haloferacaceae; genus Halopelagius; species Halopelagius fulvigenes. Next base: position 12,946 of record NZ_JBHSXH010000014.1, read on the forward strand.
TGTCTTCTCTTGAGCAGCGACCATTCATCTATTCGTTTGACGAACACAGGTCTGCTCGTCCACCGGAACGTTCACGAGTAGGTAAGTTTGAGTTCGACAATGTTGGTCACATCGTGGAGCGTCTCGAGCAAATTCGAGTCGATCCGTTCTTCTGAGAGGTGGCTAGTCGGCCCCGAGAGCCCGACTGATCCGATAACGCGGCCATCGTTGGATCTAATCGGCGCGGCGACAGAGCTGGAGCCGATGACACGTTCCTCTCTGTCAAATGCAATGCTCCGTTCGCGCGTCTCCGCCAATTGCGTCAGAAGGGTCTCGCGGTCGGTCACGGTCTGGTCTGTGTAGGCCGGCAGTCCGTGTCGTTCGATTATCGTCTCTACCCGGTCGTCGGGAAGGTACGCGAGGATGGCTTTCCCCAGTGCAGAGGCGTGGAGTTGGACGCACTTGCCTGGCGTGATGTCGAGGGGCACTGCGCCGGGGCCATTTTCCGTGTAGAGGATCACTCCTCTCCCCGCTTCCTCAATGAGCAGGCTCACTACTTCGCCCGTCTCTTCAGCCAGTTCGTCGATCTCCGGCTTTGCGACGGAGTACACCTTGCGGATACTCCGCGCGTACTCGCCCAAGTCGAGAAACTGGAGGCTGATACGATAAATACCGTCTTCCTTCACCACGTAACCACGCTCCATCAGCGTACTCAGGTGACTGTGGACGGTACTGTCGGGGAGGTCGAGCGCCTCGGCTATCTTCGTCAACCGCGCCCCGTCAAGCTCTCTGAGCGCTTCGATGATATCGAGGGACCGCTGGGTCGCTTGCACTGGGTTCTTCGCTTCGTAGCTCATCGGGGGATAGAGACTCTATTTCGAGCCGAGCCGGAAATATTCTTCGCCTCTCATTGTCACATCTATTGAACAGCCGATATATAGCTCTATAGCTGCTCTCCGTGCTGTTTTCTATCTTCCCGACAGCTGTTTTACCATCGCTGAATTTGCTGGATCGTCTCGCGTAACCACGAACGGGCTCAAACGTTACGCTACTGTCAGTGTGAGATCGGCATTACGAAACTACAAATGTAACAGTCATAGAAACATAATTTCATGTGACTCATATAGTAATATTACTGACATCCATGTCCAAAACGTCTGCAATTGGCCCGCTAAACGCTGTACTCCGGCAATAACCAAATAAACGTCGAGTGCTCGGTTATTGATGTGGCGGTCGTACCCGAGGTATCGTTAGAATTGTTCACGTTCATTCACCAATGCTGAAAAAAGATAGAGTCAGGCTCTCTATATCAGGTACGTTTCACCCATCTATCCGTAGGGGTTGCGGATGAACCTAGAGAGTAGGCTGATGAGAAGGACGGTTACACCGGCTGTATAGCTCTCCGCATAGACGGACGGCTAAAAGACGCTCAGATGTCGAACGACCACCACTAGTTGAGTGGTCGCGCTATCAGAATCACTGAAACCCCGTCATAGACAGGAGTGACACCCTCTCGACCGAGATTCAAGAGGTAGGCAACGACTTCCGAGAACAGACGACTCAGGGCGGCGAATCCGGCTCTGGGACATCGTCGACGTCGTACATACGCGACTCCAATGACTGTGGTAGTCCAGCGGTCAGTCCCCCATCGATAACGAGTGCCGTGCCGGTGACGTAACTGGCTGCGTCGGACGCGAGAAACTGGGTCGCCTCTGCAACTTCCTCGGGATATCCGAATCGGCCGAGTGGATACTGGTCATACCATGTCTGCCGCGTCGCTTCGTCCCACTCAGTCTCGCGTTTTGCGGCCAGCGCTTCCGACTGTATCGTCCCTGGGCAGATGACGTTCGACCGGACGCCGTAACGTCCGTACTGTGTCGCGATGAGCTTCGAAAAGCCGAGAATACCGCTCTTTGCGGCAGTGTATCCCGTGAGCCCGATTCCTGTGAGACCATTTACCGAGGACATGTGTATCATCGAACCACCGCTGGAGGCGACCATATACGGTATGGCCTCGCGCGCGCACAGGAAATGGCTCTTCAAGTTAAGATCGACGAGGCGATCCCACGCAGCCTCGTTGAGTTGGTGAAGGTTGTCGTCACCCGTTGACGCGCCAGCATTGGTGACCAGGATGTCGATACTGCTGTACTCTTCGACCGTCGCGGTCATGAGCGACGACACGTCCTCGGCGTTAGTCACGTCCGTCTCGACAAAAACGGCGTCACCATGATCTGAATTAACGTTCCCGACAGTCTGGCGACCCCCCTCAGTATCAACGTCGGCGACGACAACCTGTGCGCCGCTTTCGACGAATTGCTTGACAATCGCTCGACCGATTCCGGCTGCTCCACCGGTGACGATGGCAACAGCATCGTCTACACTGAATGAATTCACGGGTGTAATGCCTCGAACAATCTATTTATGTCTTCGCCCTGAATGGGTTCATCGTTCCAACGGGAGAGACTGAGACGGATTCTCGGTGATCAACCTGAGAATTAGCGCCGACACTGGGAGGCTATACTCGCAATGACATCTAAGTTCTTCTGTAGCTATTCAGATCATAAGGCGCCGTTCAGATAGCTTCGCAAGTTGGCCTTCGTTCTTATAGAAGTGGATTTTGTCCACAAAATAGTATAGACACTAACCGCTTGTCCATCTCAGGGATATAGAGACGGTTGACTCTATTTACCGTTTGAAACTGCTTTTCGATTAGTCTCAGTTAAAATGGTCACCTCAAAATATAGCCCCAATAGGACAGTGAAGGCTCAAACAGGATGTCTTACTGGGAACTACAGTCTCAGAATGTATTGTTTCCTGAGGAGATTAGAGTAAGACGGTGATGTTAATCAATTTCTCTGCCGTTTAAATCATGGTATCGAGAACAGAACCGTATCGAGAATATTGTAATTTAGATACAATACAGACCTATTGATTTCGATAGCGGTGTCGTTGATCGCTACCCAACTTGGCTGCGTCGCCAGTAAATATCACACATTATTATGTGTACATTTGATAGTACGATACGTTGTATGACGTTTGCCTGCATCTAGCTCATGATGCAGATATCTGGCCTTGTTGAAACCCTTGCTGACAAACACGACTGGTGAGTAGCGAGGAGGAAGATGGATACCTTCCCGAAGTCACGATTTCTCCGGTTCGTCGAACGTGCTATCACGCTGGCCCGTCGTGCTGTTGCTCGGTTCTCGACACGCTATTCGCGGAAGCGATTCACGCTCCGACAACACGTCGTCTTGCTCTGTCTCAAGGTGAAGAAGACGAACTCCAACCTCTTGGACTATAAGAAGCGAAACGGATATGCCTCAACCACCGTTCGAGCGAGGTCAGTGAGAAGGAGTACGAAGCTGAGCTGGAACAACGCGAGAAGGAGATTACACACGTTAAACGGTTGCTCGACGGCTAAGAGCTGTCTACAGGGCACCTATACTGACTTTTGACAGAATCGCCATCCCGCCATTGGTAATAAAAATATTCGTTCCCGTTAATTTTTTCTTCGTCAACGTCGCCTTCGTCGGCACTCCGTCCGGCATCTCGTCACCGTGTAAATCCATCACGAAATCTTTCTGCTGTTCAATTCGTTTCTTCCGCCGCTTATCTTCGGCGAGTCGTTCAGCAAGTCGGGCGATATCGTCCAGCTGCTCGGGAGTAAGATCCTCCAGTTCTTCCTCGAGGTCATTAGGCACACCACGCATCGTTCTGTTGGTTACAACGCATCGTTGTTGGTTAACTCTGCCAGGAGGACACAGACACAGCAGATTTCACGAGCTCTCTATTCAACAAGCTCGTTCAGTAAAACAAGAAACGGTCGGCACCCCAGTCACACACCATTTTTCACGAGCTCTTTTACAACGAAGCTAGTGCTAGAAACAAATCCTATCCTTTCTCTAAACTCACTCTAGCCACGTAAGAAACAGTTTTTCACGTTCTACGGACTAGCTCACACTACGGGGTAATAAAACTTTGTCAGACTAGAGTGTCGTGTTTGCCGTACAGTTGAAGCCACCCCCTTCACTCGAAACGGTAACTCGTGAAAACCGCTGTGTGAGTGGTATATAAATAACCGAGGGCTCGTGAAGCTCATGAAGCTCGTGAACGCATGGTTTTATAATCCGGGGTGAGGAAACGAACGCCTATCCAGACGTATGGGGCTTACTGAATTCACACGCGACGACCCAATATTCACCGACGAGTCCGTGCTCCGGGACTCGTACCGGCCGCAGGAACTACTCGAACGAGACAAAGAACTCGGTGAGTACCAATCGGCACTCCAGCCGATCATCAACGGAGCACCGCCGAAGAACATCTTCCTCTACGGTCAAACCGGTGTAGGGAAAACTGTCGCCACACGGCTAGTGCTGAAGCGGTTGATCAACGACCAAGAGAACTACGACGATCTTGATATCCAAGTCGTCGAACTGAACTGTAAATCTGCGTCCTCCAGCTACCAGGTCAGCGTTGACCTCGTGAACAAGTTCCGTGACGCGGAAAGCATGATCTCCTCCACCGGGTACCCGGCCACCCGTGTCTACCAGATGCTGTGGGATCACCTGAACCACTTAGACGCCACCCACGTCCTGATCGTGCTCGACGAAATTGACTCGATCGGCAGCGATGACGATATCCTCTACCAATTACCGAGAGCGAACGACAACGAGAACGTTCAGGACTGCTGGGTCGGAGTCATCGGTATCTCAAATGACTTCACCTTCAGAGATAATCTATCCGCCCGCGTGAAGGACTCACTCTGCGAGGAGGAAATCCACTTTCCGCCGTACGATGCCGGGCAGCTGCGAACAATCCTGCAGCAACGAGCAAGCAAAGCGTTCCGTGACGACGTCCTCAGCGATGACGTAATACCGTTGTGCTCAGCGTTCGCCGCCCAAGAGTCCGGGTCTGCCCGACAAGCGTTGAAACTCATATACAAGGCCGGAGACCTAGCTCGCAGCCGAGAAGAAGAACGTGTTGAAGAACACCATGTGCGTGATGCTCGGACGTTGATCGAGAAGGGGAAGGTGCAGGACGAACTGGAGTCTCTTCCGATTCAATCCCAGTTGACGTTGTACTCGCTGTTGCAGTTAGAGGTTGAGGGCGAGACACCGTGCAAACGAGCGGAGATCTACGACCGTTATCAGGTTGTGGCTCAGATTGTCGACGCCGACGTAGTGAGCGACCGGACGATCCATGACCGTATCAGCCAGCTCCGTCTGAAAGGGTTCGTCGAGCATGATGAGCGGAATGATGGTATTCGAGGCGGCAGCTACTACCAGTACAGTCTCGATGTCCGCCCGGAGATCGTTGAGGATGCGTTACGTCAGTCGAGCAGGGTAGCCGAGCTGTTCGATTAGCTTTCTAACTCTTCTAATTCTTCTTTGACTTCTTCACTTTCTAATTCTTCTAATTTATCTAACCCGAGTTTGACGATCAGCGGGTAGTAATGACGGGTCTTCTTGATTGAGAGCCCGTAATCCTGCCCGAGCTCTAAGTCGAGGCGTTTGTACCCCATACCGAATCTGTCAGCGAGTTCGTTGTCGAGGTAGACTGAGTGGTTCTGCCACTCCTCCTTAATATTAGAAACCTTATCCTTCTTTGCTTTCACTGAGTTCTTTGAAGTCTGCTCCTTCGCAGAATTCTCTTCGTTCTTTTCTTTCTCGTCTTTCTCGCCTTCGAACCGTTCTGCGAACCGGTCCTTGACGGAGTCGCTGGTATCGTTCACCATTAGGCCATCACCTCAGATTCTTCTTCGACGTCCTCCGCCAGCTGCAGATAGTTCTCTTTCATGTCTGTGTCCTCGGCTTCCTCACCGAAGATCGAGCCACCTGCACTTAGTGAGCGTTTGACTGCTGCTCGATGCCGGATCTTATGTACCGGACAACGGCCCTCGAAGGTGTCGCGGAAGAACTCGATATTCTCCTTTTGATCGTTATCAAGCGGATAGTGAATGTTCGAGATCACAATTGCAGACTGCTTGATCTCCACTCCATACCGTTCTTCAAGCGTCTCGATCTGGTTGAGCAGGATATCGAGAGCGTGGATGCTGCTTTCCATCGCCTCGACCGGAATGATCATATTCTGGCAAGCCAGCAAAACGTTGTCATTGATCACTCCGAGGCTTGGCGGGGCGTCGACGATGATGTAGTCGTATTCTCCTTCGAGCTGTTCGAACAGCATCATCAATCGTTCGCGAGGTTTCCAGCCGGCGGCGATCAAGTCCTGCTGCAGGGAGAACATTGAGACGTTGCTCGGGAGGACGTCGAACTCGGCGTGCTCTAGGATGATGTCCTGTATGTCGTAGTCCGTAGGCTCGTTCATCGCGTCGGCGAGGTTCGGGGTTTGAGTGTTGTATTCGCCCGTGAACCCGAGCGTCCGTGTTGCGAATCCTTGAGGGTCAGTATCCACCAGTAACACGTTGTTGTTTTTCGATGCGAGTGCTCCTGCAACGTTTAATGCATTCGTTGATTTCGCCACGCCACCTTTCTGATTCGAGACAGCCAGTTTGACAGTCATATCTTGTCGAGTGAATTGACTTCTTTGCACGTAAATCTTCGTCAGACATCTGTGATGACTTTGAAGGCAAAGAGTTCAAAGAAAGACTTGGTGTAGTAGAGGATTTGAAACAAAATATCGGGTTACAGCGGCTGTATCACGGGGATCCGAGATTAGGAGGTATGATAGAGATGGATCTCGAGTCTCTGAAATCGGGCTCAGCATCGAACAGCTTTCGGATAGACGTGAGGCTCTTGTTCAACAGTACGAGCCTCTACACCCGAAGCAGTGGAAGGACAGCATCAAAGCAACCACTGTCCCGATTGGGTTATCTGCCGTAGTTCCATTGACGGTTAGAGGACTGCACGGGGTTGGCTAGATAATGACTGTCCCGCAGTCAGTAGTGGTTATTGAACCTTTGCTCGTCTTCTTTGTTTGGCTTGTCGGGTCCTTCTGGACTCTACACTTTGTCTGGGTTCAAGTCACCGAAAATAACGACGATCTGCCGGAATCACCTCTTACAGACAGTTCTGAAACCAGTAGACAAGCGGAATCCGCTAACACCGAGTCTGAAGTGGACTTGGAGGCTGAGACTTCGACCGCTGACAATCATTAGATCCCAGCTCAAAACCAACCTAAGTAGGATCAGAGACAGCACTACCGCTATTCCGGAGTCGCAGTCCCTTCGTCTTAATAGGCTATTTTCGGCAACAGTCTCTAGCTACGTAGGGCGTATTTTAGATATAACGAAGTTATCTCGTACTTGTCACGAACACATGCCAAACGATAACTCCGGTGTGGTGAACAGGCGTCGACTCCTACAGCTGGTCGGTGGGACGACCGTCGGACTTGGCCTTTGGCCGGGCGCGGCAAGCGCTCGTGCATTCACGTTCGATGGCTGCGAAACGGTCCGCACCGACACGGATGGCAACTTCGCAGTCGTCGACACCGGTGACGGCTACGAGGGTCGGGAACTGTCGTCCGCTTCCCGGCACGATACGCCGTGGAGCCACGACCAGACGTTCTGCTACACTGCGGCGGACGGCGAGAAGGTTGTCGGCTTCATCGAGGAGAACAGGTACAGGGGCACCTGCGAGGGGGACAGCTGCACCCTCCACGTGAACCCGAACGACTGCACCGTCGTCGGTGCTCGAGAGATTCTGGAGAGGCTTGACGGCGACACCGTCGGCATATGCGATAGTGTGATCGAGCCGGCCTGCAATCCGTCGCTCCCACAGGCCGACTGGGTCGACTTCGCTAGGACGTACGTCAACGAGCGGAACGCCAGCGCCCAGTCGCTGGTCCAGACGGCCGACCGCGGGTTCGCCCTCACGGGGTGGCGAGAGACGGCCAACGGTGAGCAGGACGTCTACCTCGTAGTGACCGACGGCGACGGGAACGTGACGTTCAGCCGGACGTATGGCGGCGAGCAGACCGAGGTGGCGTACGACATCGTCGAGACGAGCGATGGGGGGTTCGCTCTGGCGGGGTTGACGACGTCATTCGGGGCCGGCGACTACGACGCCTGGCTTGTCACGACCGATCAGGCCGGGGACATCGTGTTCACTGAGACGTACGGTGACGACAAGCGGGACAGAGCGAAAGCCGTCGTTCAGACTGCTGACGGAGGATTCGCGCTGGGCGGCGACACGATCTCGGATGACACTGGTAGCAGCGACTTCTGGCTCGTGAAGACCGACGAGACGGGAGACGAGGAATTCAGCCGGACGTACGGTGGCGAACTCAGCGAGACAGCGAACGCGATGGTGCAGACGAGCGACGGTGGGTTCGCGCTGGCCGGGACGACGCTCTCGTTCGGCTCCGGCGGGAACGACTTCTGGCTTCTCAAGACGGACGAGGAGGGCAACAAGGAGTTCGCCGAGGCGTTCGGCGGTGAGGGGTTGGAGGTGGCGTCCTCGCTGGTGCAGACGAGCGACGGGGGGTTCGCTCTGGCGGGTTCCACGACCTCATTCGACCAAGGGGGTGGCGACTTCTGGCTCGTGAAGACCGACGAGACGGGGAATGAGGAGTTCACCAGGACCTACGGTGGCGACGAGCTGGACCTAGCGGACGCGGTCGTCCAGACCGACGAGAGGGGGTTCGTTCTGGCGGGGTTCACCGAGTCGTTCGGCGTCGAAAGCTCCGACATCTTCCTGGTCACAACCAACGCGATTGGCGAGACGATGTCCGAGCGGACATATGGCGGTTGTGGGGACGACCGGGCGAGGTCCCTCGTGCAGACCGCCGACTGCGGCTACGCCCTCGCCGTCGAGGTGGTCGGCCAAGGACGTGATCGCGCTAGCGAGATAGCGCTCGTGAAGACCGTGGCCGATCTCAGGTGACCCCGGCGTCGTGGGGAGCGATCGTCTGGTCGGGCCCGGAGCACCTGCCGAGGGTGAACAGGCGCTGGATGAATTCGCGGGACGCCTTCTTGAGATTGGTTCAAACGCGGTCGAGCGGCCGGTGAGAGACGAACGCAGATCGCTCGAGGCACGATTTCAGTGTTTCCTGGGTGTATCACGCGAGAGAATCGTGTCCCGGATCTAATGATTCCAATTCCCACGTTCTGGGCTACTACCTCGCGGGATACGCACCCTATATTTAGCATGACAGTTGAATCCTATCACTGATTGATGGCTTCAACAGAGGCAAAAGATCAACTCGAAAAGTGGCCTACTCTCGGAGGGCAGGTAGTTGACTCCTACATAGATCTCTGACACTGCCTCTAACGAGCGCTGTCACCAGCAGTTGAGGAGTTCCTCCACTTCGTCGGAGGTCGAGCTATTGGTTGTCTGGGCGTGGTGCGTTCTCGTACCTGTGAGAAGTGGACGTCCGCGGGCATGATTCAGAGATCTCTACACCTCCTCCAGGGTCAGATATCGATGCCAACAAGAGTCTCGTCTGCGGAATCAGCGCTCAGACTCAGGACATCACTCGTCAGCGTATGTCTCTAGGGGGAGTCGATCAAGACCAATAGTATCGTAGTCTTTCTCACTCGATAATACCGTGTCCTCTTCCGTCGCAGCAATGCCAGCGTGAAGGGCGTCGAACGGAGTCATGTGGTATTCCTCAAGAAACGTTGCAGCGGCGAGAACGGCCTCCTCGTGCTCCTCAGGTTGTATTGGGACTAATTCGAGAAGGTTAGCGATTGCCCGTGGGGCGTCAATCTCATATTCAGACTGCTCTCGATCGTAAAACAGCACCAGTATCTCTGCATAGGCTAAAATGGAGGTGTGAATATCGTCTCGGTCCTGGAGTGCATGGAGGGCCGATTCACGGAGCCAGTCCTCATCTTTGACTAACGCTGTTAGAAAGTCGGTCTCTACGTACACGATTCAGCCCTCTTGCCGCCGTGACCGTTCTTCGTCTTCTATCTCCTGCTTAATATGCTTTCGAGCGGCTGTTTTCAGCTCGTCGGCGTCCTCTCCTTCGAAGGCGTCGCCAACAGCTGCGCGAATTCCTTCTAGTGGATCCTCGTCGACAGGGAACAAAGCGACGTGGCTAGGAAGCTCGACGATTCGGTACTTGTCGCCGAACCGCTCCCGGACATCCTTAGGGAGATAGATTCGCCCGCGCTCGTCTGTAGATTTCGACATTCTCTCACCAACTACTACGGGAAGATTCTAAAATCTTCCCGTCAGACAAAATCATTTCCCATGCAGTCATAGCATGAATCGTACAAAACTGTGGATCGTCGACGACTATCAGAGAGGATTAGAGGGAAATACAGAAGAGCCGACATATGAAGCAATTTCTTTACTACTTCATGACGTTCAATTGTCTTCGAGTTCCAGAAGAGGAATAATCTCTCTGATGAATTAATTCGGATTGTCTTGCGTCTCCTGCTCAACCGTCGGCTGGAACTCCAGCGTCTCGTTGACGACCGGGTAGCGTTGCTCAGTGGCCATAATATGTAGGGTAAGATTACGACCTTTTAGAGACGATTACAGGTTTGGTATGCCGGCCCAAGCCCTCTCTCCTAGTAGTAACGGCTCAGCAGGTACGACGGACCACGGACGCGTGTTCTAAGAGACCGTAGACGATGGGACCCGTCGTTCATTCGCATCCAGACCCACCGACGCACGAGCGCCATGAGCACATTAGTAGCGGTCCAGACTCCTCACATTAAGAGGATGGACGTTCTACAGGCCGTATGGAACCGCGCCGTCGCTATAACATGGTGTCGCAGAGAGAGGTGGCGCAGGCTGTTTACCGGTTCACACCAGCCGGAACGCAGGAGATCGCGGATGTGATCGGACTCTCCCGCCAGTGTACCGCACACCACCTACACGCCCTCGAGCGCCGAGAAAAGATATGGAGGAAGAAGGTGGGCCCCACGAACGCCTGGATGCACCCTCGTGTCATGAAGGACCCCGACGGCGATACGGATACGGATGCGGAGAACATCGAGCCAAGAATTCACGGTGACATCTACCGCACCGCGAACGATCAGCCCTTCGGCTCGATGCCCAACAGGCTGTATTGAATGTCTTTTGCTCCGTAGCATGAGAACAGAACGTTTCGCACAGACCTTGTACTGCTGACTAACTGCACTTCCGGTGTCATGCTAAGTGTCCGGACGTCCTTCGACGGAGTCCTGCAAAAAACGGCAAGAGTAGCACTTTCAGGCGCTATTGGCAATGAACTCAGGCTCGGACTGTCTGGAGGTTGGGTTGAGAATGTAAGACGGAAAACGGTAGAGATGAGTGGCTTCCGTCACGATTTCTCGCGTTTTTGCTCCGTGGAAAACGTTTGTGAGAAGCGCCAGCCAGTCGATGGAAGAGTCGACAGCAGGTCTCAGCGGGGGTAGACGTGGTCGGCATGGAGCCACACCTTCGTCGGGCCGATTTTCTTCGACCATACCCACGGGTTTGGGTGACGGTCCTCGATGTTCTGAAGACGGTAGTCGGTCGCTTGTCGGCTCAGCCCGACGTAGTCGGCGACCTCCTTGGTACCGGCGGGGGTCAACTCCTTCACGGCTGCTTTGAGATCTTCGTCGCTTACCTTACTCTGCGGAGCGGCCATACTAGCGGTTCTCGCGGCTCGATCTTAGGTTCACTCCTCGCCCGAGCCTTAACCAACATTTGAACCAGTTTCTCTCGTAGTGTAGGTTAAGACTGATGGGGTGTGCACCCCACTCGTGGTGTTCCCTGTTCTATAGGGCACTCATGCTAGCACCTATTTACCAGTGAAATGCCGTCGCTGCTGATTCAGGCTATCTCTCTCGCGCAGTGGGTCGACGTGCGAGCTGTTACCATCGTGACACGCCACCTCACCAAACGTTCCTACGAAGTCATTGATGTCACGAAATTCACCAGGGTTTAAGACGAACAGGGAGACGTCGTCCATCGTCATCGATTCCTCTAGTAAGTCCTCCTCGGTGGGGAATTCCGCAGGCCTATCGTACTTTGCTGGATCAGCGTGGCTCTCGTTTTGGACAAGGATGTCGAACGGCCAAGGGCTTTCATCGAATCACCTCTACAGCGATACGCACTGCACTCCTGATACACTCAGAGTGATTTCCCTGACCAGATCTCGTCAAGAAGAATTCGTAGGTATAGAGATAGTGTTCGATCTCACTCAGCGCCACCCATGTCGTGAGCGGAATCGGCGGGCAGTGCAGATCGGTACGTACTACTATTCGATTGACTTCACGGTATTGCTGTAACCATCCTCTACAAGACGGTCTATAGGTTCAACGCTTCTCATTAACTAAGCGGGGGACTCCCAAGCAGATACATCAGATGTTGACGAGGAAACCGAACCGCAGGAGAAAGAGAAGATGACGGGGCCGGCGTTCGGCTACGACGACGTGAAGCAACGGCCACTGTATGCTCGAGAGTCGTAGTGGGACGCCTTCGAGGACGCCCTCGCGCTCGAGGGGGGAGCGCATCCTCCGGAAGCACGACGTTCAGGACGCGCCGAAGCGGGAACTCCACGATGCGGCGCTGCGCGTCCTAGCAGAGCATCCAGAGGAGATTGCGACGGCGCTATTGGAGGAGCGGGGAATTAGTCCCGTCGACGTTTCGGAGTAGTACCTCTCCGCTGTGAGTGTCCTTTAATTCGCTCCCTTGACAGTAGGCTAACTACAGAATGTATGTTATAATCCCGGTCTGATATATTGAGTATGCTAGGGCGATTAGCGCACTCAGGATATATGTAATGATCCCAGTCTGATATATTAGACTTGCTAGGGCAATTAGTGCGCCAAGGATAGCAAAGCGTTGGGGCCAAGGCTCATATTCTTCAACCTTAGACTGCACATGAATCTCAACTACTGCACTAGATTGGAAAGCATCCAGCCGGTCGCTATACAGGAGGAACATTTGGAAATCGTAATCTCCTGGTTCGGCATCTTCAGCAATGTCCAACTCGACCTGAATTGGGGCATGTTCACTCCAGTCCCCTTCTGCTACAATTACTGGATAGAGTCTTTCTAGTGCGTTATCTTCTGGTGGTGACTCAAACCCCGGATTATCAATGAAAAGAAGTTCAGATAGGAAGAGTGTGGCTGAGTTGCCCTGTATCTGATGAACAAGTTGATTCCCCTCCTCAAGAACTGGCCCACCAAATGATACATTCCCCTCATTATCCTTATGGAACGGAATTACTATTTCTCCTCCCGATAGAAGTGAACTGTAATCAAGGAATACTGACATTTTGTGTCGTTCAATCTCACCGTATCCCGTTAAATATACGCTGAAAGTTGTCTTCTCACCCTGTGATACAGAAATTCTATTTGTTGAGGTGACAATCTGGTACTTTGGTGTCGCTGTAGGTACTCTCCTTAGTGGTCCCTTTAGGTCGAATGTTTTATCCATACGGTATCGAACAATGTATCCATGTTAAAATTTCCTGTAATTTACTGGCATGTACCGGACGACTAATTCCTAGCCTTTCTAAATCCCAATACCGCTGCCAAAGATGACAGAAAACATACACAATGTTCCCCGGTAAGAATAGAACGAAATTTTAGCTGAAATGCACCCCGCTATAATACCACCAATGGCACGTCGAATTAAAAACCGTCTCAGTTACTCAGTAACCGATGATGCCTGACTGTTAAACAAATATTCTCTGTATATATGGTTGAGACGTAGATAATTGGTCGAGTTAAGTACTATACCAACGCTTTAACGGTGTGATGGAGAAGGAATAATTCCACGGTATGACTGCAAGGACAGGACCGAGCGGATCGTATCGTGTCTTTACCGTCGTCCCGGGCGGGCTCAGGTGACTGTCTTCGGCGAGGTACACACTTGAGAATCGGCGTAGTGATCACAAACCCACGCGCACTTGTCTACCTATTTGACCACTTGCGCGATCGGTTTGCCCATGTCGCGCGTCATCAGTTCCCACAGTTCGCGCTTTCAGTCTCGGAGCACATCGCCTACGTTAGCAAGGAGTTCCTGTCGTTCGCGCATTGGCGTCTCTTGCCACTCCTCAAATGCATGAGATCGACCTCACCGATTAACGGAGCCTCACTCCCTATTGTTGAGGTGCTTTTTTTGGATGAATCCGCCGTATTCGGGGACGACCGGGACGTCTTCTGCCGCCGATTCTCGCCGGCGCTTGAGCCAACTTTGGACTTGAGATTCGACCATATCCATGGCCTCGTCTTCCCCATGCTCTTCGACCAGAGCCGCGAAATTGAGGGCGTCATAGTCCCGGTACTCCTCGTACGGAATCCTTCCGCTCCAGTAGAGGTGTTTCATCTCCTTGGTGGACATACTCTCACCGTCCTTATACTGCGCTTCGACCGTGTCAAGCGACACTGCAGGGTCTGTCCCGTGGACTTTGAACAGAGTGCGTGCGGGGTCGACAGAGAATCCTTGAGAGACGTATTCCAACTGAACAGCTTCAGAGACGCCGTTGTCAAGTAGGGGATAGAATACGTGGTCTTGCAACCCCTCTTCGGGGCTGTACTCCGAGAGAGCGCGGTATAGGAGTGTGAAAAGTGCTTCAATCCCATAGAGGAGAGGATCGTCGCCCTCCTCGGTGCCGACGAGGTCGCTGAATACGGGTTCTAAGATACTATCATAGGAGTCTGCGAGGAGTTGAAAGTCGATGAGGGTATGACGGAGGCGCTGGCGGATACGGTACTCCCGCTGGCGCATTGCGGCCTCACTCTCTTCGCCGTCTAAGGTCCCCATCAAATGCTTGCGTTCTTTTTCGTTCAAAATCCCCTTCGGCCGTGCCGCGAAATCGTCACTTGACTGTCCCATAACGCAAATACGTTATCTCTAAATTGATAAATCTTATTGTAGAGGAGCATAGAGTAGTAGATGGTCAATGAGCTCTCCTCGAAGCGATGGCGGCTCAGTATGGCTCCGGTAATGAGTGACAAAGCCCAGAGGCGCAAGCAGCAAACGAGATGGCAAGCGCTCAGGGACGTATCGAACACGCCGCCGGGGAAGTCTGGCAGGACCCATCCCGGTTTCGGCGTGCGAAAAGTACCACGACGCGCCGATTACCAATCGACACGAATGAATCGGATTCCAACCGATTCGCGGGAAGGCGCTGCAACGCCTTCAGTGCAGACCGTAGGCACGGTCTGTTCAGTACTTCGACGTACTGAACTATGATTCTTGTGCCTTGGTCTGCCCGCCGAGTGGTCCACGTACGGGCCGCATACTGGCTGAATGACCACACGACACGCTAATACGCACGATTTCGACGCCCTAACGACTAACGTTTCAACGCGGCGAGTCCGCTGGCGGGAGGACCGCAAGACGGCCGTCACCGTCCTCGCGTCCGTCCGATACAGGGTCGGTGTCGTCGAACACGTCCGCAGAACGACCGTCCGTCAGCGCGGCGGCGAACCGACCTGCGACGTCAACGACGAGGCGACGTTCGAGGACTTCCCCACGTGGGTACGCCGCGAACTTCAGTCGGACTCCGGGGTGTCCCAGTGGCAGTAACCCCGACCCCGCAGATGCCGGCGAGCGCGGTCGCCCGCGTTGACGCAACTGATCGAACTGCCGCCCAAGTATGGCAGGCAATCGCTGAGAGCGAGGGATTCCGCAACGCTCTTGTCGACGCTGTCCGGGATGTGCTCGCTGGGGTTCCCCGTCTCATGCGTCCGCATACGCTCAAAGATGCGGGCGTCACCGCCAGTAGTGGGGTGTACGCTACTATCCTCACGTCTCTCGACCGTCCAGCGGAGACGTGGCGCCACGCTTTGGCGCTGGAGACGACCACCCGCTTCGGGAGTTCCGGGCTGACTGGTACTGGTGACTGCCTACCCCTCGAAGGACTTTCAGAGGGGCCGCTAGCCGCCCTCGACGCCGCTGACGCATCACCGACACTCGCAGTCCGTCTCTCCGCGTCGTTTCGAGAGCAGGGCTACGAGCGTCGTCACGATGTCGTCGCGCTCCTTGCCCGCCTCGGAGAGGTGTGCGATGTCCGCGTCGTGACGACCTGCCTCACAGCCCGCTGGATGGCACGCGAACACCGCGGCGCACTCCCATCCTCGTTTAGGGAAGCGGCAGTTACCACCCTTCGGGGTGAGCCCCCCATCACCGAGCGTGTTGACGCTGCCCGGGACGTCCTTGATCCAGAGGATACCGCGGTCGCCATCCTCCGCACACTCGCCGATGAACCAGGTGAGACGCTCTCTTACTCTGAACTTGTCGAGAGTGTCACCGTCAAGAAGGCACGTGTCTCACAGATTCTTGGTGACCTCGAAGCACTTGACCTCGCCGAACGGTTCGGCCCCCGGACCGACAAGCATGTCGAACTCCTCCCAGCGGGAACCGCGTTTGTGGACGCTCTCGGCACCGAACGCGGCAGACAGGTCGAACTTGACGCCGAGTTTAGCGACCCCGGACAAAACTCCAAACAGTGCCGTGTAACCCCGCAAGCTCACGGGGAGGGGGAAGGAGAAGCCACCGACGCAACCGCCGGGACAGCACTTTACCGTACCCGGTACGCTTCCCGCACTGAACACCACGCCGCTGCCGCAACAGCCGCAGACGGCAGTATCACCGCTGCCGAGGACCTGTTTGACACCGAAGAGATCCGAACACGGTGGGTATCGTATAATCCTTCCCGCAGTGAGGGGTACATCGCTGTTCGAGCGTCTGGACCCCTTCAGTACATAGTAAGCACGGCATTGAGTTTAGCCTCGCCAGAGTTCTTCGACCGGGCGCTCCCCGTCTCCCGGTTGAACAATATTGACGACTCGGCGGCGACACTCCGAGATGCAAGATGTATTGGCGGCGTCTCTGACGAAGCCGCCAATGACGGGCAGGTGCTCCGTGATACCCTCGTCAAATGGGGCAAGGTCCTCGCACAGATGACGACGAAGCTGAAACATGGTAAGTACGACGACCGCAATCGATTCCGCGGCGAGATAATGCGCTCAGCACACGGCCTCGCCGGGAGTATCGTCCATCTCCTCGATACCGCCGGCATCGACCTCGTCCGTGAACTTCGTGTTCCACAGTGGCTGCCACACGAGAAGCTGGCCGCCCTCGCGAAGACGGTGAGTCTCGCGACGGCAATCCAGTCGAAGTACGGTGTATTCACCGTCTACCGTCAGGTGTTCGAGCAGCGAGAGGAGAAGCGTCGGGCGGCTCTCTCACCGGACGTTGACGCCGCCAACCCGTTCGGTGAGTTCATCGGTGGAATGGTGCTTCGAGGACCCGACGCGAACCGCCTCGCCCGCCACGTTGAGGGGCATCTCGCTACGCCGGGAGCGATTCACGAGGACGCCCCAGAGATTGCTGTCCGCGTCCCTGTTGGAACAACGGATCGGTCGGTATTTGCCGAGACGGTCACCCAGATGTGCCAGGAAAAGAACCTCGCCCCAACTCGCGAGGCCGTCACCGTTCTCCGAGCTCTTATGGAGTCACCGTATGCCGTCGCCGAGGCCCTCTATGCACTCGGAGCTGAGGATACGGGTCGCGGCCTCTGTCTCGACGAGGTGCGGATGGCACTTGCCACCCTTGACGCCGACCGCATCCTCCCTGACGCCCCGCCGACCGCCAGGAAAGCAGTGCAGGTACTTCTTCGGTCGGCGACGCCGCTCTCGCAGGCCGAATTGGCTGAGGCGGCAGACGTCTCGGCACGGTCCCTCCGGCGGCACGTCGAGTGCCTCGCGGCGCTCACCGTCGTCCAGGAGACTGACGAGGGGCTTCGCTTCGCTCTCCCAACTCGCGATGAGCGGGGTGCAGATATCCGCCCGGCCGTGCTCGACGATCAGAACGCAGCACGGCAGGACTTACTCTTCGACGTCGCCCTTGCGGTCGTCGACGATACTGACCGATTTGGTGATCCAACTGACCACTCTGTCAAGCGTTCGGAGCGACATTCGATGAGGGCCAGCTTCGAGGGGCGGTTTCTGGGGTCAAACCCTGGATGAGAACCGCGAGGTTGTTGTGCGACGAGCCGGACCCCGTCCCGGAGACAGTAACGGTTGGGAAGAACCCGACCCAGACGGCACTCCAAGAGGTGAACGTATGACCGTTCTCAACTTCACCGACTTCGATGACGTCCGGGAGTTCATCAACGCACTGCCAGCCGACGAACAGGACTTAACGACGGAAATCGTCGCACCGCGTGTCGGTTGCACCGTACAGACCGTGAATCGCCATCTGAAGAAAATAGTCGACGCCGAGGCGAGGCCACAAGTTGAGCTCCCAATCTGGTTGTTAGAGGTCTACCAATTGATATCTCGCCATTTTATCGTTCGACGGATTCTGGATGAGGATATCCCGCAGTACTCGCTCTCCCTAAGAATAGAATAACAGCGAGGACGTATGAGGCGACTGAAAACCACAAATTCAGTAATAAATACTAACCCCATGGCACCCCCCTCCGACGAAGCGGACGTCAACGCCGGCAAGCGATTAGGACTCCAATACGGTGAGCACGGACAATGTACAGCCACAGCGCGATCAACCGGCGAACGGTGTCAGCGCCCTGCGACCGGCGCACACCAGAAGTGCCGCTTCCACGGTGGAGCGTCCACCGGACCGAGCGATCCGTCGGAGTTAGAGGGTAACCAGCACGCCGCGGGAAACTCCGGTGGTGGTGCACCCCCGATGAATACAAACGCCAAGAAGTCGGGTGCGTGGTCGGATTGGGAAAAGGTCTACGAGCGTGTTGACGACGACGACCGTGAGTATATCCACTGGATTGCTGACGACGCGGTCGAGACGGCCCGGGAGTATGCTCCCGATGTCGAGAAAGATCGTCGCGAGCGTCTCGCCCGAGAATACGCCACGCTATACATCCTATGGCGCCGAGCCACTGTCGACACGTTCGAGCGGGGGATGGGACTTGTCGAGACGTACGACCTCCCCGACGGTGGGACGGTGACGGCGCCGAAGGCAAACCCAACGCTTCGACGTGGCCTCGACATTAGTGGCCGCCAGCGCACCATCGCCAAGGAACTCCGTTTGTTCCCCGGGTTCCGGGACTCCGACTAACCCCGAATGGCCACATCTGTGTTCACTCTCCCGTCAAGTCGATCCAGGTCAAGCTCCTTCAGAATGCTTGGCGACGCGCTCACGAACCACACCTCCTAGATCCCCTACTAGAGCTACTACACACTCGTACGTTAGACCGTGTACGACCGGTATGGGGCGGTGGTCGGGATCCTCTGTCGTATGACCGGTTTCGTGATTAACTCGACGATTTGGCGTTGGGTGGTTTCGCCTACAAAGAGACGAAGACCCCTAATGCCGAGTGTAACCCGTCACGCCACATCGTCACGGTCGTGTTCTCGAAAGGGAGGGTGTTAGGTAGCTTCGTCGGCGACAGCGGGAATGAACCAGTCGAAATAGAACTCGGTGACCAACTGATGGTGCTCTCGGATGACCTCGACAATGTCGATCTTCTCGGGGTTGTGCCTTGCAGCGTCGATCGAGTCTAGGTAGTCGGTCTTCCTACCATCCGATTTCAAATAGTCTCGGAACGGCTTACGGTCGATGAGGAACGAGTGGTAGATATCGTACTCGTCGTCAACCCGCGTCATCTCCTCCCAGCCCGTTAGGCTGAGGAACACCCGGTTCGGGGACTTGTGAGTCATATACGCGCGTAGGCGGCGAATCATCTCGTCTCTTCTCGGGATCTTTCGCTCGTAGAGTTCCGAGTAGTATCGTTCCTTGAATTCGTCGTCGAACTGTTCCCTGACATTGTTCGCGCAATCGTATAGTGAGTACGCTGTCGCGTAGTAATTATGGATAATTCTGGTCGCTTCGTACAGGAATATCGTCTTGTTCGCGTCAAGCGGTACGTCCTGTTCCATGTATGGCGTGGAGAGGTCAACGCTGTATTCGTCGCCGAAGCCGCTGAATTTGTCCAGGGGGTCTTCGATCTCGTCTATTTTTCGCGACCACTCATCCACCTTCAATTCAAGGAGTTCCTTCTGCCTCTCGAGCATGAAGTGGGCGAACCATACCGACCGTATGTTGTCCTGCACGTCCTCGTTGAGCGCGTCCCAGTCCTCTGCTGATGGCATGTTACCACATCACGCCCCTGGGACTTAACGCTATTTTTTGGAGTAGCTCATTAGCGCACCTCACTGGTACTAACGTACCCGTGGATTTCGTACGCTAAGTGGGTTCCCTGCACCCCTTATTCCGGGGCATAGAACCCAGAAGGGACCGTCATCTGTTTACCTCACTTGTCCCTATTCGAGGAAAGCCAAGTGGTTTTCGACACAAAACCGCACGACTGCGAGGAGGTCGCCGAGGGCGAGGTGAGTGTTTCGCCGGCGAGTTCGACCGTCGAGGAGGACGACGGCACGTGGTTCGCCTACGGCCGGGCTCAGCGGGGCTGGTCCGCGACCTACATGTTCGTGGGCGAACTGCGGCGGCTCCATGTCTCCGACGATACCGAGGTGCTGTTGGACGGCGAGCCGTACGAACTGTAGTCCGACGCATCCGCTATTTTTCACGGTTTGTCAGCCTGCCGTGAGAGATATCTACTCGGGAGGGGGGTTTCGGCAGGGGCGGGTTCACTGGAAACGGTGGTCTGTGCGGGAGAAAGTGTCAAATTGCGGTGTGTGGAGACGCAACGGCTTTAGCCCACCCCTCCAGTGCAATTGTCATGGACGAACGAAACGAATATTGGACGACTGAGTCGGTCTACGTCCTCATCGGAGGTGGTTCATAGATGTCGGACGCTCACGACGACGATGGCGATGACGACGAGAGTCCCTTCGGACTCTTCGGCCTTTCTGACACGTTCAAACACATCCAGAAGACGTTCGAACCCGTCAGGAGAGTCGCGGCTGACGCTAGGGAGACGTCCCGTCCGGTTCGAGAACAGGCGAACAACCAGTGGGAGACGTTCAGAGCCGCGGAGGGGTCACTCGAAAATGTCGCTGCTGCCAACGAAACGGTCATCAACGCGACTGCCTCAGCCCCCAATGCGATGCCCGACCTCGAATCGCTGTTCGCGTCTGCGCAGAAGCTCGACTCAGTGACAGCGGCGCAGGTCGACGGCCTCGCCAACACGATCGGGCAGGCCGAGACGCCGACTCGCGGTGTGTCGAGGAGGCGGCGACGGACGACGACAGCAGCATCGGAGGCGACTCCAGTGTTTGGCCTGCGAGAGTACCTGCGGCTGTTTGGATCACTGATCCGATCGGTCATCAACACAATCACAACCAAGAGACAGCGAGAATTGGCTACGAAAGCAGCTATTGGAATAGTGGCTGTCCTCATCATCGCATTTCCTCGGCTATCGCAGATCCCCCTCGCGCCGGTCAGGGCTAAGAACGCCGTGTCAACGGTCAATGAGTGGTTCCCGGGAGACACGGACTAAGACTGCTCGCTAACGCCCAGCTTCGGCTTCTATCTCACCCATCGCCTTCCAACTCCGCCATCTGTTCGTCGAAGTCTGGAAGTGAGGTTTCGTCGTCGAGTGTGAACTCTTCAACGTCTCTGCCGGTCAACGCAGCCAGCACCTCTGGCGTCGTCTGCTCGCCGTCGCGCCTCGGTTCGATCCCTACCAATTCGAGACGGAAGTCGTCGACGTGGATGTCTGCCTCGAACGAACCTCCTTCGCAGAGAACGACGCGGTCGACGCACTCGTCTCCGACATACACCTCGAAGTAGGCGAGGTTCTCTGTCATCTTTCTCCCCCACTTGGGCTTTTAACACTAAGAACAAGTGGAATTGATACATGGCAGTAATCTCACCTACTCTTAGCTTCTGCTCGTTTGAGGATTTGTTTCACTTCCCTGTAATTTTGGAAGTTTTGTGTAGGATGCTCTTTCTCCGCTGATTTAAACGCCCCCGAATATGTTCCAGTACCCCTCTTAGCTCTAGCTGGGAATCTCACGCTCTTTTGCTGGTCTACTAATTCTACCTCTACATCTTCTCCGGGAGATATCTCCACCGAGTCCTCATTTATATACGATCCGTCAATTATTACCTTAGGTGGCTGTTTTACCTCTACACACCTTATAATTCCCGCGACGAGGACGTGAACGCTGTGTTCGTCAGGCCGAATTCTCACGCTGAGTCCGTCAGTCGCTATATCAACCTCTACCCCCGGTTGTCTTGCCATAGCATACCGGATGAAATGATAACACATTTAGTTTCGGCTTGTTGATCTTCCTGTAGGTTTTCTATCCTCTATTCCGCGTGAACAAAGTAGATGTCTGACGTATCTATATGAACGGGTGGAACGCAAAGAACGGATAGAACGGCATGACCGTAAAGATAGGAATCACGAATCAGAAGGGCGGCGTCGCCAAGACGACCAACACCATCAATATCGCCGGGGCGCTCGCCGACCGCGGTCTCAACGTCCTCGCCGTCGACGCTGACCCACAAGGCTACCTCACTCACCGACTCGGCTTCGAGGATGCCTACCTCGCTGAAGAGGACTCGTTCTACGAGGCGTTCAAGGACCCATCGAGCTACGATGTCCACGACCTCGTCGTCCAACACGCCGAGTTCGACCTACTTCCGAGCAACATCGATATGTTCCACCTCGAGCAGGACCTCATCGCCGCGGGGATGAAGCCCCGTCTCCGCTTACAGATGCTTTTCGAAGACGTCGACGAGTGGGACGCCATCATCATCGACGCCCCGCCGTCACTCGGGCCGATCAACGATAACGTCGTCCTCGCGACCGGGCAGCTCCTCGTCCCTGTTGAGGCGGACGCATCGTCGCAACTCGCCGTGAACCACCTGCTCCGTCAGTTGGACACGCTCGAGGACAACTACGGAACTCGTATCGACATCCTCGGACTCATCGTCTCGAACGTCGACTACCCGCTCGATAATGAGCAACGCGACGCTATCGAGTGGTTCGAGAGTCGCTTCGGTGAGCACATCCCCGTCCACGTTGTCCGCCGGCGTGTTGCCATCAAGCGCGCCGTCGACGCTGGTCAGTCATTGTTCGGCGAGGGCGTTGACGAGTGCGACATGCGCGACGTCTACGCCACTATCGCTGCGGAGGTCGCCGATGCCTGACGATATCGACGAACGTCTCTCCCGGCGCTTCGGCGGCGAGAAGAAGGATAAGAATGACACTCGAGCAAAGAACGAGAAGAACGACTGGAACGATAGTAGCGAAGAGAACGAGATGAAGGCAGACCCCACAACGGCGAGTGAAGAGAGTACACAGGGGGACACGAACGACAAGAACGGCACTCGTTCAAAGAACGGGTGGAACGTGACGAACGTTAAGAAGGAGTGGACACCCCGGAGTATCTACCTCCCGGACACTATCGAGGAGGATCTCGGCCGGACGTTCAAGCGCCTCGATCTCGATCTTGACATGGCCGGTATCGACCGGGAGTTTCGGAAGACACGACACTTCTATCCGCTGCTCGTCGCGCTCGGGATGCAACGTATGGAGGAGATGGAACCGGAGGAACTCATGGAGTTCCTAGAAGAGTTAGAACGCAAAGAACGAGAGGAATAGCAGCAAAACCCCTGGCAGTTGTGTAAGGGTCTCGGAAGAGGAAGCGGCCCACCCTCGTACTTAACCAACAGCCGAGTCCACTGACCACCGTCTGTTGGTTAAGACTGCAGCTAATTGACGATTTGCCGCTTTATGCTTTCTCTGTACATAACACCGTGGTTGAGCGAGTCACATGACCCACCTACGCCTTGTATTCAGCACGGCTCCTGAGACCTATCAATGAGTGAGGGTTTCAACAGAGTCACCTATACCCTCGGCAGGTGTGATTAACCATATGACACTTCATACGCCGCTTGCCGATCTTCCGTCAAGTGCCCGTTCGAAGATTGGGGCCCCCTCACCGACAGCGAGACAACCATCGCGGTCATGAAGCGGAACGAAACGCCGCTTTTCCAACAGACTGAACCATGGATGATACTGACCGAGATCCGTCTCCTCTGGTATAACCGCTTCCTGGGAATGGAACGAACATCAGAAATCCGCCTTGGTAGCGTGACTACAGTCGAATATCAGATTGACTTCTTCGACCGCGGTCGACTCATCCTCACCGGCCCGGGCATCGCCAGAAAAGAGTGGATCGGAAAACAGCGACGGTGATGAGTTCGTGCGGCTACTTCGAGAGTAGATTCCCGACCGCGTGCCGCCGCAGTGACCCCGAAAAGTGACTATGCAGATGCGCCAGAAACACATCCATCCTCGGAGGGCGGGGGACTGAAACGAGAAGTTGATATTTCTCCTTCCTCTTCCTCGTCCTCGAATGCTGTAACAGACTCACAATAACGACAGAGCTACTTCATTCGCACGAATTTCGACGTATTCGAACTTCAAACATCCATCTCGCCGGGAGACTACTCCTCTGCCGTTTCTTGGAGATGTTTTTCCCAGTTCTTCAACGCAGGTTCCGGGCCCGGGATCTCGGCTTCGAATGTACCACTGACATCATACGATCCTTTCTCGTCCTGTACAGTGAGGCTGCATTCGATGACTGCTAAGTCGTGTTCAATCAGCGGTTCAATATCAGTCTCTGTTTCCAGGTCCAAACGCCTCCTGGACCGCTTCGTACGTGCAGGTTCAATCTCCTTTCCTACAAGGGACTCGTGGGAACGGGGAGTGTTGAGATAGATGGGGCCGGAGTCGCCTACCTCCCCATTCTTCTTGAGTCCTGTAAGGCGGTAGTCCTCAGAACTGACGTACGCCCCCTTTTCTCCTGAGTTGACCAGTCTAAGAGCCATGTTCCCGGTCCATCGTGCATTTTCATCGATAGACCCACTCCCTGCTTTGAAACTGACTTCCGAGTCCTTCTCAAGTGAGAGTGTTACATCGGACCGAGTCGGCTTATAGTGGCTCAAATAGAGATTCCACAAGCTCGACACGAGAACAGCGGTTGTGATTAAGACGCCAACTACGCTGACGATGAGCGTGGATTCAGAAACCGACGGAAGAAGGGACTGAAGGTCCAACACGGATTCGTCTGAGTGTCTTCAGTACACCCAATAAACGCTGTCATTCACTCGCATATGCGCCTCAGAACTCAGGTTCTGGAGGCGGACTAAGCGTAATTTGAGCGCGTGCAAACACAGAACCGTGGGACAGAGGCGTCGTGTTCTCGGTAAGAATCCTCGGGTGAAGTGAATTGTAACACGCTGTTACAACCCAGTGAGCCGGGTGAAACGCCTGCATTTCCACGAGAGGACAGCTTCTCGCTTTTGACCTACGCTCTTGGATGCTGTAACAGACTTACAACAACGGCAGAGGCGCCTTAGACGTTCGAATATTAGCGGTCCCGCGGAAAAGAAGCGGAAAACGAAGCGGACCTTACGGTAGTCGACCGACACTAACTACCTACACTCACCCTGAGGAGGGGGTGAACGTGTAGGCGACGTGGAGTGTTACACCACGCCGAGGGCGTTTTCGCCCCCAGTACGTCCGCGTGCTGTTGTAATCCTGTTACAGCCTGGTCGTGTTAGGCACCTCCCGAGTTGTTCTCACGGTAGAGGTCATGGGCACGGTCCTGGAGTGCCGTCGGAAGGTCGTCGTACCGAAGCTTGAGTTTCTTCGCCTTTCCCGTGTTCCGCTCACCGCCACTCTTCATGCGGACGAAGTCCTTCTCCTCGACGAGTTCTCGAGCGATGGTGTAGCCGTACTCCCGTGAAATGTCGATGTGGTTCGCGTCAGCCACCTCGTGAACATCTCCGTACGCGAGACCAGCGACAGCCGGCGCGTTCTTTTTCCGACTGGAGACTACACCAGGTGCGTCTCGGCCATTGTGGGGACGCTCTGGCCCGACAGTGACGCCGATGATTGGCGGGAGACGCTTCGGAAGTGGGTTCGGTCGGAGCGCGCCGAACAAAGGGCGCGAAAGCAAGCGGCCGAGAAGCGCCAAGAGACGGCCCGCGCGAAACTGGCCGAATACGAGGACTCCGACGCGGAGTATGCCGATTACGACACAGTGACGGCGGCCGTTGAAGCCCTCGACGTCCGCGACGTGGCGGCGCACTATGCCGCCGAATGGGATACGGACCCTGGGCGCGACCCGCCGCGCTTCGCCGCGAGTTGGCACAAGAGTCATAACACGGGAACGTCCTGTTTCGCGGACTCTGAGAAGTTCGTGGACCTCAAGGAGGGCGATTCCGGGGGTGGGGCGGTGAAACTGGCCGCGCGGGCGACGGGGATAATCTCACACTGTAGTCAATCCGTGACCGGCGAGGACTTTCGCCGGGCCGTGGCCGCCCTTCCGTCGGCCGGGTTCGACGTGCCGCTTCTAGAGCGGAAGGGAAAACCGACGCTTGAAGAGGCCGGATTTGGTGGGGAACCACAGACCGCGGAAGAGGCGGCGCGCAAGTTCCTTGCTATGCAGGAACTTAACGGAGAATAGCCGTGTCTGCCCCTCTCCCTCCCATTACGAGACACCCCATGGAGGAAATTCTCCATCTGATAAACAATCAACCCCATGGCGCTGGTTGTAGCCCGGCCGATGCCCTCCTCGAAAACAACCTCATGGGAGGGGGTATTCCGACGGACGCCCCATTACGAAACCAAACCCCATGGGAGCGGCGCGCCCGCCCGGTGGCTACCCCGTTCACACAAACAATCAATTCCATGAACGTCGGGGTACCCCGGGCCGATGACCCCACTGGCGAGGCCTTAGTTTCTGCCTCTCTCCGACACCCGATGGCCGATGAACAGCCTTCCGACCGCCCGATTTGCCGACTCTACTCTCAGACACATGGCCGATTCCTCTCCTATCGCAGAAGCCCCCGACTCTCAGAACCGCACGTATCTCGACTTTGACCCTGACGACGCCTATGAGTTAGTCACCGACCTCGCGGCAACCCAACTCTGCCCGTGGTGTTTTCACGAACTCCGACGGGAGTTTCCCGACGGGTACGCCGACGCCCCTGGCGCGGCCCGCGACTATGCCCCGGAGACGACGGTCGACGGCCGCCGGAAGCCCGGGGGCGAACAACTCCACTGCCCGGAGTGTGGTATCCTCCCGAGTGACGGCGTCCCGGCCGGGGAGTCCCGAACCAAGAAACAACTGCACGAATGCTTTGACGCCCTCGCGGCCGTCCTCACGAAGCGGCACGACGCCGACCTCGCCACCGACGTCGGTTACTGACGAACGGTTGCAAAGTAGAATGTATGGTCTTATCAAAATCTGGACGAGTGTCACCCAACTGGTCACACAACTTTATCCGCCGTTTGCCCTTAGAATATCAGAATGGTGCGATACCTTGTGACGTATATCCTCAGCGTAGTGCTACACCACATTTCTTGATTGGGATCCACTCGCCGTCTCTTCAGACTGCAAGTTTAAATTCGTCATTACCACAAGAACACATCCCCTTAGTCCCGATCGGACGGTACTCCCCGTTCTTCTGTTCTTGGGCTGGATAGATGCTCTTACAGTCGGTGCATTTTGCAAATACCTCTGGCTCACCCCCTGTTTCTGGATGTTTCTTTGTCATAATGGCTAAGTCTGGGAACTCTTCAATCTATGCCACCCATATCATCACAGCAGACAAAAGGCTTCTCCAGGAGTTTCTGACACTCATCGACAGCAAAACGCCGTCGAGACCGTCCTCTCCTGCATAAATCGGAGGACCGGGGACGAAGAAGAAATACGAAATCGATTGATAGAGGGTTAGTCTTCGAGAAAGGAAAACTCCGTCCCCCCGCATTTCGGGCACGCATCTCCCCCTATTGGTTTCGGACCTAACGAACAGAACGCTAGAAGCGTGCAACCGCATGACTCACATCGGACGTGGGTTGTCACACGCCAGACACTGATTCCACTTGGATAGGCATTTTTGCTAAGTATCAAGGTGAGAGGTATACGTTCTTTCGAGGAAGTAGACCACGTCCCGTTCCCGATTCGGTATATCAGAAAACCGAAGAGGAGACTGAGGCCCTCAGCGGCGTTCCCTTGAGGGTCAGCGTCGACAGGCAAGGTGTCATGGCACAGGCGTTGAGCGCACCGGTGACGTTAATGGCGATAAGAGCCTTCCCGACGCCGCCTTTCGTATTTCCGACGGTGAGCCAACGGGCCTGTTCTCCCTGTTATGCCAGTGGTGCCATAGTCGCCTATGGTCGCGTAGGTGACAAACTTAGAAGACGACGTCACGGACACACTGATTCCGACTACTACTGCCACAAAGATGGCGAACACCCCGAAGATGGGAGGACGCCCTCGTCGCCGTCCGCCGCTGCACCACCGACGACTGACCGACCCCGGGGGTTCGCGGCAGTAGAGCCCCCTCTGTTGAGGTGTCACCCTCTTCCTTACATAATCAGCCACTAACCTTTCCAATTAACCCGTCTTAACCCTTATATGGCCTCATCTACGCAAATTATCGAGAATATAATCTCTGAAATAAATACACCATCACGTGATCTTCCGCCTCTCTACGAAACAATTGACCCTGAAATACTCGCGGAGTTCGTTAACTCGGTGGAGGATGAAACCACTACTATCATGTTTTGCTACTGCGGGCACAAAGTAACTGTCCGAGGGGATGGGGAGGTAATGGTCACGCAGAGGATTCCTTCTCAACTGAAGAATTAGTTTCGTCATTCCTATTCTTCTCGCTGGCCGTAGTGCATTGGCCCGAGTGCCTGCCGCGCGGCGTGTCGAAGGGCGCGTTCACCGTCGGACGTCTGAGCACCCGGAGGCGGCACCCTCGGTGCAGGTAATATCCCCGCGACGACGGGCAACCTCCCTGGCGCGTCCTCGTCGAGTACGGGGAGTTCGCCGGCGTCGTCGAGCGGCGGGCAGACGATTCAGAAGTACGAGGACAACCGGTCGGTAGAGGTGACGGTTGAAGGCAACGGCGACGAACAGTGCATCCGCGACGCCGTCAAGCGCGCACTCGAAGAGGAGCGCCGGCAGAGTCGCCGCCGCACCTCACCGATGAACTGATTCTACTCGACAGTCCGTGGGGTGGAACAAGCGTCAGCCGGCGTAGTCGTCGAGATTCTCGACGGTGACCTCTTCGACCGTCTCGCGGACGTAGGCGAGGACATCGTGTTTCACGCGGCTCATTTCATCTAACTCATCGGCCGACGCCACCGCCGCGGCGGTCCAATTGGGCTGGCACGTACAGACGAGTCCAATGCCACTCTCGGCGTCGACGAGGCGGTAGGTAAGCGGCCTGACGTCCGTCTCGTCGTAAATCAGCCAGTAGTAAATGACCGCGCGGCGAATTTGGTCGTCGCGGTCTCTGCCGTCGGTATGCGTGTGGGAGGTTACAACCAATTCACCGTCGTCGGTGAGCGTGACGTCCTGAACGGGGACGCCGTCGTCAGCGAGAAAATTTTGATACGTCGAAGCGACCGACATACTACTCATACATACCGCTGTTCAAAGAGCCTTTTCTCGGACCTAGAGACATGTACGCCGCCGTTTCGGGGAAACAGTAGTTGGGGAACCCGGCTTCTTTATCCGAGGTTAAACAGAACCCCAAATAGATTAATATATCAAGTGAAGCATGTGAACTAAACAAGCTCTATTCACTAGCCAACCCCAGAATCCAAACAGCCCCATAGCCATTCTGATCATGAACGGTTTACCAGCTCTCTGCGCGGCTTTATCCGTCGGGGACGGCCTCTATCCACGGAGTCAGATAGCGTACCTGATCAGTGAGCGCGACCACGTTCTCGTCTCGGTCGTACTCAAGAACTCCTCCAGATAACCAGACCACACTAATCGACTCGACTAGAGACTGTCTTCCGACAGCGGGCAGCTCATAAGAATTTCTTGACCACGTGTTCGTTCGCTGTGGTCTGCTTCCACCCTTCTCGTGAGAACTCGAGGTGCTTGATGGCGTTACGAGCTGCGTAGCGAAGGAATTCGCTTCGGGAATTGAACCCTTGTTCTTCCCACGTTGCGTCGATGCCCTCGGTCGACGGACGCGAACGAACTGTTTGCGCAAAAATATCCAATTCACTATCTCTGTATCCGTCCTACGAGGCCACGGACAGTTCGAAGCCGAATGCGCTCTTGGATCCATTTGTCCGTCCTACCATTTAAATACGTATTATTTATCTCTCTTACCGATTCTCCCCTTCCTCGGGGCGACGTTCTGTGATTGGTACGTCTGTCCGCGTGGTCACGTCGGTGTAGCAGTTCTCGCTGTGACTCCCCGACGTCCATCTATACTCGATTCGATACCGGGAATCCGAGTTCTCTCGGCCTCGTCTCGGCAGCTTCGCCAAAAATAAGGTTGAATTTACTCACACAAACTACGATATACCGTGAGGTTATTTTCCAGTACTCAAATATAATAGATTGTATGAAAACTCCGTAATCTCTCACCGCCCATTACAGATCTAGTACTGTAACTCAATGCTTATCCCATGTATACTAACCATTTCGTCTAGCGTTCAGATATAGTGGACACCGAATTGGGGGCAGGAACACGTTCGATGGTTCCGTTCGAGGAATGCTCGGATGGACACTCCTCTTCCCAGGTAGTCTGCCCTCTTAGTCGAACTTGAGTTCGGCTCAGGTCTGGCCCGCCGGGTTTAGCATCTCTTCTACCAAGAAAACGGTCTACAGGAACGCTATGAGGTGTTTCGGAGAGCCTTCCGAATCTTGTTCGCCGAGCTGATGATGAGGCCGGGAATGTCCTGCTGAAAGCGTTTTCCGGACATACTCTCGGGCGGACTGAGCACGTATATTGCTCCGAACGTCAGCCCCTCGGGGTCGGTGATTCCGGCGGCGAGACCGCGCAGGTCAGTCCGCCACTCTTCGCGGTCGGACGTTAGTCTGCGTGTCTGTGCCGTCTCAAGTTCTTTTCGGAGGTGCGGCAGATCAGTAATCGTATGTTCGGTGAACGGTTCGACATCCTGCGCGTCAAGTACCGACTCCAGTTCGTCGTCCGGGAGGTTCGCCAGCATAGCTTTCCCGGGCGCAGTACAGTGGAGAGGAACGGTCTCTCCCTCCGCGACCGGCGGCGTCTCCACCTTCTGACCGGTTGACTCGTAGAGACAGATTCCCGCGTCGCGTTCGATCACCGTCAGACCGGCCGCGAGACCGGACGTCTGCGCTAACCGGTCTACCTCCCGTCGGCCGACTCGGTAGAGGGGAAACCCGGAGCGAACGGACGAGCCGATCTCGAAGAAGCGGAGACTGGGTCGGTACTTGCGGTGCTCTTTGACTACGAAGCCAAGATGTCTGAGCGTCTCCAGATGGTTGTGGACCGAACTCTTCGAGAGTTCGACTTCGTTCTCGACGGTGGTGAGGTTCGCTTCGCCCAGTTCCACGAGCGCATCTAACACTTGCGCGCTCGTCGTCGTCGCCTTGACGGGCGGGTCGCCGTTCTCTCTCATGTGTCAACGGATACAGCAACGGCACATATAATTGTTCACTATTTCCGAACAGCGCGCCCGAATTTCGATTCACTATTTCCGGATAGTCCGGCGGGGGAGCGCTACCACTCGGCGATGCTCCCGTCGTCGTGATACCACACCGGGCTCTGCCAATCAACTCGCGACTTCGATTGTTCGCGGACGAGTTTCTCGTCGATTTCGACGCCGAGGCCCGGGGCGTCGGGCGCGGAGACGTACCCCTCCTCGAATCCGAACACGCTCGGGTCCTCGAGGTAGTTCAACAGGTCGTTCTCAGCCGTCTGGTGAATCTCCAGATTCTGCGCTTGGACGATTGCATTCGGCAGCGTCGTGTCCAACTGGACGCACGACGCGAACGATATCGGTCCGAGGGGACAGTGAAGCGAGACGAGGACGTCCTCCGACTCCGCGGCCGTCGCTATCTTCCTGACTTCGGAGATGCCGCCCGCGTGGGAGGGCGACGGTTGAAGGACGTCGACAGCACCCGAACCGAGCGTCTGCTTGAAATCCCATCGCGAGTAAAGCCGTTCCCCGGTCGCGAGCGGCACCTTGGTGTGCGACTCGATGCGCGGAAGCGTGCCCGCGTGTTCGGGAAGCACGGGCTCCTCGTAGAACATCGGGTCATACTGGTCGAGTTCCGCGGCGATCCACTTCGCCATCCCACTGGTGACTCGTCCGCGGAGGTCCACCGCGACGTCCACGTCGTCGCCCACTTCGTCTCGGACGGCTTCGAGCCGGTCGCGGACGTGTTCCACCGCCGCCGGCGTGTCGATTCGCTTGAGCTGCGAGACGACCGAGATCTTCAGCGCCCGATAGCCGTTCTCCACCTCCTCCACCGCGGCCCGAGCGACCGCGTCCGGCGTGTCGCCGCCTACCCACTGATAGACGCGGATTCTGTCTCGCGCCCGCCCGCCCAGTAAGTCGTACACCGGTGCGCCGTAGTGCTTGCCCTTGATGTCCCAGAGCGCTTGGTCGATTCCGCCGAGAGCACTCATGAGGATCGGTCCACCGCGGAAGTGCCGCCCGCGGTACAGCGCCTGCCAGTGACGCTCAATTTCGAGTGGGTCCTTCCCGAGGAGATAGTTGTCGATCATCTCTTCGACCGCCGCCTTCGTCGTCTTCGCGTGCCCCTCGACGATCGGCTCCCCCCAACCGCAGACGCCCGCGTCCGTCTCGAGCTTCAGAAAGACCCATCGGGGCGGAACCTCGAACAGTTCATAACCCGTGATTTCCATGTCCGGGACGACGCAGGGGACCATAAAGTAGCTTGTGCGACCCTCGAATGCGATAGGCGCGTCGCCCGACCCGCCACCGAAACGACGCACCGCGGCGCGCGAGTCGCACCACCCATAGAGTTAACACCTCCTGTCGAAATAACACGACCATGACGGTGAACGAACCCAGACGAGTAGTCAGCGAACTCGGCAAACGGATGTTGTCCGACGGTCTCACCAAGGGGACCGGGGGTAACATCAGCGTCAGGACGGACGACGGGAACGTCGCCATCAGCCCGTCAGGGATGCCCTACGATGAGATAGAGCCTGAAGACGTCCCCGTCCTCGACATCCACGGCGAACAAGTCGAAGGCGACCGGAAACCGTCGAGCGAGTACCGAATGCACACGGACGTCCTCCGTGAACGTGACGACGTGGGCGCAGTCGTCCACAACCACTCCCCGTACGCCAGCACCTTCGCGAGCATCGACGAACCGGTCGGCCCCTCGCACTACCTCATCGCGTTCGTCGGCGACCAGATCCCCGTCGCATCCTACGAGACGTACGGAACGGCCGAACTCGCGGAGGTGGCGCTCGAGACGTTGGGTGACGAGTACAACGCGTGTTTGCTCAAGAACCACGGCGTGCTGGCGACCGGCGCGACGGCGGAGGATGCGTACGAAGTGGCGCTGATGGTCGAGTACTGCGCGCGCATCCACTACCAAGCGCTCAGCGTCGGCGAACCGTCGCTGCTCCCCGACGAGGAGATCGGCACCTTGGTGGAGAAGTTCGCCGACTACGGGCAGGCGAACTCCGACGATGGCGGAAGCGAACCGTCCGCCGGCGCTGACGTCCCCGACGACAGAATCGCGGAACTCGAATCGCAGCGCGCGGCAGTGAGTCGGCACGGCCGAGAGATGCTCCGTCAGGAACTGACCGAGGGGACCGGCGGAAACATCAGCGCACAGAACGGCGACCTCGTGGCTATCAGCCCGTCGGGGATACCCTACGACGAGATAGAGCCCGAAGACGTCCCGGTCGTCACGCTGGACGGCGAGCGGGTGGCGGGGAAGCGGGAGCCGTCCAGCGAGATTCATATGCACACGGGCATCCTCCGTGAACGCGACGACGTGGGCGCAGTCGTCCACAACCACTCCCCGTACGCCAGCACCTTCGCAAGCCTCGGCGAACCCGTCCCCGCCTCGCACTACCTCGTTGCGTTCGTCGGCGACCAGATCCCCGTCGCATCCTACGAGACGCACGCCACGCAGGCGCTCGCGGACTCCGCGCTGGACGCGCTGGGCGACGAGTACAACGCCTGTTTGCTCGAGAACCACGGCGTCGTCGCCGTCGGCGACACCGTCGCGGAGGCCTTCGAAGTGGCGCTGATGGTCGAGTACTGTGCGCGCATCCAGTATCAAGCGCTCAACGTCGGCGAGCCGTCGCTGCTCCCCGACGAGGAGATCGACACCCTGCTGGACCGATTCGCCGACTACGGGCAGGACCACTAAGGTGGGGTCTCGAACGCGGTCGGCGCGTGTCCGCCGGCCGCCTCGATCCAACTCTCGCTCGTGACATAGGTCGGTAGACCGCAGCGGAACCGCCGAAGCGACCGTGCCCGGCGTGAGAGGCCGTATTCCGTCGGCGCAACAATTATGGTGGCGGTAGCCGTGAGACCTCATAATCAAATGAGTCACTCAGTAGTCGTCATCGGCGGGGGAGCGACCGGCACGGGAACGGCCCGCGACCTCGCGATGCGGGGGTTCGACGTGACGCTCGTCGAGCGGGGTAACCTCACCGAGGGGACCACGGGCCGGACTCACGGACACCTCCACAGTGGCGCTCGCTACGCCGTCAGCGACCAAGAGAGCGCGATCGACTGCATGCGAGAGAACCGGATTCTCCACCGGATCGCCGGTCACTGTATCGAGGACACGGGCGGGTTGTTCGTCCAACTCGAGGGCGACTCCGACGAGTACTTCGAGGAGAAGTTAAAGGGGTGCGCCGAGTGCGACATCCCGACGGAGGTCATCTCCGGCGAGGAGGCCCGTCGCCGCGAACCCTACCTCACCGAGGAGGTGACGCGCGCGATTTGGGTCCCCGACGGCGCGGTAGACCCGTTTCGGCTCTGCGTCGCCAACGCCGCCGCCGCCGTTGACGAGGGCGCGACCGTCGAGACGCACGCGGAGGTGGTGGATATCGTAGTCGACGACGGAACCGTCACCGGCGTGAAAATCGAGCGGCAGGGACCGAACTACCTCGGCGAGGGGAACGAGGGCGACGTCGAGACCATCGACGCCGACTACGTCGTCAGCGCGACCGGCGCGTGGGCGGGGCAACTGGCCGAGATGGCCGACATCGAACTGGAGATGGCCATCTCGAAGGGAGCGATGGTCGTCACGAACGTCCGTCAACTCGATACGGTCATCAACCGCTGTCTCCCGAAGGGGGAGGGCGACACCATCATCCCGCACGAGACGACGGTTTTGCTCGGTGCGAACGACGACCCCGTGGACGACCCAGACGACTACCCCGAAGAGCAGTGGGAGGTCGACATGATGATAGACATTGCCTCCGAGATGGTCCCGGTCGTCGAGGACGCCCGCATGATCCGCGCCTACTGGGGCGTGCGACCCCTGTACGACCCCGACCCTGCATCGACGACGGACCCCGGCGACGTCACCCGGAACTACTTCGTCCTCGACCACGCCGAACGCGACGGCGTCGAGGGATTCGCCTCCGTGGTCGGCGGAAAGCTGACCACGTACAGGGAGATGGCCGAGTCGGTCACCGACCACGTCTGCGACGTCCTCGGCGTCGACGCCGACTGCCGGACGCACGAGGTACCGCTTCCGGGAAGTAGCGACCCGTCCGCCCTCGACGAACGCATGGACAAGTTCGACCTCCGGTCGCCCATCGCCCGTCGGAGTTCCCAGCGACTCGGCGACCGAGCGCCGGAGGTGCTGGACGTCGACGGGCCGAACCCGACGGTCTGCGAGTGTGAGGCGGTCACGCGCGCGGAGATATGCGACGCCATCGACCAGGTCGGCGCGGACCTCAACGGCGTGCGACTCCGGACGCGGGCCTCGATGGGGAACTGTCAAGGCGGGTTCTGCACGCACCGCATCGGGGCCGAACTGTACGGGGAATACGACGGGGAGACGGCCCGGGACGCCGTCGATGAACTGTACCAAGAGCGGTGGAAGGGACAGCGACACACGCTCTGGGGGGAACAGCTCTCGCAGGCGATGCTGAACCACATGCTCCACGCGACGACGATGAGTCGGGACGCGAACCCCGCCGTCAGCGACGACGACGTGGACTACGGGGCCTTCGATTCGGGGCCGACCGCTCGTACGACGGAGGGTACCCGTGGCGATTGAGAGCGACGTCCTCGTCGTCGGCGGGGGACTCGCCGGGATGACCAGTGCCGTCGCGGCCGCCCGAGCGGGCGCGGACGTCCGCCTCGTCTCTCACAAGAAAACCTCGCTCAGACAGGCGTCGGGACTGATCGACGCCCTCGGCTACGTCCCCGAGCGGTCGTCTCCCGCCGGGCAGTCCGAGTACATCTCCCAAGAGCGGAAGGACTTCCGCGAGGTGCGCTCGAACCGAGGCGAGTACAAGGGGCCGCTGGTCAGCCCCTACGACGAGTTCGGCGAGCTACCCGACGACCACCCCTACTCGCTCGTCGGCGAGGAAGCGCTCCGTGAGGGCCTCTCGCTGTTCGACGAGTTGCTCGGCGACGCGTACGCGGGCGGACACACCGACCAGAACGCGCTCGTCCCCACCTTCGGCGGAGCGGTGAAACCGACCGCCCGGTACCCCCGTTCGGTGGCTGCGGGCCTCGCAAGCGAGAACCGGTCGATGCTCGTGGTCGGCTTCCGGTCGTTCACCGAGTTCGACGCTCGAATGGTTGCGGACACCCTCGACGCCGCCGGCGTTCCCTTCGACGTCGCCGGGGCCGAAGTCAGATACGCGGAGACGTTTCCGGCGGACGCGAAGGTGACTCGCTTCGCGAAGGCGCTCGACCACGACGAACACATCGACGGCACGCCGGCCCGTCGGGCCCTCGCCGAAGCGGTCGAACCGCATGTCGGAGACGCGGAGCGGGTCGGCTTCCCCGCGCTTCTCGGCGACGAGAACACCCGCGAGGTCCGCGCCGAACTCGGCGACAGACTCGGGGGCGACGTGTTCGAGATTCCGATGGGACCGCCGAGCCTCCTCGGACTCCGGTTGGAGGACCGGCTGTACGCGGCGCTCGACGACGAGGGTGTCCAGTACGAGACCGGAAACCCGGTCGTCGGCTACGAGACAGCCGACGGCGCGCCGGATCGCCTCGGATCGGTTCTCGTCGACCGGAAGGGGAGGGAGGTGCCGTACGCGGCCGACACGTTCGTCCTCGCCACGGGCGGCCTCGTGGGGAAGGGACTCGGTTCCGACCGAAACGCGGTGCAGGAGCCGGTGTTCGGCTGTCACGTCCCCCAACCCGAGGACCGCTACGACTGGTTCGTAGACGACGCGTTCGGCGACCACGCGTACGCTCGGTTGGGAGTCGAACCGAGCAAGGCGATGCGACCGCTCGACGCGGGCGGCGACCCGGAGTTCGCCAACCTGTACGCCGCCGGCGCGGTGGTCGGCGGCGCGGACGTCGCGCGCGAGAAGTCCGCGAGCGGCGTCTCGCTGGCGACCGGAATCATCGCCGGCCGTGAAGCCGCGAGAACGGACCGAGAACCGACCACAGATTCGAACACGACGGAGATACGACGATGACCGACCGAACCGACGAAACGGACGACACGCACCGACCAGGCGACCAACCTGAACAGCACCGAGTGACCGACGGCGGCGTCACCGCCGCCCCCGGCCGCGAGGGCGCGATACCGGAGGAGGACACCAACGTGACGGAGGTGTTCCCGGAGGGGAACCTCGACCTGCGGGCCGGCGCGGACAACTGCTACAAGTGCACGACGTGCGACACGTCGTGTCCGGTCGCGGAGGTGGATGAAGAGTTCCCCGGACCGAAGTTCCAGGGCCCCGAGCAGTGGCGACTCAAGCGGAAAGAGGACGCCGATATCGACGGCTCCATCATGTCGTGCTCAAACTGCATGCGCTGTGACTCGGCGTGCCCGTCGGACGTTCCGCTCTCGCAGATGCACAACGAGGCGCGCGGCGAGTACGTCGACGACCAGATGGACGCGCTCTCGACGGAGTACGTCCGTAACCGCATCCTCTCGAACTACCGCACGTCCGCCGAACTCGCCTCGAAGGTACCGCAACTCGCCAACTTCGCGATGAACTTCGGGCCCGCGCGGTGGGTGATGGAGAAGGTCCTCGGCGTCACGAAAGAGCGGGAGTTCCCCGAGTTCGCCGAGCAGACGTTCCGCGAGTGGTGGCGCGAGCGCGGCGGCGCGCACGTTCAGAGCTCGGAGAAGCGAATCGCCTACTTCCACGGCTGTTACTCGAACTACAACACGCCCGAAGTCGCGAAGGCGATGGTCCGCGTCTTCGAGCACTTCGGCTACGAGATACTCGTCCCGCCGCAGAAGTGCTCCGGAACGCCGATGTTCGCCAACGGGATGCTCGACGACGCTCGGAGGGACGCGGAGACGAACGTCGAGAACCTCGCGTCGGCCATCGCCGACGGCGCGGACGTCATCGCCTCCTGTACCTCCTGTTCGCTGTCGCTCCGACAGGAGTACCCGGAACTATTCGACATCGACGGCGTCGAAGACGTCTCCGACAACACGTTCGAGGCGGTCGAGTACCTCCGCATCTACGAAGACTTGGAGGGCGAACTCGCCGACGCCGAACTCGACGGACAGTCGTTCGGGTACCACGGTCCGTGTCACGCCCGTAATCAGGGACTCCACCGGCAGGCCGTCGAACTGTTCCGTGACGTCGACGGCGTCCGCGTCGAGGACGTCGGCGACTCCTGTTCCGGCATCTCCGGCACCTACGGCTGGAAGGAGGAGAAGTACGACACCTCGATGAAGATAGGCGAGGAGATGTTCGAACACATGAAGCACGCCGAGGGGGAGGCCGGCATGACCGAGTGCCCGACGTGCGCGATGCAGATGGAACACGGCACCGGCTACGACATCTACCACCCGCTCGAGTTGCTCGAAGACGCACTCGTCGACTGACGGCACCTACCCGCGCCCGTTCGGCGAGGGAGGCACGGGATTTATGTGGATACGCGCGGTCTATGGTCGTGTATGGTTGAATCCATCCCCCTAGAGACAGCGACGCAACTCATCGAAGCGGCCGAGGAGCGAGCCGACGAGATAGACAACCCGATGGTCATCGCGGTCACCAACAGCGAGGGGAACCTCGTCGCGCAGCACCGAATGGACGGCGCGTGGTTGGCCTCGGTCAACATCTCCCGAAACAAGGCGTACACCTCCGCCGCGCTCGATATGCCGACCCACGAACTGGCCGAGGCGTCCGAACCGGGGAACTCCCTCTACGGACTCGATACGCGCGACGAGGGTCGCATGGTGGTCTTCGGCGGCGGCTATCCGCTTGAGAAGGACGGAGAAGTCGTCGGCGCCATCGGCGTCTCCGGCGGCGAGGTATCGCAGGACCGCGACGTCGCCGAAGCCGGCGTCAACGAGTGGAACGAACTCGTCGAATCCGACGCAGTCTCGGCTGACGACTGACGGTCGCGCTCTCTCGTCCGTACGGCGCGAACGACCCGCGAGTGTCCGTTCTTCTTCTTTCGGCGCTCCGGATGCGGAGTCGCCGCTCGAAGCACCCCGAGCGTCGATAGTTTTAGACCCCTCTCCCGCGTGGGTCGCGTATGGTGTCCGTCACCGTCTGGAACGAGTACGTACAGGAGCAAACGGAGGACGACGTCGCGGAAGTGTACCCCGACGGGATTCACGCCGTCCTCGCGCCGGCCCTCAGGGAACGGGGACACGACGTTCGGGTCGCGACGCTCGACGAACCGGAGCACGGACTAACGACCGACGTCCTCGACGACACGGACGTGTTGGTCTGGTGGGAGCACCGGGCGCACGAGGACGTCGAGGACGAGATCGTCGAACGCGTCTGCGAGCGCATCTACGACGGGATGGGGTTCGTTCCGCTCCACTCGTCGCACTTCTCGAAGGTGTTCAAGCGACTCATGGGCACCCCGTGTTCGCTCGCGTACCGGGAGTCCGGCGAACGCGAACGGGTGTGGACGGTGGACCCGAGCCACCCAGTCGCCGACGGCCTCGACGAGTCGTTCGTCGTCCCGGAGGCGGAGATGTACGGCGAACCGTTCGCGGTGCCGGAGCCGGACCGCCTGGTGTTCGTCTCGTGGTTCGAGGGCGGCGAGGTGTTCCGCTCGGGGTGCTGTTACCACCGCGGCAACGGGCGGATATTCTACTTCCGTCCCGGTCACGAGACGTACCCGGTGTACGAGGAGTCGGTTGTACAGGACGTCATCGACAACGCCGTCAGGTGGGCCGCCCGGGGCGGCCGCGGCGAGACGGCGACCGAGAACCGCGCCGTCGGGCCCTCCGAGTAGCTGCCCGCATCACGGGAGTCTCGAACGTCTGTTTTCGACGCGACCGTCGTCACTACCTCGGACGCGTGTCTCCCCTCAGAGCGCGGGGACCCACGAACTGCCCGGAAACACTCCGAGCGCGGCCAGCACCGCGACGAGGAACGTCCCGAAGACGATGGCCGCCGCGGGCGGGTCAAGGTGGGTGTCACCGTGGGCGTAGAAGACGCGCTGGAACAGTTCGCCGAACAGTGCGCACGCGACGCCTATCGCCGCGCCGACGAGCGCTACCTCGATAAGCGGGAGAGACCCGACCGACGTCCCTTCCGGGGCCATCGCGAACGCCGCCGTGCTGGACGGCAGCGTGATGTGGTGCGTGACCGGGACGTTCTCGATGCCGATGCTCAGGAAGACGAGCGAGAAGGCGCTGATGCCGAATCCGAGGTAGACACTCCCCGTCGCGTAGCCGATGTACGCGCCGAGAACGCCGACGACGAGGCCGAGGAGTCCGACGTTCAGCCACTTGTACTGCTGCGGGAGCCACGGCTCAACGAGCAACCGGTTCATCGGGCCGCCGTGGGCCTGCCCGCCGTCGGTCACGCCCTGCCCCTCGTTTCGAAGCCGCTCTTCTGCGAACGGCCGCATGTTCAGCAGGCCCTCGCTGGGCTGGCCGATCAGGTCGTAGCCAAACGCCACCCGGTGGAGGACCGCCGAGAGGACGACAGCCATGGCGATGGGGTCCCAGGGGAGTGCGAACGCCATCATCGCCTGCGCCATCAGGTACCCGGCCACACCGAACAACCCGCCGACCAAGAGGACGTCCGGCTTCGTACCGAACGCGTAGTTGATGTCCTTGGCCGGGTGGTAGTCGAAGTCCGTCTCCATGTATCCCCGCTTCGCGGCGTACGCCGAGGCGGCGGCGCCGGCGGCGAAACTGATGTGGGGACCGAACACGGGGCCGAACGCGATCGACCCCGTGAGTCCGAGTGCACCGACCTGCGCCGGGTCGACGTTCGCCGCGGACGCGACGGCTTCCGCCGCCACGTTCCCGGCTTCGCCGGCGATGACCAGAAAGCCGGTGAAGATGAATGCGGGTTGACCGCCGATGGCCGCGCCGAACGCACCGCCGGCGAACGCTGCGACGAGCATACCTCCGGCTGTGAGTGCGGATAAATCGACCATTCAGCTCCCCCCAACGGTGTCCTTCCCGACGACGGTCTTCTTGCTCGGGCTGGCGGCTTCGGCCTGCTCCATCTGCCGGAGGTCTTCGAGCGCCTTTACCCGCTCGTCCCATGCCTCGAACGTCGCCTCGTAGGCGTCGGTGTACACGTCGTACCAGCGTCGGTACTGGCGGACTTTCTCGGGACGCGGCTCAAACGACTGCGCGACCGACGAAGTGGCGTTGACCGCCTCTGCGAGGCTATCGTACGTCCCCGTACCGATACCGGCGAGCAGCGCGGCCCCCTTCGCGCCGAACTCGGTGCCCGCCGGGATGACAATGGTCGCGTTCAGGCAGTCCGCGAACATCTGACACCAGAAGTCCGAGTTCGCACCGCCGCCGCTAAGGTATATCTCGTCGGCGTTCTCCGGGAGGTGCTTGTAACAGTCACGCATGGCGAGCGAGATGCCCTCGTACACCGCGCGGACGAGGTGCGCCTGCGTGTGCTCTTGGGTCAGTCCCATGAACTGCGCTCGGGCGTTCGGGTTGAGGAACGGAGCGCGCTCGCCGGCCGAACTGAGGAACGGGTGATAGAGGAGTCCGTCGGAGCCGACGGGTATCGACTCGACTTCCTCCTCGACGAGGTTGAAGCTGCTCTTGTCCATTATCTCCTCGATGGCCCAATCGAGATTCGGCGTTCCGGTCATCGAGGACATGAATTTGGTCCACAGACCGTCCTCGACGCCGAGCGTCAGCAGTATCCCCGCCCGTTCGTCGTCGGACGGAGCCTCGTCGAGGACAGTCTGATTCACCGACGTCGTCCCGACGATGGACGACCCCTCGCCGGGGAGCGCGGCCCCACTTCCGAACGCTGAGGCGGCGATGTCTATGAATCCGGAGACGACCGGCGTTCCCTCCGGAAGTCCGGTTTCGACCGCCGCGTGCTCGGTGAGTCCGCCGACGACTTCCGTCCCCGAGACGAGTTCGGGTCGCATCTCTGCGACTTCGGGCATTCCGACTGCGTCCAACACCTCGTCGGAGTACTCGGCCGTTTCGGCGTCGACGTAGGGGAGCGACGCGTCGCTCGGGTCCGTGGTCAACTCGCCGGTGAGTTTGTACTTCAGCCAGTCCTTACAGAAGAACACCGTGTCGGCCTCCTCGTAACTCTCCGGTTCGTTCTCCTTAAGCCACCGGAGGATGACGAGGCTGCTTCCCGGGAACTGCGTTCCCCCGCAGATGTCGTACACCTCGTCGGAGACGCCGTTCTCCTGCCACTCCTGCACGTAGGAGTTCGCGCGGCCGTCGGACCAGAGGATGGCCGGTCTGACCGGGTCACCGCGTTCGTCCACCAGCCAGCAGCCGTCGCCCTGTCCAGTGACGCCGACCGCCACGACTTCGTCGTCCTCGTCCAGTCGGTCCTCCACCTCGCTGAGCGTCTGAGCCGTCTTCTTCCACGTCGTCACCATGGACTGCTCCGCCCATCCGGATTCGGGGCGTTTGACCGCGTTCTCGACGCTACTCTTGTAGAGCTCTTCGCCTTCGAGCGTGAAGGCGACCGACTTGATAACTGTCGTACCGGCGTCTACGCCGATAATAACTTGC
Organism: Halopelagius fulvigenes; assembly: GCF_042662625.1. Taxonomy (GTDB): domain Archaea; phylum Halobacteriota; class Halobacteria; order Halobacteriales; family Haloferacaceae; genus Halopelagius; species Halopelagius fulvigenes. The sequence goes on from NZ_JBHSXH010000014.1 coordinate 55,631, forward strand.
GACATCATAGAACATTATCATTATTGACAGTAAATATCTTATGGCCAGTAGGACCGCAATCCTGGTGCTGCGAGCCCATCTATTCCTGCTGACGGAAAAACCCGGACTCGAAGGTAGTCCACTATCGGTGAACGCAACGCCCTGACTTCACAGAGTACCGCCGCCCTCTCGCCGTCAGCACTCGGTGCGTGATAGCGTTTACCGCGCTCTATCCACTATTACGAAACGAGTACAATCGACTGCGAGAGGATTGTCTCGTCCTGCATGACAAGAATAGACGTGTAATGGGCCGGCGTTATCGCTAGCTGATTCCGCTGCCAGATCGCATCTTCGGGAAAGTCGGGGTCCGTGAGAGCGGTTCTGGGGCGGTTTCGTCGGTAGATGTCGAAGATACCGCGCAGAGGAGTCGCTTCCGGTCAAGATTTTTTCTCGGCGCTCGAGGTTTCGCCACCGATTGTTTAGCGTCGGTTGTTCGGAGATAGTGGACGCAACCCTGACGAGTGCGTACGTGTCGTCGAGTCCTCGGTACGTGAAGCTAGACCAGTCGGCTTCGGTTCGGAACCGCGACGTCACCTCCTCCGAATCGGAGATTGTTTTCCGCTCGCCGGTGGTTTTATTCGATTCGTCGGCGTATGATACGCTATAGCAATGCTCACGAGATACGAACCCGGCGGACGGTCTGAACTCTCGACGGCCGTCGACGTAGATCCCGTCGTAACGGACAGAACCCAACCGACTCATCGACACGCACACGAACCATGAAAACGGTCGTAACGGGCAATCTCAGTCAGAGCGCGCTCTCCCGACTTCGAGACGATTTGGGACTCGACGTCGAGTACCGACCTATCGAGGAGCGAGAGGGCCGCCTCCCCGAAGACGAGTTCCGCGCCCTCGTCGAAGACGCCGAGATACTCATCGTCGGGTACGAGGGCGTCTCGGAGCGAGTCATCGACGCGGCGTCGGACCTGCGACTCGTCGCCTCCACCCGCGGGGGCCCGGACGCCAACGTGGATATCGAAGCCGCGACGGAACAGGATATCCCGGTGTTGTACGCGCCCGGACGGAACGCAGTCAGCGTCGGAGACTTCACGTGGGGAGAGATCATATGCGCGATGCGAAATATCGCTCACGCGCACCACCTCCTCCGCACGGGGACGTACACCGGAACGCCGCAGGCGGACGCCGCCTCTGGCGGCGAACGCGAAGACGTGACGTGGGGGATGGGTCGGGAGTCGCCATACGTACAACTGAAGGGCCAGGAGTTGGCCGGGAAGACGGTCGGCATCGTCGGACTAGGCGCCGTCGGACGAGAGGTCGCCAAGCGAGCCAGCGGGTTCGAAGTCGACCTCTTGGGCTACGACCCCTACATCGACGCCGACACGATGGGCGAGTACGACACCGAGAAAGTCGAACTCGACGTACTACTGGAACGAAGCGACGTCGTGACTGTCCACGTACCGGTCACCGAGAGCACCCGCGGGCTCCTCGGACCCGACGAGTTCGAGGCGATGAAGGAGAGCGCCTACTTCATCAACAACGCCCGCGGTGCCATCATCGACCAAGACGCGCTCGTGGAACAGTTGCGGTCCGGCGGTCTCCGAGGCGCCGCGCTCGACGTGTACGACATGGAACCGATCCCGGAGGACCACCCGCTCCTCGAACTCGACAACGTCATCACGACGCCGCACCTCGGGGGAGCCACGGAGGAAGTCATCGAGCGCCACTCGGAGATGGTCGTCGACGACATCGAAGCCTACCTCGACGGCCGGGAACCGTCGCACGTCGCCAACGAGGAGACGGTGAGCAAGGAGTAGGCGAGCGACCCCCTCGTCACCACTTGACCGTCCGCTCTATCCGTTCGAGCGATCCGACGACGCCCGAGCGCTTCTCCCACACCTCGGTCATGTTCTCGCGGGTCATCTTGTACCACTCGTAGATATCGTCGTACAGGTCCGCGTTCTCGGGGTCAGGGCTGTACGACCGTTCCGTCGACTGCGTCTCTTCGATGGCCGACTCAATGTCGTCGTACAGTCCCACGCCGGTCCCGGCCAGTAGCGCCGCGCCCTTCGCGCCGAACTCCTCCCCGCTCGGGACGACGAACTCCGCGCCGGTACAGTCCGCGAACATCTCGCACCAGAACTCCGACTTCGCGCCCCCGCCGCCGACGTACACCGTGTCGGGCGTGTCGGGGATGTGTTCGTAGCAGTCCTTCATAGCGAGCGCGACGCCCTCGTAGACGGCGCGTATGAGGTGCTCCCGTCTGTGGTCGGGACCGAGTCCGACGAACTGCGCCCGAGCGTCCGTGTTCAGGAACGGCGCTCGTTCTCCGGACGCGCTCAGATAGGGGTGATAGAGGAGTCCCTCGGCACCGAGCGGGACGTTCTGGGCCTCGGTGGCGGCCGCTCTGTAATCCCGTTCGCCACGGATTTCCTCGAGCGCCCAGTCGAGGTTCGGCGTCCCGATCATCGACGCCATCACCCGCGTCCACCGACCCCCGAGACCGAGCGAGAGCGTCATGCCCGCTCCGTGGGGGCTCGTGTCGGGTGCGTCCAGTAACAGCTGATTCAGGGACGTCGTTCCGACGACTGAGGAACCCTGTCCGGGCTCGGACACACCGCTCCCGTACATCGAACAGGGCACGTCGAACAGGCCGGAGACGACCGGCGTCCCCTCTGGAACACCCGTCTCTCGTTCGGCCTCAGCCGTCACCTGCCCGACGACGTCGGTCGGTTCGGCCAACGGTGGCAGCAACTCTTCGAGCTCCGGTGCGTCGACTAACTCGAACAGTTCCGAGGAGTACTCGACCTCCTCGACGTCCACGTACGGCAGGGACATGTCGCTTGGGTCGGAGGTGACCGTCCCGGTCAGCTTGTACTTGAGCCAGTCCTTACAGAAGAACACCGTGTCGGCGTCGTCGACGACGCTGGATTCGTTCTCCCTGAGCCACATGAGGATGGCGAGACTGGACCCTGGGAACTGGGCGCTGCCGCAGATATCGTAGATCCGCCCACCGACGAATCCGCTCTGCCACTCGTCGATTATTTCGTCCGCGCGTCCGTCGGACCAGAGGATCGCGTCGTACGCCGGTTCCCCGTCCTCGTCGATCAGCCAACACCCGTCGCCCTGTCCGGTGACTCCGAGAGCCGCTACCTCTTCGTCCTCGTCGAACTTGTCCATAATCTCGCCGAGAACTTCAGTCGTCGCCCTCCACGTGGCGTACATGTCCTGCTCCTGCCACCCGCTCTTCGGTCGAAGTATCTTGTTCTGTCGGCTACTGTGGTACAGCGGCTCGCCATCGGTGGAAAATGCGACCCCCTTGATCATGGACGTACCCGCGTCTATACCGATAAGTCGTTCAGTCATTGCTTGCCTCCCCCACGGTAATGTGCCTCATTTACCATAAAGAATTGGTGTGCCGAGGACTAGAGATGCGTATAATCGGTCGAGCACTCGACCGAGAGACGACACCGGTCCATCGAGAGACGCCTTTTCTCGTCGTACGCGTTCCGAGTAGAAGACGAATGGATTCCTGCCACGTGTCCGATTATTTGTATCAATTCGAACGTCCAGATCTGATAGATTCAGTGACTATCCGTTCGGCCATGCTAGTTCGCGTCTACTCCGTCGCTTCGGGGAGTTACTTGGACGTGTCGGTGGTTACAGAGACGGATACAGACCGATATCTCGATGAATGTCGAATCAGTTCGGATATCTGTATTCGTCCGCTGTTTTCCCGAACGTAGCGCTACAACTCGACCCACGGAAGTGTTTCAGATTCCGTTTCTCACCGTTCTTTTCTACCGCAGTCGAACTGATGGGAGATATATTCTATCGACTCCATCAGAAGAGAGCCATAAATAATTGTACGAATTCGATTAAGCTACTCCGTCAGATACTCCGTAAGGATCGAGATACGAAACCGAACCAAATCGTCTACCACAGACCCGTTCTGAGAACAGCACCAGACGAATTATCTTTGTAAATCACGCGTAGTGATCAGTAATTTCACGGGTTCTAGTCTCTAAAGAGGGGAATCTCGACAGGAGCCGAAGATGTCGATACTGCTCTACGGCCAGTTAGTCACTCTTCACCTCCGCCTTCCCGTTACCGTTCCTCTGTTGCAGGCTCTCCCATTTCTGACTGTCGTTCACGCGGGCCTCAAGCTCGCGTTAGAGTTCCTCGCCCCCATCTTCGTCGGAAGCGGCCACTCTCTCGGGCTCTCGTTTGCGGCAACGAGCCAGTTTGTCGATATCATCGGACTCGTCGCCATCTTCTACGCGATTCTTCGATGAACGCGAAGCGACCAGTTCCGAATTCCCGAGGCCTTGTATCCTCCGACAAACGGGCCGTACTCACCGTCAAGCAGTGGCGATAAGCGAGCTGTGGTCTGCCCCTATAAGAGAGGTCCGCCCCGATGTTATACCAGAACAATACCGAAGGCGAACGGTTCCTCGCGCGTCTCGACGGATCAGCATCCTGCCGGAGCGCCTACTTAGCTTTGTTTTCAACACCCATCTATGACCCGAGTGTACACGTTCGGCCACTCTTCGCGTTCATCGAGGAGTTCGTCTCGGCGCTCCGTAACTACGGGGTTACCGTCGTGGTCGACGTCCGTCGGTTCCCCGGTTCGCGACGGAATCCACAGTTCGGTGCCCACGCGCTGGCCGCGACACTCGACGAACACGGGATCGGGTATCGTCATTTCGAGGCGCTCGGCGGTCGCCGCTCGAGCCCGCGAACGGACTCGCCGAACGGCGAATGGGAGAACGAGTCGTCCAAGCGTACGCTGACTACGCGCTCACCGACGAGTTCCAGACGGCACTCAACGAGTTGGTCACGCTGGCGGACGACGAAGTGCCGGTGATCGTCTGTGCGGAGGCCGTCTACTGGCGCTGTCACCGCCGCATCGTCGCCAATTGGCTCCTTACCCGTGGTTGCGAGGTCGTCAACATCTTCGAGACCGACCGCGCTGACGAACACGAACTAACCCGGTTCGCGAAGGTGTCCGACGGGCGCGTCACCTATCCCGCTGACGAATCGTAGCGCAGTCAGATATCTTCTGGCGGACGAAGAAAGCGAGGTTACAGCCATCGTCATCCGATTATTTACCGAGTAGTCGACTAATGGTCGCCTCTCACGTCATCACGGCCTCAGAGGATGAAGATGGTGCGGCTTATTTCCGGGATAGTCAGTTATCAAGCAACGAGCGCGCTCGCCGGACGTAGCTGTTCGCATCCCAGCTTCGACCGGTACTGATCCCATCAAGGAGGATGCGCGCCTCGTCGACCGTCAATCGGCCTGTTCGAACAAACACTGAGAGGAGTGTTGGCGTCGTTACAAGTCGTGTATTGGCCAGTGAGGCGTGGATCAACCCAAGACGATTGAATTCGTCACAGAGAAAGAGTGTGACACCGATCTCGTTCGCAAGGGTGACAGCTGCGTTCTCACCATCATCGAGTGGGAACTCGGCATCGAGATTGACTGATTGGACCGTGAGTTCGGCAGTTCGACCAAGGACTGCAGTTGCAGCTTCTCCATGCTGATCATCGTACGAGGCGATCTCTTGGAGTTCCTCAATTACCTCGTCTGGAACGAACACGTCATAGCCCTCCAGACAGAGCGAGAGTGGATCAAGATCGAAGTCCGAGACGATACCCAAACTCACGAGTGCGGATGTATCTGCGACCAACCCTGCCATCTATAGCTCGGCGACTTCGTCGACAAAGTCTTCATCCAACTGTTGTTTCAACACCCGGAGGTTCGCTGCCTCTTCAGCGCCGACGAGTGCTTTGAGCTGCTCGAAGGAGATTTCGTCGTCATAGTAGGCAGCAGCGATCTCTTGAGTGAGTGCATCATCGTGAGCGGCATCTTGGAGGTACTCTCGAAGCGCAGTCACGAGGACGTTTGTTCGGTCTTCACCGAGCACTGTAGCGAGTGCGTCGGCCCGGTCAATAAGCCGATTGGGTGCTCGAAACTGCACGCGCTTTTTGTCGGTACTCATTATGTGTACATTGTGAGCCAACGTACTTAGCCGTTTTCGTGTGTACGATGTGAGCCTCACTGAACCTGAATAGAGTCGCTTTAGGCTCCTTGATATCCTCTCTGACGGATCGTCGAATCAAACACACCGCTTGGCCATTACGCGTGCTCTGTGTTCTGGCGTTGATCGTCTTCAGCTTCCTTTGAGTCCGGTATAGTAGTCCTCAACTCCGAGTTTTGTGACGTATATTAGCTGCTTTGTCGATAACTAAGGAGAAGCTGAGTAACCTAAACGAATTACTCGTTTCCAGTTACCCATCAGGATGGAATTCCTTGACGGAGATAGTTTCGATAAACTGCCATATCTGTGGAATGTTGTGCAAATACTAATATTCGATTCAGGACCCATCCACTAAAGTACGACCGACCGAAAGCATAGGTTATTCTTAATTACCTTCAACTAGAAAACGGTGGTTGTAACACGGTTTAAAAGCTGAATCGATCTCTATACGGCATCTCTGCAATATACCGGTCAAATTATAGAACATCGTTAGCCATCAACGAGCCGTACGGAGTAGACCAATATAGGTAGAATATAGTCTCTATATGCTCTGGAAGTAGTTATAAATCCAAAATCGGAGCGCACTCTGATCCAAATCAGGGCATATATCGACTACTAACACCACAATGATAGTAATTTCGCAGCCAAAGGCGCAAGTAAACCAAATTGTCTCTCTAAAACGTCTTATCATAGGTGATCAGACACCTCTTTCATAAAAACACGATATTTTTCTCAAGGTTACTAAAGAGAGATAGTCAGAGTAGGGGGGATTGATTCTCCAGCACTGAGGGATAATCGATATCTGATTCGCCGCTCTCCGAGTTCTGTGAGTCTAATCTTCTTTCATAAAACAATACTATTTCTTCAATCGTCCCGTGGAAGCTTCTACGGTAATCATCTTCGACCGGATTCCATGGGGTTTGTGCGAATTCTCCTGGAACTCCCTCTCTGCGAGGCACACCGAAATTACCGGTGGTGTATGCCCTCGAGTCACCTTGACTAACAACAGGGGGTCCCTCGAGTAACGCTATCTACCATTATTTACCTCCTCCAAGCATTCTGTCCGCATACAACATATTTATATTATTACTAGTTTTTGTGCGGCATTTCTATTTTCGAGTCAGTACTTCTTCCCATCCCAATCCTCGAAGAATATATATTCACATTTGGTCGATATGTGATGATGACGCCGTAGGAGACCAGACACACGGATATCGCGTCTGTAGTATCGAGAAGCCCACGTCGGTCGTCACCGAGACAACGCTCAAACCTATCGAATCGGTTGAGGTGCCGGTCTGTACAACGTGTGAGTTCGTACAGAACTATCAAGCGGCGTCGAATTCTAATCGGATTTGAGTCGAAGTTGGGCCATCCGGTTGGGGCGTAGGGATTCCAGGATTCACCAAGGCCAAACTCTGTGAAGACTGTGCCTCTCAAATCGCCTGCAACATCGCCTACGGCATCTTCGAGAGTGACATAGATGCACGCAGACGCTTCGTTGAACTCATCGACCGCGAAGATCTTCTCACGCACTCTCTACCAGTTCGAGTACGTACCCGTCGGGATCCGTGACGAATGCAATAGTGGACCCCGTTTTTTTGAGCACCGTCGGCGGTTTGAGAACCTCGCTCCCTCGTTCGTCAACGAGATGGCCGACTGTCGTCTCGACGTCGTCGACGCCGACCGCGAGGTGGTCGACGCCGTCGCGCTCGACGGTGACCTCGTGTTCGGAATCGTATTTGAACTGAATCTCTACTCCGTTCTCGCCTTTCACGAAGTAGTTGCGGACGCCGTCCGTCGCGAACTCCCGGGAAAATTTGAGGCCGACGCCGTCGCAGTAGAACGCCTTCGTCGTGTTGAGGTCAGAGACCCAAATTGCTGTATGAAGTACATCCATACCGATTCATCGCCAGTGTGGGTCAAATAAGTACCCTGTCGCACTCTCACACAGCATCGGAGGTGAGACCGCTTAGACGTATTTTTATCACTCGTGGTATCGAACGGTGGGTCGGACATGCCCACAGCGGTCATCTATCACGACACCCCGATAGCGAGTACCATCCGGGACCGGACCGACGACCTAACGGTGGTCGCCGCCGAGTCGAAAGCGGACGTCCGTACCCACCTCGGCGACGCGGATATCTTCGTGACGAATCCGAAAGGCTGGTCAGACGACTTCGTCAAGTACCTATCGGAGGACGATTGGGTGCAAGCGACGAGCATCGGATATACTGCGTTTCCCGTCGCCGAACTCAACGAACGCGGTGTGACGTTCACCAACGCCGCGACGCTCCACGATTCAGTCGTGAGCGAACACGCATTCGCCCTTATGTTCGCGCTCTCCCGGAGACTCGGAGCGACCTTTGACCAACAGCGTGAACATGAGTGGGACCGCGGTGTGGGCGCGGACATGTGGCACTGGGAGGGCCGACGGATGACCGTCTTCGGCCTCGGAAACATCGGTGAGTCTATCGCGCGACGGGCGCAGGCGTTCGGCTTCGACGTGTACGGTGTTAAACGCACGCCCTCGATCTATTCGGGCTCTCTCACCGAGGACCGCGTTGTCTCTAACGAGGACTTTCACGACCTCCTCCCCGAAACGGACCTGCTCGTATTGACGGTGCCGCTCACCGACGAAACCCGCCACATCGTCAACGCGGACGTCCTCGCCGCGCTTCCGGAATCGGCCGCCGTCGTCAACGTCGCACGCGGGTCGGTCATCGACCAAAACGCGTTGGTCGCGGCCCTCAAAGACGGAGAAATCACCGCTGCTGGGCTCGACGTGGTCGAAGAAGAGCCGCTTCCTCCGACGTCGCCGCTGTGGGACCGCGAAGATACAGTCGTGACGCCGCACGTGGGCGGGCGTTCCAAGGACTTCCCTGTCCGGTTCAGTCGGCTGTTTCTCGACAACTACGACCGATGGCTATCCGGGAAACCGTTGGCGAACTGCATCAACTAACGGAATCTCTGAGGAGCGACGAACCCCGAGAGGGTCGATTCTGGTTGCTTTTTCCAGAGCGCGACCCTTCACGATGTGCCGGTGTCGGTGATTTCGACGCTCTCTTCGAAGTCCAGACTAGGCGCTCCGGCGAACAGGGTGGCGAGAGACACGACGAGCAGTCTAGCTCAATTTTCTCGTCCGCTTGATCGACTTATGGGGCACGACTCACCGAGCGAACTTCTCGACCGAGGACATCGTACGGCTCCAAGAGGTGAGGACTGATTGTCTCACTCTACTCAGGCGTTCATGCGGGGTTTGGTCCCCCGTGCGATGCTTTCTTCGGTTCTCCGGTCGAAGACGTGTAGTCCCGAGTAGTCGAATGAGAACGAGACCGGTTCCCCTTCGTCTAACGGGTTGTCAGCGGAGACCGTCGCCCGTACCTCACCCGACGGGCGGTCGATTGTCGCTAATACACGGTCGCCGATACGCTCGACCAGCGACAGATCGCCCGTGAGGTCTCCCTGCTCGGTATCCGGATAGACATTGACAATTTCGGGGCGGAATCCGATGACGACTTCGTCGCCTGCAGAGACATCGCCGACGATGTGTGCCGGAAAGTCGAACTGCGTTCCCTCCACCGTTATCGATATCGAGTCGCGGTTCACGTCGACGACCTTCCCGTCTAAGAAGTTCATGCTCGGGTTCCCGATGAAGCCAGCGACGAAGACGTTCTTGGGCTCGCTGTACAGTTCGTCCGGCGTTCCCCGCTGTTCGATTTGGCCATCATTGAGCACGAAAATCCGGTCGGACATCGTCATCGCCTCCTCCTGGTCGTGTGTGACATATATCGTGGGACGCTCGACCCGCTTGTGGACCCGTTGGATTTCCTTGCGAATCTCGACTTTGAGCTTCGCGTCGAGGTCGCTCAATGGTTCGTCCATCAGGAAAGCCTCGGGGTCTTGGACAATAGTCCGTGCGAGTGCAGCCCGCTGACGTTGTCCGCCGCTCAGTTCGCCCGGATGCTTCTCCAGCAGTTCCGGTATCTGCATTATCTCGGCTGCTTCCTTGGCCTGTTGGTGTTGTTCCTTCCTGCTGACGCCGCGAATCTTCAACGGATAGGAGATGTTCTCCTCGACGGTCATGTGGGGGTACAGCGCGATGTTCTGGAACATCATCGCCAGTTTCCGCTTGTTCGCGGGGATGTCTGTCACGTCTTCACCCCCGATGACGATTTCCCCGCTCGTGGGCGTTTCGAGTCCAGCAATACATCGGAGTGTCGTCGTTTTGCCACATCCAGACGGGCCGACGACCGAAATGAACTCGCCTTCTTCGATTGACATGTTGATATCATCAACGGCTACCTCGACGCCGCTAGAGACGGGAAACTCCTTTCGAAGGGACGTTATCGAGATTGTCATCCTCTATCAAGAACTCTCGCTCATATCATAAAAGATTATCGACGATTCGCTCCGTTGAGTGGAACCTTCTCTCTTTGCAGCAACTTCATAACCGCGGAAGTTGCCTGACCGATAATTTCACACCACCGTGAACTATCGTCGTAGACGATGGATGGACACTCAAATGTGGAAGTACCGAGACTCCGTACTGGTCCTGACGACGCTCGCGTTCGGGACGAGCATGGTCACTCGCTTCGTGATCGGTCTACTTATCCCGGATATCACGGGAGCGTTCGACGTTTCGACGAGCGACATTGGCCTGGTACTTACCGGTCTGTGGGCGGCTTACGCTCTGCCGCAGTACCTGGGGGATACTCGCCAACGCGTATGGAGATGTTGCTGGGGAGTGCCATGATCAGATACGTGCTCCTTTCAGTCGGAACACGCTCTCTCGTCGTGTCGCGGCTCTCCCGGACTGAGTATGAGTTGGGGTGTACCCGGTCCAGTCGTGGTCCATGGACCAACTCGGCGAGGTCGAACAGACCATTGGATGCGGATTGGTTTGTATGTCTACATGATCATCGGTGCCCTCGGGAGCGATGTCGTCGGCATCCTCACCGATGGACTCGGCTAGACCGCAGCGTTCGGCTTCCTGGACCTCCTCATGGCCGCCGAAGTCGACTTCTCGGAGCCAACACCCTGTTGGACTAAAGTACTGACTGCCCAAGCAAGGATTTTTGTCCCATGTAAGAACATATATGTCCCGCTATCCTCACACAAGATATGAGCCTACATATCGTACTAATAGGTGGAATTGCTGCCGGCGCGAAACCGATCTTGGAGGAGCAGATAGAGGTTCCGGCCACGTTTCGTGCCATCTCGGATTCCGACGACGAGGAGGATGTATTAGCAGTCCTGACCGACGCAGATATCGTCCTCGGCGACTGGCCGGCTGCGGCTAACGCGATGTCGGCTCCGGACTTGAAACTCATGCAGCGAGTCGGGGCTGGCGTCGACAAAATCGATCCCGAACGTATTCCTCCTGGTGCATATGTGTGTAACGTCTACAAACACAGCACGGCCATCGCCGAACACGTATTTTCGATGTTGCTCGCTCACCGACGTCGTCTCCTCGAACTCGACGCAGACCTGCGGAACGGCGTTTGGAACTACCCCCGACCGCCGGAAGGCTCGGTCTCCGACATCCGAGGGAGTACACTCGGAATCGTTGGATTCGGCCACATTGGGCGCGCACTGGTCCCCCGTGCTAGAGGCTTCGACCTCGACGTGATGGCCATCCGTGGGAGCGAACCGACCGACGACTTGCCGGATGGCGTGACTTTCCTCGGCGGACCGGACGACCTTGACCGAGTTCTGGAGGAGTGCGACGTTATCGTTGTCTCCGTCCCACTAAACGACGAAACGAGGGGCCTCATCGGCGAGCGTGAGTTCGAGTTGATGGGCGCAGACAGCATGTTGATAAACGTCGCTCGCGGCCCAGTCGTCGACGAAGCCGCGTTCTATGAGGCCCTCGAATCGGAGACTATCGGTGGTGCGGGTATTGATACTTGGTACCGCTACCCAAATGGAGACGAATCGGTACAACCCTCCGAATTCCCTTTCACCAACCTCGACAACGTCGTCCTCACCCCCCACATCGCCGGGTGGAGCGACCAGACCGCGTCTGCACGCTTCGACTTCATCGCCGAGAACGTCGCGCGTATTGCGCGAGGCGAGAAACCCGAGAACGTCGTCTGGGGCCCGCGCGCGTAATCTCGAGGAGTAGTAGCTGATTCCGGTACTCTTTTGCGACCACTCAGGGTCTATCTCCCCATGAGGGTAGTTAACTACGAACTATTCAACGTGCCGCCCCGTTGGACGTTCCTCAAAGTCGAGACGAGCGACGGATCTATCGGATGGGGGGAAATCTCCCTGTCGCGTCAGCGCCGGGCGGCGTCAGGTGCGGTGGCAGACTTCATGGAGGAGTACGTCATCGGCAACGACCCGACGCGCATCGAAGACCACTGGCAGGCCATGTATCGGTCCGGGCGATTCCGCGGCGGGCCGGTCCTCATGACTGGTATCGCCGGTATTGACCAAGCTCTCTGGGACATCAAGGGGAAGATACACGGGATGCCAATTTCCGAGTTCCTCGGTGGCCCCGTTCGCGACCGAATCCGTCTCTACCAGCACGTCCGGACGAAAGCAGAGGTCGCGAGTGCCAACGACGATTCAGACGACCGAGACGGAGAGAATCAGGTTTCCAGTCCGGAGGCGTTCGTCGAGGATGCCCGTCGTCAGATCAATGCTGGATTCGACGCGCTCAAACTGGTGCCGTTCGGGATGCTCGACGCAGTCGCTAAGCCCGGAGACGTCGACCGGGCGCGGACGGTCGTACGCGCGGTGCGCGAGGAGGTTGGCCCCGACGTCGACTTGGCTCTCGACTTCCACGGTCGTGCGTCGAAGGCGTCGGCCAAACAGATGGCAACGGCGCTCGAGGAGTTCGACCCAATGTTCTACGAGGAGGCCGTCACCGGCCCCGAACACGCCAACAACTACCGGGAACTGGCCCGACACACGTCGGTCCCGATTGCGACGGGCGAACGTCGTCACTCTCGGTGGGCGTTCAAGGAAGTTTTCGAGGACGGTGCGGTGGACATTGTTCAACCCGACCTCTGCTATGCCGGTGGCATCTCCGAACTGCACCGAATCGGAACGATGGCAGAGGCCTACGACGTCGCATTGGCGCCGCATTGTCCCTTCGGACCCATCGCCCTCGCCGCCTGTCTGCAAGTGGATGCCGCCATGCACAACGCCTTCATCCAAGAACAGATCGTTCACCGGGAAGACTACCTCGACTACTCTCTCTTATCGTACTTGGAGAACCCCGAAGTTCTCGCACAGGAAGATGGCCATGTCGACGTACTGACCGAACCAGGACTGGGTATCACGGTTGACGAGGAGATCGTGCAAAGACATGCGATCGACAACCCGCAGTGGGAGAGTCCGGGGTGGCGACATCTGGACGGCCGCGTCGCGCAGAATTGAGTTACCCGCGAATCGACCGAGCTTTCTTTTGACCTCACCGCCACCCTGAGCGACGGTACGCCCCCGAGATAACGGTCTTCAGCGTTCGAGAGTTTGTTCGCTCGGCACGGCTACGTACTTTATCGGGTACTCGCTGTCGCGGTCGATTCGGTGGTTCGATACGCGGTCAGACAGCCCGAAGCGCATTGAACTACCGAGAAGGGTGGAAGACGGAAAGTAGACCGCTATCCGATACCGCCGGCCCGGAATCCGCGAAGCAGGTACTTCTGTAGGAAGTACACGAAGATGAACGACGGGATGACCGTCAGCGTACTCGCGGCCATGAGTTGTGACCAGAGGACCTGATTCTGCATCGTGAAGCTGAACAGGCCGATCGTCAACACCCACGACTCGTTGTTGACAAGCAGGATGGTGGGCATAGTGAACTCGTTCCACGCGACGGCGTAGGAGAAGACGGCGACTGCGACCATCCCCGGCTTCGCCATGGGCAGGGCGATTTCGTAGAAGGCCCTGAACCGCGAGGCGCCGGCCATCTGAGCCGACTCCTCTAGCGACACCGGCACCGTCTGAAAGAACTTCCACATCATCCAGATACCGAACGGGAGCGAGACGGCCGTCTCGGCGAACACCAGTCCAAGGTGGCTGTCTATCCAGCCGAGCTGTCTCCAGAAGATAAACATGGGGATGGCGAGCAGGATCGCCGGGAACATGTATCCGAAGAGAATGATACGGGCGAACGTCTTCTTGTAGGGGATGTCGAGGCGCGTCAATCCGTACCCGGCGAGCGTCGAAGTGACTGTCGTCAGTGTGACGACGCCGACAGCGACGATGATGCTGTTGAAGTACCAGGTCGTAAAGTTCGAGTTGTTGATGACGTTGTCGAACGCCTCCAGCGTCGGGTTCTGCGGGAGAATCGGCGTCGGGAGGTTAAACAGCGTGTCCGTGGGACGGAGCGACGTGCTCAGCATCCAAAACAACGGAACGACAACGATGAGGACGCTGAACAAGATGAGCAGGTCCGCGGTCTTGTTGAGAAGCCGCTTTCGGGCGCCGTACGAAAGCGATTCCCACCCGGGGATGTTGTCCCCGTCGAGGCGGAGGTTGAATCGCTGGCTCATTCGACGCGCACCTCCTGTTCAGGTTCGAGAACGTGGAAGTAGATGATCGCCCCCGCGATGAGCATGACGAACAACAGCGTCGAGATAGCGGCCGCGTACCCAAGTTGAAGCTGATTGAACGCCACTTTGTACGCGTATATCGGTGCGGTCGTCGTGATACCGCGCGGACCGCCTTGCGTCAGGACATATATGATGTCGAATTTGTTGAACATCCAGATGCCACGGAGCAGGAAGACGATGAAGATGACGCCCTTGAGATTCGGGAGCGTGACGTCCCGGAACCGCTCGTACGGCGTTGCACCCATAACCTCTGCGGCCTCGTAGAGGCCGCTAGGAATACTCTGTAGCCGGGCGAGTACCATGATTGTCACGAAGATAGAGAACTTCCAGCTGTTCGTGATGATGACCGCGATCATCGCCGTGCTTTCGTTGCCGTACCATGGGAACTTCTCTGTGATGAGGCCGAGGCTGACAAGTACTTGGTTGATAATCCCGAACTGGCTGTTACCCATCCACAGCGCGATGAAGCCTAAGATAGCTGTTGGGATGAGGTACGGTAACATCATTATCGCCCGAACGAACGTTGAACCGCGGAACGTTCGATTCAATAGTAGAGCAAACCCGGTACCGACAACGAGTTGTATCGCGACTGACCCACCGGCGAAGACCAGCGAGCGCCGTATGGTCGCCCAGAACTCCGAGTTCGTCAGGATCTGCTGATAGTTGCTCAGTCCTGCCCAGTGCCACACGGGCGAGAAGGCGGATATCTCGAAGAACCCCGCCGCGACTGCCCACCCGATGGGGATGACGTTGACGAAGATGAACAGGAGAGTGGCCGGGACGATGGTGAGTACTCCCATGACCCACTTGTCGGAGAGGATGTCGAAAACCCGCCGTTGGTACTCAAGGCGAGACCCGCTCGCGACGTTGTTTTCCCTCTGTGTTACGTTATTTGCTTTTGCCATTGTGGTTAGTTCTGAGCGTTGTCGATGACTGTCTGAAGTTCCTGTGCGTATTGGTCGATCACGCTGTCCGGATTCGCGTCCTTAAGGACAACGTCGCTGACGAGGTTCGGGAGCGCGTCGGCGCCAGTGATAGTCCCCGCGAACGGGTTCGGTGGGTCTGTCCCCTCAATGGAACTTCGGAAGTTAGTCGCGACCTCCGTCTGGTACGCTTTCGTGTCCTTAGGAGTGTACGCCTCCGGCAGGTTTTCGAGGAAGGTCTGGTACTCGTCGCTCTCTCGGATGCCGGGGAAGGCGGGCACGTCGTGGACCGGATTGAGCTTGTAAAGTGGCAGCAACTGTTCTTTCTGCGTCATGAATCGCATGAGTGTCTTTGCGGCCTCAACGTTGGATCCTCTGAAAGTTCCCAGTCCGTCGATATTGCCGTCGGTCGTCCGCGTTCGTTTTTTCGGCATCTGGGCCGCGTGGACGTCCGCGGCAAAGTCGCGTCCGTCTTGGATCGCGTACATCTTCGGCCGGTAGCCGATGTAGTTCCCGGACGCAGACACCTGATTTGGAATCGCGCGCGCCCAAGACGTGAAGCCAGAGTCGCTCGCAACTGGTGAGTACTGATGTTGTTCCTTCAGGAGATTGAGTGTCTCTATCATTCGTCCTCGATTCTTGCCCTTATGGAAGTTGACGACCATCTTGTCGCCCTTCCACTTGGCGATGGAACACTCCGCGGTTCGGAGCCAGGCCCGGAGGTGGTAGACCGCATGGTCTCCCGATCCGGCGGGGACGTAGGTACCGTGGATTCCATCAAGTTCGTTAACTTTCCGGGCGTACTCGGTCGCCGTCTCCCACGTCCAATCGGGCCGTCGGTCCATTCCGACCTCTTCAGCAAGGTCGCCACGCCAGTACCACGCGACGACGTTAAGAAACGTTGGGAGCGTCCAGTGCTCGCCGTCCCACTTGACGTGTTTGTACGCCGTCCCGAGGCGTTCTTCAACGTCGGTGACGACATCGGAGACGGGTGCGAGGATGTCCTGAGACTGAAACGCTGTCGCGTTCGTCTGACTCATGGCGAATATCTCCGGGGGCGTTCCCGCCTGAATCAGTTGCGTCACCCGTTGGACGCCGGACGTCTGCCGACCAACGTACTCGACGTTGATATCGGCATTTGTCGCGCTCTTGAAATCCGATGAGATACCGTTCCAGAAGTTCTTAACTGGGTCTGCTGTCTCGTCGATGACTATGTGTACCTTCGTTCCGCTCAGGTCAGGCCACTCACCGCTCGACGAGCTACCGGTCGTCCCCCCACCGCCACTGCCACCGTTTGGAGTCTCAGTTCCTCCGCCCCCCTGTCCAGAACAACCTGCGAGTCCCAGAGTTGACGCTGCTGCGACGCCCTTTAAATACGCCCGCCTAGAACTCCATGTCTTGCATTGTCTTACCATATCAATTGTGAAGTGCGTACTCATACTATTTATAATTTGGCAACGGTACTGTTCCGATAGTGGAGGACGTTGCTACCTCCAGGCACGCGGACGAAGATTACGATACACCCCGTCGGAACACGCGCGGTTCCGCCGAGATCCCACGAGAGAACGTAACCGTGGGCGGACTCCGAGAGCGTCAGAACGACCTCGGGTCGACCTCCGTCTCGTACGAAGTGAAGTCCACCGCCGTCGGTTCATTCGGGTCGACGTTGACGTCAACGAGTGTCGGTCCGTCGGTTTCGAGCGCCCACTCTGTCGCTTCTCGAAGATCGGACAGAGTCCGCACCTTTCGGGCCCGACATCCGTATCCTTCCGCGACTGCGGTCCAGTCCGGTGACGTCCACTTGAACTGGTGCCGGTTCCCTTCATCCTCCGGATGCATTGCCTTACTGATGACGCCATAGTCGGCGTCGTTGAACAGGATGACGACCAAATCGAGGCCGTACTCGGCGGCGGTGTGCAGTTCTTGGGCGCACATCATCAGACTACCGTCACCAGTGAGTGTGAGGACCGGTCGGTCGGGTCGCGCCAGTTTCGCGCCGATTGCACTCGGTAGCCCGACGCCCATCCCGGCCCAAGAACCGGCTGTAATCAGTTCCTCGCGCGCGTACGCCTCAAAGACATTCTTGCTCCAGATTCGATGTCCACCGATGTCCGTCGTGACGACGGTCTCCCTTGGGATAACCTCTCGGACCGCTCTGAGGAGGCCCGGTGACGCGACTGGCGGCCCTTCGTCAAGGAGTCCGGCGGCTCGGAGACACTCGCCGTACTCCGTACGCACGGCCGTCGCTAGCTCCGATCCGTCCCATCCGGCCGCTACATCCCGCGAATCGAGGTTCTCTGCAAGCTGTTTGCACGCTTCGCCGACGTCAGCGACAACTGCAATGTCCGCGTCGTAGGCGGCACCTATCTCGGCCGGGTCGAGGTTGACGTGGACGAGCGTCTCACCCATCGGTATCGACCAGTTCGCCGTGTTCGGCCCGTCGAAGTTCGTCCCGAGTGCAAGGACCACGTCTGCGGTCTCGAACACCGTCCTTGCGCCAGCCGGGAGGTCCCCGCCCGTGACGCCGAGGAACCGGTCGTCGTCCTCGGAGAAGACGCCTTTTCCCTTATACGACGCGGCGACTGGTGCGTCAAGAACTGACGCGAGTTCGGCGACCCCATCCGGCCCATCCGGGGAACGTCGTGCGCCTCCCCCCACGTACAGGAGCGGTCGCTTGGCGTCGGCGAGACAGTCAACCACCCTCGCGAGTGCGTCGTCAGCCACATAGTTTATCCGTTCGACACTGACGTTCGCCGCAGGAGAATCGATTGGTTGCGCGAGCATCCCTCGCGGAATCCCTATGCGGACTGGACCGGTCGGCGGGGCCAGTGCTGTTTTGATACCCCATTTGATCTGTTCTTGGAATTGTATTGGCGACTCAACAGTAATGTTCGCCTTGACGACGTGGTCGAACGTTTCGTGTTCGAGTTCGTGAATCGGGTGCCTGCCGAACTCGTCGTGGTTCGGAATCGGCGAGATGTGAAGTATTGGCACGTTGTCGTCGAGCGCATTCTTGAGTCCGTGAGCCGCGTTGGTATCCCCGGGGCCGGGAACGGTAATCGTGGCCGCTACTTGATGGCTGGCCTCGTGATACCCCCACGCAACGTGGGGAACCGCCGTCTCATGGCGTGCCATTACGTATTCAATGTCGTTTCGTTCTGCCACGGTCCGGTCGAGCGGCAACGTCTGGGTTCCTGGAATTCCCACCAGGAGTTTGACACCCACGTCTACCAACGTCTCGTATAGATATTCGCTCCCACGCTTTCGAGTCGCTGTTTCTTCGGACATATATGATTTACTTCGAGGACCATTATAATTGGTTCCCTGACCGATCGTTCGACTGTCGGATACTGCGTTAGTCGATGAGGCGGTTGATATCGTCGTCTAACTTCCGATAGAGTTCCTCGGCTTTGGCTTCGTCCTCGGGCGAGAGGGAACGAATCGGCTCTCGGACGAACCCACCGTGGAGTCCAGCGAGTTCGAGCCCCTTCTTGACCGCTGGGATGCTGACTGCGCTCCCGATGGTATTGTTCTGTCCCGTCCGGTCACGGAAGTTCTGGTACGGAAGGCAGATATTCCGAATTTGTCGTGCACGCTCCCAGTCCTCTACAGAGAGCGCGTTGAACAGTTCGAGCCCCACTTCGGGTCGGAAGTTACTGACGCCCGCGGAGAAACCTTCGACGCCTTCGCTCCAGTAACTGACCGCGTAGGGTTCGGCGAGTCCGTCGACCCAGACAACGTCGTCGGAACCGGCGGCGATAGAGGCACCGAGTTTGACGGGGTCTTTAATTGCGTACTTGATACCAACCACGTTTTCGAGCTGTGTGAGGTTGGCCAAAAAGTCGACCGACGGGTCGAACGCTCGGATGTAGGGTGTAAATGGAGTGTCCGTTACGGACGCTAACTCGTCGAAGTAGTCCAACAATCCCTGTTCGTGGACGTACGTGTGGTCGGGAGGCATAATCATGTGTCCGTCGACCCCGAGACGGTCGTATGCACGAATTAGCTCCTGTGCGTTATCTGTACATCCGCCGACGCCAGCGAGAATACATGCGCTGGAGGGAAGTGCATCGATGCTCGCTTCCGTAACCTCGACACATTCATCCTGCGTGAGCGAGTGATATTCGCTAATGTTGGCGGCCGAGAGGAACGAACGCAGACCCCTGTCGTAGAGTGATTGCGCGTTCTCTCCGATTTTCCAGCTTTCTATCTCTCCATGTTCGTCGAACGGTGTGAGAAGTCCGGCGGCAACACCCCGCAGACGCTCCTTCACCTCGTCTACTGCTAACGGCATAAAAAAGTATTAACGTATTGGTTCATAAGTATTCCGCCCACGAACACTATGCATTCGTTTGAAATCCGATGGGTATCGAAGCGAAGACAGGTACTAAACGGAAGTAATTCAGTAGTTCCGATAAATAGTTTTCGTGGACGTGGAGAAGTCGAGTCCCGCATCGCCCTGTTCTCGATAGGTGTCCTTGTTCTGGCTACTCGGTGACGTGGTTAAGTCACTGAGATCACGTGCCTTCTGTGCGTAGTACGCGAAGATGTCGATTGCCCGCTGAACCTCACCGCTGGCCTCTGACCGTGTTTTTCCCTCCTCACGAACGAGCGTCTCGGTCGCTTCTTCTTTGCGCCGTGAGTGCGTCACCCGCCTGATTTAGAATCGCACCGCGTTCCGGACTCGGCGTGCTTGCCCACTCCTTCTACGTATTGACGGCGTCCTCAATTGCGGTTTCGACGTCCGCCGTCGTGGAATTTTGGAACTGAGCGACTACTTCCGTGTTGTCTGCAGGGTTCACCACCCCGAACGTCTCTCCCTCTCCCGACTCGGTCCACTCCCCGTTCACATAATTGCCGTACTCTGTCATCATGTCGTTCGAGCGCTCTCTCTTCTAGTATGCCACTGTTTTTGCAGTATCGACCTGCACAGGTCGTTCTTCGAGAGAGAACGAACTCACGACGAAGGCTGATATCTAAAAGTACCGTGAGAAACCGTCCACCGCTCGGAGTGACGTATAGGACTTACTTCGATACCGGCGTGGTTTTCGTCATCTGTTGCTGCGCCATATCTTAATAAGCGGAAATAATTATCAATCACGAATCACTCTTCCCACGTTGCAAACAATTGGTTAATCACTTTGACCGAACCGAAGAAGTGTGTCGACAGAGCAGGTACATGCTGCTGATAGACCATGCCGAATTCGCTACTGGAGGAGTGGTGGTGAACAGACAACGCGAGCACACAAGAAGAGAAGTCGAAAAGAGGAGCAGCAGTTACGAGTAGCGGGAGTTGACTTCGATGACATTAGCCGCCTGCGCTATCTGATCGTTTAGTTCGCTCTCCATCCGTTCGTCGGTCATTCGCTTCGAGGGTCCGGAGACGCTCAGTGCCCCCATCACCTCGGCGTCGGGCCCTGCAACTGCCATCCCGATACAACGAACGCCGCGGATGTTCTCCTCGTCGTCGATCGCATACCCGCGTCGTCGGGTCTCCTCGAGGTCTTCTTTGAGTCGGTCGGGATCAGTTATCGTCCGATCGGTTTTCTTCGACAGTTTCTGCTGTTCGAGAATTTGCTCGCTCCGTTCAGCGGGGAGTTCGGCTAGAATCGCCTTCCCGAGCGAAGTAGAGTACATCGGCATCCGTTTTCCGATTCGTGACGCTGTTTCTACGGCAACTTCACCGCGTGCCTTCGAGAGATAGACAATGTCACCTTCTTCTTCAGCTGCGAAATGAACGACTTCACCTGTCTCTTCTGCAAGGTGCATCACTTCCTTCCTGACGATTTTATGATCGGCGATCTGGTTTTTTACCTCCTCAGCAATCTGGAGGAACTGAAGACTCAGACTGTACGTGTGGCCCTCTTTGACGACGAAGGACTCGTCCTGTAACGTGGCTAGATGTCCATGGACGGCGCTTTTTGCGAAGTCGAGTTCGTTCGAGATTTCTGTGACCCCTGCACCCCCCGAGGTACGAAGTGCATCTATGATACGGCAGGTGTTTTGGACCGTTTCGATCTTTCTTGAGCTATTTGTTACCATAGTAGTAGCACTCCGCTGGAGGAGTATAACTCTTGTTCTCGACGAAAGAACGATTCTGGGCGATTCTTCCTCCAAATTTCGCGTTTTCTCATCAAGTGTGTCATACAGCCTTAACGTCTGTACTCTACCTTCTTCTTAACAGTTCACTATTTGTGTCGTTCTCTCTGAGATAGTCCTATATAAAGGGTATTGTAGTCTCTGTTCCACTAGGTCTGACCATCGGTCTGAGATGGAAATCCGCCATTCATTACATCTGTTATGGCAATAGGTCGTAACTCCGCGCTGATTCGTCGCTCCGACGTAGCTTTCCATTACAATTTTAGTATTGTAATTCTAGCCTCTCTGAGGAAACGGGTATTGCTGTTCTCCGGCCGAGAACGCTGAGCACGGACGTAGTTCTGTCTTATTGTATTGCCCTTGAGGGGGAACGGCACGGTGTAATAGTGTTCTCTGCGAATTATGACGCTCATTACGGACATGATACTGTAATTTCTCCGTATGTTTGAGGCTGGTGGCGACGGGAGCATTTCGTTACTGTCGTCCATATTTGGGTAGAGGTTGTCGACGATAAGATTCAAGTAGTCACTCCTATTGAACACCTCGTAACATCTCTCCGGACCCCCGTTATGAAGTCGTCCCCTGTCGAATATATATCCCGATTGATGGTTTGTAGAAATCCATATTGCCAAGGTCTAGTGCGGCACAACTTCGGAGGATGGAAATCGGCGTCGTCGTCACCTTCGCCCTCGAGAGTCACGGTTTCCCCTCTGGTACGCGGTGTCTACCTCGTCGAGATACTCTCGGACTGAATCGCCGCGGGAGGGTTCGGCATCGTCAGGACGCTACTTACGGATGCCGGCGCGGTGACACCGACTGCCGTGGGGTTCGTCGCCGACGGGTTCGGGTTCCGGGTCGCGTTCGCCGTTCTCTCTGCCTCACTGGTCGGCGGGGCGACGGTCGCAATCGGACTCCTACTCGCCGGCGGCGAGACGAACGACGGGTGAGGGAGTTCGTCAGTGTACTGCGCCACCGCCGGGCACCCTTGGTGTACCGATGTCGGTTGGCCTTCTCGCTTTCATGTGGATTCGTGCAGTGACCCCCTCGCCGAATACAACGCCGGTCTGTGAGTGGCATTACAATCATAGGGTTGTACGGAAATTGTCCATGTACTCCGAACGGAATCGTTCAATTACGGATCTGTGAGAGCGGACGAAAGCCGAGTATCGTGTATAGGCTACGACGACATCCAGTTAGTGCTTTTGGTAGCCTGGGTTCTCAAAGGCACGTATGTCGGGATCCTCTCCCTCGATATCCCGAATGGAATCGAGTAGTCGATCTCGGAGTGTGTCGGCCACGTCACGGTAATCATGACGACCGACAAGGTTGATCTGTTCTTCGGGATCTCGCCGGAGATCGTACAGGTACCGTTCTAAGTAAATGTCACTTGCAGGTACACCGTTTCCACCGCGCCATCCATTTATTGTTGGCGCTGCGACGGCGTACTTCCATCGGTCGGTACGAATCGCTCGGCCTATTTCGGCCTCGCTGATCTGGATGAACGCTTCGCCGTCTCTGTCCGGGTCGCTTCCCCGGATCACCGGAAGGATGCTCTTTCCGTGCATCTCATTAGGGATTTCTATCCCGGCCGTATCGAGGAGCGTCGGAGGTAGATCGAGCACGCTCGTGACCTGTTCGATGGTTCGACCCTGGTCGAACCCGGGCCCCGAAAGGATCGCTGGAACACGAACTGCCGATTCGTGCGCAGTACGCTTGTGTTCCCCGGGCCGCGTCCGGAAATGACAGCCGTGATCGGAGGTGAACGCGACGACGGTGTCGTCTCGGATGCTCTCGCGTTCGAGCGTCGAAAGTAACCGCCCGACGCACTCGTCAATGCGTTCGATGATTCCGTAGTAGTCCGGCAGTTCCTGGTACCAATCGCCGGGACGGTTTCGGAGGTCTGGTGGGACGTAGGGGTTGTGTTCGTGCCGTTCAGCGTATCCGTCCGGGGCGACGAACGTCCACCTATCGTTCTGATAGTGGGGCTCTACGTATCCAACCATAAGGAAGAACGGTTCTTCGAGCGTTTCGATAGCCCTCTCAGCGTAGTCGGTGAACGCGTCTGCGCGATACCCCTCGAACTCGACGGATTTTCCCCTATCGTCGTAGAGATATCCTTCGTCGGGATGAGTAGTGAACGGGGCGACATCGGCCGCAAGCCAGTAATCTTCGTAGCCGCCTCGGAGTTGAGGCGGTACAGGCTCGTCGAAGGTACTGGCGAGATGCCAGCTTCCGACGAATCCAACATCGTAACCGGTGGCTGAAAAGTAGTGCGCCAGCGTCTTCTCTTCCTCGTCGAGCCGAAGCGAATTGCGCCATACACCGGTCTCGGTAGCGTACTTTCCCGTTTGGAACGCAGCTCGAAATGGAGCACAAAGCGGCTGCGGTGTGATCGCCCGTTCGATTCGCGTCCCCTTCGTTGCGAGTTGATCGAGTGTCGGCGTGAAATTGACCGGCGAATTATACTCGCCTACCGTATCCCACCGCTGCTGATCGGTCAGTACGAGTAGCACGTTCGGTTTCGTGGGCTCGCCATCTGTCATCGCATTTCTGTAGTACTTGATTCGACATTAAACCTTAGCCATTACCCGCTTATTGTTGGTTTGTTCGCGCGTTGCAGTTTGGATCCGTGTCCCGCTCCAAGCCCTCATCGTCTCTGAGTCACTTACTGTGATTGGAGCCGTGTCTCGATTGAGTGGACTGTACTTCCTAGGAAAGTACCGATATCTGAATTGATAGTTTGGTTCGACATTTCCGACGTCTGGATTGTAACGGTGATCGCCCCGACTGCACGCTGGTTCTCGCCCGTGAGAGGTGCAGCAATGCAGCGAAGTCCCTCAATGTATTCACCGCGGTCGTACGCCTGCCGTCTATCATAGACCTCTTGGAGTTCTTCCGAGAGCGTCTCTCTGTCGGTAATCGTTTGGTCCGTTAACTCGGTCAATGTGACACGATCGAGTATCCCTCGTCGTTCGTCTTCGGAGAGGTACGCCATAATCGCCTTTCCGCCGGCCGTAGCGTGAATCGGAAGGCGTTCTCCGACGCTGAACGGCAGTGGGTCCGCTGAGGACGGTGAGAACCGGATAGCGTGGAAACAGTATTCGTTCTCTAACAGCACTAGGCTCGTGGTTCGGTCGGTCGTGTTAGCGAGCTTCTGTAGCGGATCTCGGGAAATGTCAACAAGTTCGAAGTGAGAACGTGCTGCTAATCCAAGCCCGAGGAAGCCCAAGCTCAACCGATAGAGTCCGTCGTCCTTGACGACATAATTTATGGACTGAAGCGTCGTGAGATGCTTATGAACGGTACTCTTCGGAAGATCCAATTGAGTAGCTATCTCCGTTACGCCCGCTCCGCTCTTCCGTTTCAACTCCCCTATTATTCGGAAACTCGTTTTCGTTGCCTTGACCGTCCGTGCATCCTTCGGTGAGGCGTCGTCAGTTCCCATACCTCTACTTCTACTTCCTAGATTATGTATTTGTTCATGCAGTGTGAACGGACTTCACTTGCATCTCTGCTCTACGAACAGATGTCCCCACGATAACCGCCTCGAAGGAGCTTCTCGACGTAACTTTTAAATTGTACACTGATAGAGAGGTGGCGAATCCAGCTCTTTCGTTTACCAGGCATGAACGCGATGTCCACACTCACTAGTAGTTGCGACGATATCGATTTTAGGCGAGGTCGTCAAAACGAACGAAGTAACGTGTTCTGTGTCGGTAATACAGTCACCGCATGAACTCCCGAAGAATCTCCACGTTTTCTTGTAGAGATGTCGTACAAGAAGAGTGGTCGAGGGGCGGCAGATTACTCGCGGTCGTCATGAGAACGGACGTCTCCGAAAGATGATGGCCTGTCAGCCTGGTCTATAGGCTAGTCGGACCGGCTCTCACATCTTTCTCTAAACTCGCTCAGTGCGGGGAAGCAATCGAACGAGATCCTTGTAGAGACGGAGTATCGGAAATCACGACCGGTCTCGGAACTGCGATGCCAGGTCCTCTGCCCATTTCTCGTTCGCGTGACGCGTCCGACCTGCGACGTGGGGTGTATGGACGACGTTATCTCGCCCTAGGAGGGGATCATCTAGCGGAAGCGGCTCAACATCGAAGACATCTGCAGCGAGTGCGATCTCGCCGTTGAGGACGCGTTCGCGGACAGCGTCCATATCACAGATTCCTGCGCGAGTGACCAATAGGAGAAGACTCCCTGTAGGGAGCCGCTCGATGTGGTCTCTCGTGACGAGTCTTCGCGTCGAGTCGGTCAGTGGAACCATCGGAGCAAAGATATCTGCGTCTTCGATGAGTTCATCCATCCGATAGACCTGACGAGCACCCGTCCGGTGGAAACAGGGTTGATCAGCGTAGGGGTCGTACGCGGCAACATCGGCACCGAAGTTGTCGGTGTAGTCCGCAAATCGGCTTCCGATATTTCCGACACCGACAATTCGTACGTTCTTTCCCGCGATGGTCCCGTGGACGTGAGTCGGTGGGTTGTTAACGTACTGGTGACCTTGCGCACCCGGCGCATCGTTTTCGAGAAGCTCTACGTCCCAATCATCCTGTGAATTCGTGATACTGGTATGTTTTTGCGGAATCTGGCGCAATGCCCCGATCGTGAGGCCCAATCCCAGTTCTGCGACGGATTGACTCCAAAATCCCTCGGATTGGTGCGTGTACGTCGTCACACCCCGTTCTTCGAGTAGATTCGAGACCTCGGAGTCCATTTCGTACATGTTGTCAGTCATCACCGCCGCTTCCTCTACCGCCTCTAGGACATCGAGGCATTCGTCGGTTACCGGTACGCCGAGCGAGACGATCCGGGTCAGTTCCGTTAGATCTTCGCCTTCAAGGACTTCTCCGAGGGGTCGCTCGTCGTCCTCGCTTAGGTGTATGAATTCCACTGGTTCATCTTCTTTCTTCCACAGCTTTCGGAGGTAGTCCGCGGCACACGGCCAGACGTCCTCGTAAAGCGGATGTACGACGATTGCACTAGTCATGGCGCAGTTGGCACTTTCGATACTGAGATTAAATAACTAGGGGTGGCTCGTGAATTACGTCAGTCTCCGAAAGCGTACAATTTGATTGGCAATGACCACTATATTTTTTGCTCTCTACTCACATCTCCAAGTAGATGTTCGACACGACAGTAACTATCCCAGCGGTATTTGGCGATCGACCCCTTCTGGAAGGGATTCGAGCGACCGGCGACCTCG
This sequence comes from Halopelagius fulvigenes, assembly GCF_042662625.1. Lineage (GTDB taxonomy): Archaea > Halobacteriota > Halobacteria > Halobacteriales > Haloferacaceae > Halopelagius > Halopelagius fulvigenes. Next base: position 82,466 of record NZ_JBHSXH010000014.1, read on the forward strand.
GTGTCAACGCAATTGAGTTCTTCGATTGGGAAGCTAACGATATCGAAGATGTTGTCGCCGTTTGTAACGACGAAGGTCTGTCTCTCGCAGCGACTCTGAGCGCAGGCGGAGGTTCGACGGTTGAGGATCACAGCGCTCCGGCGATGACTCACCCCGACTGCACGGACGAGGTGATAGAGGACCTCCGACGGTCCATTGATACCTGCGAACGGGTCGGTTGTCCGAACCTCATCGCGACGGTAGGACCCGACCAAAACGGAATCGACCGGACAGTCCAGCGTGAGAACGTCGTCGAGATACTGAACACCGTCGCTCCCCACCTCGAGAATTCGGGAGTGACGCTCGTCCTTGAGCCTCTGAACACCCGCGTCGATCACCCCGAGTACTTCCTCACAAGATCGGATGAAGCGTTCGATATCGTTACATCGGTGGGTAGTTCCAACGTAGCTGTTCTCTTCGATATCTACCACCAACAGATCACAGAAGGCGATGTCACGCGACGACTCACAGACAATATCGAGCATATCGGCCACGTTCATATCGCCGACAACCCAGGCCGCACTGAACCGGGTACGGGCGAGTTGAACTATGAGAACATATTCGCCACACTCATCGATGCCGAATACGATGGATACGTCGGTTTCGAATTTATTCCCGAAGCCGATCCTGAGGACGCGGTACGACACGTAACCGATATTGTCCGTAAGTACCGCGGGCGGTAGATTCAGTATTACTACCGCCGTTTTCGATTTGCCTCCGTTCCGCTCGCAAGGGAGCGTTCGCCGCTTCCCGTTCCATCGTCACGATATGACCCTCGACGCCTCCACACCGCCATCTGTTTTATTCACGTCAATATGCTATCTAACTATTCCTACGATTTATTAGGGTAGAATCTTATCGTCAGAGTAGACCATGAGAGACTCGTTCACAGAGGAGAGAGTATCCAACCCCGATCAGGGACTCAACAGACGGAGCGTCCTGAAGCTGTCGGGGGCTAGCTTAGCAGCTATGTCCGGCACAGCAGGGTGTTTGAGTTCTGGAGGGGGAGGTGGAAATACCGGTAGCCAGAACGATAACGTCAAGTTCTGGCACAAAGAGACGGGGTCTAAATCCTTGATGAAGAATCTAGCCCAAGGGTTCGGGAAGGGAAACGTTACAGTCAACTCGTTCGCCGAGTCGAAGATACCGTCCCAAGTTCAGTCTTCCCTCTCGGCTGGACAACCCCCAAACGTTCTCCAATCGAAGATTCGGTCAGCGCAGCTACTGAACGGAAACAATGCGCTCTCCGCCAAAAGTGCACAGAACGTTATGGAGCGCGTCGGATGGGACAACTGGTTCAGCGGACCGAAGAGTATCGTCGGCGGACAGGACGCGTATGCGATACCGTGGTACGCGTGGATCCTCATGACGTTCTATCGAAAAAGCGAGTGGGAGGAAAAGGGCCTACCCGAGCCAACGACGTGGTCAGAGATCGAAGAATGCGCAAAAGCCCTTCACAACCCGGATAACAACAAATATGGAATCGGTACGGGGTCGAAGCACAACTACTACACTACCGAGTGCTTCCAAAACTTCGCGATGTCTAACGGTGCTCGCGTCTTCAACTCCGACGGCGAGATAATCTTCGATAGCGACGAGATGGTCGAAGCGCTCGAATTCTACGCCCACCTCCATAATGACTACGGACTCCCCGGTCAGAATAGCTATCCGACCATCAAGCAGATGTACTTCCAGGAGAACACTTCGCTGGTTCTCTGGTCGGACTGGTTGTTCTCCTCGATCTGGAACGAGGCCAGTAAGGAGATGGCAAAAGATACAGGAATCGTGGGTCACGTGAAGAAGAAGAAGAAGAGCACGTACGGGACCGTAAATACCTTCTCGATCCTGAAAACGCAAGACGAACAGCAGATGAAGGCGGCAGAAGACTTCGCATATCACATGCAACAGGGCGAACCGTACCTTCGCTGGTTGCACAGCGTCCCGCTCGGCCCGAACCCCACGACGAAAACTACGGCGAACAGTAAAGAGTTCAAATCCGGCAAATACGCGCCCGATGACGCAAAAGAGATGTTCAAAGTGTTCAGTGAAGAACTATCCGTCATTCGCGAAGGATTCTCGACCCTCAAGCGCTTCGGAACCGTAAACGGGAAGTCTTTCTCCGGTTACGGCGCAATCACGAGTGAACTGCTGATCTCTGAGGCGGTTACCCGCGTGATCAAGGGCGAAGACGCTCAGACGGTTGCAGAAGAACAAGCCGAGAAGATGCGTAACGTGATCAGTAACTGAAATAGCCACTGCGAACCACAACCGGAAAACAAACCAATAGGAATCAGCATACATGGAAATCATACAACGGATACCTGGTTCGAGGTGGAAACGTCGATACGATGAGTTACCCCTTGAAGAGAAAGAGAAGTGGCTCGGTTGGGTACTCATACTACCATCGGTGTTCCTCGTGGGGCTGGTCATCCTGTATCCGCTAGTGTACAACATCTATCTCAGCTTCCACACAGTCCCGTTACAGCCGGGTGTACCTCTCGAGTGGGTCGGTCTTCAGCACTACCATTCGCTCATCCAAGACCCAGAATTCTGGTCTTCGATCAAAACGACCGTCATCTTCACCCTAGTAAGTTCCGTCCTAGCGACTACTCTCGGACTGTTGGTCGCACTTGTGATGAACCGGGAGTTCCCCGGTCGAAAGTACGCGCGGAGTATCATCCTCCTCCCATACGTGATCCCTATCGTCGCTGCGGCGTTCACCTGGCGTTGGATGCTCAACCCCACAGCCGGCGTAATTCCGTATGCCGCTACCGCGTTTTTCGGGATGGGTACGTTTGACGTCCTCAGCAGTAGCGACTCGGCCCTCTGGACGCTCATCATCTTCGACGCGTGGAGATACTATCCGTTCGCGTTCCTGATGTTCATCGCCCGAGCTCAATCCATCCCCAATGAGATGTACGAAGCGGCTAAGATCGATGGTGCAAGCCGATTTGCGATGTTTAAGGATATCACCCTTCCGGAGATGTCGGGTGTTATCGCCACGACGTTCCTCCTCAGATGGATCTGGAACTTCAACACCTTCACGGACATTTGGCTGCTAACCCATAACGTCAAGACGTTACCCGTCTTCACGTACCAAACGGCGTTCGCTAGCTTCAAGATGGGGCTCGGTGCAGCGGTATCAGTGCTCCTGTTAGTGTTCCTCATGACCTTCGTGGTGATCTACACCCGTATGCTAGGTGAGTGGTGAAAATGTCTACCGACAACCTCAGATCTACAATGAAGGCGTCGTACCGAGAAGCAAAACAGTCCACCAAACGGGCGTTCCGACACAACCAGATTGAAACGAGTTGGGTCGAACGCATTTGGCTAGCTGTGCTCGTCGGGACGATCGTATTATTCTCAGGATTCCCGATTTGGGTTATGGTCATCACTAGCTTCCTGCCAAACGACAGTATATTCAGCCTTCCGCCGACGCTTCTCCCGACAGATCTCACCTTGGATCACTACCGGTTGATCCTCTCCCCGGAGATCATCCCGTTCGTCCAGTTCTTCATCAACAGCCTCCTCGTCTCGCTTATCGTTGCTGCACTTTCCGTAATAGTGGCGACGTTCGGCGCATACAGCTTCTCGCGCCTCGATTATCCGGGGCACCGAATCATCTCGCGCGGCGTTCTCATCGTGTATATGTTCTCCGGGATTCTGCTCGTCGTTCCCCTGTTCAAGGTAATGGCCTGGCTCGGTCTCGTTGATTCGCTCGCGAGCGTGGTACTTGCGTATCTCGTGTTCGGATTACCGCTGTCGTTGTGGCTGCTGGGAAGCTACTTCAACAGCCTACCGATAGATATCGAAGAAGCGTCGATGATGGACGGATACTCGCGAGTCGAGACGATCTTCCGAATCACAATTCCCCTGAGCGCCCCGGCGCTCGTGGCCGTGTTCCTCTATACGTTCCTGATCGCTTGGAACGAGTACCTCTTCGCTAGTATATTCCTGAAGACGCGGACGAACTACACGCTACCGATCGGGATCGAGGCGATCTATGCCTCGTCGGTCACTAATACCATCTGGGGGAATCTCATGGCTGCATCGGTGCTGGCCACGATTCCCGTATTGATCCTGTTCTTCAAACTGGAAAGCTTCCTGACTGAGGTCTCCTTCGGATCTGGAAAGTGATAACGATGGGCACGCAACAAAACACCGCCGACGGCCTTGACGGACAGACGGATAATAACCAAGACATCGAATCGATCCAAGAGAGCGTCAAGCTGCGTAATCTTCGGAAAGAATTCGACGATGTCGTTGCGGTAAACAACATCGATTTGGAGGTGAGTGCGGGTGAGTTCGTCGTTCTGCTCGGTCCGAGTGGATGCGGGAAGACAACGACGCTTCGGATGATCGCCGGACTCGAAACGCCGACCAGCGGAACGATAGTTATCGGTGGACAGGACGTGACCACGGTACCGCCGCAAGATCGGAATCTTTCGATGGTGTTCCAATCGTATGCGCTCTATCCCCACTTAACGATCCGAGAGAATCTGGAGTATCCGCTCCGGAAGATGGCTCTGAGCGTGGATGAGCGGAGTAGAAAGGTGAATTCGGTCGCTGAGATGCTCGGAATCAGAGAGCACCTCGACAAGAAGCCCGACCAGTTGAGCGGCGGTCAGCAACAACGGGTGGCGATCGGACGGACGATTGTCCGTGAACCGCGCGTCTTCCTTATGGACGAACCCCTCTCGAACCTCGATGCAAAGCTCCGAGTGGAGACGCGGGCAGAGCTACAAGAACTCCAACAGGACCTCGGTGTCACCACCGTCTACGTAACTCACGACCAAGAGGAGGCGATGAGTATCGCTGACCGTCTCGTGATAATGAACGAGGGTCGAATCGAGCAGACCGGAACTCCCAAGGAGATCTACGAGAAGCCGGCTAATACGTTCGTCTCCGGATTCGTCGGCGAGCCGGCTATCAATCTAATTGATATCTCTAAGGGGTGGTCACGGCGGTTAGGTGGCGATGTCCCCTCGCAAGCCGAGACTATCGGAATTCGCCCAGAGAACCTGTACGTCGAGGGTAACGTCGACTCCGACGTTAGGGAGTCAGTGGATCTCAGCGAGCCCGTCTCGCTCACTCTGGACTTGATCGAACCGCTAGGAGACACGTACGAGCTCACACTAACTGATGAATCGGATACGCTCATCACCGTCCTCAGCCGCGCAGGTCGTACGCTTACCGAGGGGACAGATGTTGAAGTTGTAGCCGACATGAGCAAGGTGCATCTGTTCGACTCAGAGGGAGAGGCGATACGATGAAGAACGAGACCACCGCCCGCACGGAAGACCTCCGTCGGAGGGACCGATAATGGCAGATCTGGAACTGAAAAACCTGTTCAAGCAGTACGACGATGCAAAGGGTACCGAAGTAGCAGTTGACCGTGTCGACCTACGGGTGGACGACGGTGAGAGGTTGGTACTGGTAGGACCGAGTGGCTGCGGAAAGACGACACTGCTCCGGTGTATCGCGGGCCTCGAAACGACGACGGATGGGAAAATCGAGATCGGCGGACGTGAGGTACAGGACCTAACGCCTAATGCCCGGGACATCGCGATGGTGTTCCAGTCCTACGCCCTGTACACGAAGATGACCGCCCGCGAGAATATTGGATACGGACTGAAACACTCCTCTACGCTATCCGCATCCGAGCGCGAGCAACGCGTCGAAGAGATGGCCGAGATGCTCGGAATCGAAGAGCTCCTGGACAACAACCCCTCCGAGATGAGTGGAGGCCAACAGCAGCGTGTAGCGCTCGGACGGGCTCTCGTTCGTAATCCGGATGTCTTTCTCCTGGATGAACCGTTAGCTAACTTGGACGCGAAACTCCGAGCGCACATGCGAACCGAGCTTCAGCGGATACACAGTGAACTCGACGTGACGATGGTGTACGTGACCCACGACCAGAAGGAGGCGATGACAATGGGCGATAAGATCGCTATCATGGACGATGGCGAGGTTCAACAGGTCGCCTCGCCAGAGGAGGCCTACGACCATCCGAACAACCAATTCGTGGCGACGTTCCTGGGGAGTCCCTCAATGAACATCATCGACGCGACCGCCAGGAAGGACTCTAAGGGGGTGACGTTCACTCACGAGAACAAGACCCTCGCTCGGGTTTCTTCCTCGTATATCGAGGGGATAAACGACGGGGATGATGTCAACGTCGGACTCCGTCCGGAGGACTTGGAATTCACCGACTCAGCAACGGGGAGTTCCTTCACGTGCCGCGTCACTGTCCGAGAGTACCAAGGGAACAGCAACTATATCCACTTGAAATTCGCTGATAAGGAACTGACCTCAAAGGTACCTACTAATGTCACTCCAGACGTCGGGGATGATCTCGAGGTTACTGTTGCCTCTGAGGACATCTATGTCTTTGACCCTGATTCCGGAGAGGCACTTAAAACTAAACAGCCGTCTCGGGTTGCCCCTTAGAACTCCTTTAGAACACAGTATTTAGCAGCACTCCGACCTCAGATGACTGGCGATTTCAGAGAGAACTGACTATCAAGGCTGTGTCTTAACCACTCACCTGCCAGTTGCTTAAATAGCGTATCAGCGATCCTATTTCGTTTCTAGCCGGGTTTGCGAACGTTGAAGGACAGTGTAACAACTTCCATTTCTACCAGTAGTTGAGACCAACATTCTCAATGCATACGGCCTCATAGCAAAGCTGGAAACGCATTCTCGTTGAAGAGGCTGTGACGGCGCTCGTCGACGAACTACAGTAAGCAGCTTAGTTCTGCTAAACCCCGTGAAAGAGCCTATAAGGAGAGCGTGTTTATGTAACGAGTCGAGAATGACACCAACCATCTTCGGTTAACGTGTCGGTGGTACCCCACTCATCTACGATAGTGAAATCAGCGTTCTATAATCGTGTAGCGTCTGCTCCGGCGATATGCCATTGCACCTCGACACCGCTCTCAAGCCAATTTCGATTCGACCCACATCATTCATCAGGGCCTTTGGAGAGAAGTAATCGTCCATCGGGACGCAAGCCCAGAGTGAATTGATATAGCGAAACAGGATATAGGAAGGGAGAATACTACGCTAAAGTGTCGGAATATAGCAGTACGACGTTTCCCTTGAGAAATTTAGAATACAGACGTTCCACTTACGTGTAGTGGAGTACACGTAAGTACATTCAAGGGGGTCGCCGCTGTACCCTCATCGAACTCGATGCGACCCACGAAATCCCCAGGTTACAGCCCACGAAACACCTATTCCGACACAGGAGGCCGACGATGAGCGTCGACGAGACAACTGAGTTCACCGAAACTGTCGGCCGCTACCTCCGCTCCAGCGGTGACTCCAAACAATACCGCGACACCGCCGAGACTGTACTTGGACAGTTCGAGACGTGGCTGCGGCGCCGCGACCTCAACTCTTTCGAGGACCTCGAACGCGACGGCGGACAGATCATCCGACGGTACGCCGACCGACTGAACCAACGCGTCGAAGCTGACGGCATCGCGGCCTCGACGGCGCAGATGTACTACAACGTCATCTCTGGGTTCCTTGGATTCTGCGTCCGCGACGGCGTCCTCTCGCGGAACCCGGCGACGACGGACCGCGCCCGCGAGCCCCTACCTCGCGACGACCAAGACCGCACTCAGCAGTTCTGGACCCCGGACGTCCGCCGTCAGCTGGTCGAGTACACGAACGAGCGAGCGTGCGAGGCCATCGAGGAAGATGGCCTCGACGCGACGCAAGCGGTCCAAGAGCGGGCGTTCGTCCACGTACTCGCGTACACAGGCGTCAGAGGTGCAGAGGTCTTCCGAGTAAGCGGCGACGACCGCGAGGGCCGACAGGGACTAACGTGGAGTCGTGTAGACCGCGAGTCGTGGACGTTCCGAGTCTGGGGGAAATCGCAGTCGTGGGAGGACGTCTCGGTGCT
>NZ_JBHSXH010000015.1:0-610706 GCF_042662625.1 Halopelagius fulvigenes
GCGAGTCTGAACTCGCACGACTAGCATGGCTAAATCGGACTCCGATAGCAATGACCTCCGGCAGGATCAACCGGAATGTTCCCGGCCCAGAGGGCCGGGGGGTGGCGGGATTTCGCTCTCAGAGAGAGCGGAATCACCAATATTGCTTGGTCCGTTGTGGTATTCGACGACACCGAACGGGTGTCACCGAACTACCAAGGCTAACATCAGATTCCATCTGTACGGCGGACCGCAGGGGTGGAATCCTCATGTCTTTCGGACTTCAGGGTAGGACGTTCGAGGCCTTAAGGGCCTCGGTTCGTCCTGGGTTCCCGGCCGAAGCCGGGAGGGTGGTGAAGTCCGATTGCGGACGGGGTTGAACCGCCCGCGATCGCGGTGTGTCGTTCGCATTATTCCGAAATGCCTTCGACCACTTAAGGCCGTCGTCTCGGATTGTCCGTGAGTGCGAGTCGCACTCGGGAGGCCCGAGTTGGGGCCGTGGTGGGTTGGGCGTTCGGACGGTGGCGGCCCGGGGGCGTCCCGGGCTGCCTCTGCGTATTTCTACGAATGCCCCGGTTACATAAAAGGTCGTTGATTTCGGACGGATTTCGAAAAATCATCCGAGAGAGGTGGGAACTTCTGACAAAGAGGCTGTATCTCGAAACGAGTTGAATATTCGCCCAATATACGTACGACTCCGGAGACGGCTATATCGATAACTCTCGCGTGCGCGCGCAAACAAGAAAGAAATAATTGAGGATGTCACGGCCATCCGGATATAAACACCCCTCCGTCGGTCGGTACCAATTTATAACGGGGCGCTTTATAAGGCAGGAGAGAGGAATTCTGACCGAACTATGAGTGGGCCGGCAGACTCCATCGAAATTCAGAACGTGGTCGCATCGACGGGTATCGGGCAGGAGCTTGATCTCGAAGCACTCGCGGACGACTTGCCCGGTGCGGACTTCAACCCGGACAACTTCCCCGGGTTGGTCTACCGAACGCAGGACCCGAAGGCAGCGGCGCTCATCTTCCGTTCGGGGAAGATAGTCTGCACGGGGGCCAAGAGCATCGACGATGTGCACGAAGCGCTCGGCATCATCTTCGACAAGCTCCGGGGACTCAGCATCCCGGTGGACGAAGCGCCCGAAATCACCGTCCAGAACATCGTCTCCAGCGCCGACTTGGGGCACAACCTCAACCTCAACGCGTTGGCCATCGGACTCGGTCTCGAAGACGTCGAGTACGAGCCCGAACAGTTCCCCGGACTCGTCTACCGGATGGACGAACCGAAGGTCGTCATCCTCCTGTTCGGGTCGGGGAAGATAGTCATCACGGGCGGAAAGCGCACCGACGACGCAGAGACGGCGGTCGAAGAGATCGTAAAGCGCATCGACAATCTCGGTCTCCTGGACTGAGAACCGACGCTCGTTCGACCGGGAGTCGTTCGGTACGAGACGACGCCGTGCGGTCCGTCTCCGAGACCAGAACGGTGATACCGCTTCCGGAAGTAGTGTGCGTCCATGACCGTTCGTGAGGACGTAGCGTTTCTCGTCGGCTCTGAGAGCAGGGTAGCGATACTCCGCTCCCTCCGCGATGCATCGCGACGCCCCACGGAGTTGGCGGACTCCTGTTCCTGCGCGCGAGAGACGGCACAGCGGACCGTCTCGGCGTTCGTCGAGCGAGGGTGGGCCGAGAAGGTGACCGACGACGGCGAGTACGGACTCACGCCCGCGGGGACGATGGTCGCAAACGGCTACGACGACTTCGAGTCCACGGTGGCCGTCGCCGGCGACCTCTCTGTCTTTCTCTCCCACGTCGGCGACGTGGCCGTCGATTTAGGCCCCGACGTACTGCGAGGGCTGAACGCGACGACGGCGACGAAGGGTGACCCCCACGCCGCGGTGAACCGACTGCTGGAGGTGATGGGGACGGAGCCTCCGGAGTCGTTCTACGGCATCGCGCCGATAGTCAGCGGCATCATCAACGAGGGGGCCGAGCGGATAATCGGTCCGGAGTCGACGGTCGAACTGATAATCGACGAGTCGGTTCTCGAGGTTTCGGCGTCGGAGTACCCCGAAGCCCTCGAGGCGGCGTACGAACTGGACCAGTTCGAGTTGTACGTCTCTCCGGAGGAACTCGACTTCGGACTACTCATGGTGGACAACCACGTCATCTTCGGTGCCTACGACGAGATGGGGAACCTCGTCGCCTGCGTCGACGGTACGGACGAACGGTTCGTCTCGTGGGCCGAAGACGTCTACGCTCGCTACCGCGCGGAATCGCGGCGGGCCGCCGAAGAGACGTCCGTGTCCGACTCCGCCGCCGGCGACGACGCCTAATCCGCGAGCGGAGTGATTGACCCGCTCACCAGTGATCGTTTCAGTCACCACCTGGTGGAAAAAAGTATAACCTCCGGTCGCCAACGGAGAGGTGCGGCGGTAACGCCCGAGCGTCGGAGTTCGCGGACGTGTATTTCGACGGTTGGTCCCTCTACCTTCGGCCCCGGGGAGGGGGAACTCGCGGCGGGCCGGGTCGGGACGCGAAGGTGGGTGCCTCGCTCCGTCCCGCCGTTCGCCCGCGGTTCTTCCGCCTCGTACTACGATTCGACCGAGTTCCGCTCGACGTTCTCGGTGAGGACGTCCTTCACGACGGAGGGGTCCTCCAGCAGTTGGTGTTTCGTGTAACTCCCCTCGGCGCTACCGCCGCTGTGTTTCGACTGTTCGATGATGTCGAGGAAGGCGTGCTCCTTCAGGAGATCCCTCACGCGCCGGAGCGACAGGCTATCGGATCCCTGTCCCGCGCAGATGTTCTCGTACACCTCGTAGACGCGACTCGTGCGGAAGCCGTCCTTCCGTTCGTTCGACAGCGAGAGGATAGCCAACGCCTGCAGGACGTATCGGGAGTGCGGCGTGGACCCGCGGATGAGTTCGCGGAAGCGGTCGGTCTCGGCCCGTTGGCGCGCCTGCGTGACGAACTCCTCGCGGACGATGGACGCGCCGGTCGACTGCGCTATCTCGCCGGCGTACCGGAGGATGTCGATGGCCTTCCGGGCGTCCCCGTGTTCGCGGGCGGCGAGTGCGGCGGCCCGCGGGATGGTCGAGGCGTCGAGAACGTCGTCGCGGAAGGCGTCGCTTCGGGCCTCCATGATGTCGCGGAGTTGGTTCGCGTCGTACGGCGGGAAGACGAACTCGCGTTCGCAGAGGCTCGATTTCACGCGTTCGTCCATCCGGTCTTTGTACTGTATCTTGTTGCTGATGCCGATGACGCCGAGTTTACACTTGTCAATCTTCCCCGCCTCTCCGGCGCGGGACAGTTGCATCAGGATGTCGTCGTCGCTCAGCTTGTCTATCTCGTCGAGGATGATGAGGACCACGTCGTACCGCGCGTCGAGGATGCGCCAGAGGCGCTTGTAATACGTCGAAGTGCTGAGTCCCTTGTCGGGCACCTTGATGCCAGTCACTTCGGGTTGGTTCACGCTGTCGGCGATAGTCTGGACGGCCTGCGTCTCGGTGGTGTCCTGTGCGCAGTCGACGTAGGCGAACGTCGCCTTCACATCTTCTTCGCTCGCCGTCTCGACGAGGCGTTGGGAGACGTACTTCGCACAGAGGGACTTCCCGGTCCCGGTCTTCCCGTAGATGAGGACGTTGCTCGGACTCTGTCCGAAGATGGCCGGGTTGACCGCGGTGGCGAGGTCTGATATCTCGTCGTCGCGCCCGACGATTCGGCCCTCGCCCGGGAGGTGGTTGATTTCGAGGAGTTCCTTGTTGGCGAAGATGGGGTCCTCCCGAGTGAAGAGGTCGTCGCTGGCGTTCGGCATAGTACAGCACACCGGGTTTCCGGTGAAATGGCTTGTCATTTGGCTCTCGACACACACACCGCATTTCCGGTGAACCCCCGTTTCGGCGGGGGTCTCGTCCACCCGAAACGGGGGTTCGAGTTCACCGGAAACACGGTGTCCGGGCGTCTGAACGACGCACCGAACCGGTCGGCCGTTCCCGATAGTACCGATTTCGAGACTCGGATTCGGACGAACGAAATCGGGCACAGAGGAGTGAACGGCCTCGAAACGGTCGGTGTCGGAGTACACCCTCGCTCGACTCCTCTGACCCCGCCGAACGTATCGCTCGCGAGAACGACGGATCGTGCGCGGAGAACGTCGAGAGAGGGAGAAGTCGATTTTCCCGGGAGGAACGGTCGGTTTCCCGTCCGACCAGTCCGAGCGTCGGACTACCACTAGCGTGCGAGTGTATCGGTGAACGGTTAAACAGTACCACCGTTTAAATGTTGTTGTTCGGTTCGACGTTGGGCCGCGGTTCGTCCGTCGTCGGTTGGAGTACTCCCGAGTTCGCGGGGCGCAGTGGAACTCGAACGACCCTCGAATCGCGGCCGGAACCGAAACGACCGACAGCTTCGACGGGTATCCGTACCGTTTTCACCGGAAACGTGGTGTGTCTAGGGAACCGTTCGCACGGTACGTCTAACCCCGTGGTGAGGACAGAGACGGGCGAACGAGACGCTCTCTCACCTCACCGACGCGTCGGACGTTCACCGGAAACGCGGTGTGTGGGCCGCAACGCGTCTGCCTCCGGGACTCCCCCGTCTCACCGGAAACGTGGTGTGTCTCAGCGCGCGGAGTCGCCCGGCGTTCGCCCGCGGAGTGGGGGGAGGAACCGACAGCTATCGACGCCGACATTTCACCGGAAACCCGGTGTGATTCGCTCTCTTTCCCGCGTTCGGAAGTACAGTCCCACGCGACGTCGCCACGGAGAACCGGGCGTTTCACCGGAAATCCGGTGTGAAGGGCGTCTCGGGACGAACGCGCGGGAATCGGCGAGAGGGAGGAAAGAACGGATGGTGAATTGGGTGGTGTGACGACTCCTACCGAGATCGAGTCACCCCCGCCGCGGACGTTCGGTCGGGGGGTGCGTTTCGAGCCCGTTCACCGGAAACGTGGTGTGAGCGGGCCTCTCCGTCCCGCCTCGATTCGTCAGACGTCTCGTCGTGCGTTGCGAACGACGCGCACGCCGTCAGTTCAATAACGTCTGCCTGCGAACGGCCGACGATGACGTCCTCGGTGGCCGAACGAGCTGTCCGCGGGGGGAAGAAAATCGCGCGACGCGGACTTGCCCCGGTCGAACGAGCGTTCGCGGCGTCGCGGCGCGCCCTGAAATCCCTCCGGCGGGGCGTGTCGGCGTGGGCGACGGAGTCGGACGACTCCGAGGCGGAGTGGACGCTGGAGCACTCCCGGCGCACCGAGTCGAAGTGGGTACGCGACGACGAGACGGTCCGGTGTTTCCGGTTCGACGACGGGTACGTCTCGACGGTGGAGTACGAGTCGCGGGACGTGACGTGGCAGTTGACGCCCGGGCAGGTGCCGTTGGCGAACGCTCTCGCCATGGCGACGCTGTTTCTCCAACACGAGGTCACCCCGCAGATAGACCCCGAGGGCCGTCCGTTCGTCGGCGTGAGCAACTCGGGCCCGCGACACGTGTTCGAGGAGATCGCGGACGAACCGGTCGAGTACGTCTACCTCGACGAACATCGGACGCTGGAGGAGTTCCCCTCGTTTCTCGACGCGACGGACCAACTCCGACTCGTCTACGACCGGATGTCGCCCGAACGGTACCGGACCCTCGACGACGAACAGGGGTCGGTCGGGTGACCGGCGGAGTCGAAGCCCGCGCCGGGGCCGAGACACCTACCTGACGACGCTCGCCGCCGGGCCGAGTAGTCGGGGCGACCCCTCCCCGCCGTCCGCGTGGCCCTCGTCGGCGACGAGAATCGCCCACTCCCGACGGGCCGACCCCGCCCCCGCGAAGAGGTGTTCGGGGACGAGAGGCATCGGAACGGGGACGTACGCGTCGCGCCGCATCGCGGCGAATCCGGAGTACGCGCCCGCCTCTCGCCCGTCCGCGGTGCGAACGCGGATTCGCTTGTCCGCCTCGCGCGCGTAGGAGTACCGGAACGTCCCGGCGTCCGGCGCGCGGAGTGCATCCACGTTCGGCAGGACGGCGACCACCTCGTCGTCGCCGCCTTCTCCGTCGCCCGTGTCCCCGCCATCTTCTCCGTCGCCGCCGTCCCCGCCGCTTCCTCCCCGGCCCGAATCACGGAGGACGAGACGCTTCTCGTCGTCGGTCCCCTCCTCGGTCCACCGGAGGTTCGGGTCGTCGCTGCGGTGGAGGGCGTACCGCCCGCCGTCGAGTGCGACTCGCCCGGGGCCGTCGTAGAACGTCCGCCGCCCCAGTTCGTCTTCGTCGCGGACGAACGGCGGCGACTCCAAGACGTCCGTGCACGCGCGTGCGCCCGCGTCGTCTTCCACGACGAACAGCGTGAACCGCCCGTTCGAGGCGTCGTTCGACAGGCGCGAGAGGACGAACGTCGGGTCGGCGTCGGCCGTCGGTAACGGTTCGACGCCGACGCGCAGGCCCGTGTCCCCGTCTCCGTTGCCGTCGCCGCCGCCGCCATCGTCACCGTCGCCGCCGCCGCCATCATCACCGTCACCGTTGCTGCCACCCTCGCCACCGTTGCTGCCGCCGCCGTCTCCGTCGCAAACGCCGATTGCGTCCGGGAGCGCACCGCTCATCGGTCGTTCAACCCTGTACCCGGCCCGTTCCAGCGCGGAGACTCCGGATTCGAGGAGTCGCCGCTCGGTTTCTGTGTCCGTCGCCATCCGTGTGGTGTACGGTCCCGAGGACCAATACCGTTGTGCGCCGGTCGGACAGTCGCAACCCGTTTCCGCGGCGGGTTCGTATCGCGCCCAATGACCGAAGACGATGGTCGCGACGCGCCGCCGGCCGACCGCGACGCCGACGGACCCTGTCCGTTGGACCGCCGAGGGAACCTCGGCGACGCCGGTCACGACGCCGCCGAGGACGACCGACCGACCGCGGAGGACCGCGAGGAGTCCGGCGAGGTTCCGACGCCGACGGACGCCGTTCCCAACACCGTCCGCGACGTCCGCGACCGAGACGGTGCCGCCTCGGACGACGAGGAGGACGCCGACGCCGCCGAAAACGCGGACTCTGACCCTTCTGACGACGCTAACGCCGACACCGACGCTGACGCCGACACCGACGACTCTACCGACGAGGACGACATCTCTCTGGACTCCTTCTACGACGCCCTCGAAGCGGAGGGTCGCCCGGTGGTCACCGCCCAACAGGTCGCGCGCCGCCTCCAAACAACGCAGGCCGCGGCGTCCGAGGCCTTAGACGCCCTCGCGGACGCCGGGTCGGTCCAACGGGTGAACGTCGAGACGGACCCGGTCGTCTGGTACCCGACCGAGTGGGGGAAACTGGCGACGCGCGAACGCGTCGTCCTGTTCCCCGAACGGCGCGAAATCGTCGTGGACAGTCCGACGCAGTACACCCGCGCGCGCCTCTCGCAGTTCGCCCACCTCGTGGACACGACCGGTCAGAGGCAGTCGGGCACGCGCGGCTACCTCTACAAGATACGGCAGGAGGACGTCTGGCAGGCCCCGTTCGACGAACTCGGGAACCTCATCGCGATGCTGCGGTCCGTCCTCCCCACCCGGTCGCCACACCTCGAAGAGTGGATAGCGTCCCAGTGGAAGCGCGCCAACCAGTTCCGCCTCTACACCCACGAGGACGGCTACGTCGTCCTCGAAGGCGCGTCCGAGAGCCTCATGGGCAACGTCGCCCGGCAGAAACTCGACGACGAGCAACTCGTCGCGCCCATCTCCGACACGGAGAGTTGGGTGCGCGACGGGGCCGAGGCGCAGATAAAGCGCGTGCTCTACGAGGCGGGCTACCCGGTGAAGGACGACCGGGAGTTAGACGCCGGCGACCCCCTCGACGTGGACCTGCGCGTCGAACTCCGAGACTACCAACGCGATTGGGTCGAGAAGTTCCTAGACCAGAACTCGGGCGTCCTCGTCGGGCCGTCCGGCGCGGGCAAGACCGTCACCGGAATCGGCGCTCTCGCGGAAGTCGGCGGCGAGACGCTGATTCTCGTCCCGAGTCGGGAACTCGCCGCGCAGTGGCGCGAGGAACTCCTGCGGCACACCACCCTCTCGGAGGAACAGATCGGCGAGTACCACGGCGGGCGGAAGGAGGTTCGCCCGGTCACCATCGCCACGTACCAGACGGCGGGGATGGACCGCCACCGGTCGCTGTTCGACTCCCGCGCGTGGGGACTCATCATCTACGACGAGGTCCACCACATCCCCTCGCGCATCTACCGCCGGAGCGCCGACTTGCAGGCCAAGCACCGCCTCGGCCTCTCTGCGACGCCGGTGCGCGAGGACGACAAGGAGAAGGAGATCTTCACGCTCATCGGCCCGCCCATCGGCACCGACTGGTCGAAACTGTTCGACGCCGGCTACGTGCAGGAACCGGAGGTGGAGATTCGGTACGTCCCGTGGGGCGACGACACCGCGCGCAACGAGTGGGCCAGCGCCGACGGGCGCGAACGACACAAACTCGCCGGGATGAACCCCGGCAAGGACGAGGAGGTGCGCCGCCTCCTCCGGGAGCATCCGACCGCGAAAGCCCTCGTGTTCGTCGATTGGTTGGACCAGGGCGAACGCCTCGCCGCGGAACTCGACGCGCCGTTCGTCAGCGGCGAGATGCCGCACTACCGCCGCGAACGCCTGTTCGAGGACTTCCGCGAGGGCGACTTACGGACGCTCGTCATCTCGCGCGTCGGCGACGAGGGAATCGACCTGCCGAACGCCGAGTTGGCCGTCGTCGCGTCCGGTCTCGGCGGGTCCAGACGGCAGGGCGCCCAACGCGCCGGGCGGACGATGCGCCCCGCGGGGAGCGCCCTCGTCTACGTCCTCGCCACCCGCGGCACGAGCGAGGAGGACTTCGCGCAGCGACAGATGCGCCACCTCGCCGAGAAGGGCGTCCGCGTCCGCGAGAATGACCTCGTCTGAGACGCGCCGGGTCGGGCCCGCGCCTCCGTCCCCGTCCGGCCCGTTCTCGCTCCGACCCCGCGAACGGGTACCGTTAAGTCGTTCGTGGCGAATGTCTGTGTCGTATCTCCGTCGTCCCGCCGAGGGACGACTTCGTTCGACTCACTACCATGACAGACGCCGCACGGACGCTCCTCGCCGAGAACGCGGTCCAGCAGTACCGCGCGGCGCTCTCGGACCGCGTTCGGGCGGGCGAGGAGACGGTCGAGGCGACGGCGGCCGACTGGCGGCGGTTCGTCCGGCGGCGGCACGGCGACCTTTTTTCGGCCATCGACGACGAACGACCGGAGGCGGCGGCGCGCGACCTGTTCGTCCAGACGCTCGCCCTCGATTTCCTCCTCGCGGAACTCCTCGACGCCGCCGAACGGACCTTCGACGCGTCCGTGCCGACCCGTCCCGGCGACGGCGCGGCCGTCGAGTTCGACGCCGACTTCGACGCCGTCCACCGCGCCGTCGCCGCCGACCTCTCGGCGACGGACCGCGACCGGTTCCGCGACGCCGCGGAGCGATTCGTGCGGACGGCGGCGTCCGAAGACGTCGCCGCCCTCCACCGGGAGTCGGTCTCGCGTCTCGGTCGGCGGGCGTTCGGCCGGTACGACACCCCGCCGGGACTCGCCGAACTCGCCGTCGAGACCGTTCGCGAGGGCGGTGCGGGCGGGTCCGGCCCGTTCGCGTTCGCCGACGCGACGGTGCTCGACCCCGGGTGCGGCGCGGGGGCGTTCCTCGCCGCGGCGGCCGACCGCAAGCGCGCGGCCATCGCGGACTCCGACTCGGACCGTGACCCCGCGTCGGCGGCGACGCGGATCGCCGAGAGCGTCCGCGGGTTCGACCTCAACCCGGTCGCCGTCCGCGCCTCGCGCCTCTCGGTCCTCCTCGCACTCCGACCGCTTCTGGACGCCGCGGCGGAACCCCTCGATCTGGACCTCCCTATCGTCCTCGGCGACGCACTCGACGCGACGGCCGCGGACCCACCGCTCGCGGGCGCGCGCGCCGACGTCCTCCTCGGGAACCCCCCGTGGCTCACGTGGGACTCGCTCACGGAGCGACTGAAAGACCGGTGGCGCGACGGGCCGATGGCCGACCCGAACCTCGACCTGTTCTGCCACGACGGCCGGAACGCCCGCCTCGGGCACGCCAACGACGACGTGTCCGTCCCGTTCGCGTGGACGTGCCTCCACCGCCTCCTGCGCGACGGCGGCCGCGCGGCGTTCGTCCTCAAGCGCGACCTGTTGACCGGCCCCGCGGGGGAACTCCTCCGCCGCCGCCGCGTCGGCGACCGGCCGATTTCGATGCGTGAAATCCACGACTTCGGAACGCTCGCGCCGTTCGGCGACGAGGTGGACGCCGGGACGGCCCTCTACCGACTCGACGCGGGCGTCGCCGGGGGCGAACCGCCTGCCGTCGATGTGGCCGACGACGACGGTTCGGAGGGCGTCCCGACGACCCGGTGGACGCGGGGAGGAGGCGTGGATGAACGCCCGGCGTTCGACTCCCTCGCGGCGATGCGCCGAACGCTCGACCGCGCGGAGACGACGTACCTCCCGGCGAACCCCGACTCGCCCGCCGGGCCGTGGGTCCACGCCGACGCGGAACGCCGGGCGCTCGGCCCCGCGGACTACCGCATCCGCCACGGCGTGAAAGACGACGCCAAGGCGGTGTACGGACTCGACAGGGACACCGTCGAGTCGCGGAACCTCGAACCCGACCACGTCTACCCGTATCTGAAGTCCAAACACGTCGTGAAGTACGGCCTGTTCGGGTACGACCTCCACCTCGTCCCGCAACGGCGCGCCGGGGAGGAGAACGAGTCGGCCGTCCGCGAGGGGACGCCGAACACGTACGCGTACCTCAACGACCACCGCGAACGCCTCGACGACCGCGGGTCGTCGTGGTTCGACGACGGCCCGTTCTACGGCCTGTTCGGCCTCGGCCCGTACACGTGGGCCGACTACAAGGTGGTCTGGTGCCGCCTCGGGTTCAAGCCGCACTTCGCCGTCGTCTCGACCGTCGAGGACCCGATGCTCGGCGAGAAACCCGTCGTGCCGGGGGACCACTGCATGTTCGTCGCCACCGACGACGGGGCGGAGGCGCACTACCTCTGTGCCCTCCTGAACTCCGCGCCGTACCAGCGGTGTCTCCGGGACGTCTCCTCGGGCGGGAAGTCCAGTCTGTCGAAATCGACCGTCTCGGAGCTCGCACTGCCCGAGTGGGAGGCGACGCCGTACCAGACGGAACTCGCGGAGGCGTCGATGCGGGCGCACGAAATCGTCCCGAACCACGTCGACTGCTCGAAGCGCGCGTACAACGCGAAGACGATTCCCGAACTCGACGCGGTGCAGGCCGGTATCGACCGCGCGGTCGAGCGATTTCTCGCAGACGGCGGCCCCGACGCGAACGCCCGATGAGTAATTCTTAAGTCGGGTGACGGCGGTAGGTGTAACTGGACCGCCCTTAGCTCAGCCTGGTAGAGCAGCCGACTGTAGATCGGCTTGCCCCCCGTTCAAATCGGGGAGGGCGGACTTTTCCTGCGAACGAAGCGAGTAGTGAACAGTCCGTCTCGACTCGATTTTGAGCAGCGAGCGAACGGAGTGAGCGAGTGAGTTCAAATCGGGGAGGGCGGACTCGCTTTCGCGCCGACTGCGACCGAGTGAGTCAGCGGCGAATCTCGATTCATACCCGAGAGTAGCGTCAAAAAAGGCGATACGGCCCGGAACGGCGGATAAAATAGGCGATTCGGGAACGTCCGTTACAGGTTCGTTCTGACCGTGTCGGTCAGGTCGAACGACCCGCCCTGCGTCGTCGACCCAAGTACGGTGACGGCGACCTGATTTCCTTCGATGTCGACGACGTCGCTGATGGAAATCTTGACGACGTTGTCGTTGAGGATGTTCACGTCGCCCACGTCCACGTCGAGGACATCGCCGCCGATGGACACCGTGATGTCGTTCAGCGCCGTGAGGTTGACGTTCTGGACCACCACGGTAATCAACCCGCTCGCCAGAACGCCGCCGCTCTGGCGGGTGAAGTTGAGAGCGTCCCCGATGACTCTCGAACCCTGCCTCTCGCTCCGTTGCGCCGCCGCACCGCCGGCGAACGCCGTCGCACCCGTCGCCGCCGCCCCTACGGCTACAGTCTTTTTCAGCACGTTGCGCCGTGTCTCCTCTGTTTGGTGTTCCCTGGTGACGCACGTCACTAGTGAGAGAGTGTATCACTAAGTGTGCTCCTTGCATTTCCAGCGGGGGAGTTCAGTCACCGTCGTCTGCCCCGAGTCACCCGTCAGAGCGGCGGTCTGAGAGATAGACACCTTTCTCCGAAAGTCACGATACCGGCCGTTTCAGACCATCTGCCCCGAAGCCCTATTCCGTTGTTGTTCGTACGTCCCCTGTGCGACGTATCCAGGTGCTCGTCTCTGACGACCAGTTAGCGGACGTCACCGACGTCTTGGACGACGAGGAGATCGATTACGTTCGGTACCGGGCGCAGATGGGCGACGACGAACAGGAGTGGTTGCTCGAAGTTCCCGTTCCCACCGACGCCATCGGGTACGTGATGGGTCGCCTCGAAGAGGCGGGCCTCGACAGCGACCAGTACACGACCGTCGAGAGCCTCGAAAGCGCGATGTCGCCGCGGTCCGAGCAACTGCAGCAACGCTTCGCGGGCGACTTCGACCCGTTGACGGAGGCGGAACTCCGCTCGAAGGTCCGCGACATGAGCTACGACCCGAAGTCGTTCGTGGCGATGATCTCCCTGAGTGCGGTCATCGCCGCCGGGGGGTTGCTCATCGACTCGCCGGCGGTCATCGTCGGGTCGATGGTCATCGCGCCCATCGTCGGCCCCGTGTTGACGGCGTCCGTCGGCGGGGTGACCGGCGACCGACAGATGCTCGCCAACAGCGTCTGGCTTCAGTCCGCCGGCCTCGTGACCGCCGTCGTCGCGGCGGGCGCGTTCAGCTTCCTCCTCCAGTTTCTCGGGTTCTTTCCGACGACGCTCGACGTCTCGTCCATCGAACTCATCAGCCTCCGCATCTCGCCGGGGTTCGTCACGCTGGTCGTCGGGTTGGCCGCCGGCGCGGCCGGCGCGTTCGGCGTCACGACCAAGGGACCGACGTCGCTCATCGGCGTGATGATAGCGGCCGCCCTCATCCCCGCGGCGGCCACCGTCGGCATCGCCCTCGCGTGGAGCGAGTACCGCGTCGCCGTCGGGGCGGCGCTTCTGCTCCTCGCGACTATCGTCCTCATCAACCTCGGCGCGTTCGTCGTCCTCGTGCAGTTCTACAGTCCCGGCGAGGAGGGCTGGCTCTTCTCCGAGCCTACCAAGCGTGCCGCACTCGTCGCCACGGCAGTCGCCGTCGTCGTCGTCGTCGGCGTCGTCGGCGTCGCCGCCGGCCAGCAGATACTGTTCGAGCGAACGGTCAACGAGGTGGTCGAAGGAACCCTCGCCCAGTCCGAGTACGGGGACGTAAAGCCGGTGTCCGTCACAGTCGAGTACAGCGACGGATTCCTGTCCCGTTCCCCGGAGACGGTGACGGTCGTCGCGAGTCGGACGGCGAACGGGGGTGACCCGCCCTCAGTGGCCGACGAACTCGACGGGCGAATCACCGAGGTGACCGGTCGGCAGGTCCACGTCCGGGTCCGCTTCCAGGAGTACCAACGCTCCGACGCCGGCAACTCCTCGTCGCTCTCGGCCCCCTCGGCCCCGTCGCCGGCGACCCCTCGACCGGCCTGAGGCGTCGGACCGCCGCGAAAGTCCCCCCGACCGTCGAAACTTAACCGCTCGCGGGAGATGGCTCCCCCATGAGCGAACTGCCCTACCGGGCCGAAGTCGACGTTCGGTTTCAGGACTTAGACGCCGTCGGACACGTGAACAACGCCGTCTACGCCACCTACTGCGAACAGGCGCGCGTCGACTTCTTCGAGGACGTCATCGGCCTCCGGAGCACCGACCTCAACATCGTCCTCGCTTCCCTCGAACTCCAGTACCGCCGCCCGATTGAGGGCACCGGCACCGTCTCCGTCGAACTCGACGTGCCCGAGGTGGGCAACTCCTCGTTCACGATGGCGTACGAACTCACGTACGAGGGCGAGGTGGTCGCCACCGGCGAGTCCGTCCAGGTCGTCGTGGACCCCGAGACGCGCGAGTCCGTCCGCGTCCCCGACGCGTGGCGCGAAGCCGTCGGAGCCGAGACGGGTTCCGAGGACTGAACCCTCTCAGGGCTGTTCTCCGCCGCCCGACTCGATGAGTGCCTTTTTCTCTCCCCGACAGGTAATACCGCGAGATGACTGGAAGAACACCCCCGTCTTCTCGGAGCGATACTCGCGGCGGTGACGGAGGCGACGCCGACTCGCCGGTCGCCCGCGCGGGCGAACGCGTCCTCCGCATCGGTTCGGATCGCCCCGTCCGGATCAGCGCGGGTCACAGGCTCCTCCACCACGACGGCAAGTGCAGTCGGCCGCACGGCCACAACTACGAGATTTCGGTCGAACTGGTCGGCGAACTCACCGACGAGGGGTGGGTCGCGGACAAGGGCGACGTGACCGACGTGATAGACGAGTGGGACCACATGTTCCTGTTGGAGTCGGGCGACCCCCTCGTCGAGGCGTTCGACGAGAGCGGCGACGCCGACGCCGCCGTCGTCCTCGACGCGCCCCCGACGGCCGAGGTAATGGCCGTCGTGTTGGAGGGGAAACTCGCCGACGACCTCCCCGACACCGTCTCCGAGGTGTCGGTCGAGGTGCGCGAGACGGGCGAACTCTGCGCGGGGTTCCGCTGATGCCCGTCACCTCGACCGTCGAACGGCCCGACGACGCCCCCGAAGGGCCCGCCCTCCCCGTGAACGAACTGTTCGCCTCCCTGCAGGGCGAGGGGAAACTTGCGGGCGTCCCGAGCACGTTCGTCCGAACCAGCGGCTGTAACCTCCGCTGTTGGTTCTGCGACTCCTACCACACTTCGTGGGACCCGACGCACGCGTGGATGAGCGTCGAGCGAATCGTCGAGGAAGTCGAGGCCCGCGACCCGACCCACGTCGTCCTCACGGGCGGGGAACCCCTGCTCCACGACGCGTCGGCGACGCTCCTCGAACGACTCGCCGACGAGGGCTACCACCTCACCGTGGAGACGAACGGAACGCTCGCGCCCGACGCGCCCATCGACCTCGCCAGCGTCAGCCCGAAACTCTCCACCTCCACCCCGACCCCCGATAACGCGCCGGACGGTACCCCCGGCGAGTGGGAGGCCCGCCACGAGGAGCGACGGATCGACTTCGACGCACTGACGACGCTCCTCGAACGCCACGAGGTGCAACTGAAGTTCGTCGTCACCGGTCCCGACGACATGGACGAGATAGAGTCGCTGGTCGCCGACGTGCGCGAACGCGCCGACGCCGACCTGAACGACGAGGACGTCCTCCTCATGCCGGAGGGGCGGACCCGCGAGGAACTCGACGCGACGCGGAACGTCGTCGCCGACCTTGCCGCGGAGTACGGCTACCGCTACACGCCCCGCCTGCACGTGGACCTGTGGAACGACGCCCCCGAGACGTGACCATCGGTACACCGCTTCCCACGATACCATGACCGGACACGATACCCGAGACTCCGACGGAACCGAATCGACCGCGAACGACTCCCCCGCCGCGGACGACTCCCCCGCCACGGACGAGAGCGACGGCAAGCGCGCCGTCGTCCTCCTCTCCGGCGGGATGGACAGTGCGACGACGGCCTACGAGGCGGCGGCGCGGGGGTACGATCTCTACGTCCTGCACACCTCCTACGGCCAGAATACCGAGACCAAGGAGTACGACTGCGCGACGACGCTCGCCGAGGAACTCGGCGCGGCGGAGTTCCTCCGCGTCGAGACGGACCACCTCTCCCGCATCGGCGCGTCGAGCCTCACGGACGACTCGATGGCCGTCGAGGACGCCGACCCCGAGAGCGAGGAGATACCGACCTCCTACGTCCCGTTCCGGAACGCGAACCTGCTCTCAATGGCCGTCTCCTACGCCGAGGCCAACGACTGCGACGCCGTCTTCGTCGGCGCGCACTCGGAGGATTACGCCGGCTACCCCGACTGCCGTCCCGAGTTCTTCGAGGCGTTCGAGGCAATGGTCGAGACGGGGACGAAACCGGAGACGGACATCGCCATCGAGGTGCCGTTCGTCACCGACTCGAAGACGGACATCGTCCGCCGCGGCGTCGAACTCGGCGTCCCCTTCGAGTCCACGTGGTCCTGCTACCGCGCCGAGGAACCCGCCTGCGGGACGTGCGACTCCTGCGCCTATCGTCTGGAGGCGTTCCGAAACGTCGGCCGCGAAGACCCCCTCCCCTACGCCGAACGACCGACCCGAGCCGACTGACTCTCCCGCTCTTCGAGTACCCGCCGCGGGAGTGGGCGCTGTTTCTCGGCATGGCCGTCGGCCCGGGCGTCGTCGGCCACACCGTCATCAACTGGGCGCTGGCGCACATCGAGTCCAGCGTCGTCTCCGTCTCCCTGCTCGGGGAACCGATCGGGAGCACGCTGTTGGCGCTGATTCTCCTCGGCGAGATCCCGACGCCCGCAACCGTCGCAGGCGGCGCCGTCGTCCTCGGCGGAATCTACGTCGCGGCGGCGCGCCGCCCCGGCGCCGAACCGGAATCCGCCTCCGACGACCGACCCCGTTCGGCGGGCGAGTGACGGGCGAACGGGCGTATCATCTGTGATAACTGGGAGACAACGCTGATAGTCCGCACGCGGCGTGTCGGTGTATGGTCGGCCTCCGCGACGGGGTGACGGTGCTGCACGTGGACGATGAGCCCGGACTCTCGTCGCTCGTGGCGACGTACCTCGAACGCGAGGCCGCGGACGCCGAACTGACGGTCGAGACGACCGAACGCGGTCGGACCCGCCGGAACGAACTAACTACTCCAACACCGCCCTCGCCCGCCGGTGTCGCTCCCGGAACATCGGCTCGAAGCCGACGGAGGCGAACGGCGTCGCGGCGCGTCCGAGAGGCCCGCAGGGGAGTTCGTACTCCACTTCGTCTTCGAGAATCGTCCCCCCGCCGTCGGCGAAGAAGCGGTGGGTGTGGACCCACGACTCGAACGGCCCGCCGACCATGTCGTCGCGGAACATCGCGCTCCCGTCTCCCTCCTCGCGCGCGACGATGCGGGAGGTCCACCGCCGTCTCGGGCCGACGCCGAACGGCCGCGCCGACATCCGAATCTGCGACCCCTGCTCCAGTATCTCCGGGTCGGACTCCCCCTCCGGGCCGCGCACCGCCTCGATTCGGAGGTTCGTCCACTCGGGCGTGAGCGTTTTCAGACCAGAGACTCGCGAGTGAAAGTCCCATACCTCCGAGAGCGGTGCGTCGATGCGCGTTCGACGGGAGTACGTCGCCATGCGCGGGCGTAGGGGCGACCGAAAGAAAAGCCACGCGGGCGGGCCGACGGACGTACGCCGTCGGCGACGCTCTCGGCGATCAGTGTCGAAAGAGAGAGCCGTCCCGGGTGAACGCGCACGCGGACAGGGGTTGGGGTGGCTACGTCGCGCGGAACACCAACTGCGGACGCGACGCGACTGCGCGGGGGGACACCCGGGCGGGCGGCGGCTCGTCCGGCGCTGAACGCGCCGGTCGGGTGTCCACGGCGATCAGAGGGGGGGCTTCTCGCCGCGGGCGGTCTACACGACGGCCGGATGACACTTACGTCTTGTGCCAAATCGGTACCGAACCGCACGACGGGGACCCGCCGTCCGGCCTCAGAGGGTGAACCGGGTGACGTTCGTTCCCGCCGCAGTCAGGTCGCGGTGCGTCGCCGCCGCGACGGTTATCTGGTTCTCGCCGTACTCGATGTCGGGTCGCACCTCGAACCGCCCCTCCTCGGGTTCGAGAAGCACCGTCTCGCTCGGCGTCTTCACCGCGACGACTTCGCCGTCGGTCTGTCCGGAGACGACGAGTTTGTCGCCCATGAATCGGGTGCTGACCTGCAGTTTCGGCGGTTTCGGCCGGTCGGAGTCGAGGTACCGACGGCGGACGAACGCGGGCATCTCGACGGGTTCGCCCGCCTCGACGCCGTGCGCGAGGCGGACGAACTGCGCCATCGACCACGCCAACGGCGTCGCCGCGCCGGTGCCCTCGCCGAACTCCCAGTTGTAGTCGGTCGCGTGTTCGCGGTCCCACACCTGTTCGGCCAACATCCGGCCGGAGTTCGCGAACCCGGCCATCGTCCGGAGGAGGTTCTCGGGGGCCAGCGGTCCGTCCTCGGTCCCGGCGATGAGTTCGTACTCGCCGCGTTCGCCCGTGAAGATGGGCCACAATCTGCCTTTCCCCTTCGACTCGATGGACCACGGCGCGCCCTCGTCGCCGCGTTCGCGTTCGCCGTAGCCGTCGCCGTTGTAGCGGTAGAACGCCGGGCCGTACGGCGTATCGACGCGAATCGTGTCGTCCATCTCGCGGACGGAGTTCTCTATCACCTCGTCGTCCGGGGGCTTGATGCCGAGGCGGGTGAGTTCGAGGAACCCGCCGTCGATAATCTCGCGTTCGTCGAGCGTCGGCCCGTTGTTCGCCAGCGTCCGGAGGTGCCCAGCGTCCGGGTCGCCGTCGCGGGTGACGCGGACGTAGTACGGCGTGTGCTCGTGCCGGTCCGTTCCGGTCGTCGTCGCGCACCACTCCTCGACGCGTTCGGTCCAGTCGTCGGCCAGCGCCAACCAGATGAGGGCGTCGGCGTCGTGCCCCTCGTCGATGGCGATGGAGGCGGCGCAGGCGAGGCCGGCTATCTCCGCGGCGATGGACGAGGGCGAGTAGCCCGCCTCCTCCTCCCAGCGCTCTTGGGCCGTCGGCGGTCCGTTCCGCGCCACGTAGTCGGCGGAGCGCTTGACGTTCACGTAGTCGTAGCCCACGTCGTCCAACTCGACGCCGTTCTCCGCGAGCATGTACGCCATCACCGACGGGAAGGAGATGTTGTCCATCTGCTCGCCGCCCCACCGGGTCCGCCCGTTCAGATAGGTGTTCTGCGGGATGAACCCGCGTTCGTCCTGCTGGAACTCGTAGATGTACTCGAGGGCGTCGACGGCCGTCTGCACGTCGCCGACGGCCTCGAAGACGGTGAACACCTGGTACAGGTCGCGCGACCAGACGAAGTTGTAGCCGTACCCCTTCGCCTCCTCGGCGGTGACCGCCTCGCCCCACGGCACGGACGGCGAGGCGATGCCCGCCCCGAGGAACGTCTTGTCCTCGACGGCGCGGAGCGTCATGAGGCAGGCGCGGTACTGGTTCGCCAACTCCTCGTCGTCGGCGACGGCGGCCGGCAGTTCCTTGTCCGCGAGGAAGTCGGCCCACGAGTCGCAGTACGCCCGGTAGGCCGTCTCGTACCCGCGGGTGAGTGCGCCCGCCGCCTCGCCGAGTGCGGCGGCGGTGTCGGCGTTCTCGGCGAACCCGAGAGCCAGCGTCTCCGACAGTCGGCTTCCGATACCGACGCGGCCGACGAGGACGACGTTCTCGTTGTTCACGCCGTCCTGCGGCGTCGGCAGTTCGCCCTCCCCGAACAGTCCCGTGAGGTGGTCGGACCCGGCGACGCCGACGGTGGCCCAGTCGAACCGGCCGGCGGAGGTCATCGCCACGGCGACGCTGTACTCCTCGCCCTCCCCGTCGATGAGGAGCGGTTCCGTCTCGCCTCGCTGGTCGTACGCGCCGGCGTCGCGGGCGACGAGGTGGTACGTCCCCATCTGGCCGAGGCGGAGTGCGCGGTCGGTCGCGCCCGTGTTCACGAGTGCGGTGTCGGCGACGGAGTACAGTTCGTACTCGTTGTCGTCGCCGGACTCGAAGTTCACGTCCACCAACAGCGCGTCGTGCTCGGGGTCGGTGACGTACTCGACGGTCAGCGTCCACTCGTGGCCGCGCCCGTCGCCCGTCTCGGTGACGGTGTGTCGGAAGCAGAGCGCCTCGTCCTCGACCATCTCGGCGGTGCGTTCGATGGTGTCGGCGTCGTCGTCGCGGCGCGTCTCGTTGTGCGTCCGCGCGGTGTACGTCGAATCCTCGTCGGCGTCCACGACGAGGAAGTCCAGCGTCCGCAGGTTCATCAGGTCGACCCGGGGGAAGCGCACCTCCGTCAACGCCCCCTCGGTCAGCGTGAACCACAGGCGCGAGGGGTCCTCGGACGTGTGGTCCGCGACGGTGCCGACGCCGTACTTCTCGCCGGTCGTCCACCGCGGCCGGTGCTCCGGCCCCGAGGGCGCGGGCTTCGGCGCGGGAAGTGCGTCGTACTCGTGGAGCAACGCCGTCGCGTGCAGGCGGAGGGCGTGCGACCACCCCAACGGTGTCGCGCTATCGAACGTCCCGTCGTCGAACACCTGTTCGGCGAGGTAGCCCGCGGGCGTCGTGAACGGGCCGTCCTCGCGCAGGAGTTCGTACAGGTGGGCGGCCCGTTCGAAGAACTCCCCGGCCGCCGCCTCCCGGTCGTACTCGTCGAGGAGCACTCCGAGGTCGGCGGCGGCGTTCGCCCCCCACGCGGTGGAGACGGACCACAGCTTCTCGTCGTCCTGTTCGGCGCTCCGCCAGTAGTCCTCCTCGAAGCGAATCAGTCCGCGAACCTCGCCGTCGTCGGACTCGCGGTAGAGGTCCTCCAGCGCGATTTCGACGTGCGACGCCAGCCGGTCCAGCGCCTCCTCGGGCACCTCGGCGATTTCGCCGTACTCCGCGACGGCGTCGACCAGCGCGAACGACCCCGAGTCGAGGCGGGAGTCGAGTTCGCCGCCGCGCAGGCGGAGTCCGTACACCCCGTAGCCCTCGTCCCATAGGAGGTCCAGTCCCTCGAACACCGCGTCGGCCTGTTCTCGCGCGTGGGCGGCCAGGTCGTCGTCGACCGGCGCGCGAGCGACGGACGCGTACGCCTGCAGGAAGGTCGCCGCCGTGTGACTGAAGCGGCCGACCATGTTCTCCCACGCGTTCTGGCACTCCTCCGGGAGGCCGTCGTCTTCGAGGGAGTCGTCGAGTCCCTCGACGCCGCGCGCTATCGCCCGTTCCACGTCGCCGGCGAGACTCGCGCCGAGTTCCTCGCGCCGGGAGCGAAGCAGGGAGGCGAGGAAGGCGACGACGCTGGCAGTCTGGTCGGCCTGATACTCCGGCTTCTCGGAGCCTTCGACGCGGGCGTGCGCCCACCCCGGGGCGATGGAGCCATCGACCGCCCACGCCCGCTGGGGCCACGTCCCGTCGTCGAGTTGCGTCTCGCAGAAGAAGCGCGCCGTCGTCGCCAGACTCCCGGTCAGGTCGAGGTCCAACAGGTCGTCCGCGCCGAGGAGGTACCGCGACAGTTCGGCGTCGTCGCGGAACCACGTGTAGCCGTACCCGCCGGTGTGCGAGTAGAAAGGATCGAACTCGGGGGCGGCGATGTGCGACCCCGAGGGAGCCGTCAGGAGCGACAGGGCGCGGAGGTCGGAGCGCACTATCCCCTCGCGCGGGACGTGTTCGGGGACAGACACCTCGGCCCGTTCGCGCGCCGCCGCGCGGATGTCGTCGGCGGTGGAGTGCTGGAGCGCGCAGTTCCGAAGGTCCTCCAACGCCTGTTCGCGCGACAGTTCCCGGTGGTTCGACAGTTGGGTGACGAGCGTGGTCTGTGCGCCCCGCCCGGCCCGTTCGAGGGGGGCGGAGACGACGATGTCGCCGCTCAGGTGGGTGTCCTCGTACTGTTCGAGGACGGCCTCGCGGGGGAACTCGAACACCTCCTCGGAGAGCACCTCCTCGAACCGTTCGGGAACCTGCCCGCGAACGTCGTCGAGACCCGTCGAGGCGGTGACATAGTCGTGTTCGTCGCGGTGGAACACCTCGACTGCCTGCTTGCCCTCCGGACCGCCCCGTTCGTGGATGAGGCGACCGACGCGCGTCTCCCGGCCCTCGGGCGCGAACGTGAGGAACGCCGTCAGGTGGGCGTCGGTCGGAATCGCGCCGCGGAGTTCGACGTGGGTGACGTGCGCCCGTCCGAGCGTCAGGTCGTACTGGTGGACGGTGAACTCGCCGGCGTCGTACTCCGTCTCCACGAGGGTGGACTCACGGTAGTAGTGCTGACGAACCGGTTCGAGGTCGTCGAACCAGCGCGTCTCGCCGTCAGCTTCGATGCCGAACCGAGACCGATCGATGCCGTACAGACCAGAGAGGGAAGACGAGTAGTCGCGGAGGGACCCGTCGTCGCCGACGTAGACGAGTCTGTCCCCGTGACCGGAGAACGCGCCATCGGCGGTGGGACACTCCTCGGGGAAGCGCCGGTCGCCGCGGTCGCGCTTATAATCGTTGAGCGCGGTCCGAAGTCTCATATGATGTGCAGGCGTCCGCCCCGGACATAAGTATTGGCTGGTACTGTACGTTCGGCGAGAGTTTTCGGCGACCCCTCCGACGCCCCCGAAAAATCGGACGGTAACGTTCCGTCACTCTGGCTGTGCAACAATTCTTCGAACGGGAGTAAAGACAAAGGGCCGACGTGTCGTTGGTACTGCTATGCACCACCCAGGTCCGCCGCGGTTCATGGCCGTGGGCGAGACGGTACAACTCGCGCCGCGGGACCCCGACCCGGACGCGTCGTACCGTTGGCGAGTACAGAGCGCGCCGGTCGGCAGCCGACTCGAACTCGGCGACGAACCGGTCCTCGATTTCACCCCCGACGCCGCCGGGAAGTACGTCGTCGAACTCGACGCCCCCGACGGGGCGCACGAACTCACGCTCCGCGTCTTCCAAGGCGACAAAGTCCCCGTCGGCGGCGGCACCGGGTCCTCGGGGATGAGCGGTTCGAGCGGGTTCCAGAGCGGTTCGGCCGCGCCGCCGAACCGAAGCGGCGGCGTCTCGGGGTCCGGTTCGACCGGCGGGTCCGACGGCGGCGGTGGCGGCGGCCGCCCGCGCGTCCAACTCCACGGGTCGGTCGAGGGCGACCACCTCGTCGTCAACGCGGACCCGCAACCGAACCCCGAGAGCGACACCGACCGCGAGGACTTGGTCGTGGAGTTCCTCGTCGACGACAGAGACGACGTGGACGAGTCGGACGTGGAGATATCCGGGTGGGAACTCCGCGTCCCCCTCTCCGCCGTCGGCGACCGCCTCCGCGTCCACGCCGTCGCACTCGCGGACTCCTACAGCGTCCCCGACAGCGTGGAGTTCACGCGCGATGCGATGTCTGACGGGGGTGAGCGCGCAAGCGCGCGAACCTCGTCAGAACTCGCTTCCGACGGCGGTTCCGACTCGGTAGAGTCGGAAGCAGGCCGGGCGAAGCCCGACGGTGGAAGCGAAGTCGAGTCCGTGTCGGCCCCCGACGAGGACGCCGTCACCGTTTCCCGGCCGAACGACCCGCCGGAGTGGGCAAAGGAGGTGACGCTGTACGAGATCTACGTCCGCGGGTTCGCCTCCGACGACGACGAGGCGGAGACCACGTTCGAGGCGTTGGAGAAGCGCCTCGACTACCTCGCCGAACTCGGCGTGGACTGCCTGTGGTTGACGCCCGTCCTCCAGAACGACCACGCGCCGCACGGCTACAACATCGTCGACTTCTACGAGATAGCGGCTGACCTCGGGTCGCGCGAGGACTACGAGGCGTTCGTCGAGGCCGCCCACGACCGGGGGATGAAGGTGCTGTTCGACCTCGTGTTGAACCACTCCGCGCGGGACCACCCGTTCTTCCGGGACGCGTACGAGAACCCCGACTCCGAGTACTACGGCTGGTACGACTGGCAGGAGAACGGCGAACCGGAGACGTACTTCGACTGGGAGTTCATCGCCAACTTCGACTACACCACCTTGGAGGTCCGCCGCCACCTACTGGACGCCGTGGACCGGTGGTTCGAGATCGCGGACGGCTTCCGGTGCGACATGGCGTGGGCCGTCCCCGACACGTTCTGGCAGGAGGTCCGCGACCGGGTGAAGTCCCGGGACCCGGAGTTCCTCCTCCTGGACGAGACCATCCCGTACGTCGCGGACTTCCACAACGGGATGTTCGACATGCACTTCGACACGACGCTGTACTTCACGATGCGGCAGGTCGGCCGGGGCCACGAACCCGCCGAGGCCGTCTTGGACGCCGTGGACCAACGCGCCGAGGTGGGCTTCCCGCCGCACGCGGCGTTCATGCTGTACGTCGAGAACCACGACGAGACGCGCTACATCGTCGAGTGCGGCGACGACGCGGCGATGGCCGCCGCGGGCGCGTTGTTCACCCTCCCGGGCGTCCCGATGCTGTACGGCGGGCAGGAACTCGGCCAACGCGGCCGACGGGACGCCCTCGCGTGGGACCACGCCCGCGAGGACATCCGCGAGCACTACGAACGACTCATCGACGTTCGCAACGAGACGCCCGCCCTCGGGTACGACGGGGCGTTCCGCCGAATCGACTACGACGCCGACACCGAGAAGGCCGTCGCGTTCGCCCGCGAGGGTCCCGAGGAGACGTACGTCTGCGCACTCAACTTCGGCGAGGAGGCGGCCACGGTCACCGTGGACGGCCTCTCGGTCGATTCGACCGACGTCGTCACCGGCGAGGACGTCGCCGCCGCCGACGGCCTGCGCGTCGAGAGCGTCGCCGTCCTCCGCGTGGAATGACCGCCGAACCGCGATCGCCGAACCGCAATCGCCGAACCAAACCCGTCTCCGTCACCGTCGCCGACTCGTTCTCGCCCCGCCCGCGACGCCGTTCGGTCGTAAACGTCGTGTACGTGCGCGTCCCAATACCCTCGTAGTGACCGATACGTACGTGTGCCCGTACTGCGGCGCGACCGAACACCGCGAGTACCGCGTTCGACTCATCCTCCTGACCTGCCCGGAGTGCGGCGAGAACGGGCGGTTCCTCAACGAGGAACTCGTCGAAGTCCTCGACGAGATTCCGGAGGAGGAGGTACCCGAGGAGTGGTCCGAACTCCCCGCCGACCAGCGACTCCACCGCGCGATGGAGCGAGGGTTGGTCGATTCGGACCGCCTCCGACTGCTGTAACTCGCGGCGAGGCGGCGTACGCGACTCCTCGCGGGGACGGCTCAGTCCCCCGTGAGCGCGGCGAGTAACCGCACCGCCTCCGCCTTCGAGAGCGGGTCGTTGGCGTTGCCGCAGTGCGGCGACTGCACGCAGGCGGGACAGCCGTCCTCGCAGTCGCAGTCGGCTATCATCTCCCTCGTCCGCCGCATCAGCGTCTCCACCTCGCCGTACCCGCTCTCAGTCAGGCCGACGCCGCCGGGGTAGCCGTCGTAGACGAATATCGTCGATCGGTCCGTGTGCGGGTGGTGCGGCGTCGAGAGGCCGCCGATGTCCCCCCTATCGCAGAGGAACGACAGCGGAAACAGCGAAATCATCCCGTGTTCCGCGGCGTGGATGCCGCCGTTGAAGCCGTACTCCCCGCCCGATTCGCGCATTTCGATCTCGACGTCCCGCGGGACGGTGAAGTAGAGCGCTTTCGTCCGGAGCGTCGTCTCCGGCAGGTCCAGCGACTCCCGGCCGATGGCCTCGCCGCGCTTGGGGTCTCTGCGCTCGAACCCGGTAATCTGCTTGCGCATCGTCACCTCGGCGAACCGGACTTCGGTGTCGGGCCGGGCGGGCAGTTCCTTCCGGCGTAAATCCTCCTCGACGGTGATGGTCTTGTCGTGGAGGACGCGCGTGTAGTAGTCCGCCCACGTCGGCTGCAGTATCGCCGTGTCGCGGTCCAAATCCAGTTTCGTCACCTCGTAGGACTGTCCCTGGTGGTGGTATATCGCGCCGCGGTGGGCGTCGCGCAGGGCGTCCTCGAACGACAGGGAGGCGATGACCTCGTTCGACCGGCCGTCGAGTAAGTCCACCTCCCGACTCTCGATGGTCCGCAGGCTCATCTCGTGTTGCGGGCTTCCGTCGCCGGAGTGCGTCCAGCGCATCCCCTTCTCCGTCTCCCGCCGGGCGAGTTCGCCCGCCGACTCCAGCGAGGAAACCACGTCGGGGAACGTCTCACCGAAGTGCGCCTCGTCCGCCCGCGAGAGCCAGTTCTCCGCGGCGGCGCTCTTCACGTGGTCCGGCAGGAGTTCCTCGTTCTCGGGGTTCGAAATCGCGCGCTCGGGGTCGCCCTCCCAGAACTCCTCGGGGTGGTTCATCA
This sequence comes from Halopelagius fulvigenes, assembly GCF_042662625.1. Classification (GTDB taxonomy): domain Archaea; phylum Halobacteriota; class Halobacteria; order Halobacteriales; family Haloferacaceae; genus Halopelagius; species Halopelagius fulvigenes. Next base: position 25,967 of record NZ_JBHSXH010000015.1, read on the forward strand.
GGTACTGGTCGAGTTGGTCCTCGCCGCCGACGAGGACGACGAGGGCGTCGTCGTCGCCGCGCCCGGCCCGGCCCGCTTGCTGGAACGCGGACATGCGCGTGCCGGGGTAGCCGTCGACGAGCACGGCGTCCAACCCGCCGACGTCCACGCCGAGTTCGAGTGCGTTCGTGGACCAGACGCCGGTGACGCTCCCGTCGTGGAGGCCGGCCTCTATCTCCCGGCGTTTCTCGTGTTTGAGGGCGGCTTGGTACGCCGAGACGCCGGCGGCGGCCGCGCGTTCACCGCGTTCGCGCAGGTCGTTCGCGCTCTCGGTGGCGTAGCGTTCGGCCGCCTGTCGGGCGCGGGTGAACGCCAGCGTCTGGTGGCCGCGCGAGAGGAGGTCCACGAACAGGTTCTTCGTCTCGACGTGACTGGAGCGCCGCCGTCCGCTTCCGCGGTTCTCGTCGCGGTACTCCGGCGGGTTCCACAGCACCCAGTGCGTCGCGCCCGTTCCGCTGGTGTCCTCGTCCACGAGGCGGAACGACGACTCCTCCTTGCCGGTGACGCGCGCGGCGTGTTCGACGGGGTTGCCGATGGTGGCCGAACAGCAGACGTACTGCGGGTCGCTCCCGAAGCGTTCGCAGACGCGGTTCAACCGCCGGAGCGTGAGGGCGACGTGGCTACCGAAGACGCCGCGGTAGCCGTGCACCTCGTCTATCACCACGGTCTCAAGCGAGGAGAAGAACCACTCCCAGAGGCGGTGGGCGTGCGGCAGAAGCGCGTAGTGGAGCATGTCGGGGTTCGAAAGCACCACCGTCGGGCGGCGCTTCCGAACGTCGCGCTTCTCGGACTTCGAGAGGCGACCGGTGTACTGTTCGACGGAGACGCGACTGCCGAAGCCCAACGCGCGGGCTAAGTCCGAGAGGGTCTCGGCTTGGTCGGCGACGAGGGCGTTCTGCGGGCCGAGATACAGCGTCCGGCCGCCACGGTCCATCGCGCGTTCGAACGCCGGGACGGTGTACGCGAGGCTCTTTCCGCTGGCCGTCTGCGTCGCCAACACGACGTTCTGGCCGTCGCGGACCGCCTCGATAGCCTCGGCTTGGTGGCGGTACAGGCGGTCGATGCCGTCGGCTTCCAGCGCCGACGCGAGGCGCGGTTCGAGGTCGATGTCGGCGAACTCCGGGTCGCGCGCCTCGACCCGTCGGTGGTCGCGTATCTGCCCCTCGTAGTACGGTCGGCCGCGGAGCCACTCGACTAGGTCGTCCACACGCCTCCTCGGACCGAGGCCGCCCTGACGCTTTCGGTCGCGGGGGGCGGAATCGACCGCCTCCGTCGGTCCAGCACGGTTTTGTCCGCGCGGGCCGAACGCGGCCCATGGACGAGTACGACGCCGTGCTGATATACGACGGCGAGTGCGCCTACTGTTCCATCGCGGCGAAGGCGCTCCGACGACTGGACCGCGTCGGCGCGATTTCGTGGTACGACGATGCGTCGCAGGCGTTCTTGGAGGCGCAGTTCGGTGAGACGCCGTTCGCCATGTTCCTCGTGGACCGAAACGAGGGGCAGGTGTACGCCGGCGGGGCCGCAGCGCAGGAACTGGCCGACCGCGCCGGGACGCCGGGCATCGTCGGCGCTCTCGTCCGCGACAACTACGACCGCATCGCCGGCGCGGTCGGCGCGGTCAGCGGTCGGAACCGCGACCCCGACGACTACCACGAGACGTATCCGCTGGAGGAAGAGGCGGAGGACCTGTTCGAGGAACTCGTCGAAGAGGCTGAGGAACGCCCGGAAGCCCTCTCGGGATGACCGGCGCGGCGGACGGGCCGGTCGTCCTCAACCCGGCGGCGATACGCGCGGGCGAGGACGGACTCGGAATCGGCGACGGCGACGCGCCGCCGGGAACCTACTCGCTCGTGTACGAACTGAGAGAAGACGCGCGCGTCGAAGTCGGCGCGTTGGGCGAGTACGAGTTCCCAGCGGGCGCGTACGCCTACGTCGGTAGCGCGCACGGGTCGAACGGACTCGGGCGGGTCGAACGCCACTGCCGCGTCGCGGCGGGCAACCACGGGATCCGTCACTGGCACGTCGATTATCTCGGCGGCCACCCCGGCACCGACCTCGCGGCCGTCGTCGCGTCGCCGGACGACGAACTCCGTTCGTTGGGCCGCCGAGGAAACCTCGGCGATAGCGAATGCCGTCTCGCGCGTCACCTCGGCGGTTCGTCCGACGCCTCCTCGCCTGCGGCCGAACGTCCCCTGTCGACCCCCGTCTCCGGATTCGGGTCGTCGGACTGCGACTGCGACGCCCACCTCGTCTCCGGAGCGGACGTACAGACGATTCTCTCGGTGGTCGTCGAGTTCTTCGAAGGGAAAGAGTAGAGAGTCCCTTCAAACCGACGCCTCAGTCCGGGCAGGCTGAGAGCGTCGGCGTTGCCGGTTGAGTCAGAGGCACCCCGGCACCCGGTATTTACGTTCCGACCGTATTTAATTCATCTGTCGGCGTTATTCGTCAGTATCTGGTTATAGCATATAAAAACTTCGGCCGTTTATATGCTGTATTACCTTCGAACGTTTTTATAAACTCGCTGTCGAATTCGGCCAGTATGCGGTCGGAGGATATCTCGGAGACGCTCAGGTTGCTCTGTCGCCGCGAGGGCGTCCTTCGGCGCGTCGATTCCGAGGGGAGTCGCAAGCGTGACCTCATCGAGGAGCTCGCCGTCTCGCGGTCCACCGTCGACCGTTCGCTCCGCGAACTGGTCGACGCCGGCCTCGTCTCCCGGTCCGGCGGCGTCTACCGCCGAACGCTGGCGGGCGAGTTGGCGTTAGAGGAGTACGACCGCATCTCACGCCGACTCGACGGCCTGATGGGGTCGCCCTCCTTCCTCGACGGACTCCCCGCCGAGAGCGACGCGGACCCCGTTCTGTTCGACGGCGCGACGGTCTCGGAGGCGGAGCGACAGTCGCCGTCCGCGCCGATCCACAGCTTCACCGAGCTCTTGGAGCGGTCGTCGTACGTCGTCGGATTCGCCTCGGCCGTCTTCCCCGCGGAGGTGGAGACGTACCGCGAACAGCTCCGGCGCGGCGAGTTGGTCTCGCGGATGGTCGTCACCGACTCCGTCTGCGAACGACTCGTCTCCCAGTACGGGGACGCGGTCCAGGAGGGACTGGAAACCGGTCGAATCGACGTCAGGCGCGCGCCGGACCTGCCGTCGTACACCCTGGTCGTCGGTTCGACGACCGACTGCGCGGAGGTGGGACTCGTCTCTCACACGTCGAACGGAGTCCGGGGGGTCCTCCGAAACGACGACCCGGAGGCCGTCGAGTGGGCGCGGCGGCGAATCGCGACGTACTGGCGCACCTCGGAAGTGGTCTGCCCGCCCGCTCGCGGCGACGACTGACTGCGCTACCCGAACACCTTACTCCCCCGACGGGGAAGTTCGCCCGATGTTCCCGACGCTCCCCTACCTCGAGTGGATCGACGGCCGCACGGAGGCCGCCGAACACGACTTCGGGTCGAGCGACCTCCGGTCGTCCGCCGACGACGGGGCCGTCGTCCCCGACCCCCTCCGCGGTCGTTCCGCGCCCGACGACGCGTCCCTCCGCGCACAACTGGCCGCCGAGTACGACGTGGACGAGGAGAACGTGCTCGTGACCGCGGGCGCGACGCAGGCGAACTTCCTCGTCGCCGCGGCCGCGATAGACCTCGCGACGACTTCGGAGACGGGCCGCAAGCCGCAGGTCCTCGCCGAGAAGCCGGGCTATCAACCGTTGGTCGTCACGCCGGAGGCGTTGGGCGCGCGCGTTGACCGCTTCCTGCGTCCGGACGAAGAGGGGTTTCGGCTGGAACCGAAGCGCATCTCGAACGCCGTCTCCGACGCCTTCGCACTCGCGGTGGCGGCGAACCGCCACAATCCAAGCGGGAACCTCTCGGACCGCGAAACGCTCGCCGAGGCGGCGCAGGCGTGCGCCGACGCCGACGGCTACCTCCTCGTGGACGAGGTGTACGCGCCGTACGTGCGCGACGCCGACGAGGGGGAGTCGCCCGTCCGCGCGTTCGGCGGACCGACCGCCGCGGGACTGCCGAACACCGTCGTCACGGGGTCGCTGACGAAGTTCTACGGCCTCGGCGGCCTCCGAATCGGGTGGCTGATAGGGCCGACGGAGGTGGTCGAACGCGCCCGCGAGGTGGCGCGCCACCTCGCGTCCGTCGCGGAACCGAGTCGCCGCCTCGCCCGCCGCGCGGTCCACGACGCCGCCGAGTTGACCGCCTCGGCGCGGGATCGCCTCGCGCGGAACCACGAACTCCTCGAATCGTTCGTCGCGGAACGCGACGCCCTCTCCGGGAGCGTCCACCCCGGGGGCTCGTTCGCACTCCTGTCGCACGCGGGGGCCACCGGCGACGCCTTCGCGGAGGCGGCGTGGGACGAGGGCGTCCTCGTCGTCCCCGGCCGCTTCTTCAACCGGCCGGACCACTTCCGACTCGCACTCGGCCGACCGCCCGAGGAGATGGCCGCCGGACTCGACGCCCTCTCCGAGGTGGTGGCGTCGGTTCCGGAGTCCGGAGCGTAGGGGACGCCGGCTCAGACCAACGCGTCGGCCAGCATCTCGACCGGATGCGGCGGGTCCTCGTTCTCGCCGTCGAACTCGCCTATCTGCGACCGGCAGGACGCGCCGGGCGCGACGACCGTATCGCCGTCCGACGCCGCCACCTGCTCCGAGAGCAGTTCGCCGATGGCCTTCGACATCGAGTAGTGCTCGGCCTCGTAGCCGAAACTCCCGGCCATGCCGCAGCACGTCGAGTCCAGCGGGTCCACCCGGTAGCCCGCCTCGTCGAGGACGGCCACCGCGTGGTGGTCCTTCTTCGTTGATTTCTGGTGGCAGTGGCCGTGGTACGTGAGCGTCAGCGAGGGGGCGTTCGGCTCGACGGGGGCGTCCGCCAGGAGGTCGAACGTATCGAAGTACTCCATCACGCCGTAGGTGCTCACCGCCACCCGTTCGACGCTCTCGCCGGAGAGTAGATCGAGGTAGTCGTGCTGGAACATCACGGCGTCGGACGGTTCGACCACGACCACGTCCCACCCCTCGGCGACGAGGGGCGCGAGTGCCTCCACGTTCCGTTCGGCGGCGCGGCGCGCCTTGTCGACGAAGCCCTTCGAGTGGGCCGGGCGGCCGGAGTCGGCGACGCCGTCGGGAATCCGGACGTGGACGCCGACGGCTTCGAGGGCGCGAACCGCCGCCTTGCCCGCATCGGGGTGGTTGTAGTTCGTGTACGTGTCGGGGAACAACAGCACCTTGCGGTCGGCCTGCGCCTCGGAGACGTCCGACCGGCCCCGCTCTGCCCGCGCCTTCCGCGCTCGCTTTTCCGAGGCGGCCGCGCCGCCTCGCTTCTCGAACCACTCGACGAACGTCGCGCGGTGGAACGTCGGCAACTCGCGTTCCTCGGCGATGCCGAGCGTCTTCTCCATCACCGTCCGCGCGCCGGGCACCTTCGAGGCGACGTTCGAGAGGGGCGCGAGGGCGCTTCCCACCTTCGAGAGCGTCTCGATGTTGGCGAACATCCTGTCGCGGAGCGACGCCCCGTTTCGCCGGTGGTGCTCGTGGAGCACCTCCGTCCGCATCTTCGCCATGTCGACTTCGCTCGGGCAGTCCTTCGTACAGCCCTTACAGCCGATACAGAGGTCCAACACCTCGTGGACGAACTCGTCTTCGAACATCTCCTCTTCGGGCAGGCCGCCGCTCATCGCCTGCCGGAGCATGTTCGCCCGGCCGCGCGTGGAGAGAATCTCCTCCTCCTCCGCGCGGAACGTCGGGCACATCACGCCGCCCGTCGTCTCCTGCGGGCCGCGGCACCCGGCGCACCCGTGGCAGAGTTCCGCCATGCCCTGAAAGCCGTTCTCGTTCTCCCAGTTCAGCGAGGGGTCGAACCCCGCGTCGAACTCGTAGTCGGGCGAGAACCGCAGGTTCTCGGTCATGTCGTGGTCGCCGCAGACGTTCCCCGGATTCAGTATCCAGTCGGGGTCGAACGCCGACTTCAGGTCGCGGAACGTCCGCCAGAGGTCGTCGCCGTACAGTTTGCGGTTCCACTGGGTGCGGGCGCGGCCGTCGCCGTGTTCGCCCGAGACCGACCCGCCGTACTTCACCACGAGGTCCGTCATCTCGTCGGCGATGGCCTCGAACTCCGCCAGTCCCTCGACCGTCTTGGTGTTCACGAGGGGGCGGATGTGGAGGACGCCCGGCCCGGCGTGCGCGTAGTAACTGGCGAACGTGTCGTACTCGTCGAGGATGTCCTGCACGTCGGAGACGTACGCCGGGAGGTTCTCCGCCGGGATGGCGGTGTCCTCGATGTACGCGACGTGTTTCTCGTCCGTCGTCCGCGAGAGGAGGATGGGGAGGCCGGACTTGCGCATCTTCCAGAACTTCGCGCGCGTCTCGGCGTCGTGCGCCTCCATCGCCGTCAGCGCCGTCGGCGGCTTCCGCGTCGTCTCCGCCGCGCCCTCCGCGGGGTCCGCGACGGAGTCCGCCGCCGGCGCGCGGTCGGCGACGAGGTTCGCCACCTTCTCCCTCCCGTCGGCGTCGTCCTCGGCGTAGAACTCCACGAGGAGGACGGCGTTCGTCCCGTCGGGGAGCATCCCGACCACGTCTTTGAACTCCGCGGTGTTCCGCGCGAGGTCCAAGAGCACGTCGTCCATCACCTCCACCGCCGCGGGGCCGTGTTCGAGGATGGGTTCGACGTCCTCCATCGCGCTCACGACGTCGGGGTACGTCAGAAGCGCCACCGACGCGGTGTTCGGGATGGGTTCCAGCGACACCGTCGCCTCCGTGACTATCGCGAGGGTGCCCTCGGACCCGGCGAGCAAGCGCGCGAGGTTCACCGTCCCCGGTTCGCTGTCGGGGTCCACGCCGGAGTCGTCCGGCAGTCGTCGTTCGCCCCGCATCTCGTCCACCAGCATGTCGAGGTTGTACCCCGAGACGTTCCGCTTCAGGTCGGGGTACGCCTCCGCTATCTCCTCGGCCTCCTCGTCCAAGACGCGCGCGACTTCGGCGTAGATGCGCGCCTCCAAGTCGCCCTCCGGGTCGCCCTCCTCGTGGAGCGTTTCGACCGACACCTCGCCGAAGGTGGTGACGGTGCCGTCCGCGAGGACGACTTCCGCCTCCTCGAGGTAGTAGTCCGTCTTGCCGTACTTCAGCGAGTGCGACCCAGTGGAGTTGTTCCCGATAGCGCCGCCGAGGGCGGACTTGTCGCCCCACGCGGGGTCGGGCGCAAACTTCAGTCCGTGCGGCTTCAGTTCCGCGTTCAGGTCGCCGAGTCGGACCCCCACCTGCGCCCGCGCCGTCCCGGCGTCGGGGTCTATCGACCGAACCTCGTCCATGTGCTTCATCAGGTCCAGCACCACCGCCTCGTTGACCGTCTGCCCGGCGAGACTCGTGCCGCCGCCGCGCGGGAGGACGGGAATCTCCCGCCTCGCGCAGTACTCCACGACGGCGACCACGTCCTCGGTGGACCTCGGCATCACCACCCCGATGGGCGTCTTCTCGTACGCCGAGGCGTCGGTGGCGTACTGCTGTCGGGTGTAGGAGTCGAACCGGACGTCGCCCGCCACCAGTTCTTCGAGGTCCGAGACGAGGCCCGACCGGTCCACGTCGTCGCTCACGTAGTCGTAGTTCGCCCTCTCGTCGGCCGACGGGTCACCGACGGCGTCGCGCGTGTTCGATGCCATCTCTCTCTACCGGCGTGTTAGTCGGTGTCGTATAAAAACCCGAAGCCGCGCCGCCGGGGCGGACGCCCCGCGACGTTCCCAATTTCCGACGGGTCGATCCCGTCAGAACACGCCCGGGAAGAGGACGTAACTGAACAGCAACGCCAGCAGTCCCGTGAACGTCGCGTAGTACACCAACGGGATGAGTTCCAGTCGGATGACCCGACCCTCGTGGCCGACGAGTCCGACGACGGCGAGGGCCGCGACGACGTTGTGGACGGCGATGAGGTTACCGATGGCGCCGCCGACGGCCTGCGCGCCAAGCATGACCGTCTTCGGCGTGCCGATGCTGTCGGCGACGCCGTACTGGAACGTGCCGAACAGGATGTCGGAGACGGTGTTGGACCCGGCGAGGAACGCGCCGAGTGCGCCCACCCACGGCGCGAGGAACGGGTACAACGCGCCGGTGAAGTCGGCCATCGTGTTCGACAGGACGATGAGCATCCCGTCGGAACCGGTCGCCGTGCCGGACTGCAGCATTATCTGCACCGTGGCGACGGCGAACAGCAACGCGACGACGGCGGGAGCCATCTTCTCGAACGTCTCCATCCACGCGTCCTTGATTCCCTCCCCGTCCATGTCGTGGAGCGGAATCGTCACGAGGTGGACGGCGAGGAACATCGCGCCCGGCAGGTACAGCAGTTGGATGTTGTCGCCGAGACTCGTCCCGAGGATGTCGCCCCACTCCAAGACGAGCGTCGTGGTGAGGAAGCTCGTCAGCGGCTCCCACACCCGCGTGAGGACGAGAAGCGCGGCCAGTAGCGCGTACGGCGTCCACGCCTTCACGAGCGACATCCGCTCTCCGTGGCCGCCCCGAACGACGCCGCCGTCGGCGGCGACGCCGACGTCTCGGTCCTCCTGCGTCTCTCCCGGTTCGATGTCGCCGACCCAGTGGTCGGGCCACGTGTCGCGGGAGCCGAAGTCCCAGTCGTCGTTCGGGTGGAAGTAGCCGGCCTTCAGAGCGCCGACGGTCACCACGAGTCCGACCATCGACCCGAGGAGCCCGGGGAACTCCGGTCCGAGGAAGTAGGCCGTCAACCAGTACGGCACGGCGAACGACGCCCACGCGAACAGCGTCAGCGGAACGACTTCGAGCGCCGGTCGAATCGACCGTTCCTCGCCGAAGAAGCGCGTCATCATCGCCACGCCGATGAACGGGACGGCGATGCCGACGATGACGTGGTAGGTTGCGGCGAAGACGGCGATGTTGCCGACCCACTCGGCGACGGTCATCCCCTGCGCCTGAACCGCCTCGTTGACGAAGCTGACGTCCCCGAAGACGTCTATCATCCCGATGATGAGGGGCGTCCCGACCGCGCCGAACGTGATGGCCATCAGGTTCCCCGTCAACGCGACGACGACGGCGGCCAACGGCGGGAAGCCGAGGCCGACGAGGAGGGGGCCGACGATGGCCGCGGGCGTCCCGAACCCGGCGGCCGCCTCGATGAACGACCCCATCAGGAACACCAGAAGGACGACCTGCACGCGCCTGTCGTCGCTGATGGAGGCGAAGCCGCGGTTGATGGCGTCGAACGCGCCCGTCTGCTTCAGCGTGTACAGGAGCAGTATGGCCCCGAAGACGATGTAGAGGATGTTCGCGGCGGTGATGAAGCCGAGGATGCTCGACGCGGCGATCCACGTCGGCGACATCCCCCACCCGACGAACCCCGCCGCGATGGCGACTATCCACGCCACGGGCATCGCCCGCGTCGCCGGCCAGTAGAACCCGACCATCAGGATGGCGATGGTCGCGAGGGGGAGCACCGCGAGCAGCAACTGCGTCGCCGTCGCCATCAGCGCCCACCTCCGCCGTCTCCTTCGACCGGTTCGGTCGCGCCAACCGAGGTCGGTTCCACTCCGTTCGTGAGTCTAGGTAACATCGATCTATGTAACTGTCGTTAATGATAAATCTCTGTCGTTAACGGTCGCTAATTTGATTGGTAAGCAATGAGAACGAAAGTCGCTCCGGCGACGGCGCTTCTCCCCGAACCGGGGCGTCCGAAGGCGTCCCGTTTTCGAGCCGACCCGAGGAAACGATTATCCGGGTTTGCAAGCCACTCTCACGGTAACAGGCACGGTTGCGACGTTCGAGGAATCGCTCGAACGTCTGGAAGTCGGCTGGACGCGCGCCGCCGCCGGCGGAGAGGGGGTCGCCTACCAGAGTCACTGCCAGCACCGGACGCTCGGACTGGAGGGGTACACGGAGGCGGTGCTCGAACGCCTCGGCTACGACGTGCTCACGTCCGACACCGAGTGCTGCGGGATGGCCGGGTCGTTCGGCTACAAGTCCCAGTACTACGACCTCAGCGTGGACGTGGGCGCGGAACTGAAGCGGCAGTTCCGGACCGAGGAGGCGCGTGACCGGACCGTCGTCGCCTCCGGCCGTCCCGTCTCGACCAACTGGACTCCCTGCTAGGGCGACCCAGCGGACACCCCGTCGAGTTGGTCGCGCCGGACCGCCCGTAACGCCGTCCCGGTGCGACCGACCCTCGTCGGCTTCGTCCCCCGGTCGCCCTCGTCAGGAGTGCGCGTCGCCGTTTGCGGGCGTTCGAGGGTTTCTGAGGGCATTCGGACGGTGTCTGACGAGCGTCTGCCGCAAGTCGTCGCGTCGTCGGCTGACGCGGTCGAAGGCTACGAACTATTAAGTCGGATGACTTCAAGAGAATGCACATGGACGGGACCCCCGAAGAGATAACGACGCTTGTCGGCCGCGAGGTCTACTCCAACAACGGGGTGTTCGTCGGGGAAGTCGAAGACATCCGACTCGACCTCGACCGACAGTCTGTCACGGGACTCGCACTCACGGCACTCAACGACGAACTGTTCAGAAACCGCATCGACCCCGGGAAGGGCGTGCTCATCCCGTATCGCTGGGTGCGCGCCGTCGGCGACGTCATCCTCATCAACGACGTGGTCGAACGCCTGAAGGACCCCGAAGAGGAAGAAGAGAGCTCGGTCGTCGCCTGATTCGGTCTCAGCTTCCGTTACTGCTCTCGGAACTCTCGACGCCCATCGCCTCGAAGAGCTTTCTGCGGACGGCCTCCTCGGTCAGCTTCAGCAGGGTGCCGCGGTTGTCCTCGTTCGTCTCGATGCCGGTGAAGATGCCGAGCGGAATCTCGACGGACCCCTGCGTCGAGTGGCCGCCCGCGTCGCCGATGTCCTCGAAGGCGTCCTGCAGGACCTTCCCGATGTTCATCCGGATGTCCTTCGACCGAGCGGAGAGGTAGATTTTCTCGTCGGCGATGCCGAACACCGCCGTCGTCGTGATGCCTTCGAGCTTCAGGAGGTGTTGGGCGGCCTGCCCCAACGCGTCCCTGTCGCGGATGAACCCCGCGTTCGAGACGAGGTGGCTCCCCTGCACCTCGCGGTTCTGAATCGCCTCCGCCAGCACGTCCAGCGTCTCGGCGGACATCGAGGGCGACTCCACCTGTTCGAGGGTGTCGTGGTTGGCGAACGGGTAGAGGTACGCCGCCGCGGTGAGGTCCGCGGGCGTCGTCTCGCGCTTGAAGTCGAGCGTCTCCGAACGGATGCCGTACAGGAGGGCCGTGGCGACCGCTTCGCTCGGGCTGAGGTCGAACTCCTGGATGTACTTCGTGAGGATGGTCGAGGTGGAGGAGACGTTCGGCCGCACGTCCATGAACGCCGCGCCGATGTCCTCGTCGGGTTCGAAGTGGTCGATGAAGACGTCTATCTCGGCCGTGACCTCCGGTTCGGAGGACTTCATGTGGTCTACGAGGGCCACCGCGCCGTACTTCGAGAGGGGCGGCGCGTCCGCGAGTCGGACGAGTTCGATGCCGAGGAGGTTGACGAAGGCGCGGTTCTCCTGGTGGCCTATCTCGCCGTCGTAGAGGATGTCCGATTCGAGGTTGTACTCCGCCGCGATCGCTTGCAAGGCCACGGCGCTGGCGATGGAGTCGGGGTCGGGGTTGTCGTGTGTGAGGATCGCCAGTCCGTCGTCCGTCCCGTCGAGGAGGTCGGCCAACTGCCGCGCCTTGTACTCCAGTTCGCCCGATTCGAGCGACCGGAGCGCCGAGTCGGCGATGACCTCCGAGGGGTTGATGACGACGTCCGCCCCGAGCCCGGAGAGCTCGTCCTCCGAGACGGGGTCGGAGGCGCGGACGACGATGAACTGCTCGCCGCCGTTCTCCCGAATCGCGGAGACGGCGGCCTTGTTCGCCTCCACGTCCGAGGAGAGGATGAGGACCACGTCGCGGTCCGTGACCACCTCCGCGACCGCGGGGTCGGCGATGTCGGTGGTCTGTGCGTTCAGGTCTTGGTCGCGGAGCGCCTCGACCCGGCTCTCGTCCTTGTCGAGGATGAGCACGCTCTTGCCCTCCTCCGCTAACTCCTCGGCCACCGCGTGCCCCACGCTCCCGCATCCCAAAATGGCGTAGGTGGACATCGAGGAGATAGTGACCCCAGCACTCATGTTACTTGCAATTCTGTCGGACGACACTTAACAGCACTCGTTTCGGCGAGTGCCGTCCGCGCCGTCGGCCGCTCTCGGCGGGCCGAATCGCCGTCCGCGCCGGACCGAAAGGAAACACATTTAGTTACCCCTCCGTTACGAGAAATTGCGAGGGCCGGTAGCTCAGTTAGGTAGAGCGTCTGACTCTTAATCAGACGGTCGGGGGTTCAACTCCCTCCCGGCCCGTTCCAGATCGTTCGCGAGCGAAGCGAGCCGACGGTCGAACCACGAGGGAGGAGCTGAATCGGGGAGCGAACGGAGTTCGCGACCGAGGTTCAACTCCCTCCCAGCCCGTTCCCATCGTTCGCAGGTGACGCCGCGCTCTTCACCTCCTCTCGGTCGGTCGCACGCCGAGCGTCCGCCCCGCGCGATGCACACCGCGTTTCCAGTAAAAATCGCAAGACTGCGGCGCGTACGGAACGACATACCCCGCCGTCGAATCTCCCGCGGGCGGTGCGACTCTCACGCTTCCCGATACCTTCGACTGATCTAGGTGTCCGTCCGGACGATAGGCGGGTAATACCGCCAGAGGATAGAACGGGAGTCGTCCTTCTCGCCGTCGCGGCCGCACTCGTCGCCGTACTCGGCGCGGTAAAGGGCGTCAACGAACGCCTCGTCTCCGCCGCGGCGGCGGAGGCGTCACTCACCCCGTCTCTGAGCGCGGTTCCGTCAGGCTTGGGCAGCTTCGCGCTGCTCGTTTACCTCGTCGTCGGGAGCGTACTTCTGCTCCGCGCGGTACTCCGTCCGTGACGACGCGTCCGTCGTCCGACGGTCGTCTACGAGCTCCACCGCGCGCCACGCGTTGCCGCGCATGCCGACGGACTCCATCTTCAGCGGAAGCGTCGTGCCCGCGGGCAACCGTTCGAGCGTCTTCCGTACCTCCGCAGACTCGCACTCGACCACCTGCCGCACCTCGTTCTCCGACTCGACTCTGACCGTCATCGCGCCGTGGTCGTTCATCGGCCAGACGATGCGAACCGCGCGCACGTCTCCTGTCGCCGGGGTGATGTTTTGGCTCATACTAGTCTCTGTCGGCAGCTACCGCCATAAGCTCTCTTTTGGCCATCGCGGGTTTATTCGAAGAAATTAATAATCGCTGTAACGATCATCATGAAATCTGAGCAACAACTCAGAAAACCGAGAGACGGACGGCGCTACCCCTCATCGTCCAGTAGTTCGTCCAGGAGCGTCTCCAAACTGTAGTTCTGTAGCACCCGGTGACTGTCCCGGAGCGTCGAGATGACGAACGTGGAGTTCGTCCGTTGGACCTCCTCTATCGTCTCGAAGTCGGTGATGAGTCGTTCGACCATCTCCCGCCCCGAGAGGTGCGCGACGACGATGAAGTCCGTCTCCCCCATGGTGAAGTACGCCTGCGTCACGCCCTCGACGTCCAGTATCTTCTCCTCGAAGTCGTGGTGGGACCCGCTGTAGTCGGCGAGAATCTCGACGAGGACGGTCACGCCGAGTCCCACCTCCTCGACGTCGATGTCGTAGAGGTCGTTCTCGATGATACCCGCCTCGCGGAGGTTGTTCAGTCGATAGTGGATGGTCGAGACGGGGATGTCCGTCTCCTCGTGGAGTCTCTCTGGACTCCCCGTCTCCAAGTCGGCGATAGCCTTCAGCAGGCGGATGTCGCGTTCGTCCATAACCGGGTACGCGACGATTCGTCTCCGGTCGCTTAACACCCACCGCTCTGGAACGGCCGACACTCGATTGCGGGTTTCTCTCACGCACGACTATTGTATCGATTTTTCAGTAACCATCTCGGGTTTGATTGTATTCAGATTCAATTCAAAGCAATCTGTTGTAGTCAGGTTTAACAATCGCCGTCTCAGATGGAGAAATAACTCGATGAATCCGCTCTCCCGATTCGGTTCTGCAGGACGCGACGCGGCGTTGTTTCTCACGCTCGCGTGCTTCTGGGGCACCTCGTTCGTCGCTATCGAAGTCGGACTACCGTACTTCCCGCCGATGCTGTTCGCGGGCGTTCGCTACGCGGCGGCGGGGGCGATTATCCTCGCGTACGCCGCCGTCACCGCGGATCGGTTGCTCCCGCGCGGGCGTGACGAGTGGACGAGCGTTCTCGTCGCGGGCGGCCTCATCATCGGCGCGTACCACGGCCTCCTCTATCTCGGACAGATGCACGTTCCGGGTGCCGTCTCGTCGGTGGTCGTCAGTCTCTCTCCCGTGTTGACCGCCGTCTTCGCCGCCGTCGTCCTCAGCGAGTCAATGGACCGCTTCGGCGTCCTCGGCTTTCTCCTCGGCATCGCGGGCGTCGTCGTCGTCGCAGACCCCGACCCGGCGAACCTCCTCTCGGCGGACATCCTCGGCGTCGGTCTCGTCTTCCTCGGGTGCGTGACGTTCGCCCTCGGCGCGGTTCTCACCCGTCCTCTCCGCGTCACTCTCCCGACGGAGTCGATGCAGGGGTGGGCGATGCTCCTCGGAGCGGGCATCCTCTTCGTGGCGTCGTTCGCCCGCGGCGAGTCGCCCGCGAGCATCGAGTGGACGCTCCCCGCCGTCGCCTCACTGGCGTACCTGACGCTCGTCTCCGGCGTCGTCGCCTTCCTCATCTACTTCACGCTGTTGGACCGCGTCGGAGCCACGGAGGTGAATCTCATCGGCTACCTCGAACCGGTCGTCGCCGCGACGGTGAGTTGGGCGGTCCTCGACCACGTCGTCGGCGCGCAGACCCTCGTCGGGTTCGTCGCCGTCTTCGCCGGGTTCGCACTCGTCAAGCGCGACGCACTCCGCGCGCGCCTCGGACTCGGCGACCCCGCCGCCCCCGCGTCGCACGGGTACGACGCCGACTGAGGGGCGAACGGTCGCCGTCTCTTGTCTTCGAACTGTTCTCGAAATGACGATTTCAGCCGTTACCGGGCCTGAATTAGCCGGTTGACCGAGACCACGTCCGGACCGTTCTCACCGTTCGGCGGTAGCGAGTAGTAGACCGTCGCGCCCGATGGCACCGATGTAACTCGGTCGTCTCTGCGCTCGCTAACGTATATGGAACTCACGACCGAAGACCGAGTGTGAAGGTGTAACCGGCAGTGCGGACGCCCTCGCGCATCGTCGGACGACTATCGACGACCCCCACTAACACGATGAACGTACTACTACTCGGTGCAAGCGGACGAATCGGCCAACGAATCGCGAACGAACTCCTCGAACGCGACCACGGGGTCACCGGGGTCTCCCGAAGCGGTGACGTCGGCGGAATCGACGACCCCGACTTCGAGGCGGCCGCCGGCGACGCGACCGACTCCGACGACATCGCCGACCTCGCAGAGGGTCACGACGCCGTCGCGTCCGCCCTCGGTCCGAGCGAGGGTCAGGACCCGGACGTACTCGTGACGATGGCGAAGGCCGTCGTCGAGGGGATGCGGGACGCGGGCGTCGACCGACTCGTCTGGACGGGCGGCGCCGGCGGTCTGAAGGTCGGCCCCGACACGCGACTCGTAGAGACCGAGGACTTCCCCGAGGAGTGGGAGCCGGTGGCTCGCGCCGCTATCGACGCCTACGAGGTGATTCGGGACGCCGACGACCTCGAGTGGACGTACCTCGCGCCCGCCGCACTCATCGAACCCGGCGAACGGACCGGCGAGTACCGGACCGCCGACGGTGAACTCGTCACCGACGAGGGCGGCGATAGCTACATCTCGATGGAGGACTTCGCGGTCGCGTTCGTCGACGAACTCGAATCCGGCGACGCCGTCCACACCTACCTCGGAACCGGTTACTGAGCCGCGCTGACCGCCCACCGCCCGCGGTCTCTCGGAGTTCAGACGGGTCCTTCGAACCGAAACTAACTTTCTCGGGTCGGGTGCATCTCCGGCGTGAACCGGGATACGCTGCAGTTTTACTCGCTCTACCTCACGCGGTTCGCCGGCGGGTTCGGCTTCATCACGCTCGTAACCCTGCTGGGAAAGTACATCAACGTCCTCGACCCCTCGGCGGTGACGATTATGGGAGTCACGCTCGGCGCGGGGTTCGTCATCGGGATGTTCACGACGGGGTTCACACTGGCGCAGACGGTCACCGTCGTGCCCCTCGCGTGGGCGGGCGACCGCTTCGACAAGCGGACCGTCCTCCTCGGAACGCTCCTCCTCGGCGCCGTCGCGTACGGCCTCTTTCCGCTGGTCGATTCGAGCCTCTCTTTCGTCCTCGCGCGGGCGTTGCAGGGCGTCGCCGTCACGGGTGCGAGCCTCATGTCTCTGGCCCTCGTCGGTGAACTCGCGGCGACCGGGACGCGGGCGAACCGCATCGGGAAGGCCAACGCCGCCGCCTTCGCCGCCTCCATCGTCGGCAGCATCTCCGCCGGCCTCCTGTACGACGCCCTCGGCTTCTCGCCCGTCTTCTCGATAATCGTCGCTCTCCTCTCCGTGGCCACGGTCGGCGTCTGGTTCCTCCTCGACCCCGACGAGACGACCATCCGCGGTTTCCCCTTCTCGGACCTCGCCCTCAACCGGCGCATACTCACGATAGCGACGTTCCGGACGCAGTACGCCGTCGCGGTCACCCTCGTCCGGACGTGGGTGCCCATCTACGCGGGCGTCGCCGCCGCAAGCGGCGGACTTGCCTACGGCGGTCTCGCCGTCTCCGTGACCGTCGTCGCCGAGAAGTTCACCAACATGCTGTTCCAACCGACGATGGGCCGATACTCCGACGAGTACGGCCGCGCGGCGTTCGTCTTCGTCGGCGGCGGCTTCTACGGACTCGTCGCCCTCTGCGTCCCGTTCTCGCCCGCCATCGGCGCCCTCGGCCTGCCGGACGCGCTCCCGGTTCTCGGTCCCCTCTCGCCCGCGTTCCTCCCCCTCGTCGGCCTCTCCGGACTCCTCGGCGTCGCCGACAGCCTGCGCGAACCCGCGAGCATGGCGCTGTTCGCCGACGAGGGAACCGAGGACGGCGGCGTCGCCTCCTCGTTCGGCATCCGCGACCTGCTCTGGCGGCCGGGAAGCGTCGCCGCGCCCTTGCTCGGCGGCTACCTCATGGCCGACGTAGGCATGGAGTGGGTGTTCTACGTCGGCGGTCTGTTCGCCCTCACCGGCGTCCTCACCTTCCTCGCCGTCCTCGTCCGCGACTTCGGCGCGGGCGCACTCACCGAGTGGTGACGGTCGGGAGGGTCGCTCCGCCCGCCCCCTCTCGGGCCTAGTGTCAATACGCTCTCAGCCGTAGCGGACGTATGGACCGACTCAGCACTCCCGCGAGGCAGCGACTCCTCGCGTCGCCCCTCGGTGCGGCGGCGGCGACTCGGCCGTTCGAGTCGTTGAAGACCCGTTCGCTCCCCCGCAAGTTCTCCGGGTACCGCGCGCGGGCGGCGGCGGACGTGGCCCTCGGGTCGGGTCCGGCGGCGTACCTCCGCGAGGCGGACGCGCCGCCGGCCCCCCACCTCCACGACAGAATCGAGACGGCCCTCGCGCGGTACGCCGACGTCCGCGAGGCGTACGAGGAACTGCTCGAACGCTGGGAGGCCGTCTTCTGGGGCGACGTGACCGCCGGCCCGGACCAACGGGTCGAACTCGAACGCGAGCGACGGCGAATCTCGGAGGCGCACGCCCGCCCGGACGACGTGTTCGGGTTCCTCGCGCGGGACCACTACGTCCCGCCGGTGAAGTACGACGTGCCGGACCCGGACGCCGCCGCGGAGAAGTGGGCGCGCGAACTCGCCGAACCCGAACGCCTCTACGGCTTCTCCGACGCCACGGTGACGGAGGCGCTTCCGCGCGTCACCCGGTCGGCGACGGT
The DNA here is from genome assembly GCF_042662625.1 of Halopelagius fulvigenes. GTDB lineage: Archaea > Halobacteriota > Halobacteria > Halobacteriales > Haloferacaceae > Halopelagius > Halopelagius fulvigenes. Next base: position 43,912 of record NZ_JBHSXH010000015.1, read on the forward strand.
CACCGGCCCGGGGACGACGGAGTTCAGACTGCGCTTCGAGACGCCGGCGCTCCACGTCGGCGACACTGCCACCGCCCGCGTCTACGAACCCGACGACGCCGAGGGCGCACTGCCGACGTTCGTCTTCTACTCCGAACTCGCGTCGCTCGGCGACCTGCTCCGCTACTGGCCCGAGGAGGAGGCCGTCGGCCGCCGCCTCGCCCGCGAGGGGTACCGCGTCGTCCTCCCCGACGCGCCGTGGCACGCCCACCGCGAACCGCGCGGGGGGTACAGCGGCGAACCGTTCCTCGCCCGCGCGCCCGTCGGGATGTTCGAACTCTACGCCGCGGCGTCGAAGGAGGCGGGCGTCCTCGTCGATTGGGCACGGACGGAGGGCGCGCCCCGCGTCGGCGTCGGCGGTATCGGACTCGGTGGCACCGTCGCCCTCCACGTCGCCGGTCGGTGCGACCTGTGGCTCGAGTCGATGCGCCCGGAGTTCGTCGCGCCCGTCGGCGCGCCGGGCGCGGTGGACCAGACCATCACGTCGAGCGATCTATTCGAGGCCCTCGACGTGGGCGATGCCCTCTCGGCCGCCGGGTGGACAGGCCGCCGCCTGCGCGAGTTCGCGCCCCTCCTCAACCCGCCCGCGGAGCCGGCGTTGGACCCCGAGCGGATTCTCGCCTTCTACGGTGCGGCGGACGAAACCGCCCCCGCGGAGACGACGGAGGCCCTCGTCCGACGGTGGCGACTCCCCCGACGGAACGTCACCGAGTGGGACTGCGGCCACGTCGGCGTCCGCACGCGCCTGATCCGAGGCGACTCCTACCGACGAGCGGTGACGCGCGAACTCGACCGACAGACGATGCAGACGGAGACGGGCGCGACGGCCTGAGAGTCGCTGAGAGCGACGGCTACGACCCGATCCGCCCCCCGCTAAGTTCTCCCTTTGAAACTGTTTCACCAGCTAGCGCCGGCGTAATCGCAGGATGGGGGCGGGGACGCCCCGGGCGGGTGACCCCTGCGTTTCGACCGTTTCAATCGTCCAACCGTCGGCGACGTTTATCCGGCTTCTCTCCCATGTGAGGAGTACACAGCCCCGGTACGGATCCGGGAGGTGCCCCGAATGCAAGAACACGAACGACCCACGGAACGTCGGACGGTGACCATGGTCTCGGAAATCAAACGCCACCTCCGGCGAGCGCTCGCGAAGGCGTGCGTCGCGTTGACCGGGTTGACGCTCGCCTTCCTGCTTGCGCCGGTCTGGTGAACGACGCCGGAACGGACCACTCGTCCCTCCGGGTGGGACGAGACGAACGGAGCGACGGGCGGCACGCCTCGAACTGAGGGTGCGGTCCCGTCGAAACGACTTCCGCGGCGAACCGCCGCAAGGACGGTAGCGAACGAGGCGAATCCGACCGCTCGACGGGGTTACTCGTCGAGGAAGTCGGGTTCGATGCGCTTCTCCTCGTACTCCGATTCGAGGTGGCTACGGAACTCCTCGACGGAGACGTCCTGTTCCTCTCGCTCCTTCCGGTCGCGCACGGAGACGGTTCCGGCCTCCTCCTCGTCGCCGCCGACGATTATCATGTAGGGGACGCGGTCCTCCTGCGCCTCGCGAATCTTCCGTCCGAGCGTCCACGACCGGTCCTCGACTTCGACGCGGAAGTCGCCGAGTTCGTTCTTCACGCGGTGGGCGTAGCCGAGTTGGTCGTCGCTGATGGGGAGGATGCGCACCTGTTCGGGCGCGAGCCAGTACGGGAACTTCCCGTTGAAGTGCTCTACCAGCACCATGAAGAAGCGCTCGTAACTGCCGTAGAGCGCGCGGTGGATCATCACCGGGCGGTGTTCCTCGTTGTCCTCGCCCGTGTAGGTGAGGTCGAACCGCTCGGGCATGTTGAAGTCCACCTGCACCGTCGGGCCGTCCCAGTGGCGGCCGAGGGCGTCCTCGAACGAGAAGTCTATCTTCGGCCCGTAGAACGCGCCGTCGCCGGGTTCGAGGTCGTAGTCGATGTTCTGGTTCTCCAGCACCGAGCGCAGTTGCGTCTCCGCCTGCCCCCATATCTCGTCGCTGCCGACGGACTTCTCGGGGCGCGTCGCGAGTGCGACGTGCGCGTCGAGTCCGAACGTCTCCAGCACCTCGAAGATGGAGTCCATCACCTGCCGGATCTCCTGTTCTATCTGCTCGGGGCGGCAGAACAGGTGGCCGTCGTCGATGGTGAACGACCAGACGCGGGAGAGGCCGGAGAGTTCGCCGCGTTGCTCCTTCCGGTACACCTTCCCGTCCTCGAAGTAGCGCACCGGCAGGTCGCGGTACGACCACGAGTGCTGGTCGAAGATGGTCGCGTGGCCCGGGCAGTTCATCGGTTTCAACCCGTACTCCTCGTCGTTGACGTCGAGGAGGAACATGTCGTCCACGTAGTTGTCGTAGTGGCCCGACTGCTTCCACAGTTCCGTCCGGAACAGATGCGGCGTCTCGACCGGTTCGTAGTCGGCGTCGAGGTTCAGCGACTCGGCGTAGTCGGACAGTTCGTTGAGGATGCGCTTGCCGTTCGGGTGGTAGAGCGGAAGCCCCGGCCCCGTCACCTCGGGGATGGAGAAGAGGTCCATCTCGCTCCCTATCTTCCGGTGGTCGCGCTCTTTGGCCTCCTCGCGCCGTTCGAGGAACCGATCGAGGTCCGATTCGGACTCGAACGCCGTCCCGTAGACGCGCGTCAGCGTCTCGTTGTCCTCGTCGCCGCGCCAGTACGCCGAGGAGATGTTGAGCAGTTCGACCGCGCCGATTTCGCCCGTCGATTCGACGTGCGGGCCCTTACAGAGGTCCTCGAACTCGCCCTGCACGAAGAAGGAGACGGGGTCCTCGTCGGCCGCCTCGTTCTCCAAGATGTCGCGCTTGTACGGGTTGTCCTCGTACTTCTCCAGGGCCTCCTCGCGAGAGAGCAGTTCGCGCTCGATTTCGAGGTCCTCCTCCACGATGCTCTCCATCTCGTCTTCTATCTCCGCGAGGTCCTCCTGGTCCAACTCGACGCCCGTCACGTCGTAGTAGAAGCCCTCGTCCGTCGGCGGGCCGATGGCGAGTTTCGCCTCCGGGTACAGTCGCTGAAGCGCCTGCGCGAAGACGTGGGCGGCGGAGTGGCGGAGGACGTCGAGATACTCGTCGCTCTGGTCCGTGACGATGACGACGGTGGCCCCGTCGCGGACCGGCGACGCCTTGTCCACGAGTTCGCCGTCCACGACGCCCGCCACGGTGTCGGCCCCGAGGCCGGGTCCGATCTCGTACGCGACGTCTTCGACCGTCGCCCCCTCCTCGACGGGTAACTCCGTGCCGTCGGGGAGCGTCACAACGATTTCACTCATACCCGGTGGGAGTCGGAGCGGACGAATAAGTGTTTTTGAGTGCCGCTACGGGTTCCCACGGCGCGACCGAGACGCGGACGATGCGGTTCCCGTCGGTCAGTCCTGTCCGGTTTCTATCTCGACTCCCTCGAACGTCGTCTCCACCGTCTCGCCGTACCGGTTCCCGTTCGTCTCGTCGTGGCGCTTGAACGTCGGCGGCGCTATCTCGACGTGGAGGTCGTACGTCCCGTCGCCCGGCAGTTCGACGTTCGCCCCGTAGTGGTGGACGCCGGGGTGCCACAGGAACGGCGTCTCGACCGGTCCGACCGTCTCCCCCTCGCCTTCGAGCGTCACCGTCACGTCGAGGTGGGGGACGAACCGCTTGTCCGCGCCGTCGGTGACGACGATTTCGACGTGGCAGTTCTCCTCGTCGGGTTCGACGAACTCGAACTCGCCCTCGTCGCGGAGTTCCCACATGCCCTCGGCCTCCTCCTGCGCGAACCCGACGTAGTAGTCGCCGACCCGCGTCACGTCGCCCGTATTTGCGACGCTCGTCATCATGTAGGTGGCCGACGAGTGGTACGCCTCGCCCTCGGTGCGGGCCATCTGCAGTTGGTTCCTGTCCACCTCGTCGCTCGGCTCTTTCTCGGGTTTCTGCGGCATCGTGAAATCGCGTCCAAAGTGGTGCGGAACGCGCGTAAGCGTGCTGGCCTCCCGCCGGTTCGAGGCACCGTTCGGTCCGTCGAACCGGTACCCTCGGTCGAAGGTGTGACCCTCCGTACCATCTCCCCGGACTGAGATACTCGCACTCAGCGAGAAGACTTTAGACGGTGAAAAGACACGAACAATCGTTATGGATGTCGAACGAATGTCACGACGCGAAACGCTCGTCGGAGCCGGTGTCGCTGTGGGTGCAGTCGGCGTGCCGGGCCTCGTCGGGAGCGTCTCGGCCGAGGAGACGACGACCGAGGAGGCGGCAGACGAGGAAACGACGGAGTACGAGCAACCGGACGAGGAGGGAACGCTCGCGGCCTGTTCGTTCAACGTTCGGTACGACAACCCGGAGGACGACTATCCGTGGGAGGCGCGCCTGCCGCGAGTCGTCGAGGTGGTGGACCAACTCGACCCCGAACTCCTCGGTATCCAAGAGGCGCAACCGAACCAGTTCGCCGACCTGCGAGAGACGGTCACCGACTACGAGTGGTACGGCGTCGGCCGCGAGGGCGGCGACGAGAGCGAAGCCGTCCCCATCGCATGGGTGTCGGACCAGTTCGAGGAACGGGACAGAGGGGTGTTCTGGCTCTCGCCGACGCCCGATGAACCGAGCATCGGGTGGGGTGCCGAGAACCCGCGAATCTCGACGTGGGCGAGTCTGACCCACGGCGAGACGGGCACCGACCTCTGGTTCTGCAATACGCACTTCTCCCACGTCGACCCTGAGGCCCGCCGCGAATCGGCCAACATCATCCGGGAACGGGCGATGGAACGTTCGGAGAACGGCGAGATGGTCGTCATCACGGGCGATCTCAACTCCATCCCGACGGAACCGCCGTACCACATCATCGCGGGTCGGACGGGCGCCGGTCCGAGTCCCGTCGTCGACGGCCGTCGCGAGGCCGGAACGAATTCGGTGTACGGTCCGTGGGGCACGTTCCACGGCTTCACCGACGAGTTGAAGGACCGAATCGACTACGTCTTCACCCCCGAGGAGGCCAAGGTACTCCAGTACCGGACCCTCGGAATCCGTGAGGGGGCGTACCGGTCGGACCACCTACCGGTCATCGCGCACTTCGAACCCTGACGGGACGGGCGGTCGTCCCCGCGGTCGGGTCTCCGCCGAGTGGCCCGACCACACGCTTAACTGTCGCGCCGCGGAGATTCGGATATGCGATTCGACAGACAGAGCGGCGTCTTCATGCATCTGACATCGCTCCCCGGGCCGCACGGCATCGGCGACTTGGGGGACGGTGCCCGGACGTTCGTCGATTGGCTCGACTCGGCGGAGCAGTCGCTGTGGCAGTTCTGTCCGCTCGGTCCCACGGCGTCGGTCCTCGGCAACTCGCCGTACCAGTCGTACTCGGCGTTCGCCGGGAACCCCCTGTTGGTCAGCCTCGAACGACTCCGAGAGCGGGGGTACCTGACGGACGACGAGTTGGAACCTGTCCCCGACTTCTCCGACCACGAGGTGGAGTACGACCGCGTCGGCGACTACAAGCGCGAGAAACTCCGCGCGGCGTACGACCGATTCGAGGAGGCGGCGACGGGCGACGAACGCGAGGCGTTCGAGGCGTTCCGCGAGCGAGAGTCCGCGTGGTTGGACGGGTACGCCCTGTTCATGTCGCTCCGGACGAAGTACGACGGCGCGTGGGTGGAGTGGCCCGAGGAGATACGCACCCACGACGAGGACGCCATCGAACGCCACCGAGAGGAACTGAGCGAGGAGATACGCTACCGCGAGTTCGTCCAGTTCGTCTTCGACAGGCAGTGGCGCGACCTGAAGGAGTACGCCAACGAACGCGGCGTGCGGTTGGTCGGCGACCTCCCCATCTACGTCGCCCTCGACAGCGCCGACGTGTGGGCCGCCCCCGAGGCGTTCGACCTGACCGAGGAGAACGAACCCGCCGTCGTCGCGGGCGTCCCGCCGAACCCCGGCGACGACGGCCAGTCGTGGGGGAACCCGCTGTACGACTGGGAGTACCTCCGCGAGAACGACTACGACTGGTGGATGGATCGACTGAAACGCCTCTTCGAACTCGTCGATATCACCCGCATCGACCACTTCAAAGGGTTCGACGAGTACTGGGCCATCCCTGCGGGCGAACCGCCGTCCGCGGGCGAGTGGCGGGACGGGCCGGGCGCGGACTTCTTCGAGGCCGTCGAACGCGAACTCGGCGACCTGCCGTTCGTCGTCGAGGACCTCGGCTTCCTCGACCACGGCGTCGTCTCCCTCCGCGACCGGTTCGACTTTCCCGGCATGCGCGTCCCGCAGTACGCGGCGTGGTGCGAACAGGGCCACATGTACCAACCGATGCACTACCCCGAGAACTGCGCGGCGTACACTTCGACGCACGACACGGACACCCTCGCGGGCTACCACGAGGACCTGCCGGACGACCAGCGAGACTGCCTCCACTACAACATCGGCGCGGACGGGTCGGAGATTCACTGGTCGATAATCGACGCCATCTGGCGGTCGAACGCCGTCCTCGCGTTCACGACGATGCAGGACGTCCTCGGACTCGGGTCCGACGCCCGGTTCAACGTCCCCGGCACCGCCGAGGGGAACTGGCGGTGGCGGTGCACCGAGGAGGGGTTCGACGCCGACTGCGCGAACCGCCTCGCCGGTCTGACCGACGAACACATCCGCGACTGACCGCCGAAGCCGTCGGATCTTCGGACGATGCGCGGGATTATCTGACAGACCGCCGTAGGCCGCGGCAGTGACTCGACGTGACCGACCGACGGTGAACGTCGTCCAGACGGAGTCGTGGGTCGAACTCCACCTGCGCTTCCTCTCGCACCCACGCCGCGTGACGAAGACCAGAAACGCCCTCTACGAGCGCATCTTCGAGGAGTTCAACGAGCATCCGGAACGGGTGAAGTTCCCCCTCGGGCGCAACCGCTGAGGCGTCGGCCGCCGCGCCCCCGACTTGCGCATCGAAACCCCGAAACGGGCCGCGGCCCTCTCGCGGCACGATGGAGTTGGAGACAGGTGCCCTCCCCTTGGCGGACGTGGACGGCCCCTTCGACCTGCAGGCGACGGTAGAGAGCGGCCAATCGTACCTCTGGGACCGCGCGGACGGTCGGATGTACGACTCGATAGACGTCCACGGCGGCGACGCGTGGTACGAGACGGTCGTCCCGCCGATAGACGGCGTCTGCGACGAGCGAACGGTCGTCCGCGTCCGACAACTCGGCGACAGGCTGGAGTGGGAGGCGACGGGCGACGCCGTCCCGATTCTCGGACACCTCCTCCGTCTGGACGACGACTTGGACGCGATTCTCGACGCGACGTCCGACGACCCGCTGCTCGAACGGGCTTACGACGCCTACGAGGGGATGCGCATCGTCCGCGACCCGCCGTTTCCCTGCCTGATCTCGTTCATCTGCTCCGCGCAGATGCGCGTCTCCCGCATCCACGGGATGCAGATGGCCCTCGCGGAGGCGTACGGCGACGAAATCGAAGTCGGGGGGCGGACGTTCGACGCGTTCCCCGCGCCGGACCGCCTCGCGGAACGGACGGAGGCGGAACTGCGCGGGTTGGGCCTCGGGTACCGCGCGCCGTACGTCCAGCGAACCGCCGAGATGGTCGCAAGCGGCGAGGACCCCCTCGACGCGACGGAACTGGGGTACGAGGCGGCCCGCGACAGACTCACCCGGTTCGTCGGCGTCGGCGACAAGGTGTCCGACTGCGTCCTCCTGTTCTCGCTCGGGTTCCTCGAAGCCGTCCCACTCGACACGTGGATCAAGTCGGCGATAGCCGACCACTACCCCGACTGCGGCCGGGGAACGTACGCCGAAACCTCGCGGGCGATTCGGCGGCGACTCGGCGGCGAGTACGCCGGATACGCGCAGACGTACCTCTTTCATTACCTCCGCGGAGGCGGCGAGTGAGAGGTCGAGAGCGAGGCGGACGGAGCGAAGCGGACGACCCTCGCGGTGGGTGTGAGCGGCGGAGTTCGCGACGTCTCTCCCCGGCGGTGTCCGGTCGTCCCGCCGTGGATCTCTCACTCTGTACCGGACTCTCTCGGCGTCTAGAGACTCATTTCGCGTGAAGCGCGGGCGAAGTTTCTTGCCGCAGGCAACGCTACGTTCTACTGTCATGGATTGCAGAGTCGTCGTCGAGGCCGCAGTTCCGGTGTACGACGTCGAGACGCCCGACGAAGCCATCCGCATCGGCATCTCGAAGACGGGCGAGATGCTCAATCCGGACCTCAACTACGTCGAGATAAACATGGGGTCGCGGACCTCCCCGTCGGGCGAGGAACTACCGCCCGCGTTCATCGCCGCAGACGAGGCGCTGGTCGCCCTCGAACTGGAGATGACCGTCTTCAACGTCGAACAGGAGGAACACGCCTCTCGAATCGCGCGGAAGGAGATCGGCCAACTCCTCGAGAACGTCCCGTTGAAGATTCTCCGAGTCGAAGAGCTGCCGGACGAGGAGGACGATCACGAGGAGTCCGACACCGCGGACGACGGTGACGACGACCTCATCCCCGAGTTCGAGGACCTCGTAGACGACTCCTGACGCGCCTCCGCGGCGACTCCCTCATCCGCTCTTCTCCCGAACGTGCCGTTAAGAAGGGTATAACGAAGCGCGCTCCGCTCTGCTATCGTATCGGTGCGGCACCGTGCGACTCTCGACGCACGGTCTTTCCGCGCGCCGATAGTAGTCACTCGTAGGTGTAACTGACTGGGAGTAACTGCGTTGGTTGTTCTCTCAGTCGGCCTTCGGAGCAACGGGTTCCTGCGTTGTCTCCTCAAGCGACGAGGTGATTCCTTTCGCCAGTTTGAACACGGCCGCTTTGTGGTCTGTCTTGGACTTGTGGATGGACGTCGGTCGGACCCCAAGTTCGTTATACGCAGTAAGTGGAACGTCGTCTTCTTCCCACTGTTCTACGTGACTGTGGACTTCTGCGAGCAGGCCGTGCAGGTGGATGAGCTCCTGCTTCTTCATGAGCAGCAGTTTGTTACAACCGGAGGATTATATTACTATCTTGACTCGCGTTAACACACGCCTTTCAAAATCGGGTGGATTACCCGGTCAATTCAGGCGTTTTTAACGTCTTCAATAGTGAAGGTTATCATCTGTTATCAGCCACATAACGGCGTGTCGAGCGATTGGCGTGAACGTTTTAGGGACCGCGTCCCCTCACGTCAGGTATGGACTACGAGGATACTCTCGACCGGGCGCTCGAGGAGACGCCGGACGTCGCGGAGGGCGAACACCGCTTCGAAGTCCCCGACCCGACGATTCGGCAGGAGGGTAACGCGACGGTGTACGAGAACTTCGAGGACACGTACGACCGCCTCGCGCGCGACCCGGACCACCTGCTGAAGTTCCTGCAGACGGAACTCGGGACGAGTGCGAACGTCGACGCTCGGGACCGCGCCCGGTTTACGGGGTCGTTCAAACAGCGTCGGGTCGCCGACGCGATAGACGAGTACGTCGATTCGTTCGTTCTCTGTAGCGAGTGCGGGTCGCCGGACACGCGACTCGTCGAAGAACAGGGCGCGACGGTGCTGAAGTGCGACGCCTGCGGGGCGCTCTCGCCGGTCCCCGACCAGTAACGCCGGTCGCGACACGCCGACTCCTTCTCGCCGCATCGCGCGCTACCGAACTCGATAGCGGTCGCTCCGTTACCGAGCGTCTGATTCCCCCGTTTCACCGAGTAACGAGGCTACTGAAACTGTTTCACCGTTTCTAGGTCGCGTTCGGTCCGCATGAACTCCGACAGTCGCCGGGTCGCCCCGCACCCTTCGCACGTAAAGTTCTCCTTCGGGTCGAACAGATCAGTCGGCGCAGACTCCCAGTCCTTCCGACATTCGGGACACAACAGACGGACAAAGGCTTCGACCATGTGGTCAGGTGACATTTGGCACGTCAATAAATGTTTCCGCGAATATAATACGCGCCGGCGGACGGCGACGGTCGGCACGTCTTCGGCCGAAATACGGCGATAAACCGCCGGTTATCGGCTCTCGGCGTTCGAAAAAAGCCCGGAAAGGGAGGTGTGGATAGAGTTACGGGACGCGTCGGAGACGCAGAGACGAGAGGAGAACACGGAGAGAAGACGGAAAGAGAGAGAAGAGAACCGTGGGCGGTTGTCGTCGGCGTCACCAGAGTCCCCGCACCGCTGAGCGATTTACGCGAAGATTCCTCGGTCGTCCGCTTCGAGGAGTTCCTTGTAGCGGTTGCGGATGGTGACCTCCGAGATGCTCGCCACGTCGCTCACCTGACTCTGCGTCACCTTCTCGTTGGTGAGCAGGGCGGCGGCGTAGACGGCGGCGGCCGCGAGGCCGACCGGCGACTTCCCGGAGTGGATGCCGGACTCCTTCGCGTTGCGCAGCAGTCGACGCGCCTCTCTCTCGGCCTCGTCGGAGAGGTCGAGGTCCGAGGCGAACCGCGGGACGTACTGCTCGGGGTCCGCGGGCTCGATTTCGAGCTTCAGTTCGCGGACGACGTAGCGGTACGTCCGGGTCAGTTCCATCTTGTCGACGCGGGAGACGCGCTCTAACTCGTCGAGCGAGCGGGGGGTGCCCGCCTGCCGCGCCGCCGCGTACAGCGACGCCGTCGCGACGCCCTCGATGGAGCGTCCCGGCAGCAGATCGTCGCTGAGCGCGCGGCGGTAGATGACCGAGGCCGTCTCGCGGACGTTCTCCGGCAGACCGAGCGCCGAGGCCATCCGGTCTATCTCGCCGAGCGCCTGCTTCAGGTTGCGCTCCTTCGAGTCGCGGGTGCGGAACCGCTCGTTCCACGTGCGGAGGCGCTGCATCTGTTCGCGCTGGCGCGCGGACAGGGACTTCCCGTAGGCGTCCTTGTTCTGCCACCCGATGTTGGTCGAGAGACCCTTGTCGTGCATCATGTGGGTCGTCGGCGCGCCGACGCGGGACTTCGAGTCGCGCTCGGAGGAGTTGAACGCGCGCCATTCCGGGCCGCGGTCCACGGAGTCCTCCTCGACGACGAGTCCGCAGTCCGTACAGACGGTCTCGCCGTGTTCCTCGTCGGCGACGAGGTCGCCGCCGCACTCGGGACAGGTCTCTTCTCGTTCGGTCTCGTTCGTTCGTTCTTCCGTCTGCTCGTCGGTCGTTCGCTGGCGGTTCGTGCTGACGTACTCTCGGATTGTTGTATCGCTCATGGTGTTGGGTGTTGACGCAGACTCGCCCAGGCCGGTGGAAGAGGGGAGAAAGAAGATGCCCGGACCGGCTGAGTCCTTACCCTTAGTAAGGCGGGAGACTACTTAAACCTTTGCTCGATTTCGGAGCGGCAAAACCGACTCACCACGCCTCAATAATCGTGAAATCAAGCGATTAGGTGAGTCTGGCGTTCGGGCAGAAGGGTGTCTTATACCTTTCGACACGATTATTCGTTACATCCAGCCCTCGCGCTGGAAGTGCACGAGGAGGATGAACGAGACGAGGGCCATCCCGACCATCACCGCGGGGTACCCGAACGCCCACTCCAGTTCGGGCATGTTGTACGGACTGTTCGCGAAGTTCATGCCGTACACGCCGACGACGAACGTGAGGGGGATGAATATCGTCGCCACGACGGTGAGGCGCTTCATCACCTCGTTCGTGGACTGCGAGAGTGCGTTGAGGTAGATGTCGCGGGCCCCGCGCGCCAGGTCGCGGTACGTCTCCGTCAGGTCCACCACCTCCACGAGGTGGTCGTACACGTCGCGGTAGTAGCGTTCTGTCTGTTCGCGGACGTGGACGGCGTCGCCGCGCGAGAGGACGCCGATGGCCTCCCGCGTCGGCCAGACGACCTTCCGGAACGAGAGGAGGTCGCGTCTGACCGCGTTCAACGACTCCAACACGTCGTCGTCCGGGCCGTCGAGGACGCCCTCCTCGACGTCTTCGATGGTGTCCTCCACGTCGTCTAAGAGGTCGAAGTAGTCGTCCACCACGCGGTCGACGACCCGGTAGGCGGCGAAGTCCGGGCCGTACCGGAGCGTCCGCCCGTCGCGGTTCTCCACCGACTGCCACACCTGCGACACCGCGCTGACCGGTCCCTCCTCGTCGGTTATCGTGACCAACCACTCCGGACCGAGGAACAGTCCGACCGGCCGCGTGCGAACCTCCTCGTCGAACGTCGTCTCCCCCCGTCGAAGCATCGCCGTCTTCACGAGGACGAACGTGTGCGCGGGGTACTCCTCGGTCTTCGGCCGCACGTCGTTTTGGATGTCCTCGACCGCGAGGGGGTGGACGCCGAACACGTCGATTATCTGCTCCAGTTCCGCGTCCGTCGGGTCGGCGACGCGCACCCACGTCGTACCGGGCGCGTCGCGCGCCTCCCGGAGGTCCGTCTCCGACTCGACTCTGACCTCGTTGACGTCGCCGGCGTCGTAGACGAGCGACGAAATCATTCCGCGACGTCCCCCTCGATGCTCCGGCCGATAGAGTAGAGCGTAACCCCGACCATCACGCCGATGACCGACGCGGAGCGACCAGGATACGCCTCGACGGTTCCGAGGACGTACCCGACCACTCCCAAGACGGTCAGGGCGATACCCGCGGCCCGCAACCTGTTCATGTCCGATTCTTTCCCGCAGGGGAGAAAAGCGTTGTTCGGTCGGCGGCGGTCCGATTTCCGGACGGAGCGTTCGCGTCCGGGCGTCGTCCGCCGGCTACGCGGGGTGCTGGATGGCCCGCATCATCGAGAGGACGTTCTGCTGTTCGCCGTTCAGCGGTTGCGGGTAGATGCCGATGGCGACCACGAAATCGTCGCCGTCGCGGTACTTCGTGACGTGGACGTACACGTCCACCTGCCGTCCCCGGACGTTCGCCTTTCCGGCGAACTTCGTCACTTCGGTCTCCGTCCCTTGGACGGTGATGGTTCGCGAACTCACCTCTCGAACGTCGGAGAGGCCGCTGTATCGGTTCTGCACGAGTTCAACGAGGCGCGCGTTCGAGTAGTCGCCGATGGGGTTGAGCGTCTGTCCGGCGACTTCGACGGCGGGCGTCGAGACGACGGTGAAGACGCCCACCTTCGCTTCGACGACCGCGAGGTCCAGCGACTTCTCGTACGTCGTCATCTTGTTCTCGGCGACGACCGTTCGCTCCTGCCCGGCGACGCTGAACGTGCGGTTCACCTCGACGGTTCGAGTCCCGTTCGAGGTGTAACCGGCGTTCGACGCCACGGACTCCTCGACGACGGCCGGGTCGGCGGAGACGGTGAGCGGTTTCTCACCGGTGAGGACGCCCACGCATCCGCTCGTCGAGACGAGCATCGCGACTGCGAGAAGGACGGCTACTGTACGGCGGATTTTCATAGTGTGCGACCGTTTCGCGCCGACAGAAATAAACTACGTGGACCGCGCCGGACGGTCGTCGGACGCGCCTCGTCCGTCGTCGGCGTCGTCTGCGTCGCCCACGCCGCGGGACTCGTTCGCCCGCCGGACGACGCGCCCGCTGTACCAGTAGTAGGCGAGTGCGACGAACGGGAGGGTGAAGGCCGCCCCGAACCAGAGGTGCCGGGAGTGCCCCCAATCGACGCCCTGCCGCCGGAGCGACTTGATGTCGGCGCGAATCAACCCGGCGAAGAAGAGGTGGGTGACGAGGACGACGGCCAACGCCCCCCGCAGGTCGAACCAGCCGACGACGAGGAACAGGACCGCGCCGATTCCCCAGATGACCGGGAGGATCGGCCGGTAGACGCCGCTCACCGACGGATCGTCCCGCTCTCGTTCGACGTCGCGTCCCCGCCTGTAGCCGTCGCCGCTCGAACCGCGACTCATCTCGTCCGTTCTACTCGGCGCACACGGTAAAAGGTCGTCGCGGTCAGCCGAGGTACCGAACCTCGACGGTGTGGGGTTCGCCGTCGAGCGAAATCGTAACCGCGTCCGCGAGTGAGTCTCGGACCGACGCGCGCCACCGTTCGACGGCCTCGGCGTGCCGCGCCCTGTGTCGCTCCCGCGTGTACGCCTCCTCGGACGCCCGCAGTTCGTCCCCCGTCCGGTCTACGGTCGGATACGGCAGGTCCTCGGCGAGAAACGCCTCGGGGCCGACGTGAAGCGGCGTCACCTCGCCGTCGTACTCGCCCTCCCCGCCTTCGACGTGCAACCGCGCGCGCATCCGCCCGGCGAACGGCGGCGTCACGCGGAGGACGGCGTCCGTCCCGCGCCGTTCGTTCGCCTCCAACGCCGTCACCACGTCGTCCGTCGTCACCGCGAGCGAACGGACGACGCGGGGGTCGGCGGACCCTCCGGCGTCGGCACTCTCGGACGCATCTCCCGACACGTCGCCGGGCGAATCGCCGGACGCGTCGCTCTCCGCCGCGCCGTCACCGCCCGACCGAGAGCGTTCGCCGTCCGCGCCCATCGGTCAGTCGCCCGCCGTCACCCGCGGTTCGGCGTCCGGCCCGAGTTCGCCGCCGCAGTCCGGACAGTTCGCCCGGAACGAGCCCGGAGAAACCCGTGCGCCACACTCTCGACAGACGAATGACACCCGTTCACTCATTTGTACGACGCCACGTTAGTCGTTCGCATTGTTAAGACTTGCCGTGGTATCGGGGACGGCCGATATCTGCGGCCGGCGAGTCAGAGGGCGGGAAGGAGGGTGCGCCACCCCGATGAACCGCACCTCGCAAGGTCCGCACTGACCCCTACCGAGACCGCGGTACGGCGCGGAGGTCCTCCGCCGGCGACGGTACGACGAGTTCGCTCCCGACCGGTCGCCCGCCACCGTTGCCGGTTTCGACTCCTCCGGGCCTGCATGCGGTGCTCCGTAGACCGGGAGACGGCCGAGGGGCGCGTCGGAACGGAGCGATGCGACGAATGTAGCACCGATTACAATTTCCGGCTACCGTATCACTCAAACTTCCTAAAACTCGGCGAGATGCCGTCTAATGCAACCAAATGGTCTACGGACGTAATGACAATGTAATTATGTGGGCCGCGATGGTCCGAGACCTACTATGGATGGAAACGAGACAGACGGTAGCGGTGATTCGCGCAGAGACTTCATGAAGAAGGGTGCACTGGCCTCGGGGGCGGTCGCGCTCGGCCTCGGAAGCTCCGGGAGCGCTGTCGCGCAGGAAGACGGTGGGGACGACGACGACATCCTCCTGAACGACGAGAAGATGGACTGCATAATGTACCAGAACGACTTCCGCCCGGAGGCGGAGTTCATCATCACGACGCCCGTCGTCGACTGGACGCCGAACGCGCCCGCGAACCTCGGAAGTCCTTTCGAGGGGTACAACACTCGGATGATAAGTTACCGTAACACGGGTGATAAGGTGCTGTTCTTCCAGGCACAGGACGCCCAGATTCCGAACTACAGCGAAGAGGCGGGCTACGTCGTCGACGACGACGAGTCGTTCGGCGAGAACGAGTTCACCCAGCCGGAAGTGTACTCCCTCTGGAACGAGGCGAGCTTCTACGAGGGGACGAACCGGCTCGTGAAGGCCAACTTCAGCCCGGTCGAAGAGGACTACGAGAACAGCCTTTTCGAGGGCGAAGGCTTCGACGAGAACGACGGCTGGCTCTGGTAACGCACCGCGGTCAGCACCGTCAGTCTCCCTTTTTTCGGCCAGTCCAGACGAGAGCCGCTTCGACCGCCGCCCACCCGACGACGACGAGGAGTTGGAACAGCATCCCGACGGCTTCGGCCGCCGAAACCCACCCGGGAAGCGCGAAGAGCGCGCCGTTGAGGATGACGCTCGGGACCAGCGAGGTGACGCGGACGGTCAGCCACGACGCCGGCCCGTCCGCGAGGGTGACTCGGCGGTCGGCGTAGTCGAGTCGCGCGGCGCTCTCGCCGCCGGTGCTCTCGTCGCCCGTCGGAAGCACCTCCGCGTCGTACACCCCGTCGGGAACGTCCGCCCGCCAGACGACGCTCCCCGTCTCGTTCACCGCGAAGATGCGGTTCCCGTGCGAATCGACGAGGACCGTGTTCCCGTTCGGAAGTCTGTCCGCGTCGCGCGGCCAGCGGAGTCGCGCGTCCCGCCACCGCCACGTCCGCGTCCACGTCCCGTTCTCTCGTTGGTACTCCACGATGCGGTTGTTCTCCGAGTCCGCGACGACGACGGCGGGGCCGCCTCGCTCCCTCGGGATGTAGTCGGGGTTGTGCTGTTCGTAGAGGATGCTCCGGTTATCATCCTCGCCGAGCGTCCAGTTGTGGAGCATCCCCTCTCCGGGCTCTATGAACACGACTTCGTCCATGTTCCGGAGGCTTGCCATCACGCGGCCGTCGTCGAGGTACTCCACGTCGTTGAGGTGCGACCAGTCTCCGGGGTACTTCCCGCCGCTCTCCTTCGCGTACGCCTCTCGGACTCGCCACTCCCAGATGACCTCGTCCGTCGTCGTGTTCACCATGTACACCCCGTCTCTGCCCGTCCTGATGTCAGCGACGAGCAGCACCGACTCGTTGACTCGGTCCACGTCGTGAATCTGCGATGACCCGACGCGGGGACTGACGACCGAGTACAGTCGCTCGGACTCGCCCGTGGTGAGGTTCACCCGCCGCACGACGTTCCTGATGCACTCCTCGGCCGCACACCGCGACGGGTCGACGCCCTCGCTGGCGACGTACGTGACCGTCCGCGCCCCCTCGGAACTCGGGTCGACGTCGTGGTAGATGTCGAACGTCCGTTCCCGGTAGATTCGCTCTCCGTCGGGACCGTACGCGACGAGTTGGCTCGGCCCCGTCGCGTCGATGGTGTACGCCGTCACCGCCCCGGGCCCCGACTCCATCGAGGGGTCCGTCGTCCGGTCGGCCTCCGCGGCGGTCGCCGTCAGAACTGGAACCGCACCGACGAGTAGTAACGAGAGCACGACCACCCTGAACCGACGCCGATTCCGTCTCACCGGTCCTAACATCTTCTGTGGTCTCGACCTGATGTCGTAGGTCGGCTCTGAACCTGTTGACTATTGTGGCTAGGGAACCGGTACCGGCGTCACCGCCGACGAAAAACGGGGAGTCTACGGAGGCGGTGCGCCGAGGCGCGGGGCCGACGGCGGTGCGACCGCATCGAGAACGCATATACAAGGCCGACGTGAAGGAGTGCGTATGACCGACGGAACCCCCGCGGAGGCGGGATGGTTCGAAAACGCGGACGCCGGCGACGGCGCGGCGGCGACGGCGATTCGGGAGGGCCGCGCGGAGACGCCCGCCGACTGGCCGACGCGGGCCGTAGACGCCGGGTTCGCCGCCGACGAGGCGGACTACTACGAGAAACTCCGCGCCGCGGCTATCGACGCGGCGCGCAACTCCGCCGCCGAACGCGAACGCGCCGACGACAAGCAACTGGTCCACGCTGTCCGGGCGATGGACGACGCCGAACGCACGGCGAACGAACTCGCCGAACGCCTCGCGGAGTGGGCCGGGACGCTGTACGACGACGCGGGCGTCGGCGTCGACGGCGCGCGCGACATCGCCGAGAGGGAGGCCGAGACGCCGGTCGAGGAGCGAGTCGTCTCCCTCGCGGAACGCGTCGCGGACCTCGCGGACGAACGCGACGACCTGCGGGCGTTCATCGAGACGCGCGCGCCCACCGTCGCGCCGAACCTCTCGGAGATGGCCGGGCCGGTCCTCGCGGCGCGACTCGTCGCCCTTGCGGGCGGCCTCGAATCGCTCGCGAAGAAGCCCTCCGGGACCGTGCAGGTCCTCGGCGCGGAGGACGCCCTCTTCGCGCACCTCCGCGGCCGCGGGTCCTCGCCCAAGCACGGCGTCATCTTCACCCACGAGTACGTCCGCGGGACGCACCCCGAGAATCGGGGATCCGCCGCCCGCGCGTTCGCCGGGAAACTCGCCATCGCCGCCCGAATCGACCACTACGCCGGCGACTTCCGGCCGGAACTCCACGAGGAACTGCGGGAGCGAATCGAGACCATCCGGGCG
Source organism: Halopelagius fulvigenes (assembly GCF_042662625.1). Lineage (GTDB taxonomy): Archaea > Halobacteriota > Halobacteria > Halobacteriales > Haloferacaceae > Halopelagius > Halopelagius fulvigenes. Next base: position 61,789 of record NZ_JBHSXH010000015.1, read on the forward strand.
CGGGAGGCGGGCGAGTGAGCGACTCCCTGCCCGCGGGCGTCGAACGCCGCACGTTCGACGGCCGAGAGAGACTGGCGACGCGGGGGGCGACCGTCTACGGCGAACCGACCGACGAGGGGTGGCGCGCGTGGGACGCGGGCCGGTCGAAACTCGGCGCGATGCTCGAACTCGGCGTCGAGACGCGGTTGGAGGGCGGCGAGACGGTCCTCTACCTTGGCGCGGCCTCCGGAACGACCGTCTCGCACGTCGCGGACTTCGCCGGGCCGACGTACGCCGTCGAGTTCGCGCCGCGCCCCGTCCGCGACTTGGTCGGCGTCGCCGAGGACCGCGAGAACCTCTTCCCCCTGCTGAAGGACGCGCGGAAGCCCGAGACGTACGCGCACGTCGTTGAGGCGAACGTGGACTGCATTGTCCAAGACGTGGCGACGCGGGGGCAGGCGACCGTCGCCCTCCGGAACAGGCGGTTCCTCGCCGAGGGCGGCCACCTCCTCGCGGCGGTCAAGGCCAGAAGCGAGGACGTCCTCGAAGACCCCGATGACGTGTTCGAACGGGTCACCGACGAACTGCGCGAGGGGTACGAGATTCTGGAGACGGTGCGCCTCGACCGGTACCACGACGACCACCTCGGCGTCGTCGCGAAACCGCGTTTTGCGGACCGTAGCATGTAACGCTGCGACGTCGCCCGCCCGAAGTGAGGTCGGACGGCCGCGCGCGTTCGATCGTCCCCCTCGCCGGGGTCCACGACATATTTAATCGACCGTCTCGAACGACGGAGCGATGGAGCTAGGGTCCGCGGACGCGTTCGACCGGATGGGTACGCTCGGCGTCGAAGAGGAGTTCTACATCGTGGACGCCGAGGGCTACCCCACCTCGGGCATCGCGGACTTGATATACGACCACGAACCCTCGGGGATACTCGAAGGCCGTTTGGACCACGAACTGTTTCAGTTCACCATCGAGACGCAGACGCCCCTCATCGAACACCCCGACGAGGCCGAAGAGAACGTCCGCGCCGTCCGCGAGGCACTCGTCGAACACGCCGCCGAGTACGGCTACCGCATCGCCGGGGCGGGTCTGCACCCCGCCGCGAAGTGGCGGGAACTCGACCACGCGACGAAACCGCGGTACAAGGCGCAACTCGACCGCATCCAGTACCCGCAGCACCGAAACACGACCGCCGGCCTCCACGTCCACGTCGGCGTGGACGACGCGGACAAGGCGACGTGGGTGGCGAACGAACTCCGGTGGTACCTCCCGCCGGTGTTGGCCCTCTCCGTGAACTCGCCGTTCTGGAACGGGTTCGACACCGGCCTCTCGTCGGCCCGCGCGAAGGTGTTCGAGAACCTCCCGAACACGGGCATGCCGACGCACTTCGAGGACTTCGAGGCGTACCGGCGGTTCGAACGCCGGATGGTCGAGTCGGGGTCGATAAACGACCGCGGCGAACTGTGGTACGACGTGCGCCCCCACACGGGCCACGGCACCGTCGAGGTCCGGACCCCCGACGGGCAGGCGGACCCCGAAATCACGATGGCGTTCGTCGAGTACGTCCACGCACTCGTCCTCGATTTGGCGGACCGCTACGAGGACGGCGAGTCGGGCGCGGACGTCCGCCGGGAACTCCTCGACGAGAACAAGTGGCGCGCGATGCGCTACGGCCACGACGCGGAGTTCATCACCCGAGACGGCGAAGGGACCGTCTCCCTCGAATCGTTCATCGCCGAGGAGTGCGACAGACTCGGCGTCACCGGCCTCCGCGAGGTGTACGGTCGAGAAAGCGGCGCGGAGAGACAGCGACGAATCCACGAGTCGGAGGGGTTGGACGCCCTCTGTCTCGACCTATGTCTCGACTGACGCCACGGAAAACTTTTCAAGGTCCGGTTTTGTCCCTGTTGATAGAACAGTATGTCTGCGGACGATATCGACGACGACGCCACGGATGCGGGGACTGCCGACATTGACGAGGCGCAGAGCGTCTCGTCAGACAACCAGAACGCTTCGCGTTCTGATGACACCGACGAGGTAGCCGCCGCCGAATCGACCACGGAACGCTCGCCGCGAACGCGTCTCGAAGCGGAGGCCGACCGCGCCGTAGAGGAGTTCGACGAGGGAATCGTCGACCTCTTGGCGTGGCTTCTCGACACGGAGACGCGCGCTCGAATCTACGTGTTCCTCCGACAGCACCCTCACTCGACCAGCGAGGAAGTCGCCGACGGGACGGGACTGTACCCGAGCACGGTGCGCGAGGCGTTGGCGGAACTCCACGAGGAGGAGACGGTCGTCCGCCGGAAGCGGCAGAACTCCGGCGCGGGCAACAACCCCTACGAGTACACGGCCATCCCGCCGAGCGAACTCGTCCACGGGGTCGTCGGGCAGGTGCAGTCGCAGTTGAACACGGTGTTCAACCTCGACCGGCGTCTCGGCGGCGCGGACGCCGCCGGCGACGCGGAACCGGTCACCATCACCGTCGAGCAAGCGACCGAGGAGTGACCGGTTCGCCGCCGAGGCTGCCGACGCGGCGCGGTCTCTCTCTTCCGAGCCGACCTGTTTAAGTCGCGGCGGGCCGACGCCCGGATATGAACGTCGCGCTGGGGGGGACCTTCGACCCGGTCCACGACGGCCACGTCGCACTCTTCGAGCGGGCTTTCGAACTCGGCGACGTGACCGTCGGTCTCACGAGCGACGAACTCGCGCCCGAGACCCGCCACGTGGACCGCTACGTCCGGTCGTTCGAGGAGCGACGCCGCCGCCTGGTCGAGGAACTCGAACCCCTCGCGGAGGAGCACGACCGCTCCTTCGAGGTTCGAGAACTCACCGAACCCACCGGCATCGCCACCGAACCGCAGTTCGACGCCCTCATCGTCTCCCCGGAGACGACCGACGGCGCGGAGCGAGTCAACGAGATTCGAAAGGAGCGCGGTCTGGACCCCCTCGACGTGGAGGTGGTGGACCACGTCGTCGCCGAGGACGGCGAGCGCATCTCCTCGACGCGGATCGTCCAAGGCGAAATCGACCGCCACGGGAACGTGACGCCCGAACGCGAGGGGCGCGACGCGATGGAACCGGTAGACGACGACGGTGACGGCGACGCGGACTCCTAATTCACCACGACGGCGGGCGGAACCCGGCGTCTTCGAGGATGTCTTTCCACCGCTGTTGGATGCTCAGCCGAGTGACGTCGGCGGCGTCCGCGACGTCCGTCTGTGAGCGTTCTTCGCCCGCGATGAGAGCCCCGGCGTAGAGGCTGGCGGCGGCGATGGCCTTCTTCGATCGGTCGGACGCCGGTATCTGCGAGAGGAACATATCCGATGCGTAGGACCGCGCTTCGGAGCCGAGTTCGAGTCTGTCCGCCGCCGTTTCGATGTGCGTCAGCCACTCCTCGTTCTCGACTCGGTCCCTGGCGCTGTACATGCCAGTTCGTTGCGCGCCATCGTACATGAACCCTCCGCGCGGAACGACAGTTTGATTGTCTCGATGGGGCTAGCAGGGAGTGCGCGCGGGTAGCCAAGCCTGGCCAACGGCGCAGCGCTTAGGACGCTGTCCCATAGGGGTCCGCCGGTTCGAATCCGGTCCCGCGCATACGCGGCTCCGCCGCGTCTTGCGATTTTCACTTCGGCAGGAGACCCACAATGGAAGACCTGCCAATCACGCTCTCGCGCTGTAACGTTTTCACCAACAGGAAGTTGGACATCGAACGCCCCATCCCCGTAGTGCCGAAATCGCACGACCGGGCGCTGAACGAGAAGCAACTTGTAGACTACAAAGACAGGAGAGTCCGGTTCCTGTCATGGCTGTTGAAGGTTGGGAAGACCCCCGAGAAGGCCGAAGGGTACTCTCCGTACACCGTTTACTCCACGGCGTACCGAACTGCGCGCTTCGACCTGTGGCTATGGGAGCAGAAGAACGAGTACAGATACCCGCCTCAATCCGATGACGCCGCCGCCTACATGGACTGGTTGGCGTTCTCCGACAAGAGTCAGGTGATGAAGGGTAAGGCGCAGGAAGGACTCCAGCACCTCTCGAAGTGGCTCCACCACGAGTACGGGTACGACGAGTGGGAGTTCGAGTACTCGTTCGACGGGTCCGGCGGCAACCACCAGCCACAGGACTTCCTCACACGCGAAGAACGCCGCGCTATCCGGCAGGCGGCCCTCAACGAGGGAAACATCCCTGCTTACGATTCCCTCTCCGCAGAGGAGTGCAACAGGTGGAAACTCTACATCTCGAACGCACTCGGTAAGCCCTACGACGAGGTGACACGCGATGACTGGGGCGAGGTGAACGGCTGGGAAATCACGTCCCTCGTCTGGACCAGCCTTGATGCCGGTCTTCGGCCCAACGAGGTTCGCAACGCTCGGACGGAGTGGGTAGATACGAAGAACGGGATTCTCCGTATCCCGAAAGACGAGTCCTCGAAGAACGAGGGCAACTGGACCGTCAGCCTCACGGAGCGAACTGCAACTGCGCTATCTCGGCTACTTTTATCATAGCCTATTGAGTTGAGGCCGTTAATGGCAGACGCCTCGGCTCTACATAACTCGCTCCAAGCTATCGCCGGACAGGTCAATGGCGACATGAGCGAGCGTGACGTTGAAAATCTATTCTTAGAACACGAGTTCTATGACGCACTTGACTATGAGGGAACCGGGACAGACATTCGTAGCGAGTTCACGCTTCCGGACGACAGGCGGCCCGATTACATCACTCTCGATTCAAGCGAGGCGGTTACAGCAGTCTACGAGTTCAAGACAACCGGTCGTGACCTGCCGCCTCACGAGTCGCAACTGTTCCACTATATGGACTACCTCCGCGCCGAGTTCGGCGTGTTGACCAACGGAGAACAATTGAGGCTCTATCGTCGTGGAGAATCTTCTCCTATCCTGATTATCCCCCTCGACTCGGCAACCGAAAGCGACGCTCGTGACCTCGTCAGTTCGCTCCGAAAACGGAACTTCGACCTCACGAACCCGGACCACGTGAACCGATTTCTGTCTAACCTCGACCCCATCCCATTAGACGAGCAAGCCGAACTCGGACAGGCTCACTTCTTTGACACCTTCCGACTCGAAGAAGACAGCCCCTTCGCGGACCTCGTCACGGGAATGATGGACCTTCTCTATGAACTCCGTGACGAAGAGGAAGAGAAGTTCGTGAAGGGGGCGTACGACTTTTGGGAAGCAACTTACGCAAGCGAACCAGACGAAGTCCCCGACTCTTGGGACCCGTTCATCGACGGAAAGCAATCACTGCGTGATTTCATGTTCTGCTTGGAGAGCGCTCACGCCATGCTCGCGCGGTTGCTTCTGACGAAGGCGACCGAGGACCACGAATTCTTCGAAGGAACCGGGTACAATGGGATGGAGGACTATTTCCATGGACTTCAGGGCTTTAGTGACTCTATCAACCTTGACGCTTTCCCGGTCGCAGCGGATAACCTCATTGACGATATGCAGGAACAGTTAGTCGAAGGTCTGTTCCAAGACGACATTTTTGTCTGGTGGACCGACGGGTACGTGGAACAACTTTCCCGACAACACGCGACTGGCGCGAATCAGTTCGCTGCTGTCGCAGAGGGTACAGGCAGTGTTGAACGGATTAGTGCGGCTACCCGAGACCGGTTCAGTCGAGCTGTTGCAGAGGTGTTTTTCAATATCCTTCGGTTCGATTTTTCTAACGTCGAAGGCGACCTGCTTGGGGACCTTTACCAACGGTACTTCGACCCGGAGACGCGAAAGGCACTCGGAGAGTTCTACACACCGCAACCAGTCATCGACTACATCATGGATGGCGTCGGCTACGAGCGCGGTGTCTCTAACAAGCGACTCATTGACCCTGCTTGTGGGTCAGGGACGTTCCTCGTGGAGGCTGTAGAGCGGTATATTGAGGACATATATCGCTACGAAGAGAATCCTGATTGGGAGGAGCGTCTCCGTGACCTCTGTACCCGTCCTCGTATCGTCGGCCTCGACATCCATCCGTTCGCCGTCCTCATGGCACAGATTCGCTTCGTCGTCGCAGTGTTACCCGCCTACCGAGAAGCGAAACGAAGTAATCCCAATTTCACCCTGCGTCGGCTGCCCATCTACCGAACTGATTCGCTCCGAAACGAGCGGAAACTCTCCGGGGTGAACTTGGGGACCGGAGACGCCGAGAGTTGGCAGTCGCCGCTCGATGCGTGGGATGAAGACGAGAAGGAGGTCATGGTCCCCGTTCCGCTCCCGGTCGAAGTGGACGAGGAAGACGGGATAGAAACCGAGGCTGGATTCCTCGTCCGTCGAGTCCGTATGCCGCTCTACACGACGATTCGAGCGGAGACGGATGTACAGAACTTCGGGGAGTATTTCGCGGCCCTGCAAGGTGTATTGGACACCGTCAAAGACCACATGGCAGAGTTCGACGATACCGCTGATTGGGATTGGACATACAGCGGTGGACTTGAATCCCGCATCAACCGGTACACTTCTCAAGAGTACGACGGCTTAGAGGACTTCTTCGAGGAGTACGTGAACGATATGCTGGAGAACGTTCGCTACCTCAAAGAAGAACACAACGACGGTCGGCTGTTCAAGATGTTCGAGGACACGGTCTTGGCCTTGGTCGTCAAGAACTACATGGAGTACGACTACGTGGTCGGAAATCCACCGTATGTCCGAATCCAAAACCTGCCGGACAAGCAGAAGGAGATGATGAGTCGCCTATACGACGCGACAACCGGGAACTACGACATCTACTGTCCCTTCTACGAGCGCGGCCTCGACTGGCTAAGAGCGGACACGGGGAAACTCGGATTCATTACCCCAAATCAGTTCATGGTCACGGATTACGGCGAGGGTCTGCGGAAGGTCCTGCTCGAAGACAGCCGTATTCAGGAACTCTACGACTTCCGTGACTCTGGAGTGTTCGAGGACGCGACCAACTACCCCGCCATCGTAATCCTTGAGGATGAATCCGATGAGGCCGCCCGCCAAGAGAACCAGATTCGGTGTGTCCGTGTAAAGGCGAACACGGACGAGGAGAATGACCGGGAAGTAGACGAGGCCGTCATTGAGTCGGTACGCGAGCATCGGGGTGAGTCGGGATACAGTGACGAGTTCATTGACGTGTTCGACTTCCCGCAAAGGAAACTCTCGGAGGAAGGATATTGGCCGTTTATGCCTCCCGAGGAGTTGCAAGTATTCGAGAAATTGGAGTCCCGTAGCACCGACAACTTCGGAGAAATCACCGACGCAATCTTCGCAGGAACACAAACAAGTGCAAACAAGGTTTATTTGGTCAAACCGGTCAATGCTGACCGTATTGAGCCGGATGATGGTGGAGACACTGTCAGGGTCGTTCCCACAGGCGAAAATCAAGAATACGAAATTGAGACAGACCTGCTGTGTCCGTGGTTAAAGGGTAAAGACGTTGAGCGGTGGCGGGGAGAGTGGTCAGGCCTTCATGTTATTCTCCCCCACTATGTCGAAGGAGAGGGAGATGAAGCGACCACAAAGGCATACGATGCCGAGTATCTACAACAAGAACTTCCGCTGACGTGGCAGTATTTTGAGGCTCACCGAGGAAAGTTAGAAAGCCGTGAGAGTGGCCGGATGGACAGTCGAGAAGACTGGTATGCCTTCATCTACCCAAAGAGTCACGAACGGTTCGAGAAGCCGAAAATAATCGGCGCTCATATCTCGAAAAACTCGCGGTTTATGATAGATAGCGATGGGATGTGGTACTTCAAAACTGCCTACGGTATTGAGTTGGACAAGCCGTACCGTGACCTCACCGAGGAGATGGCTTGCCAACTGAACTCGAAGGCTATCGACTTCTATTTCAAACACATCACGACGGTCAAGATGGGTGGCTACTACGAGTACCGGTCCCAATACGTCGAGAAACTTCCCTGCGTCACTGACGACACTGCTGGCGTCTTCGGATTGATGCGCGAGAAGGCCGAGAAAATAGTCGAAACTATCGACCTCGACAGCAAGACCAATCGCTTCCCCGAGGCGTACCTTGGCGAGTATGACGGAGAACTCGATTACATCAACTACGAGTGGCAGACTCGCCGGTATCCGGTGAACGCCGACGTGCAGGGTGATGTAGAGGGGGACTTCACGGTGCAAGCCGGACGGTCCGACACCATTAGCCACCCTGCGATGTATTCCGATGACCGCGAGGCCCGGAAGATGCGAGCGGAGTACGTTCACGCCGCCGTGAACGGTCGGAACGTCAAGAGTGGTGAGGAGACGACTATTCCAATCCCACAGAGCGACAACGGCGTAGAGGAACTACTGACTCGACTGGAAGACGACCGGGTGGAGGTTGAACAGACGGACATTGACGAACTTGAAGCAGAGATTGATGATGCAGTATACCAGTTATTCGACCTCACGGATAACGAGCGCCAAGTCGTAGAGGACTACCTGGAAGTATTCTAATTCTGCTTGTTTGTATATTCGATTATCGCGCTGGGTTCAGCAGTCCGTTGAAGGGGGTCAAAATACAGGATTCCCAACCCAATAATGTGAGCCGACTCTACCTCACACGCTCTCTGTCTCAATTGTCTCCTCGTATGTGGATTTATTCGTGTAGCCATCCCCCTCTCCGAATATAGCATTTCGAAGATATTCTTTACGTGTGTCTGGAAAATCGTAGGTAGAGTACATAAACCCGTAAGCACCAGAAATTGAATCGCCTAAAGAATCTTCTCTTAATGAGGCTGCCTGACCCTGCATCTCCTTTTCTGTATACTGTTTTTCTTCCAGAATATCCGTATATCTAAATGTAACGTATATTGGTAGGTATGCCTCCTCCAGGTTAACCTCACCTGGACGCAAATCCTGAATTAAGTCCCCGTACTTCTTGTCATTTGCCAGTCCTGTAACTGAGGTCTGGAAGTCGCCATTAACAAAGGACCTCACTTTCTCCCATATATCCTTCTTTTCTTCAACTACCTTGACTCTAAATTTAGGAGTGAGAATAACCTTCTCATCTCCAGGAGTTGTTATTGACGATGTTGGACCTACATCAGATTCGAAATTGGCTCTATATCGGTAGAGTGTCTGATTATGTACGATATCAAAATCTAAAGTTAGTGATTTTAGAGGTCCATTCCCAGTATTTTTGATTTCAGCCTCAAGTTTGTCCCCAGAGAAGTTAACTGAGGCATTCAAATTTGGTGCATACGCTGCCTTTGTGGCTTTTACCTGTTCTTGTGTAAGGAGTGTGAGTCTACCAGTAGACCAAGCATACACTATCGTGACGATAACCAATCCTAATGTAGCGATTCCAGAGGCTACTCCCGAAGAGTATCCCTCATTTTGGAATACTTGGAGTAATATATACGCTGAACCCATAACTGCTAAGAGGGCAATAGATATGGCCCCCCGTGAAATTAGTCTGTTAGCCATGTTCCATATTTTACATTCATGGTGAAAATATGTCTGATTGGGCAGCCTCTAAGTTAGCGTGTAGTCCTCTCTAAGAACCCCTGCCGCTTAGCAGACTTGTCTTGCCTAATTCCAACGAGCGAATCATTCCGCTAACCTTAGGAGTAAAACGGTAAAAATCGTAGCCAATTTTATTGAAAATAGGGGAGGCCGATTTACCAAATTTCGCGCCCCCCTTTCCCGTTCGTGTGCTAACCCCCACCTCTTCGTTGAGGTCCCCGTGAGAGATTCTCGTTCGATTGGAGATGGCTTCCATCCGTTCGTGACTAAACACACTCTCAATTCGGTCGGTCGCGACTGTGGCAATTTGCGCGCGCTCTGCGCGTTCTGCTGCCGAGGTCATCGGATAGACTATCGGAGATTCCAGTTAGGTGTGTCACCTGTGTCTCATACATACTCTAAGGTTACTACAGAGGGTATCCCCTCAGGGAACTACTCGTTAGAATACTTCGAGTAGGAATCCGATGACCCTGCTCGTTACTACAGCACGTTCTTCGAACACGGTGTTCCACCAGAAGGATACTGCGTAATATTCGGTCGCCGAAGCAAGCGAGCGATGCAGAATACTCAAAGAATCAAATGTCAGGGTTAAGGCCCTTCACTCGAAGGAATTGCATGGAACTCACCCCGCAAGAGACCGCATTCTTACTGGACGAGATGAACGAGATAGAGGACGACGAAACTCGGTATCCAACTGTTCGAGTAAGGGCAGAGCATCTTCGTGAAAAGGCAGAGGATGCGCTAACCGAGTAGACGTAACGGTGATGGCCTCATCGGGTTACTACGCTTCGATTCTCAGTAGAGGTGCAACCACTGTTCAAAAGAGGTCATCAGTCGTCTCTGCCTCCCTTATTTTCCCGAGGGTTGTGTACCGAAGGGCCTGTGGATACTTCGATTCAAACGGAACCGGGTCTTCGAGTTCACGCAACGTTCCCGGCTTGAACTTCACGACCATTTTCCCGTCCTCAATGCTCTCTCTGTCCCCGTAACCGAGAGGTGAACGCTCTAAGTCCGCTTCAAAGGGGTCCACAAGTTCATCTACTTCGGCAAAATACCGGACTTCTCCGACATCGCCTGATTGATACATTGCAACGTAGTTTATGTCACGTCCAACTCTGACGAATCCCCACGCAGCATTTTCCTTCAAAAAGACCAACCCGGATTCTTGCATTGGAAATACGGCAACTTCGTCATCTGGATTCCCTTCGATTTCTGCCCGAGAAATTTTACCCACGACTTTGTTTGCCCGCGGTTGTAGAGCATCTGATTCACCCGATGAGGTAGTTGGAGGGTCATCGGTTTTCGACGGTGGATTCTCACTCACGAACCGTCGCTGTTCTCGGAGAGCAGAGACCAGGCTCTGAACGAACTCTCGTGCCTGTTCTTCGAGGTCCATCGGGAACTCTCCGACCTCTGATTCAACTGCTTCTGAGACCGCGTCAGCGACTTCGTCTTCCTCCTCGATGAGGTTGCTGATGACTCTGTTAGTCTGGGCGACTTGCTCTGCGATTTCATCTGCCTTTCCCGACCGAATCGACTCTTTTGAGAGCAGTTCTAAGACTCCCGGATTCTCGGTGAGGTCTTGGAGGCTAAAGCGGACGACCGACACCTCCTCTCCGTTGGTCGCATCTCTCCCTTTGGTCAAGACCTCGAACTCCTTCCCATTCGTCAGAATACCCCAATCTACGTCGAGTTCCTGTCGCATATAACTCTTCAACTGACGGACCTCGCTCTCGGTGAGGTCCGAACGCACCGGCTTCGCTTCAACGAATACGACGGGGGATTCTCCGACGAGCAGAGCGTAATCTACATGCGTACTACCGCTGGCCATCGGAATCGTGTATTCCAGTTCGACCTCCGTGGAATAGAGGTCCCACCCAAGGAGTTCGAGAAACGGCTGGACGAGGCGTACCTTTGTATTCTGTTCGTCCATTTGGGGTGAGGCTTCGATGAGTTGGAGAGACCTCTGGACGTACTCATTAACCTCGTCCTGATCCATACCATGGCTGTTTTTCCAGCGTTTACAAATAATGTGGTGGGTTTCGATCCTTTGAACCAACCCTCAGCGCCCCCTTCGGATTAGTAAGGACAGGAATAGCAACTGGCGCTGTCTTGGAGAAGCGATCATAACAGTTACCGGTTATATTGGTGATGCCGAGGTGAAGATGGGAATAGCCACTCCAAGGTGTCGAGTAATGGCCTAGGGTGTTTAGGCCATGGTCCCATCTGGCCCACCAATTCGAATCCGGTCCCGTGACTCTCACGCTTCCGCACGATAGGGTATTACCATCGGGTCTGGTAGTAGTGACCGATGACCACGTACGAAATCGAACGGCCGGACGGGCCGGAACGGGGAATCCGCGTACGGTGCTCCGAACACGGAGAGGAGAAGGAGTTCCAACCCGGCTATCAGGGGGGTGCGTTCTACTGTTCGGGGTGCGGAATCGAAATCGAGGCTCACCTGCACGACACCCACGACTGGCGGGACTGGGGTGAGCGGTGTTGAGTCCGTCCGGCGGCGTCGGGTCGGAGATGAACACCGAGGTTCGAATCCGGTCACACACGCTTCGACGGCTCCGCCGTCCCGGTATTCTCTCGCCTCGTTTGACCGAAAAAGCAGCCGATGCCGGACGAACGCCCGAATACTGAGCACGAGTCCGCCGTACGGACCGCCGTCCCACCAGGGAGGGCGACAAGCCGCCTCGTCGACTTCCCGGACCCGCCCTCTCTCGACGGTGAAGGGACGGCCGCCCGAAGGTCCAATGGTACGGGGTTCGTTTCCGAAGTAGTATGCCCGACGAGGGTTCGTCTCAACCGATTCGGAAAATCGACGATGCCACGTTCGATGCTCCGCCGCGGAACACCGCCAAGCGCCGACTGTTTCGAACGAAGAGATGGTTTCTACTCGATGCGAACCGCTACGCTGTGGCGCTGAGCCTTCTGAGCGCGAGTTTCGTCGCGATCGTTCTTATCGGTTCGTTCGGCCCCGTCCCCGTCCGAGCCTTCTTGACGGAGGGTGTTTCGCCGGGGACCGTTCTGGTCGAACTGTTGAAGGCGATAGTTTCGGTCGTCGTCATCGTCCTCTCGATCAACCAACTCGTTCTCTCGCCCGGACTGGGGCCCGTGGGTGACCAACAGGAACGCTTCGACCAGTCGATCGACCTGCGGCGAGAGGTGGAAGACCGCGTGGGAATGGAGGTGAGCCCCACCTCTCCGGCAGCGTTTCTCGCGGCACTGCTCGACGCCATCGACGACCAAGCGAGGCACCTCGAAGAGGGAGCGTCCCGTACCGGTGACCGAGCCTTCGAACGGCAAACTACCGCGTTCACGCGCAGGGCTATCGACGAAGCGGAGAGCGTCTCTCCGCTCCTCTCCTCCGGTCGGTTCGGGAAGTTCGACGTGATATCGGCAGCGCTGCGGTTTTCGATTTCGGAGAAGATATGGTCCATTCGCCGTATCAGCAAGACCCACGACGATTCGTTCACGGACCCGGTAACGGAGGCGTTCGACGAGATGCGCGAACTCTTGCGACAGTACACGGTCGCCCGTGAGTACCTGAAGACCGTCTACATCCGGGAAGAGTACATCCGCCTCTCCGAGGGACTCCTCTACACCGGCCTGCCGGCGATTATCCTGACGTTTTGTGCGTCCCAGATTTACGGGCCGGGGGTCTTCCCCGGACAGGCCTTCGGAATCGAAAGGCGCCTTCTGTTCGTCAGCGGAGCGGTGTCGGTCGCTCTCGCACCGTTCGTCTTGCTCATCTCCTACGTGTTCCGCCTCGCGGCGATGTCACGATCGACGCTCTTCGTCGGGCCGTTCGACGCGGGGAAAGAGGGGGAACGAACCGAAGACGGCCCTGGTCACGGTCGCTAACTAGCGGACAGCGGTGGTGACCGGCGGCTCCCCTACTCCTCCGCTTTCTGTCGGTGTTGGCGTATCGCTCACCGCTGTCCTCTGGGAGTCGCCTGTCGGACTCCGGTCCCACGCACGACCGACTGGCCGGTAGCAAAGCCGAGTGGATCCCCGAGAACCTGTTCCACCTCGACCGGAGCGTCCGGCCGGCGATGTGACCGCCGAGCGCTCGTCCGCTTCGTCGACTTTCGACGCGGAGAACTCCCGAAACGGCCGATCGGCCGAGCGGAGGCCGCGCTACCGACTTCTCCCTGACTCTCACTGTTGAGAACAGCCCACAACTCTTTTTCACACCGGCGCTGACGTATCAACGATGGCGGCCTTATCGGACCTCCTCGGAGATCTCGTCGAGAACGTGGACGGATTGTTCCTGTTCTCCCCCAGCAGTTCGTTCTACGAACGCTTCGTCGAAGCGGACCCCGACGTCCCGGTGGTGGTCGTCGCGCCGGAGAACGTCGTCGACGCCGAGACGTACGTCCAACTCCCCTTGGAGTTCGACAACGTCCGCGACCGGATCCGCTTCGGCGTCGAGGGCGCGATGGAACACGGACTCGTCGAGGACGGCGACGCCGTCGCCTGTAGCGTCTCGGTGTTCGACGGCGACATCGACTCGGTGATCCGCGTCCGCGTCAGCGAGGGGATGCGGTCGGGTATCTTCGACCTGTTCGCGAACTCCCGCGCGGACCCGAGCGTCATCCGCGACGTGTTCGAGGTGGCGATAGAGCTCGGGAAGAAGGGCCAGAAGGGCAAGCCCGTCGGCGCACTGTTCGTCGTCGGCGACGCCGGCAAGGTGATGAACAAGTCCCGACCGCTCTCGTACAACCCCTTCGAGAAGTCCCACGTCCACGTCGGCGACCCCATCGTGAACGTGATGCTCAAGGAGTTCTCCCGCCTCGACGGCGCGTTCGTCATCTCCGACTCGGGGAAGATAGTCAGCGCGTACCGCTACCTCGAACCGTCCGCCGAGGGCGTCGACATCCCCAAGGGTCTCGGCGCGCGCCACATGTCCGGCGCGGCGATAACCCGCGACACGAACGCGACGTCCATCGTCCTCTCGGAGTCCGACGGCCTCGTTCGGGCGTTCAAGGGCGGGAAGATGATTCTCGAAATCGACCCGGAGGGGCACTGATGGCCGGGGCGACACTCGCACAGGCCGGGACGGGCAACGGCAACGGGTTCGTCCTCGGAGAACTGTTCAACGCCGTCCCGAGGGACGCGTGGTTGGCGCTCGCAGTCCTCTTCGTGGGCGTCGTCATCGCGTTCGTCCTCGGGTCGCTCACCCGGCGCGTCCTCGACGGACTCGGCATCCCCGAGGCCATCGAGGGGACCGCCTTCGAGCGAACCGCGCGCGACTTCGACACGTCGACGGTAGAGCTGTTGGGGTGGCTCGTCCGCTACTTCGTCATCGGCGTCGCGGTGTTGGCCGCCCTCTCCCTGTCCGACGTGGACTACGCCAATCAGTTCTGGAGTCGCGTCGTGGGGTTCCTCCCGATGCTGTTCTTCGCGGTGGTCATCCTCATCATCGGCATCCTCGTCGGCGACAAGGTGGAACTGCTCATCACGGAGCGACTGCGCGGCGTCAAACTCCCGCAGATAGGCATCATCCCGGCTATCGCCAAGTACACCATCTTCTTTCTGGCGACGCTCATCGCCCTCTCGCAGGTCCGGGTGGCCACGGAGGCGTTGGTCGTCGCCCTCGCGGCGTACCTGTTCGCACTCGTCGTGTTCGCCGCGATCGCGTTCGCGGACCTGCTGAAATCGGGGGCCGCCGGGACGTTCCTGCTTTTGAACCAACCGTACGCGATAGGCGACCGGATCCGCGTCGGCGAGACGAAGGGCATCGTCCAAGAGGTGGACCTGTTCGTCACCCGCATCGAGACGGACGACGAGGAGTACATCCTCCCGAACCAGAAGGTGTTCGAGGAAGGAATCGTCCGCGTCCGGTCGTAACGCCGCCTCTCGCGCCTCCGCTCTCGACGCACCGTCCGCCGAAAACCGACGCGCCGCAGCGAGGTATCGGTCGGTACCGAAGTACCCCGGAAAGTGAAATACCCCCACAACGACGTTCCGCCGCGGACAACGGCCCGGGCGTCCCCGAGTCGCAACGCGACCTCGTCTTCGGCCGCAAGGAGTTCGACCAACTCCACCACGGCACCGGAATCAGCCTCTTCTTCGCGGACAGCGTTCTCGGCGGGTACGGCGGCGACATCTGGGTCGGGGACAACGACCCCCGCGGGGCCGTCTTCAACGTCCGACTCGAACGGCCCTGACCGTCGCCGCGGGTCGCCCCGTCAGTCGCTCTCGTCGTCTCCTCCGCCCATCGGCCGCGCCGGGACGCCCGCGACGGTCGTATTCGGCGGCACGTCCCGCGTGACGAGGGAGTTCGCGGCCACCTGTGCGCCCTCGCCGACGTGGACGCCCGGCAGTATCACCGCCTTCGCGCCGATCATCGCCCTGTCGCCGACGACCACCTCGCCCGTCCGGTACTCGTCCTGCAGGAACTCGTGGCAGAGGATCACCGAGTCGTAGCCGACGACGGCGTGGTCGCCGAGGGTGATGAGTTCGGGCCAGAACACGTCCGGGGTGGCCTCCAGACCCCACGAGACGCCGCGGCCGACGGTGACGCCGAGGCGTCTCAGCGCCCAGTTCTTCAGCCAGAAGAACGGCGCGACGCGGGCCACCCACACGAGGAGGTAGTTCAGCGTCACGCGCCAGAGGGGCTTGGCGTCCGTCCAGTGTCGCAGGGAGTTCAGCGGTCCCGGCGTCGGGTGCGTCGTCACCCGGTGGTGCCGCCGCCCGTCGGAGTCCGCGTCCGTCCCGTCGCTCTCGTCGCTCACGCCCTCGGATTCGCGGGGGCGGTACAAAAGCCATGCCCGGCGTCGTCGCCACGCGGCGTTACTCGCCGCGGAGTTCCGCCGCGTGGTCGATGCGCTTCTGGACGAGTTCGGGTCTGCCGATGTCGTGGCGGATGCGGACGCCCTCGCCGGCGGCGGCCAGTCCCTCCTCGGCCCGCTTCTCGGCCTCCTCGATGGAGTCCGCGACGCCGACGACGGCGAACGACCGCGAGGTGGTCGTGTAGACGCCGTCCTCGCGGGCGTCCACGCTGGCGTAAAAGAGGAGTGCGTCGCCGACGTTCTCTTCGTCCACCGTCACCTTCGCGCCCGAGTCGGGGTCCGTCGGGTAACCCTCGGGGACGGCGTACTTACAGACGGTGGCTTTCCCCGCGAACTCCAGTCGGGGAATCTCCTCGCCGTCGCGTGCCGCCGTTACCACGTCGAGGAACGACGTTTCCAACACGGGCAGCGTGTTCATCGCCTCCGGGTCGCCGAACCGGGCGTTGAACTCGATGACCTTCACGCCCTCGGCGGTGAGCATGAACTGGCCGTAGAGGACGCCCTTGTAGTCGGGGAGGGCTTCGACGGTGGCCTCCAGAACGTCCACCGCGTCGGCGTAGTCGTCGGCGGTCATGAACGGCAGTTGCGGCGCGGCGTCGGTGTAACTCCCCATGCCGCCGGTGTTCGGCCCCTCGTCGCCCTCGTAGGCGCGCTTGTGGTCCTGCACGGCGGGCGTCGGGTGCACCTCGCCGTTCGCCACGAACGCCTGCACGGTGAACTCCTCGCCGACGAGGCGTTCTTCGAGGACTATCTCCTCGTACTCCGACTCGCGGAGGTACTCCTTGGCCTCCTCCTTCGTCACCTGGTCGCCCGTGACTTTCACGCCCTTCCCGCCCGTCAGACCCGCGGGCTTGACCGCCACGTCGCCGTCGTACTCGTCGATGTACTCGCACGCCGCCTCGACGTCCTCGAAGACGGCGAAGTCGGGGCATCCGGGGATTTCCTCCTCCTCCATGAACCGCCGTTGGAACGCCTTGTCCGTCTCGATGCGGGCTTCCTCCGCCTTCGGGCCGAAGGTGTAGACGCCGGCGTCGTCCAAGGCGTCCGCGACGCCCGCCTCCAGCGCGGATTCGGGGCCGACGACGGCCACGTCCGCGCCGACGTCCGCCGCGTAGGCGACGATGTCCTCGGCCGCCGTCTCCGAAATCTGCTCGAACCCGGCCGAAAGCGAGGCGATGCCGGGGTTTCGGTTGCTCGCGCAGGCGTACAGTTCGCAGTCCGAATCCGCGGTCAGGGCGCGGGCTATCGCGTGTTCGCGGCCGCCGCCGCCGACGAGGAGCGCAGTCTCGGTCATACGCGGTACCGCGATGCACGAGAGTGTAAAAGTTGCTCTTCGGACAGCGCGAGATGAACACGAACGTGGGTTGCACGGGAGTCGGGCGGCGGCCGCACTCGGGCCGAACGGGGCGGACCGCTCGAACGCCCGAACGAGTCGCCGTCTCCACGCCCCTTTAGTCCCTCACTCCCCTACCCCCACCCATGAGCGACGTTCTGGGGCGAAACAGGCTGGACGACGAAGAGAGTCCGTACCTCCGCCAGCACGCGGACAACCCCGTGAACTGGCAACCGTGGGACGAGGCGGCGTTAGAGGCCGCCCGCGAGGGGGACAAGCCCATCTTCCTCTCGGTGGGCTACTCCGCCTGCCACTGGTGTCACGTGATGGCCGAGGAGAGCTTCGAGGACGACGAGGTGGCGTCCGTCCTCAACGAGGAGTTCGTCCCGATAAAGGTCGATAGGGAGGAGCGACCCGACTTGGACCGCATCTACCAGACCATCTGCCAACTCGTCACCGGCGGCGGCGGGTGGCCCCTCTCCGTCTTCCTGACGCCGGAGGGCAAGCCGTTCTACGTGGGGACGTACTTCCCGAAGGAGCAACGCCCCGACAGGGGGAACGTCCCCGGGTTCATGGACCTCCTACGCTCGTTCGTCGAATCGTGGGAGGCCGACCGCGAGGAGATCGAGAACCGCGCGGACCAGTGGACGAACGCGCTGACGGACAACCTCGAAGCGACGCCCGAGGAGTCGGGCGACGCGCCGGGCGAGGAGATCCTCGGCACCGTCGCGGCGGCGGCGGTTCGCGGCGCGGACCGAGAGTACGGCGGATTCGGCTCCGGCGGCCCGAAGTTTCCGCAGGCCCGCCGCGTCGAATCGCTCCTCCGGACGTACGTCCGCACCGGCGACGAGAACGCGATAGACGTGGCCACCGAAACCCTCGACGCGATGGCCGCGGGCGGTATGTACGACCACGTCGGCGGCGGTTTCCACCGCTACGTCACCGACCGGACGTGGACCGTCCCGCACTTCGAGAAGATGCTGTACGACAACGCGGAACTCCCGCGCGTCTACGTCGCGGCGCACCGACTCACCGGGAGCGACGACTACGCCGAGGTGGCCCGCGAGACGTTCGACTTCGTGGCCCGCGAACTCCGCCACCCCGACGGCGGCTTCTACAGCACCTTAGACGCCAGAAGCGGCGGCGAGGAGGGGACGTTCTACGTCTGGACCCCGGAGCAGGTCCGCGAGGTACTCGACGACGAGACGACGGCGAACCTGTTCTGCGACCGCTACGGCGTCACCGAGTCGGGTAATTTCGAAGACGGGACGACGGTGTTGACGATTTCGGCGACGGCCGACGAACTCGCCGAGTCGTACGGCCTCTCCGAGGAGGAGATGGACGAACGACTCGGCGAAGCGGGCGAAGCGCTGTTCGAGGCGCGCGAAGAACGGGTCCGACCCGCCCGCGACGAGAAGGTGCTCGCGGGCTGGAACGGCCTGATGATATCCTCGCTGGCGCAGGGCGGACTCGTCCTCGGCGACGAGTACGTCGAACTCGCCGAGGACGCCCTCGCGTTCGTCCGCGAACGCCTCTGGGACCGGGAGGAAAGGCGACTCGCCCGCCGCTACAAGGACGGCGACGTGAAGGGCGACGGCTACCTCGAAGACTACGCCTTCCTCGCCCGCGGCGCGTTCGACCTGTACCAAGCGACCGGCGACGCCGAGTACCTCGCGTTCGCCCTCGACCTGACGCGCACGCTGGTGGACCAGTTCTACGACGAGGAGGCGGGGACGCTGTACATGACGCCCGCGGAGGGCGAATCGCTCGTCACCCGCCCGCAGGAACTCCAAGACCAGTCCACGCCGTCGAGCGTCGGCGTCGCGGCGTCGCTTCTCCTCGATTTGGACGCCTTCGTCCCCGAGGCGGACTTTTCGTCCGTCGCCGGCGCGGTCATCGACACCCACGGCGACCGGATTCGCGGCCGACCGCTCGAACACGTCTCGCTCGCCCTCGCGGCCGAGAAGCGCGCCCTCGGCGGGACGGAACTCGTCGTCGCCGCGGAGGGACTCCCCGAGTCGTGGCGCGAGACGCTCGCCGAACGCTACGTGCCCGACGCCGTCCTCTCGGTTCGCCCGCCGACGGACGACGAACTCGGGCCGTGGCTGGATACGCTCGGCCTCTCCGACGCGCCGCCGGTGTGGAAGGGCCGGGAGGCGCGCGACGGCGAACCGACCATCTACGCCTGCGAGGGGCGGACGTGCTCCGCGCCCGCCCACTCCGTCGAGGAGGCGTTGTCGTGGCTCGAAGGCGGCGCGGGCGACGCGGACGTGTCGCTGGACGACGTTGACGACATCGACCTCTGAAGCGGGTTCGAAAAAGCGGGAGACGGCGTTACGAGCCGAGTCGGTCCGCGAGGTGGACGGCGATGGGGGCGTCCTCCTCCTCGACGAACCGCGCGACCTCCTCGCCGTCACGTTCGACGACGACGGTGGGGATGAGTTCGATGCCGTACTCCTCGACCTTCGGTCCGACCTTGCTCCCGTCGTCTTCCTTCTCGACGGGGTAGTGGTGGACGTTCTCCTCGGGGACGCCCGCGGCGTCGAGTGCGGCCCCGAAGTCCGGCAGTTGCCCCCGGCAGTCGCCGCACCAGTCGCCGCCCCACACCTTGAACACCAACCCGTCCTCGGAGAGGCTCTCGACGGCGTCCTCGTAGGACTCCTCGTCCCACATCGGGTTCGGCTCCATCGTCTCTAACGTCTGTGACTCGGCGTCGGCCATACCGCGAGATACCGGGTCGAGGGCTTTAATCGGCGCGGTCGCGGTCAGGTTCGCGCCGTCCCGGTCGGGTTCGGTACCGCCCCTCCCTCGCCGGCCGTCACGGAATCCGGCGCGTCTTGCCCTCGTCCGCCATCGTTTTCGGTCTGAGTCGCCTACGCGTCGGTAATGGACGCGAGTATCCTCGAGACCATCGGGTCGCCGTTGGTCCGAGTGTCGTCGCCGCCGGGGGCCCTCGTGGCGGCGAAGATAGAGTCGAAGAACCCCGGCGGGTCCGCGAAGGACCGACCGGCCCTGGGGATGATAGAGGCCGCCGAACGCGAGGGGGCCATATCGCCGGGCGACGAACTGGTCGAACCGACGAGCGGAAACACCGGCATCGGACTGTCGATGGCCGCCGCGAGCAAGGGGTACGACATCACCATCGTGATGCCCGCCTCGAAGTCGCCCGAGCGACGCGAAATCATGCGCGCCTACGGCGCGGACATCGAACTCGTCGAGGGGGACATCTCCGCCGCGAAGGACCGCGCCGACGAACTGGAGGCCGAGGGGATGACCCAACTCCGCCAGTTCGAGAACCCCGCGAACCCCGACGCCCACTACCGCACCACAGCCGAGGAGATTCTCGAACAGGTGGAAGGGCGGAGCGTGGACGCACTCGTCGCGGGCGTCGGCACCGGCGGCACCCTCTCGGGCATCGGGCGGCGCCTCCGCGAGGAGTTCCCCGAGATGGACATCGTCGCCGTCGAACCCGAGGAGAACGCCGTGCTCTCGACGGGCGAGTCCGGCGACGACGACTTCCAGGGGATGGGACCGGGCTTCGTCAGCCCGAACCTCGACAGGGACCTCTTGGACGGCGTGGAGACCGTCTCGCTCGACGCCGCCGAGGCCGAGTGTCGCCGCCTCGCCCGCGAGGAGGGTATCCTCGTCGGGCAGTCCTCCGGCGCGTCGAACGTCGCCGCGCGGCGCGTCGCCGAACGACTGGCCGACCCCGACGCCGACTGCCGAAGCGAGGCGGGCGGGTCCGTCGTCGCGGACGGGTCCGGCGGGACGAGAGCGGAGACGCTCCCGGACGCCGACTGCCCCCTCGTCGTCACCGTCTTCTGGGACAGCGGCGAGCGCTACATGTCCACCGGCATGTTCGACTGAAGGAACAGTCGAATCAGCGCGTTCACGCGGTTCGGCTTCTCCCGCGGCGGCCAGTGGCCGCAGTTCGGTAAGATGCGCACCTCCGCGTCTGGGACGAGAGACCCCGCGCGGACCGACCACGACTGCGGGACCAGCCTGTCGTCCTCGCCGTGGACGAACAGCGACGGCACCGACACGTCCGGCAGTCGGTCCACGTAGTTCGTCTTCGGCCCGCGCAGGCCGATTTCGGCCCGGAGGAATCGCCGCCACGCGTCGCCGTCGTTCCGCTTGGCCTCCGCGAACACCTCGTCCACGAGCGTCGGCGAGACGTTGCCGTAGGCCACCGCCGCCCGGACGGAGAAGTACGCGACGGTGCGACTCCGCGCGACGGCCCGCCACGAGAGTTCGCTCAGGTACGACACCCGCGAGACGACGGCGGTCAACGCGCCGCCGGGAACCGACCCGCCGAGTCCGTACCCGTCGATTGCGACCAGCGCCGACACGTCGTCGGCGTGTTCGAGTGCGTAGCCGACGGCGACGCCGCCGCCCATCGACACGCCGACCAAGACGGGCCGTTCGACGCCGACTGCGGACAGGAAGCGTTCAAGGACGCGCACGTAGTAGTCCGTCGTCGGCGTCCGTTCCGGCGGGTCGCTCTCGCCGTACCCCGGCAGGTCGGGCGCGACGACGCGGAAGTCCTTCGCGAGGGCGGGCATGACCTCCTTCCAGGAGAGCGACGCGCTGTCGAGGCCGCCGCCGTGCAGGAGGACGATGGTGGGCGCATCGGCGTCGGCGTCATCGCCGTCGCCGTCGCTGTCACCGGCCACCAGATACCGAACGCGGAGGCCGTCGAGTTCGATTTCCCGCGACTCCGCCCCGTATGGAACCGCCATGAACTCGCCTACGACCGCCCGAACAAAAAGGTGCGCCGCCTCACCTGCCGAACTCGTCGTCGCTCACGCGCACGACCACCGTCTCCTCCACGTCGCGGAGGTCGTACGTCGGAACCGTCCCGTCGGGCCGCCGAGTGACGTACATCGGTTCGACGAGGCGGCCGTCTTCGAGGCCGTAGACGGCGAGACGCTCCTTCGTCTCCTCCGGGCGGACCTCGCCGTCGCGCACCCGTTCCGCGAGGCGGCGAGAGAGCCACTCGGTGTCGCTGATGCTCGGTTCGCGGACGAGGACCGTCTCGACGAAGCGGACGAGATACCAGTTGAGGTCGTTGCAGAGAGAGACGGCGGCGCCGACGCTCACCGTATCGACCGCCAAGGAGTTGGCGAACGGTTGGCGTATCTCGTACGTCGAGAGGGCGGCCCGCGCCGTCTCGCGGGAGAGGAGTTCGTACTGGACGTTCACCTCGGGCGCCCCGACGAAGCAAACCCGCGTCACGTTTTGAGCCTGACGACGGGCGGCTAAATCGGTTGCGGTGCGGCGATCTGCGGTCGATTCCGGGCGGCGGTCAGGACGCTCACTCGTCGGCCGAGGGGTGCTCGGCGGCGGTACCGTCGAGCCACGACGTTGCGCACGACTCGTCGCAGAACGACAGCAGTTGTCGCTCGTACGTCAGCTTCGAACCCGCTTCGGGCCGCCTGTCGCGGCCCAGTTCCACCTGATAGTGGTCGCCGTCGAGGTTCACGGTGCCGCCGCACGCCGAACACGTCTCCGTTCCGACCCGCCACGATGAACGGGGGACCACCTGCCTGACGGTCCACGAGGAGTCGATTCGACCGTGGGGTGGGCGGCGCGTCTGTGACATCGCGCGAGGCTACGAACTGAACGCACGTAAATCCATTTTACCCCTATTATTCACGCTATAGGCTGCAGAACGAAGTGAAACGTACATTATAATCGACGTCCGTACGGATCCGGTCAGGGTTCGAGGTCGACGACCGACCGGTCCGCCGCCGCCTCCCGCGCCATCGACAGGAGGTCGTCCGGTTCGGCCGCTTCGACCGCTTCCACCGTCGCGTTCGTCTCGGGGTGCGACGGCGCGACCCGTTCGCATCCCACCGGGAGCGTCGAGTCCGAGAACGTGCCGAGGGCGCGCGCCTCCTCGACGATGTCCGTCTTGTCCGCCGTCAGCAGGGGTCGGTGGACCGGAAGCGAGACGGCGGCGTCGGTGGCAGCGAGGTTCGCGCCCGTCTGCGAGGACTTCTGCCCGAGGGACTCGCCCGTCACGACGGAGTGTGCGCCCACCTCGCGGGCCACCGCCTCGCCGGCCGCGAGCATCGCCCGCCGGAGCGACAGCATCCGCGTGTCGTGCAGTTCGTCCACCACCGCCTGCACCACCTCGCCACCGGGGACGACGTGGAGTCGAACGTCCTCGTCGGGCGCGCGCCGCAAGAGCGTCGTCGCCACTTCCGTCGCGCGGGCGCGGTGGTCCGCGCCGCCGTAGTCGCCTAAATCGACGTACACGGGCGCGACCGAACACCCGCGGCGCATCATCCGCCACGCCGCGACGGGCGAGTCAATGCCGCCGCTGAGGAGGACCACCGCGCGGCCCTGCGTGCCGAGGGGGAGTCCGCCCGGTCCGTCCATCTGAACGGCGGAGACGAACGCCTCGTCGTCGCGCACCTCGACCCTGTACGTCCGGTCGGGGTGGTCTAAGTCCACGGGCGCGTCGGTTCCCGCTTGGACGGCGCTGCCGCCCTCCACCTTCAGGTCCCGACTGGAGAACGGGTGCGCCGAGGGCGGGCCGACGCGGCGACTCTCGACGGCGAACGACTCGTCGGACCCGTGGCCGCGTTCGGTCGAGAGCGTCCGGAGGGCGTCGCGGACGGCGTCCACCGTCGCGTCGGTCAGGACCGCCGGCCGCGCCCAGACGACGCCCGGGAGGGTGGCGATTACCTCCGCGACCGGGTCCGTCTCGTCCGTCTCGACGAGGATGCGCGCCCACCGCCTCTCGACGGTCCCCGGCAGGTCGGCGTCCGCGAGGGCGGCGCGGACGCTCTCGGCGAGTCGCTTCGCCATCTTCGCGCGCACCTCGCTGCTCTTCGTTCCGAAGTCCCCGTACCCGACCGCGACGACGTTCTCGGCGTTCACTACCGTGCCGTACTCCGCGGCCACCAATCAGCGTCTCGGTCCGCGGGTCGCGCCGATTTTGCCCGGAACGGACTCTCTATATATTTAATATGTACGTACCGACAACTACGTTTGACAAACTGTCTACTAATATAAACTTCTTAATATGTGACTGGATTGGTCGTAACTGATCGACGACCTCGCCCGCGGCAACGGCTCCCAGTACCCCTCCACAATGGACGCTAACTCGCACCCCGACCCGTACGACCCGCCGGAACCGGACGTGGACTTGGACGACCCGCGGTACTACCTGAACCGCGAACTGAGCGAGTTGGAGTTTCAGCGGCGGGTGCTCCACGAGGCGTTGGACGACAGGCAACCCCTCCTCGAACGCGTGCGCTTTCTGTCCATCTTCACGAAGAACATGGACGAGCTCTTCATGAAGCGCGTCGGCGGTCTGAAACAGCAGATGGACGCCGGGGTGACCGAATCCACCCCGGACGGCCGAACGCCCGAGGAGCAGTGGCGGGAGGCGGTGGAGACGGCCAGACCGATGTTCCGCGCGCAGGCGGAGTGTTTCCTCGAAGACGTTCGCCCCGCCCTCCGGCGGGAGGGCGTCCACGTCCACGACTACGACGACCTGACGGCCCGTCAGCGCTCGGAGATGCGCGACTACTTCGAGGAGTCCGTCCTGCCGACGCTCACCCCCCTCGCGTTCGACCCGGCTCACCCGTTCCCGTTCATCTCGAATCTGAGCCTCTCGCTCGCGGTGTTGACCGAACGCGACGGCGAGGACGAACCGACGTTCACGCGCGTGAAGATACCGCAGAACCGCCCCCGACTCGTCGAAGTCGGCGAGGAGGAGTACGTCCTCTTAGAGGAGATAATCCGCTCGAACCTCGATCTGCTCTTTCCGAAGGCCGACGTGGCGGACACGACGCTGTTCCGCCTAACCCGGAACGCGGAGGTCCGGCGGAACCAAGAGGTGGCGGAGGACCTCATCGAGATGATTCGGGAGGTGCTCGAACAGCGACGGTTCGCCACCGCCGTCCGCCTCGACGTAGAGGAGGGCGCGTCCGACCGGGTGGTGGACCTCCTCGTTGAACAGCTCGACATCTCCGAGCGCGAGGTGTTCCGACTGCCCGGACCGCTTGACTTCCGCGAACTGATGGACCTGACGGAGCTGGACCGCCCGGACCTGAAACTCGACCCGTGGACACCCCAACCGCACCCGCGGTTCCAACGCGTCGGCACCTCGGCGGACGTAGGCCCCGACGCCTCCGAGGACATCTTCTCTGAGATTCGACGCGGCGACGTCCTCCTGCACCACCCGTACCACTCGTTCGGCGAGACGGTGCAGGAGTTCCTCGACGAGGCGGCGAACGACCCGGACGTGTTGGCCATCAAGGCGGCCATCTACCGCACCGCCTCGGACTCGAAGGTCATCCAGAGCCTCATCGATGCCGCCGACAACGGCAAGCAGGTGGCGGTGATGGTCGAACTGAAGGCCCGGTTCGACGAGCAGAACAACTTAGAGTGGGTCCGCCGCCTCGAAGAGGAGGGCATCCACGTCGCCTACGGGACCATCGGCCTGAAGACGCACACGAAAACCGCCCTCGTCGTCCGCGAGGAGGACGACGGCGTGCAACTGTACTCCCACGTCGCCACCGGCAACTACCACTCCGGCACCGCCAAGGGGTACGTGGACCTCGGACTCCTGACGGCCGACCGCGACATCGGCCGGGACCTGGTGAAGGTGTTCAACTTCTTCACCGGCCCCTCCTTGGACGAGGAGTTCAGGAAGCTCCTCATCGCGCCCGTCACGATGCGCGAGCAGTTCACCCGCCTCGTCCGCCGGGAGGCGCACCACGCCCGGAACGGCGAGGACGCCCGCATCGTCGCCAAGGTGAACTCCCTCGAAGACCCCGAACTCGTCGAGGAACTGTACCGCGCGTCGATGGCGGGCGTCGATATCGACCTCGTGGTGCGCGGCATCTGCCGCCTCCGGCCGGGCCTGGAGGGGATAAGCGAGAACGTCTCCGTCCACAGTATCGTCGATCGGTTCCTCGAACACTCGCGCATCTACTACTTCGAAAACGGCGCGAGGGCGGAGCCCTCGCGAGCAACCGGCGAAGCCGGTGACGCGGGCGACCCGAAGTGGTACGTCGGATCCGCGGACTGGATGACGCGGAACCTCGACAACCGCGTCGAGGCCGTCGCGCCGGTCGAAGACCCGGACATCCGCGCGCAACTCCGCTTCGTCCTCGAACTGGCGATGTCGGACAACCAAAAGCGGTGGACGATGAACGCCGACGGCAGTTACGACCAGCAGTACCCCCGCGACGGCGAACCGGTCGTCAACATGCAGTCGATTCTGATGGAGCAGACGCTCGAATCGCTCCGCCGGCCCGGCGCGGAGCGCGGAGTCCTCCCCGACTCCCCCGCCACGCCGAACGAACTCCTCGTCGGACCCGCCGCCGACGTTGACGACGCCGACGATGCCGACGACGCCGACTCTCCCGGTTCGACGCCCGACTCCGAGGAGACTTCCGTCGGCCCGGGGCAGAGGGGCGCGGAGTCCGCCCCGGCGTCGGGAGGCGGTGCAGTCTTCGCCTCGGGCGCGGAGGGTGGTTCCTCCGGCGCGACGGGTGCGACCGATTCGACGGGCGCGTCCGCCGCCGACGGACCGGACGCCGGGGCGGCGAAGAACGGCCACACCGAGGCGGACGCCGACGCCGACACCGACGCCGACGCGGCGGACTCCGACCTCCCGCGGGCTATGCGCGTCCACGGCGACCGGTGGTACGTCCCCGACAGCGACCGCTACGCGTACGCGGTTCGGACGCCGGACGGCGGGCGCGCCTACCGGAAGACG
Organism: Halopelagius fulvigenes; assembly: GCF_042662625.1. Lineage (GTDB taxonomy): Archaea > Halobacteriota > Halobacteria > Halobacteriales > Haloferacaceae > Halopelagius > Halopelagius fulvigenes. Next base: position 89,104 of record NZ_JBHSXH010000015.1, read on the forward strand.
AAGCGCGCGGCGGTGTCGCTGTTAGAGCGGTACTACGAGTGAAAAGGCGGCGTCGGGCCCTCAGAACGTCGTCAGGTCGCCGTCGATGGCCTGCCGCGTGATGTCGGTGACGTTCGCGAGGCGGTCGTCCACGATGGCCTCGACGTCGGCTTCGATGTCCGAGAGGACGACGCCCTCGTCGGTGACTATCTTCGCGTCCGCAACGTGGGGTTCGTCGATGGGGCGACCGATCTGCGAGAGCAGGCGAATCTGCAGGTCGCGGATGCCGTCCACCTCGTCCACGACGGTTTCGGCGATGTCCGTCGAGAGCAGGTTGTAGATCTTCCCGATGTGGTTGACGGGGTTCTTCCCCGAGGTGGCCTCCATGCTCATCGGCCGGTTCGGCGTGATGAGACCGTTCGCGCGGTTCCCGCGGCCGACGGACCCGTCGTCGCCCTGTTCGGCGCTGGTGCCGGTGACGGTGAGGTAGATGGAGCCCTCGTCGTAGTCGTCGGCCGTGTTGACGGCGACGTTCACCTCGCGGTCGGTGTACCCGCGGGCCACCTCGCCGGCGAACTCCTCGACGGACGCGACTGCCTCCTTGTACTCCTGGATGTCGGCGACGTAGGAATCGATCATCGCGGCGGCGACGGTGATGTCTATCTCGTCGCCCTCGCGCTTGCCCATCACCTTCACGTCGGGGCCGAGGTGCGGGTTCTCGTCGGCGTACGTCGAGTTGAGTTCGCGTTCGACGTTCAGCACTATCTCCTCGGTTTCGGTCAACGGCGCGTGGCCGACGCCGAACGACGTGTCGTTGGCCATCGGAACCTGCACGCTCTCCTCGCCGAAGACGTCCTGCAGGTCGCCGGACCCCTCGCCGAGTTTCACGTCCACGACGATGTCGGTTCCGAACTCCAGTTCGGGGATGTGCTCGTTCAGGTAGTCGCGGGCGGCCTCCAGGGCGACCGAGTCCACGGGGAGTCGTTCGCCGTCGTACTTCTTCGTCGCGCGACCCACGATGAGGAGGTAGATGGGTTCGACGACTTCGCCGCCGCCGAAGGCGGGCGCGGCCTCGCCCGCCACCAGTTGCGTCTCGTCGGTGTTGTAGTGGAGAACCTTCCCCACCCGGTCGAGATAGAGATTCGACAGGGCGCGGGAGACGCTCTCGGCGATTCCGTCGGAGATAGAGTCGGGGTGACCGATACCCTTTCGCTCGACGATTTCGACCTGTTGGTCCTCGACGGCGGTTCTGTCCGCCGCCTCGATGCTGATGTTCCGTTCGGTCATTGTGCAGTCGTTCCTCACCGGTGATGCTATAACTTGCGGAAAAGATTAGCGACACGAGAATTACTATCAAACATCATCCGGTCGAACCGGTCGCCCGCCGCGGGGTCACTCCTCCGAATCGAGGAGCATCCCGAGGTACGACGTCCGAATCTGCTCGTCCGGGTCGAGTCCGAGTTCGCGCGCGACGGCGTACGCTCCCTCCCGGACCGATTCGACGTCCGCCTCGTCCTCGGCCTCGCGTTCGACTTCGACGAACTCCCCGACTCCCTCCACCGCGTCGAGGGTGACGGTGTAGCCGTCCATCCGGTAGAACTCCCGTTCTTTCTCCACCGTCGCCGCCGGTTCGAAGCCGAGGCCGTCGAGGACGGCGTCCATCGTCTCGCCGTCGGCCACCTCGGTTTCGTGTTCGGCCCGCGTCTTCGACTCGTCGTCCACCAACGGCCCCTTGTAGGTGACGCGCGCCGTCGTCTCCGCCCGGTCCTCACCGTCGAGTGGCGTCTCGCGGCGGACGCGGAGGGCCTCGTCGGTCGCCGCGAAGTCGCGGTGCGGCGCGTCGTAGTAGGTGTCTACCTGCCGCACGCGCCCGACGCGTTCGGCGCGCCCCCCGTCGAGTTTCGCCCGCACCCCGTCGCGGTCGGCCCGCACCTTGACCTCGACTTCGTACATGCGTCGGTCGTCGTCCCGGCCGAGCAAAAGCGTGGGTGACTCCGGAATCCGGTCGATCCGGCGTCCGCGACTACCGACTCTGCCGCGCCGAGAGCGTCGTAGCCGTCGCCTGCGCCCTCCGATTTCGCCGGAAAACCGCGGCGAATCGGGCGTTTTCTCCGCGGCGGGCGAAACGTGATTCTTAAGGGTCACACGAGTATTGTTCCGCGTATGAGTGACGAACCGCAGGCGGAGGCGGCCGACGCCGACGCAGCAGACGTCGAAGAAGAGGTCGCCGAAGACGAGGAAGTCGCCGAGGACGGAATCCAAGACGGCGACTTCGTGCGCCTCGCGTACACCGTACGCACGGTCGAAGACGACACCGTCGTCGACACGACCGACGAAGAGGTGGCCGAGGAGGCCGACATCGACACGGAGGAGTACAACTTCGAACCCCGAGTCATCGTGGTCGGCGCGGGACACGTCTTCGAGGCCGTCGACGACGCCCTCGTCGGCGCGGAACCCGGCGACACCGGCAACGTCGAGATTCCCGCCGCGCAGGCGTTCGGCGAGTTCGACGACGACGACGTCCGCACGGTCAGCGCCAACAAGATCGACGAGGACGACCGCTACCCCGGCGCGCAGGTCCAAGTCGACGGCGAACAGGGTCGCGTCGAGACCATCATCGGCGGCCGCGCGCGCGTGAACTTCAACCACCCGCTGGCGGGCGAAGACCTCGAGTACGACTACGAGATTCTCGAACTCGTCGAGGACCGCGAGGAGAAGGCCGAGAGCCTCCTCAGCATGTACCTCCAGCAGGCCCCCGAGGTCTGGATCGAGACCGACGAGGTCGAGGAGGAGACGGTCGTCGAACCCGACGAGGACGACGAGGACGCCGAACCCGAGACCGAGGTCGAGACCGTCGAGAAGGAGACGCTGTACATCGAGGCCACGCCGCAGATGACGATGAACCAGCAGTGGATGTTCTCGAAGCAGCAGATCGCACAGGACGTCATCGACCGCCTCGACTTAGACCGCGTCATCGTCCAGGAGACCATCGACGGGATGGGCGGTATGATGGGCGGCATGGGCGGTATGATGGGCGGCATGGGCGGCGGCGCCGACGCCGAAGACATCGAGGAAGCCATCGAGGACGTCGACGTGGACGCGGACGAACTCGTTGAGGAACTCGAAGGCGAAGAGACCGAAGAGTAACTCCCGCCGCGGCGGCCGCCGCCCCCTCGGGCGACGGAACCGCCGGGTTCTTACTTTCCGTTTCCGCACTCTCGGAGAGATGGCCGACAGAGACGCCGACGAGGTGCCGTCGGAACTCGAACTCCCGGACGACGCCCTCGTCGCCGCAGTCGCGGCGGTTTCGACGATCGCGCTCACGCTCGCGCTCGAATACGGACTCGGAGCCGACCCGCCGATTCTGGCGCGACTCGCACCGCTCGCGCCGTACTTCCTCTCCGTGTTCACGCGCCGAATCGACCTGGGGCCGGTTGATACCGTCCGCGCCTGGTCCGGGCTGACGGTGGCGGTGACGCTCGGCGTCTTCCTGTTCTACGCGACTTGAGCCGCCGAAAATAGTCGCTTACGCGATGTCCCGGCTGGTGTCCACGGTCACCCGTTCGCTCAGGCGGAGTTTGATGGTCTTCTCGGGCGCTTTGCCGCCGCGGAACTTCGGGACGGCGAGTCGGTTCTCTATCTCCGAGCCGTCCACCTCCGTCTGCAGGTCGAACACCACGTCCGACATGTGTTCGGTGTAGCGGCGGTTCCGCGGCGCGTCTCCCGTCTTCAGGCCGTGGAGGACGGCGAGTCCCCCCGTGTTGACCATGTGCGTCTGCAGTTCGTTGAGGAACTCCCGGTACCGGGCGGTGCTCGTCTCCTCCAACACGTCCACCACGTCGATGATGAGGTTCGCCCCCTCCGGGAGTTCCGTGACGAGTTTGTTCGCGGAGTCCAACGGCGCGCCCCCGCCGATGTCTCGGACCGTCGGACTGCCGACGGTGCCGGGCGTTCGGTGCACGGCGTCGAGGACCGCGGCGTCGGAGCGGACGGTCGTGAGGTACAGCGTCCCCCGGACGGCGGTGAGTTCGTAGAGGAACAGCTCGGACTGGCTGGCGGGTTCCGCGCCGAGGAAGACGATGCTCCCCGCCGGAATTCCGCCGTCGAGTTGTCGGTCGAGAACGTCGATGCCGGTCGTGAGCCGTCCAGACACGTCACCTCTTACGACGGTCTCTTATATTATCCCTTCGGCGGCCTGGATCTCAGTCGCCACGTTCTCGTACGCCCGCCTGACCGAGGCGTCTTCGAGGACCGGCGGTTCCGCCTCCGGGACGCGTCCGAGCACGGGACAGCCCAACAGGTCCGAGACGCCGGGCGGCGCGACGCGCGCCCGCGTGAGCACCGCCCCCACGACGGGCGTTCCGAGCGTTCGCGCCATCGACGCCGTCTTGGCGGCGTCGCGGAGTGACGGCGCGCAGAGCGACGAGACGACGACGGCGCCGTCGCAGACGCGGAGGGGGGCCGCGGCGTCCGGCCCCGCGCCCGCCGGGCAGTCCACGAGGACTGCGGCGTCCGTCTCGGCGCGAATCCGCCGCAGTCTCGCCGACGGGTCGTCGCACCCGCCGTCAGCGCGCGCGTCCCGCCTCGGCGGCGCGGGAGAGACCGAGACGTGGTTGTACTCGGGGTGGCGGTACGGCGGCGTTCGCTCGTCGGCGGGGTCGGACGGAACCCGACCGTCTGCCGCAGTTCGTTCGGTCGCGTCCCGGGGGACGCCCGCGAGTGCGTGCAGGTTGGGCATGTCCCGGTCGGCGTCCACGACGCGCGTCTCCGCGTCCATCGCCGCGGCCAGACCGAGCGTCGTCGTCGTCTTCCCGCACCCGCCCTTCCCGCCGGCTATCGCAAGCATGGCGACGCTGGCCCCGTCCTCGTATAAAAAGTCGCGGCGGCGAACGGCCGACCCGTCGCTCTCCGGCGTCTCGCGTCGTTGAAAAAATCGGCCGTGCGGTCGTCGCTCAGTCGTGACAGCAACCGCCCGCCTCGCCGCCGAAGTCCACGGCGAGGGGTTCTGAGATGGCCTCGTTGACGGCTTCGAGGCGCGTCTGCAGTTCCTCTTGGGCTTCGAGGTACTCCGCCATCGCGGGCATCGAGTGGAGTTCCTCTTGGGCGGATTGGACCTTCTGAAGCCCCTCCTGCGTCGCGTTCCCCGTCTGTCGAGCGAACATGAACTCCTCGCGGAGCGACTCGAACTCCGAAATCTTGGCCTGCACCTCGTCGTCGCTCTCGACGGCCGCTTTCGCCTCCTCGAAGGCCTCGTACTCGGGCGTCTCGGTCAGCGCTTCGCCGAGTTCGCGGCCCATCTCTTCGAGGGGGTCCGTCTGCATGCTCATACCCCTCGCTTCGGACGCGAGTCGTTTCAACCTGCCGGATGCGGGGGTCCGCGGGGGAAAGAGTCGTGGTCGCGCGTGCGTTATTAGTTAGCATGCCAGTCGTCTCCGCGCGAACCTTCGAACGGTGGCTCCGCCGCCTCGACGCGGAGCGTCTGCGGGGGTTCGTCTGCGACCTGTACGCCGCCGCCGGCCGGGAGGTTCGGGCGCGCGAGGACGGCACTCTCGCAGTCGGGGAGAACGGTCGAGTCGTCGTCACGCTCGACGCGCGGCGGCGACTCCGGACGCCGCGCGTCCCAGACGACGCCGACGCTGTCGTCGCCGCCAGTCCGTCGCGCCGCCTCGTCCGCCGCGTCGTCTCGTCGGGGGCGACGCTCGTCGGACCGGACGACCTCCGGAACCTGGCGCTGTACGGCGTGGACCGCGACGACTGCGAGCGACTGTTCCGGCGGTACTTCGGCGAGTCGCCGTCCGTCGAACGGTCGGGCGTCGCCGCGGAGGGGGACGACGCGCCCGACGGCGAACGCGGGGAGTCGAACGGTTTCGGCGTCGCGCGAGTCGCGGCGGAACCCGTTTCGAGCCTCGCCGTCCTCCTCCTCGCGGGACTCGTCGTCGCGGCCGTGTTGGGCCCGTTCGGCTTCGGCGTCGTACCCCGGACGGACGACGCGGCCGGGCCGAACGTCGGCCCGGTCGTCGCCGCCTCCTCGGACGGTTCCGCGGACGGTGACGGCGAGGGAGACAGCGACGACGACAGCGACGGTGACGGCGACGCCGACGAACCGTTCCCACCGGGGGTCGGACCCGCGGGCGTCGCGGACGCGGCGACGCTCGCGGCGGCGCACGCGGACGCAGTCGCTGGGCGGTCGTACCAACTCATCGTGCGGCAGTCCGGGACGAACGCGCGGACCGGTCGCGGGTGGACCCGCGCGTACCGGCGGGCTGACGTGGCGGGTCCGACGCGGTACCGCTACTTCGTCACCGGATATCGGGCCACGGGCGAGGGAGGTGCCGAATTCGCGCACTACTCGATGTACGCCGACGGGAGGCACAACTACGTCTACACGGAACACGGCGAGAAGCAATCGTACGCCAGACACGTCGTCGAAGCCGACGAGGACGGACACGGCCCGTTCGAGAACCGCGCCGCCGGCGCCGTCCGACGGTATCTGGACGCGCCGCGGACGAACGTCACCCGGAAGAACTGGAGCGTCCAACCGTACCGCATTGTCGCCACCGGGACGCCGCGGTCGCTCCCGAACTCGGGGAACGTCACCGACTACCGGGCGGAGGCGCACGTCGGCGCGGACGGCTTCGTCTCGCTTCTCGTCGTCTCCTACGAGGTTCGCGCGGGCGGGGAGACGCGGTCAGTCCGGTTCCGGATGGAGTACACGGACGCCGATCCGGAGACGGTCCGCGCGCCGCCGTGGTACGATGAGGCGCGGAACGCCACCGACGACGCCCGACCCGAGACGGTCACGGCGCGCGCCGGAGACGACACGTGAGAACGAGACGCAGACGACACTCGACCCGCACGTCCGACGGGACTGCGGGCGTGCGGTTCCGCCGCCTCGGGGCGGACGATCCGACTCCGCGGCCGTCGCATCGGGGAACGCCGACGTTATACCTCCTGACCGGCAACGAAGGGACAATGAGTCAGGACGCTTCTTCCGAGGGTGACCTCCGGAACACCGGGATGTCGCTCAGACACGACAGAGAGTGGGACTACGAACTCGACCGCATCATCGACGAAATCGAGGAACGGGACGCCACGCGCGTCGGACTGCAGTTCCCCGAGGGACTGAAGCGGCGCGGTCCGGCCGTCGCCGACGACCTGCGGGAACTCTGCGACGACGACGTGACGTTCATGCTGTCGGGGCAACCCTGCTACGGCGCCTGCGACTTAGACACCTACCTGATGCGCCGGACGGACGTGTTCGTCCACTTCGGGCACTCGCCGATGAAGGAGTCCGACAAGATAATCTACGTCCCCCTGTTCTCGAACGTGGACCCGTTCCCCATCCTGGAGGAGTCCCTCGAAGAGTTGGAGGGCGAGGAAGTGGGCCTGGTGACGACGGCCCAGCACATGAACCGCTTCGAGGACATGTGCGACTGGTTGGAGGAACGCGGCTACGACGTCCACACCCGCCGCGGCGACGACCGACTCACCTTCGAAGGGCAGGTTCTCGGCTGTAACTACGCCTCCGCGGACATCGACGCCGACCAAGTGCTGTACGTCGGCGGCGGGAAGTTCCACCCCCTCGGCCTCGCGATGGAACACCCCGAGAAGAAGGTGGTCATCGCCGACCCCGTCAACAACGTCGTCACCATCGCCGACACGGAGAAGTTCATGAAACAGCGCTACGGCGCGGTCCACCGCGCGATGGACGCCGAGAAGTGGGGCGTCATCTTCTGCACCAAGATCGGACAGGGGCGCATGGAGATAGCCGAGAAGATCATCGAGGACAACCCGAACGCCTACCTCATCACCATGGACGAAGTGACGCCGGACAGACTCCGGAACTTCGACATGGACGCGTTCGTCAACACCGGATGTCCCCGAATCACCACCGACGACGGCCCGCGGTTCCACAAGCCAATGCTGACGCCGCAGGAGTACCGCATCGCCGTCGGCGACGAACCCCTCGATTCGCTCTCGTTCGACACGTTCCACGGCACGTGGTGAACTGACGAACGACGGACTCGCCGCCGTCTCGGCGTCTCTCTTCCGCTCTCTCTTCGTCCGCGTCACGATCGCAAGAGATATCAAATCGAGAACTAATCTCCGACTCGATGGTCCCCTTCGACGAGTCGTCCCTCGCTATCGGTACCGCCCCGCTCCAACCGAGTGACCCCTCGGCTCTCGCCCACTTCTTCGGGGCGGGCTCGGGTTGACCCTTGCGGTCGTGTTCAGCGGCGTCGTCGCCGTTATCGTCGCCGTCGTCGCACCGAAACTGACCGAACAGAGCCTGCAGACTATCCGCGACGACGTTGACGAGCGAAGCTCGTCAGCCCACCAGACGTAGTCTGGTGACGGCGGCGTCGCCTTCCTCGTCGGCCTCGGCATCTCGGTCATCGGGGGTATCGTCATCGTCCTCCTCGCGATAACGGGAATCGGGCTGATACTCGCCATCCCCGGCGTCATCGTCCTCGCCGTCCTCGGAATCGCGGGATCGGCCATCGGAACCCTCCTCGTGGGTCGGTTCGTCCTCGACGCCGCCTCCTCCTCCGCCGGCGAACCGGACACCCTCGTGGTCGCGTTCGCCGGGGCCGTCGTCCTCGTCGCCGTCTCGTTGATTCCGATAGTCGGGGGCCTCGTGAACTTCGCCGTCTCGACGACGGGGTTCGGCGCGGTGCTGTTCGTTCTCTGGGAACGCCGCGGCTGAACCTCCTACACCTCACGCTCGACGTACTCGACCGCTTCTTCGGGCGTCTCGCACGCTTCGACGCCCGGCACGTCGTGCGTGCCGAGTCCGGCGACGGGCCTGTCGTAGACGAACGAGAAGCCGATCTCCGAGAGCGTCCCGCCACTTCCGCCGATCGCTATCACCGCGTCGCCGTTCATCGGCACCAACGCGTTCCGGGCGTGCCCGAGTCCCGTGGCGACGGCGACGTCCACGTACTCGTTCGCGTCCGCCCGTCGGTCGGTCGGGAGGATTCCGACGGTCCGCCCGTCCGCCTCCTTCGCGCCGCGACACGCCGCCTCCATCACGCCGCCCAGACCGCCGCAGACGACCGTGTGCCCGCGCCGCGCGAGCGAACGACCCGTCTCGGCGGCGACGTCTATCTTCTCCTCGGTGACGGTTCCGCCGCCGATGATACTCACGCGCATACCGCCGCTTCTCGTCGGAGAGAAAGAGTCGTTTCGTTCTGTGCGGTCCCGGGGGCGTCCCTGCGGCGACGACCGGAGGCGTCAGTTGTAGAGGTCTGCCGCCGGCGGTTCGGGGTCCCACGTACCCAGCGTCCGCATCGTTGCGTCCATCTGACTGAAATGCGCGGTGTTCCGTCGGCGCTCAGACATGGCGTTTCGTAGCACTCCGTTTCGAGGTATATTCCTTCCGTCGGTTATAGCCGGTATAACGTCCCTTTTCGGGTGATTTATCGGACGATCGTCCGGAAGGTGACGTATAACGTATCGTTATTTTGGACGGCCGCCCCATCGGTCGTCCGGCGACGTCCGGCGGCGACCCCGACGGCGCATCCGGTTTTTCCCCCGTCGGCGGTCGGACGAGGGGTCGCGGACTCCGCAACACTTAGTCCCCGTCCGTCCGCACCCGGTCGTATGTCCGTAAGCGACTGGAGCGATTGGCTTCCGCGCGCCGTCGAGGCGGCCGACCCGGAGACGGTGGCCGTCTGGTACCTCGGTTGTAACGGCTTCTTCCTCAAGGGAAGCGACGGGACGACGCTCGCTATCGACCCGTACGTCGGCGTCGGCGACCCGCCGCGGACGGTTCGGATGATCCCCGTCCCGTTCGACCCGGAGGACGTGACGGAACTCGACGGACTCCTCGCGACGCACGAGCACACGGACCACGTCCACGGGCCGAGTCAGGCCCCCATCCTGGAGAACACCGACGCGACGTACTACGCGCCGGACGACTCCGTGGACGTGGCCCTCGAAGACGAGGCGTGGACGGAGAACTACGACGTCTCCGAGGACCGGTTCGAGGTCGTCTCCGAGGGCGACACCCTCGAAATCGGTGAGTTCACGGTTCACGTCAAACCCGCGCACGATCCGGACGCGACCCACCCCGTCTCCTACGTTATCGAACACGAGTCGGGCACGTTCTTCCACGGCGGCGACACGAAACCCGCCGAGGAGTTCGCCGAACTCGGCGAGGAGTACGACATCGACCTGGGCGTCCTCGCGTTCGGCGCGATAGGAAACATCCCGGACAAGGAGACGGGCGAACCCGTGCGCACGAAGTGGTACTCCACCGAGAACGAGATTATCGAAGCCGCCTCCGACCTTCGGTTGGACCGCCTCCTCCCGAGTCACTGGGACATGTGGAAGGGCATGACCGCCGACCCGACGGTCCTCCACGCTCACTCGCGGAGCTTCGAGTACCCCGAACGGTTGGAGATAGCCGAAATCGGCGACCGAGTGGACCTCTAGTCTGTCTGCTGACACGATTCGAGAAAGTGACAGTCTCGCGTTCGAAAATGCCCGGTTATTTTATGTAATGGCTTTCGGAAGGGACGGGCATGAGCCAAGAGTCCGACCTAGGGGGTCCGGTGTACGTCTCCGATGGCGACGTGAAAGTAGAGAAGTCGTTCGTCGCCGAGGAGTTCCCGGTTCCCGCGATAAAGTTCCGCATCTCCTCCGACAGCGAGGAGGCCGTCCACGTCCGAATCGTCGATAGCATCCCGAAGGACTTCCCGATGGAGGGGGTGGGCTTCCACCCAGATTACGAGAGCGAAAACTGGACCGCGTACAAGGACCAACGCGTCGAGTACGAGCGAACGCTGGAGCCCGAGGAGTCGGTGACGACGGTGTACGGCATCCGCCTCAACACCGTCAACGAGGCGTCGAGCTTCCTCGTCGAACCCGTCCTCGAACGCCCGCCCGTTCCGGCGGAGGGCGAGGAGGCCGACCACGCGGACGACGGCGTCGAGGACATCCTCGGCGAGGACCGGAGCCAACTCGTGCGCGACGCGTTGCAGGGCAACGGGTCGCTCGCGGACGAGGGGGCACTCGACGAGGACGCCGAACCGGAGGCCGACGCCGCGGAGTCCGAGCCCATCGAGGACGCGGACGACGCCGGCGCGGACGCCGACGCTGAGACGAACGCGGACGCAGACTCGGACGCGTCCGGCGGTTCCGCCATCGAGGAGGCCGAGGACGCCGTCGAGAAGGCGCTGGAGTCGATTCCGAACCCCGCCGACGAAGACGGCGAGGACGACGCGGCGGCCGAGGACGCCGACGACGCCGCCGAGGCGGAGACGGCCGAACCGCGCGAAATCGCGGACGACTCCACCCCGGCGGTGGTCGATTCGCCCGCAGGGCCTAACGACGACGACGTGGCGGCCGCAATCGGTTCGAGCGGGGTGGAGGCCGACGCGGGCGACGCCGGCGCCGAAACGTCTGCGGACGCCGACGCAGAGACCGACGAGGATGACGCGGAGGAACCGGCCGCGGACGCCGGGGCGAGGGAGTACGTCGAAGTCGAAGGCGCGGTGTCGGACGCCGACGCCGAGGTGTCCGCGGACGCCGGTGGGACGACGCCGACGCGCGTGCGACTCCGGCGGTCGAGGGGTCGCTGGCGGCGACGCTCGCGGCGGAGATTCGCGACGGGAGCGTCTCCGAGGAGGACCTCGACGTGCTTCGGTCGGAACTCGACGTGGGCCTTCCGCAGAGCGCCGACGTGCGCATCCGTCGCCTGCAGTCGCAGATGGGGGACTTAGCGGCGTACAGCGACGCCCTCGCGGAGTTCATCGACGAGGAGGGCACCGGAGCCGAAGTCGTCGAATCGCTGCGCGAGGAGATGCGGGACATCTCCGAGGAACTCGACGCCCTCGAATCGAGTCTCGACGCCGCCGGGGACGACCGCGAGGCCATCCGGTCCGACGTCTCCCGCCTCCGCGGCGACCTCGGCGCCCTCGACGAACGCGTCGAAGACGCCGCGGAGGTGCTCTCGAACGTCGAAGAGACGGCCGACGCGAACGCCTCCGCGGTCGAGGGCCTCCGCTCGAAGTACGACGACGTCTCCGACCGCGTCGAGAGCGTCGAAGCCGACGTCTCCGAGGTGTCCGGTCGGGTCGAGAACGCCGCCGAGGACGCCTCGCGGGCCGAGAGCGCCGTCTCGGAACTCGACGGCGAAATCGGCGACGTTCGGGAGGACATCGCGTCGCTCGACGGCGACATCGTGGCGGCCAGAGAGACCCTCTCGGAGGACATAGAGGAGATCCGCTCGGACCTCGACGACCTCTCGTCGGCGATGGAGCGCATCGAGGACCTCGAAGCGACCGTGGAAGGACTCGAATCGTTCCGCCACCGCCTGAACGACGTGTTCGGCGCGGGCGCGGGCGCGGCCGCGGCCGCGGGCGACGCCGACGGAGACGGCGACGACGGCGGCGACGGCGAGTAACTCCCCGTCTCCCCCGTTCCTGCCCGAAACGCAACCTGTTTAGCGGGCGCGTCCGTGAACTCGACAATGACCGCTACGGTGCGCGTCGCCGTTCCGCGCAAGGGACGCCCCCTCGAAGCCGTGTTGGAGCGCTTCGCTGAGTGTGCCGACGCCGCGGCACTCGCGGACGAAATCACGTCCACGCTTCGCTACGAGAAGTCCGTCACCAAGGGGAACGCCCATCCGGACCGCGACGTGTACGAACGCCTCGCCGACTACAGCGACCTCTCGAACGAGGCGGAACCGGAGTACACCCTGCTTCGCGACGACCGCGATGGGATGCCGCGCCGCGTCGTCTTCGACAGCGTCACCCTCGACATCGACGGCGTCTCCGTCCAACTCGTCGGCCGCGAGGAACCGTTCCGCGCCCTCCGCACCCACGAGTTCGGCCTCGGGTTCGACAGCGCCGACTTGGTCCTCGAAGAAGTCGTCCAACTGCGGGCGGACGGAGTGGGGAGCATCGCCGACATCAACGCCCGCATCGACCCGATGGACACCGACGTTCGGGTCGTTTCCGGCCTCGGAGACACCGTCTACCACACGCTCATGGCCAAACCGGAGGTGCTCCCGCCGGGCGCGGACCTCGACCGCTCGTTCGTCGAGGGGTACGAGGGTCCGCTCTGCATCTCGCCGCGGTACGAACGACTCGTCGAGGCCGTCCTCGGGACGCGGCAGCTCGACGGCGTCACCTTCGCGTACCCCGACGAGTCGGCCGAGGAGGAGGCCGCGATAGCGGAGACGGGCCTCGGCGTCTACCTCACGATGACCGGTTCGACCGCCCGCGAGCACGGACTCGTCCTCGGCGAACACCTCTTCCCGAGCGAGACGGTGCTGATGGAGAACGTCGCCGAGTCCGACGCCGCCGCCGAACGGGTGAAGGCCGCCGTCGCCGACGGGGACGTCGAGACGGAGATTCCGGTCTGACCGGCGGCGAACGTCCCGTTCTCGCCGCTCGCCGCCGTCTCTCGTTTCGCGCAGAGCGTTCTCCAGTCGCTGTAATTCAGAACGTCCAATGGATTTAATACGGATTATATGTCAAATTCCGTAGAGTCTGTAACGGGGGGACATCCACGTTGGCACACAGTGGCGAGATGGTCCGCGAACGCCTCCCAGACCGCGATTACGCGTCGGTCATCGCGTTCGTCGGAGTCCTATACCCTCTCGTTACCGCCCTCGAAACCGCCCTGCGCTCGCTTTTCTCCCTCCCGTCGCTGTCGGCGTTCGAGTTGACCAGCGCCCTGCCGATTCCGCTCGTCCTCGTGGTTGGGCCCGTCGCTCTGTGGGGGGTTCCGGTCGGGTACGTTCTCGGCGACGTGACGAGCAACGCCGTCGGCGCGCACACGCTCGTCGGCGCGTGCGCCCACCTCTACTTGGGCTACTCGGCGAGTCGGCTCGCCGGGCGACTCGGCATCGACGCCCCCGTCTCGGCGTCGTCGCTCGCCGGGCGGACGGTCGTCGGCCGGTTCCTCCTCGTCGTCGGCGTCGCCGCCGCGGGCGCGGCGGCCGTCGTCGGGTGGGGCAGCGAAGTCGTCCACAGGGCCCCGTTCTTCGTCGCCGCGCCGTCGGCGTTCGCGGAGTTCTTCCTCGTGACGCTCGCGTTCGCGCTTCCGTGGGTTCGAATCCTGCGCTCGGCGGCCGCGGCGGGCGTCCCGACGGTCGATGTCCGCCCGAGGGGGGCCGGCGAACTCGACGTGCGCCGGGTGGTCGGCGCGACGCTCGCGTGGGTGCTCCTCGGGACGGCCGGGAGCGTCGGCTACCGGACGTTCGAGAAGATACCCGCTCAGTACTTCGTGAGTCACGGCGCGGAGTACGCCCTCCTCTTGGACCGGCCGGCGCTGTTCGGCGCGGGCGCGGGCCGCGTTCAGGCGGTGTTCGGCGCCGTCTGTCTCTCGCTTCTCCTCTGTCTTCTCTCGGGGATGCTCCGCGGCCGGGGAGGTGCGACGAAGTGAAGCTGACCCGGCGGCGGACGCTCCTCGGGTTGGCGGGCGCGGGTTCGGCGGCGAGTCTGGGCGCGTACGACCTGACCGCGGACGCCGACACCGACGCCGACTCCGCCGAGCGAACGGTGACGCGGCGCGACGTGGACGGACTGCTCACCGTCGCGGACGTCGTCCACCCGGCCGACCCCGAACCGTTCGAGCCGCTGATTCGGGGGTACGTGGGGAGGCTGAGCGACGAGCGCACCCGCGCGCTCCTCGGGACGCTCTCGGAACTCGACGCGCTCTCGTACGACCAGTCGGGGACGCCGTTCCGGTCGCTGTCCGCGGCCGAGGGGAGGCGACTGCTGAAGAGACTCGGCGTGTTCACCGTCCAGTCGCGACCGGAGGGGACGCTCGCCGAACGCGTCCGCTTCCACCTCGTCAACTCGGTACTGTACGCGCTCTTGACGAACCCCGAGGGGACGAAGCAGTTCGGCATCGAGAATCCGGTCGGCTACCCCGGCGGATTCTCGTCGTACACGGAGTAACATGGCAGGAAACAACGAATCACCGACCGACCGCTCGCCGTCGCCGCGGGCGGACGTGTGCATCGTCGGCGCGGGCGTCGCGGGCGGGTTGCTCGCGCACTCGCTGTCGAAGCGGGGGTACGACGTGGTACTCCTCGAAGCGGGGCCGCGCTTCGACTTCGACTCCCGACTCGAACGGATGGAGCGCGCGCTCCGCCCCGATAGTCAGGCGTCCGTCTGGGACGTGGGGGGCGAACGCGACGCGTTCTCCTCGACGGGTCCGGAGGACTACAACCTGAACGCGAAGCGCGTCAAAGGCGTCGGCGGCACGACGCTCCACTGGGTCGGTTTCACCCCCCGCTACCACGAGAAGGACTTCGAGATGAACTCGCGGTACGGCCTCGCCGCCGACTGGCCCATCGACTACGAGACGCTGCGGCCGTACTACGCCGACGCGGAGGAGCGACTGGGGGTCGCGGGTGCGGACGACAACCCGTTCGCCCCGCCGCGCGAGGAGTCGCGCCCCCTCCCTGCGTTCCCGACCGGACCGGTCGATTCCCTCTACGAGGAGGCGTGCTCGGACCTCGGCATCACGCTCCACTCCGCGCCGCAGGCCAGAAACTCCGAGGCGTACGACGGCCGGAGCAAGTGCGTCGGGTACAGCACCTGCCACCCGGTCTGTCCGTCGGGCGCGAAGTACAGCGGCGACGTCCACGTCCGGAGGGCGGAGGAGGAGGGCGCGCGGGTGATAGACCGCGCGCCGGTGCGGTCCCTCGAACACGACGACGAGGGGGAGGCGGTGACGGCGGCCGTGTACGACGCGCCGGAGCAGACCGGACTGCGACAGGAGGCCCGGACGTTCGTGCTGGCCGCCGGCGGCGTCGAGATTCCGCGACTGCTCCTCCTCTCGGCGTCCGAAACCTACCCCGACGGGCTGGCGAACTCCAGCGGACTCGTCGGCAAGTACTTCATGGAGCACCCGGCCGTGAGCGTCTCCGGCCGCATCGAACGGCCGGAGGGGCAGGAACCGCTCTACTGGTGGCCGCTTGAGTCCCACCAGTTCTACGACCACGAGGACCCGCGTCCGGGGAGCATCAAACTGGAGTTCCAACAGGCGAGCGAGGACTCCCCGCTCGACGCTCTCAGGGGGTTCGACGCCGACGCTCGGGGGGACCTGCTGGACCCGGTGGAGGGCGACGAACCGGGCGTCGGCGGCGCGCACTCCGGCGATATGTGGCGGATTCGCGTCAACGGACTCGCCGAGATGCTCCCGAGAGAGCGGAATCAGATCCGGCTGAACCGCGACAAGACGGACGACCGTGGCAACCCGGTCCCCGACGTCGCCCTCGACGTCGGCGACTACGAACGGGAGACGATGAACCGCGTCATCGACATCGGGACGCAGATCCTCGAAGCGATGGGGGCGACGGACGTCCGGACGACCGACCCCGAGAACCCGCGGTACGTCGCCCACCACATGGGGACGACGCGGATGGGCGAGGATTCCGAGGCGAGCGTGGTCGACCCGAACCTCCGGACGCACGACCTGCGGAACCTGTACGTCTCCTCCTCCAGCGTCTTCGTCACGGCCGGCGCGATGAACCCGACGCTGACCATCGCCGCGTTGTCGCTCCGCCTCGCGGAGCATCTCGACGATCGCCTGTAGCGGTGGCCTCTCGTCCTCCCGGCGCACTCACTGCTGCGCCAGCGAGTCGTCCGGGAACCCCGCGCGCCGGCGCGCGTTCCGCCGTTCCGCCTCGGCGAGTCGGAACTTCGGCAACTCCGCTTCGAGGGGGCCGAGCGACGCCCGCCGTTCCTGGTGGGCTTCGAGGAAGTCGGCCACCGTCTCCGCCGCGATCTCCTTGAGTTCCCCGCTGAGAAGCGACCCCTCGCGGTACTCGCGGGCGAGTCGTTCCACCCGTTCGTCGCTCTCCTCGAAGAAGTAGTACAGGAGGAGGTAGGACACGTCCACGTCGGGGTTTCCGCCCCGCCGCCGGTGGGCTTCGACGCTCGATCGCCCGCCGGAGTACGCGCGCGTCCGAACCTTCTCGAACACCGCCTCCCGGTCGTCCGAGAGGAGGATGCCGGGCGCGTCGGCGGACGAACTCATCTTCCCCGGTCCGTCGAGACTGGGGAGGAACTTCGAGAGCAACGCGCCGGGCTTGTCCACGTCGTACCGCCGCTTGGCCGCGACGTCGCGGCAGACGCGGACGTGGGGGTCTTGGTCCACCGCGACGGGGACGAGTGTCGGGTGGCGACCCTCGACGAGTTGCGGCAGGAGGAGGTGCGCCGCTTGGACGGCCGGGTAGAACGAGAGCCCGACGTTCACGGGGTCGCCGTACGTCGCGTTCACGGTGGCCTGCGTCACGTCCTTTGCGAACGTCACCGCGAGGGGGTACACCACGTCGGCGTCGGCGGTGTCAACGACGATGCGGGTTCGCTCCGGGTCGAACCCGACGGCGAGGATATCGAGGAGGTTCTCCCGCGCGTGGTCGCTGATCGCCCCCACCGACTCGTCTTTGAGGAGGTACTTCTCGTCGTCGGAGACGGGGACGTAGACGAGCGCTCCCGTTCGGTCTTGGAGGTACTTGGCGAAGTAAAACGGGAACACGTGCCCGACGTGCATCGGTCCCGAGGGGCCGCGCCCCGTCACGACGGAGTGCGTCTCCCCCGCGTTCGCTGCGTCGAGGAAGGCGTCCACGTCCCGCCCGGCGTAGAACACCTCGCGCCGGACGAGTGGGTGGACGGGGTCCGGGAACGCCGCCCGTTGGTCGTCCGTGAGGGCGTCCGCTCCGAACTGTTCGAGGAGTCGGTCGTAGTCTACGTCGCCTTCGACGGCGTACGGCGTCACTGTGAAGTCGTCTTCTGCTGGCATCTGTGTCTGGTGAGTATCGTCGGTCGGGTGGCAGTGCGGTCGAAAAAGGGAGTGAGCACCGCGGGAGCGTCGCCGGGTGAAGCCCGCCCGACCCTACGCCGCGGTACTGTCCGCTCTCCGTGGGGTGGACCAACGCCAGCAGTCGGGGCGGAGAGCGGACTGCATACCCGAAGGGAGGCCGCCGAGGCGTATATATCCTCCCCCGTCGAAGTCGGGTGATTACCGCCGTCGCTCGCGGCTTCGTACCGCCGAACGCTGTTCGTCCGACCCGCCGAAGGACGTCGCTCGTCCGCCCCGGAGAACTTCGATTCCCTCCGGCTTAATACCCGTCTCCTCCGACACGATGTGGTCGTTTTATCTCCCGATAGTGACAACTGGCTAACGTTATCCCTCTAAGGTCCCCTCCCCCGAACCGGTTCGTCGCCGACTCCCGTCCAACGTCCGCCCGCGAGGCGTGATACCCGACTCGCCCACCCTCGACCGATGCCCTCCCCACTCTCACGACGCCAGTTCCTGTCGCGGTCCGCGGTCGGTGCCGGAACTGCCGTCGCCGTCGGCGGGTTCGCGACCGGCGAGTCCGCCGCGGCGCAGGAAACCGAGTTAGAAGCGCTCGTCGACGACGCGGCCGACCGCGCGTTGACGGAGCACGACGCGGGCGGTTTGACCGTCGCGGTCGTCGACGGCGACGACGTCCTCACGCACGGCTACGGCCACGCCTACCGGAGCGAAGACGTGCCGGTCCGGGCCGACGAGACGCTCTTCGAACGGTTCGCGCCGGTCGAATCGGGCGGAGGCGGCGAACGAGCCGCGTCCTCCGGCAGACCCGAACGCGCGGACGAACTCGGCGGGCGGTACCGGTCGGTGCACGCGGCCGACAACGCCACCGCCGAGAAACTCCTCTTCGCCTTCGTCACCGGCGAACCGATAGACGTCCGCGTCGCCGACGACGGCCGCCTGATAACCGAACAGGGAGTAAGAGAGACGAGTGGGTGGAGGTCGACCCGCTCGTCTTCGAACACGTCGAGGAGGACTCGACGCTGCTGTTCCGAACGGACGGCGGCGAGGTGACGCACCTGGTTGACACTCCCGTCGCCTACGAGAGAATTTCGTTCCGCGAGCGATTGTCGGTCCAAGGGTGGGTGGCGACCGTCGCCGCGGTGACCGCACTCACCGGACTCCTCGGCTGGCCGGCGGCCCGCGGGATGCGTCGATTCCGCGGCGGCGAGTCGCCGCCCTCGCACTGTTCGTCGTCGCCCTCGTCGGCGTTACCGTCGCGGTGGGGGCGATGGACCGGCCGACCCTGTTCAACCGCCCGCCTCCGTGGTTCGGCGCCGTGTTCCTCGCGCCGACGCTAGGGGCTATCGCCACCGTCGGTGCGGTCGGCCACGCGGCGCGGGCGTGGTACCGAGGGGAGTGGTCGCTCGCTTCGCGCCTCCACTACTCCCCGGTCGTCGCCGCGTCGGCCGTCCTCTACTGGCTCCTGCGGTACTGGAACCTGCTGGTCGTCCGAGCGTAGTGCGCTCTCCCCTTCTCGTGGGGGTGGTATTCTCGCGGTTCGACTCCACCGTCGTAGAACGAGACCAGTACCGTGGAGCACCGATTCGTCGCGACGAACTTGTCGGCGACTGCGCCGGTATTCCCTCGTCACCCTTTCAGGTGACGAGACGGGCGTAGGTGAGCGAGAGAAACCCGACTGCCATGAGGAGTCTGTACAGCCGTGTCGCTGTCCGTTCGTCGTCGATAACGCTGGCCGCGAGACACCCCAGGGCTACCGAGAGTATCAGCACGCCGGTTTCCAAGCGGGGCCCATCGTTCTCCCCTAACGACCCTCCCGAACAGGCTTGTTCGCATCTGTTGCACCCGACGGACGCTTACGATTCGCCCTCGATTCTGTATAGCGAGATAAAGTTTACAAGTCCGATATCGGACGCCGAAGAAACGTCAGAAAACCGAATAGATGTGCTCCTCGTACGTCTCTCGCACCCTGTCGCCCCAATTGTGGGTGTAGGTGTCGATGATGTCGCCGCCGACGTCGCCGCGGAGGTACTTGACGATGCCGCGGTCCCCGGTTCGGTCTCGGAGGTGGGTGGTGAAGAAGTGCCGGAAGTAGTGCGGCGTGACGTTCTCCTCGGCGTCGCCGCCGGCGCGGTGCCACCCGACGTCGCCGGCGTGGCGTTCGACGATGTGGTGGACCATGTCGGGGGTGAGCCTGCGACCCCAACTTCCCGAGGTGCTGACGAACAGGGGGTCCGCGGGCGACTGCACGTCTGGACGGACGGCCAACCACCGGGCGAGGACGGATTCCAGTTCCGCGTCCACGGGTACGACGGTGGAGCGTTTCCGCTTGTTCGAGGCGGTGCGTTCCTCGCCGTTCGTCACCTCGCCCGCACTCGGTTCCGCGGAGACGTACACCGAGGGGCCGCGGCCGTCCAACTGTGCGCGACTGGATACAGCGCCGAGGGGTGTATCGTCCGCGAGCGAAACGTCCCGGAGGTCAAGGTTGCAGAGCTCGCCGACGCGCATCCCCGTCTTGAGCAACGTGACGAGGACGGCGTGGTCGAGGGGGTGGTGGACGCCGCGGAGGAAGCGCCGCATCTCCGAGAGGGATATCTCCCGCCGAGAGGGGTTGGTGTCGATTCGCTCGTCCATCTCCTCCATGACGAGCGTCATCGGGTTGGCGTCGAACGCGCCGACCTGCGTCATGTAGGCGTAGAACCGGTGGAGGTAGGAGGCGTACGTCGCGACGGTGCTGTCGGCGACGTCCGACCGGCGCAACGAGTGAATCCACGCCATGCAGTCGCGGTGAGACGCCGACTCGACGCGCTTTCGGGCGTCCATGGGATTTACCTCGGGGTCTCGGAGAAACGCCTCGAAGCGCCGCAGAACGCGTTCGTACGCCTCCCGGGTTCGATCGGTCTTCCCGTGGTACGTCATGTCCTGCAGGAAGTACGCGACGGGGTCCTCGACGGACTCGCCGTCGGCCGTCTCAACGGCCATCGTCCGCCTCCTCGAGTGCGCCGGGGGCGATGGTGTACCCGCCGTGGCGACCGCTGTACTGGACGAGGTTCTCCGCCTGCAACTCCTGTAGCGTCTCGTCTAAGCGGTCCTCAATGTCCTCGGTGAGGGTTTCGAGGAGCTCGTCCCACGACCGGTGTTCGGCCACCGAGAGGGCGTCGAGGACGCTCTCCTCGAACCCGTCCGCCCGCCCCTCGTCGGGCGACTCCTCGGCTGCGGACTCCGTCCTGCCGTAGGGCCGTTCGGGCACGTCGAAGTCCCGCCGACCCGCCTGCACCATCGTCCGGACGAACTCGCTTTGACTCATCCCCAGTCTGTCGGCGTGGTCGGTCCACTCCTCCTTCTGGTAGGCGGGGACGTAGGTCATCACCGTCTTTCGCTCTCCGTCGGACCCCTCACTCGACATCTCTCTTCACCCGTCCTCGGCCCGCTTCGATTTCACCGTCGGTGCGCCCCGTCGTTCCCGCCGCGATTCCGAATCGACGTTCGCCCCTCCGGGGGTGGCCTCGTCGATTGGAGGCACACTTCGTCGGCGGCCCCGCGACCACCGACGTTCGGTTCGAACTCTCCGGAACCTCCGACGGGCCGAAGTACCGCCGAGTCTCACATCGACTCGACGCACCGCCGACCCGTCCGCGCCCGTCGCCGTCTTCGTTCATCGGTTGACTGCACATTTCAGTATAACCCTACTTATACTGTTCTATGGTGGCGTCCGGACTCAGTTTATTTGTGTCTCTAATAGCAATTTATCGCCTTCAACAAGCAGAGACACAAATAATATTCCTGTGATCGTGTTGCTTTCGAAAGGACTAATTTCGCGACGAAGGGGACGTTCGAGATTTTACTGCCGACCGCTAACCGAGTACTGGCGGAGATTCTATTCTCTGAAATCTCGGGCGAAAACATGGGGTGCTGGAGGGGTCTGTTCACCCCTTCTACCCTGGG
Organism: Halopelagius fulvigenes; assembly: GCF_042662625.1. Taxonomy (GTDB): domain Archaea; phylum Halobacteriota; class Halobacteria; order Halobacteriales; family Haloferacaceae; genus Halopelagius; species Halopelagius fulvigenes. The sequence goes on from NZ_JBHSXH010000015.1 coordinate 110,812, forward strand.
GGTAGCGCGCGGAAAACTGCCCTCCAAAAACAGACAAAAGTATCTCCATTTCCAGTTCTGTATCGGTACGACGAGAGGTTCTCGCCTCGTTAGATCTCGATTCATTAATTGTATCTCGTCCGACCGACACTCCGTTTTCACGACGACGATTCCTCCGACAGTCTCCCCGGTCAACGTCTCCGATATCCATCCAGTATATCCTACACCTCGCCTTTACCGAGCGTTTTCGGGGGTTTCAGAGCGTCGGCAGCCGAATATAGTTAGATAATAACATATTAACTAAAAATAAACATTCTCTATTCGTCTGTTAGTTTTCAATACATATGTCTGTTTTTAAATGGAAAAACAGGAAAAAGTATATATCGCTCACGGTTGATTCGTCATTGGAATGTCAGATAAAACGGTCGGTTCCGAGAAGGAGCGTGGGGATCCAGAAAACCGCGATCGAACGGTTGACGGAGACGGATTTGGCCTCAACCGTCGTGACGCGCTAAAGATGAGCGCGACTGCGGCCGCGGTCGGACTGACCGGTCTGAGCGCGATGACCGGTTCGGCCGCCGCGGACGCCAATCGACACGGAATCTCGTTCGAGCGCGTTGTCAACGCCGTCGACGACTTGGGCCTCGACCCGAACGGGAACGAGCCTATCGACTCGGCGATAGACGAGACCATCGAGGAGGGAGACGTCCTCATCGAGTTCCCGCCGGGCACGTACTTCTGGGAGGACACCGTCGCCGAGAGCAACGTCAACAACTGGGGCATTCGCGGCCTCGGCGACGACCCGACCGACGTTCGGTTCGTCTCGGAGAAAGGTACCGCGAAGTTCCTCCTGAAGACGAACGGCGGGGACGGTATCCTCATCGAGAATCTCGCCATCGACTACGGATTCGACCACAGCGGGAATCTCGGACTGATGTTGAAGGCGGACGACAACCTCCGCGTGCAGGACGTTCGCTTCGTCGGTTTCAATCCGACTCAAAGTAACGGCACTGTCGACAACCTGAGCCCGCAGGCGCTCGACCCCGACGGTCAGGCCATCGTAGACGGACTCGTTCGTATCGGCCCCACCGAAATCGCCTCGCATGGCCACCTCGGCGGCGACGTCAACGAGGGCTGCGTCTGGGTCGGTGACAAGCACGTCGGCGAGTTGATCATCCGTAACTCCCGCATCGAGAACACCGGAACGAACGCCATCTACGCTCGCAAACCGACGGGTAGTGTGAAGGTCGAGGACAGCCTGTTCGTCAACAACAACCAAACCTCGATCCGCATCGGTGGTAAACACTCTTACGTCAGGGGGTGCCGGTTCGTCGTGGATACGGACAACGCGAAGGAGACGAACGTCGGCGAGTTCATCAACCCCCACGCGATCATCTGGGAAACCGACAACAGAGGCGAAGCGGGCGGCTACATCGGGGACTGTGAGTTCATCTACAGGTCCGCGCCCGCGAAGACGGCGGCCGCCGTCCGGATCGATGGCTCCGCGGGCAGGATGGCTATCTACAACAGCCAGTTCCGGATGGACGCCGACGGCGTGGCCGCTATCCGCGCCGACGACCCGAAGGACCCGCGCCTCGGAATCACGCCGGAGGAACCGTGGGCCGTCACGCTCGGTAACGTGAGCGTCACCGGGTCGTCCTCGGGCCCCTACCCAGCTATTTCCATCGAGAACCGTAACGGGTCGACCATTCGGAATAGCTGTCTCCACCTGACGGGGGACCGCGACGGTATCCTCATACGCAACTGCGACAACAGCGTCATTCGGAACACGAACATCAACGTCGACGGGGAGGCGACCATCTTCGAGGGGTCGGACGTCTCCACCTCGGGCATCACGAACTCCGGCAGTTGCCCGGCTCCGGGCGACTCGTCCTCCGGCGGAGACGGGACGGACTCCGACGACGGTGAGGAAGAGGAGTGCTCCTGCTCGAACTGAGTACGCCACTGAAGCGAGTGCGACTCGATAGAAAGTGCGTCCTCACCGGTTGAGCGGCGAACTACACCGACGCCGTGTCGTTCCCCGACGAGGTGATCACCCTCTCGCTCACCGCAGTGAGCGTAGACCTACACCTCGGCGATCATCTCCTTAGAAGTGTTGACCGAGACTCGGTCTTCCACCGTTCGGATCATTTCTGAGGCCCCCGCGAAGGACGCGATACTCGTCAGCATACCGCCCGTCGCGTGCGTTCTCCTCTTCTTTCCTTTCGACCGAGATCGAACCACCTCTCGTCTCGTTCCGATAGTCCGTCGTCTCGCCGTCGGCACACTCTTCACGACGGTATCGACGCGGGGGTTTTCCCTGATTCGACCGCATTTCTTCGATACGCGGTACCATCTCTGATCGAGTAGGGACGTCTGACGTCGAACGCATACACCGTATTTCGATATACACAATTTGAGTGCGGAAGTCACGGACTCGCTGAGGAACTGTTCCGAGTACCGCGGAGGAAAGCCACGCGCTACCCTTCTCTCGGGAGAACCGTGATATCGGACCCGGTCGATAGGTAGATACGGCTGGAACTCCCGGCAGTATCGATGCCACCCAACCGCCGTGAATCGTGGTTTCGGGGGTACACCAACTGGTACGTTCGCGCCACCGTCCTGTTCGTCCAAGTGGTGGTCGTCGCTGGCGTCCTCCACTCGCTCCTCGGTACGGTCGGAGTAGTTATCAGCGGGTTCGCAGCTACGCTCCTCCTCTTCCGACAGATAACGCTCTGCATCCGCCAAGAACTCCGACGAGCGTCGGACTGAACGGACTCCGAGAGAAGTGAACTCACTTCCGAGTATCCGGCTAGGTGAGCGCCGGCTCCGCCGTCTCGGCGAGCCGAACTAGATAGGTTCGAATACATTCAGGATATATTCACAAACGTCTATCGTTTGATGTTCTCTCTTACACTTGTTTTCCTTTCTGAGAGTTAAACGGAAAGGAATATACCTGGATACTCAAATTATTATTTGGAATGGCAGAAAACACGGACTGTATTGAGAAGGAGAGCGGGGGAAACCGAAGTCAGACGTCTGAGGGGACTGAATCCGAACTTAGCCGTCGCGACGCGCTAAAGATGAGTGCGACTGCGGCCGCCGTGGGGCTGGCGGGCGTGGGCGCGATGACCGGTTCAGCCGCCGCGGACGCCGATCAACACGGAATCTCGTTCGACCGCGTGGTCGACGCCGTCGACGACTTGGGCCTCGACCCCGACGGAGACGAGCCTATCGACTCGGCGCTAGACGAGACCATCGAGGAGGGGAACGTCCTCATCGAGTTCCCGCCGGGAACGTACTACTGGGAGGACACCGTCGCCGAGAGCAACGTCAACAACTGGGGCATTCGCGGACTGGGCGACCATCCGACCGACGTTCGGTTCGTCTCGGATGACGGTGCCTCGAAGTTCCTCTTAAAGACGCGCGGCGGAGAGGGTATCCTCGTTGAGAACCTCGCTATCGACTACGGCTTCGACCGGAGCGGAAGCCTCGGACTGATGCTGAAGGCGCACGACAATCTCCTCGTGCGGGACGTCCACTTCGTCGGCTTCAAACCGACCCAAGACGACGGAGCCGTCGAGAATCTGAGCCCGCAGGCGCTCGACCCCGACGGTCGGGTCGTCGTCGATGGGCTCGTCTGTACCGGCCCCACCGACATCGCCCCGCACGGCCACCTCGAAGGCGACGTGAACACCAGCCGCGTCTGGCTCGGAAGCAAGCACGTCGGCGAGCTACTCGTTCGGAACTCCCACATCGAGAACGCCGGGACGAACGCCATCTACGCCCGCGAATCGGCGGGCGACGTGAAGATAGAGGACAGCCTGTTCGTCAACAACAACCAGACGTCGCTCCGCATCGGCGGCAGCGGTTCCTACGTCCAGGGCTGCCGGTTCGTCGTCGACACGGACAACGCGACGGAGGAGAACGTCGGCGAGTTCATCAACCCCCACGCCATCACGTGGGAGACGGGCGAAAGAGGCGAGACGGGCGGATACATCGCGGACTGCGACTTCATCTACAAGTCCGCTCCCGCGAAGACGGCAGCCGCCGTCTGGGTGGACGGCTCCGCCGGCGAGATGGCCATCCGCGATAGCCGATTCCGGATAGACGCCGACGGCGTGGCAGCCATCCGCGTCGACGACCCGCGCGACCCCCGCCTCGGAGAGACGGCGTCGAAGCCCTGGGGCGTCACCCTCGAGAACGTGAGCATCACCGGGTCCTCGTCGGGGTCCCACCCTGCCGTGTTCATCAACAACCGTGACGGCTCGACTATCCGGGACAGCTGTCTCCAGTTGACGGGGAACCGCGAGGGCATCTACCTCCGCAACTCCGACGACAGCGTCATCGAGAACACGAACCTCAACGTCGACGGCGCGACGACCATCTTCGCCGGGTCCGACGTGTCCACCTCGGGCATCACGAACTCCGAGAGTTGTCCGGTGCCGGACGACTCGTTCTCCATCGACGACGAGGCTGAGACGGACGATGAGACTGAGACGGAGACGGACGACGAGACAGAGACGGAGACGGACGACGAGACAGAGACGGAGACGGACGACGAGACAGAGACGGAGACGGACGACGAGGCTGAGACGGAAACGCCGACGGACGACGAGGCTGAGATAGAAACGCCGGCGGACGACGAGACGGAGACGGAAACGCCGGCGGACGACGAGGCGGAGACGGAAACGCCGGCGGACGACGAGGCGGAGACGGAAACGCCGGCGGACGACGAGTAGCGATTCGGCACGTCGGTCGCTCCGTTCGTCGAGGTATCGCCGTCGCGGACGGTCTGCGGCCGGCGGAGTCGCTTCCGTCTATCCTTCGACCGGTTCTATCAGGTCCGGTGCGTCGTTAGCCGGGTCGTTCACCCGCGCGGAGACGGGGTACGCGCGCATCTCGTCTGCGGGGTGAGCGTCGAGGAGAGCGGCCGCCTCCGCTCCGTCGCCGCGAAGCCACGTCTCCTCCTCGTCGGGCGCTAAGACGACGGCCATCCGGTCGTGGAGTTCCGCGACCACCTCGTTGGGCTCCGCCGTGACGACGGTGAACGTCTCCAGTACGTCCGGGTCCGGGTCCGCCGGGGTTCCCTCGGCGAAGTCGTCCAGCCCGGTCTGCGTCCGTTCGGGTCGCCACCGCTCCCAGAGACCGGCCATCGCGAACGGTCGGTCGTCCTCGAACGCGACCCGGTAGGGGCGTCTCTCGCCGTCGCGGGCGGTCCACTCGTAGAACCCGTCCGCGACGACGAGACACCGCCGACGCTCGAACGCCTCCCGGAAGCTCGGCTTCTCGCGCACCGTCTCCGCGCGCGCGTTGATGAGGGTACTCCCCACCGACCGGTCGTCGGCCCACCCGGGCATGAGCCCCCACTTCAGGAAGCGCATCTCCTCGGGCGCGTCGTCGGTCACGACGGGGAGTTCCTGCCCGGGCGCGCAGTTGTACCGCCGTTCGAGGGGCCGCGCCGGTTCGGCGTCGAAGCGGGAGACGAGTTCCTCCGTCGGGGTGAACAGACTGTACCTGCCGCACATGGCCGACCGTTGGCGCGACGGGCACAAAAACTCGCCCGACGCGTCGGAGGCGTCCGACCCCCCTGCGTCCCCGCCCGCACTCGAAGGGTTTAGGCCCGATGACGCCTCCTGTGCGCACATGCGAATCGAGAACAGTTTCATCCCCGTCCGCGGCGTCGGCGAGCGGACGGAACAGAACTTGTGGACCGGAGGGGTGCTCACGTGGGACGACTTCGACCCCGCGGCGGCCCCCGTCGGGACCAAGACGGGCGAGCGAATCGAGTCGTTCATCGCCGACTCCTTGGAGCGACTCGACGACGGCGACGCGCGCTACTTCGGCGACGTGTTCCCCTCCGGCGAGCGGTGGCGACTGTACGAGAACTTCCGCGAGGAGGCCTGCTTCTTCGACATCGAGACGACCGGGCTCGACTCCTCGCGCCACGACGTGACGACCGTCTCCTTCCACCGCGGCGGCGAGACAACGACGCTCGTCCGCGGCGACACGCTCACCGCCGACGCCCTGCGCGAACAGTTCCGCGACGTCTCGCTCGTCGTCTCCTTCAACGGAAAACGCTTCGACGTGCCGTTCCTCGAGGAGTCGTTCGACGTCTCCGTGGACCTGCCGCACGTGGACCTGATGTACCCGTGTCGCAGGCTCGACCTGACCGGCGGCCTCAAACGGATAGAGAAGGACGTCGGCATCGACCGGGACCGCCCGGACCTCTCGGGCCGCGACGCGGTCAGACTCTGGCACCGGTACGAACGCGACGGCGACGACGACGCCCTCGACACCTTGGTGTCGTACAACCGCGACGACACGGTCAACCTCAAGCGTCTCATGGACCTCGTCGCCGGCACCCTCCACGAGGAATCGCTCGGCGGAATCGACGGCGCGACGTGCGACCTTCCGGCGCGCGAACTCGTCTGAGATCCGACCGCGGCGACGGCACGGCGTCGTCTCCGACGCCCACTCGGTAGTCGGCGGCGGCGCGACGCGGACGAAGAAGGAGGTACTCGCGCGGGGCGCGAGGGCGGACGGCGACGGTCAGTGCAGGATGTCCTTCACGCGGCGGGGTTCGCCGCTGAGGGTGGGGTTCTTCTCGACGATTTTGAGGACCTCGTGGTCCGTCACGTCCGGGTACGCCTTCTCGGTGGCGTCTTCGATGAGGTCCTTGTCGAGGCGGAACTCGGTGCCCTCGTACTCGACATCGACCCCTTTGTCGTCGAAGGAAAGGACGGTCATGCCTGACCGTAGCTTACGGGAGAATAAAAACGCACGCCTCGTCCGTCAGACGCGCGTCGTACGGTCGGTTTATTACCCAGCATGTGTTGGTCCGAGTTGTGTCACTCGGTTCGGACCCGCTCGACGCGCTCGAGATACCCGACGGGACGACCGTCGAGGAGCACGATTTAGTGACGGAGAGCGACGTCGTCGTCGGCGGACAGAGCACCATCGAGTTCGGCGTCCGCGGACGGAACGTCGTCGCCGGCGAGCGAGTTCGGTTCGGCGGCGACATCGAAGCGGAGGGCGACTGCCGGTTGGACACGTGGTGCGACGTGGCCGGGAACGTCCTCGTCGGCGAGAACGCCTACCTCGGCGAACGCGTCCACGTCGGCGGCCGCCTGATGGTCTCCGGCGATTTGGACATCGGCGACGACGTGGACATAGAGGAGGGGTTCGAGGCCAACGGCTGGATAGTCATCCGCAACCCCGTCCCGACGCTCGTGTTCTACTTCATCGTCCTCTCGCAACTGCTCCGCCTCGGCGAGAACGACGCCGCGGGCGAACTCGCGGACTCGCTGAAGGGCGAGAGCGAACACCAACCGCTGACGGTTCCGCGCGGTTCGACCGTCTCGGACGACGCGTGGCGCGCCTCCACCCCCGCCACCGTCGGCGACGACTGCCGCCTCCACGGCAACATCCGCGCGGAGTCCATCGAAGTCGGCGAGGACAACAACATCTTCGGCAGTCTCCGCGCCCGCGAGGACATCGTCGTCCGGTCGGGGACGCGCATCCACGGCGACGTGACCACCCGCAACGGGACGGTCACCATCGAGGAGGGCGCGCGCGTCCTCGGCGACGTCTCCTGCCGCGAACTCGAACTCCACGAGGGCGCACTCGTCGACGGGACGATGCGCGCCCGCGGCGAGATGCGCATCCACAGCTCCGACTCCACGCGCGATATCGAGTGAGTCGCGGTCACCTCCGCCCGGAATCATCGGCCCGCTGAGATGACTCAAACGGTCGTTTGTGTCTACGGTACTCCTTTCTGACGAGTCGCGGTAGTCGCTGGCAGTATGCCAGCGAAACGAACGCTTGCCGCCGTCGCACTCGCCGCCGTCCTCGTCCTCGCGGGGTGCGGGGGCGCATCGACCGGTGCCGGCGGAAGCGGGGAGATTGCCGCCGACAGGGGCGCGAACACCGGCGGTAGCGGCGGCGCGGAAGCGACGGCATCCGGCGGCGACGGCGCAAGCGGCGGTGGCGGCGGCTCGACGGCCTCCGAGGCGGCCCTGCGGGAACGCGCGCTGATAAAGACCGGTACCGTCGTCGTCGAGGTGGACGACTTCGAGTCCTCGCGGGCGAACCTCACCGACGCCGTCGAGGGGTACGGCGGGTTCGTCAGCGAGACGCGAACCCAACGCCGCGGACCGGAGAACCACACGTACGTCCACGGAACGCTCGTCCTGCGCGTCCCCTCCGAGGAGTACGAATCGCTGCGCTCGGACGCCGAAGCCGAAGGCGACGTCGTCTCCTCGGAGACGAACACGCGGGACGTGACCGACCGGTTGGTCGATTTGGAGGCCAGACTGGAGAACCTCCGGGCGGAACGCGACAGACTCCGGACGCTGTACGACCGGGCGAACTCCACGGAGGACGTCCTCGCGGTGCAGCGAGAGTTGTCGGACGTGCAGGGCGAAATCGAGCGACTGGAGGCGAAGAAGCAGTCGCTCGAACGGCGTGTCGCCTACTCCACGCTGACGGTCGAACTGCGCGAACCCGACCCGACGCCGACGTACACCCGCGAGGCGTGGTACGACACGCCCGTGGTCTCGGCGTTCCTCCAGTCTGTCGAGGGCGTCCTCGTCGTCGGCCGGGCGATAGTCGTCGGAACTGCGTACGCGCTTCCGTACGTCCTGGCGTTCGTCGCGCCCGTCGCCGTCCTCGGTGGGGTTGCGTGGCGCCTCCGCGACCGACTCCCGCGCTGACCCGCGCCGTTCGCTCTCCTCCGCGGCGCTTCGACTCCTCGATTCGCGCGTTCGGGGACCGAAAGGAAATTCGGTCTGTCGGCCCTCCTCTCCCTCATGCTCTCTATCGCGCTAGCGGGCAAGCCCAACGCGGGCAAGTCCACGTTCTACAAGGCGGCCACGCAGGCGGACGTGGACGTCGGCAACTACCCCTTCACGACCATCGACCCGAACCGCGGGGTGACGCACGCCCGCACCCGGTGTCCGTGTCTCGACAGGGAGGAACGGTGCGGCAACTGCGAGGACGGCACGCGCTACGTCCCCGTGGAACTCCTCGACGTGGCCGGACTCGTCCCCGGCGCGCACGAGGGCCGCGGACTCGGCAACCAGTTCCTCGACGCCCTCACGAACGCGGACGTCATCCTCAACGTCGTGGACGCCTCCGGCGGCACGAACGAGGAGGGCGAACCCGTCGAGGTGGGGACGTACGACCCGCTAGAGGAGGTCGATTTCGTCGAGGAGGAGCTAGAGCAGTGGCTGACGGGCATCATCGACCGAAACTGGGAGTCCGTCGAGCGAAAGTCCCGGTCGCCCGACTTCGACATCGACGACGCCCTCACGGAGATGCTCACGGGGTTCGGCGCGACGGAACACGACGTGGCCGCCTCCCTTCGGTCCCTCGACTACCCGACGGACCCGATGCAGTGGGAAGACGAAGACAGGGAGAAACTGGCCCGCGACATCCGCGCGCGGACGAAGCCCATCGTCCTCGTGGCGAACAAGGCGGACATCGCGCCCGAGGAGAACCTCGAACGACTCCGCGAGACGGACAAGCCGGTGGTGCCGACCACCGCCGACGGCGAACTCGCCCTCCGGAAGGCGGCGGAGGCGGGCGTCGTCGAGTACCTCCCCGGCGACGAGGAGTTCGAGATCGTCGGCGATATCTCCGACGCCCAAGCGGAGGGGTTAGAGAAGATACGCGAGGTGATGGCCGAGTACGGCGGCACGGGCGTCCAGCAGTCGATAAACCGCGCCGTCTACGACGTCCTCGACGTGCTGACCGCCTACCCCGTCCAAAACGAGACGAAGTGGACCGACGGGACGGGCGAGATGCTCCCGGACGCGTTTCTCCTCCCGCGGGGGTCGACGCCGAAGGACCTCGCGTACGCCGTCCACTCCGACATCGGCGAGGGGTACCTCCACGCCGTGAACGCGCGGTCGAACCGCCGCATCGCCGAGGACTACGAACTCGACGAGGGCGACGTCGTCAAAATCGTGAGTACGGCGTCGTAACCTCGCGCGCGGCGCGCGAAGGCGTCGTTACTCGCCGAAGTAGGGACCCCGGGCAGGAGGACGGGCGTGTCCATGGCAAGTCCTGCCGAGCCCGGGTAGGAGAGCCTTAGAGTTCAGTCGTTATGAAAGGGTCGACTCTTGGAGGATCTGGACTGTCTGCTCCGCGACGCCGCCGGTCGTCCGGGAGACGGTTCGCTCCTCGGGGTCGAAGGAGACGAGTCCCGCCTCGTCGAGTTTCGGGAGATGGACGTGGTACAGCTTCACCGCGGCGGTGCGACGTTCGTCGTCGCCGACCTCCGAGGGGCAGATCCCCTCGCGTTCGGCGACGACTTCGGCGGCCAACGTCTCGAGAGACACGGGGGAGTCGCTGTCCTCGAGACAGGAGAACGTGATCCGTCTGTTCCGGTCGGACAGGGCCTGAAAGGGGGATTGGTGGTCCATCATAGGGGGTTAGGGGGGACTTCGGACGACGGGGGGTCCTCCGCCGTCATCTTCATGTACGGCTCTCTTCCCCTGAACCCTCGGCCTAACCAGTTAGGACCGGTCGCAGGCGGTGAGTGCAGCGGCGATTCGCGAAGCGAGGTGAGTCGAAAACGGGATCCGCCGAATCGGGCGCGAACTGCCGGAAAAGGGCGACGTTCGACCGGCGGTCGGGTCCGGTCAGTCGGCGTCCGAGGAGAACACCCGCGGGAGGGCGAACCCGGTCCGTTCCGAGAACGTGTACGCCGCGACGACGACGACGACGACGCCCGCGGCGAGCAACGGAAGCGGCGAGACGCCGTACCCGCTGGCGAGGAAGAGAAGCGTCGCCGTCCCGCCGGCGACGAGGGCGTACGGAATCTGCGTGTTCACGTGGTCCACGTGGTCCGCCCCGGCGAACATCGACGACAGCACCGTGGTGTCGCTGATGGGCGAACAGTGGTCGCCGAACAGCGATCCGGTGAGAATCGCGCCGATCGCACTCGAGAGGGGCGCGCCGAGGTTGAACGCCAACGGCACCGCGACGGGGAACATGATCCCCATCGTCCCCCACGAGGTGCCGATGCTGAACGAGATGATGGCCGCGGTGACGAACACGACGGCCGGCAGGATGTTCGCCGTGATGATGCCCTGTGCGACGGAGACGACGTAGGGACCGACACCGAGCGCCTCGCTGACGGCCCCGATGGTCCACGCCAGAGAGAGGACGGCGACGGGGAACATCACCATCTTGAACCCCTCGAAGATGGAGTCGCTCACGTCGTCGAGTGCGACCCGCGCGTGGCCGACGAGGATGGCCAAGAGCAGACCGCAGGCCGAGAAGACGCCCCAAAGGATGGCGTCGGCGGTGGCGGCGTTCTTCAGGGCGTTGACGGGCGTGCGTCCGGGCCACCCGCCGGAGTAGAGGAGGCCGAACCCGGTCACCGCGACGAGGGCGACGATGGGCGCGGCGAAGTACCACCAGCGAGCGTCCACGTGGTCGGGCGTGACGATGTCCTCCTCGCGCGTTTCGAGGAGGGGGTCGGCGTCGTCGCGCAGGACTTTCCCCGTCTCCTTCGCGCGCGTCTCGGCGCGCTTCATCGGGCCGAAGTCCCACCCGGTGAAGACGACGACGAACACGAGTGCGATGGCGAGGAGGCTGTAGAACCGGTAGGGGATGCTCTGGAGGAACACGACGAACGGACTCATCTGGATACCGAGTTCGTTGAACTGCTGGGAGATGAGCCCCACCTCGAAACCGACCCACGTCGAGACGACGGCGATGCTGACGACCGGCGAGGTGGTCGAATCGAGCAGGTAGGCGAGTTTCTCGCGGCTGATGTCGAACTGGTCGGTGATGGGTCGCATCACCGACCCCGTTATCATCGTACTCGCGTACGAGTCCACGAAGATGAGCATCCCGAGGACGCTCGTGCCGATTTCGGCCTGCCGACGCGTCTTGATCCGGGAGATGATGCGCCCCGCGAGGGCGTTCATCCCGCCCGAGAGGAATATCATCCCGAGCATCGCCCCCGAGAGGAACGTGAACAAGAGCAGCTTGATGTTGAACGCCGGGGTGATGTTGTCGATGACCAGTTGGAGGGCGTGCGCCGCCCCCGCGATGGGGTTCCATCCGACGAGTATCGTCGCGCCTATCCAGATTCCCGCGAACAACGAGAGCAGCACCTGTCTGCTCGCCAGCGTCAGTACGATGGCGAAGAGCGCCGGGAGCAGACTGATGATGCCGTAGTTCTCTGCTGGCATACCACCGCGTCGTTCACGACTCGTGGGTTAAAAAATGCACTATATAATGTGACGAAATTCGACATTATGCCAACGAATCCCCGAAGAATGGATTATACCTTGTGGCCTACGCCACCGCGTCGTACGCCTCGGCCATGACGTCTAGCGCCTCCCGAAGCGACTCCTCGTCCGTCGCGTAGGAGAGGCGCGCGTACCCCTCGCCGTGTTCGCCGAAGGCGTCGCCCGGGACGACGATGACGCCGCGTTCGAGACACTCGTCTACGAACCCCTCGGGCACTTCCGGCATGCAGTAGAACGCGCCGCCGGGCGTCGGCACGTCGAGGCCGATGTCTTCGAGTCCAGAGACGACGATGTCGCGGCGGCGGCGGAACGACTCGGTCATCTCCGAAACTTGGTCCTGCGGCCCCGTCAACGCCGCTTCGGCGGCGAACTGCGCCGGGGCGGACGCGCACGCTTGGATGTACTGGTGGACGCGGAGCATGCGTTCGATTCGGCGGGGGGAGGCGTGGACCCACCCGAGTCGCCACCCGGTCATCGAGTAGAGCTTCGAAGCGGAGTTGACGACGACGACGTTGTCCGTCTCGGCGAACTCCGCGGGCGACCGGAACTCGCCGTCGAAGACGGTGTACTCGTACACCTCGTCGGAGAGACAGAGCACGTCGTGTTCGTCGGCGATGCGGGCGAACTCCCGGATATCCTCCGGCGGCGACACCGCGCCAGTCGGGTTGCCGGGACTGTTGACGATGAACGCCGCCGTGTCCTCGGTGATGGCCGCTTCGACCGCCTCGGGGTCGAGGGTCAGGTCGTCGCGGAGGGGGACCGGCGTGGGTTCGCCGCCCGCGAGTTTCGTCAACGCGTCGTAGGAGACGAATCCGGGGTCGGGGAAGACGACCTCCTCGCCGGGGTCCACGTGCGCCTCCAACGCGATGTGGAGGGCTTCGCTCCCGCCGGCCGTGGCGATGATATCGTCGGGCGAGACGTCGATGCCCTGGTCGCGTTCGTGCTTCGCGGCGATGGCCTCCCGGAGGGGGCGCATCCCCTTGTTCCCGGTGTACCCGTCCGCGCGGCCGTCGCGTATCGCCTCCACCGCCGCCTCTCTGGCGTGCGCGGGCGCGGAGAAGTCCGGTTGTCCGAGTCCGAGGTTGATGGCGCCGTCGCCGGCCGCCTCGAACACCTCGCGGATGCCGCTTATCGAAACCGCCTCCACTCGTTCGGAGAACTCCGTCATACTCCTCTGGCCGTGGTCCGCCGGGATAGTTCTTCCCTCACACGCTCACGGACCCTACTCCGTGACGATTCGACATATTCCGGCAAAAGTTTCTGCAAACTGCGACGATACGCATCCGTCGAAAACGGTACTCACCGGGTGCAGGCATACGTCCGACGCCGCTAGCGGTGGTTTCACCGCGTCGGGCCTGCGAGCAGTATCTACCGTGTGCGCGCCCCAGATACCCGTGGGGACCGTAACGCTTGCATGACGGCTTCTCCGGGCTCCGAGTCGAACAGACTGACGCGCAGGCGATTCGTACAAGCGACGGGGGCGGCCTCCGCCGCGGGTCTCACGAGCGTCTCCGGGTGCCTCGGCGGGGGCGGCGGGGGCGGTGGGGGCGGCCTCGACGAGATTCGCGTCGCCTACATGCCAATCTACCCCGACATGCAGTACTTCATCATGCAGGAGGAGGACTACTTCTCGGAACTCGACGTCGGGGTGTCGAGCGAGAAGTTCTCCGACGGGCCGAGCATCGTGCAGGCGTCGGCGAAGGGTGACTTCGACGTGATGATGTTCGGCGTCGTCCCCGCGATGATAGTGATGGACAAGGGTATCCCCTCGAAGATAACCGCCGCGAACATCCAGAACGCGATGGAGATTCTGGCCCACGACGACTTCGCCGCCCTCTGGGAGAAACACGGGAACGACGCGTTCGCGAAGTTCGAGGAACGCGAGGGCCGGAAGTTCCAGTTCGGAACCTTCCCGCCGGGGTCCGTCCCGGACATCCTGCTCCGCTACTGGCTGACAGAGGAGGTGGGCGTCGAACCCGGACGCGACGTGGAGATAACGCCGCTCGGTGGCGCGGGGCCGGTCCGACAGTCCCTCCTCGCGGGGAAGATAGACGGAACGTCCATCATGGAACCCGTCCCGACGGTCATCGAGGTGAAGGACGCGCCGTACCAGTCGATAGCGTGGGCGGGCGACTTCATGCCCGGCCAACCCGCCGCGGTGACGCTGATGCACGACCGACTCCGGAAGGAGAACCGCGAGGTGGCGAAGGCGTTCGTCGAACAGCACCAGCGTGCGACGGACTTCACGAAGTCGAACCCCGACGCTGCGGCGGCGGACGCCAGCGCGGTCATCGGCGAGTCGTCGCTCCCCGTCGAGACGGCCCGGAAGGCGATGGATGCGCGCGCCTCCGACTTCATCACCGACCCCCACAAGATAACCGACGGCGCGAAGATATTCTCCCGGTACGCCGCCGACGCGGGCAAGATAAGCGAACCGCTCTCGAACGACGCGATGTTCGACTTCGGCGTCTACGACAACCTCTGAGACGACCATGAGCGTCGAGACAAACACCGAGTCCGAGGCGGCCTCGCCGTCGGAGTCCGCGATACGGGACGTCGACTTCCGGAGCCTCGCTCTCGGATTCGTCGGCACGGCGGCGTTTCTGCTGGCGTGGCAGGGGGCGGCGATGGCCGTCGGCCGAACGTACCTGCTCCCCTCCCCGGTCGCGGTGGCGATGGCGTTCGTCGTCGAACTGGTCGCACCGACTACCTTCGTCGTCCCCTTCACGGGTGTCGAGGTTCCGGCGACGAGACTGCTCGCGAACCTCCTCCAGAGTCTCATGCACTACGTCCCCGGCCTCGTCGTCGGGAGCGTCCTCGGTATCGCCCTCGGCGTCGCGATGGGGTGGAACGAGTCGCTCGACGCTGCACTGACCCCCGTGACGCGCTTCCTGCGACCGATTCCGCCGCTGGCGTGGATCGTGTTCGCCATCGTGTGGATCGGCATCGGTCACGGCGGCGCGGCGTTCATCGTCGGCATCGGCGCGTTCTGGATAAACTTCTACAACGCCTACGCGGGCGTCGAAGGCGTCTCGTCGCACCTGAAGGAGGTTGCCGCGAGTCTCGGCGTGGACGACGACGTGACGATGATTCGCAAGGTCATCGTCCCCGCGGCGAGTCCGTCCATCATGACCGGCCTGCGGACGAGTATCGGACAGTGTTGGATGATAGTCGTCGCCGCCGAACTGTTCGGCGCGCCCGGCGTCGGGTTCCAGATAATCAACGCCGCGCAGAACCTCGCGACGGACGTGAGCGTGGCGTACATGGTGGTCATCAGCCTCGTCTTCCTCGCGAGCGACGGCTTGTTCCGCCGCGTCGAACGGAGGGTCCTCGAATGGCGGGCGTAGCGAAAGTCGTCGTCGACGGCGTCGGCAAGACGTACGAGTCCGAACGACAGACGGTGCGGGCGCTCTCGGACGTGAACTTCGCCGTCGAGGACGGCGAGTTCGTCTGCATCGTCGGCCCTTCGGGGTGCGGAAAGACTACGCTGTTTCGGACCATCGCGGGTCTGGAAACGCCGACCGAGGGCGAGGTTCGCCTCGGCGGGTCCGTCGTCGAAGGCCCCGGAACCGACCGCGGCATGGTGTTCCAAGAGTACGGCCTGTTCCCGTGGCGGACCGTCCGCGGGAACGTCGCGTTCGGCCTCGAAGAGCAGGGCGTCCCGGCGGGCGAACGCCGACGCCGCATCTCGGAGATGCTCGAACTCGTCGGGTTGGAGGAGTTCGCCGACGCCTACCCGAAGGAACTCTCCGGCGGGATGAAACAACGCGTCGGCATCGCCCGCGCCCTCGCCGTCGACCCCGACATCCTCCTCATGGACGAACCGTTCGGGAGCGTCGACGCGCAGACGCGCGACATGCTCCACGACGAACTCCTCCGCATCTGGGCTGAGACGGAGAAAACAGTGCTCTTCGTCACCCACGACGTGGAGGAGTCGGTCACCCTCGCGGACCGCGTGGTCGTCATGGCCGCGAACCCCGGTCGGGTGAGGGATATCGTCGAGGTGGACCTCGACCGACCGAGAGATCGGGCGAATCCGGCGTTCGGGGAGTACGTCTCGGTGGTTCGCGGTCTCATCGGCGAGTAGTCGTCGGAACTGCGCCCGCCGCCCCTCGCCCGCGGTCCGCCTACGCCGACTCGTGCGCCTCGCGGAGTTCTTCGAGGTGCGTCTCCAACACGTCCAACGTGGCGTCGGCGTCCACGTACCCCTTCTCGTACTCGCCGTACGCCTTCTCCGCACCCTTCAGGAACTTCGCGACCGCCTCGTCGAGGTCGTCGTCGCTCATAGGCGATGGTTCCCGCGCGGCGTGAAAAACGCCCCGACGCGGAGCGTTCGCGCCGCCGGGACTTCCCGTCCGACGCGCGTCCGTCGGTTTATAGGTGATGCCGACCCACCTACGACCGTGCTCACGCTGACGTTCGAGGACGGAACCGTCCGCCTCGACGGCCTCTCGGAGTCCGGCCTCTCGGCGGCCGACCTGCCGGGCGTCGAGACGGACGACAGGAGTCTCGTCGCCCGCGCGCCCGCCCACCGCTACCCGGCGGTCTGCGACGCCCTCGACGAACGCGGCGTCGAATACGAGGACCGCGTCCTCCCCGCCGAACGCCTCGATCTGACGCACTCGTACGACCTGCGCGACTACCAACGGGAGGCCCTCGACGCGTGGCGGGCGAACGGCGACAGGGGCGTCCTCGAACTCCCCACCGGAAGCGGAAAGACGGTCATCGCCGTCGCCGCGATGGCCGCCCTCGGGGTTCCCACGCTGGTCGTCGTCCCGACGGTGGACCTCCTCGAACAGTGGCGACGCGAGTTGGAGACGGAGTTCGACGTTCCGGTCGGGCAGTTCGGCGGCGGCGAACAGGTGCGGGAGGCGATAACCGTCTCGACGTACGACTCGGCGTACCTCCGCGCGGAGGATGTCGGCGGCGACTTCGGGTTCGTCGTCTTCGACGAGGTGCACCACCTCGGCGGCGAGGGGTACAGGGACGTGGGGCGGTTGCTCGCCGCGCCCGCGCGCCTCGGCCTGACCGCGACGTTCGAACGGCCCGACGGCGCGCACGAGGTGGTCGAGGAACTCGTCGGTCCGAAGGTTCACGAACTCTCCGTGGACGAGTTGGCGGGCGACCACCTCGCGGAGTACGAGGTGCGCCGCGTCGAAGTCGAACTCACGCCCGAGGAACGCGAGGCGTACGAGGAGGCGCAGGGGACGTTCGTGGACTACCTCAAGCGCTCGAACCTCTCGCTGAACAGCGGGTCCGACTACCGGAAACTCGTGATGCGGTCCGGCTCCGACCCGCGGGCGCGGGAGGCCTTGCTGGCGAAGCAACGCGCCCGGCGCATCATGATGAACTCCGACGCGAAGGTGGCGAAACTGGCGTCCGTCCTCGACCGCCACCGCGAGGACAGGGTCATCGTCTTCACCGCCCACACGGACCTCGTCTACCGCCTCTCGGAGCGGTTTCTCCTCCCGGCGGTGACGAGCGAAACCGGGGCGACCGAACGCCGGGAGATTCTCGACCGGTTCCGAGAGGGGACGTACTCGCGGGTCGTCACCGCGAATGTCCTAGACGAGGGCGTTGACGTGCCCGACGCCAACGTCGCGGTACTCCTCGCCGGAAGCGGGTCGGAACGCGAGTTCACCCAGCGACTCGGGCGCATCCTCCGCCCGAAGCGAGACGGCGGAAGCGCCACGCTGTACGAACTCGTCAGCGTCGAAACCGCCGAAGAACGGGTGGCGGACCGGAGACGGTGAGGCCTACCCTCCCCCGAGCGTGGGGAGAGGGACCTCGACTTACGAACCGACGAACCCCGAACGCGGCGTCAGACCGCCGTCTCCTTGTCGAGCTGTGCGAAGAACTCGGTCATGAAGTCCCACCGAGACTTTCCGTGGCGACGCCCGGGCGGCGTGTACAACGCGTTCAGACGCTCCTCGGACCACTCTCGAAGGAAGGAGATGTCCGGAAGGTCTGTCTCGACCGCTCCGGGGGCCGACGCGTCGCCGATTATCCCGTACTTCTGGCCCGCCTCGCCCGACCGTTCGCCGACGATACAGGCCATCCGGACGATTCCGACCGCTCCGATCGCTTCCAACTTGTCCGCGTCGAACAGCAGTTTCGCCTCGGCCGTCTCCGGTTTCGGGGAACTGGCCCGGATGCTGTGCGCTCGGATGCAGTGTTGGACGGCGTCTATCCGGTCGGTCGCCACCCCCTCGGCTTCGAGGAGCGTCCGCGCCTCCGCCGCGCCCCACTGGCCGTGGTCGTCTATCTCCCCCGTCCGCTCTAACGGGCGGCCGATGTCGTGTAACCACGCCGCCGCGGCGAGAACCTCTCTATCGACGGGTCGCTCCCACTCGTCCGCCAGCCGAGCGGACAGGTTGCAGACCCGATTTGCGTGAAAACTATCGTGTCCCGGGAGGGCGTCTTCGTAGTAGGGCAGCGCCAGTCGGCGAGCGAGGGGGCCTAACTCCTGGGTCATGGGTCGTGGATAACTATTTCACAGATGACATAACGCTTGGGGCTCTCGCCGCGGCACGAACCGAAGACCGACGTTCAGACCACGCTGACGTCGATTCCGCCGCCGTCGAGGAACTCCGACTCCGTCACCTCGAAGTCAACCTCGAACGACGCCGAACTCTCCGGCGGGACGGTCACGTTCGTCTCGCGCGTCCTCGTCTCGCCGTCCACCGTCACCCTGACGCGGACGCGGGCGATTCGCTCCGCGGTCCCGCGGTTGCCGACTTCGCCGAACACCCGTAGCGTCCCGTCGTCGTTCGCGCCGAAGTCGAACGTCTTCACGTACAGGTCGGGTCGAGTCGGCGTCGTTCGCGGTTGCCCCTCCGGTGCGGTCGGCGGACGGCGGGGCCCGGTGGCGCCGGGTGCCGACCCGAGACACCCCGCCGAGAGGCCGACCGCCAGTACCTGCAGCACGTTCCGGCGCGTCGGGGGCCGCGACTCCATACTCGCCCGTGGATAGACTCGGCTATGAGTCTTTCCGACGGATATCTCGGCGATACGGCGAAAAAAGTTCATTCCGGCGACGACGATTCGGCCTTACGCAGTCGTCCTGTTCTTCGACTTCCGGCCGTCGTACCAGAACAGCAACGCTCCGATGGCCGCGAGGATCGCGATGGCCAGCGTCATCGTCCGACTCATGACGGCCCAATCGAGACCGAACAGGCCGGTGATGTCGATGAGCCACAGCGTTCCCATGATTATCGCGCCGGCGACGGAGAACCACAACAGACCGGGGTGGGTGTCGTCGTCGCCGGCGTGGGTGTCCGTTCGGTTCTCGTCGTACCGTTCGGCCCGCGTGTCGTCGTAATCGTCGTCGAGGTCGGTGCCGGACGTGTCTTTGGTGTACCGCTGTTCGGTGTGCACTCCGTCCTCGTCGCGGGTCACCTCCTCGGACTCCTTCGTGAACGTACCCTCCTCTCGCCGTCTGTCGTCGTCTCCGGGATTGTTAACCATGCAACCGATAGTTGGCCCGTCGCACGGGAGTAATTTACGGCACACTGTCAGGCGATATTAATTTGTGGCGAAGTGACCTGACCGTTTTCACGGAGTACCGGGACGCGCGACTTTTGTCCGCCCGGGACGAATCGGCGTCCGTGCTGACCAAAGACCTCCTCCGCGTCTCCCGGGCCGGCGGCGGGTACCACCCACAGTTCGTCGGTCGGGAGGCCAGACCGCTCGCAGCCCGCGTCATCGGCGCGTTTCGGGGACACGTCGGCGAACCGCGCCACCGCCTCGACGGGGCCCTCTCGGAGTTGGAGGACGACGCCGACGACTTCAAACTCGTCCGCGGGTTCGCGGCGTTGGCCGACCGCGAGGCGACGTTCGAGACGCACGCGGAACTGCCGCCGGAGCGCGTCCGACGGGCGGCGTTCGAGGAGGCGGAGGCCGTCGGCGTCGTCACGGAAGCGGAACGCGAGGCGGCACTCGAACGCGCCGCCGACCGCCTCGCCGCCGACCGGTCGGCGGTCGAATCGTCGCTGTACGCCGACCGCGAGGTGAACGAGGTGCTCGCGTCGTTCGACTCGCGGTGGGGGCCGGACGAACTCCTCGAACAGTACAACCTCTCGCTCGCGCAAACCGCGCTGTTCGACGCCACGGAGGTCCGAATCCGCAGTTCCGACCCGCGGAACCTCGTCTCGGCGGTGAAGCGACTCGGACTCATGTACGAGATTCGGCGGACCGACGGCGAGAGGGAGGTGGTCGTCACCGGCCCGGACGCCCTCTTCCGCCGGACGCGGCGCTACGGCACCGCCTTCGCCCGCCTCCTCAGAAGCGTCGCGGCGGCGTCGGAGTGGACGCTGACGGCGACTATCGACGACCGGGGGACGGAGCGAGAACTCCGCCTCTCGGGGGCGGACGTCTCCGTCCCGAACGTCGAACCCGTGGCCGAACCGACGTACGACAGCGGCGTCGAGGCGGACTTCGCCGCCCGGTTCGAGGGGTTGGACCTCGATTGGTCGCTCGTCCGCGAACCCGAGGCCCTCGCCGCGGGCGCGCGGGCAATGATTCCGGACTTCGCGTTCGACTACCACCACGCCGACTTCCGCGTCTTCTTCGAGGTGATGGGCTTCTGGACGCCCGAGTACGTCGAGAAGAAACTCGACCAGTTCGCGACGGTGGCCGACGACGTGGAGTTGGTCGTCGCCGTGGACGAGTCCCTCGCGGTGAGCGAGGACGTGGCCGCACTCGACCACCGCGCCGTCACCTACTCCGGGTCCGTCCGCGTCAAGGACATGGTGGACGTCCTCCGGGAGTACGAGTCCGAACTCGTCGCCGAGGCGGCCGAACATCTGCCCCCGGAACTCGTCCCCGAGGCGGACGCGGTGTCGCTCTCGGACCTCGCCGCCGAACGCGGCGTGAGCGAGGACGCCCTCGAAGGCGTCGCCTTCCCCGACCACGAACTCGTGGGCCGAACGCTCGTCCGCCCCGCCGTCCTCGATTCGCTCCGGGACGAACTCGCGGCCGGGATGTCGCTGTCGGACGCCGAGGCGGTCCTCGAAGAACGGGGCCTCGCGGACGCGTCGGCGGCCCTCTCCCGACTCGGCTACCGCGTCGAGTGGGAGGGACTCGGCGGCGGAACGCTCCGCGAGAAGGAGTGAGACGGACTCAGTCGCTGCCGGCCTCGCCGCCTTTCGTCCGCCCTCCGCCCGCGCGTCCGTCCATCTCCGCGGGACTGCCCATCCCCTCCTTGACGCCGAATCCGATGAGGAGGGCGTTGACCGGGTAGGCGGCGGCGAACCCGACGGTCAGAGAGAAGAACAGCGCGGTCCAAAACAGCGGTTCGGTCCACCGCGCGCCGCCGGCCAACAGCAGGTCCGTCCCGATGGCCGTCACCTCCATGACGGTGATGCTGGGCGTCTCGCTGTAGAAGGCGTCCCTCGCCGCCGTCGGGAGCGACACGCCCTCCTGCATCAGGGGACCGACCGTCAGGGCGTAGCCGAACGCGTACGCCAATGCGAACATGACGACGGTCACCCACAGCGTCGAGAACCCGAGGATGATGGTCGCCGCCGTGATGCCGACGACTTCGCCCAGTCCGCACCCCGAGTAACAGTGCGAGGTGGAGCGAAAGCCCTTCTTTCAGAGGGAGTCGTCGTCGAGTTGCGTCCGTCCGGAGTACCAGTAGACGGCCAGTCCGACCGGTCCGGAGTACGCCACCACGAGCGTCCAGACCAGTTTCATCAGCGACGGCAGGTTCCGGTTCCGCGCCCGGATGTCCCGCTAGAGGACGCCGAGGGAGACGACGTTGAGCGTCGCCCACGCGCCGAGCGTCCACCAACTCGACAGAACGGGCGTGACGACGCTCCGCACCGGTGCGAGCGCGTGTTCGATCTGTTTCGCGAACTCCACCACCTCCGGCGGGAGTGGCGACCCCGCGAGGACGAGTTCGCCGAGGAACTCCGTCATCTCCTCCGGCAGTAAGGCGGCCGCGCTTCCCAAGCGTTGCGGCCGATGCGGCCGGACCCGCTGACGCGCCGCCGATGGTCACCTATCTCGACAGTCCGTAAATCGCTCAGAACGCCCATCAGTGCCGCGGACGTACCTCGAAGTGAATGAGGCATGGACGACCATCACCACTCCGACGAACGTGAGCGAACCGACGACCGAGAGGACCCTCGGGTAGAGCAGTCGCTCATCGAGGACGAAGCCGAGGCGGACGCCGACGACGCCGCGGCGAAGGTCGAACACCCGAGCGGTCACGGCGGGGGAGGACACGGCCGCGGAGGCGGGCACGGCGGCGGACACGAGGGCGGCGGGCACGGCGACCACGGCGGCATGCACGAGGGCCACGAGCAGATGTTCCGCCGCCGCTTCTTCGTCTGCCTCGCGCTCTCGATTCCGGTGTTGCTCTACAGCGAGGCGCTGCAGCGGTGGCTCGGATTCTCGGTCCCCGCCTTCCCGGGGAGCGAGTGGATAAACCCGGTGTTCGCCGTCGTCGTCTTCGCGTACGGCGGCGTCCCGTTCCTGCGGATGGCCGTCCCCGAACTCCGGGACCGTTCGCCGGGCATGATGACGCTCATCTCGATGGCCATCTCCGTCGCGTTCGTCTACAGTCTTGCGGGCGTCGTCTACCCGACCACGTCGGCGTTCTTCTGGGAACTCGTGACGCTCATCGACATCATGCTCCTCGGCCACTGGATAGAGATGCGGAGCGTCCGCCGGGCGTCGAGCGCCCTCGACGAACTCGCCAAACTGATCCCCGACACCGCGGAGCGAATCACCGAGGGCGGTAATACCGAGGAAGTCCGCGTGAGCGACCTCTCGGCGGGCGATCTGGTCCTCGTCCGCCCCGGCGCGAACGTGCCTGCCGACGGCGTGGTCGAGTCGGGCGACTCCGAGGTGAACGAGGCGATGATCACGGGCGAGTCGCGGCCGGTGTCGAAAGAGCCCGGCGACGAGGTCATCGGCGGGACGATAAACGGCGACGGGAGCCTCCGCGTCCGAATCACCGCCACCGGCGACGAGACGGCCCTCGCCGGAA
Source organism: Halopelagius fulvigenes (assembly GCF_042662625.1). GTDB lineage: Archaea > Halobacteriota > Halobacteria > Halobacteriales > Haloferacaceae > Halopelagius > Halopelagius fulvigenes. Next base: position 134,056 of record NZ_JBHSXH010000015.1, read on the forward strand.
TCGTGCGCATGGTCGAGGAGGCCCAACGGAGCAAATCGAAGACGCAGATGCTCGCGGACCGCGCGGCGGGGTGGCTGTTCTACGTCGCGGTGGCGTCCGCCGCCGTCACCGCCGTCGCGTGGACCGTCGCCACCTCGTTCGGCGCGCCCGTCATCGAACGCGCGGTCACCGTCCTCGTCATCGCCTGCCCGCACGCGCTCGGACTCGCCATCCCGCTGGTCGTCGCCATCAACACGTCGCTCGCGGCGCGAAACGGGATACTCGTCCGCGACCGAATCGCCATGGAACGGGCGCGCGAACTCGACACGGTGATATTCGACAAGACGGGGACGCTCACCGAGGGCGAACAGGGCGTCGTGGACGCCGCGACGGTGGGCGACCTGAGCGAGGACGAGGCGTTCGCGCTCGCCGCGGCCGTCGAGGGCGACTCCGAGCACATGATAGCCGAGGCCATCCGCGAGGCGGCGGCCGAACGCGGCGTCGAACCGCGGCGCGCCGCGGAGTTCGAGGCGCTGAAGGGCCGCGGCGTCCGGGCGACGGTCGACGGGGAGGCGGCGTACGTCGGCGGTCCGAACCTCCTCTCGCACCTCGACAGCGACGTGCCGCCGGAGCTCGCCGCGTTCGCCGACAGGGCGGGCGAGAACGCGCGGACGGTCGTCTACCTGATGCGCGAGGGCGAGCGTAGCGGAACTCCCGAACCGGTCGCCGCCTTCGCACTCGCGGACGTCGTGCGCGAGGAGAGCTACAGGGTCGTGGAGGCGCTTCACGAACTCGGTATCGAGGTGGCGATGCTCACCGGCGACTCCGAGGACGTCGCCCGCGCCGTCGCGGACGAACTCGGTATCGACACCGTCTTCGCCGAGGTGCTTCCCGAGGACAAAGACGAGAAGGTGCAGGAGCTCCAATCGGAGGGGAATCTCGTCGCGATGGTCGGCGACGGCGTCAACGACGCGCCCGCGCTCACCCGCGCGGACGTCGGCATCGCCATCGGGAGCGGAACCGACGTCGCGGTCCAGTCGGCGGACATCGTCCTCGTGCGGAACAACCCGCTCGACGTGGTCCGGTTCGTCAAACTCAGCGGGGCGAGCTACCGGAAGATGCGGGAGAACCTCGTCTGGGCCGCGGGCTACAACGTGTTCGCGATTCCGCTCGCGGCGGGCGTCCTCGCCCCGGTCGGCATCGTCCTCTCGCCCGCGGTGGGAGCGCTCTTGATGTCCCTCAGCACGGTCATCGTCGCGATAAACGCCCAGTTCCTCCGCCGGGTGGACTTGGACCTCCCCTCCCTCCCCGGCGTCCCGGACTCCAGCGCTCCCCGCCCCGCGGACTGACGGGGCATCCGCCCCTCGGTGGCACCCACTCGACGCCGAACGGGGCAGAGAGCCGAATCCGACCGGACGGACCCAGCACCGACCGCAGGGTGAGACCGTTCTCCCGCGACGACATACGTCCTTAACGCACCGTGGAGTAAGAGAGTAGCCGGAGGCGCGCGTATTGTGGGTATGGATAACAACCATCACAACACCAGTTCGTCCGAATCGACGGCGCACGGACACGGCCGTCCCGCGGGACACGCCGACGCAGGGAGTCACGCGCTTCCCGGCGGTCTAACCGTCGCCGCGAACGGACTTCGGTTCGACGCGTCCGAAACTCGACTCGACGCGGGCGTTCGCCGAGAGTGGACGTATCGGATACGCGACGAAGACGGGGACGCGGTCACCGAGTTCGAGGAGACACACGACAGACTCGCGCACCTCGTCCTCGTCCGCCGGGACCTGACGCGCTTCCAGCACCTCCATCCGGAACTGAGAGCGGACGGGACGTGGTCGGTCGAGTTCTCCCTTCCCGACCCGGGCGTCTATCGGGGGTTCGTCGACGTCCTCGTGGGCGGGCGGCCGACGACGCTCGGCGCGGACCTTCTCGTCTCCGGGGCCGCCGACTACGACGCGCCGCCCGAACCGACGCGCGAGGTGACGGTCGACGGGTACGACCTGACGATGACCCCGGGGGACGTCGCACCGAACGAGAACGTCACGCTCGAATTCGAGGTGCGGACGGACGGAAGCGCCGCGCGACTCGACCCGTACCTCGGAGCGCTCGGCCACCTCGTCGCTCTCAGGGACGGCGACCTTGCGTACCTCCACGTCCACCCCGAGGAGACGGACCCCGAGGACGGACTCGTCCGGTTCGCCGTGCGCTTCCCCACCGCGGGGCGATACCGACTGTTCCTCCAAGCGAAACCGCGCGGAGAACTGATAACCGCGTCGTTCGACGTGGTCGTCGAGACTCCGTGAGCGCCCCGCTTCACCCTCTCTCACCGCCGCGCCCCACGTGTCAGTCCCCTGTGCCAAACAGTCAGGAGAGGACCGAGAAGCGGACTCGTTCAAGTAATCGTCTCATTCAGAACTGTCAGCCAAAAGAAGGATGCGGTGCTCGGGCGAAACGGGTAGTGAAATGTCCCTAGCAGACACCGCATCCGAAATCGAGCATCTGAACGACGAGCAACGCGAGTGCCTGGAGAACTGCTTCGAGGCGGCCGAGGCGTGCGAGTGGTGCGCCGACGCCTGCGCCGGCGAAGGTGAGGGGATGGAGAAGTGTCTCCGCCTCTGCCGGGACGTGGCCGACCTCACGACGCTCCACGCGCGCTTCATGGCGCGAAACTCCAACTATAGTAGCGAACTCGCCCAGGTCTGCGCCGGGGCCTGCGAGGAGTGCGCTTCGGAGTGTGAGCAACACGACGCCGATCACTGTCAGCTCTGCGCGGAAGTTCTGCGTGAGTGCGCCGAGACGTGCCGGAACATGGCGTCGGCGTAATCGGAGCGACTTCGACGCGACGAGGAACCGCCCCCGAGTACCTACTTATTTCGATACATGTCATCAGATACAGAGACGGTCGAAGGGTTCGTCATCGACATCGCCTGCGTCCGGAAGAACCCCCGCGAGGGGTTGCCGGAGGACGCTCGCACGCACACGAAGGAGTGCGCCCTCGAAGGCCACTGCGTCGAGAGCGGATACGCCGTCGTCACCGACGAGGACCGACTCGTCCTCCTCGACTCCGACGCCACAACGCAGGTCGTGGAGACGATAGAGCGGAGCGAGACCGAACGGGGTCACCGCGTGCGCGTGAAGCGCGAACGCACCGACGGCGGCACGATGGAGACGACGGCGGTGGAGGAGTTGTAGCGCGCCTCCGCGCGGCGGGGGCGCGGAGGGTGACGGGAAGGTACTTGTCGGTCGCTCGTCGTCCTGCGCACGGTGTCCACCCGCCGGTCGGTCCTCCGAACGCTCGGTTCCCTCGGCGTCGTCGGTAGCGCCGGGTGCGCCGCCCTCCCGGGCGTAGGGGACGCCCCGCGACCGATGCTCGAACGCGACGCGACGCCGCCCGACGTCCGCGACGGGCCGTGGCGCGCCCCTCGGTGCGACGCGCGGAACTCGGGCGTGCCCGGCGCCGTCGGCCCCGGCAACGCGCCCGGCCTCGCGTGGAGGCGTTCCCTCGGCGACGAAAGCCGAATTACCGCGCCGCCGGTCGCGGACGCCGGCGACGTGTTCGTTCACGACGACGCGAGTCGGTCGCTGTTCTGTCTCGACGCCTCGGACGCGAGCGAACGCTGGCGCGTCGAGGGCGTCACCGCCGCGCCCGGCGCGCCGCCCACCGTCACCGACGACGCCGTCTACATTCTGGCGACCGGTCGCCGCGTCCGTTCGTTCGGCCGCGACGGCTCCGAAACGTGGCGGAGCGACCGACTGCCAGCGATGCCTCGCGCGGTGACAGTCGGCGACGGCAGACTGTACGTCGCCTGCGCGTCTGCCGACGGCGAGTCCGCTCTCGTAGCCCTCGACACCGCCGGAAGCGTCGTCTGGACGCGGGAGACGGGACGCATCCTCGCGCCGCCTGCCGTCGCCGAGATAGACGGAACGTCCGGCGGAGAGAACAGCGTCGTCGTCGGCGACGACGCCGGAACGGTCACCTGCGTCGGGGCCGGAGACGGGCGAGTCCGGTGGCGCGACTCGCCCGTCGGCGACTGGGTGCGCGCGGCGCCGGTCGTGGACGGTCGATACGCGTACGTCGGAAGCGGAACGGGCGGCTTCGACGGGGGAACCTCGTCGGGCCACCGGACGCAGTCCGGCGACTTCGGCGGCGGCGCGGTGACGGCGTACGACGTTCGGACCGGCGAGACGCGGTGGTCCCGGACGTCGGACGCGGTTTCGGTCCACTCGGCGCCGGCGAACGGGGGCGGACGGTTGTTCGTCGCGGACTCGCGCGGGACGCTCAGGCGGTTGGACGCCGAGACGGGCGAGGTGGTGTGGCGGTTCTCCGCCTCGCGTCCCCCCGGTCCGGAGTCGGCGCGAGGGCGGGATTACGCGCCCGCCGTCTCGAACGGTCTGGTCTTCTACGCCGGGCCGGACCGCCGCCTGTACGTCGTGGAGACCGACGCGGGCGAGGGCGGCGCGCACGTCTCCGCTCGTTTCCGGGCGGACGCGGAGGCGACCACCGCTCCGGTCGTGGCGGGCGATTCGCTGTTCGTCGGCGCCGAGAACGAGGTGGTCGCCGTGGGGCGCGTCGACCCCCGGCCGTAGTCAGTCGAGGTTCGGCAGGTCCTCTTGGCGGCCCTTCGGGACCGTCGAGCGGAGTTCGCCGTGGAGGAACAGACCGACGCCGATGGGTTCGCGTTCGCCGACGAGTTCGTGCGCGGCGATGAGGTAGCCCCAGTCGCCGTCCCAGTCTATCTCCTGGTCCTCGCCGGCGACGAACCGGGCCGCCTCTTCGGCGTCGAGTTCGACGACGTTCTCCGTCGCCGCGCGGCCGAATCGCTGGACGGCGTTCGTGGACGGCTTCCAGTGCTCCTGCCGCGCGCGGAGGATGCGCAGGCCGAGTCCCTCTACGTCGGACGGACTCACCACGTCGTCGGCGAACGCCCAAATCTTGCCCGCGCCCTTCTCCCAGAACGTGTGGCCGTCCCACGTCTCCGGCGGGATTCCGTAGCGGTCCCGCCACCACGTGACGACTTCCTCGCGGGTGGGGCGGCCGGCGACGACGCGTTCCTCGGACGTCTCGGGCAGGCGGTCGAACCGCTGACCGTCGTTCGTCGGTCGCTCCTCCGCCTCCGTCGCCTCCTCGGTGTCGCTCATGCGGTCACCTCCAGTTTCGCGCAGAAGAACCCGCCCGTGTCGTTGTGGTGCGGGTAGACGCGGTGGGCGAGTTCGACGCTCGGGTCGTACTCCTCGTCCTCCCACTCGGCGACGCCGGGGGCCGTCTCAAACCCGTCGGGGGCGTCCCACTCGACGAGTTCGCAGTCCTCCTCGTCGAGAACGTGGTCGAGGACGGCTTCGTTCTCCTCGGGCGCGAACGTGCAGGTGGAGTAGACGACGGTGCCGCCCTCGCGCGTCGCCTGCACCGCGCGGCGGAGGATGCCCTTCTGGATGCCCGCGACGCTGTGGACGTGGTCCATCGTCCACCTGTCGAGGGCGTCGGGGTTCTTCCGAATCGTCCCCTCGCAGGAGCAGGGGGCGTCCACCAACGCTCTATCGAACGCCTCGAACGCCGCCGGGTCGTCCGTCCCCTCGCCGAACGGCTTCAAGGAGAAGTTGCGCGCGTCCTGATTCGTCACCACGAGGTTCGAGACGCCGAGTCGTTCGGCGTTGTGTCGCAACGCGGAGAGGCGGCCGAGGTTGTTGTCGTTGCCGACGAGGATGCCCTCGTCGTCCATCAGGGCGGCCAGTTGCGTCGTCTTGCTCCCGGGCGCGGCGCAGGCGTCCCAGACCACGTCGCCGGGTCGGGGGTCCAACGCGATGGCCGGGAGCGAGGACACCTCCTCCTGCCCGTGGAGCCACCCGTGGTAGTACGGCCACGACGTGCCCGGCCCGCGTTCGTCGAGTTCGAGGATGCCCGGGTGCCAGTCCGTCGGTTCGTAGGCGACGCCCTCGGCGTCGAGGGCCGCCCGCGCGCGTTCCACCGTCGTCTCGATGGTGTTGACGCGAACGACCGACGGGAGCGGCCGCTCGCAGGCGGCCAAGAAGGCCTCCTCGTCGTCTACGAGCGGCGCGTACCGCTTGAGCGGGTTCATCGACCGACTCTACCCGACGACTCCGCTTGTGGGTTTCGGATACCGTCCGCCGCCCGCGGCGGGAGCGCGGCACCGCGCCCGCACCGACGTTTCGGGACGCGTGAAAGCGGGCCACGCTTTTACAACCTGAACGGCCGAACGTGACGTATGGCCCACATCAACGTGCTCGCGGAGGACGTGTCGCTCTCGGAACCGACGCTGATAGAGGGGCTCCCCGGCGTCGGCTTGGTCGGGAAGATCGCGGCCGACCACGCCGTAGAGGAGTTCGAGATGACCCACTACGCGAACGTCCACTGCGACGGCGTGCCGCGAGTCGCGGTGTACCAAGAGGGCGACGCGACCCTCCGGTCGCCGGTCAGACTGTACGCCGACGAGGAGCGGAACCTCCTCGTCCTGCAGAGCGACGTGCCCATCCGGCCGGACTCGGCGGCCGAACTCGCCGACTGCCTCTCGAACTGGTTCGACGACGAGGCGATTCTGCCCGTCTTCCTCTCCGGCATCCCGAAAGAACAGGCCGGCGACGTGCCGGAACTGTACGGCGTCGGCGTCGGCGACGGGACGCAGATGCTCGCGGACGCGGACATCGGCGAACCCGCCGAGGCGGGACTCGTCTCGGGGCCGACCGGCGCGTTGCTCAACGACGCGGTCGAACGCGGGCGGACCGCGGTGGGTCTGATCGTGGAGTCGGACCCCCAGTTCCCGGACCCCGCAGCGGCCCGCGTCATCCTCGAGAACGGAATCGAACCGCTCACGGGCGTCGAGATACCGTCTGACGACTTGGTGGACCACGCCGAGGACATCCGCGACGCGAAGGAGCGACTGGCGAAGCGCATGCAGAGCGCCGACGAGGAGAGCACGCAGGCCCGACCGCTCGGGATGTACCAGTAAGCCGCCGCGACGCGTCCGAAATCCGGGACTTCCGCCGGTTCGCCCGGCGCTTCGGGGGCCGGTCGTCCCCTCGACCGCCCGACCGCAGTCTACACTCTTAAGCCGAGGCAACTACTTCACCCACTCATGAGTGAGGACTCCGTCGACCCGGACCGCGAAGCCGAATCCGACGCAGACCCCGCCGAAGAGACGGCCGACGCCCGCGACGGGACGGCCGAAGCGACGACCGCGAACGCCCGAGCGACGGCCGCGGACGACGACGAGAACGCGGCCGCGGAGGGGGGAGCGGACGAGGCCCAGTCCGACGACGACGCCCTCGCGGCCCGCGTCGCGGCCTACGACGAGGAACTCGCGGCGGAGGTCGAGTCGCTCCAACGCCGCGTCTCGGAACTGGAATCCGAACTCGACTCCTCGAACGAACGGGTCGAGGACCTCTCTTCGCGCCTGAAGCGCACGCAGGCGGACTTCCAGAACTACAAGAAACGCGCGAAGAAGAAACAGGAGCAGATTCGGGAACGCGCCACGGAGGACTTCGTCGAACGCGTCGTGAAGGTGCGCGACAACCTCATCCGCGCGCTCGAACAGGACGAGGACACCGACATCCGGCCGGGCGTCGAATCGACGCTCGAAGAGTTCGACCGCATCCTCGATTCGGAGAACGTGACGACCATCGACCCCGAACCCGGAACCGAGGTGGACCCGACGCGCCACGAGGTGATGATGCGCGTCGACAGCGACCAACCCGAGGGCACCGTCGCCGACGTCTACCAACCCGGCTACGAGATGGCCGAGAAGGTCATCCGCGAGGCGCAGATAACCGTCAGCACCGGCGACGGCGACGAGTAGAACCCGAAACGACGCGAGACGCGCGGCGTCCCGTTCGCACACGCTTTTGTGCGTCGCACGACACGTCCGGCGCGTGCGATTTCCCTTTCGTAACCGCTTCCGAGCGGTGCCGAGAATCGGGTTCTCCGTCCGCAGCGATATCGCGGAGGGAACCTCGGCGGGCCGCCGGACGAACTCCGGCGACGCGGGCGACGACCTCCTCGTCGTCCTCGGGTGGGGGAACCGCCCGGAACACGAACACGTCTCGTGGCTCCTGGACTCCCTCGTCGAGGCGGGCTACCGCGTCCACGCGGTGACGCTCCCGACGAACCCGTGGGACTTCGAGGACCAACTCCTCGCGCCCGTCAGGGCGTACGCGCGCGAACGCGACATCGACCTCGTTCTGAGTCACAGCACCGGCGGACTCGTCGCCGCGCACCTCGCCGCCGACGCGGACGTGCGAAACGTCTTCCTGAGTCCGTGGTGGGGGACGGCACCCGTCGAAGGAGTCGCCTCGGTCGCCCTCCCCCTCCTCCTTCGGATTCCGACCGCGAGGCGACTGCTCCGGTTCGACCGCGACCCCTCCGTCATCGGCGACTTGGTGACCGAAGCGCAGTTCGAGGAGGCCGTCCCCGAGGCCGCCTCGCCCGCGTTCCTGCGGACGGTTCTGGACGCGCAGTCGCGCCTCCCGCCGTTCGACGAGGGGGACGCGGTGTTCTGTTCGCTCTCGGACCGCGTGGTGAGCGTCCGCGCCATCGGCGACCGGACGCCCGCGGCGAACCTCCGCCCGTATGACGGCGGCCACGAGTTCTTCGCCTCCTCCGGCCGGGAGGCCGTCCTCGAAGACGTCCTCGCGGCGCTGGAGGCGGGCCCAGAGGCGATCCGACGGGCCCGATAGGTCGGACCGTCGCCGGCGCGGGATGGCGCGGTCTGCGGTTCCATAAAACGGTGGCGGACGCGCTCGTCCGCCGGGCGCGGAAATCGCAAGACCGCGGAGACCCGAACTCTCACCGCCGACGCTACCGTCTAGTAACCTTTAACCGATTTAGACCGGTATGTGCGAACAAGATGGCGAGTAACAAGATTCTCGGTATCGACCTCGGTACCACGAACAGTGCGTTCGCGGTGATGGAGGGCGGCGATCCCGAAATCATCGTGAACTCCGAGGGCGACCGGACCACACCCTCTGTGGTCGCATTCACCGAGGACGACGAGCGTCTCGTGGGGAAACCGGCGAAGAATCAGGCCATCCAGAACCCGGAGCGCACTATCCGCTCTATCAAGCGCCACATGGGTGAGGACGACTACACCGTCGATATCGACGGTGAGGACTACACGCCGGAGCAGATCTCGGCGATGATTCTCCAGAAGATAAAGCGCGACGCCGAGGACTACCTCGGCGACGAAGTGGAGAAGGCCGTCATCACGGTTCCGGCGTACTTCAACGACCGCCAGCGTCAGGCGACGAAGGACGCGGGCGAAATCGCCGGATTCGAGGTCGAACGCATCATCAACGAACCGACCGCCGCGTCGATGGCGTACGGGCTGGACGACGACTCCGACCAGACGGTCCTCGTGTACGACCTCGGCGGCGGGACGTTCGACGTGAGCGTCTTGGACCTCGGCGGCGGCGTCTACGAAGTCGTCGCGACGAACGGGGACAACGACCTCGGGGGCGACGACTGGGACGAGGCCATCATCGACTGGTTGGCCGAGGAGTTCGAGAACAACCACGGCATCGACCTCCGCGAGGACCGACAGGCCCTCCAGCGCCTGAAGGACGCCGCGGAGGAGGCGAAGATAGAGCTCTCCTCGCGGAAGGAGACGACCATCAACCTCCCGTTCATCACGGCGACGGACTCCGGCCCGGTCCACCTCGAGGAGAAACTGACGCGCGCGAAGTTCGAGTCGCTCACCGCCGACCTCATCGACCGGACGGTCGGCCCGACGGAGCAGGCACTCGAAGACGCGGGCTACTCGAAAGAGGACATCGACGAGGTCATCCTCGTCGGCGGTTCGACCCGGATGCCGCAGGTCCACGAGAAGGTCGAGGAGATGCTCGGGTCGGAACCGAAGAAGAACGTCAACCCCGACGAGGCTGTCGCCCTCGGCGCGGCCATCCAAGGCGGCGTCCTCGGCGGCGAGGTGGACGACATCGTCCTGCTGGACGTGACGCCGCTTTCCCTCGGTATCGAGGTGAAGGGCGGCCTCTTCGAGCGTCTCATCGAGAAGAACACCACCATCCCGACCGAGGAGTCGAAGATATTCACCACGGCCGCGGACAACCAGACGTCCGTGCAGGTCCGCGTCTTCCAGGGTGAGCGCGAAATCGCCGAGGAGAACGAACTGCTCGGCGAGTTCCAACTGACGGGCATCCCGCCCGCGCCGGCCGGGACGCCGCAGATAGAGGTCGGCTTCAACATCGACGAGAACGGCATCGTCAACGTCGAAGCCGAGGACAAAGGCTCCGGCAACGCCGAGTCCATCACCATTGAGGGCGGTGCGGGCCTCTCCGACGAGCAGATAGAGCAGATGCAGCAGGAGGCCGAACAGCACGCCGAAGAGGACAAAGATCGACGCGAGCGCATCGAGGCCCGCAACGAGGCCGAGAGCGCCATCCAGCGCGCCGACACCCTCCTCGAAGAGAACGAGGAGAACGTCTCCGAGGACGTCGTCGCGGACGTCGAGGACGCGATGGACGAGGTTGAGGCGGTCCTCGAAGACGAGGACGCCACGAAGGAGGAACTCGAAGACGCGACGGAAGCGCTCTCGAAGGAACTCCAGGAGATCGGCAAGCAGATGTACCAAGAGCAGGCTCAAGCGGGCGCCGGCGGTGCGGGTGCCGGCGGCGCGGGCATGGGCGGTATGGGCGGCGCAGGCCCCGGCGGTGCGGGCCCCGGCCCGGACGCGGGCGCCGCCGACGGCGACGAGTACGTCGACGCCGACTTCGAAGACGTGGACGATTCCGACGAGTAGTCGGAATCGTCCGCCAGCGAGGCGGCGTAGCCGTCTCGCGCGGTGGACGACGACGAACAGTAAGCGAGACGGCGAGTAACTCGCTGCACCTCTCTTCGTTTCTCCCTTCGCTCTCCCGAGGAGCGGGTTCTATCTCCGAAACCTGTCGTCCGCGAGGCGCGATTTTGAAGTGGCCCGCCGGATTATGCACGTACAACCGATGAGCGAGGACTTCTACGACGTGCTCGGGGTCTCGCGGGACGCCGGCGAGGACGAGATAAAGAAGGCGTATCGCAAGAAAGCCGCAGAGTACCATCCGGACGTCTCCGAGGAACCCGACGCCGAGGAGAAGTTCAAGAAGGTCAAGAAGGCCAAGGAGGTGCTGACCGACGACGAGAAGCGGCAGATGTACGACCAGATGGGTCACGACCGCTTCGAGCAAGCCGAGAAGCGCGGCGGCGGTGCGGGCGGTATGGGCGGCATGGGGGGTATGGGCGGTATGGGCGGCGGCGGCCAGAACCCCTTCGAGGACATCTTCAGCCAGTTCTTCGGCGGCGGTGGCGGCGGCCGAGGCCAACGCCGCAACCAACCGCGACAGGGGCGGGACCTCCGCACCCGCGTCTCCTTGGACCTCGACGAGGCCTACGAGGGCGTCGAGAAGCAGTTCACCGTCACGCGCCCGGAACGCTGTCCGGAGTGCGACGGCGAGGGCCACCCCCCGGACGCCGACGTGACCACCTGCCCGCAGTGTAACGGCCGCGGGCAACAGACCACCGTCCGCGACACCGCACTCGGGCGCGTCCAACAGACGCAGACGTGTCCCCACTGCGGCGGCGAGGGGCAGACGTACAGCGAGACGTGTCCCGAGTGTAACGGCGACGGGACCGTCCGCAACGAGGCGACCCTGTCGGTCGACATCCCCGCGGGCATCCGCGACGGGCAGACCCTGCGGATGGAACGCGAGGGCGCGCCCGGCGAGAACGGCGGGCCGAACGGCGACCTCCTCATCGAGGTGTCCGTCCGCGACCACGAGGAGTTCGACCGCGAGGGCGACGACCTGCACCACCACCACCCCATCTCCTTCCCGCAGGCCGTCTTCGGCGACACCGTCAGGGTGCCGACGGTTGACGGCGAGGCGGAACTGGAGGTCCCCGAGGGGACCCAAAGCGGCGAGACGTTCCGCCTGAAGGGCAAGGGGATGCCGCACCTCCGCGGCCGCGGACGCGGCGACCTGTACGTGCAGGTGCAGGTCGTCACGCCCGAGGAACTCAACGAGGAGCAACGCGAGGCCCTCGAAGCGTTCGCCGAGGCCGGCGGCGAGGAAGTCGAGGTCAAGCAGGGCTTCTTCGAGAAGATAAAGAACTCCTTCTGAGGCGTCCGCCCCGCCCGTCGTCTCCCGTCCCCCTCGCCTCGCTCTTTCCCGTTCGGACCCCCTTTCCGCCGCCCCTAATTTGATTCGCGTCCCGCCCGACGGAGACCGTATGTCGCACACGACTGCCGATTACGAGGACGTGGACCCGGTCGGCGGGGGACTGCACTTCCTCCGGGACGAACTTGACTGCGAGAGCCTCGGCTTCTCCGTCTTGGAGGCGGACCCCGGGTGGGTCGGCAAGGAACACGACCACGCCGAGGACGGCCAAGAGGAGGTGTACTTCCTCGTGGAGGGCGAGGCGACGCTGACCGTAGACGGAGTCGAGGGAACCTCGACAAGCAGCCGGACTTCGTCCGGCGACGGCGAGGAGATTCGCATGGAGGCAGGCGACGCGGTGCGCATCTCCCCCGACGCGACGCGCCGGTTGGAGAACGGACCGCTCGAAAGCACGTTCGTCCTCGCCGGCGCGCCCTGACCGCCGGGCGTCGCCGTCCGCGCGGGTCGTTCGGGAAATCCGACCGTTCGCAGACGTTATCCTGCGCGGGTGAGTACGGTAACCGATGGCACGGATGGAGGACGACCGAATCCCGGTGACCCTCGTCGGCGGAACTCTCGGCGCGGGGAAGACGACGCTCGTGAACAACGTCCTCCGGAACGCCGGAGCGTACGACGTGGCGGTCCTCGTCAACGACATGGGCGAGGTGAACATCGACGCTGAACTCATCGCGGGATCGGCCGACGACGACGTGATAGACCTCACGAACGGCTGTATCTGCTGTCGGTTGCGGGACGACTTGGTGACGGAGGTGAACCGCTTGGCGAGAGAGCGGTCGTTCGACGTCCTCCTCGTGGAGGCGTCGGGAATCAGCGACCCCGTCCCCGTCGCGCGGACGTTCCTCGGCGACACCGAGGGCGACGAGGACCCGACCGACCACTACCGGTTGGATACGGTCGTCAGCGTCGTGGACGCCTACGGCTTCTGGAAGGAGTTCGACCCCGAGGCCGAACGGCCCGACGAGTCGGACGCGCCGGGTCGGACGCTCGCGGACGTCCTCGTGGACCAAGTGGAGTTCTGCGACGTGTTGGTGCTGAACAAGTGCGATCTGGTCCCCGACGACGAACTCGACGAGGTGGAACGGGTCGTCCGGGAACTCCAACCGCGCGCGACCGTCTACCGGGAGACGTACGCCGACGTGAATCCGGAGGCCGTCCTCGACACCGGCCTGTTCAACTACGAGGAGGTGAGTCGGGCCGCCGGGTGGAAGCGCCGCCTGAGGGAGGGCGACGGCGGAGAGGGGCACGGCGGCGACGCGGCGGGACACGGCGACGGACACGAGGGACACGACCACGCCGCCGTCCACGGCGTCACCTCGTTCCTCTACGAGTCGGACCGCCCGTTCCACCCCGAACGCCTCAACGACTACCTCGAAGCGTGGCCCGACGGCGTCGTCAGGGCGAAGGGGTTCTTCCGCCTCGCCACCCGCCCCGAGACGGTGATGGGGTTGAACCGGGCCGGGCCGTCGGTCACCGCCGGCCCCATCGGTCGGTGGGACGAGGACGACGACAGGCGGACGCGACTCGTCTTCATCGGCACCGACGTGCCCGAGGCGTCGGTGCGGAGCGCACTCGACGACTGTCTGGCGACGGACGCGGAACTCGAAGACCCGGAGGGACTCAGCGACCCGTTCCCGTCTCCGTCGGAGTGACCTGCTCTTTCAACTCGTCCCACGATTCGTCGAACCCGTAGTTCGACCGTTCGGCCTCCGCCTCCGCGAGAGCGTCCTGGTACACGTCGTCGTACTCCAACAGTTGCTCCCACCCCGACTCGCGTATGCTGCAGTAGATGCACATGGGTACGGAATCCTGTTCGCGGAGCCGCATAATCGTTTCGAGCGGATTACATACAGTTCAGAAAGAGTATAGTCAATGGGTCTAAGGCGGTAGCGATGGTAAGAAAGATGATGTCAGGGTATCGAGCAACCGTCTCCGGTCATTGCGATTACTGCGAGTGGGAAGCGCTCTCTACCTCGTACACGGAGATGGTGAAGATGTACCAGGACCACCTCCGGGCGGAACACCCGAAGGCGTGGATGCGGTCCTGAGACGGGTCGTCTCCGTTACGGTTCGAGGACGACCTTCGTCACGCCTTCGTCGCGGTTGTCGAACCTCTCGTACATCTCCGGCGCTTCGTCGAGGCCGACGCGGTGGGAGACGACCCAACTCGGGTCGGCGCGCCCCTCGATGATGAGGTCGCGCAGTTGTCGGTTGTACTGCTTCACGTTGGCCTGACCCGTTCCGAACTTGTGGCCCTTCTCGAACAGTTTCCCGAAGTCGATGCCGATGCGGCCCTGCGCGGACATCTCGTCCGGCGCGCCGGGGTCCACGGGGAGGTACAGACCCACGACGCCTATCTGGCCGGTCGGTCGGACCGTCCGGACGAGTTGGTTGAGGACGATGGCCGGGTTCTCCTTCGCCGGGTCGTACGGTTCGTCCGGGTTATCGCGCACCTCCTCGGGGTCTATGGCCTGATAGCCGACGGCGTCGACGCCCTTGTCGACTTGGTCGCCGTGTTCGTCGATTATCTGTTCGACTGGGTCGCTCTCCTGGAAGTTGATGGCCTTCGCGTCGGTGTTCTCCTCCACCATGTCGAGGCGGCTATCCACGCGGTCCACGACGTAGATCTCCGAGGCGCCCTTGATGTCGGCGCTGTAGGCGGCCATCATGCCGACCGGGCCCGCGCCGTAGATGGCGATGGACTCCCCGGGTTGGAGGTTCGCCAGTTCGGTGCCGTGCCACCCCGTCGGGAAGATGTCCGCCAGCATGGCGAAGGCGTCCTCGTGTTCGTCGCCTTCGGGGAGTTTCAGGGCGTTGAAGTCCGCGTACGGGATGCGGAGTTGTTCGGCCTGTCCGCCCTGATACGGTCCCATCGCCACGTACCCGTACGCCCCGCCGGCGAACCCGGGATTGACGTTGGTACAGAACCCGGTGTAGCCGTTCTCGCAGTTCCGACAGAACCCGCAGGCCACGTTGAACGGGGCGACGACCCTGTCGCCCTCTTCGAGGGTGCTGACGCCTTCGCCCACCTCGGTGACGACGCCCATGTTCTCGTGCCCGAACACCAGACCCGGGTCCGCGTCGGTCCGCCCCTCGTACATGTGTAGGTCGGACCCGCAGATGGCCGTCGTCGTGATGTCGATGACCACGTCGCTCGGGTGTTGAATCTCCGGTTCGTCCACGTCCTCGATGGCCACGTCCTTCGGCCCCTGATAGACTACTGCGCGCATTGTGGTGCTTGTTACCTCCACCCATTGCTGAGGGCGGTCGGCAAATATATCATTTTAAAGACAAGAGAGACTGTCGCCGGCACTGTTCGCAATTTACGCCGACGCTTTCACAGCCGCCGCGTCCCGGAAATATTTGCCTCTTCCCGGCGGAGAGCGACGACGACGGCATTTTGACGGCGGGGGCCGTCGCCCCGGTATGACCGCAGGAGACGGACCGGACCCGGTGACCGACCCCGCCGTCCTCGGCGACGCGGTGGCGCGCGACCGGCGCGCGTCGGCGACCGCACTCCGGGCGGACGCGCCAGGGCGGTCGTACAGTTACCACCACTTCGTCACCTCCTCGTACAAAGCCGGGAACGTCCTCCGGTATCTCGGCGTCCGCGAGGGCGACCGGGTGGACGTCGAACCCGACCGCCTCCCCGAACCGGTGCTGACGTTCTACGGCGCGGCGCAGTTGGGGGCCGTCGTCTCGTTCGACCCCGACCCCGACGCGTCGGACCCGCCGCGCGCCGCCGTCGTCCCCGTCGGACGGGAGTCCGAGTTCGCCCCCGAACCGGGGAGCAAGCTCGCCGTCTACGGCGGCCCGCCGGAACGCCCGACGACGACCCACTGGGAGAAGGAGGTCTGGAGCGAGAACCCGGCGGTCCACCCCGCGTCGGTGGCGGCGGACGACCCACTCCTCGCGGCGGACCGGACGTACTCCCACGCCGACGTTCTCTCCGCCGCGGCGGCCGTCGTCGAGGACGCCGACCTGCGACCGGGCGAGGAAGTCGCCGTCCGGGCCCCCCTCTCGACCCCCGGCGTCGTCGCCGCCGGACTCGTCGCGCCCGTTCTCGTCGGCGCGACGGTGCTGTTCCCCGACGAGGGGACCGAGGGAGACGTCCGCGTCGGTCCGGGGTCCGAACCGCGGACTATCGACCCCGAAGCGGTTTTCGGCGGCGAGTGAGGCCGCCGGGACCGAAGCCCGTTACCGCGCCTCGCGCAGTTCGTCGAGGGCGGCGGGGTTCTCGATGCTGCTCATGTCGCCCAGTTCGTCGCCTTGGTGGATCGCCGAGATGGCGCGCCGGATTATCTTCCCGGACTGCGTCTTCGGGAACTCCGAGACGAACAGGAGTTCCCGCGGGCGGAACGGCTTCCCCTGCTCCTCGCCGACGAGTTCGCGGAGTTCCTCGCGGAGGTCCTCCGACGGCTCGAATCCGTCTTCGAGGACGACATAGGCGACGACGGCCGTCCCCGTCGTCTCGTCGTCCACGCCGACGGCCGCGGCCTGATTCACGGCGTCGTGTTCGATGAGGACGCCCTCTATCTCGGCGGGGCCGACCTTCCGCCCGGCGACGTTGAGGGCGTCGTCGGCGCGCCCGTGGAGGAACCAGAAGCCGTCCTCGTCCTTCTGGGCCCAGTCGCCGTGGTTCCAGAGCGGCGGCTCTTCGAACCGACTCCAGTAGGCGTCGAGGTAGCGGTCGTCGCCGGACCACAGCGACTTCGTCATCGACGGGCAGGAGTCCCGCGCGACGAGGTAGCCGCGTTCGTGGTCGTCGGCGATGCTCTCGCCCTCGGCGTCCACGATGTCGACGTCCATCCCGAGTCCGGGGCCGCCCAGACTGCACGGTTTCAGCGGTTGGTCCGGCATCGGCATGAGGAAACAGCCGCATATCTCGGTGCCGCCGGAGATGTTCATGATGGGCGCCTCCCGGTTCCCGATTCGGTCGTAGAACCACATCCACGACTCGGGGTCCCACGGTTCGCCCGTCGAACCCAGCAGACGGAGCGACGACAGGTCGTGCTTCTCGACCCACTCGTCGCCGTGCTTCCTGAGCGCTCTGATGGCCGTCGGCGAGATGCCGAACACCGTCAGGCCGTGGCGGTCTATCATCTCCCAGAAGCGGTCGGGTTCCGGGTGGTCGGGCGCCCCCTCGTACATGAAGACGGTGCCGCCGAACGTGTGGTTCCCGATCAGCGTCCACGGCCCCATCATCCACCCGATGTCCGACACCCAGAAGAAGCGGTCCTCGGGCTTGTGGTCGAAGCCGAAGTAGATCTCCTTGGCCGTCTGCATCTGGATGCCCGCGTGGGTGTGGACGATGCCCTTCGGCTTCCCCGTCGTCCCCGAGGAGTACAGCAGCATCGACTCCTGATTCGCGTCGAGTTCCTTCGTCTCGTACTCCGGGGACTGTGACTCGACCGCCCTCTCCCACCACTCGTCGCGGGCGGTCCACGCGATGGTCGCGTCGTCCCTGTCGGCGACTCCCAGACGGTCGTAGACGACGGTGTGTTCGACGCTTCCGGCCTCCTCGATCGCTTCGTCGGCGGCGTCCTTCAGTGTGACTTCGCCGCCCCGCCGGTAGAAGCCGTCCGCGGTGAACAGCACCGAACACCCCGAGTCCTCGATTCGCGTCGCCGTCGCGTCCACGCCGAACCCCGAGAAGATGGGCACCGCTATCGCGCCGACTTTGAAACAGCCGTAGAGGATGGAGATGACCTCCGGCACCATCGGCATGTAGAGACCGACCGTATCGCCCGTCTCGACGCCGTACGACTCCAGCAGGTTCGCCACCCGGTTCGACTCGCGGTGCAGGTCGTGGTAGGTGACCTGCCGCACGTCGCCGGGTTCGCCCTCCCAGATGCACGCCACGCGGTTCCGGTCGGGGCTATCGACGGCGGCGTGCCTGTCGAGGACGTTGTGCGCGATGTTCAGTTTCCCGCCGGGGTACCACTCCGTGAACTGCGGTCCCTCGCTGTCGTCGCGCACCGAGTCGTACCCCTCGTAGAACTCGATTCCGAGGTACTCGACGAGTTCGTCCCAGAACCACTCCACGTCCGAACAGGTCCGGTCTATCAGTTCGTCGTAGTCGTCGATGCCGTACTCCCGCATGAACGCCCGGACGTTCGTCGCCTCCGCGAACTCCGGGGAGGGCCGGTGGACCACCTCGTCGGTGTCGGGTACCTGCATATCGTCCGTCTCTTTCTCGGCCCTCACGAAGTAACTTACCCGGACGATAGTGCAGGACGTTCGCGCGAGCCGACGGTTCCCGTCTCGCCTCGCAAATCCTTTTTCGCGCGCGGGCCCTACGTGGTCCTATGTACGTCCGGGACGCTAAAAACCGAGACGAGGTCTGGTTGCTTGACCGAATCGAGGAGATGGACCTCACAGACCCCGCGTTCCGCTCTCGCGACTACGTCATCGCCCTCGACGAGGAGACGAACGAACGGGCGGGATTCGGTCGCATCCGCGTCCACCGGGACGGCGACGAGGGGGACGAGGAGTTCTGCGAACTCGCCCTCGTGGCGACGCTCGAACGCTGGCGGGGCCAGGGCGTCGGCGCGCACGTGGTCGAACGACTGCTGACGAAGGCGGGCGACGAGGGGTTCGACGACGTGTACGGGTTCACGGCGCAACCCGGCTACCTCCTCCAGTTCGGCTTCTCGCCCGTGGACGGAGAGGACCTCCCCCCGACCCTCGCGGACCGACTCGACGCCGTCCGCGAGGAACGCGGCGACGACGCCATCGCCGTCCGAATCGCCGTCGAGGAGTTCGAGATGCCGACGCGACTCAGAGAGCGGTTCAAGGAGGCCGCGCCCGGCGACGACGACGGCGAGGTCACAGTCGAGGAGACGGCCGAGGACTTCGGCATCGACCCCGAGGAGGTCACCTACAAGTACGATACGGGGTAGCGCGCGGAGACGACGGAGTCGCGCGGCGCGGTCACGTCCGGTCGTCGAGGAAGTCGGTGCTGAAGACGATGTACGCGAGCACCGTACAGAACAGGATGGGCGGGAGGATGGCGAACCCCCAGAGGGGTTCGGTGCCCATGCCGACGATGAGGACGACGTTGGCGAGACCGATGAAGAGGAACGGGAGCACCGCGAGCACCGCCCGCCGTCGGTTCCTACCGCCGGTTTCGGGCTGAAGCGGTTCCTCGAACTCGTCCGCGTTCGCGTCCGGGCCTGCGCCGGCGTCCGCCTCCGACTCGTCGTCGGCGGACGTAGAGGAGGTGGCCATACCGAAACTGGGGACTCCCAGCGACAAAAACGACGCGCCTGTGCCCCGCCCGCGGACCGACCCGCGGACTCTCCGGTTACCTCAGTCCGCGTCTTCGTACCGCGACGCGACGGCGACGAGGCCGAACAGGGCGGCGAGGACGGCCGTCGTGACGAAGACGGCGTACAGAGACATCGAGAGCGGCGTCGTCGGGATGGTGACCAGACCGCCGAGAACCGCCGCCCGCGGGACGGTTTCGGCCCCGTTGCTCCCGACGAAGAAGCCGACGATGCCGGCGAGTGCGACGACGACGGCACCCACCCCCAGTAGGATGCGCCTGCCGAGTCCCGGCGTCCCGGACGCCGGTTCGCCGCGGTTCGTCGAATCGGATTCTGCTGACACGTCGTCGCCTACGGCGGCCGGCCGTTTGGCACTTGCCTTTCTCGCCCCGCCGCGGTCCGTCGCCCGGGAGACCCCCGGGACGGCAAAGTACAAACGGCTCCCCCGGAAACTCGGTGTCGATGCCAGAGGAACTCGTCACCCGCGCCCGCGACGCCCTCGAAAACGCCTACGTCCCGTACTCTGAGTACTCGGTCGGCGCCGCGCTTCGAACCGCCGACGGCGAGGTGTACGTCGGATGCAACATCGAGAACGCGAACTACTCGAACAGCCTCCACGCCGAGGAAGTCGCCGTCGCGGAGGCGGTGAAGAACGGTCACACGGCGTTCGAACGCGTCGCCGTCACCTCGGGCGCGAAGGACGGCGTCACGCCCTGCGGGATGTGCCGACAGACCCTCGCGGAGTTCGCCGACGAGAGCCTCGTCGTCGTCTGCGACGAGGGCGGCGAGGAGACGACGGAGTACGCCCTCGGCGAACTCCTGCCCGACACCATCTCCCTGGACACGCTGAACGCGGCGGCGGCGGCGCGCGAGGGCGAGTGACCGGTCCTGCGCCGAACCGTCCCCCCGGCGGAAGGAGTGGTTATTTTTGCCGGGGGACCGCACACCCGGCATGAGCGACAGCGAGGACCCGAACGACGAGGTCCAGTACCACATCGAAGTCGGCCCCGAAGACGTCGCGGACGCCGTTCTCCTCCCCGGGAACCCCGAACGGGTGGACAAGATAACCGCCCTGTGGGACGAGTTCGAGGAACGCGCCTCCCACCGCGAGTACCGCACCGCGACGGGGACGTACGAGGGAACGCCCATCTCCGTCACCTCGACGGGCATCGGCGGTCCCTCCGCGGCCATCGCCGTCGAGGAACTCGCCCGCGTCGGCGCGGACACTTTCGTCCGCGTCGGGTCCTGTGGCGCCATCCAACCCGAGATGGACGTGGGCGATCTGGTCATCACCTCCGGGGCCGTCCGGCAGGAGGGCACCTCCAAGGAGTACGTCCGCGAGGACTACCCGGCCACGGCGGACCACGAAGTCGTCTGCGCACTCGTCGCGGCCGCCGAACGCCTCGGCTACGACTACCACGTCGGCCTGACGATGAGCGCCGATTCCTTCTACGCGGGACAGGGTCGCCCCGGGTTCGAGGGGTTCGAGGCCGCGGGGTCGGAGTCGCTGGTCGGGGACCTCCGCGAGGCGAACGTGAAGAACATCGAGATGGAGGCGGCGACGCTTCTGACCCTCGCGAACGTGTACGGCCTCCGCGCGGGCGCGGTCTGCACCGTCTACGCGAACCGCGTCACCGGGGAGTTCCGGACGGAGGGGGAGTCGCGCGCGGCGAAGACGGCGAGTCTCGCGGTCCACCTCCTCGCGCGCATGGACGAGGTCAAGCGCGCGGCGGGCGTCGACCGCTGGCACGCCGGACTCTCCGTCGACTGACTTCCGCTTTCCGAGAACTGTTCGCCCTCGCACTGCACTGTTTGCAACTAGATGGCAATCCCCGACGCTCTCCGGCGGTCTCGCTCTCGTACGTTTCAAAGGTCCTTTATCTAATGCCTACGAGGGCCTTCCTATGAGCACGCAGGTCGTCGTCCTCGGCTCCGGCTACGCAGGCACGGGTGCCGTCAAACGCCTCGAAGATGAACTCGGCTCGGACGCTGAACTGACGTGGGTCTCGGAGAACGACTACCACCTCGTCCTCCACGAGGCGCACCGCTGCATCCGCGACCCGAGCGTCGAGTCGAAGATAGCCCTCCCCGTAGACGACATCAAAGCCCCCGAGACGAAGTTCGTGAAGGGCCGCGTCGAGAACATCGACGTGGACGACCGCGTCGTCGAACTCGACGGCGACGAAGTCGAGTACGACTACCTCCTCGTCTGTCTCGGCTCTGCGACCGCGTTCTACGGCATCGAGGGCCTCGAAGAGTACTCCCACGAACTCAAGAGCCTCGACGACGCGCGCGAGATTCACAGCGCCATCAAGTCGGCCGCCGAAGACGCCTCCCGGGACGACCCCGCGAAGGTCATCGTCGGCGGCGCGGGTCTCTCCGGCATCCAGTCCGCCGGCGAGATAGCGGAGTACCGCGACACCCACCGCGCGCCCATCGACATCACCATCGTCGAGGGCCTCGACGAGGTGTTCCCCGGTAACGACCCCGAACTGCAGGGTGCGCTCCGCAAGCGCCTCGTCGAGAAGGACGTCGAGATCCTCACGGGCGACTTCATCTCGAAGGTCGACGAGGAGAACATCTACCTCGGCGGCGGCGAGGACGAGGAACCCGACACGCTGGAGTACGACGTTCTCCTCTGGACCGGCGGCATCACGGGCCAAGAGGAGGTCGCGGACGCCGAGGTGGACAAAGACGAGCGTTCGAACCGCATCTACGCGGACGCGGACTTCCAGACGAGCGACGACCGGGTGTTCGCCCTCGGCGACTCCGCCCTCGTCGAACAGGGGTCCGACTCCGTCGCGCCGCCCACCGCGCAGGCCGCGTGGCAGGCCGCCGACGTGGCGGGCGAGAACGTCGCCCGCGCCGTCAAGGGCCAACCGCTGAAGACGTGGAGCCACGAGGACAAGGGGACGCTCATCTCCATCGGCGACGACGCCGTCGCACACGGCGTGAAGCTGCCGATGCTCGGGAAGGTTCCCGTCAACGTGTTCGGCGGCCCCGCCGCGCGAACGCTGAAGAAGAGCGTCGCCACCCGGTGGATCGCGGACATCACCTCCCCGCGCCGCGCGTACGAGGCGTGGGGGGACATGTAAGCCGGGGACGAACGCGCGGGAACCGACTCGTTTTTTCGGAGCGACCGACGCCGCGGAGCAACGCCGTTACGGTACGTCCGGCGGTCCGACTGTCGTCACTACCGACCGCGACGGCAGAGAGAAAAGATGCCGACGTCCGGTCGGCATCGACGTGTCCGCAGAGAGCCTCAGTGGTTCGGCTCGCCGACGGGCGCGCGCATGTCGTCGATACGGAGTATGAGGATGTTGCTCGTGTCGTCCTTTCCGTCGACGATACCCTCGACGACGAGCTTCGAAAGCGGCGTCGGACCGACTTTCACTTCGTCGCCCTCGTGGAAGTCTCGGACGGAGCCTTGGACGTGAATCTCGGCGCGGCACAGCTCCGGGTGGTGGACCGACGAGAGGTCGATCCCGTCCACGTTCACGCCGGTGACCGTCTCCCCGTTGTGCTGGAGGGGAACCGAGGCGGGTTCGTCCATCTGGTCGACGTCGAGCGCTTCGTACGCATTCGCCGTCGGCTTGTAGCCGCCCTTCGGCCCCGGAACGCCCTCGACCAACTGCAGCGCCTTCAGACTCTGCATCTGGTTGCGGATCGTCCCCGGATTCCGGTTTACCTCTTCTGCGATGTCCTCGCCCTTCACTGCGTCCTCACTCTGCCGATAGAGGTTTATCAGCGCCGTGAGGATGGTTTTCTGACTCGACGTCAGCTCGATTGATGACATGGTGATTCGTTCGAAGTATACGTCCTTAAATGCGATGGATGAACGGGAGAAACCCGGAGCCGTCTGACAATTACCGGGTAGATACGTGCGCTATTTTCACAAACGAAGCCCGTGTCCGGGCCGGGTAATCCCGTGCCGGTAGTAATTTACTTGCAGGTCGTTGTGTGCTACCCATGAAGGAGAAACGGGTCCTCGTCACCGGGGGTGCCGGATTTATCGGTTCGAATCTCGCGAACCATCTCGCGGACGACAACGACGTTATCGCCGTCGACGACCTCCACCTCGGGACGCCGGAGAACGTAGACGAAGACGTGGAGTTCGTAGACGCCAGCGTCCTCGACGACGACTTGCCCACCGAGGGCGTCGACGTCCTGTTCCACCTCGCGGCGTACTCCTCGTACACGATGGCCGAGGAGAACAAGCGCGAGGCGACGCGCGTGAACGTCGAGGGGTTCGTCAACGCGGTCGAACAGGCGCGGGAAGACGGATGCGACACCGTCGCCTATGCGACCACCTCGTCCATCTACGGGTCGCGCACCGAACCGTCCCCGGAGGACATGCCCGTGGAAGCGCGAACGTGCTACGAGGCGTCGAAGCTCGCGCGCGAACAGTACGGCGAGTACTTCCACCACCACTACGACATGACGCTCGCGGGCCTCCGCTTCTTCTCGGTGTACCAGGGCTACGGCGGGGCCGAAGAGCACAAAGGCGAGTACGCGAACACCGTCGCCCAGTTCGCGCACAAGATCGCCAACGGCGAACGGCCGGAGCTGTTCGGCGACGGCACCCAGACCCGCGAT
Source organism: Halopelagius fulvigenes (assembly GCF_042662625.1). Lineage (GTDB taxonomy): Archaea > Halobacteriota > Halobacteria > Halobacteriales > Haloferacaceae > Halopelagius > Halopelagius fulvigenes. The sequence continues at coordinate 158,076 of NZ_JBHSXH010000015.1, forward strand.
TTCACGCACGTCGACGACATCGTCCGCGGCATCGAACTCGCCGCCGACCACGAACTGCAGGGCGTCTACAACCTCGGCACGGGCGAGAGTTACGACTTCAACACGATGGTCGAGATGATAAACGAGGAACTCGGCACCGATATCGAACCGAAGTACATCGAGAACCCCCTCGACGTCTACGTCCACGACACGAAGGCCGATCCGACGAAGATGCGGGAGGCGACCGGGTGGGAGCCGCAGATACCCTTCGAGGAGGGCGTCGCGCGCGTCTGCGCGCCCTACCGCGAGGACTGACCGACGACCGGAAGCCGATACCGCGGGCGCGCCGTACCGACTTCCCACCGCCCGACTACGGCGAATCTTTCTGCTGTTCGACGAACTCGACGGTGACGGTCACTCGCTCGTCGGTTTCGGCGGTGATGGCTCGACGCAACACCCCCGCCAGCGACGGGTACGACCGGTCCACCGGGCGTCTGACGGTGACGGTCACCTCCCGCCTGTCCTCGGAAACGCCGAGGTCCGAGAACTCGATCTCGACGGCGCTCAGTTCGAGGTCCTCGTACCCCGGTCCCTCGATGACGTCCTGGACGGCGGTCGTCGCCTGATTCTCGAAGGCTATCTGCTGGGCGAGGAGCACCCCCGGACCGATGGCCGTCGTCACGAACAGGCCGAGGACGACGTACGTCGTCGGGCGTCCGAGCAGGGTGCGCACCTTCGCCGTCGCACTCGCGGCCTCCGACCAGTGTTGGGGCCGGTACCCGAGGTACCACAGCGTCGCCGCCCCGGCCAACACGATGCCGGTGACGTTGACCGCGAGGAGGACGAACGCGCCCAGCGCCACCGTCGGTATCACCCACGCCATGCCGATTCCCACCGCCGCGGCGGCGGGGAGGATGGCCGCGGCGACGGCGACGCCGACGATGGAGACGGGAAGCTCGGTCGCCAGTCCGAACCCGCCTGCGGACCCCGCACAGAGGGCGACCAGGAGCGTCAGCAGGCCCGGCGACGTCCGACTCGATATCTGCTGGACGGTCGTCACGCTGAGAGAGGGCGCGACGAACTGCGCCGTCTTCAACCCCCACCCGAGGACGGCGGCGGCGACGATGGCGACGACGAGGCCGGCGAGCGTCGATTTGATGCCCTCCACGAACAGCGACCGTTCGTCGAGGGCCGTGCCGACGCTCGCGGTGAGCGCGGCCCCTATCTGGGGGGCGATGACCATCGACCCGACGACGAGTGCGGGCGAGTCCAACAGCAACCCCGCTGTCGCGACGAACGCGCTCAGGACGGTCATGCTGTAGTACGTCGTCGGCCGCGGGTTGAGGTTGCGCACCTTCGTCCGAATCTCCTCGTTGGAGATGCGCTCTTCCTCCTCGGTGCCCTCCATGTACCGGTCTACGAGCGCCGAGTAGTGCGGCGTCGCCGCCGTCTCCGCGTTGACGATGACGAGGTACTCCTCCTTGATTCCGATGTCGGTCATCGCGTCGCGGACGCGGTCGACCGCCTCCGTCGGCACCGGGAACTGGACCATCTTCCGACCGGGGCCGCTCTCGGGGGCGTCGGCGTCGGCGTCACTGTCGCTGTTGCTGCCGGCGCCTCGGACGAAGTCTCCGCCGTCGTCCACCGAGAACACCACCGGGTCGATGTCCTCCTCGCGGAGTGTGTCCAACACGTCGTCGAGGTGTTCGGTCTCGACCAACACCTGCAGCAGTCGCATCGAGCGTGGAGAGTGGGGCCGCGAAGAAAGCCGCTCTCCCGGGTCGCACGGGGCGAAAGTCCTTCTCGCCGCCTCGAAACCTCCTCTCGTCCCGTTTCGATGACCATAAGCGCGCGAGCGGTGCAGATACGACCATGACGCGACCAACCCGAATCATCGGCGCGCCCATCGACTACGGGGCGAATCGACGCGGCGTGGACATGGGCCCGTCGGCCATCCGCTACGGCGGCCTCGCGGCGCAACTGGAGGACGCGGGGGCCACCGTCGCCGACGACGGCGACGTCTCCGCGCCCCGGGCCGAGGAACGCGACCCAGAGGCGGAGACGCCGAGCGAAGGCCGGGCGAAGTTCCTCCGCGAGACGAAGGCGGTCTGTACGGCGCTCTCAGACCGCGTGGCCGAGACGCTCGATTCGGGGGAGTTACCCCTCGTCCTCGGCGGCGACCACTCCATCGCCATCGGGTCCGTCACCGGAAGCGCCCGGGACGCCGACGTCGGCGTCGTCTGGTTCGACGCCCACGGCGACTTCAACACCCCCGCCACGTCGCCGTCGGGGAACGTCCACGGGATGCCCCTCGCGGCACTGCTCGGGATCGGCGACTTCGCGGGCGTCGAGTGGGCCAACGCCGACGGCCTCCGCGAGGAGAACGTCGCCATCGTCGGCCTCCGGTCCGTCGACGAGGCCGAACGCGAGGCCATCCGAGAGAGCGAGGTGACCGCCTTCACGATGTCCGACATCGACGAGGAGGGCATCACCGCCGTCGTCGAGGGGGCCCTCGAAATCGCCACGGCGGGCACCGACGGCATCCACGTCAGCCTCGATTTGGACTGGCTCGACCCCCGGGAGGCGCCGGGCGTCGGGACGCCCGTCCGCGGCGGGGTGAACTACCGCGAGGCCCACTCCGCGCTCGAAACCGTCGCCGAGACGGGCGCGCTCCGCTCTCTGGAACTCGTCGAGGTGAACCCCATCCTCGACGAACAGAACGAGACGGCGTCGCTTGCGACCGAACTCGCCGCCAGCGCACTCGGAAAGCGCATCCTGTGAGGTTCGCCCCTGCGTCTCCCGCGGCGCGCGCCCGATGCGCCCCGGGAGACGGCCCCACACCTCGTTTCCGGTGAACTGACGGGGTATCGGGCGGCGTCGCTCCCGGAATCGGGGGCGCGGCGAAAAGAAAAACGGTCGTCAGAGGGGCGTTACTCGGAGTCGAGGGCGCCGTCTTCGAGACCCTCGGACGCGAACTCGCTGTCGGTCGCCTCGCGGAGTTCCTCGGCGTCGAGTTCGCCGTTGGTCCCCGCGTCGGCGTCAGGGTCGGATTCCGCGTCCGTGTCGGCGTCGACCGCGGTCGAACGCTCCTCGTTGTACACGTCCACGGACGCGACGGCGTCGCCGCCGGCTAAGTCCATCACAATGACGCCCATCGTGTTCCGCCCGACGGTGGAGACGTCCTCGACGGGCGTGCGGACGATTTGCCCCTCGGAACTCATGACGAACAGGTGGTCGCCGTCGCCGACGGTCTCCATCGCGCAGACGGGGCCGTTCCGCTCGTTCGTCTTGATGTCTATCAGGCCCTTCCCGTTGCGGGACTGCGGCCGGTAGTTCTCGATGTCCGTCCGCTTGCCGTACCCGTTCTCGGTGACGGTGAGCACCCAGTTGTGGACGTCCTCGTCCACGGCGGCGACGCCCGCCACCCTGTCCTCGCCTTCGAGTTTGATGCCGCGGACGCCGCGGGCGGACCGGCCCATCGGGCGAACCTCGTCCTCGTGGAAGCGGATGGACATCCCCTCGCGGGTGGCGATGACGATGTCGCGTTCGCCGTCGGTCACCTCCACGTCGGCGAGTTCGTCGCCGTCGTCCAACGTGGTGGCGATGATGCCCGTCGAGAGGATGTTCTGGAAGTTCTCGACGTGCGTCCGCTTGATGTACCCGTCGCGGGTGACCATCGTGAGGTACTTGTCCGTCTCGTCCGCGATGTCGGCGCAGTTGACGACGGCGGTAATCTGCTCGCCGTCGTCCAAGTCGAGCAGGTTCACCGCGGACTTCCCGCGGGCGGTCCTCCCCATCTCGGGTATCTGGTACGTCTTCAGCTGGTACACCTGCCCATGGTTCGTGAAGTACAGCAGGTAGTCGTGGGTGCTGGCGACGAACACCGACGACACCCGGTCGCCCTCCTTCAGTTCGGTGCCGATGATGCCCTTCCCGCCGCGGCGTTGCGCGCGGAAACTGTCGAGGGACATCCGCTTGATGTAGTCCTCCTCGGTGACGACGACGACGACGTCCTCCTCGGCGATGAGGTCCTCGTGGGTGACGCTGCCGGTGTCCTCGATGAACGAGGTGCGACGCTCGTCGGCGTACTCCTCTCTGATGTTGAGGAGTTCCTCCTCGATGACCGCGTCGAGCTCCGACGTGTCCGAGAGGATTTCGTTCAGGCGGTCGATGCGCGCCTGCACCTCCTCGTACTCGGACTCTATCTCCTCGGCCTCCATCGAGGTGAGCGAACCGAGCTGCATCGCGACGATGTGGTTCGCCTGATCCTCCGAGAAGTCGAACGACGGCAGTTCCTCGCCGTCCACCTCGACGGTCTGTTCGCCGCGGAGTGCGGCCTTCGCGTCGTCGCGGCTCTCGGAGTTGCGGATGGTTTCGACCACCGCGTCGATGTTGTCGAGCGCGGTCAGTCGGCCCTCGAGGATGTGCGCTCTGTTCTCCGCCTCGTCGAGTTCGTACTGGGAGCGCCGACGCACGACCTCTCGCCGGTGGTCGAGGTACTCCTCTAAGGTCTCCTTCAGCGTGAGAACCCGGGGCTGGCCGTCCACGAGAGCGAGGTTGATGACGCCGAACGTGGATTCGAGGTGGTGTTCCAACAGTTGGTTCTTCACCACCTCGGCGTTCGCGCCGCGCTTGAGTTCGACGACGACGCGGATGCCGTCGCGGTCGGACTCGTCGCGCAGGTCGCGGATGCCCTCTATCTTCCCCTCGTTGACGTCGTCGGCGATGCGTTCGATGAGGCGCGCCTTGTTCTCCTGGTAGGGCAGTTCCGTGATGACGATGCGGTCGTCGTCTTCGACTTCGAACTCGGCGCGGACGCGGATGCGCCCGCGGCCGGTCTTGTACGCCTTGTGGACGGCGTTTCGGCCGACGATGTTCGCGCCGGTCGGGAAGTCGGGCCCCTTGACGTGTTCCATCAGGTCCTCGACCGTACAGTCGGGGTCCTCGATGAGGTGGACCGTCGCGTCGATGACCTCGCCGAGGTTGTGCGGCGGGATGTTGGTGGACATCCCGACGGCGATGCCGGACGACCCGTTGACGAGCAGGTTCGGGAACGCGGAGGGGAGCACCGCCGGTTCCTGCTTCCGGTCGTCGTAGTTCGCCTGGAAGTCGACGGTGTCTTTGTCGATATCGGCGAGTAACTCCTCTGCGATGGAGTCCATCCGGGCTTCCGTGTACCGCATGGCGGCCGGCGGGTCGCCGTCGACGGACCCGAAGTTCCCCTGCCCGTCGACGAGGGGGTAGCGCATCGAGAAGTCCTGCGCCATGCGCGCGAGGGCATCGTAGATGGCGGAGTCGCCGTGCGGGTGGTAGTCACCCATCGTCTCGCCCACGATGGACGAGGACTTCCGGTGCGAGGTTCGGGAGGTGACGCCCGCCTCGTGCATCGCATAGAGGATGCGCCGGTGGACGGGCTTCAGTCCGTCGCGGACGTCCGGGAGGGCCCGGCCCGCGATGACGGACATCGCGTAGTCGATGTACGACTGTTCCATCTCCTGTTCGATGCGGGCCGTCTCCACGCTGGCGGCGATGCCCGCACCCGGTTCAAATTTGTCTGGTGCGTCGGAACTCATTGGTGATTTTCGGGGGGTGAGTTAGGTTAGATGTCCACCCACTCGGCGTCGGTGGCGTGTTCTTTGATGAACTGTTTCCGCGGTTCGACGGCGTCGCCCATCAGGATGTTGAACATCCGGTCGGCGGCCGCGGCGTCTTCGATGCTTATCTGCTTGAGAACCCTGTTCTCGGGGTTCATCGTCGTGTCCCACAGCTGGTCGGGGTTCATCTCGCCGAGACCCTTGAACCGCTGGACCTGCGTCGGGTTGCCGTTACACTTCTCCTCGACGATCCGGTCGCGTTCGGCCTCGGTCATCGCGTCGTACGTCTCGCCGCGGTAGCGAACCCGGTACAGCGGCGGTTTCGCCGCGTAGACGTACCCCGCTTCCAGAAGCGGGCGCATGTGGCGATAGAGGAGGGTCAAAAGCAACGTTCGGATGTGCGCGCCGTCGACGTCGGCGTCCGTCATCAGGATGATGCGGTGGTAGCGCGCGTCCTCGATGTCGAACTCCTCGCCGACGCCCGCCCCGATGGCGGTGATGAGCGACCGGACCTCGTTGTTCTCCAGCACGCGGTCCAGCCGGTGCTTCTCGACGTTCAGAATCTTCCCCTTCAGGGGGAGGATGGCCTGGAACCGCCGGTCGCGGCCCTGCTTCGCGGACCCGCCCGCGGAGTCGCCCTCGACGACGAACAGTTCGGACTCGCCGGGGTCTTTCGACTGGCAGTCGGCCAGCTTCCCCGGAAGCGCCGTCGATTCGAGCGCGGACTTCCGGCGCGTCAGTTCCTCGGCCTTCTTCGCGGCCTTGCGCGCCTTCGCCGCCTCGACGGCCTTCATGATTATCGACTGGGCCGTGCCCGGATTCTCCTCGAAGTACGTCCCGAGCTGTTCGTGGGTGACGGACTCGACGATGCCCCGGACTTCGCTGTTGCCGAGTTTCGTCTTCGTCTGCCCCTCGAACTGCGGGTCGGGGTGCTTCACGGAGATGACCGCCGTCAGACCCTCGCGGACGTCTTCTCCCTTCAGGGAATCGAGGTCGTCGAGCAGGTTGTTGCTCTTCGCGTAGTCGTTGACGACGCGCGTGAGGGCCGTCTTGAAGCCCGTGAGGTGGGTGCCGCCCTCGCGGGTGTTGATGTTGTTGGCGAAGGCGTGGATGGAGCCCTGCAGCTCCTCGGTGGCCTGCATCGCCACCTCGACTTCGATGTTCTGGTCCTCGTCGTCGTAGTAGATAGTGTCGTCGTGGAGGACCGTCTTCGTCTCGTTGAGGTAGCCGACGAACTCCCGGATGCCGCCGTCGAAGCGGAAACTGCTCTCCTCGTCGGCCACTTCGTCCCGGAGGGAGATCTGGACGCCGGAGTTGAGGAACGCGAGCTCCCGGAGGCGGTTCTCCAGCGTCGAGAAGTCGAAGTCGGTCGTCTCGAAGATGTCGTCGTCGGGCCAGAACTGGATCGTCGTCCCCGTGTCCTCGCCGGATTCGAGGTCGCGGACGCGTTCGAAGGCGTCGGCCACGGGTTCGCCGTGGTCGAACTCGTGTTTCCACACCGCGCCGTCGCGCTTTATCTCGACTTCCAACCGCTGAGAGAGGGCGTTGACGACGGAGACGCCGACGCCGTGGAGGCCGCCGGACACTTGATACGACTTGTTGTCGAACTTCCCGCCCGCGTGGAGGACGGTCATGATGACCTCGACCGCGGGCCGATCGTACTGTTCGTGGGTGTCGACCGGGATGCCGCGGCCGTTGTCGGTGACAGAGACGGACCCGTCGTCGTTGACTGCGACCTCTATCTCGTCGCAGTATCCCGCGAGGGCCTCGTCGATGGAGTTGTCCACGACCTCGTACACGAGGTGGTGTAATCCCCGTGAGTCCGTGGACCCGATGTACATCGCCGGACGTTTTCGGACGGCTTCTAGGCCTTCGAGGACCTGAATTTGCCCGGCCCCGTACTCGCTTTCTCGTGACATAGAACCTGTTACCGACTAGGCTAGCTCCTCCCTTAAACCCCTCGTACGCGCGCCCGCGTGAGAGAACATAAAACAAGTTCAGGACGGAGTGAATCGCTCGGGTGACGCGATTTCGCTTTTGCCGCGCGCGCCGTCGGTCGCCCCTCCGTCGGTCGGTCGTCCCGTTCACTTTCACTCCGCTCCCGAACACGTTTTAACCGTCCATCGGGAACTTCTCGGCACAGAATGACCTCGTTCCAGTCGACGCTCGGCGAGGAGTCGGGGATCGCCGAGGAGCTGGCGGAGAGCCAGCGGGCCATCTCCATCGCCGAGTTCTTCGAGAAGAACAAGCACATGCTCGGCTTCGACTCGGGCGCTCGGGGGATGGTCACCGCCGTCAAGGAGGCGGTCGACAACGCCCTCGACGCGACCGAAGAAGCGGGAATCATGCCCGACATCTCCATCGAGATACGGGAGTCGGGCGACTACTACACGCTCGTCGTCGAAGACAACGGGCCGGGTATCACCAGAGAGCAGATCCCGAAGGTCTTCGGGAAGCTCCTCTACGGCTCTCGCTTCCACGCGCGCGAACAGTCCCGCGGTCAGCAGGGTATCGGTATCTCCGCGTCCGTCCTCTACTCGCAGCTCACCTCGGGCAAACCCGCGAAGATTACGAGTCGGACGCAGGGGTCGGAGACGGCGCAGTACTTCGAGCTCATCATCGACACCGACACGAACGAACCCGAGATTCAGGTCGAAAAGGAGCTCTCGCCCGCGGAGTCCGACCTCTCGCCGACCCACGGCACCCGAATCGAAGTCGAGATGGAGGCGAACATGCGCGCCCGCCAACAGCTCCACAACTACGTGAAGCACACGGCGGTCGTCAACCCCCACGCGCGACTCGTCCTCGACGAACCGGGACTCGACGAACCGCGACAGTACGAACGCGTCGAGGGCGCGAGCCTCCCCGCCGAGACCGAGGAGATCCGACCCCACCCCCACGGGGTCGAACTCGGGACGCTCATCAAGATGCTCGGCGTGACGGAGTCGTACTCCGTCTCCGGGTTCCTGCAGGAGGAGTTCACCCGCGTCGGCGCGAAGACGGCCGAGAAGGTGCTGGACAACTTCCGCGACCGGCACTTCGGACGGGAGATGGCGTGGCGCGCGCCCGAACCGGGCACCGAACCCGAGACGGACCTCGAAACCGCCATCGAGGACGCCGTCGTCAACAAGGGCGCCGAGGCCACCTCGGCGCTCGCCTCCCAGGTCGCCGACACCCTCCGAAACCGCGACCGGACCGCCTACCATGAACTCGAATCCATCGTCTCCACCGTCGCCGACGACGTGGGCGGGGAACGCGGCGTCAGCTTCGGCGCGACGGTCCAGGAGAACGCCGTCGAAGCGGCGTGGGAGGTTCTCACCGCCGACGTGACGCCCGACCTCTACGGCCTCGTTGACGGCGCGACCAGCACCCGGAAGGACGACCTGACGGTCGAGGGCCTCGCCGACCGCCTCGGCGAGAAGTTCACGGGCGGCCCCGCCCGACACCGCGCGACGCGGAAGCAGGTCCGCGAGTACGTCGACCGGTCGGCGGACGTCCTCGTCTCCACGAACGAGGACATCACCATCGGCGAGACGGCCCGCGAGAACGTCGCGGAGGCCGTCTGGAAGGTGATGCGGACCGTCCCCGACGACGTGCCGAAGGTCTCGGAGGTGGCCGACGACAGGGACACCGCCTCCGAACTGCTGGAGGCGATGCGCGAGACGGACATCCTCGCGCCGCCGACGAACTGCCTGTCGCCCATCACCGCCGAACTCGTCGAGGCCGGCCTCCGGAAGGAGTACGACGCCGACTTCTACGCCGCGGCGACGCGCGACGCGGAAGTCCACGGCGGCGACCCCTTCATCGTCGAGGCGGGCATCGCCTACGGCGGCGACCTGCCGGACGGCGGGTCGGTCGACCTGCTTCGCTTCGCCAACCGCGTCCCCCTCGTCTACCAGCGAGGGGCCTGCGCCACGACGGACGTGGTCAAGCGCATCGGCTGGCGGAACTACGGCCTCGACCAACCCGGCGGATCCGGGATGCCGAACGGCCCGGCGGTCATCATGGTCCACGTCGCCTCCACGAACGTCCCGTTCACGAGCGAGTCGAAGGACGCCCTCGCCAACATCCCGGAGATAGAAGACGAGATAGAACTCGCCATCCGGGAGGCCGCCCGCGACCTGAAGTCCTACCTCAACAAGCGGCGGTCGATGCAGAAGCGCCGGAAGAAACAGGACGTCCTCGGGAAGATCCTGCCCGATATGGCCGACAAGCTCTCGGAGGTGACGGGCCGGGAACGGCCGAACATCGACGGCGCGTTGGCGCGCATCATGAACAACGTCGGCGTCGAACGCGTCGTCGAGGGCGACACCGTCACCCTGAGCGTCGAGAACCACTCCGACCGCACGGAGGAACCGGACATCACCGAAATCGTCTCCACCGAACCGGCGGACGTGCCCGACGAGGCCACGGTCGTGGACTTAGACGGCGAGTGGTTCGTCAAGTGGAACCCCTCCGTCTCCGCCGGGGAGACGGTCGAACTCACCTACACCGTCGCATCGGACGCGTCGTTCGACATCAACGTCGACGGCGTCGAGACGGAGAAACTGACCGTTAACACGTAAGACAATGAGCACGAAACTAGACGACGACCTCGCGCGCGAACGTCTCATCGACCTCGCCATTGAGTTCTACGACCAGTTCGACCAGGGGGACATCCCCCACATGGACATCCCCACGCGGACGAAGAGCAACATCGTCTTCGACGAGGACTCGAAGGTGTGGGTGTACGGCGACCGCAAATCGACCCGTTCCGCCAACAGCGTCCGCGGGGCGCGGAAACTGCTGAAGGCGACGTACGCCATCGAGTTCCTCGTCCGCCAACTCGAAGAGGACCGCTCTTCGACCCTGCGTGAACTCTACTACCTCTCGGAGTCGTGGGACGCCGAAGAGGCGCACTTCAACGACCAAGACGAGTCGAACCAGCTGATAGAGGACCTCGAAATCGTCTCGAAGGTCACCCGCGAGGACTTCCACATGCGCCCGGAGGAGTCCGGCGCGACGCTCATGGGTCCGCTCGAACTCCGCGAGCAGACCCGCCGCGGGGAACGCGAGATTCACTGCCAAGAGGACGTGGGCGAAGGTGGCTACCAGATTCCGAACAACCCCGACACCATCGAGTTCCTCGACCACGACATCGACTTCATCCTCTGCGTGGAGACCGGCGGTATGCGCGACCGCCTCATCGAGAACGGCTTCGACGCGGACTACAACGCCCTCATCGTCCACCTGAAGGGGCAACCCGCCCGCGCGACGCGCCGCATCACCAAGCGCCTGCACGACGAACTCGACCTGCCCGTCGTGGTCTTCACCGACGGCGACCCGTGGTCGTACCGCATCTACGGGTCGGTCGCCTACGGGTCGATCAAGTCCGCGCACCTCTCTGAGTACCTCGCGACGCCCGAAGCGCAGTTCGTCGGCATCCAACCCCGCGACATCGTGGAGTACGACCTGCCGACGGACCCCCTCTCGGACTCGGACGTGAACGCCCTGCAGTCGGAGCTTGACGACCCGCGCTTCCAGTCCGACTACTGGACCGAGCAGATAGAGCTCCAACTCGACATCGAGAAGAAGGCCGAACAGCAGGCGCTGGCCTCCCGCGGTCTGGACTTCGTGACCGACGAGTACCTGCCCACTCGTCTCGACGAGATGGGCGTCATCTGAGCGGTCACGACAACTCCGCCACCGCGTCTCCCCTCGCGCGGAGGAACGCCGTCAGGTGGTCGCCGTCGTACGCGTCGCTTTTCGCGTCCGGAATCCGCTCGGCCAGCCACCGCGCCGCCGTCGCCGTCGCGTTTCTGTCCGCCCGCCCGTAGCGCACCGCCGTCTCGACGGTCACCTCGCCCGGGTCGAACCCCCACGGACGCTCGAACAGACGCGTCTCTCGGGCGACTCCCGCCGCCCCGCACCGGAACGCCGCCTCGAAGTCGGCCGCCAGCGTCTCGAAGACGCCCTCGGGGTCGGAGACGACCGCTCGAACGCCGTCGGGGTCGCCGTACAGCGACGCCACCGTCTCCGGCGGGGCGTCTCCGAGCGTCCTGGCCTGCGCGGCCAACAGGGGTCGTAAGAGGAACGGCGCGTACCGGCCGAGAGCGGAGAGAACGCGCAACTCCGCGGCGGTGTCGCCCGTCGGCGCGTCCGGCGGCGACGGCGGGCAGACGAGCGACAGCTTCGAGACGCGACTCGGGTGCGTCGCCGCGAGGGCGAGGGCGTGCGGCGCGCCGCCGGAGAACCCGAGTACGGGGACCGAACCGACCCCCGCACCGTCGGCGACGGCGAGAGCGTCCGCCGCCCGTTCCGCCAGCGAAGCCTCCGGAAGGGGGTCCGTCCCCCCGATGCCCGGGCGGTCCGGACAGAGGAGGCGGACGCCGCGTTCGCGGGCCGCCTCGGCGAGGAGACTCCCCGAGAGACGCGACCCGGGCGTCCCGTGGAAGAAGAAGGCGGGGTCGCCGCCCGCGTCGCCGAACTCGGCGTACGCGACGGTTCGACCGTCCGCCGCCGTCGTCCGCGTTCGTCGCACCGATTCCGCGTCCGCACTCGCGTCCTCGCGTTCGCTCACGGTCGTTCCCTCGCGGACTCGCCCTCGGCGTCGGGAGCGTCCCGTTCGCCGACGTACAGTATCTCGGCTATCTCGCGCCGCGGGTTCTCGTCGTCGTCGCCCTCGTACTCGTACACCGTCCCCTCGTCTTCGTCGCGGGTCGCTCGGTGCGACCCGTCGCAGAACGGCCGGTCAGCCGAGAGTCCGCACAGACAGATGGCGACGTCGCCGTACTCCTCGTCGATGTCGTCCCCGTCGATTTTCAGCGGCCCGGTCGCGTCGTGCCGCACCTCTCGTGCCATACGTTCGACTGCCGGGCGGTCGGACTTAGGTTTTCCCGGCCCGTCAGAGGGATTCGCCCCGGAGGAACCGCCGCACGACGCCGGTGAACTGGTCGTGGTTCTCGTCCATCGCGGCGTGGCCCGCCCCGCGGAGGAGGGCGAGTTTCGCGCCGGGGATTCCCTCCTTCGTCGCCCGCAGGCGCGACTCCGGAAACAGTCGGTCCTCCGTCCCGCCGACGACCAGCGTCGGCACGTCGACGTCGCCGAGGCGGTCGCCGGTATCGTGTTCGAGACACGCGTCGCAGGAGACGACCACGTCGGAGGGAACCGGCGGGGAGAACACCCCGCCGAAGGCGCGAACCACCCGCGGATAGACGCTCTGTCGCCACCCCACGTACCCCTCCCGGGTGACGGAGTCGTAGAGCCGACTCCACTCGCCGTTCTCGGCCAGTTCGCGCCACTCTTCGACGATAGAGACGCCCTTCTCGCCGAGTCTGTCGGCCGACGCGCCGACGACGAGGCGGTCCACGAGGTCCGGGTAGTCCGCGGCGAGGTGCTGGGCGACGAACCCGCCCATCGAGTAGCCGAGAACGTCCGCGCCGCCGAGTTCGTCGAGGACCGTCGCGTACGACCCCGCGAGGTCGCGCGTCGTCGTCCCCGAGTCGAGGCCGCGGGGCCGACTCACCGTCCAGACGGTGTACTCGTCGGTGAACCCGCGGTACGCCTGTCCCAACACCTGCGCGATTCGCCAGTCCGCGCGCCCGCCGAACGCGTCGTTCAGCCCGGGAACGAAGAGGAGCGTCTTCGGACCGTCGCCCACGCGGTAGTAGGGGAGACGCCCGTCGATCCACCCGTGGTCGGTGGGATCGGTCGCCGGTTGTATCATCTATCGGTCACGACGGTCCGCCGGCGCAAAATCCTTTCCGCGGTTCGCGGGTTCGGGGAACGGCTCAGACCGGACGTTCCTCGGGGTCGTCGATGACGACGGGGACGCCGCGGGAGGCGACGTCAGCGGCGAACGCCTTCGGGTCGGCGGTGAGGATGTCGATGGTGTTGTAGTGAATCGGGAGGACGAGTTCGGGGTCGAGCGCCTCCGCGAGGTCGGCGGCCTCGTGGCGGTCCATCACGCCGGTCCCGCCGATGTTGGCGAGGAACACGTCCACCGAGAGGCGTTCGAAGCCGTCGAGGGCGTCGGAGTCGCCGGGCCAGAAGAAGGAGGTTCCGTCCACGGAGAGGCGGTAGCCGCACCCGAACCCCTCGGGGTGGGTGACGCTCCCGTCGTCGTTCACGTGGGGGCCGTCGGGTTCGTTGTACGCCGGGACGCTCCAGACGTCCGCCGGACCGACCGCGAGGTGGTCCTCCTGACCCACGCGCACCGTCTCGTAGGGGAGGTCTTCGACGGGCGTCACGTCGCGGTCGATGTTCGCGGCGTCCACGGCCTCGAACGCGACGACGGTGGCGTCCTCGTCGGCCACCCGTTCGACCGCGTCGGAGTCGTAGTGGTGGTCGTGGGTGATGCAGACCAGGTCGCCGTCCCGGGCGTAGTAGTCGTCTAAGACGCCGTACCGGCCGGGGTCGAGGTAGGCGACGAAGCCGTCGGGCGTCTCGATGCGGGTGGTGGCGTACCCGAGCCACGAAACCGAGAGGTCGCGGTGTCGAACGGTCATGCCTCCCTCTACAGACCGCGGGTAATAACCCGTTGTGGAAGCGTCATCGAGGCGTCACCCGGGGGGTCGCCCCGTCACTGCCCGTCGGCGAGGCGTTCGACGCGTTCGAGCGAATCGGCGTCCTCGGGGTCTTTGTCCTCGCGGACGGAGACGAACCGCGGGAACCGGAGGGCGTACCCCGAGGTGTACGTCGGCGAGCGCTGTATCTCCTCGTAGCCCACCTCGAAGACGACCGAGGGCCGGAGGTCCACCTCTTGGCCCTCCTCCGCCCGTATCTCGGGTTCGAGCAGTTCCGTCAGTTCCGCGAGTTTCTCGTCGGTGATGCCCGTCGCCACCTTCCCGATGGTCTCGTAGCCGTCGTCGGCGCGGGCGGACAGCAGGAACGTCCCGAGGAACTTCGCGCGCCGGCCTTCGCCCCACTCCGCGCCCGTGACCACGAGGTCCAACGTCTCCACGTCGGGCTTTCGCTTCAGCCAGTTCTTCCCCCGGTTGCCGGGCGAGTACGCCGAGTCGGGGTTCTTCAGCATGATTCCCTCGTGGCCCGCCTCCAACGCTCGCTCCTCGAAGGCGGCTATCTCGTCGGCGTCCGCGGAGACGAGCAGTTCCGACACCGCGCCCGTCCCGCCGAGAACGTCGGTCAGACGCTCGTGCCGGACGGTCAACGGCGCGTCTAGCAGGTCCTCGCCGTCGGCGTGGAGGCAGTCGAACGCGCGGAGTTCGACGCGAACCTCCTCGCGCATCCGACTCACGTCGTGCTTGCGGCGGAACCGGCGGAGAATCTCCTGAAACGGCAGGGGGTCGCCCTCCTCGTCGATGGCGACGACTTCCCCGTCTAGGATGACCGACTCCTCGACGTGCGCCTCCACGAACTCGACGACTTCCGGCAACGGGTCCGTCACGTCGTCCATGTTCCGGGAGTACAGCGACACCTCGTCGGCCGCCTCGTCGTAGTGGACCTGCACCCGCGCGCCGTCGAACTTCGTCTCCACGGCGGCCGCCTCCCACTCGTCTAAGGCGTCCGTGACGGTGCCCGCCTGCGCCAGCATCGCCTGCACCGGGCGGCCCACGTCGAGGCGCACCTCGGCGAGACCCGACTCGCCCCCGTCGCGCGCCACCGTCGCCACCATCCCGTAGTCGTTCGACACCTGCAGGGCCCGCTCGACGGCGGCGAGTTCGTCGTCCGTCGCCCGCATCGTCGGCCCCTCGTCTTCGTCCTCGTCGCTCTCGTCCGCCTCCTCGTCGGCGCTCGCTTCCTCTTCGTCCGCCTCGGCGGCCGAATCCGCGCCGCCGTCCTCCGAGTCCGCCTCGGCGAGGAACGCCTCGGCGATGGCGTCTCTGACCGTCCCCTCGCCGACGCCGATGCGCATCTCCGAGAGGACGAGGCGGGCGAGGAACTTCGCCTCCTCGGGCGAACAGCGGTTGAACAGGCCGAACAGCGCGCTCAGCTTGCGGTCTTCGCTCCCCTCGCCGTCGGCGGCGGCCACCTCCCGGAGCGTCTCGTCCACCTCCGCGACGGTGAGGCCGTCCGTCCCGCCGGCGAACGCGGCCAGCCCCCGCTGTCCGCCGAACTCGTAGCTCTCCGCGACGGACCCGATCTCCCCGATGTCCGCGAGTTCGTCTTCTACGTCGTCTGCGGTCACGTTCGTCCCCGCCGCGCGGGCGATGGCCTCGTGGAGGAGGCGCGGGCCGATGTCGAGCGTGGTCGAATCCCACGCCGGGAACACCCGGCCCTGCGCGAAGCGGACGACGACGGGCAGGTCGTCGCCGGCGTCGCGGAACAGGTCGCGGACCAGCGCCACGGTGGCGAGGTCCGCCGGCTCTCCTTCCATCTCCGACGCGCGGGCGGCGAACTCGGCGAACTCCATCGATCCGGTGTAGCCGTCGGGAGCGAAAAAGTCCGCCGACTCGCTCCGACCGCGGGACGGCGCGGGCGCGAACCCGCGACCGGCGGGGTGTGGTCGTCGTTGACACTGCGCCGCGTAGCCACCGGATTCATACGACTTCCCTTCAGACGGGAGGGTATGAGCGACGACCTCGCGGCGCGCGTAGAGGACGCACTCACCGTGGATCCCGAGGAGTACGAGGCGCAGGCGCGGGCGGACGCGGACGTGGTGAAGTCGGAACTCGCCGACGGGACGTTCGACAACCACCAGTCCATCGTCGGATTCGAGTACGAGTTCTACGCCGTCGCAGACGGTCGGTGGTCCGCGAGCGGCGAGGACGACGAGGGCGTCCACGCCCTGATGCGCGTTCCGCGACGACTCCTCGAACTCATGGGGTTCGAAAAGGAGTTGGGCCTCCACAACGCCGAGATGACGACGAGTCCGCAACCGCTGAACCCCCACGGACTCCGCGCGCAGGAGGCGGAGGTTCGCTCCCGCCTCTCGGCGGCGCTGGACTGCACGGGTTCGGAGGGGATACGCCTCGTCAGCGACGGCCTCTGGACCATCCCTCCGGCGGGGGAGACGGCCCGCGGGTACCTCACCGACAGCGTCAGCTTCGAGGACGTGCGCGTCGCGACGAACATGAGCGACTCCGTCCGGTACCACGCGATGGCGAACGGGCCGAACGTGCCGGACACGATGAGCGTCGACGCGCCGCACGTCCACCTCGAAGCGGACACGGTGATGCCCGAGTCGCTCATCACCTCCGTCCAACCGCACTACCAGGTGGCGCACGCCGCCGACCTGCCGACGTACTTCAACTACGCACTCCGAATCGCCGGACCGCTCTTGGCTCTCGGCGTGAACTCGCCGTTCTTCCCGCCGGACCTCTACGACGACGTGGGCGCACAGAAGATTCTCGAAGACGGCTACATGGAGAACCGAATCGTCGTCTTCGAGTCCGTCCTCAACACCGGCGACACGGAGAAGGTGCGCTTCCCGAAGGACCTCTCGGACATCGAGGAGGCGGTGGACCGCGTCGCGCAGGACGCGACGACGGTGCCGATGCCCGTCCCCCGCGGCGACCGGTTCGACGACTCCTTCGCCACCCTGCGGCGGAAACACGGCACGTTCTGGCGGTGGGTTCGCCCGGTGTTCGAGGGCGCGACGAAGTCCTCGGCGAACGCCCGCATCGAGTTCCGCCCCGTCGCGGCCCAACCGACGGTGCGCGACTCCATCGCGTTCCAAGCGGCGTTCGCGGGGTTGATGGAGAGTCTCCCGACGCGCCAACACCCGGTCATCGACCAGAACTGGGCCACCGCGCGGGAGAACTTCTACTCGGCGATGCGCGACGGGCTAGAGAGCGGCCAACGCTGGATAACGAACGCCGGCGAGGAGACGATCGACAGAGAGAGCGTCTACGAGGACCTATTGGCCCACGCCGCCGACGGACTCCGCTCTGCGGGGTGTTCGGACGAGGAGGCGGACTACTACCTCGAACCGTTGCGCGCGCGCCTCGATTCGGGGTGTACGCCCGCGACGTGGAAGGTGACCCGGGTTCGGGAGGCACTCGCCGACGGCGCGTCGTTCGAGGACGCCGTCACGTCGATGCAACGGGAGTACATCCGACGGCAGAGCGAGACGCTCGTCGACGGATCGTTCGTAGACTGGTTGTGAAAGGGAGCGACTGCGACTGTTCTCCGCGGCCGGGCCGACTTACAGGAGGTCCGTGAAGTCCTTGTGCCGCGTGATATCGACGCCCTCCTCGGTGACGACGGCGACGTTGATGCCGTTCCCGGAGGCGAGGTCGCGTTCGACGGCGCTCTGGATGGCGCGGGCGGCCACCGTCTTCGCCTCGTCGATGCTCAGGCCTTCGTCGTACTCCTGTTCGAGCACACCGAGGGCGTACTGGCTGCCCGACCCGGTGACGGTGTACTCCTCTTCGAGGATGGAGCCCGCGGGGTCGATGCTGTAGATGTGCGCGCCCTCGTCGTCGATGCCGCCGAGGATGGGTTGGACGATGTAGAACGCCCCGGAGCGCAGGAAGTTACCGAGGAGCGTCGAGAGCGCCTTCATGCTCATGTCCTCGCCGCGGCGCGACTCGTAGAGGCGCACCTCCGCGCGGATGGACCGGATGAGCGACTGCGCCGCCGAGACGGACCCGGCGATGGTCAACGCGCCCGTCGGGTGAATCTCCTCGACCTTCTGGACGTCCTTCGAGGAGACCATGTGACCGAGGCTCGCGCGCATGTCGGTGGCGAGGACGACGCCCTCGTCCGTCTTCAGGCCGACGGTCGTCGTCCCGGTCTTCGTCTCTTTGTCGCCCATCTGATTCGCTCGTTCGTTCGCGTTGGGGAACTCGCCGAGTTCCGGCGCGAACACGTTGGAGTGGTCGCCGTTCAGCGGGTCGAGGCGGCCAGAGATGTCGTCGCTCGGAGTTCGCATTACCCGACCTTGCAGCCCTGCGCTGATAAATGCAACCCTTACAACCTCTGTTGCCCGTATCGTCTGACGGTCGAAAACCGGGGGACGAGAGGCCGGAGAGAGCGCGGCCGCTCGCCGTGTTCGAGTGTCGCTGCAGAACGACGCGGCGTTCAGTTCACCTGCGCCCGCTTCGGGAGTCCGCACGCTCGTACGCCGTCCCAGCGGCTTCGACGAGTCGGCCGACCGGGAGGCTGACGCCGAGTCGCCGCGCGAACAGCGCGACGGGCATCATGAGGATTCCGAGCATCAGGGTGAGCTGATAGAGGACGAACGTGACGCCCCTGTGCATTGCGTTTAACATCGCAGTATCGATCGAGCGGCGACGGTAGCATATAAATCTTCCCCGTCGAGCGTCGCAGCCACCCCGACGCCGTACGGCGATTAAAGCGCACTTGTTCCTCGGACAAATCTATTGGCCTTCGACGGCCTCACTCGGTAGGGACGCCATTAGCAGTGGGGTTCGTCTGCATAAGTTATCGGGATGATTTCGGTCGCATCCGCGTTCTCGGCCACGCTCGCGCGTGTTTCTGTCTATCGCGGTCCGTATCCGCATCCGAATTCGGCCGCGTCGAACCGTCTCCGCCGCGCGGGCGTGGGACGTGAAGGCACGCCTGCCGGACAGCCGAACCACAAGACACGAAACCCCGCGGCGTGAGAACGTAGTATGAGCAATTATCTCGTAGCGATGGAAGCCGCGTGGCTCGTCCGCGACGTCGAGGGTATCGACGACGCCATCGGCGTCGCCGTCAGCGAGGCGGGCAAGCGCCTGAACGACAAGAACAAGGAGTACGTCGAGGTGGAAGTCGGCGCGACGCCGTGTCCCGCCTGCGGCGAACCGTTCGACTCGGCGTTCATCGCCGCCAACACGGCGCTCGTCGGTCTCCTCCTCGAAATCGACGTGTTCAACGCCGACGGCGAGAAGCACGCCTCCCGCATCGCGAAGAGCGAAGTCGGCGGCGCACTCCGCGACGTTCCCCTCGACATCATCGACGTCGTCGAAACCGAAGCGGACGACGACGAGTAGGGCACCGCGGTCCCCGAAACCTTTTCGTATAACCTCTGGTAATCAGAAGATATGGAACTTCCGACCCCGCAGGACTTACGCGAACGACGGAAGACGTTGGACCTGACGCAGAGCAGTCTCGCCGAGATGGCCGGGGTGTCCCAACCGCTCATCGCCCGCATCGAGGGCGGCGACGTGGACCCTCGACTGTCGACGCTCCGCCGAATCGTCAACGCCTTAGACGAGGCGGAGGGGAGCGTCGTCCGCGCGCGGGACCTGATGAACGAGTCCGTCGTCAGCATCTCGCCGGACGACTCGGTCCGCCACGCCCGAGACAGGATGCTCGACGAGGGGTTCTCCCAACTCCCGGTCATCCGGGACGGGTCGCCGGTCGGCATCATCTCCAACAGCGACATCCGCCACGTCCAAGAGGAGAACGTCGGCGAACTCCCCGTCGCCGAGGTGATGCGGGAGTCGTACACAACGGTCGAACCGACCGCGACGCTCGAAGAGATAGACGCCTACCTCGACCACAACGCCGCCATCCTCGTCGTCGAGGGGGGCCGAACCGTCGGCATCGTCACCGAGGCGGACGTGGCCGCCCACCTCTAACACCGCGACGAACTGCGGGGTTGCGCCGCCAGCGTCTCTGTTCTCCGGTCGGTCGTCAGCGTTCTCTCACCCGCATCGGTACGTCGCCGACCGGTTGGACCGTCATCTGCGGGCGGACCGATAGTTCGCCCTCGCCCGCCCACTCCAACCGATAGCGGCGCGCCACCTCCGCGATGACGAGTTTCGCCTCGACGGTGGCGAACGCGCGCCCCATGCACCGGCGCGGCCCCGCCCCGAACGGCGCGTAGGCGTACTCTGGCCGCGCGGCGGCGCGTTCCTCCGCCCACCGGTCCGGGTCGAACGCCGCCGGGTCGTCGTAGAACCGACTGTCGCGGTGGACGTTCACCACCGTGAGGAGAACCTCCGACCCCGCCGGAATCCGGTAGTCGCCCGCCGCTACCTCGCGCGTCGTCCGGCGGGGGAGCGTGTGGATGGGCGGGTAGAGTCGAAGCGCCTCCTTGAACACGCGTTCGGTGTACGTCAGGTCCGCCACGTGCGACATCTCCACCGGCCCGTCGCCGACGACGGCGTCCACCTCCTCGTGGAGTCGGTCCCGCGCGTCCGGGTTGCGCGCGAGGAGGTACCAGACGAACGTCAGCGCCAAAGCGGTGGTCTCGTGGCCGGCGAACACCATCCCGACGAGTTGGTCCGACACGTCGTCGTCGCTTCGGGGGTAGCCGTCCGCATCGCGCGCCGCCGCGAGCACCGAGAGCAGGTCGGGTTCCTCCGCGTCGGCGTCCGACCCCGCCGCGTCCGCCTCCCGGAGGAGTCGCTCTACTTCCCCCCGGAGCGTCGAGACGGCGTCGTCGAACCGCCGGCGGTTGCGGGTCGGCACCCACTCCGGAAGCGCCCACGTCCCGGGCGAAAAGCGCGCGTTGAGGTTGTCGGCGGCGGCGCGGAGTTCCGCGTCGTCGCCCTCGCCGTCCCCGGCGGGGTCGCGGCCGAGGAGCGTCGAAGCGAGGACGTCGAACGTGAGTCCCTTCATCTCATCGACCATGGAGTACGTCTCCCCGGGCGTCCACGACTCGACCCGCCGCGTCGCCTGCGCGCGCATCCGCGGCGCGTACGAGCGGATTCGGCGGAAGAAGAAGAACGGGTCCAGTAACGCTCGCTGTTCTCGCCACGCCTCCCCCTCGACGGCGAGGACGCTCTCGCCGAAGGCGAGGCGGAAGTCGTCGGTCTTCGCGAAGGCGTCTCGGTCGGTCACCAACGCCCGTTCGATGTGTTCGGGGTGCGCCAGCAGGTACCGGTCTTCGCCGGGGAGGGAGAGTCGGACCGCGTCGCCGTGTTCGGCCACGGCGGCGGCGATGAACCCGAACGGGTCGCGGGCGAACCCGACGGCGTTGCCGAGGAGGGGGAGGCCGTCGGGCGCGGGCGGTCTGCGGTCGGTCACGGGTGTCGGTACCGCGGTATCGGATATGAACCTTCGGTGCGGTGATAGATGACGGCGCGACTCGGCAGAGGAGAGAGGCGGTTCCGCGTTACAGTTCCAGACCGCGGACGGAGACGCCCTCGCCCTCCTCGATGCGCCCGATGACGCGGCCGTCCGTCTCGGCGGCGAGTGCTTCGGCGTCCTCCGGCGGGAGGGCGGCGACGAACCCGGTCCCCATGTTGAACGTGCGGTGCATCTCCTCGTCCGTGACGTTCCCCTCCGACTGGACGAACTCGAACACGGGGTGGGGGTCGAAGGCGTCCTCGACGACGTACCGGAACTCGCCCATCCGTTCGAGGTTCGTCCACCCGCCGCCGGTGACGTGCGCGGCGGCGCGGACGCCGCGTTCGCGCATCGGGTCCAGGAGGTGCGCGTAGATGCGCGTCGGTTCCAAGAGGGCCTCGCCGACCGTCTCGTACCCCTCGAACGGGCAGGGGTCGGTGTACTCGTGGTTCCGCGTCGCCGCCTTCCGCGCGAGGGTGAGGCCGTTCGAGTGGATACCCGACGATCGGAACCCGACGAGGGCGTCGCCCGCCTCCGCCTCGCCGGGGAAGATGGCGTCCTTCCGCGCGAGTCCGGCGCAGGTGCCCGCGAGGTCCAACCCCTTGATGACCTCGGGCATCACCGCCGTCTCGCCGCCGACGAGTTCCATGTCGGCCTCCTCGGCACCGGCGGAGAGGCCCTCGCCGACCTGCTGGGCGAACCCCTCGTCCGGTCGGTCCACGGCGAGGTAGTCCACGAACGCGACGGGGCGGACGCCCGCGGCCACCAGGTCGTTGACGTTCATGGCGATGCAGTCGATGCCGACCGTCGAGTAGTCCGAGAGGGCCTCCGCGACGATGAGTTTCGTCCCCACGCCGTCCGTCGCCAGCGCCAGATACCGGTCGCCGATGTCGAGCAGTCCGGCGTAGTCGCCCTCGCTCTCGCCGACGGCCCCGATGAGGGCCGCCGTCGCCGCCTCGCTGGCGTCGATATCGACACCCGCGTCGGCGTAGGTCAGTTCCGCGGTCTCCTCGTCGTCGACGGGGTCTCCACCCGCGCCGGTGCCAGTCATGTGCGAACCCGCGCGGTGCCGGTGCAAAAGATGCTCGGTCCGCTTTCGGTCGGTCCGAGGTTCGGCCCCGCCTACCCCGGTCCGCGACCCCCTCTAGAGAGTGACTTACTGCCCAGCGGAACCTACCGATAGTGTGAACGATTAGACTGTCTCAGAACGCTCCGTGAAACTTCTAAACGTCTCTCGTCAATTCGTGAAAGGTCGGTGAAACGTCGCGTTTCGGTGAACGATCAGAAATTCAGGCCAACGCTCGTACCCCTATATGTGGATGCCGACCTATCGGATTATACGACGGTCCCAACTATGTCAAGCGTCTCTTCCCCCCACAACGAAACCCCCCTTCGCCGAAGCATCGGCGTCGCGAGCACCGCCGCCAAGATGGGTCTCCGGTCGATGGAGGCCGTCACCTTCTGGGCGGCAGTCCTGCTCCCCTTCGCCTATCTCCCGCTCCTCGTCGGCGGCCTCGGCGAGAGCGAACAGCTCGTGTTCGCCGCGCTCGTGGCGGCGAACGTCTTCGCGCTCGTCGTCGGTCACGACCACGGCCGCTGAAGACGCTCCGCGAACCCGGTGACGACAGCCCTCCCGACGCCCCGCCCGCCGAACCCGCTTCGGCGTCTCCGCCCCCTCTCCGTCTCCGACTCTCCGCCTCCGCTTCTCTCGCTTTCCCTCTGCCTCTCGTTCCGTCTTCCCCTCCGTTCTCCTCTCGTTCCATCTCGTCCGTCCTCCCGTCGAGTCGGCGCGAACCGCGAAAGAGGGGAGTCGGGTCGTCAGAAGCCGAGTCCGAAGAGGAACGCCCCGGCAGTCAGGAGAACCGAGGGCACGAAGACGGCGAGGAACGCCAGTTTGCTCCAGCCAAACACCGTCTTCCCGTCGAGGGAGCCGAACGGGAGCATGTTGAACGCCGCCAGAAAGAGGTTGATGACGACTCCGCGACTCCCCAGAAGCGAGAGGAACGACGACCCGAGGGTGACGCCGCCGACGAAGACGGGGACGAAGACGGCGGCCAAAAGCAGGTTCGTCACCGGTCCGGCGAGGGCGATGAGGCCGTGCTGACGGTCGGTGAGTCGCCCGCGGTGGTACACCGCGCCCGGCGCGGCGAAGATGAAGCCGACCATCGCGCTCATTATCGCCAGAAACAGCATGCCGTAGTCGGCGCGGAACTCCGCTACCTGGCCGTACCGGACGGCGACGACTTTGTGCGCGAGTTCGTGGAGCAGAAAGCCCACGCCCGCGGTGAGCAGGCTGACGAGGAACGGCCCGGCGACGCCGCCGCCCACGACGTTCGCCAGCGCTCGCTGGCCGCCCCCGGCGAAGAAGATGGCGAACGCCAGACCGAGCGCCACCCACGCGACCAACAGGTCGCGGAGCTCGCGGGAGCTGAATCTGAGTGTCGAGTTCGTACTCATGAGTGTGGTGTCTCGTGAAGCGTTGGAGGGGGAGGGAATTGGGCCTTGCGGGTCAGGAACCGCCGACGAGCGCGCTCCAGACGATGTCCCAGCCGTTCCGCGCGCCTTCGAGCATCAGCCGCGTGATGCCCTCCGCGCCGCCCAAATCGAGCGCGAACAGGGGCAGGACGTACGCGAGGAACAGCAAGGAGGCGATGATGCTGCCGACGTTCGTCGCCGCGACGACCATGATGAGGCGGAACAGCGGCACGTCGAACATCTCCGAGACGAGTTCGCCGAGCGGTCTCTCCTCGTCGCTCAGCAGCTCGTTGAGCCTGCCGATGTCGCTGACGTTCACCGGCGTGTGGCGCAGCTCCATGTAGCCCGTGAACCACCCCGGAGCGAGCAGGGGGTTGATGGACGTCATCCACGCGACGGCGCCGCCGACGAGGGCGGAGAGCCACCGCGACCCGGCGGCCTTCGCGAGTCCGGCGGCGAAGACGCCGTTGATGAGGAACCACGCGAGGAACAGCCGGATCAGCGCGCTGTTGCCCACCGTCGAGAGCGCCAACAGGACGAACGACCCCACCGCGACGAGCGAGATGAGCGTCCCGACTATCTTGCCCCACGGAAAGCGTCCCGCCGTCGTCCCCGTCAGAGACGCCATCGGCGGCAGTTCCTTGGGGTGTTCGAGGTAGCGTTCGATACCCTCGCGGTGGCCCGCGCCGACGACGGCGACGACGTTCGCGCCCGACTGCCGGAGGCCGACGAGCCGGTGGGCGATGTACGCGTCGCGTTCGTCGATGAGGGCCTCCGCGCCGCCGGGGGAGAACGCGCGGAACTCCTCCATCATCGCGCTCACCACGTCCGTGTCGGTCATCCTCGACATGTCGATGTCCTCCACGTCGTCGCCCGCGCCGCCCCCGAACGCGCCGACGACGACGCCCGCGGCGGTTCCGAGCGTCACGCCGGTCAGGAGTCCGAGCGCCATGCTGCCGACGATGCGGACGAGGAACGGGCTCAGCGACGCGACGAGCGGATCTGCGACGCCGAGTCCGAACCCGACGACGCCGCCGAGGGCGACGCCGACGCCGACTGCGGCGAGGGCGCGGTCCTCGGCGTCCAACGCCGCCGCGCCGAGGATCCAGACGAGAGCGCCCGCGGCGACGGCGACGACGACGCCGCCGGTGACGCGGGCGAGAATCGGCATCCCGATGCCGAGACCGCCGCCGAAGACGGCGACCACGGGCCCGATGAAGAAGCCGAGAAGGAGGCCGAGGACGACGCCGACGCCCCGCACGTCGCCGAGTCCGAAGGCGAGGCCGCCGACCATCTGCAGCTTCTCTATCAGGCTCATCCGCGACCAGAAGCGCTGCATCGTCTCCTGGATGTCCCGGTCCACGAGGGCGACGTCGATGCCGAGCTCTTCGGCCGTCTCGACGGCGGCGAGCATGTCCGCGCCGGGTTCGACGTCGAACCGTTCGCCGAGCTGCGCTTGGACGTACGAGAGCATCCAGTAGGCGATGAACTGGAAGACGGTGTTACCGCGGAGCAGGTCCCCTGGCTCGATGTCGTCGGGGGTCCCGCCCTTCATCGACCGGTAGCGGCCCTCGTCCAGTTCGACGGCGACCACGTCGGGTCGGTCCTCCTCTATCGCGTCTTCGACCTCTCGGATGCTGTCGGCGGAGACGTGGGCGGTGCCCACGACCCGGACGCGACCCTCTCCGGCCGCTTCCTCACTCATTGTACTCCGCTTTCGGGGCACGCTTTTTACCCTTGTCGGAGCGTGTCGCACGTATGCGCGATGTCACGTTAGACGCCGACGCACCCACGCCGGCGCACGAGACTGCGTTGGCCTGCCTGCGAGACGCCGTCGAAGCGGTGCTCCCGTACCGCGTCGTCCGCGACTCCGTGTCGCTCGACGGCGAGACGCTCACGGTCGCCGATGAGTCGTACGACCTCGGCGGCTTCGACCGCATCGTCGTCGTCGGCGGCGGGAAGGCCGCGAACGGAGTCGCGGACGCCCTCGAGGCCGTCCTCGGGGAGAGGATCGACGCGGGGGCCGTCGTCACGCCGAATCCCGAGGACTCCGGCGAGTCGAGCGAGTCGGGGGAGTCGAGCGACGACGGCGGGAGAATCGAGCGACTGCCGGGCGACCACCCCGTCCCCTCCCAACGCGGCGTCGAGAGTTCCCGCCGACTCGTCGAGATTCTCGACGCCGCGGACGAGAGAACGCTCGTCCTCGCGGCGATAACCGGCGGCGGGAGCGCCGTGATTCCGACGCCCGCCGAGGGTATCTCGCTGTCGGACCTGCGGACGACCACCGACGAACTCCTCCGGTCGGGCGCGGACATCTCGGAACTCAACGCCGTCCGCAAGCACCTCTCGACGCTCAAGGGCGGGGGACTCGCCGAACGCGCCGCGCCCGCGACGGTGGTCGGACTGATGCTCAGCGACGTGGTGGGCAACGACCTGGGCGTCATCGCCTCCGGGCCGACGGCCCCCGACGAGACGACGTACGACGACGCCCTGTCCGTCCTCGACCGCTACGACCTCTCGGTCCCCGAGTCGGTGCGCGACAGACTCGAACGCGGGGCCGCCGGGGAGGTGCCCGAGACGCCCACCCGCGGCGACGCCGTCTTCGAACGGGTCCACAACCACATCCTCGCGGACGGGCACACGGCGCTCTCGGCCGCCCGGGACGCCGCCCGCGAACGGGGGTACGACGCCCTCGTCCTCTCCTCGCGCGTCCGCGGCGAGGCGCGCGAAGCGGCGAAGACGCACGCCGCCGTCGCGGAGGAGGCGGCGGCGACGGGCGACCCCCTCTCGCCGCCCGCCGTCGTCCTCTCCGGCGGCGAGTGCACCGTCACCGTCCGCGGCGACGGCGAGGGCGGTCCGAACTTGGAGTTCTGCCTCTCGGCGGCCCGGGAACTGGACGCCCGCGCCGTCGTCGCCGCCCTCGACAGCGACGGCGAGGACGGCGGAACGACCGTCGCGGGTGCGATAGTGGACGACGAGACGGTCGAATCCGGAGACGAGGCGGCGGCGGCACTCGCCGAGAACGACGCCCTCCCCTACCTCCGGGACCGTGGGGCGCTGATTCGGACCGGCCCGACGGGGACGAACGTCAACGACCTGCGGGTGGTCGTCGTCGGGGGCGGGGCGGACGACGCCGGCGGCGACTGACGGGCGACGCCGATAGCACAACGGCGCAGAGGGGAATCGTGACGGCCGGCGTGACAACAAGTTTGTATCCCAGTACGTCGTAGTCGCTGTCATGGCCCCCCTGTTGCGTACCGCATCGGACACCGAGGTAGACGCCGGTCCCCGCGTCATCGGATTAGACGACGACGACGCTGACGAGATACTGTCGGTGCTCTCCTCCGCGACGGCGCGTCGCCTCCTCGCGACGCTTCACGAAGACCCGGCGAACGCCGCCGCCCTCGCGGAGGCGGTGGACACCTCCCTCCAGAACGTCCAGTACCACCTCGGCCGATTGGAGGACGCCGGTGCGGTCGAAGTCGTGGACACCGTCTACTCCGAGAAGGGCAGGGAGATGAAGGTGTACGCCCCCTCGGACAAACCCCTCGTCGTCGTCGCCGCCGACTCCGAGGAGACGACCGGACTCGTCGCGTCGCTTCGCCGCCTGCTTGCGGGTATCGGACTCGTCGGACTGGCGAGTCTCCTCGTCCAGTGGGTCGCCACCCGCGGGACGGCGGCGGGCGGCACCATCGCCACCTCGGCGGGCGGCGACGGCGCGGCCGCAGAAGCGACGCGGGTCGGGTCCGCGGCCGCCGCATCCGGTCTGCCGCCGGGACTGCTCTTCTTCCTCGGCGGCCTGACGGTCCTGCTCGTATTGTACGGAATCTGGTACGTCAGAACCGAGTAACCGCGGCGTATTCGCTCCTAACCCCTCGCTGCTGGGGTAGGTATTCATACCCGGACGACCAACGTTGAACCATGAATCACCGGGCCGAGGTGAAAGGTATCGGCGTCGGAATGGACTCCGAGGGCGGAAACGTCCCGGCGGTCATCTTGCGGGCGCGAGACGAGTACCTCCCCATCATCATCACCACCGACCAGGCGCAGGCCATCCAACTGTCGCTGTCGGGCGAACCGTTCGAGCGACCGTTGACGCACGACTTGCTCGTGGAGATGATAACGGAGTTCGGCGGCGCGATAGACACCATCAGAATCGACGACCTCTCCGACGGGACGTTCTACGCGAAGATAGACGCCGAACGCTACGAGGACGGCGAACCGCGGAAGTTCGTGTTCGACGCCCGACCCAGCGACGCGGTGGCCCTCGCGGTCAGGGTGGACTGCCCCATCCTCGTCTCCGACGAGGTGATGGACGACGCGGGGCAACCGCCGGAGCGATTCGACCTCGGCGAGTCGCCCGGTGACGACGACTTCGAGTTCTGAACGACGTCAGTTACTCTCCGCGGCCTGTTTCCCCTTCTCGCCGGCGAGCGCTTCGTCCCGGAGGCGTTCGCCCTGCTCGGAACTCACCGTGAGTTCCGGGACGGGCGTCGGTTCCCGCGCGTCGTCGATGGCGACGTAGACGAAGTACGACTCCGTGGTCGGTTCGCGTTCGCCGGTCTGCGGGTCCTCGCGGAACGCCTTCAGTCGCACCTTGACGCTCGTCCGCCCGGCGTCGTAGACGTACGACTGGATGAACACCGTGTCGCCGCGGGGGATCGGCCGGACGAAATCGACCTGATTCATCCGGGCGGTGACGCACGTCTCGCCCGCGAACCGCATCGCCGAGAGTGCGCCGACGATGTCCATCCACTTCATCACGTTGCCCCCGTGGGCCATGTCGTAGTTGTTCGTGTGGTTCGGTTGGACCAACTGGCGGTTCTCGATGTAGGTGTCCATCAGGTCCGTCATGTGGAACCGGGTTCTCGCGCCGGAGGGATGAGCGTACCGCCTGTCACGGCGTCGAGGGGTCGTCGCCCGCGGCCCGCCGTCGGCGGACGGACGACGGCGAGTGCGCCGGGGAAGTGCGCCGGTGCTTATACCTCGCGACGACCAACACCCGCCCATGACGCTCGACGTGGAGACGCCCTCGCCACCGACGCTGAAGTCCGCGGTGGACCCCAACGAGTACGACGACACGACCGTCTCGGCCGACGACGACTACAGGCGGGACCAACTCTCGACCCTCCTCCGGGAGGGCGCGTGGGAGGACGCCTTCGAGGAGTGGGCCGCCGACGCGTCGATGACCGAGGACGAGTGGAACATCGTCACAGACCTCGATCTGGTCTCGCGGTTCGACTTCTTCTGGGACGACTTCGCGGACCGGGTGGGCTACCACGCGCCGGGCATCCCCGAGGACTGGAAGGAACGGGAGGTCCACCCCGAACTCTCCTCGTGGAAGGAGGTGTCGAGCATCAACGCCGGACTCACCGAGTTCGGGCAACTCGTCTGCGAGGTGCTGAAAGAGGAGTACATCACGTGGGAGTCGGAGTACGAAGCGCCGGACGACCTGCCCGACTTCTGACCGTCGGCGTCCGACGGCCCGACTGCCGCGCCCGTCCGCCGACGCTCACTCGTAGTGGAGTTCGAGGTAGCCGACGATTTCGTCCGCCTCGTACACCGCCTCCTCGCGTTCCCTGTCGAGGAGGAACGGAATCTGGTCCTCGCCGCCGATGGCGGTCAGTTCGCCGTGCGTCTGTTCGTTCTTCACGTCGCCGCCCTCGTGACCCGGCAGTCGGGGGTTGTGAATCACGTAGGAGACGCCCAAGTCGGTGAGTTTGCTCCGAACGTCCTCGCTGTACGGACAGCCCTCCGCCTGATACAGTTCGAGCATTACGCCCCGTCGTTGGCCCTCGCGTCACTCAAGTGTCGTCGCCGGAGTCGAGAACGACCGGCGCGGTGGACAGTCCGCTCCGGGCGTCTACCCTACACGGGAGAATTACCATTCTATACGGACTTAAGACTCTGCGGGCGACAGTACCGACGATGCGCCGCAGAGCCCTCCTCTCCGCAACCGCCGTCGCCGGAACTGCCGCCCTCTCGGGATGTCTCGGGGACGTCCGCCGCGAACTGAGCGGGCAGATACTCGCCCGCCACGCGAGTGCGACGCTTCGCCCCGCCGAAGAGCAGTGGGTCGTCGGCGGTCTGTCGGCCGAGACGAACGAGTACGCTCGCGCCGTCCTCTTCACCGAATCTCCGCCGCGCGACGCCGACCTGTTCACCGACGACTACCCCCGGAAGGAGGAGTCGTTCGACAACGAGGTGCTGAACGGGGACTACGAGAACGGCTTTACGCTCCTCTACGAGGTGAAGATGCCGGCCGAGGACGCGTTCGTCGCACTTCCGCGGAGTACCTCGGGCGCGGAGTGGACCGGGTGGTCCGCGGCGACGCTTCCGATGGAGATGTCCCGGTACGAGGAGTCCCGCCTCACCGAGGCCGAACGCGAGGCGGACGAACTCGTCGCCATCTCGGTGATGTACTACGAGGCCGACCGCGCGCCCTCGCGCGCCGAGGTGACCCTCTCCGACGAGAGGGGGAACCGGCGAGGCGGGAGTGCGACCGCGACTCCGTGGTCGTCGGCCTGAGGCGCGCGGTTCCACGGATTTGATATACGTTCGCGGTTCAGTTCCTGTATGGACGAAGTCGAAGACCAGTACGCGCCCGAGGACGTCGAGTCCGCGGTCGGGGAGTACTGGGACGAGAACGACGCCTACGAGGCGACGAAGGAGGCCCACGCCGACGACCCGGCCTTCTTCTTCGTCGACGGCCCGCCGTACACGTCGGGGCAGATGCACCTCGGGACGGCGTGGAACAAGACGCTGAAAGACGCCGTCATCCGGCACAAGCGCATGACGGGCCACCGGGTCACGGACCGCCCCGGGTACGACATGCACGGCCTCCCCATCGAGGTCAAAGTCGAGGAGGAACTCGGCTTCGAGACCAAGCGGGACATCGAGGAGTACGGGATGGAGCCGTTCATCGACCGCTGTAAGGAGTTCGCGGTCCGCAACCGCGAGGCGATGGACGACGACTTCCAGTCCATCGGCGTGTGGATGGACTGGGAGAACCCCTACCAGACGCTCTCGCCGGAGTACATGGAGGCCGCGTGGTGGGCGTTCCGGCAGGTGAACGAGCGCGGACTGGTCGAACAGGGCAAGCGGTCGGTCAACTACTGCCCGCGGTGTCAGACCGCCATCGCCGCGAACGAGGTGGAGTACGACCAGATAGAGTCGCCCTCCATCTACGTGAAGTTCCCCCTCCGGGACCGAGAGGGGAGCCTCGTCATCTGGACGACGACGCCGTGGACCATCCCCGCGAACACGTTCGTCGCCGTCGACGGCGAGATGACCTACCAAGCGGTCCGCGCGTGGAAGGGCGGCGACAGCGAGGCGCAGAGCGCCTCGGACGGTTCGAGCGGCGATGAGCCGCGAGAAAGCGAGGTGCTGTACCTCGCGGAACCGTGCGTCGAGGAGGCCCTGAAGAAGGGCCGCTACGAGGACTACGAGGTCATCGAGGAACTCTCCGGCGAGGAGATGGTGGGCTGGGAGTACGACCACCCCCTCGCCGACGAACTGAACGCCTACGCCGACTTCGAGGGCGCGGGACAGGTGTACACCGCAGAGTACGTCGAGGCCGACCGGACGGGCCTCGTCCACTCCGCGCCCGGCCACGGCCAGGAGGACTTCGCCCGCGGGCAGGAACTCGGACTTGACGTGTACGTCCCCGTGGACCAACGCGGCGAGTTCACGGACGCCGCCGGGACGTACGCCGGCGAGTTCGTCCGCGACGCGAACCCCGCCATCGTCGAGGACTTGGAGGACGCCGGGTATCTGCTCTACTCCGGCGAACACGAACACCGCTACGGCCACTGTTGGCGGTGCGACACGGACATCATCTTCCTCGCCACCGACCAGTGGTTCATCACGGTCACCGACATCAAAGACGAACTCCTCGACAACATCGAGGAGTCCGAGTGGCACCCGCAGTGGGCGCGCGACAACCGCTTCCGCGACTTCGTCTCCGACGCGCCCGATTGGAACATCTCCCGGCAGCGCTACTGGGGCATCCCGCTTCCCATCTGGCAGGCCGACGACGGCGACTTCGTCGTCGTGGGGACGCGCGAGGAACTCGCCGAACGCGCCGACCAGGACGTGGACCCCGAGGAACTCGACTTACACCGCCCGTCGGTGGACCCCATCACCATCACCGAGGACGGCAAGACGTACGAACGCGTCCCCGACGTGTTCGACGTCTGGATAGACTCCTCCGTCGCGACGTGGGGCACCCTCGACTACCCGAGCGAGGAGGAGGCGTACGAGGAACTGTGGCCCGCGGACCTCATCGTCGAGGCGCACGACCAGACCCGCGGGTGGTTCTGGTCGCAACTCGGCATGTCCACCGCGGCGACGGGCGAGAGTCCGTACGACGAGGTGGTCATGCACGGGTTCGCCAACGACGAGAACGGGCGGAAGATGTCGAAGTCGCTCGGGAACATCGTCACGCCCGAGGAGGCCATCGAACGCGCCGGGCGCGACCCCCTCCGCGCGTACCTCCTCAGCCACGACCAACAGGGGACGGACCTCTCGTTCGAGTGGGACGGCCTCGCGGACATGCAGTCCTCGCTCAACATCTTCTGGAACGTCTTCCGCTTCCCGCTCCCGTACATGGACTTAGACGGCTACGACCCCGCGGAGGCCGACCTGTCCGCGGGCGAACTCTCCGTCGTCGACGAGTGGGTGCTGTCGCGCCTGCAGACCGTGAAAGCGGACGTCGCCGACGCGTGGGACGACTACGAGGTCCACGACGCCCTGAACGCCGTCTTGGACTTCGTGACGCAGGACGTCTCGCGCTTCTACGTGAAGGCCATCCGCGAGCGGATGTGGGAGGAGGAGGACTCCGACTCCAAGCGCGGCGCGTACGCGACGCTCTCGACGGTGTTGCAGGAGACGGTGCGCCTCGTCGCGCCCTTCACCCCCTACGTCGCCGAGCGGATGTACCAGATTCTCGACGGCACCGAGACGACGGTGCACGCCTTGGACTACCCGACGGTGGACGAGGAGTGGCGCGACGAGGAACTTGAACGCCACATGGCCGTCCTCCGGAGCGTCGAGGAGGCCGCCGCCAACGCCCGCCAACAGGGCGGCCGAAAACTGCGGTGGCCCGTCCCGCGCGTCGTCGTCGCCACCGAGGACGACGAGGTGGCCGAGGCCGTCGAGGCCCTCTCGGACCTCCTCGGGGAACGGGTGAACGCCCGCGAACTCCGCGTCGTCGAGGCGTTCGACGAACTGGTCGAACGCGCCGAACCGCAGATGGGCGTCATCGGCCCCGAGTTCGGCGCGGACGCCCAGAAGGTGATGGAGGCCGTGAAGGGCCGCACCCGCGAGGAAGTCGAGTCCGGCGTCGAAGTCGACGGCGAGACGTACGACCTCACCGACGAGATGGTCGAGTACGCCGCCGAACCGCCGGAGAACATCTCCGAGGCGGAGTTCGAAGGGGGGGCCGTCTACGTCGATACCTCCCTCACCGAGGACATCGAAGCCGAGGGGTACGCCCGCGACGTCATCCGCCGCGTGCAGGAGATGCGCAAGCAACTCGACTTAGACGTCGAGGAGGAGATCCACGCGAGCATCGACGTGGCCGACGACCGAATCGCCGAACTCGTAGACCGCCACCGGGAGTTCATCGCCGAGGAGACGCGGACCGCCGCGTACGTCGAGGAGGACGCCGACATGGACCTCGTAGAGGAGTGGGACGTCGAGGGCGTCGCCGTCACCATCGGCATCGAACGACTCGAAACCGAACAGACCGCGCAGTAACTCTCTTCCGCCTCGTCGGCGTTCGGGCGGTATCCGCTCGGCGTCCGGTCGGTTCGACCGAGCGATTCGTCGCCGTGCGGCCGTCAGACGCGAAGCGGTCCCCAGTTTTCGCGGCCGACGCCGACGTCCCTCTCACGAACACTTTTGCCGTCTTCGGACATCTATCACGATGCACTATGAAGAAACTCATCAACGACCCGTCCGACTACGTGGACGAGATGTTGGACGGCATGGTGGCGGCGTACCCCGATAGGCTCCGGCGGTTGGAGGGGACGAAGGTGCTGGTACGCGCCGACGGCCCCGTCGAGGGGAAGGTGGCCGTCGTCTCCGGCGGCGGGAGCGGTCACGAACCGACGCACGCCGGATTCATCGGCGACGGGATGCTCGACGGGGCGGCGTCCGGCGAGGTGTTCACCTCCCCGACGGCGAACGAACTCGACGAGATGGTGCAGGCCGCCGACGCCGGCGAGGGCGTCCTCTGCGTCGTCAAGAACTACGAGGGCGACGTGATGAACTTCGACACGGCGGCCGAGATGGCCGACATGGAGGGCGTCGAGGTCGAACAGGTCGTCGTCAACGACGACGTGGCCGTCGAGGACTCCCTGTACACCTCCGGTCGCCGCGGCGTTGCGGGCACCATCTTCGTCCACAAGGTCGCCGGCGCGAAGGCTGCCGAGGGCGGCAGTTTAGAGGAGGTAAAGGAGGTCGCGGAGAAGGCCATCGACAACGTGCGGACGATGGGGATGGCGCTCACGTCGTGTATCACCCCCGAGAAGGGCGAGGAGACGTTCGACCTCGGCGAGGACGAGATCGAACTCGGCATCGGCATCCACGGCGAACCCGGCACCGAGCGCACCGACCTGATGAGCGCCGACGAGGTGGCCGAACACCTCACGACGAACGTCCTCGACGACCTGGAGGTCGAAGACGGAGAGGAAGTCGTCGTCATGGTCAACGGGATGGGCGGGACGCCCCTCTCGGAACTGTTCATCGTCAACCGGAAAGTGCAGGAAATCGTCTCGGACCGCGGACTCGACGTGTGGGACACGTGGGTCGGCGACTACATGACCTCCCTCGACATGGAGGGCTGTTCGGTGACCGTCCTCCGCGTGGACGACGAACTGAAAGAGCTGCTGGAAGCGAGCGTCGATACGCCCGCCCTGAAGCGCTGATCCGATTCGTCACGAACCGCGGACTTTTTCGGAGACTGACCGACAGCGTAGTTTCAAGCCGCCGGCGTCCGTCTATCGGTGTATGGCTGACGAATCCGTTCAACGCGAGGCACTCATCGCGGCCGTCGAGAACGTCGCGGCGCGCATCGAGGAGGAGAAATCGTACCTCACAGACCTCGACTCCGCCATCGGCGACGCCGACCACGGGAACAACATGCACCGCGGGTTTCAGGCCGTCGCCGAGAAGACCGAGGACTTCGAGGACATGTCGCCCGGCGACATCGTGAAGACGGTGGGGACGACCATCATCGGCAACGTCGGCGGCGCGGCGGGTCCGCTGTACGGCGGGTCGCTCATGACCGCGAGTCAGGAACTCGAAGACGGCATCACCGCCGAGACGTCCGTGGCGTTCGCGGAGGCGTACCTCGACAAGGTGAAGGACAGGGGCGACGCCCCCGTCGGCGCGAAGACGATGGTGGACGCGCTCACCCCGGCGGTCCACACGTACAAGAAGTCCGTCGAACAGGACGACTTAGCGCCGCTGACGGCGTTCGCCAAGGCCGTGGACGCCGCCGAACGCGGCGTCGAGTTCACCGTCCCCATCAAGGCGCTGAAGGGCCGCGCCTCCTTCCTCGATTGGCGGTCCGTCGGCCACCAGGACCCCGGCGCGACGAGCACGCTCATCATCATGGAGGAGATTCTGAAGACCGCAGAGGAGTACCTCGACGGCGACACCGACGCGGAAGCGGTCGCCGAGACGGTACCGGACGAGACGCCGGGTGACGACGAATGATAGGGCTGGTCGTCGTCTCCCACAGTTCGAAGGCGGCGGAGGGCATCCGCGACATCGCCGGGCAGATGGGCGGCGGGAAGGCGCGCATCGAAGTCGCCGGCGGCGACGTGGACGGCGGCATCGGAACCGACGCGAACGCCATCAAGGAGGCCATCGAGGCGGCCGACGACGGCGACGGCGTCGTCGTCCTCGTCGATCTGGGGAGCGCCGTGATGAACACCGAACTCGCGTTCGAGATGACCGACGTGGAGGCGGAGATAGCCGACGCGCCCGTGTTGGAGGGTGCGCTCAACGCGGCCGTCGAATCCACGAGCAAGAAGGCGACGCTCGACTCGGTCGTCTCCTCGGCGGAGGACGCGCGCGACTACCGCAAAACCGACTGAGCGGTTTTCGACTCTACTCGCCGTCTTCGGGCGTCGTGAGCACTTCTTCGAGGGCGTCCAGCGCCGCCTCGGCGTCCTCGCCCTCGGCGGTGAGAACCACCTCGTCGCCGTGTCCCGCGCCGAGACCGGTGACCGCGAGCATGCTCCGGGCGTCCACTCTGTCGCCGTCCGGGGGACCGACCGTCACGTCCGCGTCGAACTCGTTTGCCGTCTCGACGAACTTCGAGGCCGGGCGCGCGTGCAGACCCGCCTCCGGGACGATTGTGACCGTTCGTTCCATACTCCCCGTTCAGAGCCTGCGACTAAACGGTTACCGATGCGTACAAAAATAGATGGGAATCCGGCTCAGATTCCGAGCGTCGGGACGTACGACGCGCCGGGGAAGACCCCGAGGACGTACATCACGAACACCAGGAACGACCCGAAGACGATGGCCGCGGCGGGCGGGTCCCAGTGGGTGTCGCCGTGCGCGTAGAAGACGCGCTGGAACAACTCGCCGAACAGCCCGGACACCAGACCGAACGCGCCCGCCCACAGCAGAGCCACGAGGAGCGACCCGTCGCCGCCGCCGGTGACCGCGATGGCCGCGGCGCTCGCGGGCAGCGTCATGTGGTGGGTGACGGGAATCCGCTCGACGCCGAGGTTCAAGAACAGCAGCGACGCCGCGCTGATGCCGAACGCGAGGAATGTGCTTCCGGTCACCATGGCGATGTACCCGCCGAACAGGCCCGCGACGAGGCTTATCGCGGCGACGCCACCCCACTCGTACTGGTGGGGGAGCCACGGTTCGACCGCCAGACGCGTCTCCTGTCCGCCGTCGGTCGGCGTCCGACTCTCCTCCGTCGCCGTCGCCGACTGGTCGCCGACCGGGCGGAGTTCCTCCCGCTCGAACGGCGACATATCGAGGATGCCGTCGCCGCGAACTTCCCCGATTATCGGGTAGCCGAAGGCGATTCGGTGGAGCAACGCCGAGAGCGTGACGCCCATCGCGATGGCGTCGTACGGCAAGGCGAACGTGCTCGAGAGCACCGTCAGCCAGTAGCCGAGGATGCCGAAGACGCCGCCGACCGCCAACACGTCGGGTTTCGTCCCGAGCGCGAACGTGATGTCCTTGGCGTTGTGATAGTCGAAGCCCGACTGCATGTAGCCGCGCTTGGCGGCGTACGCCGCGGCGGCCGCGCCGCCCGCGAAGCTGATGGCTGGCGAGAACGGCGCGCCGAACGCGACGGAGCCTGTGATGGCTCCGGCGTCGGCGTTGGCGATGCTCGCCGCCTCGCCGGCGATGACCATGAAACCGGTGAAGACGAACGCCGGAAGCGCGCCGAGTGCGGCCCCGAACGCCCCGCCCGCGAAGGCGGCGATTATCACCTCGATGGCCCATAGGTCCGCGAGCGCCACGCTCACTCACCTCCGTCGCGCGCCCAGTCGAGCGACCGTTCGACCGCGTCCTTCCAGCGACCGTAGCGCTGTTCGACGTTCTGGGGGTCCTCGGGAGCGAACTCCCTGTCTATCTGCCAGTTGTCGCGGAGTTCGTCCACCGTCTCCCAGTAGCCGACGGCCAGGCCCGCGGCGTACGCCGACCCCAGCGCCGTCGTCTCGTCGACGACCGGACGGACGATGTCTGTGCCGACGATGTTCGCCTGGAGCTGACAGAGGAAGTTGTTCTTCACCGCGCCGCCGTCGACGCGGAGGTCGGTCAGTTCGATGCCCGAGTCGGACTCCATCGCCTCGGCCACGTCGCGCGTCTGGAACGCGATGGACTCCAACGCCGCGCGGACGACGTGTTCGCGGCGGGTGCCGCGCGTCATGCCGATGATGGTGCCGCGAGCGCGCTGGTCCCAGTGGGGCGCGCCGAGCCCGGTGAACGCCGGGACGAAGTAGACGCCGTCCGTCGAGTCCACGGAGCGCGCGAGGTTCTCCGTCTCGGCGGCGTCCTCGATGAGCGTCATGTCCTCGAGCCACTCGATGGCCGCGCCCGTGATGAAAATCGCCCCCTCGAGGGCGTACTTCACGGGTTCGCCAGAGCGCTGGAAGCCGACGGTCGTCAGTAGACCGTGCTCGCTCTCGACGGCCTCGTCGCCGGTGTTCATCAGCATGAACGACCCCGTGCCGTAGGTGTTCTTCGCGTCGCCCTCGTCGAAACAGGTCTGGCCGAACAGCGCCGCCTGCTGGTCGCCGAGTGCGCCCGCGACCGGAATCTCCTCGCCGAGGAAGCCGTCGGCGTCCGTCGTTCCGTAGTGGTTCTCGTCGGAGGAGGGTCGTACTTCGGGAAGGGTCGCCTCGGGGACGTTGAACTCTTCGAGGAGTTCTTCGTCCCAGTCCATCTCGTGGATGTTGAACAGCATCGTCCGCGAGGCGTTCGTCACGTCCGTGATGTGGTTCCCCGTCAGCTTGTAGATGAGCCACGAGTCGATGGTGCCGAACATCAACTCGCCCTGCTCGGCTCTCTCGCGGACGTCGTCGGGGCGCATCCGCTGGAGCTTGATCTGGTCGGTGTTGTCCAGCAGCCACTCGGCCTTCGTCGCCGAGAAGTACGCGTCCGGTTCGAGACCGGTCTTCTCGCGGATCCACCCTTCCTTGCCCTCCTCTTGGAGTTTCTCGACGCGGTCGGTGGTGCGTCGGTCCTGCCAGACGATGGCGTTGTTGAGCGGTCGACCGCTCTCTCGATCCCAGATGAGCGTCGTCTCGCGCTGGTTCGTGATGCCGATGGCTTCCAACTGGTCGGCGCTCAGGTCGGCGTTCCCCAGCGCTTCCTGGATTACGTCCTGCGTGTTCTCCCAGATCTCCTCGGGGTCGTGTTCGACCCACCCCGGTTCCGGGTATATCTGTTCGTGCTTCTGGTAGGCGTTCGCGACCACCTTGCCGCTGTGGTCGAACACCATGAATCTCGTTCCCGTCGTTCCCTGGTCAACTGCCCCGATGTAGGTATCTTGTGCCATTGTGTCACCAACTCCGTACCGCGACGGGCGGAACCCGCCGCCGGCGTCAGGATAGACGCCGAACGTGCTAACAAATAACTAGGCGATCCATTAAATGTTTCCACGAAAACGAGGGTGAAATTCCAACGGATCTTGAACTATATGGAAATACATAACGAAGTTATTCGAATCTAACCCGTCCGCCGTCAGTTCCAAACCGCGCAGTGCCCAACGTCTTCCAATGGTGGATACGACCGAGGTTCTCGTCGTCGGCGGCGGCGCGACCGGGACGGGCATCGCCCGCGACCTCGCACTCCGCGGCCTCGACGTCACCCTCGCGGAGCGACGCGGACTCGCGGGCGGGACGTCGGGTCGGTCGCACAGTCTGCTTCACAGCGGTGCACGCTACGCCGAGGCCGACCCGGTCGGCGCGGAGGAGTGCATCGAGGAGAACCGCATCCTGCGACGCATCGCGGGCGAGTGCATCCGCGAGAGCGGCGGTCTGTTCGTCCAACTCGAAGACGACGACCCGGCGTACTTCGAGGAGAAGCGCGAGGCCTGCGAGGAACTGGGCATCCCCGCGGAGGTGATAGACGGCGACGAGGCGCGGCGTCGCGTCCCTGGCCTCTCGGAGGACGCGGTTCGCGCGATGGCCGTCCCGGACGGCGTCGTCTACCCCTCCCGCCTCGCCGCCGCCAACGCCGCCGACGCCCGCGACAACGGGGCGACGATACTCACCCACGCCCCCGTCGAGGGGATGACGGTCGAGGGCGGCCGCATCGTCCGCGTCGAACTCGGCGGCGCGGAGGACGTCGAACCCGACTACGTCGTCAACGCCACCGGGACGTGGGCGGGCCAAGTCGCCGCGATGGCGGGCGTCGAGTTGGAGATGCGGCCGACGAAGGGCGTGATGGTATCCGTCTACTACGACGGCCTCGACCCCGTGTTGAACCGGTGTCGCCCGCCCGCCGACGGGGACATCGTCGTCCCGCACGACCACGAGGTGGTCCTCGGGACGACGAGCGTCGAGGTGGACGACCCCGACGACTTCGAGGAGGAAGAGTGGGAGGTGGAGGCGATGTTCGACGAGTGCTCGAAGATGCTTCCGCCCGTCGCGGACGCCGAGGTGTCCCGGCGGTGGTGGGGCGTTCGCCCCCTCTACGCGCCCGACGAGGCGAGTCGCGGCGGCCGCGGCATCTCGCGCGGGTTCTTCGTCGTCGACCACGCCGCGGACCCCGACGACGAAACCGCGGCGGGCCGTTCGGCGTCGCCCGGCGAGAACGTCGAGAACTTCGCGAGCATCGTCGGCGGGAAACTGACGACGTACCGCGTGATGGCCGAGCAGATGTCTGACCTCGTCGCCGACCGACTCGGCGCGGACGAAGCGTGCGTCACCGACGAACGCCGCCTGCCGGGGGCGGACGACCCCGAACGACTCGACGCGTTCGTGGAGGCGTTCGACGCCCGGTCGCCGAGCGACGAGGACGTTCTCAGTCCGTCGGTGCGCAGAGAGGACTGAAAAGAGAACCGCACCGCGCCGACCCGACGGCGCTCAGACCAGCGCTTCTTCGAGCAGTTGGAGGGGGTGTTTGATGTCGTAGCCGGTACCGTGCTCCATCTGCATCGAGCAGGTGGGACACTCCGTCATGCCGACGTTCCCCTCGGCGTGGTGCATGTGGTCGAACATCTCCTCGCCTATCTTCATCGACGTCTCGTACTTCTCCTCCTTCCAGCCGTAGGTGCCGGAGATGCCGGAACAGGAGTCGCCGACGTCCTCGATGGTGACGCCGTCCAACTCGCGGAACAGTTCGACCGACTGTCGGTTGAGTCCCTGATTCCGGGCGTGGCACGGCGCGTGGTAGGCGAACGCCTGGTCCGGGACGGAGGCGTCCGCGACTGCGCCCTCCACGTCCTCGTGGATGCGGAGGTACTCTATCGCCTCGTAGGTGTGCGACGAGAGGTCCTGAATCCCGTCGATGTCGAACAGTTCGGGGTACTCCTGTTTGAGCGACAGCGAACAGGAGGTACAGGAGGCGATGATGTCGTAGCCCTCCGGGATGAGGCCGGAGAAGTTCTCGACGTTGATGCCCGCCGCGCGCTTGGCGTCGTCGAGCATCCCGTTCGCGAACATGGGCGTGCCCGAACAGCGCTGTTGGGGGACGACGACTTCGTAGCCGAACTCCTCGAAGACGCGGACCATCGCCTTGCCGACTTCTGGCGTGTTGTAGTTCGAGTAACAGCCGTGGAAGTA
The DNA here is from genome assembly GCF_042662625.1 of Halopelagius fulvigenes. Lineage (GTDB taxonomy): Archaea > Halobacteriota > Halobacteria > Halobacteriales > Haloferacaceae > Halopelagius > Halopelagius fulvigenes. The sequence continues at coordinate 199,303 of NZ_JBHSXH010000015.1, forward strand.
GGCGACGCGTTTCTCCTCGGAGCGAACCTGCGGGCCGCCGCGTTCCTCCCACCACTCGCGGAACGTCTGCCGGGCGAACTCGGGGAACTCCCGTTCGGCGGTGACGCCGAGCGTCTTCTCCATCACCCACCGCGCGGGGCCGAAGTTCATCGCGATGTTCGCCAGTCGCGGCACCTTCGACGCTATCTCCGCCGACGTGCGGTAGTTCGAGAGGATGCGGTTGCGGATGTACTCCGCGGAGAGTTTGTCCATGTGGTTCTCGACGTACTCCCCGCGGGCGGTGTTGTGCATCTGGCTGAGGGGGACGCCCGACGGGCAGGCGTCGTCACAGCGCATGCAGTTCGAACACTTCATGACGGAGCCGTCGATGTCGGTGTCCTCCTTGCGCTTGAGACGCCACTGCTCTGGGCCTTGGAACTTCGGCCCCGGGAAGTCGTCGTCCACCTCCGCCACCGGGCAGGAGGTGTCGCAGGAGGTGCATTTGTAGCAGTTGTCCGCGCCGGGGCGGAGGTCCATCCCCGTCCCGTCGTCGAACACCTGCACCGGTTCGAAGTCGTCCTGTTCCGTCGTTCCGAAGTCTGCGTCTATCTGTGATTCTGCGTCGCTCATCTGCGTACCTCCTCGCCCGCGCGGGTGCCGGCGACGGCCGCCGTCGCGAGGGAGACGCCGCCCGCGGAGTTCTCGCGGGCCACGTTCGCCCCGCCGACGACGCCGCCGGCCGCGCGGAGATTCTCGAACTGCGGTTCTCCCGTCTCCGTCGTCGGTCGCATCTCGCCGTCCGGGACGACGCCGAACCGGGCGAAGGCGTGGTCGCCGAACGCCTCCGACTCGGACCACTCGTAGCGGTCCTCCGGGTGCGGCACGCGGAGGCCGAACACGGGCTCTTCGACCCGTTCGCGGTTCGACCGGACGCCCTTGCCGACGAGTCCGCCCGTCGCGAGGACGAACTCCTCGGCGTGGTAGGGGACGCGCTTGTGCTTCTGGTCCACGTACACGGCCTCGATTCGGCCGTTCTCGGCCTCGTAGTCCAAGACGGGGTTGCCCACCGACATGCGGACGCCCGCCTCGTTGAGGGCGTCGAACAGCAGGTCTTCGAGGCTGAGACCGAGCAGACTCGGCGGCCCCGTCGGCACCTCGAACACCGTCGCGCCGATGCGTTCGGAGAGGTCTTGGCGCACCTCCTCGGCGTTGTCGTCGCCGAGCATCGCCGGGAACCCGACGCGCGCCTCGCCGTCGAGTTCGTCGGCGACGGCTTCCGCGACGGCGCGGCGCACGCCCGTTCCGTCGTTGAGCCGTTCGTCCTCGTCTAAGGCCTGCGCGTACCGCGTCACCTTCGCGTCGGCGCGGAACTCCATCGGGAAGCGGAGCGTCGCGCCGCGGACGTCGAAGGGGACGCCCGAGGCGTCGATGTGCTCCGCCGCGAGGGGTGCCTCGAAGTCGGTGAGCGTCTCGAAGCCGACCAGCAGGGCGTCCTCCTCGACGCTGGCGAGGCCGGGAGCGACGGACTCGGGGTAGCGAGCCGTCGGTTTCACCGTCCCGGCGTGGGTCGGCACGAGGGCGTTCGCGTCGGTGTGGCCGCCGCGGTAGGCGTCGCCCACCGCCTCGTCGAAGAGGCGCAGTCCCTCGCGGACCGCATCCTCGCCGACGACGCTGTAGGGGTGTTCGTCGGGCAACTCGGCCATCGCCGCGAACGGGTCGGCGTGCGGTCCCTCGCCGTCCACGTAGCCGAGCACGTCTATCAGGCCGCTCGCCTGCCGGAGCGTGCTCTTCTTGTGGGAGACGAGTCTGACGCTCGCGCCGGACTCGGCGGCCGCGAGTGCCGCGATGCTCCCGGCGAGGCCGCCGCCGATGACCACCACGTCCTCACGAATTGGCATCGTCGCCCCCTTTTCTCCCACCGCCGGACCGAAGGTCCGACGTGCTCCCGACGTGGTCGGGACCGCCGTCGGTCGCCGCCCTGTCCGCTCCCGTCCCCGCCGCGTCCGAGGCGGCGTCCGGTCCGGCGTCGAACGCGCCGAAGTCGACCGGTTCGTCTCGGGACGCCGCGTCGCCGTCGCGGTTCATCGTCGTCGCGTGGAGCATGTGCTTCAGCATCGCCTGCGACAACTGCTCGCCCCAGAGGGCGTGGCGTTCGCCCTTCCAGCGCTCCTGGTACAGGTCGTCCAGCGAATCGCGGACGACGAGTTCGTCGTACTGCGGGAACAGTTCGTTCGCCATGCGGTGACAGCACATCGCGCCCTGACAGTTGCCCATCGAGGCGCGCGTGCGGATGCGGACGGCGTTGAGGTCCGTCCCCGAGGAGTCGATGGCGTCCTGAATCTCCGCGCGGGTGACCGCCTCGCAGTCGCAGACGACGGGGTTGGGGCCCTCCCACCCGCCGAGTACCTCGTCCGCGCGCGACCCGAGGCGCTGGGCGCTCCGCCGCCCGATGGGCGACCGGATGCCGAAGTCCTCCATGTAGTCGCGCAGGACGGTGAAGTCCTCCGACCCCGGAAGCGGAACCTCCGCGGTGCGGCACTCCGCCTCGACGCCGAGTTTCCCGCAGACGTGGTCGGAAATCTGCTCGGCCATCATGCGGTAGGTGGTGAACTTCCCGCCGACGATGGAGGACATCCCCGGCAGGTCGTCCCTCTCGTCGTGGTCCAAGAGGAAGAAATCGCGCGTGATGTCCGTCGAGTCGGTCGTTCCCGTCCCCGGCGGTTCGTACAGGGGGCGGACGCCCCAGAACGACCGGATGGTGCGGGCCTCCGAGAGGATGGGCACCAACTCCGAGAGGGTGTCTATCATCAGGTCCACCTCCCACCCCTCCTCGGGGTAGTCCTCGGGGTCCTCGACTTCCTCGTCGGTCGTCCCGAGGATGCACGTCGTCTCGTGGGGGACGACGATGTCGGCGTCGCCCTTCGGTCGGCACCGGTTGACGACGGTGTCGACCTGCCGGACGTTCATGATGGTCATGACGCCCTTCGAGGGGCGGACTTCCACGTCCACGCCGGCCATGTCGCCGATTCGGCCGGCCCACGCGCCCGTCGCGTTCACGACGTAGTCGGCGCGAATCTCCTCGGTCGTTCCGGGTCGGCCGTGGACGTGCACGCCCTCTCCGGACTGGTGTTCCACTTCGACGCCGACGACTTCGCCGCCCTTGACGAGGACGTCGGTGACTTCGGCGTGCGTCTCGATGCGCGCGCCGTGTTCGACGGCGCTGGCGGCGTTGGCGACGCAGAGGCGGAACGGGTCCACCGCCCCGTCGGGGACGCGGATGGCCCGCTTGATGTCGTCCGCGAGGTACGGTTCCATCTCGCGGGCCTCCTCGGCGGAGAGCACCTCCGCGGGAATCCCGCACTCGCGGCAGCCCTCCAGTTTCTCCTCGAAGTACTCGTCGTCGTCCTCGGGTCGCTGGACGAACAGCCCCCCGGTCATCTCGACGCAGTGGCTCGCTATACGGCGCAGGACGCGGTTCTCCTCGATGCACTCCTTCGCTGACGCCTGGTCCGAGACGGCGTACCGACCGCCGCTGTGGAGCAGGCCGTGCATCCGACCCGTCGTCCCGTGGGTCAGGTTCCCCTTCTCGACGAGGGTGACGTCGAGCCCGCGCATCGCTAAGTCCCGCGCGATGCCGCACCCGGTCGAACCCCCGCCGATGACGAGGACGCTCGGCGTTTCAGTCATCTCACTTCCGGATGGTTGGTCGCACCCTACTTTATTTTACCTCTCGCTCCGACCAATCCGTAAATTATCCGCGAGGTTCCGCCTCGACGACTCGATTCGCATTTCAACCCGGTCTACAGCCCGTTTTTCGCCGCTTCGTCGGAAGGAGGTCGCCCTGTTCGCCGATTTGTAACTGAACGATTGCAATAGTTACGGACGGTCACTCGACGCGAATAGTTCGACGGCGGATCCCGTCGCGGTTATTCGAAGAAAAGCCGGTTTCGAGCGGTGAATCACCCGTTTCGGGCGAGGCGGCGGGACACCCTCAATTTTTATTCCCGGGAGGTGAACCGGGGGAATGACCGAGGACTCGCGCATGCGATTAGACGAGCGAATCGAACGGCGGAGGCGACGTGAGAGCGGGGCGAACCGGCTGGTTCGGGACATCTCGGCGTTGGACCCGACCGCACACCCCGCCGAACCGACCGGGCGGGGGCCGACGCTCGAACGACTGCTCGACCGCCTCGATCCGGCGTTCGCGGGCGAACTGCCGGACGACACCTACGTGTACGGTCCGAAGGGGGCCGGGAAGTCGGCCCTCGTCGCCGCCCTGTTCGACCGCCTCGCCGAAACCGCGCGGAACCACCCGCGGGCCATCCACACGACCACCCGCGCGTCGTCGCCGCCGCCGGTGGAGTTCGCCTACGTGGACGCGCGCGCCGCGACCAGCGAGTTCGCCCTGCTCCGCGCCGTCCTCGACGCAGTCGTCGAGGAGTCCGTCCCGTCCGGCGGCGTCGGCACCGCCGCGGTGAGAGAGCGACTCGGAGACGAACTCGGGCACGCCCGCCGCGTCGTCGTCGCCGTGGACCACGTGGGTGAACCCGAGACGCTCCCCGTCGAACGCCTCGGCGACGTGTTCGCCCCCGTCTCGGAGTCGCTCTCCCACGTCGCCGTCGGCCGCGCCGACCCGCCGAGCACGGACCTCGCGACGGTCGAAGTGCCGCCTTACGAGCGACACGCCCTCGCCGACGTGCTCACGAGTCGGACCTCGGACGGACTCGCCCGCCACGCCCTCGGCCACGACGCCGTCAGCGACGTGGCGGCGTGGGCCGACGGCGACGCCCACGACGCACTCGCCGCACTCTACGGGGCGGCCGTCGAGGCGGCCGACGCGGCGACGGGCAGGATTGAACCCCGCCACGTCGAGGCGGGGATGGCGGGCGTCCCCGCCGACTGCTGTTCGCTCGGGCGCGTCGGGTCGCTCTCGGCCAGTCGTCGCCGCGTCCTCCTCGAACTCGTCGGACTCGACGGCGACGACCGGGGGTCCGTCACCCGCGCCGCCGCCGCCATCGCCGACGCGCCGACCGTGGACCTCTCGGCGGCCACCGTCAAGCGCCTCCTCTACGAACTCTCGGAGGTCGGCGTGGTTCGCCGCGTCGCGGGGGACGCCGAGGGCGACGGCGGCCCCGGCCGACCGCCGAGCAGACCGGAACCGAACTTCCCGATGCGGGTGTTCGAGCGACTCGGCGACCCCGAAGCCGAACGGCGGGGCGCCGACTCCGCGGCGACGTAGGGTTCTCGGTCGCGACTTCCGAGAGCGGAGCACCTTTCCTTGCGGTCCCCGATGCGTCCCCATGGAAACCGCGGTTCCGCCCATCGTGTTGGACATCGACGGGACGCTGACGGACGCCCCGGGACGACTCGACCCGCGCGTGTTCGACGTGCTTCCGACGTGGGACGCGCCGGTCGTCCTCGCGACGGGGAAGGCGTTCCCCTACCCGGTGAGCCTCTGTCACTACATCGGCATCGAACAGACCGTCGTCGCGGAGAACGGCGGCGTCGTCCTCGCCGCCGGCGAGGTGTCGTACAACGCCGACAGGGACGCCGCGCAGGCCGCCGCCGAGGAGTTCGAGGCCCGCGGCGGCGACATCGGGTGGGGGGAGTTCGACGCCGTCAACAAGTGGCGCGAGACGGAGGTGGCGGTGAACCTCTCGGCGGACGAAGACCTGTTGCGCGAGGTGGCCGCAGAGTACGACCTCGACGTGTTGGACACGGGCTACGCCTACCACGTGAAGACGCCCGGCATCGAGAAGGGAGACGGCTTGCGGGCGATATGCGAGACGCTGGACCTCGACCCCGCCGACTTCGTCGCAATCGGCGACAGCGAGAACGACGCCTCGACGTTCGAAGTCGCCGGACGGTCCTACGCCGTCGCCAACGCCGACGACGTGGCGAAAGCCGCCGCCGACGAGGTTCTCGAAGAGTCGTACATGGACGGGACGCTCTCGGTGCTCGATTCGCTCCGGGAGCGATAGTCGCGGCGCGAGGCGGGGCGGCGTCAGTCGTCCGCGCTGTTTACGCCGTCCGCGTCGTCTTCGCCGCCGTCCGCGGTCTCCGGTCCGGTCGACTCCTCGACCCACGACGCGTAGGCGGGAAGCGCGTCCGCCCGGTCGAACCGTTCGACGCACGGCACGTCGTAGGGGTGTAACTCCTCGATTCTATCGCGGAGCGCGGTGTAGCCGTCCTCCGTCGTCTTCGCTAAGAGAACGACTTCGGACTCCTCGTACACCTCTCCCTCCCAGCGATAGACGGACTCGCAGTCGAGGCGGTTCACGCAGGCGGCCAGTCGTTCCTCCACGAGGGTTCGCGCGAGTTCCGGCGCGGCGTCGGGGGGTGCCGTGACGAATGCGGTCGGCATACTCCCTCTCGGCGCGCCGAGCGTTTCCTCGTTTCGACCGGTCCGTCGGCCCCGTCAGACCTCGGCGGCGTCGGTGTCGTCTCCGAAGGGGGCGAACGCGCCGTTTATGTCCCACTCGTGGATGCAGTAGGGGTTCCCGACGCGCGGCGTCCCCTCCTCTCTGACGACGCGCCACGTCTCCTCGCTCTGGTCCCATCGTTCGACCCGTCCGCACCGCTCGCAGGTCCGTTTCGTCGGCGTGCGCAGTTTCCCGTCGGACATCGTTCCTACTCCAACGAGGGGGCGTGCAACTAATTAACGTTGACTCCCGCGGCAGCGGTGACCACCGACCCGCGGGGTGCGTATTTGAGTCCCGCCCGAGTAGTCCGACCATGGGATTTCACACGTTCGACGTCGCCCGCGCGGAGTCGCTCGACGACGAGGGGCGGTACCGGTACTGTTCGCGGGAGGAACTCCTCGCGCTCTTGGCCCCCTCGCCGGGGGAGGCGGTCGCCGACCTCGGGAGCGGAACCGGCTTCTACACGGACGACGTCGCGCCCGCCGTCGGAACGCTGTACGCCGTGGACGTGCAGGCGGCGATGCACGAGTTCTACCGGGAGAAGGGCGTCCCCCCGAACGTGGAACTGGTCACGGCGGACGTCGAATCGCTCCCCTTCGCGGACGGCGAACTCGACGCCGCCCTCTCGACGATGGTGTACCACGAGTTCGCATCCGACGACGCCGTCACCGAACTCGGGCGCGTCCTCCGCCCGGACGGACGCCTCGTCACCGTCGATTGGTCGAAGGCCGGGCCGGGCGAGGCGGGGCCGCCGACCGACGAGCGATTCGGACTCGGAGACGCCGTCTCCACGCTGGAGGACGGGGGGTTCGTCGTGACGGAGGCCGCCTCGCGCCGCGAGACGTTCGTCTGCGTTGCGAGACGAACGGAGTAACCCGGCCGCGATCCCGTCTCTCCCGCCGTCGCCTGCGCGAACTGCGGCGGCGACGGCGTGCGGAACATCTCGGTTCCGCGAGCGTAGTCGTCAATCGAGGCCGCCGGAGGCGGCCGTCTCTTCCCGTTCGTCCGCCCCGCGCGGCGGTTCGTCCTCGACGTCGCCCAGTCCGGCGTAGCGGTCCACGACGAGGACGGCGACGGCGCCGACGATGGCCGTGAGGGCGAACACGCCGACGAGTTCGGCGGTCCACGTCCGGCCCATCTCCGCGAGTTGGCTCCCGGTGCTCTCGACGGGCGCTCTGAGCGCTCCGACGATGAGTGCGACGAGGAACGCGAGCGTCGGCTTTCGGTGGTGTTCGAGCGCCCACCGGACGGCGTGCGCGACGGTGAACAGACCGACGAAGGCGCCGAGGACGAACGCGACGACGATCGCGCCGTTCTCGACGACGGGCACGACGCTCCCGCCGAGGACGACGGCCAACAGGCCGTCAACGAACGCCTTCAGCGCCCCGGTCATGAACTCGTACTGCCCGAGGAGAATGAGGAGCAACGACCCCGAGAGCCCCGGCAGTATCATCGCGCTGACGGCTATCGCTCCCGCGACGAACGTCACGACGGGACCCGTCCCCAGGGCGGCTTCGGCGCTCCCGGAGACGACGAACGCGACGACGAACCCGGCGACGGCGGCGCCGACGCGTCCGGGCGTGTCGAGCGACAGTTCGCTCAAGAGCACCCACGCCGAGGCGGCGATGAGACCGAAGAAGAACCCGAACGTCGGGACAGGAAACTCCGTGATGCCCGTGTGGACGAGTCGGGTCACCGTGACGACGGCCGTCATTATGCCCGCGCCGAGGACGACGAGGAACGCGGCGTCAACCGCGCGGAGGGCTTCGACCGCGCGTTCGCGGCGGCCGGGGAGGACGCCGCCGACCACGTCGAGTATCCGGCCGGGGGAGACGTTCGTCACGGCGTCGATGAGTCGTTCGTAGATGCCGGTCAGGAGGGCGATGGTCCCGCCGGAGACGCCGGGGACGGCGTCGGCGGTGCCCATACAGAGGCCCTTCAGGTAGATCACGAGCCACGCGGTGCGGTCGGCGCGCGACTCGTCGGGGTCGGGGGACATGCGACTCCCTTCGACACCCCGCTACTCCGTTGTTTCGCTTCTCGCACGCGTTCGGACTCGGACGCGCTCCGATGCGGCCGTTTCGCCGACTGGGAGCGAGGAGAACGTTGAAAGTGACGGGGACTGACTACTCGCCCAATGAAGATCAGCATCATCGGTAGCGGGTACGTCGGCACGACTATCGCCGCGTGCTTCGCGGAGGTGGGTCACGACGTCGTGAACGTCGATATCGACGAGGACATCGTGGCGTCGCTGAACGACGGCGAGGCGCCCATCCACGAACCCGGCCTCGACGAACTCGTCGAGAAACACGCGGGCGACCGACTGCGGGCGACGACCGACTACGACGCCATCGTAGAGACGGACGCGACGTTCCTCGCGCTTCCGACCCCCTCCGAGGACGACGGCCACATCGACCTCTCCATCATGGAGGCGGGCGCGCGGTCCGTCGGCCGAACGCTCGCCGACAAGGACGGCTACCACCTCGTCGTCACCAAGAGCACCGTCGTCCCGACGACGACGGAGGAGGTCATCGCGCCCATCCTCGAAGCGGAGTCGGGCCTCGAACTCGGGAGCGACTTCGACGTCGGCATGAACCCCGAGTTCCTCCGCGAGGGGAGCGCCGTCTCCGACTTTCTCGACCCCGACAAGGTCGTCCTCGGGTCCGAGACGGACCGCGCGGCGACGCTCCTCCGGGACGTGTTCGACCCCCTCGTCGAACAGGCGGACTCGCCGCCGGTCGTCGAAACGGGCGTCCGCGAGGCGGAGATGATAAAGTACGCCAACAACGCCTTCCTCGCCTCGAAGATATCGCTCGCGAACGACCTCGCGAACATCTGCAAGGAGTACGACATCGACTCCGAGGAGGTGTTGGACGCCGTCGGTCTGGACTCCCGCATCGGGTCGGCGTTCCTCGGTGCGGGCGTCGGGTGGGGGGGCAGTTGCTTCCCGAAGGACGTCGCCGCCATCGTCGCCGCGGCGCGGGACGCGGGGTACGAGGCCAAGATGCTCGAAGCGGCGGTCGAGGTCAACGACAGACAGCCCGTCCGGATGCTCGACATCCTCCGCGACCACGCGGACCCCTCGGGCGCCCGCGTCGCCGTGTTGGGTCTGGCGTTCAAACCCGGCACCGACGACGTGCGTAACTCCCGCGCCATCCCCCTCATCGACGCTCTCCTCGATTCGGGCGCGGACGTGGTGGGCTACGACCCGGTGGCGACGGCGAACATGCGCGAGCACTTCCCGGACATCGACTACGCCGACTCCGCGGCGGACGCGTTGGCCGGGGCCGACGCCGCACTCGTCGTCACCGACTGGGACGAGTTCGCCGCCCTGGACGACGAGTTCGACGCGATGACCGACGCCGTCGTCGTGGACGGCCGCCGAATCGTCTCCCGCCGCGACGGCATCGTCTACGAGTCGCTGGTCTAACTCCGCGCTCGGATCGCGCGGCCGCATCTACGCTACTCCTCTATTCGCCGTCTACTCTACTCCCCTTCTCGCCGGTACGTCCGGGAGTCGCAGCAGTCGCTACGAGAAGCGATACCGGAAGCGTCGGTACTGGACGCGTCGAAGCCGAAAGCGACAGCGGACGGAGAGAAAGAAACCGAGCGTCGGAGTCGAACGGCGGTTACGCGGCGCGGGCCGCGGCCGTCTCCGCCGTCACGTCCGCGTCGGACGCCGTGAGCGACGACTGGCTGCTCGACCCGGCGTCCGAGGAACCGGAGTCGGACGACCCGGCGCTCGAAGAGCCGGAGTTGACCTGAAGTTTCTGCGCGTTGCGCTGCAGTTCGACGGAGAGGTTACCGTCCTCCGCGCCGTTGACCTGCCCCTCCTCGACGGAGAGGTTCGCCTGCTGGCTGACGACGTAGCCGCTCTCGTTGAGCGACGCGCCCGCGGAGATGGTGTACGGGCCGTTCGCGCGGACGCTGACGTTCGTGTAGCCGTTCTGGGGGCCGTACTCGTCGTAGCCCGTCGTGGCGTACGGCAGCGTCATGGTGAACTCGCCGTTCTCGTCGGCCTGCGCTTGCTGCGTGTAGGTGAACGTGGAGTTCGTCGTCGGCACCTTCATCTCGACGCTCGCGGTGACGGTGGCGTTCGCGGGCGCGCCGCTTCCCTGCACCGTCGCGCCGGGCACGCGTTCGAAGGACTTCACCCACGCGGGGTTACTGGGGAACGTGGCCTGCGGGTTGATGCCCGCCATCTGCCCGTCGCTGTACGCCTGTCGGAGGTAATCGCCCGACTGCGTCGCGGAGGCGTTCGACACCTTCACGAGGCGGTAGTGCTGGAGCGCCGGAACGCGCTCGGAGGGGAACGACCCGATACCGCCTATCTGCGACGTGCCGTCCTGTTGGACGTACTGCCGCGCGGCGCTCATGTTGTCGAACGTCTTGACGGTGGTCTCGTTGCCCTGCGGAACCGCCTTCACCGTCGTCTGGCCGGAACTGGTGCTGACGGCCTGGGGTTCCCAGTCTGTGACGACCGGACTCGGCTCCTGGGCGCTCCCGTGGTAGAGGTAGAGTCGCGTCATCAGGCTGTCGTAGTAGCGCTGGTGACGGACGAGGTAGTTACCCTGGTACTGTCCCTCCTGGTTGAACCGGTATATCGGCTCGTAGAACTGGCTCTGCGAGATGTTACCGGCGTCGTAGAACACCGTCGGTGCGCCGAACTTCGAGCCGGGGGTCGCCATCTTCCAGTCGATCATCACGTACCGGGTCTGGTTACCCTCGGTGCTCTGCGAGGCGAGGACGTCCTGCGCCTGCGTCTCGTTGGGCGCGAGCAGGAAGTTCGCGGCCGTGTTGGCCCCCTGCTGGAACGGGTTGGCGTTCGGGATGCGCTCGCCCTCGACGGTTATCCAGTGGCCGTAGTCCCACCACGACATCACGCCGTAGGAGCCTTCGCCGTACTGGTAGTCGTCCGTTCTCTCGTACTTCCCGTAGTACTCCATATCGTTCGACGCGCCGCCGAACGTGCCCTCAGAGGGCGTCTGTCGGCTCATCCACTCGAGGCTTCCTTCCCACTGCATGACGTCGCCCGGACCGGCGAACTCGGCGGTCTGCCACGCCGTGTTCGTCTTGTCGGCGGCGGCGTTGCCGGTGTTCCGAACGTTGAGGGGGACGACGAGAACCGGCGCGGCGACGAGGATGAGGACCGCACCGATGGCCGCCATCTGGTACGTTTCGAGGTCGGAGACCTTCGTGGCCGCCGTCCTGACGTTCAGCAACCGGAGCACCTCCACGAGGAAGTACGCGTTCAGCACTACCACGACGACGGCGAGGTAGTAGTTGAAGCGAACCTGCGTGAACGCGGCCGAGGTGATGAACGCCCCCCAGACGACGACGAACAGCCGTTCGGGGTCGCGGTAGGTGAGGAGTGCGGCGCCGACGATGATGGCGCTGACGATTCCGAGCGAGACGAGTTGGCCGTCGAGACCGACGAGTTCCCCGATTCCGGCCGGAATCGACGGCACGAGAAAGAGGAGACCGACGACGGCGAGGCTGCCGACGACGTAGCCGATGTCGCGGGTCTCTCCACCTTTCAGAAGCGGCTTCGCGAGCATCCACACGACTGCCGCGACGGCGGTGAAGAACGTGAAGCCGTAGTCGGAGACGATCCGGTTGACGGCCGTCATCTGGAGCTGATTGAGCGTGCTCTGTGAGAGGTACGGTTGGGCCTCACCGATGGTCCGAGTCGCGGCGTTCGCGCTAAACCCGAGGATGCGGAAGAAGTTCGAGGAGATGAGATTGCCGACGCTCGGCAGAACGAGGAAGACGAGTCCGAGGCCGACGACGACGAGTCCGAAGACGGCCGCGGGGTACGCCACGGTGTCTACGTCGCGCGCCTCCCACTCGCGGGCGAGCCACGCGAGGAAGACCGTTCCCGCAGCGACGGCGAACGAGAGTCCGGGCTGAACGAGAGAGAAGTGGGTGGACGAGAACCCGAACTCGTCTATCTGGACGAGCATCAGAACGCCCGTGACTATCATCGACGTGGCGGCGACGAACGCCGTCGCCTCGGGAGAACGACCGTTGACGACGTCGCTCGACATCTTCAGGACGACGAACGTGCCCACGATGGCGACGAGGAGGACCCCCGGCGGCCAGACCCACATGTACAGCGCAATCGCGACGCCCGCGAGAACCGACCACAGGAGGGGCGACCGGAGGGCGTCGACGTCGCGGTCGGTGACGAGTTCCCAGACGGGCATCTCGCGCTCGGCGACGCCCAAGGCGACCATCAACGCGGCGACGGCCATGGACATGAAGAACGGCTCGGCGGCGTTGTGGTCCGCGAACCCGACGAGGGTGCGCTGGAGGAACGTCCCCGGCATCAGGCCGAGGAGGAGAGCGCCGAACAGCGCCGGTCCGCGACCGGCGAGGCGTTTCCCGATGAGATACGCCGGAATCGCCGTGAGCGCACCGAAAACGGCCGGTGCGACGAGAAGCGTCTTCCCGACGAGCGCCTCACTCGGACTTCCGAGTCCGATTATCAGGGCGGCCGTCGCGATAATCTGGTCGTACAGCGTCCCGAACTGCCCGACACTCGTCCCGTAGGGGAAGTTCGTCCACGGGTCGAACGGCATCGTGAACGGCCAGTTCCTGACAGTGTAGCTCACCTCTCGGAGGTGATACCATGCGTCGTTTCCGGAGAAGAACACCTCTCCGTTTCGTATGAATCTACCGTACGACTGGAGTCGGATGGCCAGCATCACGGCCATCACCACGAGGAGGGCGGGGACGTGGTACCAGTCTGCGAAGCGTTCGAGGACCGACGGTGATTCGTAGTCCTCGCGACGCTCGTTGTCTACGCTCATCGCTTGGAGGGAGTGCCAAACCGTGTATAAGCCTTATGATGCAGTCAGGCGGATTTCTCTCCCGGCGGTGAACGTCCCTCGATACGACGCTAGGTGCCGCCCTCTGCCGACCGGAGGGTGACTTCCACCGTCGCTGAGAACCGCGGCGAATCGGAACACGTGTCAAATCCGTCATCAATGGATTTAACCCGAGTCACCGGGAATCGGCTGGCCAGCCAACGATCATGACGGGCGTCATCCGCGAGTTGAGTCGGGGAGCACGGCTCTCACCGCTCCCCGACGGTAACACGAACGGCTCCGTCGAGGTGGCCTCGGAGTCGCTTCTCGTGTGCTGTTTCGACGAACGCGGCGAACGGCGAGTCGGCGTCGGCCACCCCGAAGATGGCACACAGACGGAACAATCGCTCACGGACAACTAACTTACACGAATGCATTTCATTGGATACTTTCCGGGTTCGGACTTCGCGTCCGAGTCACAGTACGGCCGCCGGACACACGTCTTCAAACTCACTCAGGAGATAGGCGAGCGAACCGACGTACGAAGCACGTTCTACTTCGGGAACCCAGCAGGAGAGTTCGCAAATCTCGACGTTCGGTCGGTCGACGCTTCTGGGTCCTTCGCAGTGAAACTGAAGAAGGAACTCGAACTAGCGCGAACTCTCGTCACGGAGGTTCGTTCGTCGCCGGAACCGACGGTCATCTACTGCCGCGAAGCGCCAGACCTCGCCCCGACGATTGCCGCACGGTTCACCGACGCAGCCCTCGTCGTCGAGGCGAACAGCGGCCACGTGGAAGAGCTAGAGGATCACGACTCTGTGTTCGAGTCCTACCGACACAGACTCCTCCGAGAGATGAAGTGGCGGACGGCCGACCGCGTCATCGCCGTCTCCGCTGACATCGCGGAACAACTCTCCGAGCGAGGAGTGACCGACGTAACGGTCGTTGAGAACGGTGTCGACGTCGATCTCTTCTCCGTTCGGCGGCCCGTCTCCACCGAACCGCCGTACACGATCGGGTACGTCGGCGGTCTCCAACCGCAGCAGAACGTCGAGTTCATGTTCGATGTCGTCGCGGCCCTCGACACACCCGTTCAGTTCAACGTCGTCGGAGGAAGCGAGTCCGAGGTGAGCCGACTCGAAGCCATCGTGACGGATCTCGAACTCGAAGACAAGGTGGAGTTCTTCGGGCGCGTTCCCCACGAGGACGTCCCCGAGTACATGAACGACGCAGACCTGTGTTTCGGTCCGTTCGAGAGGATTAGACCGTCGTCGCCGCTGAAAATTTACGAGTACCTCGCGTGCGGCCGAACGGTTGTCGTGGTCAACGACGAGGGCCTCCAGTACTTCACCGACTATCCGGGGGTCCACGTGTTCCCCCACGGCGACGCCGCCGATATCGCGTCGAAGGTAGACGCCGTACTTGACACCGTGGAGACCAACGAGGCGGGCGCGGCGTACGTCCGCGAAAACCGGTCGTGGCAGGCTATCGCGGACCGCACGGTGGATATCTGTCGAGAGGCGGTTCGAGATAACCGATAGTCCTCCGATACTCCGATACTCCGTCCGTTCTCGTCACGCCCGTCACTCGGTGGCGTTCTGGTACACCGCCCTGAGCGTCACGCGGAAGGAGTGACTGGCGACGACCAACACCCCGAAGTATACGGCTCCCCCGATGGCGAGGAGCACTCCGAGGTGAACCCACGATTTCACCGCGATGGCGAACTCGAAGGCTGCCTTCACCACCGCGAACATCAGCGCACCGGCGAGCAACTGTTCTTTCAGCGGCCGGGGCAGGAGTTCCGCTCCCGTCTCCCGACGGACGAGGCGGAAGAACAGGAGGTATCGGATGGACTCCGCGACGATGGTCGCGAGGACGGCTCCCAGCGCGCCGAACTCGAGGATGAGTGGTACGCCGATAACGACGTTGAGGCCCAACGTGAACGCCGACACCTTGACGATGAGGTTCGGGAGATCAAGTCCGTTGACGACGCTCTCCATCGGGTTCGACTGCGACCGGAAGACGGAGAACAGCGTGAGGCCGACGAGGAGTGTCGCCGCCTCGACGTACTCTGAGCCGTACACGGTGACGATGAGGGGGCGCGCGATGGCGAGTGCGCCGAAGAACAACGGTATTGAGATGATACTCGCGTACGACATCGTGTTGGTGATGTCCATCGTGGAGGACTCGCCTCTGCTCGACGAACTACTCACTTTGTTCATCAACCCCGTACCGGCGAGACCAGAGACGAACATCGCGGGAACCGTGAACTTCAGCGCCACCTCGTAGTACCCCACCGCCGCGGGTGTCACGAGGAACCCGATGAGAAGGATGTCCAACCGGTCGTACGCGTGGCCGACGATTCGATTGAAGACGCTGTAACGGGCGAATCGCCACACCGAGGCGAGCGTCTCACGCGACGGAGCCTTCGGGATCGTCCGAAGGTAGTAGTGGGTGATCGGTATCGTCAGGTACGTCGCGGCAGAGAGGCCGTACACCATCCCGGCGGCGCCGAACCCGACGAAGACGAAGAGTACCTGCAACCCCGTCGTGAAGACGGACCTGAGCGTGTCGTTCCACACCTCCACCCCGATACGCCCGCGCGCCGGGAGGAGTTGCTGGAACGACGCGAAGAAGACGAGGGCGACGAGGAGGACGGCGTAGAGCGGAGCCGACCCCTCGATGCCGGTGTAGGCGTCAAAGCGGCCCTTGAGGAGGAACGCCACCGGTACAAGGAGACCGACGAGCACCACGTTGAACAGCAGTTGGGTACCGACTATCTCCCGGCGGTCCGTCCCGGACTCCGAGAACCGCTTCATCGAGGCGTTCGCGACGCCCATCACCGGACGGAGCGACATCTGTACTACCGTATGCAGGAGGTAGAACCCCCCGAACGATGCCGGCCCGAGAACGCGCGCGAACAGGATAGTCCCCGCGAAGCCGAGAACCGCCTGTATCAACTTGCCTGAAAACCCCTTTGCGACTTCGAGGCTGAGGCTCGTATCGTCTATCTCTGACTTCTCTCCGCCTTCGTCGGGAGATCGATTCTCGGACATTCTCGGTGCTACGGACGAGCCGCCTTTAGGAAGACTGTTCCCTCGCGTCGGAATATCTCCGAGGTGCTCAGGCCGAACTCGTTGAAACGGCGCGTCACGTCGTCGATCGTCACCGTGTCTAGGTGGACTTCACAGTAGATAACGCGCGCCTCGGCGAGCGTGTCTCGGAGACCGTCGATGACCCCTAACTCGGCTCCTTCGACGTCGATCTTCACGACGTCCGGTTCGTCGATGTCGGCTGAGTCGACGTATTTGTCCCCGACGACGAGCGATACGTCCCACGTCCTGGCCGTCGAGGACGAATCGGTGATCGTGAACGTTCCGACGCCGACCTCGTCGTTGTCTCCAACGGGGAGGCCCAACTCCGCCGTGCCCTCCGAGTCGGAGAGGGCCACCTCGTGGACGGTGAACTCCCCTCCGTTTTGGCTGAGGTTCGCCCTGAGTCGGCGCGCGGTCTCGGGATGCGGCTCGAAGGCGTGGACCGTCGCCGCGACTTGCCCGGCGAAACAACTGTGGGTCCCGATGTTCGCGCCGATGTCGTAGAACACGTCGCCCGGCCGGAGTTCGGAGACGATGTCCGAAATCACGTCTTCCTCATCAGTCAGCGTCCGGACGCGTCGGTACTCGTGGAACGTCGAGGGAACGAACTCGGCTGTGACGCCACTGACGGTTCGAGACTGAACGTCCGAGCTCAGTTCGTACAGCGCCCGAAGGTACCACCAGCGTAGATTGATGTCGAGACCGAACACAGTAGAGAGGGTCGCCATTGCTCACCTCTCTTAGTGCTGGCTATTTGAAAACCACGGGTTTCACTCTGTCCAGTAGACCGAACGTACGGACAGGGCGACGCAGACACGGACGGTCGCCTTCGCGTTCACTCCAAGTACCCCAGGTCGGCCAGTCGCTCTTCGACCTCTCCATCGTCCGTCTGCACTCGGTCCGCCACCTCGAACTCGGGGTAAGATATCGGCTCGACGGCGTCCACCACGGCGAGCGTCTCGCCGTCCATCTCTTCGTCGGGCGCGACGCCGAACGTCGAGAGGACGGTCGGCGCGATATCGAACAGGTGCGCTCCCGAGAGGTCGGCGTCGGCGTCGACATCTTCACCCGCCACGGCCACGACGCCGTCGGGTTTGTGGTTCCACGGTTCGGGCGAATCGAAGGTGTCACCGACGTGCACCGACAGCGAGTTCTCGAAGTCCCGCGGGACGCAGAGCACGTCGACCGCCTCGTCCGCGTAGGGGCCGTAGATGTGCGTCTCGCGCGGAACCACCTCGTCGAACACGGGGCGTCCCTCGGGGTCGGTCAGCGATTCGAGGACCGAAATCACGTCGTCGCGGGCGGACTCGTACTTGGACGCGGGGACGACGCCCGACGGATCGCGACCCTCGACGTTGAGCCTGACGCCGAGTTCCGACCCCGAACGGAGGTACGCCCGGGAGGACTCGAAGGAGACGCTCTCGCTGGCGGCGAAGACGGCCCCAATGGGGACGTGCTTCCCGACGAACTCCGCCAAGCCGAGACGTTCGAGCACCGCCTTTCCGCGCTGGTAGGTCAGTCCGCCCTTCGCGGCGAACGCGGCGAGTCGTTCGACCGCGGTCGGTCCGTCGTCGGCGTCGGTGTCGGCGTCGGCGTCGCCTCCAACGAGTTGCTCGTCTTTGACTTGGAACCATGACGGCACGCCCCGGCCGTCGGTGGCCGTGTCCAGCAGTCCCTCCCGACGCAAGAACTCGTTGACCTGAACCTCGTACCCGTCGTACTCACCGATTCCGTGGTCCGAGGCGACGACGACCACGTCGGGGTCGCACGCCGACAGCGTCTCGCCGAGTTCCTCGTCTACCGCCTCGTACACCGCTCGAACCTTCTCCGAGTCGCCGGGGAAGTCGTGGAAGACGGCGTCTGTCTTCTGAAACTGGACGAAGCCGAAGTCGGGGTCGAAGCGGTCCGCGAGGTAGCGGAACGCCTCGCCGCGAAGGTGGGTGAGCGCGAGGTACTCGTCGAACTTCGCCTCGTCGTCCACCCGGTCGTCGGTCTCTCGTTCGGCGTAGACGCGGTACTCGCCGACGGCGTCGCGAACGTCGTCGAGGATGCCCTCGGGATGACAGTCGGGTTCGTCGGGTGCGAGATAGCCCGGAATCACCGCCCCGTCGATGTCGCGCGGCGGGTGGGTGACCGGGGCGTTGACGACGACGCTCGACAGACCGTTCTCGTCGAGGTAGTCCCACATCGTCCGCGCCTTCACGTCGGACCCGTTGACGACGTCCCAGTCGTAGCCGTCGAACGCGAGGAAGTCGAAGACGCCGTGTTTGCCGGGGTTCTTCCCGGTGTAGAGAGACGGCCACGCGCTCGCCGTCCACGGCGGAATCTGCGAGCGCAGGGGGCCGGTCGCTCCGTCTTCGAATACCTCTTCTAAGTTCGGCAGAGCGCCCTCCTCCAACAGGGGGTCGAGGATAGGGCCGCAGGCGGCGTCGAGACCGACGAGTAACGTACGCATGTTCGGGCAAACGACGATACCGACTAAAAATCCTCCCGTCCTGTGTCACCCGAGGTAGCCGAGGTCACGAAGATTTCGCTGCACGGCGTCGCTGTACTCGCGTTCGTCGCCGTCGCCGTCACCGCGGTTGAACTCGTCGTCGACCTCCGCCGTCAGTCGGTCGCGGAGGTCGGACACCACGTCGGGATCGGGATCCACCACCTCCTCTTGGGACGGCAGGCGGTAGAGAGACGAGGATCCGTCGGACCGGAGTTCGAGGCGGTAATCCTCGGTTCGGATGCTCTTTCGTCCGACCCGCATCCACGCGAGCGTTTCCTCGGACACTTCTGACTCGGCTTCGGGGTTGCCGTGTTCGGTGTACGCTCGCTCGGCGACGACGTGGTCGCGTCGCTCCGGTCCGAAGAGGTCGATGCCGTCTGTCTCGGGTGCCTCCACGTCCGAGAGCGCACAGACCGTCGCGAACACGTCTGCGAGCGACGCCAGGTCCTCCCGTCGGCTCCCGGTCGGAACGCCCGGCCCGGCGAAGATGAGCGGAACGCGGAGGACTTCGTCGTAGAGACCGACACTGTGGTAGAGCAGGCCGTGTTCGCCAAAGTACTCTCCGTGGTCGGAGGTGAGGACGAACACGGTGTCGTCGGTCAAGTTACGTTCGTCGAACCACCCGAGGATGCGACCCACCTGGTCGTCGAGGTACTCGACGCTCGCGCGGTACCACTCTCTGACGATAGCGAGTTCCTCGTCGGAGACGTACGAATCGTCGTCGTAGTATCGAAAGCGGATGTTGTTCGAGCGTTTTCCGTCAGCGACCGCGAACACCCGCTCGTCCCTGACCGAGTCGTCCTCGATTCGACCGGGCGTGAGCAACTCCTCGAACACATGAAGCGGCGGTCGGGACAGCGACGGCGTTCGGTCCGTCTTGTACGGCCGCGGCGGGTCGTACGGCGCGTGCACCGTCGTCAGATTCATCATGCCGAAGAACGGCGACTCCGCGCCCCCGAGTGCGTCGAGGAACTTCTCTATCCGTAGTTCGTTATAGTAGTCGTTTCCCCGCGTGAATAGCCGGAACGTGTCACGTCGGACGGAATCGTCGGTCAGCAGTTGTTCGAACCACTCGACGGACGGTCGCTCGGCGACGTGATCCCACGGTTCGTAGTACCAATCGAATCCGCGGTCGAGGTTCGTCGGCGACGCCATCTTCGAGGGCCCCGACACGCCGTAGGTGTCGTACCCGGCGTCGCGGAGGCGGTCCGCCAGAAGCGGGACATCATCGTCCATCGTCGGCATGTTCCCTTGAAACCCCGAGTTCGAGGGCCACAACCCGGAGAAGAGCGTTCCGTGGGCGGGCGGCGTCCACGCCCCCGCGGAGAACGCGCTCTCGAAGCGGGTTCCGGACTCGGCGATCCGGTCGAGGTTCGGCGTCTCCACCGCGTCGTCGTCGTAGCACGAGAGGGCGTCGGCCCGAAGCGTGTCGAATACGAGGAGAACGACGTTCGGACGAGGGGTCATACCCCGTGTATTCGACCGAATCGGATAAATCGTAGACGCCGTTCGCACCCGGTGGCGGACGACTGCAGGCGTTGCGCTATCTCCGCTTCACTTTTCTGGGATGACCGGGCACCTGTTCGAAAGATGAACCCCGACTCTGCTCGCGTCGCCATGCTGTATCAGGATCCGCACCCCGCCCACCGAGGGTTCGCGGAGGCCATCGGCGCCGACCTGGTGGACTTTCGGGGCTTCTCTCCCGACGCCCTCGGCGACGGCCTGCCGGCCGACGTCGTGAACGGACTCCGCGCGCCACCGTACGACGTCTACCTCGTAGAGGGTTCTCGACCGCTCTACGCCGCCCTCGTCAACCGCGTCGTTCGCGGCTCTCGGCTCGTCTACCTCTGTGCGGACCACGGGCTCTACAGCCTCGGCCGAGACGACTTCGAGGGGAGTTCGGGACTGAAGTCGCTCGTCGGACGGTTCGGCGGGCCGGCGGTCAGCGCCGTCGGTCGTCGATACGTCGACGGCGTGGTCGCCGTCTCCGAGTTCGCCGCGGACTTCACCCGTCCTATCGTGGGCGCGGACACGCCGATGGCCGTCGCGCACCCGTACGTCCAACCCGACGTGTACGACTCTCTCGGCGGTGTCGCGCCGTCGCTCGACGGGAAGGTCGCGGTGACCGTCGGTCGGCCGAGCGAGTACAAGGGCGTGGACTTGCTCGTCGAGGCGTGGCCGCGCGTCCGGGAGCGACATCCCGAGGCGGAACTCCACGTCGTCGGCGGCGGCCACCCTGAGTCGTACGCCGACACGCCCGGCGTTCGGGTTCGCGGATACGTCGAGGACCTCGCGGACGCGTTCGTGCCCGCATCGTTGTACGTCCAGCCGTCGCGGATGGACACCTTCCCGGTGAGCGTCTTAGAGGCGATGCGTGCGGGGCTTCCGCCCCTCGTCACCGACACCACGGGGACGCGGTCCGAAGCGCGCGAGGTGGACCCCTCGCTCGTCGTCTCAGCGGACCCCGAGTCGCTCGCGGGAGGTGTCTCGACGTACTTCGACCGAGTGTCGGAAGAGCGCCGTCGCCTCTCCGACCTCGCCCGGAAACGAGGGTCGACGTTCGACGCGGAGTCGCGGAAGGCGGCGTTCGCCGAGGCGTTCCGCGGCGTACTCGAAGAACTTTAACGACGCTGCTTCGATGGTACCGCTATGACCGTCTACGTCGTCGGCCTCGACGGAGCCGACTGGTCGCTCCTCCGACGTTGGATGGACGAGGGCGCGCTTCCGGCGTTCGAGCGTCTCTGCGCGGAGGGCGTCACCGGCGACCTGCGGAGTACGCTCCCGCCCATCACGTTCCCCGCGTGGAAGTGCTACTCCACCGGGAAGACGCCCGGGAAACTCGGCGTCTACGAGTGGTTCTCGTTCGACCGGGAGCGCTGCGAGATAGCGACAAACGACTCCTCGGACTTCAGGTCCCGCGAGTACTGGGACGTCCTCGCGGACGCCGACCGCGACGCCGCGGTCGTCAACATGCCGACGACGCACCCGCCGCGGACCGCCGACGGCGTCCTGACCGTCGCGGGGA
This sequence comes from Halopelagius fulvigenes, assembly GCF_042662625.1. Classification (GTDB taxonomy): domain Archaea; phylum Halobacteriota; class Halobacteria; order Halobacteriales; family Haloferacaceae; genus Halopelagius; species Halopelagius fulvigenes. Next base: position 221,127 of record NZ_JBHSXH010000015.1, read on the forward strand.
GTCCGGCGTCCGAGCGGGGGGAGTTCACCTCTCCGGAGTCGCTGAAACCCGACCTCCTCGACGCCGTTCCGTCTTACCGGGTGAAGCCGAACCTCGTCCTCGGTGAAGCGTCGCCAGACGAACTGGTAACCGAGGCGCGAACGCTCGTCGACCAGCGCTTCGACGCGGCGGAGTGGTTCGCCGCGGAGCGCGACCGCGACCTCGTCCACCTCACCGTCTTCATCACGGACACGGTTCAGCACCGCCTGTGGGACCGCCCGGGGCACATCCGCCGGTTGTACGAACGCATCGACGACCGACTGGGAGAACTGCTCGACGACGAGGGGACGGAGGCCGTCTTCCTCATGAGCGATCACGGCTTCGTCGAGATAGACGAGACGTTCCTCGTCAACCAGTGGTTGGCGAACCGCGGCGATCTGGTGGTGGGCGAGGACTCCTCGCGGACCGTCCTCTCGTCGCTGGGGCTCACCGAGGAGCGACTCAAGCGATTGGTCGACAGGCTCGGCCTCGTGAACCTCGCGCAGGCCGTCGTCCCCGAGTCGATTCAGCGGCGCGTCCCGAACGAAAGCGGACGCCTGTCGGTACAGGATGCGCCGGTTGATTGGGAGCAGACGAAGGCCATCTCGCTCGGTCGGGGGCCCGTGTACGTCAACGACCGCGCGTTCGACTCGGACTCGTCGAAGGCGGCGTACGTCGAGGAACTCGCAACGGCGTTCGAGTCGCTGGAGACGCCCGACGGGACGCCCGTCGCGGCGGCGGTTCACGACCCCGGGGACATCTACACCGGGGAGATGGCTCTCGCGCCCGACCTCGTCGTCGAGTACACCACGGGCGTCGACGCGCCCGAATCGCTCGGCGGCGAGGTGTTCGGCGAGCGGTTGGAGTGGCTCGCCACTCACCGGCACACCGGCGTTTTCGCCGCGTGGGGGGAGGACGTCGCCGAACGCGACGAGGCGGCGGAACTGTCGCTGTACGACCTCGCACCGACCATCCTCCACCGCCTCGGCGTCGCCGTCCCGGAGGACGTCGACGGGGACGTCGCGTTCGACGTCCTCGCCGGCGACGCCGCCGCGCGCGACGTCGAAGTGGGTCCCGCGACGGCGACCGGAACGGGAGACCGTAGAGCGGACCAGCGAGACGTCGAGGAGACGCTGAAGGATCTCGGGTACGTGGAGTAGGCAAGTCCGGTCTTTCTTGCTATGCACTTACCAAAGGCGCTGTGCGGTCCGACGGAGCGCTGAGACGGGGCAGTGCATAGACGATCACTGGTCCTCTGCGGAGTACGGTAACGGACGTAGGGACGACGGAAGGAACGTTCCGAGCAGGTACCCCGCGGTGGTCGAACGCTACGCTCCGACCGACGACGTCAGAGGTACCCGAGCGCGGATAGCTTCTCCTCTACGGTCCCTTCGTCTCGCGCGCTCCGTTCCGTGTCCTGTTTCGGATCGTACTCGCCCGTATCTTCGGCGCTCGTCTCGTACCAGGGGACCCGACGGATCGACGGTATCGGAACCTTCGGATGTCCGTACACGCCCAGTTCACCGGCGGCGTTCCCGTGGTCGGCGGTGACGACGACCCGTTCGGCGTCCACGCTGCCGAGCAACAGTTCGACCTCTCCGAGGATGTACCGGAGGTTGTCGCGGTAGCTGCGCCACACTCTCTCGCGAGTTAGCTCCCCCTTCCGCAGTCTGTCCCACGGGTCTTCCCACCCCGCGCCTTCCCCCAACGTCTCGGCGTTCATCCCCCCTCCCAACGGGTCGGGAATCGACGGGAAGTGCGGTTGCATGTAGTGGACGATGAGTCGGTCCGGGTCGAGTTCACGCTTCGTGCTGATAGCGCGGTCGGTTATCGGTCGCCCCGGAATCGTGCCCGCCTCGTCGTCCCACTCGTACCGCCACACTTCGTCGAGTTTGCGCAACGAATCGTCGTCGAGCACGCGGTGGCTGAACGGATTTCCGGTGACGTACGCTGTCCGCTTCATCTCGTCCCGCCGACGCTCGGTGAACGTGTTCTCGAGCCATTCGATGGAAGAACTCCCGACCGAGACGAGTTCGTCCGGCCGGTTGAGGAAGGGGTACTCGTCCGCGACTTCGTCGATGACGTCGACCCGGCACGCATCGAGGACGAGGAGCACGTCCCACTCCCGGTCGTAGACGTTCGTCGTTCCCGGATAGAACTTGTTGAGCCGTCGCAGCCCTCCGATGTACAACTCGTAGCCGCCCTCTCGTAGTCCGTCTACCGGGCCCCGCTCTCGAACGCTCGTCCTCGTCTTGCGGATCCAATCGCTGAATGTCATTGTAGGTATCCAAGTTCTCGCAGGTGGTCTTCGACCATCTCGTCGTCCTCGTCGACGCCGCGTTCCCCGCGCCGCATCTCCGCCATTCGGCGCTGGTGGTCGTCGAGGGCGGCGGCGAGTTCGTCGTACACCTCGCTCTCCTCGCCGGAGCGGTCGTCCCCCGGTTGTTCGTCGGGCGTCTCGCTCACGTCGAAGAGGAACTCGCCGTCGTCGGCGTGGCGGAGGAGTTTCCACCCGTCGCTCCGGCGCGCGAAGCTCCGGCTGTAATCTATCTGCCGACCCACGTCGCCGAAGGCGAACTCCCGCGCCTCGACGTCACCGCGGGCGACATCGAGGGCGGAGGCGCCCTGCCACTCGTCCGGCGGGGCGACGCCGGCGGCGTCCGCGAGCGTCGGGGCGGTGTCGAGGAGTCGGACCTGCCCGTCGACGGTTCCCGTCTCGCCGACGCCGTCGACGAGGAAGGGGACGCGCACGACGCCCTCCCAGAACTCCGGCGGGTGGCCCGCGTGGCCGTGTTCGCCCACGAGTTCGCCGTGGTCCGCGGTGAAGCAGACGACGGTGTCGTCTCGGACTCCGCGGGCGTCGAGTTCGGATACGAGCGAGGCGAACTGGTCGTCCGCGTAGGCGCACTCGGCGTCGTACAGGTTCTTGATCAGGTCCCACTCCTCGTCGGTGACGTCCTCGGGGTGGTGCGTCCCCTTTCGCGAGAGGCGGCGACACTCGGCGACGCCCATCTGTTCGTCGAGGAACCGTCGCTGGTACTCCTCGGGCGCCTCGTAGGGGTGGTGGACGTCCATGTAGTGGAGCCAGACGAACCAGTCCTCGTCGGCGTCCCTCTCGTCTATCCACTCGAGGGCGCGGCGGTTGAGCGAGGCGGCGCGTTCGTACTCGCTGTCGTTGCCGGTCGTCTCCGACCAGAACGCGTCGAGGCGGGTGTAGACGCGTTCGATGGTCTTGAACAGGAGGCCGCTCTTGTCGAGGTTCGACTGGACGAACTGCTTCAGTCTCCCCGCTTCGGTCGAACCGCTGGCGTCGTGCATCACGTCGAACCCGCGGTCGTAGTTGTACGACCCGCTGGCGAAGTGGTTGTCCGTGTACCCCGCGGTGGCGTAGCCGGCGTCCCGAAGACGCTCTGCGAGAGTGACGACGCCACCCTCTGCGGGGATTCCGAGCCCCTCGATGCTCGCGAAGTGACGGCTCGCGTGGATGGACGGGAACGAGGCGGGCGTAGAGGGACCGTTCGCGATGCACTGTCTGAATTCGAGTGCGTCGTCCGCGAACGACCGCGTGAAGGGCATGACCCTCTCGTTCACCCTATCAGCGCGGAGCGAGTCCACGGTGACGAGTAGGACGTTCATACTCCTTGCTCCTACCGACGCGACAAAAGCACTCTGTACTTCTCCTCGATCCGATCGGTGACCGCCTCCCAATCGGGGAGGCCGGCGGAAGACGTGTCGCGGTTCACGACCTCGGTGATCGCTTCCGCGACCGTGGCGGGTTCGACGTCTCCGACGCCGACGCACCCGTCGCGGCCGACCCAGTCGGAGAGTGCCCCCGCTTTGCGCACCACGCACGGCGTCCCTGCGGCCAACGACTCGGCGACGGTCATTCCGTACGCCTCGAACGACGAGAGCGTCAGGTGAGCGCTGGCGCCGGCGTAGAGCGAGGGGATGCGGTCGGCGTCGACGAATCCGAGGAACGACACTCTGTCGTCCACGCCCTCCTCCCGAGCGATCCGTTCGAGTTCGTCGCGGTACGGTCCCGACCCCACCACGAGAAGGTCGTACGCCGACAGTTCGGAGAGGGCTCGAATCGCGTGTTGGACGCCCTTGTACTCCTCCAATCGACCGACAGTCAGGAGGTACGGTCGGTCCCGGACGACCGGTTCGGCGCGCTCGAATCGGTCCACGTCGAGTCCGTTCGGGATCACCGTCGCATCGACGCCGAAGTCGTCGGCCAACCGCTCTCGCTCCCAGTCGCTGACGGCGACGACGGCGTCGGCGCGTCGGACGGCCCGCCGACCGAGCGGTCGGTACAGCGAGAGCAACCGATCTCTGAGGGAGTCCGCGCTCCCGCCGTGGTAGTGCGGCGTCGCGACGAACCGTCGGTCGCCGACGCCGAGGGCGGCGAAAAAGAGGGGGAACGAGTGGTAGTTGTGCGCGTGGACGATGTCCGCGTCGCGACGTCGGACGGCGGCGGTCACCTGCGGGCAGACGTGCATCGCCCCGCCCGGTGCGAGTCCCCGGTGCCGACGCACCCGAACGCCGTTGCGGCGTTCCCGCCGGAAACCGCCATCTCCGGCGTCGGCGGTGACCACCGTCACGTCGTGACCGCGTTCGACCAGTCGCTCGGAGATCTCACGAACGTGCGTCTCCACGCCGCCCGACTGCGGCGGGTACCGCGGCGTCACCTGCAGTATCTTCATTCGTACACGTCCCGGAGTTCCTCGTCCACGTCCCAGATCGCCGACCCCTCGCCGCGCAGCAGCTTCACCGCAGCGAAGAGCAGCGACACCTGCGTGTCGAACACGGCGTAGATGGGTTGGAGGCCCCCCAAGCGGTCCCGAGAGCCGAGGAGGGTGAACGCCCCCAGCGCGGCCGGAACGGCGAGACCGAACGGCCCCGCGACGGCGAGTCCGGCGAGCGTCGTCGCCGCCACCGCGCCCGCGAGAAGCCACGGCGAGAGTATCATGAACCACCAGTTGAACGGGAGGACGACGCCGCCGTAGAGGCCGTGTCGCCCGAGTGCGTCGCGGTGCTGGACCAACAGCCGAATCAGGCCCATCGCCCGGCGGTCCTTCTGCGTCCGTCGCTTCCCGAACTCGGAGTGAGACGCCTCCATGTAGCGGACGTCGGGGTCGAAGACGACGCGCTTGCCGTTGCGCCGAATCTTCAGGGCGAGTTCGGTGTCGTCCGCGATGGAGTTCGGGTCGATGGGGACGATCTCGTCGTTCTCGAACGCGGAGAACGGCCCGTGGAAGATGAGCGTCGAGTCGATGTGGCTCTCCAGCGTCTGAATCATCGCCTGGACGCCGCGGTACCCCTCCTCGACTTCGCTCCCGCCGAGGACCTCGACGTTGCGGCCGGTGACCGCGCCCACGTCGGGGTCGGCGAGGTTCGCGGCGGCCTCGCGGAGGGCGTCGGCGGCGACTTTCGAGTCGCAGTCCGTCTTGACGACCATCTCGTTTTCCGCGGCGGCGTAGGCGTCGTTGAGGGCGGGCGCGAGTCCCCGCCGTTCGTCCTCTTCGAGGAGGTTCAGCGTCGGGTGTTCACGTTCGGCGAAGAAGCTCCGAACGATGTCTCGCGTGTCGTCGTCGCTGGAGTCGACGACGACGACTTCGACTTTCTCCGTGGGGTAGTCGAGCGAGACGATGTCGCGGAGTTTGTTCTCGATGATGCGTTCCTCGTTGTACGTCGGGAGGACGACGCTGACCGTCGGTTCGGCGGGTTCCTTCTTCGCGGGCGACCCGGAGGGGTTCCAGACCTTGTACAGCAGAAGATACAGCACGTAGGGTAACCCCGTCAACGACAGTAATCCCGCGACTGCGGAGACGAGGCGGCGGACGAACGTACGCATACCCGTCCTTCAGGGACGGAGATAAAAATCCCCGCGGTCTGAGTCGTCGTCCGCGTTCGTCTCGTCCGGGCGTCGGTGCGATTACTCCGACTCGCCCTCGGCGCTCGCTTGCCCCGCCCCCTCGTCGCCGCGTTCGGCCTGTATCCTCCGCTCTGCTTCGTCCCGGTCTTCGGGGTAGCCGACGTCGATGCGCCACCCTTCGAGGCGCAGGGCGTCGATGGTCCGTCCGCTCTCTATCAACAGGTCGACGGCGTCCGAAATCTCGTACTCGCCGCGGTCGGACGGTTGCACGAGGCGGCACGCGTGGAATATCGCCGGCGAGAAGGTGTAAAATCCGGTCATGACGAGATTCGACGGCGGGTCGTCGGGTTTCTCGACGACGTCGGTAATCTCGCCGTACTTGTTGGTGTCGCAGACGCCGTACCGACTCGCTTCCTCCCACGGCACCTCCTCGACGAGGAAGGCGGCGTCGGCCCGGTCCTCGCGTTGCCGTCGGACGACGTCCTTCAGGTTCGCCCGGAAGACGTTGTCTCCGAGCATGAGCATGAAGTCGTCGTCGATGTGTTCTTCGACGGTCAGCAACGCGTGCGCGAGTCCCTTCTGTTCGCGTTGGTGGGCGTAGGTTATCGGAATGCCCTCGTACTCGTCGCCGTAGTGGCTGATTATCCTCTCCTTCAGGTACCCGACCACGAGGACGAACTCGTCGGCGCCGAGCTCTCGGAGTTGGTCGAGGCAGTGGGTGATGATCGGTTCGCCGTCGATTTCGACCATCCCCTTCGGTTTGTCGTCGGTGAGGGGTCGAAGTCGAGTTCCTTTGCCCGCCGCGAGAACCACTGCTTGCATGTCCGGTTCTTCTCCGTAAGCGCGTATATATCTCATGTGTAAACGCATCCGCTATATCGAGACGCATCTCCTGCGTGTCGACCGAACGCCGCCGGCGACGGTGACGAGACGCGAAGCGTCTTGTCCGCCAACCGGAACGCGAAGCGTTCTGGTGACGTTGCCGACAGAGACAGCAACCCTTTTGCGCTACCCCCAAAGAAATCCGTCCAATGCCGCCACTCGACTCCGTCTGCGTTCTCATCCCCACCTACAACGAGGCCGAGACCATCGGCCGCGTCGTAGAGAATTTCCGCGAGGAGGGCTTCGAGAACATCCTCGTCATCGACGGCGGGTCCGAAGACGGCACCGCGGAGGTCGCCGAGGAACGCGGCGCGCGCGTCGCCATGCAGTCGGGGTCCGGAAAGGGACAGGCCATCCGCGAGGCGGTCGAGTACCACATCGACGCGCCGTACGTCCTGATGCTCGACGGCGACGCGACGTACCGCGCGGAGGACGCGCAGGCGATGCTGGAACCCTTAGACGAGGGGTACGAACACGTCATCGGCGACCGGTTCGCCGACATGCGCGACGGGGCGATGACGAAGTTCAACCAGATCGGAAACGGCATCGTCAACGACGCCTTCGCGGCCATCCACGGCCAGAACTTCGAGGACATCCTCTCGGGCTACCGCGCCTTCACGCGCGAATCGTTCTCGCGGATGACCCTCACGGCGGACGGGTTCGGCGTCGAGACGGAGATGGCCGTCGAGTGCATCAAGCGGAACATCAAGACGGCGGTCGTCCCCATCGCGTACCTCCCCCGTCCGTCCGGGTCGGACACGAACCTGCGGCCCATCCGCGACGGCGGCATCATCTTTCTGGAGCTGTACCGCCGAGCGAAGACGAACAACCCGCTGTTCTACTTCGGGAGCGTCGGCGGTATCTCCACCCTCATCGGGATCCTCGTCGCCGTCTACGTCGCCGTCGAGTGGGTGACGGTCCGCGTCTCGCACGAGGTGCTCGCCGTCGTCGCCGCGGGCGCCATCCTGTTCGGCGTCCAACTCCTGATGTTCGGCGTCCTCTCCGACCTCATCCTGACGCTGCACCGCGACACGCTCCGAAAGATAGACGACGAGTTCGAGTCGAGCGAGTCCGGCGAGACGACGAGGGCGGCGAAAAGGGCGGACGCCGCCGAGGACGCGCCCGCGCCGGACGGGGAGACGGTCGAACGGACGAACCGGGGCTGAACGCGGCGGCGGTTGGCGACCCGCGGGAGACGAGAAACGACGGACCGCGCGAGAGGGGGCGACGGCGAGGAGAGGCGACGACTCAGAAGGGGAGCAGACTTCGAAGCTGCTGTAAGAACCCGCCGGACGCCGAGGAGCGGTACTCCTCGAACACCGGGTGCAGTTGGTTCAGAAGCTCCGTCTCGGTATCGAACTCCGAGGACGGGACCGACGAGAGCGCTTCCTCGATCGCGACGCCGTTGCCCGAGGCGTCGTACGGTATCTTCGCGTTGTCGAGGGCGCGGACCACTTCGTCGTCGGTGGCCGGGAACTGAATCTCGGCTTCGGACAGTCGAGCGTCGAGCGCCGCGATACCGAACTCGAGCGTGTCCGGTTCGTCCCCTCCCTGCTGTGGTGGTCTGACCGCCATTACGGGCCGATACGTGTTCATCGTTGGAAAAACCCCCGACTGACGCTCTGGCGGACGAGACGCGGGAATCTCCCCTCGACGTCGCCGTCGGACTCCATCCGCGGTCCTCGGTTCCGTCTGCGGTCCTCGATTCCGCCCGGAGCCGAATCGGCCGCCGTCCGTCGCCGATTCGGGGCCGACACGCTCGGCGGGACGGCGGCGGACCGGGGGAATCGAGCGCATCCGTTATACTTACCCGGAACGTCGTCACCGACGAGAACGACGATGACGGACTACACCACCGTGTCCATCCCGAAGGACCTCGCGGACCGCGTCGAAGAGACCATCGAGGGGACGAGTTTCTCCAGTACGAGCGACCTCGTTCGGTTCCTCCTGCGGAGTATCGTCATCCAACACCAGAAGGAGGGACAGCTCACGGAGGCACAGTTCGAGGAGATAACCGACCAACTCGCGGATTTGGGGTATCTCGACAGGTGATCGGGTAGTTACTCGGAGGCGAGCGACTCGTTCGGCGGGTGGGCGTCCACGACGTCGAGTCCGAACCCGCGTCCGCTCCGGTCGAACGCCTTGACCGACTCGTCCTCCCACGGGGGGACGGCGACGATGACGGCCGCGGCGAAGTCGTCCTCTCGCGTCGGCCGGGGCGGCCCCTGCGGGTGAGAGACGAACCTCGCGCGCCCGCGCCCGGCGGGCGTCCCGAGGTCCAAGCCGAAGACGGCGTTGACGGAGCTGCCGGCATCGGGGAGGTAGAACGTCGTCAGTACGGGCGTCTCGGGGTCTAGGCCGACGTCTCGTTCGAAGTCGCCGGCGGGCGTCGCCGTGAGGACGACGCTCATCCGCTCGGGTTCGCTCTCCTCGGCCATGTCGAGGAGAACGTCGAGCAAGCCGCGGGTGATGTGTACCACGGTAGAACTACGGGGGGAACAGATAAAAAACGTGACCGGATTCGACGCCGCTCGGCGGACTCGCGCCGGGAACGGCGCTTCGAGGGCGTCGTTTCAGGAGACCATCTCCCTGACCGCGCGCCCGTACGCGCCCGGCATGTTCCGCCGCGCGTCGTCCAGCGCTTGTTCGAGTGCGCGGGCCGCCCCCGCGAGAACGCCCTCGCCGTGGCCGACGAGGAGTCGTTCGGGGTCGTACCCCGAGAGGTTCTTCCGCGGCGGGAACGGCCGGCGCATCGGGTGGACGCCCACCGTCTCGCCCGGCGCGCGGAAGAACGACGCGGTGCCCACCGACTCGGGGACGACCATCGTCCCGTCGGACCGGCGGACGAACCCCGCCTCCTGCCACGGCGGGATGGAGGCGTCGCGGACGACGAACGACTCGAACCCGGAGTCGCCGAGGCGGCGGCCGAACCGTTCGACGGGCGCGGCTATCTCCTCTACCACACCCGCCATCCAGTCGGGAACGTACACCGAAACCCCGTGGCGGGTCGCTATCTCGGCGGCGTCGCGCTTGTGCCGGTCGAGTCCGACGACGACGCCCGCGACGTCCCCGAACTCGGCCAACAGGTCGTCGAGTTCCGGCGCGTCCACCGGGTCGAACACCCAGACGCCCCCGTCGTCGCCGACGACGGCGTGACTGGCCCGTTGCATGTCCTCCTCGGGGTACGCTATCCACCCGACCCCGTCGTCCCAGCGGTCGATTTCGCGGTACTCGCTCGAACCGCTCCCCTTCATCGGCATGCCCGAACAGAGGGCCGGAACGCGCTTAAACGCTCCCGCCGTGACACGCCCGGCGGGCGACGGTTCGCGGATCGGAGCGAAACGCTCGCGGGTCAGAGGGATCTATTTCGGGCCGGCGCGCGTAGGGCCGCCATGCTCACCCACCTCTGCCGCCTCGCACTCGAAGTGAAGTACGTCGGGTCCGCCCGCGAGTTCTACGAGACTCGGCTCGGGCTGGTCCCGGCCGACGAGTCGGACTCGGAAGTCGCCTACGACGTGGGGGAGACGACGCTCGTCCTCCGGCGACCGACCGCCGTCCCCCGCGGCGGAATCCACACCCACTACGCCTTCTCGACCACCCGCGAGGCGTACAACGGGTGGGTCGAACGCTTCTCCGATCTGGACCCCGTGGAGTTCTCCTTCGGGTCGTCGCGGTCGGTGTACGTCTACGACCCCGACGGGAACTGCGTCGAAGTCGGCGGCACGGAGTCGGCCGAGTCGGCGGGCGCGGACGGGGCCGTCGGACCGGACGACGCCGGCCCCCTCACCGGCATCTTCGAGGTGGTGTTGGAGGTGGCCGATTTAGACAGCGCCGAGGAACGGTACCGCGCTCTCGGGTTCGAAGTCGTAGACGAGGGCGCGGAGAGGCGGCGAGTTCGCCTCTCCGGACCGGTCGATATCGAACTGTGGGAACCGCAGTTGGGAATCGCGGACGCGCGCGGGGGCGTCCACGTGGACCTGACGTTCGCCGCGGAGGACGCCGAGGCGGCGGTCGAAGCCGGCGGTCCGTGGGCCGACGGCCCGGAAGAGGTAGACGGCGGCCTTCGCGTCCGCGACGCCGACGGCCACGTCCTGACGTTCAGAGACGGTCGGTGTTGATGTTCGTCCCCGGCGGCGTGACAACGAGGAAGTTCCGGAAGTGCATCAGGCTCCCGCCCATGTCCTTGATCTCGCGCGCGAACCCCGTCGCCAGTTCGTTCAGGTCCCCCTCGATGGCGAGAAACAGGACGTTCCCGTTCTCGACGCTCCGAATCCACTCGTCGGGGTCGGTCGTTCCGTCGAGGGCCGCTAGCACCACGTCCCCCTCTGCGTTCTCCTCGTCGAGATGCTCCTCGGCGGAGGCGAGGTTGAGTTTGAAGTCGCCCATATCGGTTCGGATTGGAGACCAACACGAAAAGCGTTCGGTCGTCTCGACGGTCTCCTGACTGAGAACTGACGGGAACCGAACCCGTCGAATCGCGCCCGCCGGTCCGAGGCGTGCGGCGTCGCCTCCTCCTCTCGGCCCCCGCCCCGTCCCCGCCGGACGCTCCACGTTCGTCCACATCGGACCGCGCGCGAGGACGCCGAGAGATAATTCCTCAACTTTAGAGACGAAATTTGACTATTGTACGGAACGCCAACCGGTTCGACCGCCGCAGGAATATAAGGTGATACAAACACCTTGGATTGACCAATCCCGTTTACGTCGTGCGATTACGGGGTTCGAGGCGGTTGCGTCGAGGGAGCGAGTACCAGCCGTGTCACTGTCTCACGGAAACGCTTATATACCGCTGTAGGCACGGGACTGATACAATGTCTAACGACAAGGAGGCTTCGTCGGATTCCCCGGCGGGTCGAGTTCTTCCAGGGCACATTAGCCCAAATTACTGAACCAGAAATTCAGAACGTACGGATTTTCGACACCACGCTGCGCGACGGCGAGCAGTCGCCACGCACCTCGTTCAGCTACGAGGAGAAGCGGGACATCGCGGCCACCCTCGACGAGATGGGGACGCACGTCATCGAGGCGGGCTTCCCGGTCAACTCGGACGCCGAGTTCGAGGCCGTGAGCGACATCGCCGCCGCCACCGACACGACCGTGTGCGGTCTGGCGCGCGTCGTCGACAAGGACGTGGAGGCCGCCCTCGATTCGGGGGTGGAGATGGTCCACGTCTTCGTCAGCACCAGCGACGTGCAACTGGCGGACTCGATGCACGCCTCGAAGGAGGAGGCCGTCGAGCGCGCAGTCGCCAGTGTCGAGCGTGCGAAGGAAGCCGGCGTCGAAGTCATGTTCTCGCCGATGGACGCCACGCGAACGGACGTGGAGTTCCTCGCCGAGATACTGGAGGCGACGGACGACGCCGGGGCTGACTGGGTCAACATCCCGGACACGTGCGGCGTCGCGACGCCGACGCGCTTCGCGGACCTGATTCGGACGGTCCGAGAGCACACGTCGGCGAAGATAGACGTCCACGCCCACGACGACTTCGGGCTGGCCACCGCCAACGCGATGGCCGGCTTCGAGGCGGGCGCGTCGCAGGCGCAGGTGTCGGTCAACGGCATCGGCGAACGCGCCGGCAACGCCGCCTACGAGGAGGTCGTCATGTCCGCGGAGTCGCTGTACGACGTGGACAGCGGCATCGACACCACGCGCATTACGGAACTCTCCCGGATGGTCGAAGAGGCGAGCGACATCCCGGTGCCGGCGAACAAGCCGGTCGTCGGGCGCAACGCCTTCTCCCACGAGAGCGGCATCCACGCCGCGGGCGTCATCGAGAACTCGGACACGTTCGAGCCGGGCGTGATGACGCCGGAGATGGTGGGCGCACAGCGCGAGTTCGTCCTCGGCAAGCACACCGGCGCACACTCCGTCCGCAAGCGACTGGAGGACTCCGGCTTCGTCCCGACGGACGACGAGGTCCGCGAGGTGACGCGCCGGGTCAAAGACTACGGCGCGGAGAAAGAGCGCGTGACGGTGGACGTGCTCACGCGCTTCGCCCGCGAGGTGGGCGTCGAGCGCGACGACGAAGAGGAGGAGGTTCGCGCCTGATGCCGCGCGCCCCGTTCGCTCACGCTCGTGAGCCGCGGGTGCGCGACGCCCGGGCCGTCCCCTGCAATCGTTGCGCCGCGCGAAACGTTGATAAGCGACCGGACGAATCCAACGAGTACGATGCGACAGCAGGCCGTACTCGACGCGTCCGTCCCCGCCGCCCAGCCCGTAGTGGCGGCGACGGACGACGTGGCCGCTGTCCGGTCGCTCATTATTGTAGGGGCTGCCTAGCCCCTTACTTCACTTCTATCGACGGACTGCGCACCGCGTTCACAACACCACCAGAGAACCACGAGTACACCCGGTAATGGAGCACCAGCAACCCCACGCACGCGACCGACGGCGGACGTATCGACACCCGACCACGCGACACTCCCGACGGGGGGCCGCGACATGAGCGAACACGCGCCCCCCTCGCAGGACGACGACGCCGCGTCCGAGGAGTCGGCCGACCGGACGCCGGTCACCACCGGCGCGTCCTCGGTCGTCCGCGCCCTCGAAAACGCCGGCGTCGAAGCCGCGTTCGGCGTCCAGGGCGGGGCGATCATGCCCGTCTACGACGCCCTCTATAGTTCCGACATCCGGCACGTGACGATGGCGCACGAACAGGGCGCCGCCCACGCCGCCGACGCGTACGGCGTCGTCCGCGGCGACCCCGGCCTCTGTCTCGCCACGTCCGGTCCGGGCGCGACCAACCTCGTCACCGGCATCGCCGACGCCAACATGGACTCCGACGCGATGCTCGCGCTGACGGGACAGGTCCCCTCGGACATGGTCGGGTCGGACGCGTTCCAAGAGACCGACACGACGGGCGTCACCGCGCCGATAACGAAGCACAACTACTTCGCGGGCGACGCCGACAGCGTCGGCGACACCGTCGGCGAGGCGTTCGCCCTCGCCGGGCAGGGCCGCCCGGGCCCGACGCTCGTCGACCTGCCGAAGGACGTCACCCTCGGCGAGACGGACCGCGAACCCGGCCCGGCGGAGACGCCGGAGACGACGGAACCCCAGTTGGAGGCCGACCCCGACGACGTGGAGACGGCCGCGAAGGCCATCGAAGCCGCCGAGAAGCCGGTGCTTCTGTTCGGCGGCGGCGTCGTCAAGGGCAACGCCTCCGAGGAAGCCCGTTCGTTCGCCATCGACCACGGCGTCCCCGTGGTGACGACGATGCCCGGCATCGGGTCGTTCCCGGAGGATCACGACCTCTGTCTGTCGTGGGCCGGGATGCACGGAACCGGCTACGCGAACATGGCCATCACGCACACCGACCTGCTGATAGCGGTCGGGACGCGCTTCGACGACCGCCTCACCGGCGGCATCGACACGTTCGCGCCGGAGGCCGAAGTCGTCCACATCGACATCGACCCCGCGGAGATATCGAAGAACATCCACGCGGACTACCCCCTCGTGGGCGACGCGGGCCGCGTCATCGAGCAGATAGACGACGCGATGGAGCGCAGTCCGGACATCAAAGAGTGGCGCGACCAGTGTCGGACGTGGAAGTCCGAGTACCCGATGGACTACGCGACGCCGGACGACGAACCGGTGAAACCGCAGTTCGTCGTCGAGTGCCTCGACGAGGCCACCGACGACGACACCGTCGTCACGTCGGGCGTCGGCCAACACCAGATGTGGGCCGCGCAGTACTGGACGTTCACGGAGCCCCGGACGTGGGTCTCCTCGCACGGCCTCGGGACGATGGGCTACGGCCTCCCGGCCGCCATCGGCGCGCGACTCGCCGCGGACGACGACCAAGACGTCGTCTGCATCGACGGCGACGGGTCGTTCCTGATGACGATTCAGGAACTGTCCGTCGCGGTCCGCGAGGAACTCGACATCACCGTCGCCGTACTCAACAACGAGTACATCGGGATGGTCCGCCAGTGGCAGGACGCCTTCTTCGAGCGTCGCCGCATGGCGGCCGACTACGGCTGGTGCCCCGAGTTCGACAAACTCGCCGAGGCGTTCGGCGCGCGCGGATTCCGCGTGGACGAGTACGACGAAGTCGCAGAGACCATCGAGGCGGCACTCGACTACGACGGCCCCTCGGTCATCGACTTCCACATCGACCCCGCGGAGAACGTCTACCCGATGGTCGCCTCGGGCGCGCCGAACGGGAAGTTCGCGCTGACGGAGGATCAACTATGAGCTCGCAGGACTCCGATTCCGACGACTCCCCGCCGAAGCACGGACTGAAAGGGCCCGCGCCGGAGGAACGACCGCACCCGGACGGGCGGCGCAACTCCCAAGGTATCCGCATCGACCCCGAAGTCGAGGCGGAGCACGACCCCCGTCGGGCGGTCATCTCGGCGTTAGTCGAGAACGAACCGGGCGTGCTGTCGCGCATCGCGGGACTCGTCTCGCGGCGGCAGTTCAACATCGAGAGCCTCACCGTCGGCCCGACGACGGTCGACGGCCACGCCCGGATCACGATGGTCGTCGAGGAACCCGACCCCGGCATCGACCAGATAAAGAAGCAGCTCTCGAAGCTGAAGCCGGTCATCAACGCCGGCGAACTCGACGACGACGCCGTGCGGACGGAACTCGTCCTCCTGAAAGTCGAGGGCGACGAACCCGACAAGGTGCACGCCGTCACGGAGATGTACGAGGGCAAGACGCTCGACGCCGGGCCGCGGACCATCACGGTCCAACTCACCGGCGACGAGCAGAAGATAGACGACGCCATCGACGCGTTCCGCCAGTTCGGCATCATCGAGATAGCCCGGACGGGCCAGACGGCGCTGGCGCGCGGCGACCAAGCGACAGTCCCCGGAGAGAAACCCGCGACCTCCGGCGAACCGACGAAACCCACCCATACACACAAATGACTGATCTCAACACGAAGGTATACTACGACGACGACGCGGACCGCTCGCAGATCGACGACAAGACCGTAGCCATCCTCGGCTACGGCAGTCAGGGCCACGCCCACGCGCAGAACCTCGCAGAGAGCGGGGTCGACGTGGTCGTCGGCCTCCGCGAGGGGTCGTCCTCTCGCTCCGCCGCAGAGTCGGACGGCCTGCGCGTGGCCACGCCCGTCGAGGCGGCTGCCGAGGGCGACATCGTCTCCGTGCTCGTCCCTGACACCGTCCAGCCGGCGGTGTTCGAGCAGATCCGGGACAGCTTAGACGAGGGCGACACGCTCCAGTTCGCCCACGGGTTCAACATCCACTACAACCAGATTCAGCCCCCCGAGGACGTGGACGTGACGATGGTCGCCCCGAAGTCGCCGGGCCACCTCGTCCGCCGAAACTACGAGAACGACGAGGGGACGCCCGGCCTCATCGCCGTCTACCAGGACGTGACGGGCGACGCGAAGGAGGAGGCGCTGGCGTACTCGCACGCCATCGGCTGCACCCGCGCGGGCGTCATCGAGACGACGTTCCAAGAGGAGGTCGAGACCGACCTGTTCGGCGAACAGGTCGTCCTCTGCGGCGGCGTCACCTCGCTGGTGAAGCAGGGCTACGAGACGCTCGTGGACGCGGGCTACTCCCCCGAAATGGCCTACTTCGAGTGCCTGAACGAGCTCAAGCTCATCGTGGACCTGATGTACGAGGGCGGACTCGAGGAGATGTGGAACTCCGTCTCCGACACCGCCGAGTACGGCGGCCTCACGCGCGGCGACCGCGTCGTGGACGAACACGCCCGCGAGAACATGGAGGAGATCCTCGAAGAGGTCCAGAACGGCACGTTCGCCCGCGAGTGGATCGCGGAGAACCAGGCGGGCCGTCCCTCCTACACCCAACTGAAGGACGCGGAAGAGAACCACCACATCGAGGAAGTCGGTCGGCCCCTGCGCGACCTGTTCGCGTGGTCCGACGACGGAGACGAGGACGAAGAGACGGCGGAAGCACCCGCGGACGACTGACGACGATGACAGACCGAACACCGATGAAGGAGATAAGCCACGCGCACCCGGAGACGGGCGAGACGTTCGGCTACGACGTGTACCGGCGCGGACCGGCCGTGGCCGACGGTGGCGAGAACCGAGACGACGGAGACGACGCGGCGGACGAGATGTCCGACGTGGACCACACCCCCCGGAACGGCGAGGGGGCGAACGAGGTATGGAAGCGCGGCGACGGTGATGTAGATGAGTGAGGGAACGCTGTACGACAAGGTGTGGGAGGAACACACCGTCTCGGAGCTGCCGACCGGGCAGACGCAGCTGTTCGTCGGCCTCCACCTCATCCACGAGGTGACGAGTCCGCAGGCGTTCGGCATGCTGCAGGAACGCGACTTAGAGGTCGCCTACCCCCAACTCACCCACGCCACCGTCGACCACATTGTCCCGACGGCGGACCAGTCGCGGCCGTTCCGCGACGACGCCGCCGAGGAGATGATGTCCGAACTCGAACAGAACGTCCGCGACGCCGGCATCGAGTTCTCCGACCCCACCTCGGGCGAACAGGGCATCGTCCACGTCATCGGGCCCGAACAGGGACTCACCCAACCCGGGAAGACCATCGTCTGCGGCGACTCCCACACCTCGACGCACGGCGCGTTCGGCGCACTCGCGTTCGGTATCGGGACGAGCCAGATTCGCGACGTGCTGGCGACCCAGACCGTCGCGATGGAGAAGAAGGACGTCCGGAAGATAGAGGTCACCGGCGAACTCGGCGACGGCGTCGAGGCGAAGGACATCATCCTCGAAGTCATCCGCCGCCTCGGTACCGAGGGCGGCGTCGGCTACGTGTACGAGTACGCCGGCGAGGCCATCGAGAACCTCGACATGGAGGGCCGGATGAGCATCTGCAACATGTCCATCGAGGGCGGCGCGCGCGCGGGATACGTCAACCCCGACGAGACCACCTACGAGTGGCTGAAAGAGACCGACTACTTCCGAGAGAACCCCGAGAAGTTCGACGAACTGAAGCCCTACTGGGAGTCCGTACGGTCGGACGAGGACGCCGTCTACGACGACGTGGTCACAATCGACGGCTCCGAACTCGAACCCGTCGTCACGTGGGGGACGACCCCCGGGCAGGGAATCGGCATCACCGATCCGATTCCGGCCCCGGAGGACCTCCCCGCGGGCAAGCGGGACACCGCGCGACGCGCCCAAGAGCACATGCGCGTCGAACCCGGCGACACGATGGAGGGCTACCAGATAGACGTCGCCTTCCTCGGGTCGTGCACGAACGCTCGCCTCCCCGACCTGCGCCGCGCGGCGCGGGTCGTCGAGGGGCGGCAGGTTCACGAGGACGTCCGCGCGATGGTCGTCCCCGGCAGTCAGCGCGTGAAGGCCGCCGCCGAGGAGGAGGGCTTAGACGAGATATTCAAGGAAGCCGGCTTCGAGTGGCGCGGCGCGGGCTGTTCGATGTGTCTCGGCATGAACGAGGACCAACTGGAGGGCGACGAGGCGTGCGCGTCCTCCTCGAACCGCAACTTCATCGGTCGGCAGGGGTCGAAAGACGGCCGCACCGTGCTGATGAACCCCCGGATGGTGGCCGCCGCGGCCATCGAGGGGAAGGTGACCGACGTGCGCGACCTGAAGGAGGTGAAACTGGCATGACCGACGAGATACCCGAAATCGACTCCGTCTCGGGGTCCGGCGTCCCCATTCGAGGGAACGACATCGACACCGACCAGATAATCCCGGCGCGGTTCATGAAGGTCGTCACGTTCGACGGCCTCGGGGAGTTCGCGTTCTTCGACCAGCGATTCGACGAGAACGACGACCAGAAGGACCACCCGTTCAACGAACCGCAGTTCCAGGACGCCTCGGTGATGGTCGTCAACGCCAACTTCGGCTGCGGGTCCTCCCGCGAACACGCCCCCCAAGCGCTGATGCGGTGGGGCATCGACGCCATCGTCGGCGAGTCGTTCGCCGAAATCTTCGCGGGTAACTGCCTCGCACTCGGCATCCCGACGGTCACCGCGGACCACGAGACGATCACCGAACTCCAAGACTGGGTCGAGGAACACCCCGACGAGGAGATAGACGTGGACGTGGGGAACGAGACGGTCACCTACGGAGAGACGACCATCGAGGCGACGGTGGACGACGCACAGCGGAGAGCCCTCACCGAGGGCGTCTGGGACACGACGGCGCTGATGAAGTCCAACGCCGACGCCGTCGCGCAGAAGGCCGCCTCCCTGCCCTACGTCGATGACTGAGGAGATCGTCGTTATCCCCGGCGACGGCATCGGGAAGGAAGTCGTCCCGGCGGCGGTGTCAGTCCTCGAAGCGGTCGGCGACTTCGAGTTCGTCGAGGCCGACGCCGGCGACGCCGTGAAGGAGGAGACGGGCGAGGCACTGCCCGAGGAGACGTACGAGTTGGCCGCCTCCGCCGACGCCACCCTGTTCGGCGCGGCGGGCGAGACGGCCGCAGACGTCATCCTCCCCCTCCGAACCGCGGTGGACTCGTTCGTCAACGTCCGCCCGGCGAAGGCGTACCCCGGCGTGGACGCCCTGCGGCCGGAGACGGACCTGGTGTTCCTCAGAGAGAACACCGAGGGCGTCTACTCGGGCCACGAGGACCGCCTCTCGGAGGACCTCTCGACTCTGACGCGCGTCGTGACCACCTCCGCCTCGGAGCGACTCGCCGAGTTCGCCTGCGACTACGTGGCAGACCGCGAGTACGACGGGTTCTCCGTCGCGCACAAGGCGAACGTGATGCGCGAGACGGACGGTCGGTTCCGCGACGCCGTCGTCTCCGTCGCCGAGGACCGCGGCGTCGAGACGGACGAGGTGCTGATGGACGCGTTCGCCACGCGCGTCTGTCTCGACCCGACGCAGTTCGACGTGGTCGTCTGCCCGAACCTCGCGGGCGACGTGCTCTCGGACCTCGCCGCCGGTCTGGTCGGGGGCCTCGGCCTCCTGCCGTCGGCGAACATCGGGCCCGAACGCGCCCTCTTCGAACCCGTCCACGGCACCGCGCCGGACATCGCGGGCGAGGGCGTCGCCAACCCCTCGGCGACCATCGTCTCCGCCGCGATGCTGTTGGAGTATCTCGGCTACGACGGGGAGGGACGGCGGGTTCGAGACGCCGTCGAGGGCGTCCTCGCCGACGGGCCGCGAACGCCCGACTTAGGCGGCGACGCGTCCACCGAGGACGTGACGAACGCCGTCCTCGACCGTCTCGACTGACCGCCGAGCGCGGTTTTCGTTTCTGTTCCCGTTCGATTCTCGGCCGCGTCCTCGGTTCCGTTCGCCGACGGCAGTCTCGGCGCGGGACGGACCGCACTCCCGCGGAGCGCCGTGTTCGTTCGTCTTCGGTTTTCGATCGAACCGAACAGAGACGGTCGATTCTCGAACACAAACAATTAACAACGAACGGCGGTAATCCGCGTACACGACCGACGCCCATGTTACCCGCAGAGCGAAAACGGCGAATCGTGGAACTCGTTTCGGCGGACGACGGACGGTCCGTCGAGGGTCTCTCGGAGGAACTCGACTACTCGAAGGCGACCATCAGGCGCGACCTTCGGGAGTTAGAGGACCGCGGCCTCATCGAACGGTCCCACGGAGGCGCAGTCCCCGTCACCACCGTCGGACGCGAACAGACGTACGGACAGAAGGAGGTGCAGAACCTCGACGGGAAGCGAGCGATAGCGGACGGAGCGGTCTCGGAGATATCGGACGGACAGGTCGTCTTCTTCGACTCCGGGACGACGACGATGCAGGTGGCCCAGAAGGCCCCGAAGGACGGGTCCATCCTCGCGGTGACGAACTCGCCGCGTCTCGCCGTCGAACTCGGTAAGGAGGACAACGACGTGAAGTTGACCGGCGGCACCCTCCGCCGCCGGACGCGCGCCCTGGTCGGACCGACGGCGGAGTCGTTCATGGAGCGGACGAACTTCGACCTGCTGTTTCTCGGCACGAACGCCGTCGACGTGGACGGCGGCCTGACGACGCCGAACGAGGACGAAGCGCGGATGAAGCAGCTGATGGTCGAGAAGGCGTCCCGCGTCGTCCTCGTCGCGGACACGACGAAGGTCGGAAAGCGGAGCTTCGTCCAGTTCGCGGAGGTGGACGACGTGGACCTGTTCGTCACGGACGGCGACCTCCCGACCCGCGAACGCGAGGCGTTCGAGAACGAGGGGATGACGGTCCGCGAGGTGACTCCGGAGTGACCGACGACCTGGTGACGGTCACGATGAACCCGGCGGTGGACCACACCCTCCGCATCGACGAACCGCTGAAATCGGGGGCCGTCGCCCGAACGGACGACGCCCAGTTCGACGCCGGCGGCAAGGGGATCAACGTCTCGAAGTACCTCACCGCGCTCGACGTCTCCGCGCCGGCGACGGGCTTTCTCGGCGGCCCCTTCGGTCGGATGATCCGGACGCAACTCGACGACGACGGCGTCCCCAACGACTTCGTGGAGATCCCCGACCGGACGCGACTGAACACGACCGTCCTGAGTCCGGACGCCGAGTACAAGATAAACCACGACGGCCCGACGGTCGGCGAGGACGCCGTCTCGGACCTCGTCGAACGGGTCGGGACGCACGACCCGGACACCGTCGTCGTCGCCGGGAGCCTCCCCGCCGGCGTCACGACGGACGCGGTGGACAGACTCGCCCGCGCGGGCGAGTGGGACACCGCCGTCGATACGAGCGGGTCGCTCCTCACGGAACTGGACGCCGAGTACCTCGTCTGCAAGCCGAACCGCGAGGAACTGGGCGAGGCGACCGGCCGGTCGGTCGATTCCATCGAGGAGTGCGCCGCGGCGGCCGCCGAACTCCGGGAGCGAGGCTTCCGCTACGTCGTCGCGTCGCTCGGACCGGACGGTGCCCTCCTCGTCTCCGAGTCGGAGTCCGTTCACGCGCCCGCCGCGGACGCGGACGTGGTTGATACGGTCGGCGCGGGCGACGCCCTCCTCTCGGGCTTCCTCGCGGGGCTGGCCCGCGGCGAATCCGAAACCGTCGCCCTCCAGACGGGCGTGACCGTCGCCGCGCGCGTCGTCTCCGTCTCCGGCACCCGCGTGCCCGACTTCGACGGCGTGTTCGACGCTCGAAGCGGCGTAAACGTCTCTCAGACCTGACACGAGTGCTCGTTCGTGCCCTCGCACGGGACAAAACGATCAAAAACGCTCGTATCCGAAAGGGTTTTTGAATTCATTTAGTAACTATCGTGAAGGAGCAGACCATGTCCAGTAAATCAGCGGAGAACGCGTACAGGTCCTACCTGACTTCCGTCAAGGAGGACCTGATGACCGGCGTATCGTACATGATTCCGTTCGTCACCATCGGCGGTATCTTCCTCGCTCTCGGGTACGCCGTGGCGGGGGTCACCGGCACGGGCGTCGAGAACGTGTTCGACGCCACGGGGACGCTCGGGTGGTTCCTCTCCCAGATCGGGAGCGCGGGCCTCACCCTCATGGTCCCCGCACTCGGCGCGTACATCGCGTACGCCATCGCCGACCGCCCGGGCCTCGCCCCGGGCTTCGTCCTCTCGTGGATACTCCAACAGGGGGCCGTACTGAAGGCGGCGGGCGACGTCGTCGGACTGCAGGGCGGCGAGGCCGGGGCCGGCTACCTCGGCGCACTCGTCGCCGGCCTCCTCACGGGGTACGTCGCGCTCTGGATCAAGAACCGGGACGTCCCCGGGTTCGTCCAGCCGATGATGCCGGTGCTTATCGTGCCGGTACTGACGGTGGCGATCCTCGCGCCGATTCTGCTGTTCGTCGTCGGCGTTCCGGTGGCGACGGCGAACGCGGCGCTGAACGCCTTCCTCGAGGGGGCGCAGGGAGGACAGGCCGTCATCATCGGCGCTCTCCTCGGCGCGATGATGGCCTTCGACATGGGCGGTCCGGTGAACAAGGTGGCGTACCTGTTCGCCGTCGGCCTCATCGGCGAGGGCGTCTACGGGCCCATGGCCGCCGTGATGATCGGGGGGATGATCCCGCCCATCGGGCTGGCCATCTCGAACTTCATCGCCCCGCAGAAGTACGCCGCGGAGATGTACGAGAACGCCAAGTCCGGCATCGTCCTCGGCCTCTCGTTCATCACGGAGGGTGCGATTCCGTACGCCTCCGCCGACCCCCTGCGCGTCATCCCGTCCATCATCGCCGGGAGCGCCGTCGGCGGCGCGATATCGATGTCGATGAACGTCACGATGCCCGCCCCGCACGGCGGCATCTTCGTCGTCCCCCTCTCGAACAAACCGCTGATGTTCCTCGCGGCCCTCCTCATCGGGTCGCTCGTCACCGCGGTCATCGCCACGGTCATCAAGCCCGACTTCGACGAACGCGTCGCGGCGGAGGGCGAAACTAGCACGGCGACGTCCAGCGACTGAGGACGAACACAACTACCTTACGAATCCCGTTCCCATATTCGAACGAAAATGCTCGAAGATGACATCGACCGACTGTTGCCGAAAGCGCACATCTCGCTCGAAGAGCCTCCGGCGTCGAAGGAGGGAGCCATCGAGTACCTCCTCGACCTCATCGTCGAGAACGGTCGCGTGACCGACCGCGAGGCGGCGCTCGAAGCCCTGCACGAACGCGAGAAGGAGGCGACCACCGGCGTCGGCATGGGTATCGGCATCCCGCACGCCAAGACCGAGGCCGTCGAGGAACCGTCCGTCGCGTTCGCTCGCTCTCAGGAGGGCATCGACTTCGACGCGATGGACGACGAGCCCGCGAAACTGCTGTTCATGATTCTCGTCCCCGCCGAGGGCGGCGAGGAACACCTCCAGATCCTCAGTTCGCTCTCGCGGGCGCTCATGCACGAGGACGTCCGCGAGAAACTGCTAGACGCCGAGAGTAAAGACACCGTCCAGAACACCGTCCGGGAGGCGGTCGAGTGATGCCCGAACGCGTCGTCACCGTCGTCCCCGAGGACGGCCTGCACGCGCGCCCGGCGTCGCTGTTCGTCGAACGGGCCAACGAGTACGACGCGACGGTCGAGGTCGGCCCCGCCGACGGCGACCTCGTGAACGCGTCGAGCATGCTCTCGGTCACCGGCCTCGGCGTCGCCGCGGGCGACGAGGTTCGCCTCGTCGCGGAGGGCGAGGACGCCGAGGCGGCACTCGACGCTCTGGAGGAGATACTTACCACGCCCGAGGACGAACTCTGAACTATGACCGAACGACGATTCGACGGCATCGGCGTGACGCCCCTCTCGGGGGTCGGAACGGTCGTCTGGTACTCGCCCGACGCGGAACTCGACGACCCGCCGGAACCCGAGGAAGTGGACACCGAGGCCGAGACGGCCCGGTTCGATGACGCCCGGACGACCGCCAGAGAGGAACTAGAGGCCGAACGCGAGCGAACCGCCGAACGCGTCGGCGAGGACGAGGCGGCGGTGTTCGACGCGCACGTCCAGTTCCTCGACGACCCGCAGATAACCGACGGCGTCGAGGAGCGAATCGGGGACGGCCTCCCGGCCGAACACGCCGTCTCCGAGACGTTCGCGGGGTTCATCGAGCAGTTCGAGGGGATGGAGGGTCGGATGGCCGAACGCGCCGACGACCTGCGCGACGTGCGCGACAGACTCGTGCGCGTCCTCTCGGGCGGCGAACGCGTGAACCTCGGCGACCTGCCGGAGGGGAGCGTCGTCCTCGCGGAGCGACTGACGCCCAGCGACACGGCGCAACTGGACCCCTCGAAGGTGGCCGGGTTCGTCACCATCGCCGGCGGCCGAACGTCGCACGCGGCCATCTTCGCCCGGTCGCTGGCGCTTCCGGCCGTCGTCGGCGTCGGCGACGAACTGCACGAGGTCGAAGACGGCACCGACGTGGTGGTGAACGGCACCGACGGCGTCGTCGTCTTCGACCCCGACGAGGAGACGCGGGAGGCCGCCGCGGGCGGCGACGACGCGGAGATCCGCGCGGACCCCGTCTCGACGGCCGACGGCACGGAGATAGAAATCGCCGCCAACGTCGGGACGCGGACGGACCTCGGCCCGGCGACGGAACGCGGCGCGGACGGCATCGGCCTCTACCGCACCGAGTTCCTCTTCCTCGACAGGGAGTCACCCCCGGACGAGGACGAACAGTACGAGGCGTACGTCGAGGCACTCGACGCGTTCCCTGACGGGCGCGTCGTCGTCCGAACGCTCGACGTGGGCGGCGACAAGCCCATCGACTACCTCGACCTGCCCGAGGAGGAGAACCCGTTCCTCGGCGAACGCGGCATCCGTCGCTCCCTCGGCCCCGACTCGGACCTGTTCGAGACGCAACTCCGCGCACTCCTGCGCGCCTGCGGGAGCGAGAACGGCGACGGGTTGGCCGTCATGCTCCCCCTCGTCGCCACCGTCGAGGAGGTTCGGGCCGCCCGCGAGAAGATGGACGAGGTGGCCGCCGACTTGGACGAGGAGGGCGCAGAGTACGCCCGTCCGGAGTTCGGCGTGATGGTCGAGACGCCCGCCGCGGCGTTCGTCGCGGACGAACTCGTCGAACACGTCGAGTTCTTCAGCATCGGTACGAACGACCTCGCGCAGTACGTGATGGCCGCCGAACGCGGCAACGAACGCGTCTCCGAACTCGGCGACTACCGCCAACCCGCGGTCCTCCGAGCCATCCGCGCGACGGTCGAAGCGACGGAGGGCGCGGACGCGTGGGTCGGCATGTGCGGCGAGATGGCGGGCGACCCCGACCTGACGGCGTTGCTCCTCGGCCTCGGACTCGACGAACTCAGCATGAGTGCGGTCACCGTCCCGCAGGTCAAGGAGGCGGTGACGAAGACGTCGCTCCCGGACGCCCGAGCACTCGCCGAGGACGCCCTCGACGCCGGCACGAAAGATGAAGTACAGAGAGTGTTAACAAACAACATCCAACGATGAAATTAGTCGCAATCACGTCCTGTCCCACCGGTATCGCACACAGCCAGATGGCCGCGGAGAACCTCGAACAGACCGCCGACAGACTCGGCCACGACATCAAAGTCGAAGTTCAAGGCGCGATGGGCGCGGAGAACGAACTCAGCAGCGAGGACGTCGCCGAGGCGGACGCGGTCATCGTCGCCTCCGACACCTCCGTCTCCCGGGACCGATTCGAGGGCAAGCCCCTCGTCAAAGGCACCGTTAAAGACGGCGTCAACGACCCCGAGGGCCTCATCGAACAGGCCGCCGAACTGGTCGAGAGCGGAGAGTCCGGAACGGTCGAACTCGACGACGCCGCGGCGGAGGGAGACGACGAGTCCCTCGCGTCCCAGGCGGAACCCGAGAAAGCGAAGGAACCGCAGGGCCAGCGTCGCGGCGGCGACCCGGAGAAGAGCCTGATCAACCGCCTGAAGAGACTCTTCTCGTAACTCCTCTTTCGACGCTCTCTTTCCTCGGCCGACGCTCTCCGGGAACTGACTATTTCCGTCCGGGTAGTCGCAGAACAAACAGTACTCGTATCGAGGCGTTCAAAACCAATCAGCGAAGACGGCCTTCTCGGTGGTTCTATCTGCCGGGCGAATCCGCGAACTGAACGCTACCGCACTATCTCCTCGGCGTTTCGGTCGAAATCGAACGGACGCGCAGAAACAGTACGCCTTCGCATACGTTATTACGTTCGCTCGTGAGGATTCGAACGAGGTGACACAGATTGCCGTTCTACGGCGGAGATGAACTCGCAAAGGTGTACGACGAGGCCCTAAACGAGGGGTTCGGCCTCGTCGCCAGCAACGTGGCCGAACCGAACGTCATGATGGGGTTGATGGAGGGCGCGGACCGGGCGGACTCGGATCTCCTCCTGCAGATGAGCGGCGGTGCGTGTACGTTCGCGGGCGACGGCGACCCGGTGGCCGGGCTGAAGGCGATGGGGAACTATATCGAGGTGATGGCCGACCGGTACGATATCGGCGTCTTCCTCAACATGGACCACCAGACGGACCTGGAGTTCATCGAGACGCAGATGGAACTCGACGTCCCCTCCTCGATAATGATAGACGCCTCCCACGAACCGTTCGAGGAGAACGTCGAGCGGAGTCGCCGCGTCGTCGAGATGGCCGAAGAGGAGGGCGCGGACGTCCTCGTCGAGGCGGAACTCGGCCAGATAAAGGGCGTCGAGGACGAAATCGAGTCCGAGGAGGCGTTCTACACGGACCCCGAACAGGCCGTCGAGTTCGTGGACCGGACCGGCTGTGACCTGCTGGCGATATCGGTCGGGACGCAACACGGCGTCGCCAAGGGGAAGGATCTCGAACTGCGGCCGGACCTCGCGGCGGACATCCGCGAGGCCCTGCGCGACCACGGCCTCGACACGCCTCTCGTCCTGCACGGGTCCTCGGGCGTCCAACCGGACCAACTCCGACAGATGCTCCAGCACGGTATCTGCAAGGTGAACAAAGACACCCGCTACCAGTACGAGTACACCCGGACGGCGTACGACCTCTACCGCGAGAGCCCCGGGGCCATCGTGCCGCCGGAGGGCGTCGAAGACGACCGGGACACGTTCTTCAACGACACCGAGTGGTCGCCGAATAAGGACGTGTTCGACCCCCGCGTCGTCGGCCGGGACATCCGCGCCCGCATCGCCGACGTCCACGCCAACTTGGCGGAAGTCGCCGGAAGCGCGGGTCGAAGCCTCCACAAGTGAGGCGTCGGCGTGCGCTCGGGGCCGCCCGGCGCCCTCGACCCGTCGGCTCTTTAGAAGTTGTCTGAAATTGATCCACTCCCCGGTGCTTAAGTCTCTCCCAGTCGATTTCTCACCTATGCCGCAGATTACCCTCGACGAAGAGACGGTGTCGCGCCTCGACAGCCTGCGGGTGGAAGACGAGGACTACGACGAGATAATAACCGAACTCATCAACATCTACGAGGCGGAGGAGATGACGCTGTTCCACGGCGGCGACGAGATCTGACCGCCGGGAGTCGAGTTCGCATCGAGGGGACGGCGCACCGCGAGAGGTGACCGACCGTCGGCGCTTCGCGTCACTCCTGATACGCGATACGGACCTGTTCCCACTTGCCGCGACTCTCGAGGTGGCTCTGCAGTTCGTCGGCGTACTCCTGCACGAGTCGCTCCGCCGCGTCCAGTCGTTCTTGGTCGCCGCCGCCGCCGCCGAGTCCGAGTGCGCCCTTTATCGAGTCGAACAGTCCGCCGCCCGAACTCCCGCCGCCGCCGGGCGACCCGCCCATCTGCGCCATCTGCGAGCGGACGTTCTCCAGTTCGGGCATTATCTGCGGCAACTTCTCCGTGTCGGCGACGATGCGCGCCTCCTCTGGGTCGGAGGCGTTCGCTATCTCGAACTCGGTCGCCGTCATGATGAGTCCCCACTCCTGTCGCGTGAACTCCGAGTTGGTGACTCGGTCGTTGAACTCCCTATCGACCGTCATCCGGTCGCCGACGATGGCGTCGGTCCAGTCAGACATGCCACGGCGTACGGATAGCAACCGTTTGAGGGTTTCCCCACCGGAACCGCCGCCCGCGGCAGGCGTCGCCGTGCGGGCACCCTTTTTCACCCCGGAGCGCAGGGAGTCAGTATGGAGCGGTACGACCTCATCTTTCGCCTCTACGCCGACTTCGACGCGGAGGCGCTTCGAGACGTGCAGGACTTCCTCGACGTGTTCCCCCCGGTGGACTCCCGGACAGCGCTGGAGTACTGGCAGGACGCGAGCGAGGAACTGGAGGACCGGAAAGACGAGATACGCGAGGCGTTCGCCGCGGGCGAGGAGTTCGCCGAGATGGCCGCCCGCGCCTCACGGGACCAGGCGTTCACCGCCTTGGACCTCCACTCGAAGTACGACCGCAGGGTGAACGCCCTCGTCTTAGACGTGGACGAGACGCTCCGGTCGGCGGGGCGGACGGACAACGAGATTCCGCGCCAGACGCTGCACCTCCTGACGCAGTTCCACGAGGCGGGCGTCCCCATCGTCATCTGCACGGGGCAGACGCTGGAGAACGTCAAGGGGTTCATGATTCAGGGCCTCGGCAACGAACTCGTCCACTCGGGCGATTTCAGCATCGTCTACGAGGCCGGGACCGGCGTGTTCACGCCCGGGCACGGGTCGCAGACGAAGAAACTCCTCTACGACGGGCTGGACCCGGAAGTCCGCGAGGTGTTCGACGAGGTTCGCTCGCGCGTCCTCCCGCAGGCCCCGGACGACCTGCGCGAGTCGGCCCATCTGCAGGGCAACGAGTTCAACGTCACGCTGAAGCCGAACTTCGACATCGGGAGCGACAGGGCCGAGGACGTCATCGACCGCGGTCTTGTCTACCTCGTGGACCTCCTCGGCCGCGCGGTGTACAACGCCGCGGACGTCGCCGACGTCGCCGACGGGGAGGCCGACCCGGAGGGGTGGGCGCGGGCGTACTACGCGGACGCCGACCCCGAGATTACGGCGGTTCTCGACGCCGAGGACGCCGCACCCGACCGCGACCCCGAGGACGTTCCGGACCCGATTCGGTCGCTCTTCGAACGCATCGACGTGGCGTACTACCACGCCGACGCGGCCGAAATCGGCTCGCTCGAACTCAACAAGACCGAGGGCGTGAAGGCCGCCCTCGACGTTCTCGACGTCACCGACCCGTTCGTCCTCGTGATGGGCGACAGCAAGTCCGACCTCCGCGTGATGCGGTGGGCCGCGGAGGAAGACGCCGGAATCTCGGCCGCGCCGGAGCACGCCTCCTCGGACGTCCTCGACCACGTCCGGAGCACCGACGAACTCGTCTACGACCGGGGCGACGCCGCCTCGATGCTCCGCATCGCGTACGTGCTGAACGTCCTCGACGAACTCTGAACCCCCTCGCCGTCCGTCGACTCGCCGGGATTCTCACGAGCGTTAGCGAGTGAGAAGTCGCCGGGGAAGTGAGCGAAGCGAACGGACCCGGCGGAATTCCGTTCCGGCCCGGCCTGTCGGAGTGCAAAGATTTACACCTTATCGAGTAAACCCGGGACTATGAGCAAAGACTACTCGGAACTCCACGACCCGAACGCGGAGTACACGATGCGGGAACTGTCCGCCGAGACGATGGGCGCCACCGCAAAAAGAGGTGGCGGCCGGGACGTCGAGATTACCGACGTCCAGACGACGATGATCGACGGCAACTTCCCGTGGACCCTCGTCCGAGTGTACACGGACGCAGGCGTCGTCGGCACCGGCGAAGCCTACTGGGGTGCCGGCGTCCCCGAACTCATCGAGCGAATGAAGCCGTTCGTCGTCGGCGAGAATCCCCTCGACATCGACCGCTTATTCGAACATCTCGTCCAGAAGATGTCCGGCGAGGGCTCCGTCGAGGGCGTCACCGTCACGGCGATTTCGGGCATCGAAATCGCACTTCACGACCTCGCGGGCAAGATTCTCGACATCCCCGCGTACCAACTGCTCGGCGGGAAGTACCGCGACAAGGTGCGCGTCTACTGCGACTGTCACACCGAACAGGAAGCCGACCCCGACGCCTGCGCCGACGAGGCCGAACGCGTCGTCGAGGAACTCGGCTACGATGCACTCAAATTCGACCTTGACGTGCCGTCGGGCTTCGAGAAGGACCGCGCGAACCGCCACCTCCGCCCCGGTGAGGTCCGCCATAAGGCCGAGATCGTCGAGAAGGTGACCGAACGCGTGAAAGACCGCGCGGACGTGGCGTTCGACTGCCACTGGACGTTCTCGGCGAACTCCGCGCAACGCCTCGCGGCCGCCATCGAGGACTACGACGTCTGGTGGTTAGAGGACCCCGTCCCGCCGGAGAACCTCGACGTTCAAGAGCAGGTCACGAAGTCCACGACGACGCCAATTACGGTGGGCGAGAACCGCTACCGCGTCACCGAGGAACGCCGTCTCATCGAGAACCAAGCGGTGGACATCATCGCGCCGGACCTGCCGAAGGTCGGCGGAATGCGCGAGACGCGGAAGATAGCGGACGTTGCCAACCAGTACTACATTCCGGTGGCGATGCACAACGTCTCGTCGCCCATCGCGACGATGGCCTCCGCACACGTCGGAACGGCCATCCCCAACTCGCTCGCGGTGGAGTACCACTCGTACGAACTCGGTTGGTGGAGCGACCTGGTGGAGGAGACGGTCATCGAGGACGGCTACATCGAGATTCCCGAGAAACCCGGCCTCGGCCTGACGCTCGACATGGACACGGTGGAAGAGCACATGGTCGCGGGTGAGACGTTGTTCGACGAAGCGTAAGCGAAGTCGGGCCAGCGAATCTTCGATTCGCGCTGTTCGACGAAGCGTAAGCGAAGTCGGGCCAGCGAATCTTCGATTCGCGCTGTTCGACGAAGCGTAAACGCCGGCTCCCGGCCGTCCGACGCCTCGCGCGTATCTTTTCGGCAACTACACCTTCATACTCCCTCGATGCGTCTATCGTTACCGAATGCCTTCCAGCGACTACATCGTGGATCACGAACTGAGCGACGACGACGAGAACGTCCACCACGTCTGGGACAACGGTATCGACCCGGCGGTGACGGTCGAACCGGGCGACGTGGTCCGCTTCGAGTGCCGCGACGCGTTGAACGGGCAGGTCGGTCCCGACGGGACTCTGGAGGACCTGATAAACGTCGACCTCGCCCCTGTCCACCCCCTCACCGGTCCCGTGCGCGTCGAGGGCGCGGAACCCGGCGACGTCCTCGCCGTCGAACTCCTCGACTTCGAGCACAAGGGGTGGGGATTCACCGGCTTTCTGCCCGGCGAGATGGGCCTCGGCCTCCTCCCGGAGGACTTCGAGGAGGGCGGCCTGCACGTCTGGGAGTTGGAGGACGACACCGCGGAGTTCGTAAACGGCATCGAGATTCCGCTGGACCCGTTCCCGGGCATCATCGGCGTTGCGCCCGGCGAGGAGGGCGAACACGACACGCTCCCGCCGCGCGACGTCGGCGGCAACGTGGACGTAAAGCACATGACGACGGGGTCGACGGTGTACCTCCCGGTGGAAGTCGAGGGGGCGTTGTTCTCGACGGGCGACTGCCACGCCGCGCAGGGCGACGGCGAGGTGTCCGTCACGGGGGTCGAAGCGCCGATGTTCGTCACCGCGCGGTTCGACGTTCTGAAGGACAAGTCCATCGAGCAACCGGAGTTGGAGACGACGGGGCCGTTCACGCCGACCGGCGCGGACGAACCGATGTACGCCACGACCGGCATCGCCGCCGACCTGATGGTGGCGACGAAGAAGGCGATACGGCACATGATAAACCACCTCGAATCCGAACGCGACCTGACGCGCGGGGAGGCGTACATCCTCTGTTCGGCCGCGGTGGACCTCAAGATAAGTCAGGTGGTGGACGCGCCCAACTGGACGGTGACGGCGTACCTCCCCGAGAGCATCTTCCCCTGACCCCTCGGCTACCCGGATCCGTCGCTCTCGCCGCGCAGACGGTCGATGATCGACCGCCCATCGGTCCGGGGGTCGGCCTCCACCACTTCGAGTTCGTCGCCGACGCTGACCGTGCCCGGAGACACAACGTCGGCGCAGATGCCGCCCCGGCCGTCGCCGAGTGCGCGGGCGACGCCCTCCTCGCCGGCGACGCGTTCGACGTGCGCGCAGGGCGGACGCGGGCGCGTCCCCCGGAACTCCGCCTCGCCGATCCGGAACGTCGTCTCCAGCAACGCGCGGAGGTCCGCGACGCTCACGACGACGTTTCGCCGGTGGCGGCCGTCCGAGAGGTCGATGCCCGTCTCCTCGCGTATCTCCTCGATGGCCGACGCCGAGACGAACGTCACCTGACAGACGTCGTACGGCGAGTAGTAGCCCGTCCCGAGGAGGTACCGGTCGCCGCGGAGTCCGCCCTCCACCGCCTCGACCGACGCGTTGGACTCCATCGGCGCGCCCTCCTCCGGACTCGTCCAGATGGCCTCGACGCGGCCGCGGACGTCCGTCATCAGCACACCGACCGCGGGTCGAACCCGAGGTTTCTGAGGGCGTCGGCGTAGTCGTCGTAGGCGAGTTGGACGGTGTACTCCGCGATCATCCGCGCGGCCTGCCGGTCGTCGTCCGTCTCGCACGTCGCTTCGAGGAGTTCGAGGCCGTCGTCCAACACCTCCTCCGTCTCGGCCTTCAGACCGCGTATCACGTCCGCCCGGCGTTCGTCCGCCTCGTTGACGAAGAAGCCGACGAGTTGGTTGTGCGTCCGAAGGCTCACCAACGGCCGCCCGACCATGCCGCCGCCGATTCGCTCTACCGTCGCCTCGCGCCCCCGCAGGTAGGCGTGCATCGGCCCCGGTTCGCCGTCGGCCTCCCACTCCCCGTCGAGTTCGTCGGTCACCCAGCGGAGGTGGTCGTCCTCCTGTTCGGCGACGGCGGCGAACGCCTCCCGGGCGTCGGCGTCGTCCTCGTCGTCGGCCCACCCTCGGAACGTCTCCCGCGCGGCGTGTTCGCTCGCCGCTGCCACGTCGAGGACGCGTTCGGGCGTCAGTTGCGCGTCGGTCAACGCGACGAGCAACTGCTGGGAGCCGAGTCGGTTCAACTCCGTCGCCTTCGACTCCTCGATCTCGCTCCGAAGTTGCGCTCCGTCCATGCGTCGAGAGACGCGTCCGCGCGCCCTGAAACTTCGGTCCGCCTCGGTCCGCGGAGCGTTCTTCCCCCTCGCCGACGTACCTCTCCGCATGACCCCCGAGGAACTCCACCGCGCGATAGAACGCGGCGGCGTAGCCGAACAGAGTTCGGCTGCCCGCCAGACGCAGTCCGGCGACGGCGTTCGCCTCCTCGACGTCCGGAACCGCGACGAGTACGAGGCGTGGCGCATCTCCGGCGAGACGGTCGATGCGACCGTCGTCCCCTACTCCCGGTTCATGGCGGCCGAGGTGCAGGGGACCGTGGACGAACTCGCCGCGGAAAACGGTATCTCCGAGGACGAGAACGTAGTCGTCGTCTGCGGACGGGGGGAGGCCAGCGACTACGTGGCGGAACTCCTCCGCGAGGCGGGGTTCGACGCCGAGAACCTCGAACGCGGCATGCGCGGGTGGGCGCGGGTGTACGACGCCCGCGAGGTAGCCACCGATGCGGGTGTGACTGTCCTCCAGTACCGCCGCCCCTCCAGCGGATGCCTCGCGTACCTCGTCGTCTCCGGCGAGGAAGCCGCAGTCGTGGACCCCCTGCGCGCCTTCGCCGACCGGTACGCCGAGGACGCCCGCGAACGCGGCGCGGAACTCCGGTACGCGATAGACACGCACGTCCACGCCGACCACGTGAGCGGCGTCCGCGACGTGGCGGACCGAACCGGCGCGGAAATCGTCCTCCCGGCGGGCGCACGGGAGAGGGGCCTCGCCTACGGCGACGACGAGTACGACGTTCGGTTCATTGCGGGGGGAGACGAGATTCGCGTCGGAGACGCGACGCTCACCGCCGTCCGCGCGCCCGGACACACCACCGAGATGACGGCGTACCGCCTCGCGGACCTGCTTCTCTCGGGCGACAGCCTGTTCGTCGAGAGCGTCGCCCGCCCCGACTTGGAGGAGGGAGACGAGGGCGCGCCCGACGCCGCGCGGCGACTCCACCGCACCCTGACGGAGACGTACGCGGCGTTCGACGACGGGGTGCGTGTCGCGCCCGGCCACTACGGGGAGGCCGCCGAACCCGCCGCGGACGGGACGTACACGGCGACGCTCGGAACGCTCCGAGACCGACTCTCGGCGCTGTCGATGGACGAGGAGGCGTTCGTCGCGCACGTCATCGAGGACGCGCCGCCGCGACCCGCGAACTACGGGGAGATAGTCGAGGCGAACCTCGGGCGGGCGTCCGTCGCGGACGACGAGGCGTTCGAGTTGGAGCTCGGGCCGAACAACTGCGCCGCGACGGCGTAGGGCGTTACTCTTCGACTCTCTCGTTCACCTGCGCGGCGACGCGTTCGCCCGGCCGCCGGAGTTCGCCGCTCTCGACTTCGTACACGTAACCCGTCACGGTCACGTCGTCGGGAATCAACTCGTGGTCTTCGAGGTACGCCACCTGCGCGGCGCACGCCTCGTCGATGTCGTCGGTCATGCGGACCCACTCGGCTATCGACGCGTCGCCGATGTCGAGTTCCGGCAGCGACGGGTCCAACTCCACGTCGTCCAACGACCCGCCGGCCTGCGCTTCCAGTCCTTCCACCACGGCGTCGTCGGGTGCGCTCATCATCCCGCAGTCGGTGTGGTTGACGACGATGATCTCCTCGGTCTCGAAGAAGTTCGTCGTCAACGCCGCGCTTCGAATCACGTCGTCCGTCACCTTCCCGCCCGCGTTGCGGTACACCTGCGCGTCGCCGAGTTCGAGGCCCAACGCCGCCTCCACGGGGATGCGTTCATCCATGCAGGCGACCACCAACAGTCGTTCGTCCGTCGGAATCCCCTTCCGTCGCCGCCGCGCCCAGTCGTCGCGTTCCTCGACGGCGGCGTCGACGCGTTCGTGAACCGCACCGTTCCCGCCTTCCCGTCCGCGTTCGTGTTCGTCAGAAGGCATGCGTGGAGGTTCGCGCGCCGACGACTCCCTCCTTCCCCTCTCGGAGACGCGTTCCCCCACCTACGACGCCGCGAGGGGCGTCTCCGCGGCGCGTAAGGGACTCACTTCGGGCGACGGGACGCGTCGACCCGTCTCGGCTAGTGAGTTAGGTGGTAACACGTGTCATTGGTGGCGGCGAAAACGACGGCTATCCGAAACGGGCGTCGGTCGGCGAGAAGGAATCGGAGAGACCCGTCAGTCGTCGTCGGCGGCCGTGGCCGAGGAGGCGGCGTCGTCCTCGATGCTCGGGGGGTAGACGCCGCGGTCGAGTTTCAGGTCGCTCTGCGGGCGCGCCATGCAGGTGAGAGCGAATCGCTCGGCCTCCTCGTCGGTCAGGCCGCGGGCGGCGGGTTGGGTCACTTCGCCCTCGACGATTTCGGCGGAACAGGCCAGACACATCCCGACGCGGCAGGAGTACTCCTGTGCGATGCCCTCCTCGATGCAGGCTTTGAGGATGGTCTGTTTGTCGGACACTTCGATGGTCTCGTCCGTCCTGACGAACTCGACGGTGTACTCAGTCATGAATTCCGGTACGAGGGACCGTGCCTAAACTCTTTATGGAGCGATTCCGTCCCCGAAAAAAGGTCTGATACCCCGCCTCAGACGGCCGTCTCGTCCTCCGTTTCGGCGGGCTGGCCGTCCATGCGGACCGTCAGGACCGGTACGTCGGAACGTCTGACGACTTTCTCGGTGACGCTCCCAAGCAGGTAGCGGTCGATTCCGGTCCGGCCGTGCGTCCCCATCACGATGAGATCGATGCCGTGGTCGTCGGCGTAGTCGAGGATGCTCTGGTGGGTGGACCCGGAGACGACGGCCGACTCCGACTCGACGCCCGCGGCGCGCGCCCGGTCCGTCACCTCCGCTATCGCCTTCTGTCCCTCTTCCTCCAAGGACTCGACGACGAGGTCGGCCCCCGTCTCGATGGAGGTGTAGACGCTCGCGTCTACCACGTACAACGCGTGGATGGTGGCGTCGTACTGCGATGCGATGTCGATGGCGTTCCGAATCGCCCCGTCCGCCGCCTCGCTTCCGTCGGTCGGAACGAGTATTCGCTCGTACATACGTGGACGTACGGGGAGAAACGGTTAGAAACTATGCCCGGATTCGACGGCGACTCCCCGCGGTTTCTCGATTCGGCTCGGCCGTCACGCCGACTCGGCGTCGCCGTCGGAGTCGTCGCCGTCGGGGTCGGCAGCGGTGTCGGAATCGTCGTCGGTCTCGCCGCGGAACGCCCACACCGCCTCCTCGCAGGCCTGCAGTCCTTCGAGTCGTTCCCGGCCGTCCAGCGAGACGGTTTCGACGACGGTCCACGTCCCGCCCTCCTCGTCGAACGCGAGTCCCTTCACCCACTCGTTGGTCGCGAGGAGGAGACTCCGCGCATCCCCGTCGCCGGACTGCGTCCGGCGGGCCGACGAGCGTTGCTCGTCGACGTCGCTCTCGACGGAGACGGCCAACTCGAACGCGTCGGCGGTGTTGAGCCCGGTGAGTTCCTTCGGCGATAGCGGCCGCGGCGGAAGCGACTCCACGAGTGTCATACCGTCGCGTCGGCCGCGCCGGGGTTTGTGCTTTGCGAACCGCGCCGCGGCGGCGTCCGCGCACCAAAAAGTTTCTACCCGGTCACGGCCGAGACTCGCGCATGTCTGGCAACACCGACGAGGGACTCTCGTCGGGCCATCAGACGCAGTCTGATGTCACCACCGGAGACGGAGGGACGCCGGCGGAGTCCGAACGGCGGTCGGAGAGCGGTCGGGACTTCCTCCTCTCCGTCGTCGCCGCTCTCGCCGTCCTCGCCGTCCTCGCTCGCCTCGTCGGTCTCGGCGCGCGCCCGTTCCACTGGGACGAGGCCCGCGTCGGCTACTGGACGCTCAGATACCTCGAAAGCGGCGCGTTCGAGTACCGCCCCGTCGCGGGCGGGCCACTCCTGTACCTCGTGGACCGCCACGTCTTCGCCCTCCTCGGCGCGTCGGACGCGACGGCGCGACTCCCCGCGGCCGTCCTCGGGGGGCTCCTCCCGCTCTGCGCCCTGCTCTTTCGGGACCGACTCGACGACGTCGAGGCGTTCGTCTTCGCCGCCGTCTTGGCGTTCAACCCACTCTTGGTCTACTACTCGCGGTTCCTCCGCGGCGACGTTCCGCTGGCGTTCTTCGCGCTGGCGTTCGTCGGGTTCGCGGTGCGCGCGTACGACCGCGGGAGTCGGCGCGACGCGTACGCCGCCGCGGCGGCGCTTCCCCTCGCAGTCGCCTCCTCGGGGTTCGCCGCGGGGTACGTCCTCTGTTGGGTCGCCGCGGGCGTCCTCGTCCTCGACCAACCGAGCGCCGTCGTAGACCGGGGAGCGTCCGCCAGAGCGACCGTCGCGGAACTCCGCGCCCGCGTCGCGGGGCGGTGGAACGCCGCCGCCCGCGCGTTCCTCGTCTTCCTCGGGGTGACCGTCTACTGCTTCGCCCCCCGCGCCGGGCCGACGGTGGACGCCGGCCTCTGGAAACCGACGACGTGGCACCTCGTCCTCTGGGAGGCGACCGGGGGGGCCCTCTGGAAGTTCTTCGGTGTTCGGGTGGCGAACCGCTACCCCGACGCCATCCACGAACTGTTCCCGTACGTCTTCGACACGTTCGATACGCTCGCTCGGACGGCGCTTCCGGTACTCGTCGCGGCCGTCGCCGCGTTCCTCTGGACGCGGTACGCCCGCGCGGACCGACGACCCCTCGTCGCGGGGTTCGCCTACTGGGGCGCGGCGGCGGCGTTCGTCTTCCCCGTCGTCACCGAGGTGTCCGCGCCCTGGGTCGCCGTCCACGTCCTCCTGCCCCTCTCGCTCCCCGGCGCGGTCGGTATCGCCGCCCTGTTGACCCGCGCCGCCGCGGCGGCGAGGGCGACTGACGCCGACGGCGCGTCGTTCGGCGGCGGACTCGCCTCGGCGGACGCGGCGACGGTGGCCGCGGTCGTTCTCGTCGTCGTCGCCGTCGTCGCGCAGGCCGGCGCGGTGACCGCCGCGGGCGTGTACGGCCCCTCGGACCGAACGAACCACCTCGCGCAGTACGGGCAACCGAGCGACGACGTCGAACCGCTGGTGGCGAACGTCTCGAAGTTCGCCGACGGGAACCGTTCGACGCCCGAGGTTCTGTACGTCGGGTCCGAGTACGCGACGGGGTGGGACCCCGGAAACGAGTTCCCGCCGGTGGCGGACTCGTGGGGCAACAGACTCCCGCTTCCGTGGTACTTCGAGCGCGCCGGGTTGGACGAGGTGAGCACGAAGAACGCGACGACGTTCGACGAACGCGCGGAACGCGGCGAGATTCCGCCGGTGGTCGTGACGAGTCCGAGTCTCCGCGAACGGGTGAGCGACCGACTCGGCGACGACTACGAGGCGCGGTCGTACCGACTCGGTCTGTGGGGCCGGGACGTCGTCGTGTTCGTCGCGCGGTCGGAGTGAGGCGGGACGACTCGGCGAGGGAGGGGCGGAGCGACGGACGACGGGAGCGCGGAAGCAAGGGCGATAGCGAAAAGAAAGCGGAAGAGAGTCAGAGCAATAGAGAGAACAGTTCGAGCGTCCGGGGCCGGCGCGCGCCGCGCCGATTCAGCGGAAGCCCATCGCTTCTATCTGCTCTTGGTAGCGGTTGCGGATGGTCACTTCCGTCACCTGTGCCACGTCGGCGACTTCGCGTTGGGTCTTCTTCTCGTTACAGAGCAGCGACGCGGCGTAGATGGCGGCGGCGGCGAACCCGGTGGGCGACTTGCCCGACAGCAGGCCCTGCTCCGCGGAGACGTCGATTATCTCGGTCGCCTTCGCCTGCACTTCCTCGGAGAGGCCGAGGGCGGAGGCGAAGCGCGGGACGAACTGCTTGGGGTCGACGGGCTTCAGTTCGAGGCCGAGTTCCTGGGAGATGTATCGGTACGTCCGGCCGATCTCCTTCTGCGGCACGCGCGAGACTTCGGCGACTTCGTCGAGCGACCGGGGGATGCCCTCCTGCCGGCAGGCGGCGTAGAGCGCGGAGGTGGCGACGCCCTCGATGGAACGGCCGCGGATCAGGTCCTCGTTCAGCGCGCGCCGATAGATGACGGAGGCGACTTCCCGCACCGACCGCGGAACGCCGAGCGCAGACGCCATGCGGTCGATCTCCGAGAGCGCGAACTGCAGGTTGCGCTCGCCCGCGTCCTTCGTCCGGATGCGCTCCTGCCACTTGCGGAGGCGGTGCATCTGCGACCGCTTCTCGGAGGAGAGCGACCGACCGTAGGCGTCCTTGTCCTTCCAGTCGATGGTCGTCGTCAGCCCCCGGTCGTGCATCGTCTCCGTTATCGGCGCGCCGACGCGCGACTTCGACTGACGCTCCGAGTGGTTGAACGCGCGCCACTCCGGGCCGCGGTCTATCTGCCGTTCGTCTAAGACGAGTCCGCAGTCGTCACAGACCAGTTCCCCCTGGTCGGCGTCGGTGACGATGTTGGTGGACTCACACTCCGGGCACGCGATGAGTTCGTCGGCCTCTGTCTCCGTTTCCTGCTCTCGCTGGCGCTGGCGGCTCGGACGTTCCATTATAAGGTTTGTGGTGGAGCGCAAATTTAAACCTTTGTACCGAGATGACGGTACTCCAACCATTACCGGGCGTCGAACGCGACTCGCGGCGGGCGATTGCGTTATACGGCGGTGCGCCGAACGGCGTGCGTATGCGACGGCGATATCCGCTCTGCGTCCTCCTCGCGATCTCTCTCGCCGCCTGCCTCGGCGGATTCGGCGTCGCGCCGACGCCCGGAGACGAGACGGAACCGGGCACCGCGACGGAACGCGGGCCCGACACCGGCGTCCGCGCGACGGTGACGCGCGTCGCGGACGGAGACACGGCGAACGTCAGGTTCTCCAACGGGTCGGCGGACACCGTCCGCCTCCTCGGGGTGGACTCGCCGGAGGTGCGCGGGTCGAACTCGCCCGGGGAGTTCGAGGGCGTCCCCGACACGGCGGCGGGGAGGGCGTGCCTCGCCGACGCCGGCGAAGCGGCGGCGTCGTACGCGAGAGAGCGACTCGCCGGGGAGGAGGTTCGCCTCGTCTTCGACGAGAGGGCGGACCGGCGGGACTCTCACGGCCGTCTCTTAGCGTACGTCCGCGTCGGCGGTGGGTCGGTCAACCGCGATCTGCTCCGTCGCGGGCACGCCCGTCTGTACGACGGAACATTTACCGAACGTGAACGTTACTTCGCGGCGGAACGTCGCGCCCGCGAGGAGGGGCGCGGACTGTGGTCGTGCGCGACGCCCGCGGCGCGGGGCGAACGGTCCGCGTCGAGCGCGACTGTCGCTGTCGTCCGGGTGCACGCCGACGCCGAGGGCCGCGACGGGGAGAATCTGAACGGCGAGTACGTCGTCCTCCGGAACGAGGGCGAGGCGGCGGTGGACCTCTCCGGGTGGACGGTGGCCGACGGGGCGGGCGCGACGTACGCCGTTCCAGCGGGGACGACGCTCCCGCCG
Organism: Halopelagius fulvigenes; assembly: GCF_042662625.1. GTDB lineage: Archaea > Halobacteriota > Halobacteria > Halobacteriales > Haloferacaceae > Halopelagius > Halopelagius fulvigenes. The sequence continues at coordinate 261,701 of NZ_JBHSXH010000015.1, forward strand.
GGCGGGGAACTGACGCTCCGAACCGGGTCGGGAACCGACGGTGACGGCACCCATCACTGGGGGAAGGGCCGGCCGGTGTGGAACAACGACGGCGACGCGGTAGTCGTCCGCGACGCGAACGGGACGCTCGTCGTCGAACGTCGGTACTGAAAGGGGGAGGGGGAAGCGGAGCGTGCTTCCCGTTACCAATCCACATCCATACACCTTGAGTACCGGTGGTCGTTTTACCGGACTCGCCGTCTCGGTTTCGCCTGCCGATAACGCGCCCGTAATATTACCATTGCGCATTTCACAAAGGCTTTTGTATAACCGGTGACTATCGAGGAGCAACATGAGTACGACGAACGCCCCGAACGGGAGCGCGGAGGGAGCCGAAACCATCGATACAGACGCCGTCGCGGACGTGACGCCGGTCCGAATCGAGGCGAGTGCGCTCGCTTCGACGTCGCCGTCGTACCTGCGCGACCTGAAGGCCGGACTCGCCGACGAGGGGTGTCAGCCCGCCGTGTTGACCGTCGAGACGTGTTTCGACGACGACTGTCGACTCGCGACCCAGTCCGTCGCCGACGACGTCCGCGGGTTCGTCCGCGCGGCGGCGTTTCTCGGCGCGGCGCGCGTCGAAGTGACGGTCACCGACGTGGCCGACGAGGACGTCGCGCGGGACGCCCTCCGCGCCGTCGAGGAACGCGGTCGCAGAGAGGGCGTCGCGGTCGATATCTCCGGCTGCGTCTCCTGCTGATGCCGACGAAATCCGCCCTGGAGACGCAACTCGCGGTCGTCGCGGGCTTCGACGCGCCGCGGGCGGACCTCGAACAGTACCCGACGCCGCCGGACCTCGCGGCCCACGTCGTCCATGTCGCCGACCTCAACGGCGACGTCGAGGACCGAACAGTCGTGGACCTCGGCACCGGGACGGGGATGCTCGCACTGGGCGCGGCCCTCCGCGGACCCGAGCGCGTCGTCGGCGTCGATGTCGACCGCGGCGCGTTGGAGACGGCGGCCGAGAACCGCGTCCGCGTCGGGACGGCGACGGACATCGACTGGATACTCGCGGACGCGACGCGGCCGCCCCTCCGGCCCGAAGGGCAGACGACGGTACTGATGAACCCGCCGTTCGGGGCGCAACGCGGGCACGAACACGCCGACCGGGCGTTTCTCTCCACCGCCGCCGAGGTGGCGGACGTCTCCTACTCCATCCACAACGCCGGGTCGCGGGAGTTCGTCGAGGCGTTCACCGAGGACGAGGGCGGCGAGGTGACCCACGCCTTCCGCGCGACGTTCACGCTCGACAGGCAGTTCGGCTTCCACGACGCCGACTCGAAGGACATCGAGACGGAACTGTACAGAATCGAGTGGGCGAGGTAGCGCGGCGGGCCGCGGCGTTCGGGGCCCGGAGTGCGCCTCAGCCTCCGCGGTACCGCTCTTTCTTCAGCACCCGCACGCGCGTCCCGCCGAACTCCGCGTATATCTTGTTCTTCTCGCGGGTGAACGTAATCTGGTTCACGGTGACTGACTCGCCCCGGTCCGGGAGGGGGGCGCTCACCGTCTCGTCTCTGCGCTCCACCTCGACGTAGTAGCCGTCGGTGGTGGGGACGACGGAGATGTTCCGCCCGCCGACGACCGCTTCGGCCGTCGTCGCGTTCGAGGTATAGACGACGCGCGACTCGCCGTCCTCCCGCAGGTGGATTCGGTAGGCGGTCCCGCCGCCGATGGCGACCCACCCGTCGCGTTCGGCGTACACCGTCTCGCGCCACCCGACGCCGCCGAGCGTGATGAGTACCTTCCCGGCGAACGCCAACCGGCCTTTGCTCGCCGCCGTCGTCCAGATGCCGCGGGACTCGCTCTTGACTATCACGCCCGACGTCTTCACGTTCGTCGTCTCGCCGAACGCGTCCACTTGGAACGCCGAGACCATCCCGTTCTGGACGCCCTCGGCGTACGTCACCTCGTAGTCTTCGACCCGAACGGGTTCGCCGGGCAGTTCGCCGCCGGACGTGGTGTAGAGGTTGTACGGCACCGCGGGGCCGGAGACGGCGGCGGCGACGAGGAGGAGACAGGCCGTGCCCGCCTGCCACCGCCGGAAGGAGAACTGCCCGCCGAAGACGCCCGTCAGCGCGGGGCGGTCGGAGGCGACGGCGGCGAAGACGACGAGCAACGCCAACAGGGCGACGAGGGCGACCCCGACGGCGCGGTAGAGGACGTACGTCTCGCCGCCGCGGTACCAGTAGATGGCCCACATCGACTGCGAGACGGCGAACAGCACCGACCCGGTCCACAGTTTCAGCGCCGACGGCCGGTCAACCGACGGGCGCGCGCGGACGACGTACAGACCCAAGATGACGCCGATGAACAGGCCAAGCGCGTGGCCCTGAATGGCGATGTCGGCCCACCACGGCGTGACGTAGGTGGGGTGGCCGCTGGCGGTGACCGTCGGTTCCAGCATCGCGTTGTAGACGAGGCGGAACGCTCGCCCGCCGGCCAACGCTACCACCGTCTTCAGCGGGTAGTTGACGAGGGCGAACCCCGCGAACGCGAAGACGACGCCGGAGAAGCCGATGATGGGCCCGAGGGCGAAGGCGGACGTCGCGAGGCCGACGACGAGGACGGCGGCGGGGAAGACGACGAACGCGCGCACGTACGGGTTCGCCCGCCACGACGACATCGACGTCGTCCCCCGTTCGCGCGGGTAGTGCCCCCACGCGTACTCGGCCAACGGTGCGAGCGTCAGCGTCGCCGCGAGGTTCCCCAGCAGGTGCCCGGCCCCGTTGTGCGAGAACGGCGCGGTGACGATGCCCAACGGGTAGAAGTACGACCACGCTCGGAACGGAAGCGTCACCGGCGCGTACCAGTGACGGAGTCCGTCTTGGAGGAACAGGTACACGGCGACGACGAACGCGACGGTCACGACGGTTCCCCACGGAACCCCGAGCAGGAATCGCCGGCGAAGCGCGGCCCCCCACCGACCCTCCGGTCGGTCGACTGCGTAGACAGCGATTCCGGCGAGGAGGAACGCGACGACCATCGCCCCCTGTTGTAGCGGCACCCATCCCGGAATGTCAATCATGCGTATGTGTCACACGGACCCGTTATCAACTTCTCGCCGCGCCCGCGGGCGGGCGTCGGCGGTGTGCGGTCCGATACCACACACTATTCGGTCGTCCCTGATACTCGTATCGGTGCCGGCGGCGGCCAAGAATATCGGATTACCGCTCGGACGCCGGGGCGTCGTCCCGCCGTCCGGAGTCGGGATGGGTCGGGCGACCCGACTCAGAGCTTCGACTCTGCATCGTCTGCCAGCTCCTGCATTCGCTTGCCGACGCGGCCCGCGTTGGAGAACTCGTCCTCGCTCATCGCCGTCGCGAGGGCGTTGCCGAGGACGAAGACGGCGTGTTTGTGTTCGCTCTTGGACTTGTGGACGTGCGAGGGGTTGACCCCGAGTTGCTCGTAGGGTTCGAATATCTCCTCGTTGACGTCCTCGCGCGCCGCGAAGTTGTTCTTGATGATGAGCATCTGTTCGTGGAGTTCGAGCAGTTCGTCCTTGTGCATGTCCGGAGTTAGGCGAGATGCCGCTTTAAGGGTTTTTGGCTATTCGTCCCACGGGGGGTTAGAAGACGTACTCGTCTTCGTGACCCATCATCCCGTCGTCCTCGAATCCGCGGTCGTCGTCGTCGATGGGTCCGCTCGTCTTGAACGCGCGGATACCCGTCGAGAGGAGTTCGGAGATGGCTTCCTCGCGGCTGACGAACTCGCCCTGTTCGACGAGCTGTGCGATCTGCATCTCGAGGTGCTCTGGCACGTTTATATTGACTTTGGGCATCTGAACGTCCGGGGGTTTGGAGCCGGGTTATTTAATTCCTACGCCCGGCGTTGCCGTTAGCAGAACGAACAACGGCGTTTCGTAGAGATTCTTTTTCGACGGCCGAAACGGAGTTCGCGATTCCCGTATTCGGCCGCGGGAGCAGTCGTCAGCGTTAGGTGCGTCGCCGCGAACCCTCTCACATGGCGAAAGACGTCACGGGCTTGTACGAGGAGTTCGGCGACGAACGACTCCCGCCGGGGCAGCGAGAGACGTCGCGGTTCCCCGTCCTCTCGAAGAGCGGAACCCCCTCGTGGGACCGAGACTCCTGGCAGTTCGAGGCGTGGGGGGCGGTCGAAGACGAGCTGTCGCTCTCCTACGAGGAGTTCACCTCGCTCCCCTCGGAGACGCAGATTCAGGACTTCCACTGCGTCACCGGGTGGAGCAAGTTCGACTGCGAGTTCACCGGCGTCACGTTCCCGACGCTGGCGGAACGGGCGGGCGTCGAGGACGACGCGGTCCACGTCATGTTCCACGCCCTCGACGGCTACACGACGAACCTCTCCTTGGAGGAGTGTCGACGGCAGGAGGTCATGTTCGTCTACGAGTACGACGGCGACCCCCTCCCCGCGGACCACGGCGGCCCCCTCCGCGTCGTGACGCCCCACAAGTACGCCTACAAGGGCGCGAAGTGGGTTTCGGGCGTCGAGTTCCTCACCGAACCCGAACGCGGGTACTGGGAGAAGCGCGGGTACTCGAACACGGCGAACCCGTGGAACGAGGAGCGGTACAGTTAGACGCGGCGCGTCGGGACGGCGCGAACGCGGCGCTCGGCCGGTCGAACGGGCAAATATCTCTCCTACCGGGGATAGTCAGGTAAAAGAGCGTGGGGTCCTCATCTCCCGTCGATGGAATCGCTGGGGAGCGACGAGGCGGGCGCACGCCCCGTCAGCAGGTCCGTCAGGATATCGAAGCCGCGGTTTCGGGCCGTCCTCCGCGCCGCCGACGCGCCGCGGACCGTCTGGTCCGCGCCCGACGAAGCGACGGTGGTCGGAGGCGGTGCCGCGGCGACGGTGACCGCCGACGGACCGAACCGGTTCGAACGCGTCCGCGAGGCCGCGGAAGCCCTCTTCTCGTCGGGCGACGTCCACGCCGGCACCGAGGCGGCCCGCCCCCGACTGTTTGGCGGGTTCGCGTTCCACGGCGACAGCGTCGCCGGCCCCCCCTGGAAGCAGTTCCCCGGCGCGCGCTTCGTCCTCCCGCGCGTGCAGGTGACGTACGCGGAGAACGGGACGTGGCTGACGGTCAACGCCGTCGGCCCGGACGCCGACCCGCGGACGGTCGAGAGGGAACTCGACCGCCACCGAGAGCGATTACGGTCGCTGCCGGACCCCGGCCCGCCGGCCGACCCGCCGGGCGTCGTCGGACGGCGGCGGACGACGGCGAAGGGGGACTGGCGTTCGAGCGTGAACGCCGCCGTCGAACGCATCCGCGCGGGCGACTTGGAGAAAGTCGTCCTCGCGCAGGCCCTCGACGTCGATTTGGAGGCCGACCTGTCGGTGCCGGACGTCCTCTGGCGACTCGGCGAGGCGTACCCCGACTGCTACCGCTTCCTCGTCGAACCCGCCGGCGACGGCGGGCCACGGGCGTCCTTCTTCGGCGCGACGCCCGAACGACTCGTCGGCCTCCGGGGGCGAACCGTCGAGACGGACGCCCTCGCGGGGACGACGGGCCGCGGCGAGACGCCCGCCGAGGACGAGTGGTTGGCGAACGAACTGCTGACCGACGAGAAGAACGTCCACGAACACGAACTCGTCGCCGAGACAATCCGCGACCAACTGGCCCCCTTCGCCTCCTCGGTGAACGCCGGCGCGCGCCGGGTGAAGCGCCTCGCCACCGTGCAACACCTCTGGACGCCGATAACGGCGGAACTGGCGACGGACGAGCACGTCCTCTCGCTGGTTGAGGCGCTCCACCCCACGCCCGCCGTCGGCGGCCTGCCGCCGGACCGAGCGCTCTCGACCATCCGCGACACCGAACCGTTCGACCGCGGGTGGTACGCCGCCCCCGTGGGGTGGGTGGACGCCGCCGGCTACGGGTCGTTCGCCGTCGCCCTCCGCTCGGCCGTTTCGCGCGGGGACTCGGCGACCCTGTTCGCGGGCGTCGGCGTCGTCTCCGACTCGGACCCGGACCGCGAGTGGGACGAAGTGCAGCTGAAGTACCGCCCGATACTCGACGAACTGGAACGCTCCTGACGACTCTCTCCTACCCATGACCGCACCTAACCGCAACACCCTCTGGGCGCGCGCGTTCGTAGACGAACTGGCCGAGGGCGGCGTCTCCGCCGTCTGCATCACCCCCGGTAGCCGTTCGACGCCGCTGACCGAGGCGTTCGAGAGACACGACGACGTCCGCGTCTTCTCGCACCTCGACGAACGCTCCTCGGCGTACTTCGCGCTCGGACGCGCCCGGCGGACGGGCGACGTGACGCCGCTGGTCTGCACCTCCGGCACCGCCGCGGCGAACTTCCACCCCGCGGTCATCGAGGCGTACCAATCGCGTGTTCCCCTCCTCCTTCTGACGGCGGACCGCCCGCCGGAACTCCGCGACTCCGGCGCGAACCAGACCGTCGACCAAGAGAAGTTGTACGGCGACGCCGTGCGCTGGTACAAGGACCTCCCCGAACCCGAGGCCGAACCCAGAAAGCTCCGCTCGCTCCGAACGACGGCGGCGCGCGCCCTCTCGGAGGCGACGGGGACGCCGTCGGGACCGGTCCACCTCAACGTCCCGTTCCGCAAACCGCTGGAACCGACGCCCGTCGAGGGCGACGTGCCCGACGACTTACCGGAACTCGCGGCGTCGGGCCGCGACGGCGCGTTCGTGAAGACGACGCCGGGCGTCCCCGAACTCGGAGACGACGAACTGCGTTCGCTGGCCGACCGCATCTCGGTGCCGCGCGGACTCGTCGTCGCCGGCCCGGCGGACGCCCCCGGCGTGGACGCCGAGGCGGTCGCCGCGTTCGCCCACGCGTCGGGCTTCCCCGTCCTCGCGGACCCGCTATCGGGCGTCCGCTTCGGCGGACACGTCCGCGTCACGCCCACCCTCGGCGGCTACGACTCCTTCCTCGACCCGCGCGTCACTGCCGAGTGGCCCGACCCGGACGTGGTGATTCGCTTCGGCGCGTCGCCCACCTCGAAGACGCTCCGGACGTACCTCGCGCGGACGGACGCCGAGCAACTCGTCGTCGACCCCGCGGGCGAGTGGCGCGAAGCGGAGTTCGCGGCGACGGACCTTGTCGTCGCCGACCCCTCGCGCCTCCTCGCGCGCCTCGCTCGCCTGCTGGCGGGCCCCGGAAGCGCCGAGTGGCGGCGGCGGTTCGAGGCGGCGGAGGCGGCCCACTGGGAGGCGTTCGACGCGAGTGCGGGCGCGGACGCCGACGACGCCGACGACGCCGAGGCGGCGGTGCCCGCCGAGGGGCGCGTCCTCGCGGACGTGGCCGAACTCGCGCCCCAACCCTCGACGGTCTTCGTCTCGAACTCGATGCCCGTCCGCGACGCCGACCGCTTCGCCCGCCCGACGACGAAGGCGCGGACCGTCCTCGGCAACCGCGGCGCGTCGGGGATCGACGGCATCGTCTCCACCGCACTCGGCGCGGGAAGCGCGACGACGGACGATCTGACGCTCGTGACGGGCGACATCGCCTACTACCACGACATGAACGGTCTCCTCGCTCTCGGCCGGTGCGACGTGGACGCGACGGTGGTCCTGATAAATAACGACGGCGGCGGCATCTTCCACATGCTCCCCATCGAGGAGTACGACCCGCCCTTCACCTCGCAGTTCAAGACGCCGCACGGCCTCGATTTCGAACCGACGGCGGACCTCTACGACCTCTCGTACGCCCGAGTCGCGGGCGACGACCGGGAGGGGTTCCGCGAGGCGTACGCCGAGGCGACGGCCGCTGGCGGCTCTCACGTCGTCGAAGTCGTCACCGACGCCGAGGAGAGCCACCGCGCCCGCGAACGACTCCACGAACGCGTCGTCGAGCGACTGACCGAAGACGGCTGACCGCGCGCCGCCTCGGACGCGCCGGGCGTCGGACTGCGAACCGCGCCGTCGCAGTACGTTTTTGACGGTACTGGTCCAACTACGGGCCATGCCCCAGCGAGGTACGGACCGAGCGACCGAGGAACGCCGACTCAGACCGCGCGAGGAGTCCGAGAACGACCCCCTCGGCCGGTGGCTCGAAGACCTCTTCGACGGGACGGCGGAGGGCGTCGTCTTGGGCCTGCCGGCGCTTCTGTTCTCCGTCTTCGCGGGCGACATCGTCGCCTCCTCCGCGGCGATGGGTGCCACCGTCGTCCTCTCGTACGGCATCGCCGCCTACAGGAACGGCCGCATCGCCGTCGGCCCGGAGTGGCCGCCGATGGACGCCGCGTTCGTCGTCCTCCGCTTCGTCTGGTACAACTTCACCCTCCTCGCCGCCATCTTCGCCGGCGCGGCGGCGGCGAACAGTCCCCTCGCCCCGTCGGTACTCGTCGTCGCCGGATTCGTCGGCGGCGGCGTCGCGGCCCTCGGCGTCCTCTCGCTCTCGTCCGTCGCGTCGGTCCTCAAATCGCTCCGGCGAATCTGAGCGTCTCGACCGACCGCGCGCCGGAAGCGAATCTTTTTGCGCGCGCCGTCCCCCCTCTCGGACATGGTTTCGGATATCTTCGACTCCGAGCGGTGGCGTCAGGTGGCGGGGGCCGACGAGTTCGACGACATCACCTACCACCGCGCCGAGGACGTGCCCGCGGTGCGCATCGCGTTCGACCGCCCGGAGGTCCGCAACGCGTTCCGCCCGGGGACGGTGGACGAACTGTACGCCGCACTCGACCACGCCCGAAAGCAGGCCGACGTGGGCTGTGTCCTCCTGACGGGTAACGGCCCCTCCCCGAAGGACGGCGGGTGGGCGTTCTGCGCGGGCGGCGACCAGTCCGTCCGCGGCGGATCCGGCTACGAGTACCGCGAGGGCGACGACGTGGACGAATCGGACGACGAACTCGTCCGCGAGGCGAAGGCCGGACGCCTGCACGTCCTCGAAGTCCAGCGACTGATTCGGTTCATGCCGAAACCCGTCGTCGCCGTCGTCCCCGGGTGGGCCGTCGGCGGCGGCCACTCGCTTCACGTCGTCTGCGACCTGACGCTCGCCTCCGAAGAACGCGCGAAGTTCCTCCAGACGGATCCCGACGTGGCCTCCTTCGACGGCGGGTTCGGGTCGGCCTACCTCGCGAAGCAGATCGGCCAGAAGAAGGCGCGCGAGGTGTTCTTCCGCGGGAAGACCTACTCCGCCGAGGAGGCGGAAGAGATGGGCATGGTGAACGAGGTGGTTCCGCACGCCGACTTAGAGGACGTGGCCTTAGAGTGGGCCGACGAGATGACGAAGAAGTCGCCGACGGCGATGCGGATGCTCAAGTACGCATTCAACATGGCCGACGACGGCATGGTCGGCCAACAGGTGTTCGCGGGCGAGGCGACCAGACTGGCGTACATGACCGAGGAGGCCCAAGAGGGCCGCGACGCGTTCTTGGAGAAGCGCGAACCGAACTTCCGGCGGTACCCCTGGTACTACTAACCCACCTTTTTATCGGGGGTCCTCGGCCGCCGCGATGCGGCGGCCTCGAACCCCCGACAAAAACCTGGAGGGAAAAAAGGCCGCGCGGTACGGAAACGGCGACGCCCTGCGCACCGCGACCGCAGAGTTCCCCCACTCTGCTCTCGCCGCACTACGGCCGCCGCGTCTACCCCTCCGCTATCGCCTCGAACTCCTCGCATCCGCAGGAACAGGACCCGCCCGTTCCCACCGGACGTAACCCGTCGTCGGACTCCTGCACCGGGTACACTTCCCCGCACTCGACGCACTGACCGAACGTTTGCGGTTCACCCCCCGTCCGCGGACTCTCCGTCATACTATCCTACTACTTGACGAGTTATATTTGAGTATTATTCTTCGCGCTCTCTCTCACGAACGATGCGGTCGAAACGGTCGAGAGACGGCGCGTCGGGGCGGTCGCCGCCCGCGGAGCGAGATGCCAACTTTGAGGCTCACCCCGTCCCGAGGTGGACGTAATGAGTACGCAGAGCATCTCGCGGACGAAGGCGTGGGTCATGGCCGCCCGTCCGCAGACGTTGCCCGCGGCGGCGGCCCCCGTAATCGTCGGCGCGGGGTTGGCGCTTCACGACGGCGTGTTCGCCGCGCTTCCGGCGCTTGCGGCGTTCCTCGGCGCGGCCCTCATCCAGATCGGGACCAACTTCGCGAACGACTACTACGACGCGATGCAGGGCGCGGACACCGAGAACAGGGAGGGGTTCACCCGCGTCACCGCGGGCGGCCTCATCGACCCCGTCGAGGTGAAGCGGGCGATGTATCTCACGTTCGCCGCCGCCATCGCGGTGGGGACGTACCTCGTCTCCGTCGGCGGCGTCCCAATCCTCGTCATCGGCCTTCTCTCCGTCGCCTCCGGCATCGCCTACACCGGCGGGCCGTACCCCCTCGGCTACCACGGACTCGGCGACCTGTTCGTCTTCGTCTTCTTCGGCGTCGTCGCCGTCACCGGCACGTACTACGTGCAGGCGGCGTCGGTTCTCGCCGCGCCGTTCCCCGTCGGCGTCCCGCCGAACACGCTCCCACTCGCGGCCGTCGTCGCCTCCCTCCCCGTCGCGGCCATCTCGACGGACATCCTCGTCGTCAACAACGTCCGCGACAAGGAGGAGGACGCGACGACCGGAAAGCGCACGCTCGCCGTCCGGTTCGGCTACGGGTTCTCCCGCGCGGAGTTCCTCGCCATGCTCGGAGTCGCCTACCTCGTCCCCCTCTGGTTCGTCGGCCGCCCCGACTACGGCGTCCCCGTCTTGCTCCCCCTCCTCTCGCTTCCGTACGCCGTCTCGGTGGCCCGAACCGTCTGCACGGAGACGACGGGCGACGCCCTCAACCCTGCCCTCGAACGGACGGGGAAACTGCTGGCGACGTACGCCGTCCTGTTCGCCGCCGGGTTGGCGATCCGAATCCCGTCGTGGTTCTGATGCGCACCGAACGCTTCTCCGTCGAACTCGCCCGCCCCCTCGACACCGCGGCCGGCACCATCGAGTCGCGGACGGGGTACCTCGTCCGAACGGACGACGGGACCGGACTCGGCGAGGCGACGCCGCTTCCGGGGTGGACGGAGTCGTTAGACGAGTGCCGCGCGGCCCTCGACGGCGGGAACCCGGACGGTTCGACACCCGCCGCGCGACACGGCGTCTCCCTTGCCCGCGCGGACGCCGCGGCGCGCGAGTCGGGCGAACGCCTCTGCGACGCACTCGCCGCCGACGCCTTCTCCGCGCCCGCCGCCGACTCCGTCCCCGTCAACGCCACCGTCGGCGACGGGTCCCCGGAGGAAACGGCCGACGCGGTTCGGTCGGCCGTCGAGGAGGGCTACGACTGCGCGAAGGTGAAAGTCGGCGCGCGGGACGCCGACGCGGACGAACGACGCCTGCGCGCCGCCCGCGACGCCGCGGGCGACTCGGTCGAACTCCGCGCCGACGCCAACGGCGCGTGGGACGCGGAGACGGCCGAACGGATGCTCGACGTCGCCGCCGAACTCGACTACTCGTACGTCGAGCAACCGCTTCCCGCAACGGAAGCGACCGAACACGCCGCACTCCGCGGACGGGGCGTCGGCGTCGCACTCGACGAATCGCTCTCGACGACGACAGTCTCGGCCGTCCTCGACGCCGACGCGGCGGACGTTCTCGTCTGCAAACCGATGGCGCTGGGCGGTCCCGACGGGACGCTGGCGGCGGTTCGGCGCGCGCGGGAGGCGGGCGTCGAGTGCGTCGTCACGACGACGATAGACGCCGTCGTCGCGCGCCTCGGTGCATTGCACGTCGCCGCCGCGATTCCGGACGCGCCCGCCTGCGGCCTCGCCACGGGGTCGATGCTCGCGTCCGACCTCGCCCCCGACCCCGCGCCCGTCTCCGAGGGGCGAATGGGAGTACCCGAGGGAGGGGGACTCGGCGACGCGCTGGAACCGTTGTATCGACCGTGACCTTTTCTCCCCCGCACGCGTCGCCGTCCGTATGAGCGACGAAACTGACAACCCGGTCATCGTTTCCTCGTCCGACGGCGTCGTCACCGTGACGCTGAACCGACCCGACGTGCGGAACGCGCTGACGACGGACCTGACCGCGGGCGTTCGCGACGCCCTCGACGGACTGGACGACGACGCGCGGTGCGTCGTCTTCGAGGGCGCGGGCGACGCCTTCTGCGCCGGCGGCGACGTGAACGCCATGATGCGACTGCAGGGCGGCGAGATGACGACCGAGGCGGCGGTTCGCCACGTCATCGAGGACACCGCGGGCGTCGTCAAGCGCGTGTTCGACTGCTCCCTCCCGACGGTGGCGAAGATAGACGGGCCGGCCGTCGGCGCGGGCGCGGCCTTGGCTCTCGCCTGCGACGTGCGCCTGTTTTCGACCGACGGCCGCATCGGGTTCGGCTTCGAGAAACTCGGACTCGCCGTCGATTCGGGCGTCTCGTACCTCCTCCCACGGGAGGTGGGCGCGGGCGTCGCCAAGGAGTTGGTCTACACCGGCGAGGTTCTGGACGCCGAACGAGCGTCGGAACTCGGACTGGCGAACCGCGTCTTCGACGTTGACTCCTTCGAGGCGGAGAGCGAGTCGTTCGTCGCCGAAATCGCGGCGGGGCCGACGGCGGCGTTGCGTACGTCGAAGCGCCTGCTCCGGCGGGGGTTCGAGGTGTCCTTGGAGACGGCGATAGAACACGAGGCGGCCGCGCAGGGGGCGTTGTTCGGGACGGCCGACCACGCCGAGGGCGTCGAGGCGTTCCTCGAACGGCGCGACCCGGAGTTCGAGGGTCGGTAGCCGAATCTCCGCGTTCGAGGTGCGTCGCGTCGCTTCCGCCGCGTCGCTTCCGCCGCGTTCCCGCCCGCCTACGTGGCCAACAGACCGACGACGACGGCGGTGACGAGCAGATCGGCGAACGAGAGGACGAGTAGTCCCTTCCACCCGACTACGATGAGTTGGTCGATGCGGAGTCTGGGAAGCGCGGAACGCGCCCACTGGGTGAACAGGAACACCGCCCAGATCTTGACGAGGAACCAGACGAAGCCGGGGAGCACCGGCCCGGCGGGACCGCCGAGGAACACGGTGGCGATTAGCGCGCCGCCCAAGAAGAGGTGGACGAACTCGCCCATGTAGATGAGCACCCAGTAGACGCTCCCGTACTCCGTCTGGTAACCCGCGACGAGTTCGGTCGGCGCCTCCGGCGCGTCGAACGGGTTGCGGCCCACCTCCGCGAGGTTCGCCACTAAGAACAGCGCGAACGCGAAGGGGTTGACGAACGCGTACCACGACGGGACGTGAACCCCGCCGAGCGTGAGAAGCGGCGTCTGCTGGGCGGCGACGATTCCGCTCGTCCGGAGGGTTCCGGCGAACAGCACCACCGAGGCGGCGGTCACGACGAGGGTATCTCGTAGGCGATGTTCGCCGCGACGGCGCGGAGGCGCGCCTCGTCCGGGCGGTGCTGTGAACGATACGCGCCTGTCGCTCTCGAACGGTGCGCGTCGGACTCGTCGGGCGGGGTGCGAACGGTGGCTACTTACTCGCGCCGTGTGACGCCGGGAGTATGTCAGACGTGCGCGTCACCGTCTGGAACGAGTACCGACACGAACGCGAGGACGAGGAAGTCGCCGAGGTGTACCCCGACGGCATCCACGAGGCCATCGCCGAGGGGTACGAGGAACGCGGATACGAGGTGCGGACGGCGACGTTAGACGACCCCGAACACGGCCTGACCGAGGAGGTTCTCGACGAGACGGACGTGCTGACGTGGTGGGGCCACCGCGCCCACGACGACGTCGACGACGACGTGGTGAACCGCGTGGTCGAACGCGTCTTAGACGGGATGGGACTCCTCGTCCTCCACTCGGGGCACTACTCCAAGCCGTTCAAGCGCCTGATGGGGACGCGGTGTTCACTGAAGTGGCGCGAGTCGGGCGAGAAAGAGCGTCTCTGGGTGACCGAACCCTCCCACCCCATCGCCGACGGACTCGGCGAGTACGTCGAGATTCCCGAAGCCGAGATGTACGGCGAACACTTCGACGTGCCCGCGCCGGAGCAACTCGTCTTCACGAGTTGGTTCGAGGGCGGCGAGGTGTTCCGGTCGGGGTGCTGTTACGCCCGCGGGTCGGGCCGCGTCTTCTACTTCCGGCCGGGCCACGAGACGTACCCCATCTACTACCGCGACGACGTGCGCGATATCCTGGCCAACGCCGCGGAGTGGGCCGCGCCCGGCGACGGACCGACGCCCACCTACGAGAACGTCGACCCCCTCGAAGACCTGAGCGACTGAGCGCCGGCCGTCCGAGACGGACCACCCACCGCGCGAAATAAACGCGCGGCGTCCCAACGAAGGGGTATGGCAGAACCTACGACGGGTCAGCGCCGACTCCTCTACGGGTTGTTCGTCTTCGCGTTCGTCGTGTTCGTCGTCGGCGTCGTCGCCATCCTGTTCCTCTCGGGGTATCTGTAACGCCTCTCCTCACTCGGCGTCGTCGGGGCGGTGCGTCACGCCCGACTGCGCGTCGGCGTTCATCCGGCGAAGCGCGGCGGTGGCGTTCGAGGCGTCGTAGCCGAAGAACACGTCCTTCCCGTACTCGGAGGCCACCTCCGTCGCGTGGATGAGGGCGTCCACGTCCACGTCCACGGCGTACAGCTCTATCGAGAACGACACGTCGAGGGGCGAGAGGAGCGTCTCGAACCCCTTGGCGATGGTCTCCAGCCAGTAGGTCGTCCCGTAGTCCACGTCGTAGAGGGGGACGACGAACTCGTCGACGTACTCCGCGAGTGCCTCCACGTCCAACCCGGCCCGCCGGTAGAGATGCCCCGGGTACGGATCGGGGTAGAGGGTGAGGTACGTCCGACCGGGGATTCGGTCGGCCGCCTCGGCGACGAACTCCGTTATCACCTCGGCGCGCCACGCCATCCGGTCGTCGTGGTCGCTCTCCTCGAACAGTCGGTCGCACCGGTCGCAGCGACAGTACTCCTCGCGCGGGAAGCCAACGTCGTCGAGGCGCACGTCGCCGTTCTCGGCGGCGCAGTCCTCGACGATCTCCAAGAGGCCGGCGCGGTACTCCTCGTTCGTCGGGCAGATGTACGCCCAATCGAAGTACGTCTGGTCGCGGGTGGCGAGGTTCCCCTCCGCGTCCACGGGGACGAGTTCGGGGTCCGAGTTCGCGGCGGCGGTGTCGCCGAAACACGACACCATGTTCACCGCGTTCGGTAGCGGGGACGCCGCCCGTCCGGTCACGTCCTTCACCTCGTAGAACTCGCGGTCGAAGATGTCCCCCTCGACTTCCTCCGCGTTGCGCGTGACGACGCCGTACATGCCACGACGTTTCGCGCCGACGCTGAAGAGTCGTTCGCTGTGGACCGAAAAACGGAGCCGCGGCGGTCGTCCGCCTCTGCGTTCGCGCGTCGTTACTCTTCGATGTCGACTTCTATCGGTTCGGACCCTCCCGACAGCGTCAGGTAGAGGGCCGCCACGAGCGACAGTACGAGGACCAGTTTCGACTTTCCGGACATACTCTCTCGTTCGACCACCCCGTACAAAGTGATTTCGACGAGAGATGTTCTCTGAGAACGACCCTTCACCGTCTGCGGCCGACGGCCCGGCGAACCGCGAGGGACGGCCCGCCGGTCAGGACACCTGGAGGTGCGAGCCGACTTCGTCCTCGCGGACGATGGTTCCGCAGTAGGCGCAGCGCAGGCCGTCCGAGAGCACCTCGAACCGCGTATCGACCGGTTCGTCCGCCGTCGTGATGCAGTTGCGGTTGGGACACGAGAGGATGCCCGCGACGACGTCTGGGCGTTCGACTCGCTTCTTCTCGACCACCTCGTAGTCGCGGACGATGTTGATGGTCGCCTCGGGGGCGATGACCGAGAGGACGTCCACCTCCGACTGGCTGAGTTCGCGCCCCTCGACCTTCACGATGTCCTTGTTGCCGAGGCGGTCGGAGGGGACGTTCATCCCGATGGAGACGCCCTCGCCGCCCGACCCGTCGATGCCGAGGATGGCGAGGACGTTCAACGCCTGCCCCGCGGAGACGTGGTCGATGACGGTGCCGTCGCGTATCTTCGAGACGCGGAGTTCCTTGTTCGAGTTACTCATCGGTCGTCACCTCCCGCGACGGCCGTGCGGTCGACGCGCGCATCGCGTGCGTCGGAACTCATCGCCGACCCTCCAACAGCATGTCCAGAAGCGCCATCCGAACCGGGACGCCGTTGTGCGCCTGTTCGAAGTACTTCGCGTACGCCGTGTCGTCTATCTCCGGCGCGATTTCGTCCACGCGCGGAAGCGGGTGCATCACCGTCAGGGAGTCCTTTGCCCGCGAGAGGTCGTCTACCCCTATCTGGTACTCGCCCGCGACCTTCCGGTACTCGTTCTCGTCGGGGAACCGTTCGCGCTGGATGCGCGTGACGTACAGGACGTCGAGTTCCGGGAGCACCTCGTCGAGTTCGGTGTGTTCGCGGACCTGCGCGCCCGACTCGTGGAGGTCGTAGCGGACGCTCCGCGGCAGTTGGAGGCTCTCGGGACTGACGAAGTGCTGGCGCACGTCGAAGTTCGTCAACGCCTCCGCCAGCGAGTGGACCGTCCGACCGTACTTCAGGTCGCCCATGATGCCGACCGTGATGTCGTCGAGCCCGACGTTCTCGCGGATGGTGTACAGGTCCAACAGCGTCTGCGTGGGGTGTTGCCCCGCGCCGTCGCCGGCGTTGACGAGGGGGACGTCCACGAACTCCGACGCCATCGACGCCGCGCCCTCGTAGGGGTGTCTGAGGACGAGGGCGTCGGCGTACCCCTCGACGACGCGGACGGTGTCCGCGAGCGTCTCGCCTTTCTTGACCGAGGAGGACTCGACGGGGCCCATGTCCACGGTGCGACCGCCCAACCGCTTCATGGCGGTGTCGAAGCTCATCCGCGTGCGGGTGCTGGGTTCGAAAAAGCAGAGACCGAGAACCTGTCCGGCGCGACGTTGCTGCCACGCCGCCGGGTCGGCGTCGATTTCGGCCGCCCGGTCGAGCACCGCCTCGATGTCCTCCCGCGACAGTTGTGCCGCGGAGATGAGGTGGTCCTGACGCATCGTTGAGTAGGGGGCGATGGACCGACTTGAATCACTCGGGTTCCGAACGCGGGCGAGATGCACACGTCCGTGCATCGCTCGCGCCGGAGAGCGAGTCCGCCGGAATCCCACACGTCGCTTCGCCGCGACGACGACGCTCCGAGCGTAGCACGAAGGGTCTCCGGTACGTCCTCTCTCGCTCCGACGAAAAAGAAAAATCGATCCGCGGCCCGTCCCCGGTTACGTCGGGGAGCGTTCAGGGCCAGTTGCCGCTCTCGGCGTAGGCGTCGGCGACGCGTTGGACGGCGACGACGTACGCCGCGGTTCGGAAGTTCGGCAGGTCGTGCGTCTCGTACGCCTCGACGAGGTTGTCGAACGCGTCGGTGATGACCTCTTCGAGCTCCTCGTTGACGCGTTCCTCGGTCCAGTAGAACCGCTGGCGGTTCTGCACCCACTCGAAGTACGAGACGGTGACGCCGCCGGCGTTCGCAAGGATGTCCGGGACGACGGTCACGTCGCGGTCCGTCAGCACCTCGTCGGCCTCCGGCGTCAGCGGACCGTTCGCCGCCTCGGAGATGACGTCGGCCTGCACCTCCTCCGCGAGGTCGCCGTCGATGGCGTTCTCCAGGGCCGCCGGAACGAGGAGGTCCACGTCGAGCGTCAGGAGTTCCTCGTTCGTCAGTTCCTCCTCGGCCCCGTCGTACCCGACGACGGACCCCGTCTCCTGCTTGAACTCTCTGACCTCGCGGGCGTCGAACCCGTCCTCGCTGTAGATGCCTCCGCTGGAGTCGGAGACAGCGACGACGTTCGCGCCGAGGTCCTCCAGGAGGTACGCCGCGATGGACCCGGCGTTACCGTACCCCTGCACCGCGACGGTCGCGCCCTCTATCTCCTTGTCGCGGTAGTCGAACGCCTCGCGGGCGGCGAGCATCGTGGACCGACCCGTCGCCTCGACGCGGCCCTCGGACCCGCCGGACGACAGCGCTTTCCCGGTGACGACGCCGGGTTCCGTCTTGTGTTCCAGCGTCTCGTAGGTGTCCTTTATCCAGTTCATCTCCCGCTGACCCGTGTTCACGTCCGGCGCGGGGATGTCCCGGTCCTCGCCGATGAGCGGTCGGAGTTCCTCGGCGAACGACCGCGTGATGCGTTCGAGTTCGCTCTCGGAGTACTGCTTCGGGTCGATGACGATGCCGCCCTTCCCGCCGCCGTAGGGGATACCTACGACGGCGCACTTGTACACCATCCACCCCGACAGGGCCTTCACCTCGTCGCGTGATACGTTCGGGTGGTAACGGATGCCGCCCTTGTACGGCCCCCGGTCGCCGTTGAACTGAGAACGGAACGCTTCGAACAGTTCTACCTCACCGTCGTCCATCTCGACGGAGAGGTTCAGTTCGAGCACCCGTTCGGGATTCTTCAGACGCTCGATGACGTCGTCCCCCACGTCCAGGTGGGCGGCGGCGTCGTCTATCTGTTCTTGCAGACTTTCGAACGGATTTGCCTCCTCGGGCATATTCCACCGTCCCGGCAGTGGATGGTTAAGTCTGCCGGGTTTGGTACTCCGTCGCAATATTTGTTCGGTTCTGCAGAGATATATCTAGGTGGTATCGTCTCCGGCGCGGTCCAGGATTCGCTCCGCCTGCGCGACGAGGGGCGCGTCTATCATCTCGCCGTCCACGCGGAACACCCCTCGCCCCTCCTCGTCGGCGGCGTCGCGCGCTTCGAGCACCCGTTTCGCCCACTCGACTCGGTCGGACGCGGGGGTGAACGCCTCGTTTATCGGGCCGACCTGCGCGGGGTGAATCGCCATCTTGCCGTCGTACCCGAGCGTCGCGGCGAACTCCGTCGCCTCGCGGAGGCCCGCCTCGTCCTCGAAGTCGGTGTAGACTGTGTCTATCGCGTCCGCGCCCGCCGCCGCCGCGGCGAGGACGACGCGTTCGCGGGCGTACAACACCTCCGTCCCCTCCGCCGTCCGCGTCGCGCCGATGTCCGCCGCCAAGTCCTCCGCGCCGAAGACGAGCGCAGTCGTCGGGTCCGCGGCGGCTATCTCGGGCGCGTTCAACGCGCCGCGGGCGCTTTCGACGAGTGCGAAGACGGGGAGCGTCCGCCCGCGCGCCTCCAGTTCCTCGGCGACGGTTCGCACGTCCCCCGGGGTGCCCGCCTTGGGGACCATCACCGCGTCGAGGCGCACGTCCGCGTCCGCGCCGTCGTCTCCGAGGAGGACGCCGAGGTCGGATTCGTAGTCGTCGCTCACTCGGACGACGACTTCGGCTCCCGGGTCGAACGACGGGTCCGAGAGGACGGCGCGCACCGCCTCGCGGGCCTCCGCTTTCCGGGCGGGCGCGACGGCGTCTTCGAGGTCGAAACAGACGATATCCGCGCCGGTCGCCGGGGCCTTCCGCATCAGTTCCGGGCGGTCGCCGGGCGAGAACAGCAAACTTCGTCTGGCCATATCCGAGGTACGCGAGGCGATGTGTTCAAACCGTGCGGTGCGGGAACGACCGGTACGATTTTTCGCCTCGCGCGCGAGGTTCCCCCATGACCGGGCGGTACTACGAGGAGTTCGAGGTGGGCGAGACCATCGAACACGAGAAGCGCCGAACCGTCTCCGAGGCGGACAACCAGCGGTTCTGCGACGTGACGATGAACCAACAGCCGTTGCACCTCGACGCCGAGTTCGCCGCGGAGACGCAGTTCGGCGAGCGACTCGTCAATGGGCTGTACACGCTCTCTCTCGGCGTCAGCCTGACGATACCCGACACCACCGACGGCACCATCGTCGCCAACCTCTCGTACGACGACGTAGAGCACCCCGAACCCGTCTTCCACGGCGATACCCTCCGCGCGCGGTCCACGGTGACGGACAAGCGGGAGACGTCCGACGGGGAACGCGGCGTCGTGACGATGCGCGTCGAAGTGATGAATCAGGAGGAGACGGTCGTCTGTTCGTTCGAGCGAACCGTGTTGTCGCTGAAGCGTCCCGACGAGTAGTCGCCTACCCGACGACGAGGACGAAGTTCGAAACCGACGCGAGGCCCCACGGCGTCGCCACGGCGAGGGGGATGAGCGGCCGCCCTCGGTTCGGGACGAGGCGGGCGGCGACGACGGCGAATCCGACGACGAGAGCCTTCAGTCCGACCATCGCCGGCAACGGACCGACCGCCGAGATGACGGCCCGGGCGAACGGGTTGCCCTCGGTGTACCCGAGTTCGAGGCCGTACGCCGTCAGGAGAACGTCGAGGACGAACGTCACGCCGACGAGTGCCCACAGCGTTCGTTCGTAGTCGGCAACCGCATCGAGGGTGGCGGCGAAGGCGGACGACGAGGGGGACGCCGTCGAGTTGGGCGCGGCCATGTTCGATGGGTCGGCGGGAGAGATCCTCAGTAGTCGTCACATACGGAGAGACTGTACAAATAAACTGAACGTTACCCCGCCGGTAGCTTCGTCGTATCGGGTTCCTAACGGATACGTCGCGTCCGAACGGGGGCGACCAGTCGGCGCGGAAGACGCATCTCGACGTTGTCGAATCTCGAACCGTGAACTCGTCTGGCGGGACGGGCGGGCGTCGCGGACCATCGCCGTCGAAGCGGACTCCTCGCACTCCATCGAACGAACGGTAGAATCATTACGCGCTGTTCCATCTCCACCACCCATGTCGATAGATTGGGGTGACGTGTCACACGTCACGAAGGTAGACCCCGCCGAAAATCTGCCCGAGGACCTGTCTATCCTCGACGGGACCGACCTCGTCATCGTCGGCGGTTCCGACGGCGTAACCCGGGAGAACTCCCTGAACGCGCTCGAACGGATCCGAGCGCACCACCCGGACGTTCCGTTGTTTCAAGAGCCGTACAGTTCGAGTCACGTCTCGGAGGAGACGATAGACGCGGCGGACTACCTCTCCGTCCCGGCGGTGTACAACGGCGACCGCGAGAACTTCGTCGCGAAGCACGTCAATTTCTTCACCGAAGTCGGCAGCAAACCAGAGGAGATACTCGGGTCGGGGCTTCCGCTCGTCGGCGACCTGATAGCGTCGAGGGGCCGGGACGCGATCGAAGCGATTTCGGAGAAGATCCTCGCGGAGGGGTACGTCGTCCAGAACCTCGACTCGAAGGCGGCCGCCGTCTCGGGCGTCGAATCGACGTTCACCGCGGAGCAGGTGGCGGGGGCGGCGTTGGCGACCGAGTCGTTCTACGGGTTCCCGATATTCTACGTCGAGTACTCCGGGACCTACGGCGGGCCGGAGGACGTCGCGGCGGCGGCGAAGTACCTCGACGACACCGTGTTGCTGTACGGGGGCGGCATCGAGAGTCGAGAACAGACCGAGGAGATACTCGACGCGGGTGCCGACGCCGTCGTCGTCGGGGACTGCTTCCACGAGGACCCGGAACGGTATCGACGGACCCTGTGTTGAGCGGTTCGCCCCCGCCCCCGAAACTCCGGGGAACGCTCGCCCCTACAGCACGGTGCCGTGTTTCTTCTCGGGCAGCGATTTCTCCACCGTCTCGTAGAAGGCGAACCGCCCGGCGAGTTCCGCCCGGAGGTCCGACGGCGGCACGATATCGTCGATGACGACTTCGCTGGCCATCCGGTGGGCGTCGATGTCCTCGCGGTACTCTGCGCGCAGTTCCGCCTCCCGCTTCCGGCGTTCCTCCGGGTCGTCTATCTCGTTCAACTTGTTGGCGTAAACGGCGTTGATGGCCGCCTCCGGTCCCATGATGCCTATCTCGCCCGACGGCAGGGCGATGATGCTCTCGGGGTCGTACGCCGGGCCGCCCATGGCGTAGATGCCCGCGCCGTACGCCTTCCGGACGACAACGGTCTGTTTCGGCACCGTCGCCGAGGAGGTGGCGTAGATGAACTTCTTGCCCTTCTCCAAGATGGCGTCGCGTTCGACCTGCGACCCGGCCATGAACCCCGGCGTGTCGCAGAGGTAGAGCAGGGGAATTTCGTAGGCGTCGCACGTCCAGATGAACTCCGCCGCTTTCTCGGCGGCGTCGGGGAAGATGGCTCCGGACCGCTGAGCGGGTTGGTTGGCGACGACGCCGACGGGTCGGCCGTCGATGCGCGCGAAGGCGGTGACTATCTCCGTCCCGTAGTCGGATTTGAGTTCGAAGACCGACTCGGCGTCGGCGACGCGGTCCAACAGGTCGCGGACGTCGTACGGGCGGTTCGGCGACTCGGGGATGAGTTCGTCGATGCCGTCGGGGGAGTACTTCGGCGGCACCGTCTCCGCTCGCGGCGGTTTCTCGCCCGCCTTGTCGGGGAGATACGTTATCAGGTCGGCGACGAGCTCGCGGGCGTGTTCCTCGTCGCGTGCGACCAAGTCGGCGCTCCCGGACTCCTCGGCGTGCATGCGCGCGCCACCGAGGTCCTGCATCTCTATCTTCTCGCCGGTGACCATCTCCACCATCCGCGGGGAGGCGATGGCCATCGCGGACATCCCCTCGACCATGACGGTGAAGTCCGCGAAGACGGGCGTGTACGCCGCGCCCGCGATGCACGGCCCGTAGAGGACGCAGATCTGCGGGACGCGGCCGGAGAGCATCGAGTGGTTGTAGTAGTACTTCCCGATGCCCTCCCGGTTGGCGAAAAAGCCCGTCTGCTGGTCGATTCGACCGCCGGAGGAGTCCATCAGGTAGAGGACGGGTCTGCCGTTCTTCAGCGCTCGCTGCTGCATCCGGAGGAACTTCTCGACGCCGCGGCGCGCCATCGACCCTGCCTTCACGGTGAAGTCGTTCGCCATGAAGTGGAGTTTCCGCCCCTCGAACTCGGCGGCGCCCGTGATGAGGCCGTCCGCGGGGAGGCGGTTGCCGTCGGTCGCCTCCTCGGCATCGACTTCGGGACTGTCCGGGTGCCACGAGTCGAAGTTGGCGAACTTGCCGTCCTCGAAGAGGACGCCCGACGCCTCGCCGTCCGCCGAAGCCACGCCGTCGGTCGAATCCCCGCCGTCACCGTCGTCGAACCACAGATCGAGGCGGTCGCGGACGAACAGTTTCCCCTGTTCGGAGAGTCGGTTTCGGTACTTCTCTGGCCCGCCTTCGAGGATATCGGCGATCTCCTCGCGGAGTTTCGCCTCCCGGTCGGTCGGACCGAGTTCGTCGTCGAGGGGGTACGCCGTCTCGGGCGGGTCTGCGGTCGCCGCGGGGGAGTCGCCGCCGGCGTACACTTCGACGCTCGTATCCAGGTGGCGGGCGAGTGCGCCGGCGATGGCAGACGCCTCGTCCGCGGAGGCGTCGCCGCCGATTCGGACCTTCATAGGTTCGACTCCGCGGCGTTATTCAAAATGGTTTTCTATGTAAGAGTCCGCCGGCGCTCAGTCGTCGGCGAGGTGCGCCTCGATGGGTTCGACGAGCGATTCGTTGCCGACGTACACCGGCGTCCGCGCGTGCAGTTCGTCCTTCTCGACGTCCATCAACGACTTCTCGCCGTCCGAGGAGTACCCGCCCGCCGTCTCGACGATGTGTCCGACGGGGTACCCCTCGAACTGGACGCGGAGTTTCCCTTCGGGCGTACCCTTCAGCGTCGGGTAGCCGAAGACGCCGCCGTAGGTGAGTACCTGGTTCACGTCGCCTATCATCGACCCGCCGTACCGGAGTTTCATCGAGTCGTCCGACTCTATCTCGCGGACGTACGCCTCGAAGGAGTCGACCCAGTCGGGGACGCGCCCGCCGAACCCGTACACCGTCGGGTCCTCGGGGAGCGTCAGGTCCTCGCGGACGGCGTCGTAGGTGCCGTCGGGGTGGACGACGTACTCGGTGACGGTGCCGTCGCGGGCCGTTATCATCGTCGTCGTCGCCCCGTAGAGGACGTACGCCGCGGCGACGATGTCGTCGCCCGTCGCCGGAAGCGGCGCGTCGTAGACGGAGACGATGGTGCCCATCGTGTTGTTGGGCTTGAGGTTCGAGGAGCCGTCTAACGGGTCCACGCAGACGGAGAGACCCGCGCCCACGCCGATGACCTCCTCGCGTTCCTCGCTGGCGTACTCGCCGACGCCCGCGATGTCGCCGATGCGTTCGAGAAGCAGGTCGTCGGCGAACACGTCGGCCTCCATCGGACGCTCCCCCGAGGGGTTCTCGCCCTCGACGTACTTCCGCCGGGTCGGGAGGCCCTGTCGGATGTCCGGGGCCGTCCGCGCCGTCACGTCCACTATCTGGTCGATTACGGAGGCGGCCGAACTCGCTTCGGTCGGGAGTGAACTCTCTTCGGTGGCCATCTCAGAGCCCCGCCGTTTCCAGCGCCTCGTCCGTGGTCGTTTCCTCGAAGATGACCTGCTCCAAGGCGTCGAGGATGCCTTCCGGGTCCTCGCGTTGGAACACGTTGCGTCCGACGGCGAGTCCCTGCGCGCCCGCGTTCATCGCGGACTCGACCGTCTCCAAGAAGTCGCGGTCGGACGCCTTCGACCCGCCGCTCATGACGACGCTCGTCGGTCCGGCGGCGCGTACCGCCTGCTGCATCGCGTCCTCCGAGCCGGGGTACTTCACCTTCGCGATGTCCGCGCCGAGTTCGAGAGCGAGGCGGGCGGCGTAGGCGATGGTGCCCGGCTTCTTGTCGTTCTTGAGGCCCTGTCCGCGCGGGTAGGACCACATCACGACGCCCATGTCGTTCTCGCGGGCGGCCTCTTGGGCGTCGCGGAACTCCTCTTGCATCTCAACCTCGTGGTTCGACCCGCCGTAGAGGGTGAACCCGATGGCGTCCGCGCCGAGGTCCGCCGCGTTCTCAACCGTCCAGTTGACGGCGGAGTCCGGTTCGCCCATCCAGAGGTTGCTCGTGCCGTTCAGCTTCGCGAGGAGCGACACGTCGTCCTCGTAGGAGGGGTAGTACGCCTCCGCGACGCCCTTCTGGACGGCGAAGGCCGTCACCGCCGAGTGGGTCGCCAAGTCCCACAGGACCTCGGGGTCGGCCGTCTCCGGCACCGGGTCGAAGTCCGACGGTCCGTGCTCCAGTCCGTGGTCGTACGCGAGGATGATGGACTTGCCGTTCCGAGTGATGGCGGAGTCGGCTCCGGGTTTCATTACTTCCATTTCGGGTAACTATCTATATAAGCTCTTTGCAGGTCGTCATTCTCGTGCCCGCAGAATCAAATGCAGAATATTTGCTTTAGAAACCGTGACAAGCCAGAACTGCCGGAAGTGGGAAATTAACTCGAAAAGTAAAAAGTTCTTCAAACGCCGT
Source organism: Halopelagius fulvigenes (assembly GCF_042662625.1). Classification (GTDB taxonomy): domain Archaea; phylum Halobacteriota; class Halobacteria; order Halobacteriales; family Haloferacaceae; genus Halopelagius; species Halopelagius fulvigenes. The sequence goes on from NZ_JBHSXH010000015.1 coordinate 286,830, forward strand.
CGAGTCGCTCGTCGGCGGCGCGGACCCACCCCTCGACGAGGGACTGGTCCAACTGCAGGGCGTCGGCGACGCTCTCGGGGTCGGCGGTGGCGAGGCGGCGGACCGAGCGAATCCCGGCGTCGGCGAGTTCCCGAGCGTCCGCCTCCTCCACGCCGTCGAGGACCGTCACGGGAGTCGGGAGGCTCTCGGCGCGCCACGCGGCCTCCTCGTCCTCGGGCGCGGCGGACGCGTCGGCACCGGTCGCGTCAGACCGCCACGCCGCCTCCTCGTCGGTCACGTTCGAGTCGCGTTCGCCCCCCCGCATCGACTCGGCGCGCCACGCGGCCTCCTCGTCCTCGGGCGCGGCGTCGTCGGACGCGCCGTTCCGGTCGCTCTCGACGCTCCGACTCCGCCACGTCTCCTCGTCCGCGGTGGCGTCGTCGCCCGAACCCTCCGTTCCCGAGTCCGCCGACGCCGAGGCGGCGCGTTCGCGCCACGTCGACTCGTCCACGGGGTCGGCGTCCGTCGGTCGCCGGCCGTCCGGTCGCGCGTCCGCCTCGGCGGATTCGGTCCGACGGTCGACGGCGGCCCGGTCGCCGTCGCCCCCGGATTCGTCCGCGTCGCTCTCGTCGTCGCCCCATCCGGTCGAACTCGCGGCTATCCACGCCCGTTCCTCGTCGTCCAAGCCGCGGACCTGCGTGGACCGCCGCGAGAGGTCCGTGTCCGCCGCGTCGAACGACCACGACAGGGAGTGCTCGCGCCGTATCTTCGCCGCGACGCCGGGGTTGACGCCGATCTCGGTCAGATTCCGGTACGAGATGCGCTTTCGGACGAAGTCCGACAGTTCTATCTCCGACGATTCGAGCGCCTCGGCCGTCTTCGGCCCGACGAACCGGAGGTCCTCGAACGTCTCGGGGCCCTCGTCGTCGTCCGCCGCGTCGCTCTCGTCGGTGCTGTGCCACGGAAGCGGAATCTCCTCTCCCTCGTCCGCCTCGCCGGTCCCCTCCACGTCCGACAGGCGGTTGCGGTCGCTCACTCGTCCCGCTTCGACGTACTCGTTCACGCCGTCGCCGGCGTCTCCGCCTTCGGTCACGATGTCACCCGTTGGGTGTACCTTCACTGTTTCCGACTTGAGCGTTTCCGTGCCTATCTCCGGGCAATCATGTTGTCCGACGGCCGACGGAAGCGACGAAACCGACCGACGGGGGAACGTCCCCTCCGGCACGTTTACCACGCGACCGGACGCACGTCCTCCATGGACGTTCGTGACGTAAACGAAGCGGAGACGGTCGGCGTCGTCGGCGCGGGCACGATGGGCAACGGCATCGCACAAGTGGCGGCGACGGCGGGATACGACGTCGTGATGCGCGACATCGAACCGGAGTACGTCGAGCGCGGGTTTTCGAGCATCGAGGAGAGCCTCGACCGACTCGTCGGAAGCGACCGCCTGACCGACGAGGAGGCCGAGGCGGCGCGAGCGAGGATAACCGGGACGACCGACCTCTCGGACCTCTCCTCGTGCGACGTGGTCGTCGAGGCGGCCGTCGAGAACATGGACGTAAAGCGGGACATCTTCGCCGACTTAGACGGACTCGTCGACGACGACGCGGTGTTGGCGACGAACACAAGTACGCTCTCGGTGACGACCATCGCCGCCGCGACGGACGCGCCCGAACGCGTCGTCGGCGTCCACTTCATGAACCCCGTGCCGGTGATGAAGGGCGTCGAAATCGTCGTCGGCGAGAAGACGGCCGAACCCGTCGTTGAGTTCGCCCGCGACTTCTCGGACCGACTCGGCAAGGAGACGTGGGAGTCCGACGACAAACCGGGGTTCGTCACTAACCGCATCCTGATGCCGTGGCTGAACGAGGGCATCCGCGCCTACGACGAGGGCGTCGCCTCGAAGGAGGACATCGACCGCGGGATGAAACTCGGGACGAACGCGCCGATGGGCCCCCTCGAACTCGCTGACCACATCGGCCTCGACATCTGTCTCGACGCCTCGAAGACCCTGTTCGAGGAACTCGGCGACCGCTACAAGCCCGCCTACCTCCTCAAGCGGAAGGTCGCCGCCGGCGACTTGGGGAGGAAGACGGGGGAGGGGTTCTACGAGTACGACTGACTCCGCGACTCACCACGTGCAGTACTCGCACCGGTCGCCGTCGAGTTCCTCGGGGTCCGCCTCCCGTTCCTCGGCGGGGTCGATGACGCTCGACCGCTGACACCCCAAGATGTCCGTCCGGTGCCAGTCTCCGTCCGCCGCGCGAATCACCGTGAGTTCGGGTGCCATACGAGAATGGTCACTCTCTCGTCACGAAAAAGTATCGCCGACGGTGCGGGGGCGCGACGCCGGGGGAACCACTCGTTCGTTCGTTCGTCCGTTCGTCCGTCACCGGGCGAGAAGCGCCGCGGCGGCCAGAGAGAGGAGGAGAAAGACGACGCCGAGTCCGGCGAGTGCGCCCGAGAGCGCCCTCACCGCCGGAATCAGGTCGCCCGCGGCGACGTACGCCAGCAGGGCGGCGAACCCGAACAACCCCGCGACGAAAACGCCCACGAACGCCGCCGTCGTCGCGTCGAGGTAGTCGTCTGCCGGCACGACGCCCCCTTCTCGGTCCGACCCCAAATGGGTACCGAGGCGACAGTCTGAGTATCAGGACTGAACATCTGCGCGAACGCTTTATCGGGGGGAGTGCCGTTGCCGTTCGCATGATTACCGTCGAGAACCTCAGGAAGACCTACGAGGGGTTCCCCGCAGTCGTCGGGAGTTCCTTCGAGGTGGACCGCGGCGAGATATTCGGCGTCGTCGGCCCCAACGGCGCGGGGAAGACGACGACGCTGAAGATGCTCGCCGGACTCATCGAACCGACGGCGGGCGCGGCGCGCGTCGGCGAGTTCGACGCCGGCGACCCGGAGATGCGGCGATGCCTCGGCTTCCTCCCCGAGGAGTCACCCCTCTACGAGGACATGACGCCGCGGTCGTACCTCCGTTTCTTCGCCGACCTGCACGACGTGCCGTACGCGGAGGCGACGCGCCGGACGGAGCGAACGTTCGACCGACTCGAACTCGAACACCGGGAGCGTCGCCTCGGCGACATGTCGAAGGGGATGAAGCGGAAGGTGGCCATCGCCCGGTCGTTGGTGAACGACCCCGACCTGCTCATCTACGACGAACCCGCGTCGGGACTCGACCCTCTGACGACGAACTACGTCTTGGAGTTCACCCGCGAACTCGCCGAACGGGGCAAGACCATCGTCTTCAGCGCGCACAACCTCTATCACGTCGAGAGCGTCTGCGACCGGGTGGTCATCATGAACCGCGGCGAGATAATCGCCCGCGGGACGGTCCCCGAGATACGCGACGAACACGGGGAGACGACGTACCACGTCTTCACGACCGTTCCCGTCCCCGACGCCGAACCCGTCGGCGACGGGCGGCACCGGCGCGTCGTAGCCGACATGGACGCCGTCGAGTCCGTCCGCGCCGCCGCCGAGTCCGCGGGCGGCGAGGTGGACGTGGCCGTTTCCGGCGACGCCACCTCGGACCTGATACGGGCGGCGTCGTCCGTCGGCGGCATCGACGCCAGACCGTACCGGTCGGAGGACGCCGCGATGTGGGCCTTCGACAGGGGCGACGCGGACGCCGTCCTCTCGGCGGAACGGTTGCACGGGCGGGTGTTCGTGACGGCGACGGCCCCCGACTCGAACATCGCGACCACGGTGGTCGTCGTCCGACTCCGCGACGCCCTCCGCGAGTTCGAGCGGACCGAACGGGCCGAGCGGTCGGCGTTCCTGACGAGTTCGACGCTGGAGTTGCCGTCGGAGACGAAGTCGAGCCCGTACTACGGCTTCACGTACACGGTGCTCGTCCCGCTTCTCCTCTACCTCCCGGTGTTCATCAGCGGCTCTATCACCGTCGACTCCATCACCGAGGAGATAGACCGCGGGACGCTCGAACTGCTCCGGGTCGCACCGCTGTCGCTGTCGGACGTGGTGGACGGAAAACTCCTCGCGGCGGCGACGCTCGCGCCCGCCCAGTCGGTGCTGTGGATTCTCCTCCTCGGCGTCAACGGGACGCCCGTCTCGAACCCGCTGTCGCTCTTAGTGATGGTCGCCGCGCTCTCGACGCTCGTCTGCTCGCTCGGCGCGGCGGTGGCGCTCCTCTCGCCCGAACGGCGCGCCGCGTAGTTCCTCTACTCCATCGGCGTGCTGTTCGTCTTCGGCGGCACCACGCTGTTCCCGCACAATCCCGTCAACACGTCCGCGCGCCTCGCAATCGGGAGCCCGGACCCCCTCGCGCCCGCCGTCGTCGCGTCGTACGTCGTCCTCGACGCGGGCGCGTATCTGGCGGTCCGGTACCTCGTCGGCGGCGTGGATCCGAACGAACTGTGAACTCTACTCGACGAACTCCACGCCGGTAATCTCGAACCGCCCGCCGCCCTCCGGCCCCTCCGCGGCGGTCACCTCCCACCCGTGAGCGTCGGCGACGCGCCGCACTATCGAGAGGCCGAACCCCGTCCCGTCGCGCGTCGTCGAGTAGCCCGTCTCGAACACGTCGTCCCGCCGGTCCGGCGGGATGCCGGGGCCGTCGTCCTCGACGTGGAAGCCGCGGGCCGATTCGCCGACGCGGACGGTCACGTCCGGGCCGCCGTGTTCCACGGCGTTCCGGACGAGGTTCTCCAGCAGTTGTTGCATCCGCCCCTCGTCCGCGCGGACGACGCGACCCGCGTCGGCGATGAGCGTCGCGTCCGCCGTCTCGACGTTCCGCCACGCCGATTCGACGGCGTCGCCGAGGGCCACCGGTCTGGTCTGCGTCGCCGCCTCGCCCTCCCGCGCGAGCGCCAACAGGTCGTCTATCAGCCTCCCCATCCGTTCGTGGGCGTTCGCCACGTCCCGGAGGTGGTCGCTGTCGCACTCCTCGGCGGCGAGTCCGAGGCGTCCTTGGGCGACGTTCAGCGGGTTCCGCAGGTCGTGGGAGACGACGCTGGAGAACTCGTCGAGTCGCTCGTTCTGCTGGCGGAGTTCGCGCTTGCTCGCCAACTGGTCGAGCGCCTGCCCCGTGTGCGAGACGAGCAGTTCGGCCAGTTCCACGTCGTCCTCGTCGAACGCGCCGGCCCGTTCGCTGACCGCCTGAAAGACGCCGTGGTCGCCGAGGGGGACGCTGAGCGCCCCGCGGTACGGCCCCTGCGGGTTCGCCTCCTCGGCCGTCCGCACGTCGTCGAACAGGTACGACTCGCCGGTCCGGTACGTCTTCCCGACGATGCCGTCCTCGACGGACATGGGGGCGACGCCGTCCGACGGAACCTCCTCGGAGACGGCCACGACCGACAGCAGGCCGTCGTCTTCGAGGTTTATCACGCACTGGTCGAACTCTAGGATGCTCTCGGCGACGTCCACCGTCCGCCGACAGACCTCCTCCGGCGTGCCGAACGTCGTGATGTCGGTGGCGATGCCGTGGAGCTCCTCCAGCGCCCTCTCGCGCTCTCGCTGCCGTCGGTTGCTGAGCACGCGGAGCACCTGGTCCGCGAGTTCCCCGGCGAACCGGCGCTCGTCGGCGAACCACTCGCGCGGTTCGCCGACGTGTTCGTGGCAGACGACGCCGACGACGCCGCCGTTCGACCGAATCGTCGCGTCCAGGACCGAGCCGATTTCGAGCGGTTCGAGGTACGCTTCGGCGAGTTCGGCGGTTCGCGGGTCGGTCCGCGCGTCCTCGGCGGCGAGAGAGCGGTGCGCCTCCAACGCCTCGAAGTAGGTGGGGTAGTCCGCGGCGGTCAGTTCCTCGCCCTCGGCGTGCGCGTCGGCGGACCGTTCGTACAGGTCCGCGCAGCGGAGGACGCTGTTACCGTCCTCGAACAGCCAGATTCCGACGCGGTCCACGTCGAGCGTCTCGGCGGCCGTCTCGGTTATCGTTCGCTTCCCGGTCTCGAAGTCGCCGTCGGTGATGCGCTCGTCGGTCGAGAGTTCGACGACCGTCCGTCGCTGCCGCGCCCGACGCTCTCGACTGTGGTAGTCGTCCGTCACGTCGCGGAAGACGAGCACGACGCCGATTACCTCGCCGCGCTCGCTCTCTATCGGCGACGCGCTGTCGGCGACGAACCGCTCGGTGCCGTCCCTCCCGACGAGGACCGTCCCGTTGGTCAGTCCGACCGCGCCGCCCGTCTCCAACACCCGCCGTGCGGGGTTCTCCTCCGGTTCGCGCGTCTCGTGGTCGATAATCTCGAACACCTCCGAGAGCGGTTCGCCGGCCGCCTCCTCGGCGGACCACCCCGTCAGTTCCTCCGCGACCGGGTTCATCCGCGTCACCCGCCCCTCGACGCCGGTGGTGATGACGGCGTCGCCGATGCATTCGAGGGTGACCCGGAGGTTCTCCTCTCGCTTCCGCAGGCGACGCTGGGTGCGGTGGTGTTCGTGCTCCTGTACGATGGCCCGCGCGAGGACGCCGTACTGCGAGGTGGGGTCGCCGCCCTTCCGGAGGTAGCGGTCCGCGCCGAGGTTGAGCGCCTCTATCGCCACCTCCTTTCTGCCCCTCCCGGTGAACATGATGAACGGCACGTCGTCCTCGAACTCCTGACGCACCGTCTCGAGCACTTCGAGGCCGTCCATCTCCGGTATCTGGTAGTCGCAGACGACGACGTCCACCTCGCGGCGCTCTATCGATTCCAGCCCCCGCCGCGGGGACGACGTCGTCTCGACTTCGATTCGCGGCGTCTCCGTCTCCAAGAAGCGTCGCGTGAGCTCCAAGAGACTCTCGTCGTCGTCGATGTAGAGCGTCCGAATCGGCGAGACGCGCTCGAAGTCCCCTTGCTCCCGCATCAGTGGGACTCCTTTCGCGCAATAGATTAAAAGAGTTACCAGCACCCGAACGCGCGCGTCGCAGGCTCCGCCCTCCCGCGTCCGAGAGGCGTCGGGTCATGCCCGGTGAAGGGTTCCCCGCGTGGAACATCCGAGTCGGAACGCACTCAAGGTAAGAGGACGGTGTTCGAGGTATGGGACTCGGAGGAACCGCGAAGAAGCTTCAGAAAGTGGCCGAGATGGCAGAGGACGTCTACGCTCGATTGAACGACTTGCGCGACCAGATTCACGCGATGCGCGAGACGGTCGACGAGACGAAAGACCGCGTGGACACCCTCGAAACGGAGTCCGCCGAACAGCGAGCCATCCTCGAAGCCATCGCCGAAGAGCAGGGTATCGACGTCGAAACCGTCACCGCGACGGCGCACATCAAAGAGGCCGAGGCGGACGAAACCGCGGGGGCGGGCGACGCCGACGCCGCGGACGCCCCGACGGACGCCGACGCGACGGACGCCGACGCGACGGACGCGGGGACCGCCGACCCCGAACCCGCCGACGAAGCGTAACGCCGCTTCGGCACCGCGATTCACGTCGGCGCGCGACCCGACCGGTAGTAGTTCGGCTCCCGTCCGCCGCCGACGGATGACAACCTTCAGGTTCGGGGGCAACTTTTGCCACCGCATGACCACGGACCGCGAGCCGCTTTCCTCGGTGTTGGAAACCATCGGCCGGACGCCGTTGGTCCGCGTCCACGCCTCGCCCGACGAGGTGCCCGTCTACGCCAAGGTGGAGTCGTTCAACCCGGGCGCGAGCGTCAAGGACCGCATCGGGAAGTACATGCTCGAACGGATGCTAGAGGAGGGGACGCTCCCCGAGGGCGGCACCGTCGTGGAACCGACCGCCGGGAACACCGGCATCGGCATCGCCGTCGCCGCGGGGCAGCTCGGCGTCGACGCCGTGTTCGTCGTCCCCGAACGATTCAGCGTCGAGAAGCAGCAACTCATGCGCGCGCTCGGCGCGACGGTCGTCAACACCCCGACCGAGAAGGGGATGGACGGAGCGATACGGCGCGCGCACGACATCGCCGACGACTTGGACGACGCCGTCGTCCCCCAGCAGTTCTCAAACCCCCTGAACGCCGAAGCGCACTACGAGACGACGGGGCCGGAGATTTACGAGGCGCTGGACGACGAGGTGGGCGCGGTCGTAATCGGGTGCGGCACGGCGGGAACGCTCATGGGCGTCGCCCGGTACGCCCGCGAACGGAACGAGGACACCTACGTCGTCGCCGTCGAACCCGAGGGGTCGCTGTACTCCAGACTCGAAGGCGAGGACGTCGAGGAGGCCGACTACAAGACGGAGGGCATCGGAACGCACAACCTCGAGACGAACGAACTGTTCGACGACTCCCTCGTGGACGAAATCGTCCAGATAGCCGACCGAGACACCCACGCAGAGGTCAAGCGACTCGCGAGCGAGGAGGGGCACCTCGTCGCCTCCTCCTCCGCCGCCGCGAGTCTCGCCGCGCGCGGCGTCGCCGAACGCATCCGCGACGGCGAGGTCGACGCGCCGCACGACACCGTCGTCACCATCTTCCCCGACTCCAGCGAACGCTACCTCTCGAAGGGAATCTACCGCGACTTCGAGTCGTGGGAGGGGTAGTCGGCGCGGCGTCGCGACGGCGGAGCACGACACCGCCGCGATACCGCCGCGTTACCGCACGAGGCGGCCGTGCTCTACCTTCATACACCTGTCCTGCACGACGGTTAGCCCCGCCTCCTCGGCGCGCGCGGCCGCCTCGTCGTCTCGTATCCCCTGTTGGAGCCAGATTGCGTTCGCGTCGCCGGCCGACTCGTGACGTTCGAGCACGTCGTCGACGATTCCCGGAACCTCCTCGCTGGGGCGGAACACGTCCACGACGTCTATCTCGGCGTTCTCCGGCACGTCCGCCAGCGAGTCGTACGCCGTCTCGCCGAGAACCTCGTCGGCGAAGGGGTTGACGGGAACCACCTCGTACCCGTGGCGTTGGAGGTACGCGGGTATCTCGTGGGCGGCCTTCCCGGCGGTGGTCGAACAGCCGACGACCGCGATGGTTTCGGCGTCGAGTACGTCCCTCATTCCGGCGTCGTCGGTGACTGGCATGGGTACACGGAGGGCGGGCGCGAACAAAAATCGTGGCCGTACGTGCGCACGCGTCACACAGTCAGGCGGCGGGAAGTCAGTCCGAAGCGAGAAGTTCAGTCCGCGGCGAGGCGAATCTCGGGGTCGCCGTCCTCGCGGGTGGTGACGATGCCGTCGAACAACTGCTTCAGCGTGTTCATCGTCTGGTCGTCGTAGGCGCTGGAGTCGATGGCGAACAGGCCCAGTCCGTCCACGCTCTGGATGCGCCCGGTGAACACGTGCAGGAAGCGGAACACCGTCTGCAGGTCGGCGTACATCAGGAGCGTCGAGAGCGAGTGCAGCATGACGCGGTTCTGCTCGATGTGGCGGTCCCGATAGAACGCCTGCAGGAACTCCGAGAGCTTGATTCCGATGCCCGTCATGTCCACGGGCGAGGACGTGTACTTGATGCGGTCGTCGTCGCGGATGTCGCCGAGATCCTGCTGGCGCGTCACGCAGTCCACGACCGCGACCGGCTTCCCCTCGTAGGGGACGCGCTTGCCGAAGTCCGAGAGGACGCGCTGTGCGCCGTCCTTCGTGGTGACGATTATCGCGCCGTCGCCGCGCTCGGTCCCCTCCGCGAGGACGTCGAGCGCCAGCGACCGCTTTCCGGTGAGCGGCGGTCCGCTGATGAGGATGTTCGTTCCCGGTTGGACCTCCGTGTCGAGATCGGGGCCGAGGTCATACATGCGGGTCCCTCGGGGCTGAGCCGTCAGCATGGAGATAAACGTTCGCGTGACGGGTCGACTCGCCGGGAGTCATTAGATGTAAGGTGATATCGTGATGCGATAATATTCTTTTTGATTCCGTAACAAGCGACCGATTCGGCGAGCGACGGACTCCGTCGAGCGACCCCTTCGCCGCCGGTTCGGCGGACACTCACGCGGGTACGCCGCCGGACGCGGTGATTCGCCCGGCGATGAACGCCGCCGTCGCCAGCAACATCCCCTGTTTCAGTCGCGACTGGCCGGCCGACGGGTCGGAGAACGCCCGCGCCGCGCCCCAGAGCATGACGCTGTCGGCGGGGAGCACGAGTGCGAGGTAAGCGGCGCCGAACCCGCCGACGAGGAACGGGACGACGCTCGACGCGACGGCGACGGCCAACACGGCGACGCCGAGCGTCAGGGACCGCCGTTCGCCGACCACTATCGGAAGCGTCCGCAGGCCCTCCTCTCTGTCGCCCGCGACGTCTTCGACGTCCTTGGCCACCTCCCGCGCGAACGTCGCCATCGCCGAGAGGGCGAAGAGGACGAGCACCGTCGTCTCGAACGCGCCGTCCACCGCGGCCGCGCCGAACAGGAACGTAGACCCCGTGAGATACGCGACGACGACGTTTCCGACGCCGGGGAGGCCCTTGAAGAGCTCCGTGTAGGCGAGCAACGCGACGAGGTTCACCACGGCGATGGCGATGGCCGTGACGGGGAGGACGGCCGCGGAGACGACCGCCCCCGCGAAGAGCGCGACGCTGAACCAGAGCGCGCCGCGTTCGCTCACCGCGCCGCGCGGAATCGGGCGGCTTGGGCGGTTGATTCGGTCTATCTCGCGGTCGAAGTAGTCGTTCACCGCGTTGCCCGCCGCCGTGGCGAATATCGTGGCGGCGACGGCGGCGACGATGGCGGCCGGCGCGAGGAGTCCGTCCGCGACGAACGCGCCCGTGAACGTGAGGACGCCCGCCGCCGCGACGTTGCCGGGACGGGTGAGTTCGAGGAGTCCGCGCGCCGTCTCCGACGGCGACGACTCCGCCTCGCGGACGCTCGATTCGGACTCTGCGGCCGGTGGCATACGACGTACTCCCGAAGCCGCGGAGATAAATGGCGCGGAGTCGGACGGATTCGCACGACGAGTCCGAATCCGTGGGTTTAAAACGAATCGCCTCACTACGTAGTAGCGAGGGCGCTTAGCTCAGTCTGGACAGAGTGCTTGGCTTCGGACCAAGTTGCCGTGGGTTCAAATCCTGCAGCGCCCACTTCTCTGCGAGGAACGTACGTGACGAGCGAGACGTTTACGCGAAGGATTTGAATCGGGGAGCGAGCGACCGAGGTTCAAATCCTGCAGCGCCCATGATTCTTCCGCGAACAACGTGAGCGGAGAATCATCTACCGCGAAGGATTCGAACGAGACCGAGGTTCTGCGGAAGCGTGGGTTCTCGGGCGTAGTCCACGATCCTGCAGGGTCCACGGAATCGATAGATTACAGCGTAGAATGTCGCCCGCCCTCTACGAGAGTTCGAGAAGTTGTTGAGCCAGTTTTCGAGGCACCGACACCATCGGCCAGTGCCCCGTGTCCAGTTCGCGGAGTTGCCACCCTCGCTGCTCACACAACTGCCGAATCATATCCAGGGTGGAGTCGTCCATCCCGTTCTGGGTGCAGAGAATATAGCTGGTGAGTAACGCTGCGTCCGGATTACCGACGTTCACCGGCTGTTTGAACGTGTTCAGCGGATGCGGAACAGCCTTTTCCCGCATCCACCGCGTGTCCTCGTCCGAGATGCCCACCCAGCCTGGAGGGTCATCTGGGAGCGACCAACCTCCAGCATGGCCTTTTGCCGACGCTTCCATGGCTTCCCACTCGTCCGGAGGATAGAACTCAGATGCCGAAACCGGCTCGTCGTTCATCGGAACCAGTGCATCCAAATAGACGACGTGTGCGAGCCGCTCGGGGACTCGTTCTGCCACGCCGGTCACTACAAGCCCCGCATAGCTGTGCCCGAGGAGAACAACGTCCGTGAGCTCGTTGTATTCGAGTGCATTCACGATATCCGTGATGTGCGTTTCTAAGTCGATCTCGAACTGAGCAAGGTGTTCTCGTTCACCAAGCCCAGTGAGTGTCGGTGTGTATACTTCGTGTCCCTCGTCACGGAGCAGAGGGGTGAGGTACTTCCAGCACCAGCCGCCGAGCCATGCTCCAGGAACGAGAACGAACTGTCGTGCCATGGTTCTTAGAACGGTTGCGAGCCTGATATAGATCTCTGCGAGGAACGTACGCGACGAGAGAGCAGTTTACCGCGACGGATTTGAGTCGGGGAGCGAGCAGTAGCGAGCGACCGAGGTTCGAATTCTGCAGCGCCCACTTCTCGATTGGAGTCCACTATTAGCGGAGACGCGTCGCTCCCCCGTTTCGTGAGACGCGTACGGATTCGACGTCGGTGCCCGCCGCCGGAAGCGTACCCGGTCCACCGTCGATGACCGACCGGTACGTTCGGTGCTCGGCCGAGGACGAGTCCGACCCGGAACGGTCGAAAAATACGTCGAACGGTGCTGTTCTCCGTAACTTCCGTTACGTTCCCGACGAACCCCCTTCGCTATCCCTCTTCTCGTCGTGACCGTTCCTCCTGCCGGTCGTGCTATTGTCTTCGATAGGAATGTTCTCCTCGCCGTCGAGACCGTGCCAGACGCCGTTATCTCCGACGATATCGGCGCGGCCTCGGTCATTGTCGACGAACAGCCGGACGATCGACGCCGGTCCGACCTCGAGTGTCACCGTGCCGTCACCGTCGACGTCTTCGACCGCGTGCTCGACCGCGTGGTTCGTCGGTTCGTCCCACGAGGACGGTAGCTCGTGGGGCAGTGGACGTTCCGCGGTGGCCGGTTTGAGCTGGACGACTTCGACCGACTTGTCGGCGTACCGGTCGCCCAGTTCGACCGTCACCTCGCTCGGTGCGCGGAGGTTGCGGTTGGTCAGGAACACGGCCAGTTCCTTTCCGCGTCGGTTCTGCATCGCGGCGGCGTCGACGTACGAGACGTCGTCCATCGGATCGATCCGCGGTCCGGTGTCGGGGAGGTTACGGCTAGCACCGCTCGTCGCGACGTCGACGGCGTGCCACTCGGCGTCGAGCTCGAAGACGGCGGAGTACAGTCCGGTCACGGAGCCGTCGGGACGGAGGGGATTCGGATCCGGCGGGTGATCGACCGTTTTCATCGGAACCCACGACTTGATCGGGACCCACGTCTGAGCGGCCCACCTGACGGTATCGGTCTCCCGAATGCACGCGTTGAGGACGCCCGCGACGTAGGACGCGCCGGGCATCGTATCCGGACCCGGATACGGCGCGCCGTCCGCGACGGTCGGGAAGATTCCGATTTCGCTGAGGTTGACGTAGAAGTCGTCGCCGTAGCCGTGTTCGTCAGCGAGCGTTCCGAGCTCGCCGAGTTGTTCGCCCAGCTGGGTCGCGGCCATCACGATCACTTCGTTGTAGTCCCAGTCGTCGGCGTCGTGTTCGTCTTTCCACGATTCGACGTCCTCGGCGCTGTCTAAGCCCCACTGGTAGCGGTGGATATTCAGCCCGTCGAGCTGATCGGGCGACAGTTCGTCCAACAGCGTTTCGTTCCACGGATTGTCGTTGTGTTCGGCCTCGGCCGGGTCCCAGCCGCTCGCGATGATCGTGATCGAATCGTCGACCTCGCGCATCGCCGCGGCGTACTCGTCGAAGCCGATCCGCTCTTCGGAGCCGGTGGCGTACTCCGAGGCGTCGGACGTGTGACCGAACTGCCAGTCGCCCCAGACCTCGTTTCCGACGCCCCAGTGTTCGACGTTCCAGGCGTCAGTGTAGCCGTGTTCGGCCCGTAGCGCCCCCAGCTCGGTGTCGGTCGAGCCGTTGACGTACTCGACCCAGTCGGCGGCGTCCTCGGGGAGGATCTGCCGCTCTTCGCCCCACTCCGGCGCGTTGTCGTGCCAGCCGATCGTGATCTCGGGAACGAGGTCGGCCACCTCGCACAGTTCGAGGTACTCGGCGGTCCCGAAGAAGTTCGGCTGCATCCCCTGCCAGGCGTGATTGAACCGGGGCGTCCGCTCCTCGAGCGGGCCGATCCCGTCGCGCCAGTTGTACTGGCTGGTGACGTTGCCGCCGGGCCACTTCAGCCACGTGCCGTTTTGGTCTTCGAGGAGTTCGATCGTGAGCGGGTTGAACTTGCCGTTGACGGCGTCGTCGGCAGCGAGTTCGATGAAGTCGATGTCGAAGTGTCCGTCGCCCTCGGCCGTGAACTCCACGGCGTACCGGCCGTACGGCGTCTCGACGTCGTCGACGGCGCCGCCCACGTATTCGTCGCCGCTCTTCTCCTCGAGTTCGAGCGTCGGCTCGTGGCGCGTCCACTCGCCGGTGACATCCACCTCCGTCGAGGCGAGGACATCGCCCTCGAGCGTCGTGATCGAGGCCGCAACGGCGTCGACGTCGCCGCGCACCGAGAAGCCGAGGTCGTAGCCCAGCGTCCGGTAGTCCGGCAGGACGATTCGCTGTTTGATACCGCCGGTCGAGCCGTCCTCGACGGCGATGCGCTCGTAGCCGACCGTCCCGTGGGAGGCCGATCCGCCGGCGACGCGCTCGCCGTCGGTCCGGTGTTCGAGGCTCACTCCGGTCTCTCCCACCGGCTCCCACGGGTACGGGAGCATGTCGTGGCGCTCGACCTCGTAGAACGTATCGATCTCGTTCGCGTCGAACCAGTAGTCCGGCGTCCGCCAGAACGTCGGGTTCATCACGTGCAGTGAGTAGACGCCCGGATAGATCGTCGCGTCGCCGTAGTGTTCGTTCAGGCGGCCGAACAGCGTATCGGGGACTGCACTCGCCGACCGAGCGTCGGTATCGACGGTCACCGTGTTCTCGACCGCGTTCCCTGATGTCGCCGACACGACGCCGGGCCCTAGCCCGACCGCCGACCCGGCGACCAGCATCGATTGTGCCGCGAGAACCTGTCGCCGAGAGACGCCGTTTCCGTCCGTCTCACTGTTTCCGTCGTCGTCGTTCTTTGGATCTACCGTCATCCACCGGCGAATAGATCATTATAGTATTAAATGATTGCTAGGTGTCATGAAAGATGAATACGAGACCGGATCGAGCACAGCGAGGGAGCCTATAACCGATCTAAGAGCTGCCAGAACTGGTAGTCTTGCAAGGGCCAAATTCGGCCGACTCGCGCCTCAGAGGTCGATTCGTTCGATAGTCGAACCGGAGCCTGCAGCGCCCATCTTCCTGCGACGAACGAGGCGATAAGACGCTACTCTCTCACTCACTCAACGGACGCTCCAACGCCTCGTCTATCGGTTCGTCGCCGGACCCGAGTTCGAACGTCTTCCCGTGGGTGTTCTCGGCCGTGAGCGACGCGGCGAGCGTTCGAGCCACGTCCTCGCGCGGAATCTCCGCGCTGTCGCGGTCGATTTCCTCCCCGACTTCGACCCGCCCGGTTCCTTCCTCGTTCGTCAGGGGGCCGGGGCGGACGATGGTGTAGGTCAGGTCGCTCTCGCGGAGGTACTCGTCGGCTTCGGCCTTCGCGCGCAGGTACTCTCGAAGCTCCTCGGGACTGTTCTCGGGTCGGTCGGCGTTGATGGAACTGAGCATCACGAACCGCTCTGCGCCCGCCTCCTCCGCGGCGTCGACGATGTTCATCGCGCCGTCGCGGTCGACGCCCCACACGTCCTCGCCGCCGGACCCCGCGGCGAAGACGACGGCGTCGCGCCCCTCGACGGCGTGCGTCACGTCCTCGGTCAGGTCGGCGACGACCGGTTCCGCGCCGAGCGATTCGATGTCTTCGACCTGCGCCTCGTCACGGACCATCCCGTAGGCGTCGTGGTCGCTCTCGGCAAGGATTCTCGTCAGGTGTTGCCCCACCTGTCCGTGCGACCCTGCGACGAGCACGTTCATGGCCCGGAGTTCGCCCGGAGTTCCGAAGAACCTGTTGCCCGGCCGCGCGACGAGGCGCAACCGATTTCGGCCCGTCCGCCCCTCCTTACCGCGGGCGCGCCTCTATCGTGGTGACGATACCGAACAGGGCCGTATCGGACCGCACGACGGGTAGCCCCGCCTCCGCGACGAGTTCGAGGGGTTCCTGGGTCCACCGACAGCCCATCTTCTCGTAGTGGGCGTCGGCGCGCCACTCTTGGAAGCGCGCGAACGGTCCGAAGTCGCTCTTCCCGTGTTCGACGAGCAGAATCCGCCCGGAGGGCGTACAGACGCGGCTCATCTCGCGAAGCGCGGCGACGGGGTCGGGGAACGTGCAGGTCGAGAGCGACGAGATGACGGTGTCGAACTCGTCGTCGTCGAAGTCGAGGTCCTGCGCGTCCATCTCGCGGAGGGTGTCGTCGCGGCCGAGTTCGTCGAGTCGCTCCCGGGCGTTCGCCAGCATCTCGGGGCTGATGTCGATGCCGACCAACTCGACGGACGCCGGCAGGTACCGGAAGTTCGGCCCCGTGCCGCAGGCCACGTCGAGGACGCGGCCCTCCGCGGTGGCGAACTGCCGCCGGCGGTATCGCCCGGCGAGAAACCGGTCGAGCCACTCCATCCGCGCCATCAAGTCGGCGCACTCCGCGTACGACGTCCGAATCTCCGCTATCGACTTCGGTCGCCGCTCCGACGGCGAGGAGTCGGTCGGTTCGGTCGAACTCACGAGTGATACCTCTCGTTCCACCGAGGTTCTACTGGCGCATAAAGATTGACGGCGGCGGTTACAGCGACGGAAGGACGCTCACAGCACCGCCGGAACGACGCTCGACAGCACCACCGTCGTGACGAGCCCAGTGAGGGAGATGATCGTCGTGAGGGCGGTCCACGTCCGGAGCGTCTCGCCGATGGTGAGGCCGCCGATCTCCTTGACCAGCCAGAACCCGGAGTCGTTGTACCACGAGAAGATGTTCCCGCCGGCCCCGATGGCCATCACGAGGAACGCGGGGTGGACGTCGAGTTGCGACACCTGCGGAGCCATGATGCCGGCGGTGGTCAGCATCGCCGCCGTCGCCGACCCCTGCGCGATGCGCACGATGGCGGCTATCAGCCACGCGCTGACTATCAGCGGGATGCCGATGCCGGCGAGGATGCCGGTTATGTAGTCGCCGATGCCGGACGCCGCCAGTAGCGCGCCGAACGCGCCGCCGGCGGCGGTAATCGCGGCGATGTTCCCGCCGCTTCGCAGCGCTTCGGTCAACTCCTCGGTCCACTCTTCGCGCTCCAAGTCGTTGTGGCGGTAGAACGTGTGCGCGGCCGCCATCGCCGCGATGGTGAGCGCCACGTTCTTGTTGCCGATGAACTGAATGTACGGCCGAATCGCCTCCAGCGCCGGGAACACGTCCCGGAAGGAGTTGACGAACGTCAGCGCGCCGACCAAGAGGACGGCGAGAAGGATGGGGAGGAGCGACTCGAACATGCCCGGAAGGGAACTCGTGTTCCGGTCGGCCAGTTCCTCGAGTTCCTCCGTCGTCGTCGCCATCGTGTCGCGGAGGGGGATGTCGAGTCGCTTGTTGATCCACCGCCCGTACACGATGCCGGCCAGAAACGCCGCCGGAAGGGCGGTGGCGATGCCGACGAGAATCGTCATCCCGAGGTTGACGCCGATTTCGTTCGCCACCGCGAGGGGGCCCGGCGTCGGCGGGACGAACACGTGCGTCGTCGCCGCGCCCGCGCCGACCACGACGATGAACAGGGTGTAGTCGCGGCCGACCCGCGCGCGCATCGACCGCGCGAGGGGTGCCATGAGGTAGAACACGCTGTCGAAGAAGACGGGGACGGCGAGCACGGTACTGCTCCCCCACAGGGCGATGTCGGAGTTCTCTCGGCCGAGTGCGCTCTGGAACCCGCGGACGACGCGCTGGGCGGAGCCGCTTTCGAGCATCGACTTTCCGATTATCGCGGCCATCAGAATCGGTATCCCGATGCCGGCCATGTTCTCGCCGAACGCGGCGGCGACTCGGCTAGCGGCGTCGGCCCACGCGAAGTCGGGCACGAACACCGCGTTGATGATGCCGACGAAGAACGCGGCGATGATTAGCCCGACGAACGCCGGGAGGTCCCACACGACTAACAGTAGTATGACCGCTGCCAACGCCAGGATGAACGTCAACAGCGGGCTATGTGCGAACTCTATTGCCATGGTTTGTTGTGATACTCTTCTCACTGCACAGTCGGGGTATAATTATCCACCGAAAACGAGTATTATATATAGAAATTATTATAAGAATAATCTATGAACCGAGCGTAAAATAATGACAGAACTTCACTCTCTGCATCTACGAGGTAGAGTGTGCGTCCCCGGGCGGAGAATGAGTTGAACGGACTACCGGGTTTACCGCCCGTACGTCGCCTCCCGCGCCACCGTGGACGGGTCACCGGTTCGGACGGCGGTCCGACGTCCGACGACGCTTGAGGCTGGAGCCGTCGGGAATCGTACATGTATCCGACGAAAACACTAGTTCTCGGCGGCCATAGCGCCCTTACGGGTAATCGCCTTGGTGTCGGTATGGCCTCCTATTACGTCGCTCTCATCGTGGTGAGCCTCGCCATTCTCGGAGCGGCGGTGCTCCCCCGGGTGTTCGCCGACAAACCGATATCGCTCCCCATAATCTACCTCGCGTCGGGGGCGGTGCTGTTCTTCGTCGCAGGGGTGGACGTCCCGCACCCGGTGGCCCGCCCCGAGGTCACGGAACGCCTCACCGAACTCGTGGTCATCATCGCGCTGATGGGCGCTGGCCTCAAACTCGACCGGCCGTTCGACTGGGGAGCGTGGTCCTCGACGTGGCGACTGCTCGCGATTACGATGCCGCTCTCCATCGCCGGCACCGCCCTCCTCGGCTGGTGGGTGCTCGGCGCGCACGTCGCGACGGCGATTCTCATGGGCGCGGTCATCGCCCCCACCGACCCGGTTCTCGCGGCGGACGTCCAGACGGGTCCCCCGGCGGAGGGCACCGACGAGGAGATAGACCCCGAGGAACAGGAGGGGACGATTCGGTTCGCGCTCACGTCGGAGGCCGGACTCAACGACGGACTGGCGTTCCCGTTCACCAACCTTGCCATCGCCCTCGCCGGCGCGGCGTCCCTCGCGGCGGGCGAGTGGCTCCGAGACTGGGTGCTCGTGGACGTGCTGTACAAGATTATCGTCGGCGTCATCGCGGGGTATGTCGTCGGGCGACTCATCGCGCGGTTCGTCTTCGGGGAACCCGCGAGTACGAGACTCGCCGTGGTGATGGAGGGTTCGGAGGCGTTGGCGGCGACGCTGTTCGCCTACGGCGCGACCGAACTGGTCCACGGCTACGGGTTCATCGCCGTCTTCGTCACCGCCCTCGTCCTCCGGCACTACGAGTGGGAACACGGCTACTACGAACACCTCCACGACTTCGCGGTGATGACCGAACGCCTGCTGATGGCCGGCATCCTCGTCCTCTTCGGCGGTACCCTCGTCAACGGACTGCTCGATCCCCTCACGTTGCCGATGGTCGGCGTCGGCCTCCTCATCCTGTTCGTCGTCCGACCGGTGGCGGGGATGGTGGGACTCCTCGGACACTCCGCACACTGGGCCGAACGACTCGTCATCGCGACGTTCGGCATCCGGGGTATCGGCTCCTTCTACTACCTCGCGCACGCGCTGAACGAGGCGACGTTCAAAGAGCAGGAACTCATCGTCGCCGCCGAGGAACTGTGGGCGCTACTCGGGTTCATCGTCGCCACCTCGACGGTGGTGCACGGAATCGCCGCGTCGCCGGTGATGGAGTGGTTGGACGAACGCCGCGCGTAGCACCCTTTCGCCCCGTCTCCCTCTCGTACCGACGGGTACGCGTTCTCGGCGTGTACGAGGTTCGCGCTGCGCGAGTGACCGTTCTGAAACGGAAACGACATACAAGTGCGTGGCCTCCGAACGGTGCGTTCACCGTGCCACGTGAACGCTCAGTCGATTTCTCGATAGACTACCTGCAGGTGCTCGCCCCCGACGGGTCCGCGGACGATGACCTCGACCCGGACCTCTCGGAGGACCGCCTGCTCGAGCTGTACCGGACGATGAAACGCTCGCGGCGACTCGACGAACGGGCCGTCTCCCTCCAGCGACGGGGGGAACTCGGGACGTACGCGCCGGCCATCGGACAGGAGGCCGCGCAGGTCGGAAGCGCGGGCGCCCTCGAAGAGACGGACTGGATGGTGACCTCGTTCCGCGAGACGCCCGCGTACCTCGCGCGCGGGACGCCGCCGCGGGCGATACTCCAGTACGCGATGGGGATGGAGGAGGGATCCGCCACCCCGCGCGAGGAGCGCAACTTCCCGCCTTCGGTCCCCGTCGGGTCCCAAGCCCTGCACACGGCGGGACTCGGGTGGGCCCAAGAGATAACCGGCGAGGACGCCGCGACCATCGGCTACTTCGGCGACGGCGCGACCAGCGAAGGCGACGTGTACGAAGCGCTCAACCTCGCCGGCGTGTTCGACGCGCACGCGGTCTTCCTCTGTCAGAACAACCAGTACGCCATCTCCGTCCCCCGAGCGAAGCAGACTCGCGCGGAGACGCTGGCGCAGAAGGCCATCGCGGCCGGAATCGACGGGATCCAAGTAGACGGTAACGACGTGCTCGGGACGTACACGGCAGTGCGAGATGCCTTAGAGAGCGCTCGGAACGGCGACCCGGTGTTCATCGAGGCGTTGACGTACCGTCGCTCGATCCACACCACCTCTGACGATCCGTCGGTGTACCGAAAGGTGGAGGAGGAAGACGAGTGGGAGGAACGCGACCCGATAGTCCGGTTCGAGACGTACCTCCGGGAGCGCGGCGTCTTGGACGACGACCGAGTCGAGGAGATACAGGAGGACATCGAGGAGGAACTCCGCGAGGAGATTCGACTCGCCAACGAGGCGCGGGAGGCCCTCGACGCGGCGGACATGTTCGACTACGTCTACGAGTCCCGCCCGCCGGAGGTAGACAGACAGCGCGCGGCGTTCACGGGGGAGGAGAATGGCCGATAAGCTGCGGATGGTCGAGGCGATTCGGGAGACGCTGTTCGAGGAGATGGACCGCGACGAGGGCGTCGTCGTCTACGGGCAGGACGTCGGCGTCAACGGCGGCGTCTTCCGCGCGACGCAGGGCCTCCTCGACGAGTACCCGAACCGCGTGTACGACGCGCCCGTCGCGGAGGCGGGCATCGTCGGCCTCGGCGTCGGCCTCGGCGCGTACGGGCTGACGCCGGTGCCCGAAATCGAGTTCTCGGGCTTCATGCACCAAGCGTTCCACCAGATACAGCAGCACGTCGCCCGCCTCCGGACGCGGACGCGCGGGGAACTCAACTGCCCGATGACGATTCGCGCGCCGTACGGCGGCGGCATCCGGGCGTTGGAGCACCACTCCGAGAGCTTCGAGGCCGGATACGCCCACACGCCCGGCCTGAAAGTCGTCGTCCCCGCGACGCCCGCGGACGCGAAGGGCCTCCTCGCCTCGGCGATACGCGACCCCGACCCGGTCGTCTACTTCGAACCGACGCGGCTCTACCGCGCGTTCCGCGAGGACGTGCCCGAGGGCGACTACACCGTCCCCCTCGGCGAGGCGGACGTGGTGCAGGAGGGCGACGACGTGACCGTCGTCGCGTGGGGCGCGATGCGCCACCGCGCGATAGACGCCGCGGAGGACGTGGACGCGAGCGTGGAGATAATCGACCCCAGAACCATCTCCCCCCTCGACTCGGAGGCGATTCTGGACTCCGTCAGGAAGACCGGTCGCTGCGTCGTCGTCCACGAAGCGCCGAAGACGGCGGGGATGGCCGCCGAGATAATCGCGCAGATAAACGACGATGCGCTCTACTATCTCGAATCGCCGGTCCAACGGGTCACCGGGTACGACGTGCCGTATCCGCTGTTCGCCCGCGAGGACGAGTACGTCCCCGGCGAGGAACGGATCCGAGGCGGTATCGAACGAGCGCTGTCGGAATAAGAGGGGGCGTACCGCCCGCGGCGGCGGCGCGGCGTTACTCCTCGTTACCGGACTTCGTCCGGTGGGCCGACGAGTTTCACTCGTCGACGTCGTCAGACTGCGTCTGACGGCCCGCCGAAGTCTCTTCGGCGGCGTCGCTGTTCTCTTCCATGTACTCCCGCGCCGCCGAGAGTGCGCCGTCGCGGTCGGTCGGTTCGGCGGTCAGGGGGACCTGATTCGACGTTCCGAGTTCGCCGCGCGGTTGGGAGTACACTATCCACTCGTCGCCGCCGCCGGCCTTCTCGGTGCAGACGACCCGTTCCTGCGGCCCTAACCACGAGTGCACGTCGTCGTCGGACTCTTCTGTCGTCCACCCGGACGGGGCGTCGTCGGGCGCGTCGGTAGCGGAACCCATTGTGGGATACCACGCCGCCGAGCGACATAGATGTTCACCGACCGCCACGTTTTCCGACGAGTTCGGTCGTCTCGCTTCGTTCGACTCTCTCTCGTCGGCGACCACCTCGCTTCGTCGCCCCCTTTCGATCCTGTCGGATTCGAAGTCGTTTCGCCGACGACGAAACTCCACCGCGTCGGCCCAATCTCACATCCCTCTGACCCTCCACGATTCGAGTATGCGCGACGATAGTCAATACGACGACTCCCGAGACGAGTACGGCTACGAGGAGATGAACGATCGGTCGTCGTCGCAGTCCCGGCTTCCCGTGCCCACCATCCCGTGGGGGTGGGCCCCCGCCTCCTTCCGAAGCGGAGACGACCACGTGACCGGCGACGAGGACTACGACACCGTGGCGGGCGACGACGAGGGCTACCGCCGGTCCGAGGACGACCAGTTCGCCGGCGGCCCCGACGACCGCCCGTCCGGGGGCGATGACGACTCGTGGTTGGACGAGGGACTCATCACCCTCCTCATCGTCAGCGGCGCGTTGCTGTTCCTCTTCCCGGAACCGGCGACGTCCGCGGTCGGAATCGTCCTCCTCGGCATCGGCATCATCGCGTGGGCCGCCGACATCATGCTGTGAGGTGCCGGCCCTCGCAGACGGCGGCGACGCCACCGACGTCGCGGCCCGTTTCAGAGGCCCTTCGCGGCTCTGCGACGCCGTGAGACAACCGTTTTACCGCGGTTAACTCCCGGATAACTCCGATAGCGGCTACATACTATTATGCCGATATGTATTACCCCGGCCCATGGTAGATGTCTCCGTAATCATCCCGACGCTGAAGCCGCCGGAGGAGATAGAGGCGGTCGAGTATCTGA
This sequence comes from Halopelagius fulvigenes, assembly GCF_042662625.1. Taxonomy (GTDB): domain Archaea; phylum Halobacteriota; class Halobacteria; order Halobacteriales; family Haloferacaceae; genus Halopelagius; species Halopelagius fulvigenes. Next base: position 309,669 of record NZ_JBHSXH010000015.1, read on the forward strand.
AACGCGGGACGTTCGACGACTACGAGGTGGTCGTCTCGGACGCGTATCCAGTCACGCGGGCGCGGAACGAGGGTATCGAACACGCAAAGGCGGACAAGCTGGTGTTCCTCGACGACGACTCCCGCCCTCGTGAGAACTACCTCGAACGCGCCTCGGAGACGTTGGAGGACCAGTACGCCGTCGCCGGACGCATCTTCCACCCCCGCGACGACATCTTCGCGCGCTACTTCACCGCCCACTACGGTCACGGCGACGAACCGAAGACCGTAGACCGCTTCTGGGGCTGTAACATGGCGATGCGCCGAGAGGTGATAGAGGCCGTCGGCGGGTGGGACGAGCAGATGGGCTGGGGCCACGAGGAGAAGGAACTCGCCGACCGAGTGCAGGAGGAGTACGACATCTACTACGACCCCGAGATGGTCGTAGACCACCCCTACGCGGAGGGTATCTTGGACTACTGGCGCAAGCGCTACCAACTGGCGAAGCAGACGCCGTACTACTGGCAGACGCAGGGGCTCTCGCAGTCGGCGCAGGTGAAAGAGACGCTGAAGTCCCTCGTCCACCCGCTGAACTACCTCGGTCGCACCCCCACCGCCGCCCTCACGAGAACCGGCGGAACCCTCGCGCAGGGCGTCGGCCGGGTGCAGGGGTTGTTGGGAAACCGAATGCAGGAGTCCCCGAAGACGCCGACGACCGAGTACAAAGAGCCCGTGGGGGGAAAACAATGAGTTACGACGTCGCCGTCGTCGGCACCGGCGCGAACCCCGAGGAGAAGGACACCGACGGGTTCGCCATGGCGTACCGACACGCGGAGGCGTACGACCGCCTCGACGCCTGCGAACTCGTCGCCTGCACCGACATCGTCCGCGAGAACGCCGAGGCGTTCGCCGACTACTGGGACATCGCGGATGGGAACGTCTACACGGAGCTCGACCGGATGCTCCGCGAGGTCGAACCCGACGTGGTGAGCGTCTGCGTCCCGCCGGCGTTCCACGCCGACATCGTCGTGCAGTGCGCCGAGAGTGGCGTCGTCCGGGCCATCCACTGCGAGAAGCCGATGGCGAAGACGTGGGAGGGGTGCCGCCGGATGGTCGAACGCTGCGACGCCCACGGCGTCCAACTCACGTTCAACCACCAGCGACGCTTCGGCGGCCCGTTCCGCCGGGCGAAGGAACTCCTCGACGCGGGCGAGATAGGCTCGCTCCGACGCATCGAACTCGGCGGCAAGAACCTCTACGACTACGGGTCGCACTACTTCGACCTCTGCGGGTTCTTCACCGACCAGAGCGACCCCCTCTGGGCGATGGCCGGCATCGACTACTCCCAGGAGAACGTCCAGTTCGGCGTCCACAACGAGAACGGCGCTATCGCGCAGTGGCGCTACGAGAACGGCGTCCACGGCCTCGCCTCGACAGGCGAGTCGAGCATCATCCCCTGCGAGATTCGGCTCACCGGCACGGACGGGATGATAGACATCGGCGTCGACGACGGCCCCACGCTTCGGATGTTCAACGAGTCCTCGGGCGGGTGGAAGACGGTGGACGCCGACGGCGACGACATCCACTCGCCGAACTGGTCGAAACCCCGGACGGCGGCGCTGAAAATCGCCGAGCGCGTCCCCTTCCTCCCCGAGGAGTGGGTGAAGCAACCGACGTTCATCGACCGCGCGATAGCCGACGTGGTGGGCGCCCTCGACTCCGGCCGAAAACCCGAACTGGCCGCCGAGAACGTCGTCCAATCGACGGAACTGATATTCGCCTGCTGGGAGGCCGCCCGTCGGCGGACGAAGGTCGAACTCCCCCTCGACGTGGACGGCAACCCCCTCGAGGAGATGGTCGAAGACGGCGAACTGCTGGCCGACGAGCCCGAGAAACCGAAACAGACGCCGTAACCGGCGGCGCGGACGGACCGAGCGGCGAAGTACCTCTCCTCGACGGCCCGACGCGTCGGGCGCGCCTCCGATCGCTTCGGACGTAACTGTCATCCGAGAGACGGGCGTAGGCGATGCATGGAGTGGACACCGCTCGTCGCAGAACCGGTGGCGCGGTTCCCCGTCCTCACCCCCCTCCTCGCCGTCGTCCTCGCGGCGGTTCACGTCGTCACGGCGTACGTTCCCCACAAGGCATCGCTGCGAAGCAGGCAGTTGCTCTCCATGGGCGCGGGAACGTCCGTCGCGTACGTGTTCGTCCTCCTCTTTCCGGAGGTCGCGAAGGCGGCCGCCGAGGTGCGCACGATGTACGCGGGGCAGTTCTTCGCGGAGCAACTCGTCTTCCTCGCCGCGTTGGCCGGCCTCGTCGCGTTCTACGGATTGGAGGTGTACGCGGCGCACCGCATCGACGGTCGATTCGAGTCGTCCCGCGGCGGATACACCATCCACCTCGGGAGTTTCACCGCCTACTCCGCGCTCATCGGCTACCTCCTCTTCCATCAGGAGGTGGAGGGCGCACCCAACCTCGTGTTGTACACGGTGGCGATGGGACTGCATTTCCTGAACTTCGACAGGGGGTTGGACCGCCGGCACGGGGACCGGTTCAGGTCCACCGGTCGCTGGATTCTGGCCGGCGCGACGCTCCTCGGCGCGGGCATCGGAATCGTGACGCACGTCGGCGAACTCGCCCTCGGGATGCTGCTCGCGTTCCTCTCCGGCGGGTTGGTGTTCAACACGTTCAAAGAGGAGGTGCCCGAGGTCGACAAGGGACTCTTCCCCCCGTTCTTCGCGGGCGCGGCCGTCTACTCCGCCATCGTGCTCTTCATCTGAGTCTCGCGAAGAGCGTCTCACCACCACTCTTATGCGACCCCTCGCCGAACCACCGAGCAAATGAACCGTCCGCTCGCCGCCGTCGGGGGTGGATTCGTGGGAACGGTCGCGCTGAGCCTTTTGCTTTTACTGTTCGAGGTGGAGACGCGGTCGCGAATCCGCATGTTCGACGCCGTCGCGCGATTCGTCGGCGTCCCCGGCGACACCACTGTCGGATTTGTGCTCTTCGTCGTCGCCGGCGTCTTCGCGTGGCCGCTTCTGTTCGCCGCCGTCGAACAGTCGCTCCCCGGCGACGACCCCGCGATGAAAGGGATGGCCCTCGGAATCCTGCTTTGGGTGGCGTTCGTCCTCCTCGGACGCGGCGACCTCTCAGGGCCGATAATCGCCGCCTTCGCCGGCCTGACGCTCATGGCGCACCTCGCGTACGGATTCGTCCTCGGGAGCGCTTACGCCCGGTTCACGGGCGCGACACCCACCCACGACGCCGGTACCGAATCGGAGATGAGGTGGTGAGAGACGTTCTCGGAAGCCTAGAACTGCCCTTTGAACTTATGCCCGTGTTCTCCCTACCCCCCTGACACGCACTTCGTGCGATGCTATCGATGAATATTCCCCCCTTCGTCGTTCTCATCGTCGCCAGTCTCTTCGCCGCGAGCGTGGCGTACTGGCGGCGTCGTCGGAACGACGCGACGGCAGCGACCGAACTGCTCACCGACCGACTGCGGGCGGACGGCGGCGAACGACGTTCGCCCGACGACGAGGCGAACGAGACGTCCGCCACGGACGGCGGCGTTCCCCCGGCGGCGGGCATGCTGTTCAAGCGACAGCACAAGACGAGCAAACCCTACGGCCTGATGCGGTGGTTCACCACCGTGGACCACAAGGACATCGGATTTCTCTACCTCCTCTTCGGACTCGCGGCGGCGCTGTGGGGCGCGACGGACGCCTTCATGGTCCGGACGGAACTCGTTACGCCGAGTATAGACGTCTGGGACGCCGAGACGTACAACGCGCTGTTTACGACCCACGGGCTGACGATGCTCCTGTTCTTCGTGACGCCCGTGTTCAACGGCTTCGCGAACTACTTCCTCCCGCTGTTTCTCGACGCCGACGACATGGCGTACCCGCGAATCAACGCCATCGCCTTCTGGTTGGTCCCCCTCTCGTTCGTGATGGTTCGCGCGGGACTCCTGACTGAGGTGTTGGCGAAGATCATCGACGTGTTCGGGCCGAGCCTCACCTTCCTCTACGCGTTGGAACCCCCGGCCACCGGGTGGACGCTGTACGTTCCGCTGTCGGTGCAGATACCGAACCCCCAGATCGACCTGCTGCTCCTCGGGTTGCACCTCTCGGGGATAGCGACGGTCATCGGCGCGATAAACATCATCGTCACCGTGTTCACCGAACGTGGCGAGGGTGTCACGTGGTCGGACATGGACATCTTCTCGTGGTCGATACTCACCACGAGCGGTCTCATCCTGTTCGCGTTCCCCCTCTTGGGGAGCGCGCTCTTGATGCTCATCGCCGACCGAAACTTCGGCACGACGTTCTACGCCGTCGAAGTGCAGGGGCCGATACTGTGGCAGCACCTGTTTTGGTTCTTCGGCCACCCCGAGGTGTACATCCTCGTGTTACCCGCGTTCGGGTTGACGAGCCAGATCCTCCCGAAGTTCAGCGGTCGGACGCTGTTCGGCTACAAGTTCATCGTCTACTCGACGCTGGCCATCGGCGTCCTCTCGTTCGGCGTCTGGGCGCACCACATGTTCGCGACGGGCATCGACCCGCGGATCAAAGCCTCCTTCATGGTGGTCACGCTCTCCATCGCCGTCCCGTCGGCGGTGAAGACGTTCAACTGGATATCGACGATGTGGAACGGCGACGTCAGACTCGCCGCGCCGATGCAGTTCCTCGTCGGCGGCATCGGCCTGTTCATCGTCGGCGGCGTCACCGGCGTCTTCCTCGCGTCGATTCCGGTCGACCTCCTCGTCCACGGGACGTACTACGTCGTCGCGCACTTCCACTTCTTCGTCGCCGGCATCATCGCCTTCTCGATGTTCGCCGCGTCGTACTACTGGTACCCGCTTTTCACCGGCCGGTGGTACAGCAGACGCCTCGCGAACATCCACGCGGCCCTGAGCATCTCGGGCGTCGTCGTGACGTTCACGCCGCTTTTCATCATCGGGATGATGGGGCTCCCCCGCCGTTCGGCGTCGTACCCCGAGCAGTTCGCGCCGTTGCAACAGGTCGCCTCGTTCGGCGCACTCCTCATCGCCCTCAGCGTCGGCGTCTGGCTCTTCAACATGGTCCAGTCGTACCGCGTCGGACCGCGGATCCGGAGCGCGGACCCGTGGAACCTCAAGGCGACGGGGCAGTTCTCCAACGAGTGGCAGTGGTTCGAACGGCGACTCGAACAGGAGTTCGACTACGTCGTCGCCGACGAGGGGTCGGAACTCGACACGGGCCGAAACCGGACGGACAACCCCGAACGCTCCTCCGAGACCGAGGACGAGGGGACGCAGGGGGCGTCGGCGGAAGACGACTACTGACTACCGGTTGCCGGGGGTTCGGGGGTCCACCCGCCCCTCCCGGACGCGTTCGTCGTCTACGAACCGGTGGCTGTCGGTTCGTCTGTCCACGAGGAGCGCCACGTCGGCGGCGTCGTACAGCGTGAAGAAGGTGTCCCAATCGACCGCCCTGCTCGCGTCTCTCTCGTCCACGAGGTCAAGGCGCACCGACCCGCCGGGCGTCGCCGCGACGACGGGGCGCTTCCTGGCGGCGGCGGCCCACCCCTCGATCGCGCTCCGCTCCGAGAGCGCGTGTTCGGCTGACGGGTCCCTCGCCTGTCTGTCGGTGTCGTTCTCGGGAGGCATCGTCTCCGTGTCGTTGCCGCGGCACGGTGACGGTTCTCCTGCTTGCGATGGCAAGGACGCGTCGTCGCGGGACGGCCTCGCTCCGAAGTCGGGATCCGCTTGAAGGGCCGCGTTCGCGGGACTCAGCCGTCCGTTCGCACGCCGAGTTCCTCCTCGGCCAGTTCCGCGGCTTGCCGAATCGACCCGACGGAGGTGAGGTGTCCCGCGCCGACGGACGTCTTCATCGCCTTCGCGGGCGCGCCGGTGAACACCTTCGGGCCGAGTTGGGCCACTGCGCCGTCGCCGACGGAGACGATCCACCCCGGCACGTCGAACCGGTAGGGGTCGAGTCGCGGGGCGAAGTCGTCGCCGCCGCCCCGTTCGTGTTCGACCAGTCGGGCGACGTTCGTCGCCACCGTCCGCGCCTCCCGGATGGCCGCCGAGGCGGACGCGGGGACGGCCTCCCCGTCGGCGTCCACCGCCCGCGCGGCGTCGCCGACGACGAACGTCCGGTCGTCGAGTCGCAGGTCGCTCCTGACGAGGGGTCGGTCCCCGCCCATCGCCGCCGCGCCGGTGATGCCGCCGGTCCAGACGAACACGTCCGCCGGGAGCGTCTCGGCGTCCGTCTCGACGGCGTCGGCAGTGGCCCGGACGACGGGCGTCTCAGTCCGCACGTCGACGCCGCGGGCGGTCAGTTCCTCGCGCACCGCGTCGCGGAAGTTCTCCGGGAAGTTCGGCGCGACGTCGCCGAGTCGTTCGAGGACGGTCACGTCGGCGTCGAGATTCTCCTCGCGCGCGAGTGCGGCGAGTTCGCCCGCCGTCTGGACGCCCGAGAGGCCCGCCCCGCCGACGACGATTCGCACACCCTCGCCCGCGTCGAGGACCGCATCGCGGATGGCGAGGGCGTCGTCGACTCGCTTCAGCGGGTGCGAGTGCTCCTCGACGCCGGGAAGCCCGTAGTACGCCGTCTCCGCGCCGAGGCAGACGGCGGCGTAGTCGTAGGAGAGGGAGTCGTCGCCCTCGAAGTACACCTCGCGGGCGTCCCTGTCGAGGCGTTCGACGCGCGCCACCCGCGGTTCGGCCCGGTCGAACATCTCCGTCAGGGGGACTCGGATGGCGTCGGCGACGCTCGGTCTGCGGATGACCCGGTGGACCTCGTGTTGGACGAGGTGGGCGTCGGACTCGTCCACGACGACGAGTTCGGCCTCGGACGGGAGGCTCGATTCGAGTCGGCGAGCGAGCGTCACGCCGGCGTAGCCCGCGCCGAGTACCAGAATTCGCATACGGTCGCTTGGCGCGCCGCGACCAAAGAGCGTGCGGGTCGCCGGGCCGAACGGTCGGGCGGAGTCGCGCGGGGCGGAGGAACCGCCTCAGAAGAGGGCGTCGGACTCGGGGAGAATCTCGGCGGGGCCGCCGACGGACCAGACGTCCGTCTCCACGTCGCACGCCGCGACGGCGGACTCGACGCGTTCGACGTGTTCCTCGGTCGTGTTCACGTAGACGCTCGCACCCGTGTCCGTCGAGAAGTATACCGGGACGTCCTCCTCCTCGCGGAGTTCACGCACGGCGTTGAACACGGCGATGGTCCGCGGTTGCCAGTACACCCACCCGGCGGGGCCGGTCATCGTCGTCGCCGTCAGCGACAGCGAGTCGTGTTCGGCCAACTCGAACGCCCGGTCGAAGTCCGCCTCGCGGAGGGCGTCGCGCATCGTCTGTAACTGCTCGTGGACGTGCGCCATCCGCGCCTCGAACATGTGGCTCTCCGCGGCCTCCTCGTGGGCCTGTTCGGTCTCCTTGTAGGCGGGGACGTGCGCCGCGACGATTCGCAGGTCGTCTTCGAGGTCGGACTCGATGCGCTCCGATCGGCAGTCCTCGTCGTTGAGTCCGGCGTACAGGTGGGAGAACGCGCCGGTCACCGCGCGCGCCGCCGAGGAGGACCCGCGACGGGCGATCGTCGAGATATCGGGGCGGGAGAGGTCGAGGCCGGCGGCCTCGGCGAGGGCCATCGCCGCGGCGGCGAACCCCGACGAGGACGACCCGAAGCCGATGTTCGAGGGGAAGGAGTTCTCGCTCTCCAGTCTGACCGCGTGGTCGAACTCGGCGAGTCCGCGGACGTGGTCCACGACGGCGTCGATGCGTTCCGCGCCGCGGCCCGTCACTTCCTCGCCGCCGATGCGGTAGACGTCCTCGGCGGCGTCGGGTCGGAACTCCACCGTCGTCTTCGTGTGCGTCGGGGCGGTGCAGACGCTGATACTGTCGTGGTAGGGGAGTCGCAACTCCTCGTCTCGCATCCCGTGGTACTTTACGAGACCCTGAATCGGGTGTGCCTTCGCGGTGGCCTTCATGCACCTACGCGGGAGTGACTCCCGGTTAAACGTCCCGATGGGTCACGAGGAAGGGTCGCTCAGTCGTCGGACGGTTCTTCCGCCTTCGTCTCCGCCTCCGGCCCGCGTTGCCAGACGTTCGTGACGGGTTCGCCGGACGGCGGCGTGTGACTGACGTGCTTCATCGAGGTTCGGTCCGAGTTCATCGTGATATCTCTTCTCGTGGGGCGGCTTAACGCTTCGCTGGATATGCCTAGTACCTTCATTAGCATACTTAGGTGTATAAGGTGGACGAGACGCGGTGGCGCTCCGCTACCGCCAGAACGCCGCAGAAGAGGACGCGCGAGGAGAAGACGAGGCCGGAACCGGCGCTTTCGAACTGATCTCTGGTAACATCACGTTACTGCCTACTCTCCCGAACTAATATATCACTTCACGGACAATGGGGCAACCGGGTGACGCAGGTGTTACGTGGTCACGACGACGAAACTTTGATTATGGATTGGACTTAATCAACGCGACACATTCCGAAATTTATCCCCTGAGCGTGCGAATCATCGGAACTTCGAGCCGAGTGGTATCCAAATGAAAACTTGCCCCCACCGTCGAATCCCCCGTCGAACCGCCCCCATGAATTGTGCCCGAACCAACAGGAGCCCTCTCGAACATGTCTGAAACGTGGGACGCCGCGGGATACATCGCGAGTTCCCGCTACCGACTCGCGGTCTGTAAGTTGCTCGCGCGGAACGGACCGGACCTGCCCTCGCGGATAGCCGAGGAACTGGACTTGGCCCAACCGCACGTCTCGCGTGCGCTCTCGGAACTCCGCGAGAGAGACATCGTCGAACTACTCGTCCCCGAGTCCCAGCAGAAAGGGCGGCTGTACGGCCTCACCGGGGACGGTCAGGCCGCCCTCGCCCGACTGCGCGGACAGGCGGTGAACGTCGAGTTCGTCGACGAGTCGCGTTTCCCCCACGCGAACCTCCTCGACTACCTCCTCGACGCTCACGAGTCCGAACTCCGACTCGCTATCTCCCACCACGAGGACCGGACGGACGTCTACCTCGCCGCCGACGCCGCCGCGCGCACCCACGACGAGGAGTCGATTTCGAGCCTCGTCGCGTCGCTGGAAACTGACGGCTGCGACGGCGTCGAGTCCTCCGTCGTCGGACGGACGACGTTCGTCGTCCGCGGACTCGAAGGCGCGACGCTGGTCCAACTCCCCACGGACTGCGACGAAGACGTGTTCCTCTCGCTCGAACGAGGGGCCGACGTCTCCGTCGAATCGTTCGTCGAGAACTGCCAAGCGCACCTCTCCACCGAGAACTAACCGTCGCCTGCCTCCGAACGGGCGAATTCGTCGAAAGAGCGCACTGTCGGTGAGTCGAACATATCGGAGTTTGACGGGCGATACTAAGACGGGAAGGTGTTTAATCACGTAACAGACGTCCATACGTGTATTATAACAACGACTTTGTGTTCGGTCCTCCATCCGTCACTCGGCGTGGACCACCGCTCCGTCCACGAGTCAGTATCGAGTGCCGTCGTCACCGGGTTCACGCCGTCGAAGATACCATGTCCGTGCCGGCGACCGTTCGCCGCGGCCGCCGCTTTTCGTCTTTTCCGCCGGTTCGAGGCGTCAGTCACCGATTTCTCTCCTCTGGACCGCGCGGGCCGCGGAAACTGCCGCTCACCGTCCGTTAGTTGTTGTAATATTCTACTACAAGAGAAACGGCGGAGTAGTTTGTAGAAATTTACAACACCTTATGTAGTACCCGCCCATCTCGGTATCCAAGAACCGCCGGCGCGTCCGGTGGCGACCGGTTGCCCGGAACCGGTCAGGACGGAAACCCCGGGAGCCCCCACAATGATACGAAAGGTACTCGCGGTAGTCCTCGTCGGCGCACTGATTTCGAGTGCAGTTCCGGTCGCCGCACAGACCGTGGACCCGGAACTTCGGACGTACGTCTCCTCCCCGACGCTGACTCCCGGTCAGGTGAACGAGGTACAGGTGCAGTTGGTGAACGACGCGACCGACTTCGACGACACTGCGCGCACGGCGAAGAACATCAACGTCAACCCGAAGGACACGGGCCGCCTCGACGTGCAGACGGGGAGTCTGTTCCTCCCCACGCTGGCGGACCCGGACGCGGCCCAACAGGGTTCGGCAGCGACGCAAGAGATAACCATCGCGGTGAAGGTGCCCTCCGACATCGAAGCGGGGACGTACCGGATTCCGATAAAGGTCCAGTACGAGTGGGATGGCGAGAACGGGCCGCGCGAACGCACCACCACGGAGTACGCCACCGTTCGCGTCGAGGAGGGTCCGCGCTTCGCCGTCGTCGATACGAACTCGACGACCACCGTCGGCGGAAGCGGGACGTTCGAGGTGACGATGGAGAACGTCGGCGAACAGGACGCGAGGGACGCGAGCCTGACGCTCTCCTCGCAGAGCGGAGACGTCTCCATCAGCGGCGGCCAGCAGGGTAACCGGTACGTGGACCGGTGGGAGACGGGCGAGACGCGCACGTTCGAGTTCGACACCAGCCTCACCAACACGGCCCGACCCGGAAACTACACGCTCAACGCCTTGGTGTCGTACAAGGACGCCAACGGCAACGACGGTCGGAGCCCCAACATCTCGCTCGGGATGAACGCCCTGCCCGAACAGACGTTCGACATCAGCGGCGTCAACAGTTCGCTCCGCGTCGGCGAGGAGGGGACGCTCTCCGCCGAGGTGACGAACAACGGCCCGCAACCGGCGAAGAACGCGGTGGTCGTCATCGACCAATCGGGGGAGACGGTGACGCCCATCGAGACGGAGTACGCCGTCGGTGACTTAGCGCCCGGCGAGTCCGCGCCCGTCTCGTTCGACGTGGAGGTGTCGTCGGAGGCCACCTCCGGCCCGCGCCAACTCGGCATGTCCGTCAAGTACCGCGGCGACGACGGCACGCAGCGACAGTCCGACACCATCGACGTCCGGGCCGAAGTCGCCCCGCAGACCGACGAGTTCGAGGTCGAACCGGTGAACGCGACGTTCGCGGCGGGCGACGGCGGAACGCTCGAACTGACGGTGACGAACACCCGCGACGAGACGCTGACCGACATCTCGGCGAAGATATACCCCGAAGCACCGCTCTCCTCGACCAACGACCAGGCGTTCATCGAGAAACTCGGTCCGGGCGAGTCCGAGACCATCGTCTTCCAGACGAGTGCTGGCGGCGACGCGATGCCGAAGACGTACCCGATGAAACTCGACTTCCAGTACGACGACGCCGACGGTGACACCATCATCTCCGACACGTACCAAGTCCCCGTCCGGGTGACCGAATCCGAAGGCGGCGGCCTGCCGTTCGTCGTCGCGGGCGTCGCCCTCGCCCTCCTCGGCGCGGGCGGAGCGCTCGTCTACCGCCGGCGGGACTGATAGATGGACCTCGACCACCAACGCGTCGTCGACTGGGCCGACGACCACATCGTCGAGCGACCGGGGAAGGTGATGCTCGCCTTCTTCGTCGTCACCGCGGTGTTCACGGTCGGTCTGGGAAACGTCTCGACGGAAGCCGGAACGCAGCAGTTCGCCGAAGACATCCCCGCACAAGAGGCGCTCGATAGGGTGAACGACGAGTTCAGCTCGTCGTACGGCGCGGACACCGGCAGCACGCAGCTCATCCAACGCGACCAGAACGTCCTCTCGAAGCAGTCGATGGTGAACATGTTGCGGTTGCAGCAGAAGTTAGAGGAGCGACCGGAGATGCGCGTCAGCGGAACGTCGTCGGCCGCCTCCGTCGTCGCACAGACCATCGACCCGAACGCGACGACGCTGGACCAGCAGATAACGACCCTCGAACGGGCGACGCAGACCGACGTTCGGCGGGCGGTCCGGCAGAACGCCGACAACCCGGCGTTCACCGGCACCCTGAGCAACGACTTCAACGAGGAGGACGCCTCCGCGTCGGCGACCATCGGCGTCGTCGAGCACACGCTCCCGACCGGCCTCTCCAGCTCGTCGGCGGGACAGTCGGGGGAGAGTCCGCTCACCCCGATTCAGACGCAGGCGCAGCGTATCGCGGCCACCTCCGACGGCGACATCACCGTCTTCGGGAGCGGCATCATCTCGCAGGAGTTCTCGACGGTGACGACGGACTCGCTTCTCATCGTCACGCCCGCGGCGGTGCTTCTCATCGTCCTGTTCCTCGTCATCGCCTACCGCGACTTGGTGGACCTCCTGTTGGGGGCGTTCGCGCTGGCGATGGCGGTCATCTGGACGTTCGGCTTCCTCGGGTTGGCGGGCATCCCGTTCAACCAGATAATGATCGCCGTCCCGCCGTTGCTCCTCGCGGTGGGGATCGACTTCGGCATCCACGCGGTGAACCGCTACCGCGAGGACCGCCAGACCGGACTCGACATCGACGCGGCGATGCGGGTGGCGACCGACCAGCTTCTCGTCGCCTTCTTCATCGTCACGGGGACGACGGTCATCGGCTTCCTCTCGAACCTCGCCTCCGACCTGCCGCCCATCCGCGACTTCGGCGTCGTCGCGGGCGTCGGCATCACCTTCACCTTCCTCATCTTCGGGGTGTTCCTCCCCGCGGCGAAGGTGTGGATAGACCACAAGCGCGAGCGGTACCCCATCCCGACGTTCAGCCAGTCGCCCCTCGGACAGGAGGGGTCGGCCCTCGGCGACGTGCTGAGCGTCGGCGTCGGCATCGCGGACAGAGCGCCCGTCATCTTCCTCGTCGCGACGCTCCTTCTCAGCGCCGGCGCGGGCGCGTACGCGACGGGCGTGGACACCTCGTTCTCGCAGGAGGACTTCCTCCCGCCGGAGGAGGTGCCCGCCTACCTGAAGGCGCTTCCCGAACCGTTCGCGCCGAGCGAGTACACCGTCGTCTCGCAGCTGAACTTCCTCGAAGACAAGTTCACCAGCACGCAGGGGGGGACGGTCACCATCTACGTCGAGGGCAGGATGGAAAACGACGCCGCACTCGAACAGGTGTACCGCGCGGGCGAGGACCCGCCGGACTCGTTCGTCTCGGAGAACCGCCGCGCGGAGTCAGAGAGCATCGTGACCGTCATCCAGTCGTTGGCCGAACAGGACGAGGAGTTCGCGGCCCTCGTCGACCGCAACGACAGGGACGACAACGGCGTCCCCGACGACAACCTCGGCGAGATCTACGACTACCTCGAATCCTCGCCGATGGAGTCGCAGGCGTCGCAGTACCTCGCGGAGGACCACCGGAGCACTCGCGTCGTCTACACCGTCTCGGCGGACGCGTCCGACCGCGAAGTGACGAACGACGCGCGCCAGGTCGCCGACCGGTTCCGCTCCGACTACGACGCCATCGCCACCGGGAGCACCATCGTCTTCCTGGAGGTGTCCGACCTCATCTTTACGTCTGCGGTGACGAGTCTGGCGCTCGCGCTCGGGGGAACCGTCGTCTTCCTCGTGTTCATCTACTGGCTCCTCGAGGACTTGCCCTCTATCGCCGTCGCTAACCTCATCCCCATCGTCGCCTCCGTGGCGTTCGTCGCCGCGACGATGCGACTGCTCGGCATCTCCTTCAACGCCTTCACGGCGACGATCCTCTCGCTCACCATCGGCCTCGGCATCGACTACTCCGTCCACGTCGTCCACCGGTTCATCGACGAACGCAAGGAGACGGACGTGATGACGGCGCTCCGGCGCACCGTCGTCGGGACGGGCGGGGCCCTGATGGGGAGCATGTTCACCACGGCGTTCGGCATCGGCGTCCTCGTCCTCTCCGTCCTCTCCGTCCTCGGGCAGTTCGGGGTGCTGACGGCCATCTCCATCATCTACTCGTTCGTCACGTCGCTCGTGGTCCTCCCGCCGGCCCTCGTCCTGTGGGACCGCATCGTGAACGACGACCCGAACGAACCGATGGGCGGCGGCCGCGACTCGCCGTCGGACTCCGACAGTCCTATGACCGCGACGGCGGACGGTGATTTGCTGTGAACCCACTCCGACCGGACGGCGGCAGTTCGCGGGACGGGGACGACGCACCCGCCGACGCCTCCGACGCGTCCCTCGATGCGCCCGGCGCGGCCGCCGACGGCGAACACGAGGCGGTCGAATCGCTCGAAGCGCTGGGGTTGTCGAACTACGCCGCCCGCGTCTTCGTCGCGCTACAGAAGCTCGGCGCGGGGACGGCCAAGGAGATTCACGACCTCGCGAACGTGCCGCGGTCGCAGGTGTACGGCGCGGCGGAGGAACTGGAGTCGCTCGGCTTGGTCGAACTCCAACAGGCCACGCCGAAGCGGTACCGGCCCGTGGGACTGGACGCCGCCCGGCGGCGACTCGCCGAGGAACTGAAGAGCGAGGCCGACCGGGCGTTCGACTACTTGGAGGCGGCGCGGCGACAGCGCACATCGGGCGAGACGCGCGACGACGTCTGGACCGTCCGCGGGCGCGAACCGGTCAACAACCGCCTCATAGAGCTCGCGGAACGGGCCAAAGAGCGGGTGGTCTTCGCCGCGCCCGACACCGACCTCGTCCCGACGGAGCTCGTCGCCGTCCTCGCGGAACGGGCCGACGACGGCGTCGCGGTGTGCGTCGTCAGCGAGAGCGAGGCGGTCCGAACCCGGTTCGCCGAGGCGGCGTCGTCGGTCGGCGTCCTGGAACCGCCGAACGAACCCCCGGCGTCGGACTTCACCGGCCGGGTGTTGCTCGTCGACGGCCGCGTGGTCTTTCTCTCCGTCGCGCCGGCGGCCGAGTCCGGCGGCGAGGAGACGGCCATCTGGAGCGCCGATACGGCGATGGCCGACATGCTCTCTCGCATCATCGAGGGAACGCTGGTCGAACGCTGACGGCCTCCTCGCGGGTCGGACGCCGCCCGTCGCTTACGACCCGACGCCGACGGCGCGCGTCGCCCCCCACGTCAGGACGACGATGCCGACGACGAACCCGCAGAGGGCGACGAGCATCGGGACGGGGTCGAGCAGCTTCTGACCGAGGAACGGTCCGCGGACGAGGAGGAACCCCGTGGCGACTGTCGCCGCGAGGCCGACGGTCGTCACGAACCCGTAGAAGTAGGTCAACACGCCGAGGCCGGCGCGGTCCGTCTCGAACTGTGAGGTGCGAGGCATACCGGAACCTGTAGATTCCGGTGACTTAGCCCTTCTCGTACGTGTCAGCCGACGCGTCGGTGTCGGACGCGCGTCCGACTTCGACTCCGACTCACCAGCGAATCTCGAAGCCCTCCTCGCCCTCGGGGTCGTCGTAGGTGGCGTCTACGTCCTCCACCTCGGCGGCGCTACTTCCGGTGTGACACCACTCGACCATCTCCTCGACGGCCGGGCGCGGCCCCTCGAAGACGGCCTCGACGCGGCCGTCGTCGCGGTTGTGGACCCACCCGTCCACGTCGCGTTCTCTGGCGGCGTCGCGTGTGCTCGCCCGGTAGTAGACGCCCTGTACCGTCCCGGAGACGAAGACGTGCGCGCGCACGCGGTCGTCTGTGGAACTCATACGTCGGCGTACGCGTTCCCGCCGGAAATATCGCCGGGAAAACCGCGGGGCGCGAGGAGGAGAAACCGCCGGACGCGACGCGGTGACTCGGAGCCGGCCGGGACGCCGCGCCGGAATTGGAGGAATCTAAGTGGGGGCCGTCCAACTCTCTCGTATGGAACTCTTCGGAACCGCGGGTATCCGCGGCGACGTCACGTCCCGGGTGACCCCGGAACTCGTACTCGCCGTGGGTCGCGCCGTGGGCCTCGACGTCGTGGAGTCCGGCGGACGGCCGGACGTGGTCGTGGGGCGCGACGGGCGAACGACGGGGGCGGGCCTCGCCGCGGCGGTGGAGTCGGGGCTGGAGTCCGCCGGCGCAAACGTGCTCAGAGTCGGCGTCGTCCCCACGCCGGCCCTCGCGTACGCCTCGCAGGGACGGCACGGCGTGATGCTCACCGCCTCGCACAACCCGCCGACGGACAACGGCATCAAACTGTTCGTGGACGGCGAGGAGTACGACAGGACGCTCGAACGCGCCGTCGAGGAACGCGTGGAGGCGGGCACCTCCCCCGCCGCGTGGGACGAGTGGGGCGACGCCTACTCGATGGAGTTACTGCCCGAGTACCGCGAGGCCGTCGCCTCGTACGCGCGGGCGTACGGCGCGTCCTGCGAGGGCCTCCGAATCGCCGTGGACTGCGGCAACGGCGTCTCCGCGCACGCGACGCCGCGCGTCCTCGACGAACTCGGCGCGCACGTCGTGACCCTCAACGGGCAGGTGGACGGCCACTTCCCCGGCCGGGAGTCGAAACCGACGCCCGAGACGCTTCGGGACCTCCGGGCGTTCGTCGCCGACTCCGAGTGCGACTTCGGCATCGGACACGACGGCGACTCCGACCGCATCGTCGTCGTCGGCCCCGACGGCGACGTGGTCCACGAGGACACCGTGGTCGCCATCCTCGCGGAACACTACGTCCGTTCCGGCGACGCGGACGACCCCGTGGTCGTGACGACGCCCAACGCCTCGGGCCGCATCGACGAACGGGTGTCGGCGGCGGGCGGACGGGTCGAACGCGTCCGCCTCGGCGCACTCCACGAGGGCATCGCCGCGGCCAGAGAAGGGGGCGGCGACGTGGTGTTCGCCGCGGAACCGTGGAAGCACGTCCACACCGCGTTCGGCGGGTGGATAGACGGCGTCGCGTCGGCGGCGGTGTTCGCCCGACTCGTCGCCGAGTCCGGCCTCGACGGCCTCCGCGAACCCGTGACGGAACGCCCCTACCGGAAGGTGAGCGTCGCCTGCCCGGACGCAGCGAAGGAGGAGACGATGCGGACGCTCGAATCGACGCTCCCGGAGGCGTTCCCCGACGCGTCGGTGAACACAGACTACGGCGTCAGGGTCGAACGTCCGGACAACTCGTGGATACTCGTCCGGCCCTCCGGGACCGAACCGTACGTCAGGGTGTACGCCGAGGCGGACGACGTGGACGCCCTGGTCGAGGCGGCCACCGACGCCGTCGAGGACGCCGTCGAGTCGGCGTCCTGAGGGGCGACCCGACGAACGGAGAGCGAGACCGAATCGACGGACGGGCGTCCGGTCGCGAGATAATCGGTCGTACGTCGAGAAACCGCGAATTTTTCGAACATATCGGTCAGCGAAGAAGCGGAGCATTTATGCGCATCTCTGAGACCTATCCTCAATAGGTGACCACACTCATGGATAGACGGAAATTCATCAAGGCGACCGGCCTCGCGGGCGCAGTGGGCCTCGCAGGTTGCACCGGCGGACCGAGTGGAGAGGGAACTAGCGGCGAGTCCGAGACGACGGGGTCCTCGGGAGAGGGCGACTCCTCGGCGACCGAACAGACGACGGGGTCCTCCGAACCGGAGGCGCACGTCGGCGTCGTGTACGCGACCGGCGGCCTCGGCGACGGGTCGTTCAACGACCAGGCCCAGCAGGGCATCCAGCAGGCCGCAGACGAGTTCAACGTCGCGTACAACGAGGCGCAACCGGACGAGGTGTCCCAGTTCCAGAACTTCCAGCAGCAGTTCGCCAGTTCGACGAGTCCGAACTACGACCTCGTCTCCTGCATCGGGTTCCTGCAGGCGGACGCACTCTCGCAGACCGCACCGCAGTACCCGGACCAGCAGTTCATGATCGTCGACAGCACCGTCGACGCCGACAACGTCGCGAGCTACGTGTTCAAGGAGCACCAAGGCTCGTTCCTCGCCGGTCAGATGGCCGGTCTGCTGACGACGCAGGAGTTCAGCGCGGGCGACGGCGCGACGAACCCCGACCAGAAGACGGTCGGCTTCGTCGGCGGCGTCGAGAGCGGCCTCATCGCCAAGTTCGAGGCCGGGTACAAGGCCGGCGTCAAGAACGCCGACGACTCGGTCAACGTCCAGTCCACGTACGTGGGCAGCTTCAACGACCCCTCCGCGGGGAAGGAGGCGGCGCTGTCGATGTACAACAGCGGTGCGGACATCGTCTACCACGCCGCGGGGAACACCGGCACCGGCGTCTTCCAAGCCGCCAAAGAGCAGGGCGCGTTCGCCATCGGCGTGGACCGCGACCAGTCGCTCACGAAGCCCTCCTTCGCGAGCGTCATCCTCGGGAGCATGGTCAAGCGCGTCGACACCGCGGTGTACAACGCCGTGAAGTCGGTCGTCAAGGGCAACTTCGAGGGCGGTTCCACGGTCACGCTCGGTCTGAAGCAAGAGGGCGTCGCCCTCGTGTACGGCGACGCCATCGGCTCGGAGATTCCGTCCGACGTGAAGGACTCGGTCAGTTCCGTCCGCGAGAAGATAATCGGCGGTTCCATCTCCGTGCCGACGGACCCGTCCGAAGTCTAACGTCGAATCGGCGGAACTAAACTATTCCTCAATCATTTACCCACAATGTCAACAGCCGTTCGACTCGCCGGGATAACGAAGCGGTTCCCGGGGGTCATCGCGAACGACGACGTAGACATGTCCGTCGAGGGTGGGACGGTGCATGCGCTTCTCGGTGAGAACGGGGCCGGGAAGACGACATTGATGAACGTCCTCTACGGGCTGTACGAACCGACCGAGGGAACCGTCTACATCGACGGGACGCCGCGCTCGTTCGACTCGCCGCGAGACGCCATCGACGCCGGCATCGGGATGATCCACCAGCACTTCATGCTGGTCGACCCGATGACCGTCACCGAGAACATCACGCTCGGCAACGAACCGCGGAAGTGGGGCGGGTTGGCCATCGACCGCGAGACGGCCCGGGAGGAAGTCGCCGAACTGTCGGAACGGTACGGGTTCGACGTGGACCCCGACGCCCGAATCGAAGACATCTCCGTCGGCGCGCAACAACGCGTCGAGATTCTGAAGGCCATCTACCGCGGCGCGGACGTTCTCATCCTCGACGAACCGACCGCCGTCCTGACCCCGCAGGAGGTGGAGGAACTGTTCGCCGTCCTCGAAGAACTCACCGCGCAGGGGAAGACGATTATCTTCATCTCGCACAAGCTCGGCGAGGTGCTGGAGGCGGCCGACGAGGTGACCGTCCTCCGCGACGGGAAGAACGTCGGCACCGTCGCCACCGACGAGACGACGCGGGAGGAACTCGCGGAACTGATGGTCGGGCGGGAAGTGCTGATGGAGGTGGACAAACCGGCGATGGACGCCGGCGACTCCGTCCTCTCGGTCCGCGACCTGTCGGTCGAGGACGAACGCGACGTGGAAGTCGTCGGGGACGTGTCGTTCGAGGTTCGCTCCGGCGAGGTGTTCGGAATCGCGGGCGTGGACGGCAACGGGCAGGCCGAACTCGTCGAGGCCATCACCGGCCTGCGGACGCAGGAGTCCGGCACCGTCTCCTTCGAGGGCGAACGCATCGACGGGTGGTCGCGCCGAAAGCGCATCCGGGAGGGGATGGCCTACATCCCGGAGGACCGCCAAGAGCGCGGACTGGTGATGGAGTTCGACCTCGTGGAGAACGGCATCCTCGGGAGCCAGCACGCCGAACCGTTCGCCTCCGAGGGTCGAATCGACTGGGACACGTCCCGGTCGCACGCCGAGGACATCATCCGGAAGTACGACGTTCGCCCGCCGAACGCCGACGCCGACGCCGTCTCCTTCTCCGGCGGGAACCAACAGAAGTTCATCGTCGGCCGCGAGTTCGAACGCGACCCGTCGCTCGTCGTCGCGACGCATCCGACGCGCGGCGTGGACATCGGTTCGACCGAGTTCATCCACGAACGACTGCTCGACCTCCGGCGGGAGGGGAAGGGAGTGCTCCTGATATCCTCGAAGTTAGAGGAGGTACAGGGCCTCTCGGACCGCCTCGCGGTCATGTACGAGGGCGAGATAATGGACGTGGTGGACCCGGCGGCGGTGACCGAGGAGGAGCTCGGCCTCCTCATGGCGGGGGAGTACCCCGACTCCTACGAGTCGTCGCGTCGAACGGACGCCGCGGAACCCGCGGGTGAGCGTCGATGAGCGTCAAAGACGGCGTCGAACGACTCGTCGGCGCGTCGGCGTTCGAGCGGTTTCTCATCAGCGGTGCGGCGTTGCTGCTCTCCGTCGCCGTCGGGTTCGTCCTCATCCTCGCGGCGGGGCGGATGACGACGTGCGGGGCCGCCGCCGCGACGTACTTCGGCGTCGGGTTCTGTTACGACCCGTTCCTCATCTACGACCGCCTGTTCCTCGGCGCGTTCGGCAACTTCTCGGCGAACCCGCTCAACGGGCAGTTCGCCACGACGCTCTCGGAGACGACGATACTGATGTTCACCGGCGTCGCCGTCGCCGTCGCCTTCCGCGCCGGCATCTTCAACATCGGGACGCAGGGGCAGCTCGTCGTCGGCGGTCTGGTGACCGCGGTGGCGATTCCCGCCGTCGCGGCGACGATACCGGCCGGCGTCGGCGCGTTCGTCCTCCTGCCGTTCGGCCTCCTCCTCGGGGCCGTCGCCGGCGGCATCTACGGCGCGATACCGGGCGCGCTGAAGGCGTACGCCGACGCGAACGAGGTCATCACGACCATCATGCTCAACTTCGTCGCCACCTCGATCGCGCTGTACCTCGTGCAGAGTCACTTCAAGGACCCCGAGAGCTTCGCGACTCAGACGGTGCCGGTCCCGGACCAAGCGCTGTTCCCGACGCTGGTGTTCAACCCCCGCAACGACTTCTCGCTCGTCGCGTTCGGCCTCGCCGTCGCCCTCCTCGTGGCCGTCTACCTGATCCTCGAACGCACGTCGTTCGGGTACGACCTCCGGACGAGCGGTCTGCAGTCGGAGGCCGCCGAGTACGGCGGCGTCGACGCCGCCCGAACCGTCGTCGCGAGCATGACGTTCTCCGGAGCGCTCGCCGGCATCGGCGGCTCGATATACGTCCTGATGGTGCTGGGTAACTTCCAGACGGGCGTCCCCGCGTACGGGTTCGACGGCATCACCGTCTCCATCCTCGCGGGGAACAACCCCCTGGGCGTCGGCTTGGCGGCGCTGCTGTTCGGCGTCCTCAAGAGCGGGTCCATCGTCGTGGACGTAGCCACGGACGTGCCGCCGCAACTCGTCGGCGTCCTCCGGGGCCTCATCATCCTCTTCGTCGCCATGCCCGAGTTCTTCCGCCTCATCGGCAGACGCGTCTGGACGTTCGAAGACGAGGCGACCGGTCGTCCGGTCACCGACGGCGGCGTGGGAGGTGAGGCCGATGAGTGAGGCCAACCTCCGTTCCGGCCTGACGAGGGGCATCGACTCGCGGCGACTCGTCGCCGGCGTCGCGCTCTTCGCCCTCGCGGCCGTCGCCGTCCTCGGCGTCCTGTTCCCGTCGTCGGGCGCCGGGCAGTTGCTCTCCATCATGACCGCGAAGAGCACGATGTCCGCGACGCTCCGGCTGTCGGTTCCCATCGCGTTCGCCGCCCTCGGCGGTATCTTCGCCGAGAAGAGCGGCGTCATCAACATCGGACTCGAAGGGCTGCTCATCATCTCCGCGTTCGGCGGCGTCTACTTCGCCGACGTGACCGGGAGCACGTGGCTCGGCGTCGCCGCGGGCGTCGTCGCCAGCACCCTGCTGGCCGCGGTGTTCGCCGTCGTCTGCATCGAGTTTCGCGCCGACCAGATCATCGCCGGCCTCGCCATCTGGCTCATCGCGCTCGGGTTGGCCCCCTTCGCGTCGCAGGTGGTGTACGGCGGGCCGAACACCACGAGCGTTCCGACGGTGGGGACGGTTACGGTTCCGTTCCTCTCGAACCCGAAGTTCGGCGCGTTCGCCGCGCTCTTCGACGCGACGCCGTTCGTCTACCTGATGTTCGTCGCCGTCGTCGCCTCGTGGTGGACGCTCAACCGGACCGCGTTCGGTCGGTGGGTCCGCGCCAGCGGCGAGAACCCGAAGGCGCTGGACACCGCGGGCGTGGACGTGCAACGCGTCCGCTACGCCGCGGCCATCCTCTCGGGCGTCCTCGCCGGCATCGGCGGGGCGGCGCTGTCGCTCAGCATCGGACAGTTCACGGGTAACGGCCCGACGATGGTCAACGGCAAGGGGTTCATCGCCATCGTCGCCTACCTGTTCGGCAACTACAACCCCATCGGCGCGATGCTCTCGACGATGCTGTTCGCCGGACTGGACGCGCTTCAACTGACGCTGCAGGCGCGCGACGTGTTCGCGATCCCGCAACCCCTCGTGCGGACCATCCCGTACGTGACGGTCATCATCGTCCTCGCACTCGTCGGTCGGACCCGCATCCCCGAGGCCGCGGGCGACCACTACGAGTCGGGCGAAGACTGAGGCACCGCGCCGATTTTCGCCCTCTGCGTCGTCCGCTTCCGCCGTTCTCTTTTCGCCGTTCTCCGTTCACCGCTCTCCGTTCGCCGCCCGTCGCCATCCGGTCGGATATACTATTTTTCTGACCTTCTAACACGTCTGGGGGATTTATTATCAGGAACGGTGATGCGCCGCATATGCGCCCGCGAGACGCTGTCCGAAGTGCCGCCCGGTACCACCTCCGTGCGTTCGTCCCGACGGCCGTCGGCGTGGGTCTCGCCGGTGTCGGCCTCTGGTTCGGACTCCGAGGAGGCGGAACCCTCTCCCCGACCGCCCTGGCCGCCTCGGGCCGCGTCGTTCCGACCGCCCTCCTCGTCGGCGTCGGCCTCCTCGTCGCCGCGTTCGGCCGAACCGCCGCCCGCCTCGCCGCCACCGCCGACCTCGTCGC
Source organism: Halopelagius fulvigenes (assembly GCF_042662625.1). Classification (GTDB taxonomy): domain Archaea; phylum Halobacteriota; class Halobacteria; order Halobacteriales; family Haloferacaceae; genus Halopelagius; species Halopelagius fulvigenes. Next base: position 332,227 of record NZ_JBHSXH010000015.1, read on the forward strand.
CGTCGAAGTCGAGGACGCGCGGGGCGGGGACGACGGAATCGACCCCGACGACCTGCGCGAGACGGTGTCGCTGGCGGTGCAACACGCCGTCGCCGACACGATGGACGTTGCGTCGGACCAGATAGAGGAGAACGTCGAAGACGCCGTCTCCCGCGCCCTCGCCGAACGCGGCGGGTCCGGGGCGGCCGACTCCGTCCGGAAAGTCGTCGACCCGACGGGCGAACGGGAGGTCCGCGAACTCGACGAACGACCCCCGTCCGCCGACCGCCCGTCCGCCGGGAGCGTGAACGGGGACGTCACCGCCGACGGGCCCCCCGCCGACCCTCTCGCCGAACGGCCGCGCGGCGACGAGGAGACGCACGACCCTCTCTCGGAGGCGTCCCGGCGGGCCAGCGAACGGATGCAGTCCCTCCTCGACGACGACAACAGCGAGTTCCCGGCGGAGGCGTCGCCCGACGCGCCCGCCGACGGCGCGGAGATACTCACCGACGACGGCGACGACGGCGGCGAGGAGTCTCGGCTCCCGGACGGTTCGACGGCGACGGCGGACGACGCGGAGATTATCGACGGGGACCGACGCGACGGCGAAGCGACCGGGGAGGAGGCGGCGGACGCCGACGCCGGGATGGTGTTCGGCACGGAACTGAAGGACGCGGAGTGACCGCGCTACTCGGTCTCGCCGGCCCGGCGGCGTGCGTTCGCGCCCGTCCCGTCGAACTGTCGCCTCGTAGGCGACCGAACCGGGCATAAAGAGTATTTCTTACACTGGGTTTTACCAATACTCATCATGTCTGACCTGTTATGGGGTCGCTCACCGACTACGCTGGGTACGGACGGAAGTTCCGGAAGGAACTCGACAAACTCGACCACCACACCGACGCCGATCGGCCGCACGTCAAGCGCTGGCTGAACAGCCTCGACGGCAACGTCACCGAGGGTACGATGGGCGAGTATCTCCGCCAGTTGCGCATCGCCTCGAAGAGACTCGACTGCCCGCTCGTCGAACTGACCGAGGACCGCATGGACGCCTACAAGTTCGAGATGCGCCACGAACGGCAGGGCGGTGACGGCCTCTCGGACTTCACCGTCAAACAGCGCCAGTTCGTCATCCGGCGCTTCCTCCAGTTCGTCAACAGCGACCTCGACGGCCTCGACTGGGCCGACGACTACGAACTCGTCAAACCCGACAGTAAGACCATCAGCGCCGACGACATGCTCACGCAGGAGGACATCCGCAAACTCACCGAGGGAGCGCAGAACCTCCGCGATATCGCCGTCATCGAGTTCCTCGCGGACACAGGCGCGCGCCTCTCGCTCATGGGGTCGCTCCGCGTCGGCGACGTCGACCTGGATACCGAGCAGGCTACCTACACCCCGAACGACGAAGCGAGAGGCCTGAAGGGTGCGCCGATCACCGAGTACCCGCTCATCGACTCGAAGGCGAGCCTGCGGACGTATCTCCGGAACACGCACCCCCGACCGGATGTCGACGAAGCGGCCTTCTTCCACAAGTTGAGCGAAACCAGACGGACGTGGCGTGAGGACGACGGCGCCGTCTCGCCGAACACGATCCGCCGGCAACTCCGTCGAGCGGCCGAACACGGCGGCGTCGACAAGCCCGTCAACCCCCACAACTTCCGACACTCTGCGGTGACGCGGATGGCTCGCGAAGGCTATACGAGAAGCCAGATCGAGCACCGCGTCCACTGGACCATCGACACGGACATGTGGGAGACGTACGAGCACATCGCGAGCGAACAGCACAACTCGGACATCTTCGCGCAGGCGGGCGTCATCGATCCCGAGGACCGCGACGGCCCGAGTCGGGAGCGACACCCCTGCGGAAACTGCCACGAGACGCTCGCCCCGCACCACGAGTTCTGCCCGCGGTGCGGCGAGCCCGCGACGCCCGAGCGACGCGAAGAGGTGGACGCCAAACGCGACGTCGTCGTCGACGAACTCGTGAAGGCGACCGACGCGGAGACGCGCCAGCAGCTGCGGACGCTGCTCGACGCCATCGACGAGAACCCGCAGCACGCCGTCGACGGGTCGTGAATCGTCTGCCGCGATACGAAGAGCGGGGGTCGTAGTCGCGGACATCGCAGTCTCCAACTTACGACACCTCCGAGAGTACGACGTCGTCACCGAGGCGGTGCCACGAGTTTCCGTGGGTGTCGCTACAGTAGATGATTCGAGCGACAGCGTCGGCGTTTTCGACGCACTCGGTGTGGTACGGCTCTCCGTCTTTAAGCGGGGCTACTTTCGTGTCCCAGTCGAGTTCCTCGTCACAACCGGGACAGGTGAAGTAGCCGCGTTCCTTGAACCGCTGAATCTCGCTGGTCTCTGTCTCACTCATCGTCGGTCCTCCCGTCGAGGACGGACTGGGCGAGTTCACCGATTTCCTCGCCTTCGTACTTCTTGACGAGTGCACGCAGCGCTTCGTCAGTCGAGTCCGTGTACTCGCCCGCGTTGGGAGCGTCACTCGAACTCATCGTTTCCTCCGAGGATCGACCTTCTCGGTCGATCGGTTCGGGCAGTCCTCGCGCGTCCCGTCCGTGTGCGGGCTCTTGTTCCACGCGCGGGCGTGCCCGTACTCGACGCCGTCACCGTCGACCGTGATCCAGTAGTTGCAGTCTACACAGACCGCATCGTGGTTCGGGTGCTCGACGGGGATGAGGTGTGATGGGAACTTCTGATCCGTCTCTGCTGGCGTCCAGTCGCTCCGGGCGCTGTTGTCGCGCGAGGGGTTCGCGGGTAGCGTCGTCATGCTGACCCTCCCACGTCGTCGGGATCGGCGTCGGCGAGCTTTCGCGCGAGGCCGTACCGAACCGGGCCCTCTTGGATGGGGCGAATCTTTGGTTCGCGGAAGGTGGCCTGACAGCGGTCACAGTAGTACGCCTCGGCCTCACTGGGCGGGTCCGACGAGATCCCACCCGGCCGGCGGCGAACCTGCGTCTCGTTACACTCGGGACAGGCACGCACCTCGCCCTTGCCAGTGACCGGTCGGCTCATAGGACCACCCCGATGGCGTACCCGACGAGCACGCCGACCTCGAAGATGATCGCGGCGATCCAGATGGCGAGGAACCAGAACGGGCACGTCCGAATCCGGCGGTGGAGTCTCGCCACCTGCCGGTGGAACCGCGTCATCAGGGCCATAGGTCTCCCCCTCCCTGCTTTTCGCGGACTTCTGCGACGTTTTCGAGGTACGTCGCGCCCTTGCGGATCTCGTTGGGATCGACGTTTGTGTGCCGGTCGACGAGTTGTTTGAGTTCCTCACGCCATTCTTCAGCGCTCATTCGGCACTCACCTCAAATTCCTCGTCGCTGCCGGTCTCGGTGAGGAACGTCTGGTCGGAGTCGGGGAGCGACGCGTACTCCAGCAGTTCCTCACGAAGCCACTTCGCGAACGTCGGCGTCGCCATCGTCGTGAACACGGCGACGTAGCCCGAGGCCGCGGCCGTCCCGCGGACGCTCGTCCCGTTCCACGAGTAGCGGAAGCCGAGTTGCGACGTCTCACGCCCGTCGGTCTGGCTGAGGTGGGCGTCGGCGTGGTAGTCGATACTGATGCGCGGGTTATCGGGGTCGGTCTTGTCGCTCGCCCCGACGTGCCACGCCTCGGCGGTGTCGTCGTCGCGCAGGTCGCTCGCCCACGCATCCAAGTCGAGGACGGCGCGGTCGATCCAGACGCCCGCACGCGCACCGAGGTAGTCGAACAGCCACTCGCCGTCTGAGGAGTCGACGCCGACGAAGCCCGCATCGAGGTCGGCATAGAAGTCGCACGCCACCTCGCGGAGCCCGTCGACCTTCTCGGTCGAGATGCCGGTCTCGTCGTCAACCCAGACGTCGGTCGTCTGCGTATCGATGGTGTTCGCGCAGGTGCCGTGGTACACTTCCGCGCCGTCGAGGTAGGCCGTCGACTCGGCATCGATGGCGGGAAAGCCGCTGTCGAGCCGGGAGTCGATGGTGGTCGTCTCCGCCGGGCCGTCGGTGAGACCGAGAATGCACGCGTGCATCAGTCGGCCACCTCCCGAAGGGCGGCGATGCGCTCTTCGAGCACGTCGTCCTCGACGAGCGTCTCGTTCGACTGCAGCAGCCCCAACTTCCCGAGGAGGTCCTTCGTCGTCATGAGCGAGTTCATGCCGATACGTCGGTGGACATCGAGCGCCGTCTCCTGGGCCTCGACCTCATTGAGCACTTCCGCGAGCGTACGCGGCGTCGTCGCGTCAGCGACAATTTGGCTCGGGTGTCCGTCGCACCACTCGGGAATGTCTGCGTCGTTCGACGCCTCCGGGCTCTGATCAAGCGGGGCGTCGGGCTCGTGATCGAGCGGAATGGGCTCGTCGTCGGGGTGCATCTGCCCGTGGTGAATGTTGAGGCTCTGGTAGGGGCCCTTGCCGCAGATGCCGCACCAGACTTTGGACTCGCTGTCGTCGGCGTCGTCGGCGTCGTACCGGTCGGCGTCGTCTTCGGCACTGGCCTCCGAGTCGTCCTCCTCACGCTCGTCGGTCTGGATATCGGGGGACTCGACTGCGTCGGCACCGTCGTCGATGACCGTGGCGAACGCTCCGAGGTCGAGACCATCCACGCGGTCACGCAGTTCGGCGATGCCCTCGACGACGAGGGGGAACATCTCTCGCGAGAGCGACGTCGTCCCTACGGGCGCGATGCGCGCAAGCCGGACGCCCTCGCCCCCGGACGTGCCTGACGCCGTCAGGACGACCGCGTGATCGTCGTCGCCGTCGATGCGGACGACGAGCTGGTCGACCGCGCCATCGCTGAACGTCTCTTCGACCTTCGCGAGCGTGGGCGTCACTCCGGCGGTCGGCGTCTCGATGCTCATCACCGCCACCCCCCGAGGTCGACGAGGTCGTCTTCGCTGGCGAGTCCCTTCTCCGTCTCGTCGGGGTCGATGGCCCCCGAATCGATCCACGAACGACCGGTCGCAGACTCGACGACGTGATAGTCCTCGCCGGCACGGCCGCCCGTCACGGGAACGCAGGCCAACGGAAGCGTGGCCGGCGACTCCCACGGGGAGCCGATGCCTTCGGCGGCGCGATGGCTGACGGCGGCCTCTTCATGTCCGGGCGACGCGCCCGGCGCAGTGGGCCACCCGCCAGAGTCTCGCTTATCGACCGTGGACATCACTCGCTCACCACCCACTCGTCGGTCTCCAACTCTCGTTTAGGCATGAACCCCATCGCGATGAACGAGAGGCAGAACATCGCCAGTCCTACGAGGGCGATGAGCATCGTATCGTATCCGAAAAACGTGCCGAAGAGGCCGACGGCGACACCGACGATACCGACGCCTGCGATTGCAGAAAGGCCATCGTGGTAACCGACTCGCGACATCAGGCGTCACCTCCGACGGTGACGCGGACGCCAGCGACTTGCCCGCAGTCGGGGCAGACGAAGCCGCCCGCCCGTCGCTTAGTCATCGTCGCGCCGTCGTTCCGGCAGGAGAGGGTAACCGCCATCACATCTCACTCCCGTGGGCGATGGCAGGCTCGATGTCGCCGGACCGGAGTCGAATCTCGGCGAGTTCGGCGGCGTCGCGGACGAGGTCCGCATCGACACCGGCGTCTTCGGCGAGCAGCGCGACGGCGGTGGGCATGTGGCCGTCGGCCCACTCGTCGGCAGCGACCATCAGGTCCGCGAGGAAGTGGAGCACGTCGGCGCTCATTCGCCGGCTCCCTCTAATACGGGGATGGAGACGCCGCGCTTCTTAGCCATCCAACGAAGCTTCGCGTCGATCGTCGAACGCCCCTTCTCAGTCAGTTCGTACTCGTTCGTCCGCTTGTCGAGTTCCGACTTGCTGATGAACCCGCCCTCGACGAGTTCGTCGAGGTTCGGATATAGCCGGCCGTGGTTTACGTCTTCGCCATAATAGTCTTCGAGGTCGGCTTTGACCCCGAGGCCGTGCTGGGGGCCGTCGGCGAGTATCGTTAGTATGTTCTGCTGAAAATCGCGCAGCTCAGTCGGCCGCAGCTTTTCTTGCGCTTCAGTTCCTCCCGTATCGTTGGGACAATCATTATTGCCCCGGTGGGTGTCTGCTGTCATGGGTACGGTCCCCGATACGATCCTCGATTGGATCCTCGGACATCTCGTCCGAGTTCGTTCACGGCACCGACACGGTGTCACGAATCCCCAGGGTAGGGGATCGGCCCATCCGGCGTGCGCCAACACGCCGGTTCTTCCGAACGATGATGGGACAGATTGACTATATCGCTCCCTCTACATATAGCTTACTGACAACTAGTCACCACCGTGGTGAGGTGGGGACTACACACAGTATTGTAGGCGTCACATCTAATACTCCCCATCCTGTACTGATGTGTAATCAGAACTACTATGAGCGTAGTCACAGATGGGTCAGACATGCGTAAGGGGGCTGAGTGGATGACCCGCCCCGCTGACGACAGCATCTTGGAGCTGCTGCGGGAGTACGGGAATCTCACGCCAACGGCTGTCGGAGTCCTCAGCGAGGGGGATCTGTCCCAAAGTCACGTCGGCAACCGCTTGCCCACGCTCGCGAAGTATGGGATGACCGGCCGCATCGCGCGTGGCCTCTATTATATCTCTGAGATCGGCTTGGCGTGGCTCGACGAGGAGGTCGACGCCTCGGAGTTGCCCGAACGGGACGAGCCGCTCGGTCCCGAGGACGCCCCCGCGTTCGTCTACGTCACCGACGAGTGAGAGGTGCCTCTGATCCTCGCCGGAGTGCCCCTTATCTCGCGGCGAACTGATCCTCTTCTTATGATCCCTCACGGAGCCGTCGGTGGATGCCCCATCGAGTACCGACGTCCCGTGCATCCACGTGAGACCACGATCTGACGCCGCGTAACTGGCTGCGACCGCGGAGGATATGGATGGCATAGAGCAGTCGGGATCGAAGTATTTCCGACCTCCCCGACACAGATTCATCTGCATGTCACCTACTTATACCTTTCCCGCATCGTCTCGTGTCAATACGACAATGAACGCTTACACCATTCGATGTATTATGATACGATATGATGTACTGTCCAGCAGTACGTCGTCTCATAGGACTGTCTATACCGTTGCCACTATGCCTACCTCGGGTGGATAGCCACACGAAATGGTTCGTAAGCCGGGGGCGTGGATGACGCCCGGAACCGATGAGCGCATTCTCGAGTACATGCGGGCGGAAGGGAACATGACGCCGCTGGCGCTGTCGCGCGATGGAGAGCAACCCCGGCTGGACAAGTCGCGCCAGCACATGAGCAACCGACTCGGAAAACTCGCCGAACGCGGGCTGGTCTACAAGCTCGACAAGGGGTTGTACGGGCTCACCGAGGCAGGCGAGGCGTACCTCGATGGCCGCCTCGACGCCCGCAGCCTTGAGCCCGTCGCCGACCTCACGGACCCAACGGGCCCGCTGCCCGGCGAGACTGAGAAGTGACATTGGTACGAGCCAACTAGTCAATCCCTGCGATAATGAATGTCTGCCGTACCCCTGGAGTGAAAGTGAAAGAAACGGCGAAAGTAGAACTCGTTCGGACAGTTCAAGCCCTGAATCACTAATCTACGGTTCTGGGGCCAATAACGTCTAATAACTGACGGACTGGAATTGCGATAGCGGTTCATATGTGATAGTCACAGACGTTAATGTGGTGACCTGTCATATGAACCTGGATCACTGAGCAGGTATTTACAGCCCGGTGAGTCGTCTGTGCGGTGTTAGCACGTCATAAGATCTTCTTGCACGCGTCCTAATCGTGCCGAGGGGCTAACACTTACGACGGTGCGCCCGAGTGGTTCGTTCCATGGACCGACGTACATTCTTAACACTCACCGGAACTGGACTACTAACTGGAATCGCCGGCTGTAGCGGTGACGCAAGTGAGACGACCACGACTGGCGGTGGTGGCGAGCAAACGACCGCCGCTGCGACGACGTCCTCGACGCCGAGCAAGACCGAAACGGAGACAGCGACCGAGACCGCGACTCCGACCGGCGAGGCCGCGGTCACTGCGACGAAGGAGGCGACGCTACAGGTCAAAGAGGGCGATTACACCACGAAGGCGTGGGCCGAGGCCGAACTCACGAACAAGGGCGACGCTCCGTCGGGCCAACTCCAGGTCGACGTCCGCTTCTACGATGCCGACGACAACATTCTCAGCACCGAAACCGGGTATCTCGCAACGCTCGGCCCGGGGGAGACGTGGCGGGCGTTCATCCCACTGTTTGGCGGCGACGCCAAAAACGCCGACCACGTCGAGGCCGAAGGCAAATTCTCGAAAGATCCGCCGGCCGTTCGCGATGGTGTTACTGTCGCTGAGAGCAGCCTCTCGGGTGGCGACACCGACAAGGTCGTTTCGACGGGTATCGTCGAGAACGGGAGCGACCGCGAAATTAGCTATCTCGAAGCCATCACCAAATTTTACGCCGGCGATGGCGTGGTCGTCAACACCGAGTTCTCGAATATCGACGGCCTCCCCGCGGGCGAGACGTGGAAATTCGAACACACCTACCTGCGGCAGTACGCGCCCGCGGTGACCGACCACACGGTCGTCCTCAACGAAAATATCTGAAAAGGAGTCCGGGGTTGGCTGAGGCGAGGTCAGTCTTTGCACCCGCCGTCGGTACGGACGTGCCGTCGCCCGCCATCGGTCGCACGCCCCTTCTCGATGCCGAGATTGTGCCGGGCCAAGGAGCAAACTTCCGAATGTTCAATCTGAGATAATGTCTCGTCACCAGCGAAGCACTCACAGCACCAGAAGTGGACGACCGTCCCTTGGATATAGCCGTGTGCCTTGTTCACCTCGCCAGCTTGGAGGATCACGAACTCGTGGTCCGCCTTGATCGCCTCACGGAACACGTCGGTACTGGGCTCGTGGGCCTCGTAGTCGAATTTCTCTGTGAGCGGGCAGTGATCTAAGTGGTCGATTTCGGCGATTTCCTCGTCCGACTGCTCGCACTGCCAGCACCTGTACCCGGCCCCGATACCGGCGGGCAGGTCGTATGCAGGCAGCGAGTCCATCGTCACCATCCGCTCGATGGGCAGGCCGTCGACCTGATCGAAGCGGACGCGGATGCTCATATCGGCACCGCCATGTCGGCGTCACATTCGAGCGTCGCCGGCGCCGTCACCGACTCTTGACCGCGCGTCATCCAGTCCTCGACGACCGGATCGTACACCTGCTCGACGCGCCGCCACGGGTACGGGTCGGCGTCGGCGACCTCCTCCCGCGGTTCGTAGACGACGCGCCGCCGTGGAGCGTCGCGGACGTCGTACTCGACGATGAGCTTCTTCCCGTTGCGGATGACCGTCGGCCCGTCGCGCTCACTCATCGTCCGTCACCCCAAGGTCGGCCTGCAGACCATTGGCCACCTGCTCGACCGACACCCACCACGGGAGTTCGACGTAGCGCTCGACGAGGAGCGCACGGATCAGGTGCTTGCAGCGCTTCCCTTCGTCACGCTTCCGATAGACGAAGTCGCCACAGTCGCACTGCAGCGCGTCGAGATTGACGACATGTTCACGTACCTCGTCGTCGACCTCGTTGATCACGACGACCTCGTGGTCGCCCCATGCGTTAGGGTGGTCGCGCTCGACGCGCAGCGGTTCGGTGAGCGCTCGACGCGTCGTCTCGCTGACGGGGAGCGGCTTGCGGTGGAGGTCGTGGTCGTCGTCGGTCATGGTCGGGGCGCTCTTACTCATCGGGAATTCCTCCCTGACGCTTCGGCGGCAGCTCCGGGTCGGGATTCCCCCAATCGGCGGGCACCTCGGCGACGGTCGTCGCGAGCCACGCCTCGTCGGACGCGCCCGGTCCGGTTTCGACGAGTCGCCAGCAGTCGTCGTCACCGTCCTGCGGACGGAGGAGATCGCACCACCGGTCGGGGCCGCCATGGCCGACCCACGCATCGTCGGAGCGCTTGGTCGCGCTCATTGGCCGTCGTCCTCCTGGTGGACGCACGAAACGCGGTATCGCTGGCAGTCCTCACAAAACGTCGCCTCAGGGTGATCAGAGGCGAGCATTAGTCGTCACCTCCGACACGCCGCACGCTCACCGAGTGGTGCATGTCGAGGATCACTTTGCCAGTGCGCTCGCCCTCGCGGAAGTGGCGTTGGTTGACGAGCAGGTATGTGTTCGCGTTCGCCCACTCGCCGGAGACTTCCACGGCGTGCTGTTCGACCGCCCCGTTCTCCATCGTCTCGAACGGCCGGGAGCCGGCGTCGCGGACGACGAGCGGTTTGCTTCGGTCCCCGAAAAGGACTTCGTCCCCGACGTCGAGGTCGCGGACGTCGTCGATGCGTTCGATGCGTTCTTCCGTACTGCGGTATTTCGTAGACATGCTTTCGTTTCCTGCGAAAGCGCGGTCGGTGTCTCCAGCACCGGCCGATTCTGCGACAGTCCGAATCGGCGAGCCACGCTTCACAGATGTTAGTACATTTGCTAACACCATAAAGGTTAGAGCACTTGCTAACATTACGATATGCGCTAAGTATTAGTAGATGCGCTAACTACCATTGGGTGAGAGGTTAGCAAATACTACAATGCAAACAGATGTAGTCCGGGGCATGGCGAAAACTCGGGCACTCCTTACTGAAACAGAGCGTGAACAGTTGGCAGGAGACCATGGGAATAACCGAAAGTACCAGGCGACATCACGGGCGAGACGGCGAATCGAAGACGAACTCCCTGCGGACGTGCGAGTGATGCAAGAACATCAGCAGGACCTGTTAGGCGAACTCCGTGGGGTTGTTTGCCCCGACGAGACGGCCGACGTCGACCTTGACGCCGTCCGCGACGCCACACGGGATGCGAGAGAGGCGTACGAGAGCGTCGACGGCAACGGCGTTGAGGACGCCCTCGACCGGCTCGAAGAGCTACTCGGGATGGAGGACACCGATGGCGACGTGTGAGACCTGCGGCGAGTACATCAGCCTCAAACTCGTGTCGTCGCACGACTCGGACCCGATCTCGACATTAGTTTCTTCCCCGCTCAAGAGTCTGGGGAAGTCGGGAAGAGTGTCCCGCGGAACTTCTACTGCGGGACAGAGTGCGCGATGGAACGCTTCGGCGAGGTGCTCTGTCGGGACTGTTCGTCGAAGCCGGTCGTGTTCCGGGTGAGGTGTTCGAGCGGGCTCTGTTCCTGGACGTACCGCGTTGAGGAGACGGAGTTCAACCGCGGACACGCGAAGACATTGGCTCAACAGGAGGCGAACAACCACGAGAAAGAGAAACGCATCTTCGACGACGATCCGATGCACACGACGACCGTCGAGGAGGCGGCCCGTGGCGAGTAAGACACTTCGACCTACAGGGAGAAGGAACGGTTGAGGGCCCTCATGACTGACGAACGCCGATTCACCCACTGCCCCCGATGCGGTACAGAAACCAACGGCAACGAGGTCTACCGGATGCCGATACAAGGGGACACACCGGACGCCAATCCCGCTGACGAAGCCGCGACCCCCGACCGCCAGATGGTCAACACCGAAGAGTGGATACGGTTCCTCCCCTGCGAGTGCGTCGTCCCGCCCGAAGAGTACGTAGAACTGTTCAAAGAGCGCATGGGCCGATGAGCGACGCACCACGCGGCGCGGCGGGCGTGGAGTTCCTCCGTCTCATCGCGGCGGTGACGAGTTGGTTCCTGAGAGTCATCATCCGGTCGGACTCGTGTCCATCGTCGTGGTCGTTCCCTACGCGGCCTTCATCGTGTGGGCAACTCCGGAAGTCGGGGACGTCCTTGGGACGGGCGGGATGGCGGTGGCGCTACTCGTGTTCTTGCTCCTGACCATGCCGGCGCTGGCCGTCTGCTTGCTTGTCGTCTCGCTCGTCGCAATGGAATACGTCCCATGGGACGTGGTCGACGCCGGGGGTCCGCGATGAGTGACTTCGACATGTTCGAGTATGGGTGGTTCTACGCGACGACCGAGGGGCGCGTGAGTATGCTCTCCTCCAAGAGCAATCTTCACGACATGACCGTCGATGAGGCGAAAGCCCTCCGAGACGAGTTAGAGAAGGCCATCCAGAAGGCCGAGGAGTTCGACGATGACTGACGGCGAGACTATTCCGAGTCGCCGCCGACTGCTTCAGCTATCTCGATGAACCATCCGACCATCTTCTGAAGGGCAAACATCGTGGTAAGAGTGGTGAGTGCGACAAAATGGCCGAGGGTAAATATAAGCAGCGCGGCAAGCCCCCAACGAACCATCATCTTCCAAGGACTGCCACCGCACACCAGATCCACGAACCATGATAGCAGCATCGCTCCGGTCTCGTAATTTGCCCGGATGCCGAGTACCGAGGAGAACACTCTCGGTGTCGACGACGTCGGCGTGGCGAAGGGGTCCGCGGCCGTCGTGGTCGTCGTGGCCGACCGTCGCCGCCGTCGCGACGCACCGCCAGTCGGCGTTCCAGCCTGCCCGATCGCGTCGCCGATCGCGTTGAGGTGGCTCTCTGTCACCGAGTCGAGCTTCTGCGCAGCTTCGAACACCGATTCGAGGTCGGGCATCGCGTTGTGAGTCGGGGCGAGCGCGTCAGCGGCCGTTTCGTTGACAGCAGCGACGTGTTCGAGAGTACCCCTGAGTGGTTCGAGTTTCTCCTGCTCTTTGGCCATGCGTTCCGCAGCGGGTTGGTACGTCTCTGCAGCGTTAAGCGAGGCCTCCGTGACTGGTCCGAGCGCCTTCTGCATCGACTCCAACATGTCGGGGGAGATGAACGGTCCGAAGGTGTTCTCGTCGTCGTCATCGTTGGAGTCCGACATTTATGAATCGCCTCCGAGAGGGACCTGACCCCGGCCGCTGAGCCAATCGCCGAGTAGTTCTGTCACAAATATTGCCGATGAAGTCGAGTATTAAAGCCGTTGCGTCTCCGTCCGCGTCAGAGACGTTCAGCTCCGCACACACCACCGTTTCCAGTGAACCTGCCCTCGCCTGAGTTCAGATGTCTCTCACGGCGGGCTGACAGACCACGAAAAACAGCGCCGAGGCTACGGCTCGTACGGCTCGCCGTCCAACAGCACCTCGGTATCGTCAGGGACGTGGAGCCGCCGCAGCTCGCCCATGAACATGTAGGTCGCAGACCACCCATGTTGGGCCCGGCCATAGACGTACCACGTACCATCATCCTCTTCAACGGTCGAACTCGCCGGGGAGATGCTCACTTCGTCTTCGGCGACGAAGCCGTACTCGCAGGTCGTCGCGAACGACAGATCAAGCTTGTGCGTCTCCTGCTCGCCGTCGCCCGATCCGCCCGACACCCCCGAGTCAGACTGATCCTCCTCGGGGTCGCTTGCAGCGGTGGGGTCTCTCGCACCGTACTCGCCGTCTGGTTCGGCCTCGCCGTAGTGGTTGTCTCGGACTTCGACGCAGTCCCACTCGTCGACGTGGACCTGAATCACCGCTTCGTCAGTCCACCCGTTCGGCGTCGCACGCGGCTGCTTATCGTTGTAGAACCAGTTCAGGTAGATCTCGGCTTTCTCCGAGGGCGTCCCGCGGATGGCGACCGCCGGGACGCGACCGCCGCCGGAGCGCCCGCCGGCGTTCTCGACGACGCGCACCGTGTTGTGGTGAATCTTCATTCGCGTCCCGCCGGGGCGGTGCTGGTCGAAGACATGCGAGATAGCAGGGGCATCGACGACGTTGTACCGGATTTCGTACCCGCCGCCGTTGCCCTGGACCGCGTGGCGGACGTGCCAGATCCGGTTGTACTCGATGATGGGGTACTCGCTGCCCTCGGTCGCGACGCCGTACCCATGCCCCATCCGCGAGCAGTGATGGATGTCGCAGTAGCGAACACGCGTATCGTCGCCGGTCCGAACGCCGGCGTAGCCCCACCCCGACAGCGAGCAGTTGTCGACTTCGACGCCCGTACTCCCCTGCGCGTCGATGCCGAGTTCCGTCGTCTCCGTCTCGTCAACCCAGTTCCACCGCGGCCCGGCGACGCGGAACCCCGTGATGCGGACGTTATCCCCTGCTTCGAGCATCGCCCACGGGTGCTTCTCCGTCTTCAGAAGCGCGCCCTTCGAGCCGTCGTGCCCGCGGTCCGAGGCGAGCGTCACACCCTTAGGGACCGTGAACTCGCTCTTGCCCATGTCGTCGATGGCGGCGTCGTCGGCGACGAAGACGACGTCACCCGTAGAGGCGTTGAGCAAGGCGTCGTTCAGTTCGGACTTCGATTCACAGACCACGTCGGCATCGTCGGCCGTGACGATGCGCGAGTAGCCCTCGCTGCCACCGATCGGACCGTCAGTTTCAGTCATTTGTTGTGTCCTCGCAGATCGGCGGGCGTGTACGCCTCGCCGTCGATCAGGATCTCGGTATCGTCAGGGAGGTTCACCAACGGGAACGACGCGCCCGTCACCTTGAACACCGGAGACCAGCCGGATTGGGCGTAGCCGTGGACGTACGTTTGTCCGCCCTCTTCGTAGACGTCCGCGCTCTTGGGGTGGTCGTGGATGCTGCCGTCGACGGCAAAGCCGTACTCGACCGTGGTCTTGAACGTGAGTTCGAGCGTCTTCGCGTCGGCAGGAACGTCACGTTCGCCGTCGCTGCTATCGTCGACGGGGTCACCCTCGACGGTCACCTCGGCGTCGCCCTGGAGCAGCTCTACGGACTCGACATCGCCGGCGATGTCGTACGTGTCCGTATCCCCCTTGTCGGTGATCCACGCCGTGATGGTGCCGTCCTTGATGGTGTCCCACTGCTCGACATCGTCGGTCGGCCAGATATCGTCTGTCGTGATGATGCGATACTGCGTCTTCGTGCCCGTGCCCGTCACGACGAGCGACTTCGTCGAGGGACGCGTGGACTCGTCAGGCGCGGTCGTCTCCTCGTCGAGCTGCGGCCGCTGGCAGCCGCTCCCCGCGGCCGTCCCCGTGTCGATCCCCGACGTCGGGCAGGAGAAACACCCGCCGTCGACGGTGACCGAGCGTCCGCCATGCACGCGCGCAGTCCCTGCGCCCGAGAACGAACAGTTCCGGAACGTGATCGACTGATCGTCTGGTTCGGTACCCCAGCGGGCGTTCGTCAGGGCGTCGAAGGGGCGACAGGCCTCAACCTCGGAGCGGAGGCGGGAGTTCTCGATCGTGACCGGGCCCACGTTCCCGTCGGCGAAGGCGAGTCGGGACTTCTCCGGCGCGCTCAACAGGAGGAACTCGGTGTTCGAGATGGTGACCGGAACAGACGAAACGCCCTCTTTGGTGTTCTTCGTTTCGAGCACCGGGCCGTGAGGGTTGATGAACTCACCGCGATTGTCGGGATGGGCGTTGTCGGTGTCGATCACGAATTCGCAGTCGCGGACCGTCGCCGGGCGCTGCCCGCCGCCGAGTCGAATCGACGCCTGGTTGTTGTTCTCGAAGCGTGTCCGAATGAAGTGCGTCGAGCCGCGTGTTCGCGAGCAGTAGATCGCGTTCGTCCCGCAGTTCGCGAACACCGAATCGACGACGTAGAGGTCGCCTTGATGCTTGCTTCCGAGCCAGATGCACCCCTCGTTAGCGTCGCCGTCGAGGTGGCCGTGCGAAACGATGTTCGTCGGGCCTGTTCGCTCGATCCGCCGCAGGATAACCGTCCCGTCCGGGGAGGTGGCCATCACGGCCAGATTGTCGGCCGCGCCGTCGCCGTCCGTCGGGTTGAAGCCCTTGAATCGGACGTTATCGACGAGGATGTCGCCGCCGGCTTTGATGAGAAAGCCCGCGGAGCCCTCCCACTCCTCGCCGTAATCGACGACGACGTTTTCGATCGCGAAGTCGCCGCTTACGCTACCGCGGAGGATGAAGTGCGTACCCGCGCCTTTGTAGCGAATCGTCGCTGTCGGTTCGCCGTTCTCGTCAGTCGGCCCGGAGATGACGCAGTCCGATCGCGGCGGGTTCTCGCGGGTGGTCGTGTACGTGACGCCGTCCTGCAGCTCGAAGCGAGTGGCCTCGTCTGCTCGCTCCAGGGCGCGGTCGAATTCGCCCGGGGGGACACGAATGGTTCTGGTTGTTTGGACGTCCGATGCGTCTTGAAGTGTTCCGTCGGGAATCTCTTCGGTTGTCGTAGGCATGTGTTGAGTGGGAAGGATCGCGCAGCGGTGTGTGTCAGAAAAACGGCGGGGAAACGGAGTGCGGTATAGAAAAACTGCAGTCTGTGAGGTGGATGGTTTCAGTTGACCGCGGCGAGTGAGACGGTGGGAGGGGATTCCGCTCTTAGAGGCCTACCCAGGCCCATTCGCGGAGATGGACTTTTTCTTGAGAAGACGTGTCTGCGGGGGTGATATCAACCCGGATGCGTGGGGTGGTGATCGACGAGATATCGACGTCCGTGTCCGCGACGGTATACGCATATTTTGGGTATCCGTTCGCGTCGACCCGCTCCGTCATGATCCCGAAGCGCTGCGCGTCGGCTTCTTGTTGGGCCGTCAACTCCCGACGGGAGACCGACAACGAAACCCCGGTATCTACGTTGGCCTGTTCAACCCCGTCAACGACAACGACCGCGTGCCATGTCGTATTTGCCACGGGGTCTGCAACGAGCATGGCATGATTCTGTTCGGACTCGTAGAACCCGAACCGGACAGTCGCATCCGAGTCGGTATCGCGGGTGATCGACGCCGAGACGAGGGTATTTCGATGCGGAGTTGTGACACGGCCCGCGGTCGCACACGAAGCGGGTTGACCGTCCCCTCGAATCCGGAGGTCGCCCCAGCGATTCACGGCGACGTCGCCTGTAGTGTCATACTGCGAGACGGTGTCCGTGACGAAGTGATCCCAGTGGGCGGTCGTCTCGCCGTGGACCGCCGCCGTCATGTTCGGCGGCGTCGCCAGTCGCGACCCGCTCCACGCCGCGCGTCCCGGCATCGTCGGGAAGAACGTCTGCGCACGAATATCGAAGGGGGTCGTCGTCTTCGAGTGGTTGTTGTAGACGAAGTTCTGCCCCCAGTCGATGCGGTACCCCGTCGCCTCGTGGCCCTGTTTGTCCCCCTCGGCTTGCACGAAGAGGTGATTACTCTGGCCCTTTGCGACGTGGACGCCGACGTCTTCGATTTGGTTGAGTTGCCCCCACCAAAACGACCGGTCTGAGGTTTGCGGATCGTCTTCGTCGCCGATGATGATACCGCGCTGCATCCCTGTTCCCGACACGCAGATGCGATTCATGTGCCCGCTGATCTGTTGCGCCCGCTTGCGGATGATCGCATCAACCGGGCCGCGGCATTTCGGCCAGTGAATCGTCGACGAACTAATATCACAGAGGTGGAGCACATCGCCCGGATCATCCACGTCCGCGACGTCGAAGGAACCCGGGCCATAGATATTGACGGTGTTGCCGATGCCTTTGGACTCGATGAAGTTCCCCGTGAACGAGTCGATGTCTATATCCGACCCACGGAAGTCGAGTGTGTAAGTCGAATAGTCGGTGTCGGGGAGCGAGAGGGTCTGCGTCCAGTGTCCATCTGGGTTATCCTGGCCGTCCCCATATGCGCCGGGTTCGAGTCCGACGATCCCCCCACACGGCGGGAGTGCGTCCAACTTCGTTTGCATGTCATCCGGCGAGGTCGCCCGTGAAGAGGCCGTCGTGTTAGTCATCGGTCGTTAGATCGGATTCGGTGAAATGCCGTACAGGATGTTCACGTGATACAGGAACATCGTGTCATTCGCCGTCCCGTCCGGGTTTTCGATCGAGACGAACGGGGTGTAATCCAGCGTCGGGTCGGGGAGCGCTGACGCGTCCGTGAGTCGGTTCCCGAACGCGTCCTGATACCGGTGGTAGAGTTCTCCCGACGCGTAATCCCAGTAGATCCCTGACGTGACCGCGCCAGAGGGGATGATATTCCGTGTCGGGAGTAGCGTCTCGGTCCCGGCGTTGGAGACTGCGACATTTGCCGCCCCACTCGACGGGCTGTTGACCGGTTGATGGACGATGCTATTCCCGGCACCGTCCTCGAAGCCGATCCCGACGTTCGCGTCGTCGTAGACGCCGACGTTGCCGCCAAATCCGAACGTGACCTCGAATCCGAAAACCCCGAACCGACCCGCGGCGTCGGGGGTGAATGGCCCCATGTCAACCCGGGCAGCGTCTCCCTGCGTTCCCCCCGTGTCCATGAGCGCCCGTCCTCCCATCGTCGTCTCTGTCGAGAGCGTCGCGGCCCCCGTCGAGGCGTCAGTCATCCAGGACGCAAGCGATCCGTCGAACCCGTGGGAAATCTCCTTTTCAAACCGGAATCTGTTTTTCAGCGTCATTGGTTGATCTCTCCGAGTTTCGCCCGCGCGACACCGATGTTCGAGTTGTTGCTGACTTTCGCGTAGTAGAACATGTGCAAGTATTCGCCGTCGTTGTAGAAGTCGTAGGCGTTCACGCCAGTCGCATCGGCCCACGCCGGGGGCGAATAGACGACTTCACCGCCGCCGAATGCTGTTTTCTCATGATCGCTGAACGGGAGCGCTCGTGCGTGAGGCCCTGCTCGGTCGCCGTAATGGATAGCAACCCTCCCGCCCACCGACGAGAGTGCCGGAGACCCTCCGTTATACTCTCTCGGCGCGTAATTCTGCCACTGAGTGTTGTCGAAGGCAGGGGAGGGCTTCGTCTCCCAATTCTCGCCGTCCATGGACCACGCGACGCCGATCCCGGGGGCGTTGTTCGGGCCGTCTCGCCCCTGGTACACGCCGACGAACTTCCGACCGATCCGGCGGACGGAGAAATAACTACGCTCCTGTTCGTCCCACCGGCCATCCGCGGAGCACTTGAGGACCTTCTTCTGAAGCGTGAACGACGTGCCGTCTCCAGAGAGCGGCGCGGTCATCAGATAGGTGTCCTGGCTCCCTCCATCTGGCGAGTGAACGTAGAGGTTGAGACGGCTGTTCCGGGAATCAACCACGGCAGACGGGGAGGCGACGTGGTTGTCTCCGAGTGCAGTGTCGGAGATGACGCGTCCGTGGAAGGTCCACGGCCCCCACAGCGATGGTGCGGTTGAGAGCTCGATTCCCGCGCCCGCGTCGTGGCCCGACCAATAACAGTAGTAGGTGTCGATCGGGGAGGCGAGGGCTTCTTCGGCATTTATGATCGTCGGGTATGTTGCCCCGTCGGGCGATGCGCTCGCGCTCCCGTCGATTATTGGCGAGCCTTTGTCTTCCCACGTGATATCCTCCCACGACCAGTCCCGCTTTTGGTTCTGGATTCGTGGATTCGCCGGCGTGACCGGCGTCGCAGAGAGGTTATCGACAATTGAGTGCCGCGTGGAGACCAGATCAGCGTCGGCCGTTTCGGGCTTGATATCAAGCCCATCGACAGGCGAGATGTTCGTGTTGATATCCGCGTCGACGTACTTTTCTAGCGGGATGTTCGGGTCGTCGTGAACGAGATCAGCAACGTCGGGCGCGACGATATCCAGTGGTCGGGACGCAGAGACGTCGATGCCTTGTGCATCCCATCTCCAGCTACCGCTCGTCTCGGTGTACCTAACGATTTTTCCAGGTGCCATAGATGTGTCTTGTGAAGTTCTTTCTGCAGTGGTTCGCGGGCGGTGCGTCCGGTGGTCAGTGTGTTACTGGGTCTTCTGCAGGCGGCGGACGTCGCGTTCAAGCCCGTCGAGGATGTCGATCGAGTCCTTTGGCGGGTTGATTTTGAGTGTCGCAGTCGCCTGCCCGATTGATTCGCTATACGAGACGGTTTCGATTGGGTATTGCTCGCCGCCCCACTCGGGGATCTCGAACAGATAGCCGGGAAGGACAAGCTCCGGGATGATTACGATCTCTCCCGAGAGTGTGTCCTGGCGGAGCCGTTCTTCGAGCGCCGAGTCGGCGCGGGCTTGACAGTCCGCGTCCGTCGTGAGTGTCGGGTCGGTGATCCGCCAGGGGATCGTCTCCCCGAGCGCATCGATTTCAGCTTGATCCGATGCCGTCGCCGACACTTGCGTCCCATCAGAGGAGATTTTACCCTTGACGATGACCTTGTTCGCGTAATCAGTCACGCTCCCCGTCGCGGAGTCGTCAACCGACGTCCACGTCCCTTGGCGGACGAGGGCGCCGGGTTTGTACGACTCAACAAGACGATCCGCTGCGGTATGCTGGACGGTGAACCGCATCCCTACGCGCTCGTGGAGGTCTTGAAGGACTTCGAGTGGCGTCCCCTCAAACGTCCCATCCGAGAGCGTCGTCGCCGTTTCCGGGTCATAGACGGTCGCGGTGAACGTCGTGTGATCGGTCCAGAATCGACGGATCGCTTCCGAGACGCGCAGGCCAGAATAGTCGACCGTGATATCCCCACGGGCAAGTTCGAGCGCCGGCCCGCGGCCGGCCAGCGTCGCCTCTTCGCCTCTGCCTGGCCCCGGGAACTCCTCGACGCGCCCCTTGAAGATGAGCGAGTCGCCGTAAAACAGGTCCAAGTCCGCGAACTTGAACGACCCGAGGCCGTTGATCCGCGGGACAGTCAAGGAGACGTCCGACGGCGCCGTATGCTCTAACGTGAGATCCATCCCAATGATGGACGTGATGTCAGTGCGGCGACCGTCGGCAGTCGTCAACCGGGCTCGATAGCCCTGCTCACTCTGTGGGCCGAGCGTCCCGCCCCGCTCCCCGCCGAGAGTCGCCCCCTCACGCTCGCCGAGGGTGAACCCACGAGCGGCCGGGCGCGGGGCGCTCGTCGAAAGGTCAACCATCTCAGGCTCCGTCGGGCGTTACGGCGAGACGGTCGGCTCGCACTTCGCCACTCCCGCCGTGCATCGTGATCCCATAGCCGCGCCCACGGTGCGCCGTCGAGGCCGTCGGCGAGGTGATTTCACCGAGCATCGTGTCCCGGGCTCCCGACGCCGTCGAATAGATGCGGCTCGGATGCACGCCTTCGCCCCCGCCGTCGTAATCGGTCTCCAAGATGTACCAGTTCGGCCACGAGACGGAGACGGAGACGCTCCCGAGCGTGTCGAAGTTATTCGAGTCATCGGCGACTTGCAACCGGAGGAGGCCATCGGGATCGAGGCGGACTCGGTTCCCCGAGTAGTAATCGTCCGACTCGCGGCCGAAGGTGAACCACATAGTCCGCGCGTTCGTCGAGTCGAACCGGACAGCGATCGAGATGCGGTCCCCCGACGAGGCGTAGTAGCTGAGGCCGTCACCAGGCAGCGAGTAGTCGCGCGTCCACGTGTTGTTGCTCCACGCGGCGGCCGCATTCCCCTCGAACGCGGGCGTGTTGAAGGTGTACTCGGAACCGCCACCGCGCCAGTTGGCGTTGATGCTCTCGTCGAACGGCTCAACGACACGCTCGGAGGGGGCGCCGATCGTCCGGACGAGCGTCGTGTTGACGCTATGGACCTCGTTAGTGTCCTCGCGATAAACACGGATCTCGCCCGCAGTCGTGTTCAACCACTGCCGCGTCGAGAGGAGTTCCTCATCCGGAGGATCTGACGAGAGTGCGGGGATCGCCCCGCCACCGGTCCCGGCCTTGATCCGACGATCGGTCCTGAATCGCGGTTCGAGGTCGCCCGACGACGTTGCTCCTGGAGGCACCCAGATTTCGGCGAGCGGGACGGCGTCCAGCGCCGCCGAGTCGGGGGGCGCAGGCTGCCAGGTCTTGTCGCCGACGCGGTCCTCGGGAAGCGGCGGCGCAGGACGCCCCTGTTTCACTCGGATTGCACCCTCTCGATCGACGTAGATCAAGTCCTTCCGCGGGTTGACGGGGTCGCCGGGTTGGAGCGTGACGGCCCCACCGGAGACGGACAGTTGTCGCCCGTCATGGACGACCCGTCCGCTGGCGACCTGCAGCTCGATCGCTGAGGTTGAACCGCCGATGATCACGCCGCAACCGCGGTCCCACCCGTAGCCTTCGCCGCGGCGATTCAGGTTATTCAGTGTGAGCGCGTCGCTACCGTCGCCGATGAAGTTTCGCTGTGGCATGAGTCGAGAAGATGTTCCGGCTTACCGTCGGATCTGAAATGCGTTACGAACGTCCGCGGCCGTCCACTCCTCGCCGAGCCGGTCCGAGAGGAATGTCGCCGCTTCATCCGCCGTGACGACGGACACGTCCGAGTGTTCGGTGAGGCTGTCTGGAACGGTCTCTTCAGTCCGCGCGGCGTAGGCCTCGCCGAGTTCGGGGTGTGAGACGACGAACCCGACGTAATCGAGCCCGATGTCGACCGCCGGGCCGGGGATCGTCACTTCCCCGCGCTTGCGCTCGCCGACCGGGAGCACGATAAACGTCGACATCTCAGATCACCCGCTTGGCGAGGCCATCAATAATGCTCAGGTCGCTTTTCGACCCGTGATTCTCCCAGATGATGCGTAAGCCGGCGTAGTTGGTCAGCTCTGCTTCGGTGGCCGTGATATCGACGAGCGTGTTGGAGGTGTCGAGGCGCGTCTGGGTGAGGCGTATCTCACCCGTACTGTGAGTGTTATCGTCGAAGCGCTTGATGCGCGTCTCGATCCACGTGCTTTCCGGCGGGACTGTCCCGACGCTCGCGACCTCCGAACCCGTCCCGCTAGTCATTTGGTCAAGCGTCGTCTCGCCGTTGGCGACGTCGTTCCGAAGCCGCCAGAAGTTGTTCCCGTCGGAACTCCCGGCGAACTGTAACTGGAAGACCGAGGGTTCGTCGCGGTAGGTGTAGATCCGCGCCTCCTCGCCGAGCTCGAAGTAATGGGGCAGTCCATCGCCCGGATAGGAGTCGATATCGCAAAAGTTCGCGTTAGTGTCGGCGCGGACCGCGCCCGATCCCTCGTAAACGGTGGATGTCTCCGGGCCGAAGTCGCCCGTGTCGCCCGTCCAACCGCTGTGGAGCCCCGTGTTGAACGAGTCGATGGTGAGCCACGAACTCCCGCCGATCGCGCCAGCGGTGGTGATCAGCGCACCCCCGTCAGTCGGAAGCCCACCCATTAGAACACCTGGTATGCGGCGGTTAAGGTGACGCTCGATGGGCCGTCCCCGTCCGCGGTGTAACTCGTCGATGTGTCGTTGTCGATCGTAATGTAGTAGACCGAGGTCGAGTTTGTGGTGTTTTCGACGGACCAGATCGGGTTGCCGGTGGTGTATATGTTGTTTATAGCGTCGGTGCCGCTGACTTGGTTTTTATCGGAATCTGTGAGCTCGACGGTGAGATGGTTCTGCGGGGGGCTTCCGTCCCCCTCCGCGATACCAACCATGAAGACGTCGAGCGTCGCCCCTGGCGGGACATGAACAGGCGAGTAATAGTGATCCCCACCGTTGGGGGCGCCGTCCTCCTCGATCGTAACGTTAATCGAGAGGTTTGGCTGCGCGATGACCGCATTCGGCGTGATCTTGTAGGGGGTAACCGACAGATTCCCCAGGATCTCCCTCGTGACCTTTCGGGAGCCGTCGACCGGGATATATTGCGGGTGATCGTCATCGCTCAACCCCGAGAGATTCCCGTGGTCTGCGGTGATCGACTGGTCGCTGACGACGGGAATCCGTCGATCCCGAACATACTCGACATGGGGGTCATCCAGGTCGTTCGCGCCCGTCGCACGCGCAGGGACCCATATCTCGGCGATCGGGACGCCAGTCGTCCCGACAAGGTCGGGCGGAGAGGGTTGACGCGCTTGTCTCGCTTTCTTCCCCTTCGGTTGCGGAGGTTGCGGGACGCCTATCTCACAGTCAAGGGCACCATTCTCATCGACATAGACGATATCCTTGCGCGCCCAGTCGGAGTCACCCCGTGGGAGCGTGATCGACTGCGCATCCACCGAGACAGTCGTCCCCTTAATCCGGACGTCCCCGGTCGTGACGGAAATCTCGATCTTGTCGTCGCGGTCGACGAGTGACGGATCGGCACCAGAACTCCACCCCGTTCCCGTGAGCGCGTCCGTCAGCTGGCCGATTTCGAGAACGTCAATATCGTCTCCGGTTTGCGTCGTGAACATGTCGGGTAATTACTGATTCCCGCTCTGGACGACGTTCGTCGCGTTCGCGTCGATCGTGACGGTCCCACGGTTGTTCGTCACCCAGACGTAGCTCGCATCGGGTTCGTTCATCTGCACCGCGGTCGCCGTTCCCGCAGTGCAGTCACAGTTCTGAACGCGGAGATTCGTCAACGCGTCATACGAGGCGTTGGTCGCGATGACCGCCGCCACGTTGCCGCTCGACGTGTCGATGCGGGACCTGGAGACGGAGACGAACTCGACAGTCCCCGCGCCCGCGGTGACGACGCCCCGACCGGCATGTCCCCCGACGATGTCGAACTCGTCGAGCGTCACGTTCGAGACGACCTCGCCGGTGGCGCCCGCTTCGATGGTGACCGCGTCGCCAGTCCCCGTCGATTCGAGCCGTCCGGCGAGGGTGACGTCCGAGACGTTCGCGCCGGCCGAGTGGATATAGACGGGGTCACCGCCGCCGGAGACGATATCGAGGTCTAACGCGACGCCCGTGACGGCGCCGGTCGCTCGAACCTCGACGGCGTTTACCATCTGGCCGGACGGATCGTCGATGCGCCCCTCGATGTCAGCCGACCCTGCTTCGATGTAGACGCCCGTTTCAGTCGCTCCGTTCCGCGGGATGAGCGTCACATCCGTCGCGTCGATCCGGCCACCCGCCTCGACGACGAGCCCGCGCCGGCCACAGAGGAGTTCGGTCCCCGAGAGTGTGATCGCGCCACCGCTGTCAGTGACGACGCACCCCCCGGAGGCGGAGGCATTCCCGAAGTCCTCCTGGCCGATGTAGCCGCCGACGACCTCGATATTCTTTACCGGCCCCTGGTGCGTGCTTACACCGGCGAGAGTGAACTGCTCGATCTGCGGGTTGATGACGACCGCATCATGCGAGGACTTGTGAAAGTCGATCCCCCGGCGGACCGGTGTGGTACTCGCACCGCCGCCGGCCACCTTCGGCGCGATGAGCGTGAGGTCCTGCGACTTGTGGTGTTGGAACGCCTCACCCTCCGAGGAGCCGTTCAGATAGGGCTTCTCGATCGTGCAGCGGTCGGTCGTATGTCGCCAGCAGTGATAGACGCCGAGTGCGTTGAAGATGAAGCCGTTGACGTGGACGTCTTCGTAGACGCTGTCCGCACACCAGTCGAACTTGAACCACGACGACGTCTGCGCCGAGTCGTCGCCCTCACAGCGCAGGTTTTCGATGCGCGGCGATTCGAGGAGGTCGACCTGGTAGAGGGTGGCGTTGTTCGCCGTCGTGAAGTCCTCGCGGGCGGTCGTCGACATCGTGACGATATTGTTCGTCGTGTCGACGGACGTCACGCGCCCGAACGTCATCGCGTTCGCGGTGTTGACGTTGACCGAGCCGTTATCGAAGAGGTAAACGTAGTCGTCAACCGAGAAGAGAGAGGCGTCCGTCACCGGGATGTCGTTCGTCCCCTGCGAGACGTCCGCCGATAGCGCCGACGACGCCTGGACGCCACCACCGCGGAAGACGATCGCGCCGTCTTCGTTGATGTCCGTGGAGTTGACCGTCCGGGTGAGGGTCGCGTTCTCGCCGCGGATGGTGAGCGGTTTGTTGATGACGTGCGTGCTGTCGAGTAGATACGTCCCGTCGTCGATAACGAGCGTGTCACCGGGGTTACAGTCCGCGATAGCGAAATCGAGGCCAGTGTCCGATGTCGTTGCCCCGGAGGGGTCGGCGGATTCGTAGTTCGAGAGATAGACGGTGTTCGGCGGCCCTCGCCGTCGCGGTTCGTAGATCTCCTTTGCACTGCCCTGATGGACGAGACGCCGGCCGTTGTTCTCGATCAGCTCCGTCCCCTGCCCGTCGACGACGCCTTTGAGCTCGGCGTTGGTCATGTTCCCGACGCCTTTCGGCGAGTCAACCCCGTTTGCAGAGGTGGCGGACGTCCCCGATATGGCCGTGAACTTCGTCCCCGGCCCGCCAGAGAGGGGGTGCGACCCACTGGAGGCCGTGATGTTACTGCTGACGAGGCCGACGTTCGCCGAGTCGGTCACGTTGATCGCGGTGGCGACGTTGCCCTCCCCGATGTTACAGCCTTTGAGTTTGATGGTGCCCTTCTTGATGCCGACACAGATGCCCGCTGTGCCGTAGTTCCCCTTCTGGTAGATGTTGCAGTCGCGGGCCGTCGCGAAGCCGTTCAGTTGGACCGAGGCGTTGAACTGGATGCCGTCAAGGAACGAGTCCCCCTTCCCATAACACGCCCAATTGATTCCGTTTTCGACGACGACGTCGGCGGGGGCGGAAGGATTGCCTAAGAAGGTCACGTCCGCCAGCGTCGAAAGCCCCGTCATCACGGGGGGCCTGTAGGTATTCGATCCGTTGTTGTAGACCGCCGGGAGATTCCCGTTGCTGTTCGGGACCGTAAACAGATCGATCACTACCTCATCAGAGAGGAAAAACGGCAGTGAGTCGATGGCTCCCTGGAGCGTTAGGGGGTCCGACTGCGTCCCCGCAGCGTCGGCCGTCCCGTTCGGCGAACAGTAGAGCGTCCGCTTGCCGGCATCCCACGCAAGCGGGCGCGAGACGAGACCCTCGGAGACGTTCTCCGTGCTGAAGGTGACCGTCGTGTCGGTCGGGAACTCATCAACGCCATCGAAGTCGATGGTGAACGTCTCGTCCTTATCGTTGTGGGAGGTGGTGATGTCAGCGCCGGCAGTGATGAACCCGGCGACGACGTCGCGAACCGACTCTGCATCGCCGGCAGGCGATCCCAGACGCCGATCTTTGAGATACTGGATCTCAGGGTCGTCGAGGTCCGTCGAGGCGTCCGCCTCTGCAGGGACCCATACCTCCCAAAGGGCGAGGTAGTTGCCCGCCTCACCATCGAGTTCTTCGACGCTCGGTTGGTACGCATCCTCGTCGGTCGTCCCGTCCGGGAGCGCCGGTTCGGGCGTTCCGGGGAGGACGACACACGAACCGGCGGTGTCGACGGCGATCAGGTCCTTCCGCGGATCGTCGAGGTCGCCCGCCTGCAGGGAGACCTGCTGGGCGTTGACCGAGACGGTGGTCCCACCGAGGCGGATCTCCCCGCTCGTGATGTCGACGGTGATGTCCGTCGAGTCACTGGTGAGCGAGGCGTCACACCCGGACTCCCACGCATCACCGTTCGACAGATGCAGGAGTTGGTTTATCGTCAGCGAGTCGATGCTGTTCTCGGATTGGATTTCTAACGGCATGGATTAGTGAAACAAGAGTCAGGGCGCGTCGCGGCCGGTCAGAGACTGTTGCGCCGGCGGGCGGCGATGACGGCCTGCCGGGTCGGGAACTCCGCCGTTGAGGCGATGGTCGTCGTTTCGATCTCGAGCGTACACTGGCGCTCGGGGAGACTCGTCCCGTCACTGACACCAGTTACGACCGCCCAGCGGGGGTCGTGGACGCTGTCGCGCGTCGGCGGTAGCTCACCCGTCGCCGTCGTCGCCGGGGCGTCCGCAGCGAGCGGCCGGATGCGAACCAGATTCGACGCCCCGGCCTGCTGCTCACGAAAGTAGCAGTCCACCTCGGGCGTCTGGTAGACGACGACGCCCGGCGCGCGGCGGCCGTACTGTTTGAGCGCGCGATACCGCTCGACGTGGTCGGCGATTTCGTCGTCGGGCTGCGGCCACATGGCGACGCGATAGGTCGCCGATGCGCCGGGTGTAATCGGCGGGACGCCGTTTTCGGCGCTCAGTCCGTCGACGCGGACGGAGCCGATGTGCCACGGTGCGAGGACGGAGTCAGGTGCACCGCCGTCGCTCCCGCCACCGGGGAGGGAGTAGTTAGTGTTATCGTAGCGTGACTGGTCGTAACGTGGTCTGTCGGGCATGGGTTTGTGAGGAGAGGGCTACTGGGCGGTCGGGGGCGATTCCCTGATACAATCAGTGTATCTGAAGACTGAGGTATACGGACGAAACGCGACGCTCTTTCTCTGAACCGACTCGGAGAAAGGAGGGGTGCGGGAACACCCCACCGCGCTTCTTAGAGAAGAAACACCTACTTCCGATTGCACGTTTCTGTACGAACACGAAAAGTGGACTTTTATTCAAAAGCAGTGTAAGGATACCTCTCATGGTGTAGCGAACGGAGGGAAGAGGGGAACCGCCACCGTTACCGTAAGATAGACGATGAGCGCTCCGATGACCGCAAGCGTCAGGGCGGGATTTCCAGTCGTAATTGATGTCACAAGTCCAGAGGTGAAGATTTCCATACTCATTTTCTTCAGTTCCGCGAGTATCCGGTTGACCATGCTGTTCATGCGAGTCTCACGTTCGTGGTGAAACCCCTCTGAGGATTCGAACCTTATTGACCAGTGTTCGCACCTTTGATGGTCAACCGGCTAGACTTGTGTTCACGTGGTTGATTTTTCCATCTAATAGCAGATAATGTTTGCCTTTGTGCGAACACGGGCTGAGATTGGTAGGGAGAAGAATTAGTCTGTGGCCGGCGTCGGCTGCAATAACTCCCGGTAGTTCTCCGGAAGACGTGTTCCATTAGCCCTCATCTCTTGGACCAACGCGTCTGCTTGCTCGAACGCTATTGACTCAGCACGAATAAGCTCGCGCATAACACCAAGACTACCCATCAACTCTAGTTCGAGGCGTTCACAAACAGTACGCGCTCTTCCATCGTCAAGGACGCAGGAATATGTACTCCCACTCGATTCGTATTTCTCGCCAAGGGCAAGAACGGATAATTCTCCGCGCCCTAGGCCGAGGTACCGGTTCGATAGCTCTTCTCGGCGATCAGGATCAGTATTAACGACCTCAGACTCCGATTGAACCCGCTCCACCATCGGACCATCCGACAACACTTCATCCATTACCGTTTCTGTTGTCACAGGAGCGTAGTCACAATCGATTATAGAGTCGAACACGACCAAATCTTCTAGCTCGTCGCACCAAGAGATGATGACTGAAGCATCCAAGATGAGCCTATGCACGTATCGCCCCTCGGAACTCCGACATCGGTACACCAGCTAGCTCCGACGCTTTCTCAAGACTGACTTTACCGCGTTCATAGAGATGCCGGGCAACCTGCTTCCGTTTCCCTTCTAAGCCCTCCTTCTCCATCGAGTTCTTCGTCATCTCTGGATACGTATAATAGACATAAACCAGCAGTTCGTCCCTAGATAAATCGTTCGCAAAATCCTTGATATCCTCTACGAGATACCGAATTCGATCCGGTATCTCAGCATAGACATCCTCAACCAAATCTTCGCCCTTTGGAGTGAGTGCAACACCAAGACGAGTACGTTGGACGAGACCGTACACCTCGAGTTTGTCGTGTATTCCTTCGACGGTCTCGCTGAATGGACCTCTGAGGTAAGCCTCGAACTCAAGGGCCTCTTCCAGCTTCGGCATATTCTTCGCGACCAGGAACAGCTCCTTCTGTATCCACAAATCTCCTGGTACCGCATCACCCCCATTTGCGTGTAATAGCAGCAGGTAGAGTTTGTCCACCTGATCCAGATCGTCGTCTATCATGCCAATCACCTGTATTTATATGTTGTGCACAGGCTCTTAAGGCTATGCCGAAGCTGAACGTAAAAGTCGATACATTTGACGACAGTTCTCTCTTCGCCCATAAAACCATCCAGCTCGGCTCAAAGAGCATCGAAACTCCCGCCAAAGCACTCCAAATTGACGAAACCACACAAACCGACCAGGTTCTGGACGATGCTCGTGGAGCTAACGAAATTTACGTTTCTACCAATCCAGGGAAGCTCTCAAAAGCACAGGAAGAATTCAAGCCGAATATCAAGAAGAATATCGGACGAGCACTGAACAAAGCAAACGACGACGAGTTCAACTTCGTATTCGCTCAATTCGGTTCCGAACGCCGCTTTGAAGACGACAATCTCGACTTTCTCGTAGATACCATTTACTCGACCTCCGATTTTGTGACGGTGCCATTGATGTCCGACCTAGTTTCTGCCATCGAGGACGACGGCAGTGGTGCAAGCTCGATATATTTCAAAACATATAGAGAAAACGTGAAACGATTCATCGAAACCGCAGAGCAGATCAGCAGCAAGCCGATCATGGGGACTCTTCCACAATTGCCATGGGGACTAACGAACAAAATCGTCGAACTGTATCTTGACAAGGGGATTCGGGCGTTCTGCTTCGACTTCAATGGCCGGACTGTCACAGCACAGTTTCAACTATCCAATATGGTCGTCCCCCTCCTTCGTGAGATTGGGCGACGGAAACTCCAAGAGGAGGTTTTCTTCTACTGTCTGAACGCAAATCGCGGTCGAAGCTCAAACGATGCGAACTTTGTCCCCGCGCGTGACTTCATCTCACTCGGATTTGGGTTCGACCTTGTGGGAGACAAGCACATGTCGTTACCTCTCCCAGCAGATTTCTACGATAAGATGGGTGACTCAGACCCAGAGATCCGGCTATTTGATAAAGACGGGTACTACTATCAGAACCACGAATACGATGGGGACCTCACCGATCAACTGCCAACAGAAACAGGACTTGATCGAGACAGAATCGCCAGTAATCCTAGTGACCACCACCGATCCAAGTTCGAAAAGTTGCTCAATGGAGAGCAGCAGGCGCTGGAGGCGACTGACTTGCGCCCAGCGATCGATGAATACCGTGTATTAGACCACATCGAACCGAAAGCGGGGGTGGACAACACGGTACTCTCAAACTTACAATCGTCAAAGCAGGAATTCGACGATGGCCGGAAGCAAAAGCGACTGAACGATCTCTGGTAGCTGTTGGTGTCGTCTTTTCCTTGAATCCGATGGATTCACGACATACAGAGATTTGTCCTTGATTCTGCAACAACAGATACCCTACTTCGAGACGAAAAATCCATTTGCAGATCCGTGTTTGATCTATTCTGCGGCATGCTGCACCGCTAGCCGGTCAGCTAGCGCATGTCGGGACAGGAGCTTCTATACAATCTTCACTGTACTTACCGAATCGGCGGTGATCGTTTCGGGGGTGATATCGAGCCCGTCGACGAGCGTCAGGTTCGTATTCAGATTCGCATCGGGATACTTCGTCAGCGGGATGTCGGGGTCGTTGTGGACGAGATCGGCCACGTCGGGCGCGACGACCTCTAGCGGCCGGGGCGGCGAGACGTCGATGCCTTGGGCGTCCCAACGCCAGCTGCCGCTGTCTCGGGTATACTTGACGATAACTCCGGGTGCCATGATGTGTGTCTATGAATGGGTGACTGCGGGCGGTTACGAGACGATACACTGCGAAAATGAGTGTCTGAGTCGTGTTAGTTGTCGACGAGACGTCTGAGTTTCCGCTCCTGCTTGCGATCACGGGCGTCGAGCATCCGGCGGAGTTCAGCGACGGCGTCCTCGCCGCCGCCGACTTCGATCTTATCGATGATCGTGCGGGCGTCGATCGGCTGGCCACCCCCACCACCACCGCCGGTGCGCTCGTACGCCTTTGTCTCGGCGGGGGTGAGGACGCGCTCGCCACTATCGACGAGCGCCAGTCCCTCGGACCGGACGTAACCGCCGGAGTGGAACGAGGGGATGTTCCCACCGCCGGCAGAGGCTGCGTCGGCGGCCGCACTCGCGGCGTCGCCCGCGGCGTCCCGGGCCGACGAGAGGGCGTCTGCCGCCGAGGAGGCCGCATCCTTGGCAGTCGAGACGATGTCGCCGGCGATGCCGGAGACAGTCGAGAGCTTCGAGCGGAACGCACCAACGAGTCTGTCTAAGATCCCCGTGATCTGGTCGTACATCCCCTGCACCGCCGAGACGGCCGCATCTTTGGCGGCGTTGAACTCGGACTCGGTCGTCGAACGGACCTGGCCGAAGATGTCCGTGACCGTCGAGAGGATCTGGTTGAGGACGTCCGTGATGAGCGACAGAATCTGATTCCAGATGTCCGTCGCCGTCGTGAGAATCTGGTTGAGAACGTCCGTGATCGTCGTCAGAATCTGGTTCCAGATATCCGTCGCGGTCGTCAGAATCTGATTCAGAACGTCGGTGATCGTCGTCAGAATCTGATTCCAGATGTCAGTCGCCGTCGTGAGAATCTGGTTGAGGATATCCGTGATAGTGGTCAGAATCTGATTCCAGACGTCGGTCGTCGTCGTGAGGATCTGATTCAGGATCGTCTGGACCGTCGTCAGAATCTGATTCCAGACCGTTTGGACCGTGGTTTGGATCGTCGTGAGGATCGTCTGGATCGTTGTCTGGATCGACGTCCAGATCGTTTGGACGGTCGTCTGTATCGTCGTGAGAATCGTCTGGATCGTCGTTTGGATCGTCGTCCAGATGGTTTGGACGGTCGTCTGTATCGCCGTGAGGATCGTCTGAATCGTCGTCTGGATCTGGGTCCAAACGGTTTGGACCGTCGTTTGGATCGTCGTGAGGATCGTCTGGATCGTCGTTTGGATCTGAGTCCACACCGTCTGAACGGTGGTTTGGATCGCAGTGACGACCGTTTGGATCGTCGTCTGAATCGCCGTCCAGACAGTTTGGACCGTGGTTTGGATCGTCGTCAGGACCGTCTGGATTGTCGTGAGGATCGCGTTCCACGCCGTCGTGACGACGTTTTGGATCGCGGTGAGTGTCGTCTGAATCGTCGTCTGGATCTGGGTCCACACCTGCGTCGCCGTCGTCTGAATCTGCGTGACGATCGTCGTGATCGTCGTGAGGATCGTGTTCCAGACCGTCTGAACCGTCGTCTGTATCGTCGTGAGGACGGTCCGGATTGTCGTGAGGATCGCGTTCCACGCCGTCGTGACAACGTTTTGGATCGCGGTGAGAGCCGTCTGGATCACCGTCTGGATCGTCGTCCACACCTGCGTCGCGGTGGTCTGAATCTGCGTGACGATCGTCGTGATCGTCGTGAGGATGGCATTCCAGACCGTTTGGACGGTGGTTTGGATCGTCGTCAGAACCGTCTGGATTGTCGTCAGAATCGCGTTCCACGCCGTCGCAACGACCGTTTTGATGGTGGTAAGCGCGGTTTGGATCGCCGTCTGTATCGCCGTCCAGACTTGCGTCGCGGTGGTTTTGATCTGCGTGACGATCGTCGTGATCGTCGTGAGGATCGCGTTCCAGACCGTTTGGACGGTGGTTTGGATCGTCGCGAGGACGGTCGCGATGGTGGTCTTGATGAGATTCCAGTCGTTGATGATCGCCGTCTTCATCGTGGCAAGAACAGTCTGGATGACCGTCTTGATCTGGTTCCAGACGTTCTTAACCGTCGAGAGAAGCCCATTGAGGGCGTTTAGCACCGCGGTCTTGATCGCGTTCCACGTCGCGGTCGCCCCCGCTTTGAGCGACCGCCACTGCGTGAGGAGAGTGGTGACGATCTGCTTCCCGAGTTGCTGCGCGCTTGCGGCGAGGCCGGTGAGGAACTGGGTGACCGAGTCGATGACGTTCTTCGTGATGTCCCGAATCCCGAGGAAGTTCGTCCGCCACGCGGCGAGCAGGGCGGTCACGACGGCGATGGTTGCCGTGATCGGGTTCGACAGCATGACGAAGGCTGCCGCGACGGCGCCGATGATCGAGATCGCGAGCTGGAGTTCCGAGGAGAGGCTGAGGAACGCTTCGAGGATGCGGTCGACGATGGTGATCGCCGCGGTGATCGCGGGGATGAGCACCTCGGCGACGATGTTTGCCATCTCCCCCAAGACGGGGACGACGTTGTTCCCGACCCACTTCGCGAACTTGACGAGCGTCGGCAGGAACCCCTTGACCGCATCGATCAGCGCCAGCAGCTCCGGCTTCAACTCGGTCACCGCCTGCTGGAATGCCGCGAACGCCTGCGGCGCGTTCGAGACGACGTAATTGATGAGTTCCTTGATCGGCGGCAACAGGCCCTTCGCCCGGGCGAGGAGTTCGTTGATCGTCGGTTGGAGCTGCGTTACCGCGTCCTTGAACGCCTGGAACGCCTTCGGGGCGTTCGTCGCGACGAAGTTGATGAGCTGTGTCAGCGGGGGGATGAGATTCGTCGCGATGAACGTCCCCAGCTCCATGATGAACGGGAGGAGACTGGCGATCGAGGCCGCGAACTCCTTGAAGACGGGGTAGGTCTTCGCGACGACCTGCTGAAGCGACTGAAACGCCGGCCCCGCCGAGGTGGTGAGCATCTTCACCAGATCCATGAACACCGGCAGCGCCTGGTTCGCGAGGCCGACGATCGCCTTGACGATCTGCGGGATGACCTGCATCGCGATCTGGCCGAGCTGCACCATCGCATCCCGGAACTGCCCCACCGGGCCGATGACCGCGAGGATGTTCGCGACCAACTGTGGGAGTGCGCGAACGGCCTGGACGAGGAGCGGGCCGAACACCTCACCCAACGGTTGTATGAGCGCTGTGATCTCCTTCTTCGCGGTCTTGAACGCCGCCTTCAACTCCTCCATGTGCGTCACGACGCCCGTCAGCGCCAGTCCGCCGAAGACGGCGCCGAGTGAGGCGGCCGCGGCGGCGACGCCACCGATGACGACGGCCATCGGAGCAAGGACTGTCGAAAGCGTGATGATCGCCGGGATGAGCGAGGCCGACAGTGCCGACGAAAGCGCGGCCGAAGCCCCGGCGGCGAGGGATGCCGCTCCCGAGTAGGCCGACACACCGCCCGCCGCGGCCGCGCCCTTGACGCCTGCCTGCGTCAGCTCGTCGCCGACGGCGTTGACGCGCCCCTTCGCAAGTTGCGACTTCGCCGCGACGCCGGTCATCGCACCCGAGGCGCGCTTCAACCCCGCGCTCATCGTCGCGGCTTGTGCCGCACTCGTGGCGGCCTCGTTCCCGAGTTTCGAGAGCCCCTTCGCCGCACTCCCGGCCGCTTTCCGGATCAACGCGGCCGACGAGGAGAGGTTATTCGCAGAGGACTCGGCGCGCTTGATTCCTTTAGAGAAACCGGAGGAATCAAGGCTTAAAGAAACTGACAATTTCTCGAAAGGCATGATTTTTGACCTGAATTACATTTTTGGGACACTATCGGCAGTGTCCTCAGTCGGTTGCGGGCGCGGTGCTACTCGGGACGGTCTAATCCAGACGCTACGTGGTCTGAGAACAGCAACAGGGCGGGACGCTACCCGCCGATGTCGGTTAGTTGACGGCGAGGGTCGGGCGCAGCGGGATGCCCTCCCACGTACGGTGGCAGGAGATGCAGAGCGTCACCAGATTCTCCATCCGGTTCGCTTGTTCGTGGTTGAGTTCGCCGTCTTCAACGAACTTGTTTCGCGGGGTGATATGGTGAACGTTCAACCCCTTGCCGTACCT
Source organism: Halopelagius fulvigenes (assembly GCF_042662625.1). Lineage (GTDB taxonomy): Archaea > Halobacteriota > Halobacteria > Halobacteriales > Haloferacaceae > Halopelagius > Halopelagius fulvigenes. The sequence continues at coordinate 367,266 of NZ_JBHSXH010000015.1, forward strand.
GTCACGCGACTTCTCGCTGTCGAGGCCGCATGCTTGACAGGTGTGGTCATCGCGGGCGAGTACCCTCTCACGACGGGTCTGCCAATTCGGCCCATATCCAAGTGACTCTGAGTCACTGTCGGGTAGTTCAAGGCCTATCGCGGCGAGAACGTCGGGCCACGGGCCGAACATCCGATAGTACACGCTCCATGCGTGCGGTCCTTCGCGTTTGAGGTCTTTTGGAAGTGGGACACGCCCAAGCTCATTGTAGAACTGCCGGAGTTCACGAGCGAGTTCGGTCCGTGTCTGCTTCCCGTTATTGTACCTCTCAAGCCCCGCGGCCTCAAGGGCCTCATCCCATGAGCCAAATCTGCGGGTGTAGATCCCGTGGCTGAACTCCCCGTGCTCGATCATATCCCGGTGGCTGAGACGCCGTCCGAGTTCTTCTCTAAGCCGGCGGAGCTCTGCAAGAAGCTCGTCGGTGGGGATGTTGACGCGGTGGTTAGGGTCCAGTCCCGACGCTTCGAGAGCGTCATTCCACGACCCGAACCGGTCTATGTAGGTCGGTGGAGAGTACTTCCCGTGCTGCCGCATATGGGCAATGGAGGGAACCCGACCGAGTTCTGACGTGAGCCGTTCCAGTTCGTCAAGGAGCGCCCCCTCGCTGATGTCCCTCTCCTTATTTGGGGCGAAGCCAGCTTCTTCGAGCGCCTCGCCCCACGACCCAAAGTGTTTGTTGTAGGTCGGATACGAGGCGACGAGTTCGCCGTCCTTCGCATCCTTCACCTTGGGCGTGCGTCCCAACCGTTCAGCGACCTCTCGAAGGGACTCGATCATCTCCTCTTTCTTGTCGGACTGATGGACGCGGGTCTGGTGGTAGTTCAAACCGCACTCGCTGACGAAGTCGTCGCGCCCGCACGTCGGACACTCGATGCCGTCGGCGCTGTCTTCAGTCGTCGCCATCACACACCACCTCGCGGAGCTCGTCGAGGAGGTCGGGACGGTGTTCACGCAGAACATCGATGTCCTGCGGGAGTTCCTCAGTGATCCGCTTCCGGACGCGGTACACCGACTGATCCCGCTGAGAATCAGACGGCTCTCCGTTGCCGGTGATGTAGTCGCGATCGGTGTCGGTCATGAGTGCACGGTAGCGTCCCATGCCCGACTCTGCAGTCTGAGCCATTACAAGACTGACTATGCACTACTGCAACTAAGAAATTTGCACTAATGCATAGTATAGGACTCAGCCGTTGTTAATTGGCTGACCAGTGAGCGTCAAGCCGATCTTATCGCGATAGTTGCTGGCGGCCGTCTCCAGGAACCGCTGCTCCGCGGGATGGAGTTGGCCCCACTCACCGGGCGTCATGCCCATGACGAGGAGGAGTTCGAAGTACCAGATTCCGCGCTTGCTTTCAGCGAAAGTCGTCGATGTCCTCGGCGGACAGCGAGTCGTCCTCCGCGATCAGTCCCTGCGCGACCGTGATGAGTCGCATGAGCGACAGCGTATCGGACCACCAGTCAGGGTCCGACAGCGACTCGTCGACCGCCTTGTCGCCGAGGATCTCGGAGATGTCGGAAACCATCTCCCGGAACCTGTCGCGAATTTCGCCCTCGTTCTCGGCGTCAACCTCTCCCTCGTCGATCGCCTCGAACTCCTCGCTGATAGCCATCAACCGCGTCGCTTCGTTCGTCGAGAGCGTCGAGAATTCGACCTCGAGGTCCTTGTCCTCGAAGACAGGGACGAAGATCGTCTCTTCGTCGGCCGCCTGTTCGAGCTGCTGCTTGATCGACTGGTTCTTTTTCGCCTCGGCCTTCTTCTCGTCGAGCTTCTCTTGTGCCATCTCCCGGGCCTTCTGGGCCGTCTCGGGATTGTCGTAGTCCGGCCCGATCTCGGGAGAGTTGTCGACCTGTGCGCCGCCGTCCGTTCGGATGTTGTCGTTGGTGTCAGTCATGCTGATGTATTAAAAAGTGAGAGTGCGGTGTTAGGGCGACGTGGACCCGATGTGGTAACCGCCGTTCGCGTCGACCTGGAACGTGATCTCGGAGCCGTCCTGCGGGAGGGCCATCTCGTCGAAGTTGATTTCGCACCGATAGAACTCGAACGTCTGCTGAGGCGCTCCGGCCATGGCCGGCTCGTCGTTGTAGACGTGGAGCCGGATGTCGAGTTCCTGCCGGGCGAGCGGCTGCCCGTTGGAGTCGACGATGCCCAGCGTTTGGAGCTGGGGCATCCCCGCGGCGAGCGCGGTGACGAATTCGAGGCCCACCGCTTCGTGCTCGTTGAACCGCTGGCCCCAGCGGCTTTCGTGGAGCTGGAACTCGGTGGTGGTGTCTTCGGACGAGATGGTGGTCTCACCCATCGTGAAGCCGACGATACTCTCTGTCTCGGACGTCTGGCCGATATCCGAAACGACTGCGATTTCGATGAACGCGCCCGAAAGCACGTTCTTGAGATTGGAATTGTTAGCTGGCATGGATGTGTCTACGTCTGCGGAACTGCGGGACTGCGGAGTCGGTCAGCGAACGATGCGCGAAAAGAGGTCAGACGCCGCGCGTCTGGAACCGGAAGCGTTGCGGGAGGGTGACCTTGCCGACAAGGTCGTCTGCATCCTCGCCGCCGAACTGAAGCTCACCCGGGCCGTTGTTACCCCCGATCGGCGTCACGCCCGGGGCGATACCTCCGTCCAACGCGTCGGCGACGGTGTCGCCGATGTTGTAGATGTGGAGACGGCCGTTTTTCTCCCAGTAGGGTTGCGACATCACGACCGTCACCTGAAAGCCGGCCCGGAGGCGGTTGCCGACCTTCCCCTCGGGGCGTTCGTTCTTGTCGGCGAGCCCGACAGAGACGAACACCTCACCGTCCGGGATGCCCGTCTTCGAGGGATTGTCGATGATACGCGCCGGGTCGCCGTCGAGATAGCCGTCGACGAGCGGCGGATGCGTCTGAAGCGTTTTGATGATCGCTTCGAGGAGGTACCCAATTCTGCCTTCGACTGCTGCCATCTGTTAGGCCCTCCGTTTTGCCCGACTGACGGCCGCCTGGAGGCGGTCGTTTATCTCGCCCTCCGCCGCGTGTAAAGCGGGACCTAAGAAGGGTTGCGCTTTTGCTGGCCCGACACTCTTCCGGAAGATCGTCTCCCCGTCAACGGTGAACTTGAGTGCCTTCCCGTCGGCGGTCACGGGACCACGGCCGAACTCAACGGCAGGCGCGTACTCGACGTTCGTCCCGATGATCGCCTCGAAGTACCCCTCACCGATCGCATTGACGACGTGTCCGATGGAGGCCCGAAGCGTCCCCGTGTCGACCGGGGCGCGTTTCTTCGCCTCACGCTCGATGAGGAGGGCGATATCTCCGACCGCCCGCTCAACCTCGTCCATGAGGATGTCGAGGAACTTCTGGAGCGACCGGGACAACTCTTCAGGCGTCGTGTCCCACTCGACATCGACTGAGACACTCATTTAGACGGCCTCCGAGTAGCGTTCGGCGTCGAAGACGTACATCTCAGGCGTTGCTTTTCGGGCGTAGTGGAGGCGCTCGCCGACGATCTTGTAGAGGTCCGCGGCCGACTCGCCGGCATGTTTCGGCCAGACGCGGACGCGGTCCCCCGTCTGGATCTCGCCCGCTTTCGCACGCGGCGACCAGAGGGTGAGCGCCGCGTCGACAACCTCGCCAGCGTTCGTCCGCCCGAGGTTGCCCGCCTCGGCCGGCGACGCGGCCATACAGTTGAGGCGGAACTGCTCGACCCACTGTTCGGTGGGTTGGCCGAGGTCGTCGGTGCCGCCCGTCGGTTCTTGCCGTTCGACGGCGAGTCGGTGGGCGTCGCGCTGGCGGTGGCTCATGATCGAGTGTGCCTCATGATTCGCGTTCGATCTCGTAGTCTGCGCTCAGTTCGAGAACGGTCCCGCTGGCGTCGAACGTGACCGTGTCGTGTCCTTCGCGGGTGAGCGTTACTTCGGTGGGGCAGACGTACTCGAAGGCTTCTTCAGAGTCTTCGAGGTCAAGGCCCTGCGATTCGAGCCACGCTGTGAGAAGTTCGCCGAGATCCACGCCGTCAACCGCCGGAAGTTGTGTCTCGTCCATGTTGGCATCAGGGGACGCTGCCATTCGAACGTTTCGATGACTCATGTAGGAGGCTCCCTCAGCATCTGGAAGGCGATCATCGCGAGGAGGGCGAGGACAGCGGACTCGAACGACGTTCCGAAGTACTCGTACGCGATGAACGGGGCGAGTACGACGATAGCGTCGACGAGGTTGCGAAGTGTACTCTCCCCCTCTGCCTCAGTCTGGTCGCTCATGAGGGACACTCCCGTAGCATCTGGAAGGCGACGACGGCGAGGAGAACCAGAACGACGGACTGGAACGGCCACCCCAGATACTTATGCCCGACGACCGGGATGAGGATGACGACCCAGTTAACGAGTGCGCCGAGCAGGGACCCCTCGTCGCACATCGTTACTCCTCGTCCTCGGGGAGGTCTTCGACGGCCACGGTGACGGTCACCATCGTCGTGTCCTCGCCGCGGTCTTCGATGTCGACTATCCCACCATCCCGAAGCGTGTGAACTCCCTCGCCGTCAGAGAGGTAGTCGATGAGCCGCCCTGCTCGCCGAGCGTGATCGCCCGGTTTGGGGTCGTTACTCATCGTTGCTCACCTCCAGAGAGCGTCGTGTGAACGTCCGTCTCTATCTCGTAGAGCGCGCCACCGATGCGTACTCGGGTGTGGTCGGCGGTAATGATGAATTCGTCACTCATCATTTCACGTCCTCGGTAACCACGAGTTTGAGATTCTCCCCGTGCGGGAGGGGGTACGTCGACCCGTCGCCGTACGTGATCACGAATTCGATGGGGTAGACGCCCGGCGTGTTGAACTCGCCAGACGCCGGCGTATAGCTGACGACGCCGTTGGGGGCATCGTCAAGCGTGGCGGCGACGCCCGACAGTTCCGCCGTCCCATCGGGCGCGTCGGCCCACACGGAGACGCCCGATACTGTCGAGAGATCGATCGCGTATCCGGCGCGGTTCCGAAGCGTTGTCTGGAACTTCGTGTGATCGTCTCCGGGCTTGCGGGTATGGAACGGCGCCCCGTTGACGGTCGGGGAACCGGTCTGGACGTCCTCGCGTACCTCGATTCGGAGGTTGCGGTCCTGCGGGACGGGTTCGTACGACGTTCCTGTCCCGCGGTTAATGACGAACTCGGCGTAGTAGGTGCCGACGGCGTCGAGTTCGGCCGACCCGAACACGTAGCTGACCTTCCCGTTGGCGGCGTCTTCGAGGGTGGCCGCGGCGCCGTTGACGACGGCCGTCCCGTCTTCGGCATCGACGTAGAGGTCAACGCTCGTCGCGCTGGAGACGTCGATCGGGTCCCCATTTCTGTCGCGGAGCGTGTAGCTGAACTTGCTGTGGTCGTCACTCGGTTTCCGAGTGTGTGCGGTTGCTGTCATGAGTCGCTAAAGTTGGTTGAAGTGATGTGCCGCGACCCACCGCCGAGGCGGCGATACCCCATGTCGCGGAGGTCGCCTTTGATATCGGCGTGTAACTCCTTCGGCGAGCGGTAGTCGTAGCCCGCGCCACTCACGAGATCCTCGCTCGCGATGCCGTCCTCGTGGATGCGGAGGATGCGTGCCCGAGCGAGACGGATGACGGCCTCCGAGATCGTGTACGGCGCGTCGTCGGCGTCGGTCCACGTATGCTCGCTGGTGGTCCACCCGTCAACGCGCTCCGTCGCGGTTTGTAGCGACTCGTCGAGAAGGTCGTTCCAGTCGGTTTCGGACTCAATGCCGAAATCCAGCGGCGAGTAGTCCAGTTCACGCTCAAGAGCCGCGCGAGAGGCATACTGTTTCGGCATCCGTCACTCCTCGGCCGAGTCGTCAGCGAGCTCGTCGCGCCGGTCCTCGATCGCTTCGTGTGCGGTCGTCCGGTCCTCGCCTTCTCGCTCGGCGTGTTGGAGCGCGTCTAACCGCCCGTCGAACTCGCCCGCGTCGAGTGCCTCTTCGAGCTCTGGAACCGTCCCGTTGAGGATGTCGTACGGGCCGCGAACGCGCTCGAACTCGGCATCAGTGTGCTCAGTGAGGAACTCGGGGAGCGTGACCGTCTCCGACTCGGCGTCGTCGGGGGCGCCCTCCGGGGCCGGAAGCGTGACCGTCGCATCCGGGTCGACGTCGAACTCGTTCCCCCGTGTGACAACGATGTCGTGCGCGGGCATTCGGAGTCGCATACTCGGCCCCTCGAAGCGGTAGGTGTGAGTGCGGTCACTCATCGTTCACCTCCGCGCGATGGATGAGCGCCTGCTTCTCGTACTCGACGCGTTGCAGGGCGGCTTTGGCCTCCTGGACGGCGTCGCGGAACGCGCTCGAATCGACTTCGACGGTCGCGTACAGTTCGTCGATGTCGGGCATGTTCACCTCCGCCCCTCGACGGCTTTGAGGACGGAGTCCCGCGGGGACTCCCGCGATTCTTCGGCGTCCTCGACGGCGTCGAGATGAGCGTCGACGTTTCCGTCCTCGATCGCGGAGACGACCGACTGCCACGCATCATCGATGAAGGCCTCGGCGTCGAAGTCCTCCGTCTCAGCGTCGTCTGCAGCGTCGTCATCATCGGCACTCTCGGAGTCGGACGCTTCCGGCGGGCCGTTGGCCCACGAAATCGCATCGTAGGCGGCGACGAGCGCGCGGGCGAGGTCTTCATCCTCGACGCTGAAGCGGTTCGCGCTGTCAGTGTCGAGTTGGACCGTCGTCTCCTCGTCGCGAGGGTCAACCACGGCGCCCCAACCGTCGAGTGCACAGCGCAGTTCAAAGCCCATGGGTCAGTCCCGTTTAGACGCCGCCCTGAACCTTCAGGGCCGCGTCGGGTTCGGTCGGGACCCAGTCGATACGGCCGCTGACCTGGTAGACCCACTGCTTCTTCGAGTCTTCGCGGTAGCGGGTGATGTCGAAGCTCGACCGGGGCGATTCCCACCCGTAAACGCCCGTGTCGACGAGCATCGCTTCGTCGGCGCCGAGGTCTCCCGTGTTCGTCAGGAGGGCGGGGCGGCCCATGATCTCGGTGACGCTCGGGCCAGCGCCGCGCAGTTCGTCCGCGAACGTCTCTGTAGACGAGGCGAACTCGTTCGTGGTGATCCAGTCGCCCCACGCGTCGGGCGAGAGGAACCAGACGAAGCGGTCGGGGTTGTAGCCCGCATCGACGAGCGTCGTGTAGGCGCTGACGGCGGCGTTGTAGTTGAAGTCGGTTCCGTCAGTCCCGATGGTGGTGCTGTTGCGGTTGGCGTTGAGGACGGAGTAGGCGATGCCGTCGAGGCGGCGCTGTTCCTCCTCGGACATCCGCATCTGGGTCGCCAGCGTCACGTTGACGGTGGAGTCCTGGATGTCGTTGTCGTGGATGACAACTTCGAACCCGTAGTCAGTCCACGCGGCGCGGACGCCGTCGTAGTTCATGTCGGCGCGGGGGTAGTCCGAGCCCTGCTCAACTTCGACCATCTCGCCGTCGAAGTCCTCGCTGATGGCAGGGTACTCGACGGAGTCGCCGTCGCGGTTCGGTGCTTCAGAGTCGACTTGATAGGCGTTCCGGAACTGGAACATCTCCTCCGGTTCAGGGAGGAGGACGTTTCGCATGTCCGTCTCAGTCGGGACGCCGCTGTAGTTAACGTTCGTAGGCATGTTGTAAGTGGAGAGAGTGTTACCGCGTCGTTACAGGTTGACCGCCGCGTAGCCGGTCGGCATCGTGCCGCCGTAATCGCCGGCGTCGCCCTCGGGCGTCAGCGTCGAGATGGCCTGCGTGCCACTGCCGAACTGCCCCTCCGTTGCGGAGGAACCGAGTTGTGTGCCGGCGGCCGTCCCGGACGCCACGTTGGCGACGACGGGGCCGGCGATGTGAACAGAGACCTTCTCGGTGTCAGTCTTGCTACCTTGTTCCTGTGCCAGAACGCCGATGACGTGCGGGTCGTTGGTCCCGTCTGCTTGCGTGACCTTGCCAGCACTCATGGCGACAGCGTCACCATCCGAAGCGGTACCGTCGCCAGTCAGCGTAACCGTGATGACGCCCGCGTTGAGCGCCTGTCCGGGGTTCTTTGCCATTGTTAGAGAGCCTCCATGTCGATGTCGTCGTAGCTGTCAACGCCCGCCGCCTCGGCCGCCTCCTCGCGGAGCGACTCCGCGTAACTGGAGTTGACGCCGTTGAGCGTGTCGGCGCGGGCGAGCTTCGAGCGGATCTCCTCGCGTTCGTCCTCCGAGAGGGCGTCCACGCCGTCATCGGCGCCGACGTCCCCACCGTTGGGGTCGGCCGGGTCGTCGTCCGTGCTGCCCGTCTCGGGCGACTGGACGAGTGCCTCGGCGTCGAACTCGCCGTCGTCGGTCTCGAACTCGGCCATCAGGTTGTCGAGCGAGAGGGCTTCGGCGGTCGACGTCTGCATACCGGTGCGCTCGGCGAGGGCGTCGGCCAGTACCGAGCGCACGGTTTCGACGCGCTCGGCGAGGGCGTCGTAGTCTTCGGCTTCGACGACATGCGGGTCGTCGTACGTTTCCATTTCGTCGGCGAGTGCCTCGACGTCGGCCTCCACGACGCTCGGGTCGTCAAGCGTGCGGGCCGTGCGAACGAGGTCCTCTTCAGAATCAGTCAGGTCCATAGATGGTGTCGGATCGTCAGGTCCCAGCGTGCTCGCGCCGTCACCGGGATCGTCGCCAGTGGGTGTCGTGTCGGCATCATCGCCCGCCGGGTCGTCAGGAGTCGCGTCGGATTCCGCCGATTCGTCGTCGGGCTGTGCGCCGCCGTCGTCACCCTCGTCGCCCTCGGCACCGCCGTCCTCGAACGCCGCGCCGAGGGCATCGGCGAGTGCCGTGTTCGACATGGCCTCCGCGGCCGAGGGTGCGGGTTCGATACTCGCGCCCTCCGACGCGCCGTTGGAGACGACCGCGAGGTCGCGCCAGTGGAGGATTTCCTCGGCCTGCAACGCGTCGCGCTGCTCGTCACGCTCGCCGAGGCGGCGAATGACGAACGGCGAGACGTCGACGCGGCCGTTCCGGACGAGGTCGGCGATCTCTGGGTCGTCAACCTCGCCCTCGTAGAGGACACCGACGCCCGGCTTGTATCGTGCGTCAGTCACCTCCCCGACGATCGAGCGCGTCGGTGGCTCAGTCGGAAAATCCCCATCTTCGGGGATATCGTGCGCCGAGTCGTCGACGAGCTTCCGCCCGATCAACGCCTCAGTCGCCTGTTCGAGTGTCTCTCGCGGCCAGTGGACGCGCGTTTGCGAGGCGCCGTGAGTAACATCCCCCTCCCCTAACGCCACCCCCCTGACCACCAAAGGCAAGTCGTCGGTTGATTCGTCCGCGAGGACGGCGATACCAGTCGCTGGAGTGTCGTGCTGGGCGTCGGTCATAGTTAGGTTGGAGGAGTTAGTCTCCGAATCGGTCAGGAGTCGTCGTCAAGGACGGGGATGACAGTCCCCTGGCATTGTGGGTGGAATGGTGGCCCCCCGTGCGGGATGTCGTCGATGGGGTAGACATTCCCAACGAACTCCTGACAATCCTCGCAAGGATCATGCCCGAGAATTTTGACGCGCTCGACGTCTGCCTCTCGGTATCGGGTTTTTGCTGCTTCGTTGTGAGCCCGAGGGATTTCAGTCCGCGCCGTTCGTGTCGCGTTGACCTTCCCGTAGGAATCGATGCGGTCAGTGAGTTCACGGGCCGTCTTCTCCGCCCCCCACCCCTGCGTGAGTGCATCCGACAGGACGCGAGACATCTGCTGGCCCGTCGCCGATGTGATGCCCTCCAGTTCGTTGAAGGTGCGAGTGTACAGCTGTTCGACCGTCTCGATATGGATCGAGCGGGTGAACGCGTCTGCGACCGTCCCGGCCGGCACGCTGGCGCCGGCCTGTTGAAGCCATGTGTCGGCGTGGCGAATGCCCTTCTCGTAGGCGGATCGGACATACTGGATTTCGCCCGCATCGTTACGGACGGGTTCGAGGACTCCGCGGTCGAACTGGCGCCGGAGCCACGCCATGAACTTCTCGTGTTTGCGGGAATCGGTCGCGAACGCGTACGTTTGGAGGTCCTCAATGTCACGGAGTGCATCGGCCGCCGTCGGGGTGAGCCCGAGGCGGTCACGCCGTCCGACATCGCGACGGATTACCGTGTTGATAGAGGCGAATCCCCCGCGGAGCTTCTGTGCGAACTGTTGCTGTTCGGTCTTCGTCTTTGTCGGCGGCGTCGGCATCGTTACTCAGACTCCGGCGGTTGTGCGAGGTCAGGCAACTCTTCAACCGGCGGGGGTGACTCCTCAGACGTGTCGGACTCCTCGAACGCCGCCTCGTCGAGTGCGTCTCCGGGGAGTTGCATTATCAAGTCGGCCAGGTACTCGCGGTCGAAGTACTGGTATGCCTTGTCACCAAAGACGAACTCGATTAATTTGCCGTAGGAGGCCGCGGCCTCCAGTTCGTCGGCGTCCATCGAACGGATCGGCGAGTCGTCATCGTCGGGTTCGAGGACCAGATCCATCCCCGAGGTATCGAGGTCGCGCTGTTCGGCCACGCGCTTCATCGCCGGGAGGAACCCGTCGGTGAGTTCCTCGCGGAGGTCGATGACGCGTTTCTCGTAGCGCCGTTCCTGTTGGGTGGTGACGAACTGGTTGATGTTCTCTTCAAAACCCACCGCATACAGCGGCACCGGCAGCGCCGAGACGATGAGTTTGATGTAGAGATTGATGACGTTCAGCAGTCCGTCGGCGATTTCCCCCTCGAACTTCTCGAAGGTGACCGTCCCGTCGTGGCCGATGATGTCGCCCGGCCCCATCTCCGAGCCGATCTTCTCCTCGATAAACTCCGACTGTTCGTTTGCGGACCACTCGGTGACGATGACCTCGTCGCCCGCCTCGACGACGCCCGTCTCGAACGCCAGCGACCAGATGCCGTATGCCTTCGTCTGGATGGCATTCTCGTTGTCCTTGAGGATCTGCTTGAGCCCGCGGACGAGATCGCGGACGCTGTGCGTCGCGGGCGTCCCCCACAACTCGCCCGGGTCGGGGTCCCGGGCGATTTTCGTCACGTCGTTCTGACTGAGCGGGACAACGTCTTTACCGTCGTACTTGCCACGCTGCCCGAGGACGGAGCGTTTGTGATACTGGAGATACGCCGCCGCCTCCCCGCGTTTGGTCTGGATGATCTCGTCACCACTGGCGTCGGGCGAGAGGAGGATCGGACGCTTATCGAGGGTTTTGAGCGTCACCGACCAGGGCGGGATGCACATGAACCCCGTGATTTTCTCGCCGTCTTCGCCTTTGACGTGCTCGGCGAGGACGTCGCCGGCGGCCACGTAGAGGAGGGCTGCCTGTCGAAGGACGGCCGTGAAGTCCTGGTGGGTCTGCCCGGCGATGATGCCCGCGTTTTCGAGAAAGCCACCATCGGGAGTGCCGTCAGGGGCGTCATCCCCACCGTTGAAGAACGCCTCCGTTTCATCGGAGTCGGCAACCATCCGACAGCCGGGTTCGACGACGTCGGCCGCGTACTGCCCGAGGCCGGCGTTGATGAACGGCGTCGTCTTGTAGGTCAGCCAGTCGTCGTAGCGATCTTCCGGGGCCGAGACAGTGTCGACGTTGCCTGCCGTGAACGATCCCGTCCCGTTCTCGGTTCGGGTCTCGGGCGTCTGTGCCTCATGTCGGAGCGCGTCGGCGAGTGTAGACAGTGGATTACGCATGTGTGAATTAGTGTTTGCCAGTAGAGGCGGGCGACCGGCGGCGGACGGTCTTCTTATCGATGTTCCGGAGTGCGATTTCGATAGCGTCGAGGCGGTCGTCGTGCGTCGCGCTGGGGAACTGCAACCACTCATCGGTCTCGAAGTCGCGCCACGTTTCGGCCGCCGGATCTCCGATGATGCGGAGGTCAGAACTCTCGAACTCCGCGGCCATGTTGTGAATGCGCTCCTCTTTGCTCCCGGTCGACGTCGTCCCCTTCGCCGGGATGGGCGTGTCGTCGCGAAGGCGCTGGGACACGCCACGGTTGGCGTTCTGCTCGACAAGCATCGAATCGACGTTGACGTCGCGCAACTGCTCCACTGCCCAGTCCGCGGCACCCTTCACCGACAGCCCCCGCTTTCGAGCGAGGTGGGTCAGATAACCGCGGTCGGTCGTGGTATCCCACGCAACCACGGCCAGGGTGGTGTAGTCGGTATCATTCTCGACTGCCTGCTGGAGGTCGTCGACGAGCCCGAGGTCCATCCCGGCAACCCACTCGTACGACGATTCGGGGGCCGGAAGTTCGTCGACGTACGTGAGCCACTCGCTCCGAAAGACCTCGCCGCTGAGGGCGTGGGGGTCCTGTTGGTTCTCCCGCCGCCAGATCGGGAGCGAATCGTCGCCGTCGACGATGTCGTACAGAAGCGATTCGGGCGGTTTGTGCTCCGGCCAGAGGACGCGGATCTCCTCGTCGGGGATGACACCGTTGTTCGCGAGGTTGACGTCCGCGGGGAGGTCCGAGACGTCGTCGTACACCTCGCCGTCATCGCCGCGGACTGACCAGGCTCGTTGGTCGACGAGCGGCCAGTCCGTCTCGTGGATGGCCTTGTAGACCTTCGCGTCCCACGTCGCCGACTCCAGGATGTCCGTCGCGTAGAGGTCCCGGGGGTGCTTGCGCGTCCCGATCATCGCCTGGACGGCACCGCCTTTGAGGGCAGAGTCGGGATCGCCGAGGTTCTTCGTGTAGTCGCGGAAGTACTCGCGGACGTTCCGGCGCTGGGTCTTCGTCCGCTGGTTCTCCCAGTCGACGATGTCGTCCCAGATGATGACGTCGAAGTGCTTCCCGGTCAGTTGGCTCTCAAGGCCGTACGCACTGATCGAGGGCTCTTTGTGATCGTTCGCGGCCGTCGTGAGTTGATGGCCCGCCGCGTTGGCGATGTCGATGCCGAAATGCGGCGCCCAGTGCTCGACGGCGTCGACGACCTTCCCCGCCCGTTCCGCGGCGATGTTCGCAGTTTTACTGATGATCGCCACCCGGATGTCGGGGTGGGTGAGCAGCGCCCACGCCGGGAAAACGACACCGACGCCTTCACTTTTGCCGTGTCCCCGGGGGAGGAGACGGGCAACCTTCTTCGGGGCGTGCGGGTAGTCCTCGTCGACCGCCTTCCAGAGCGCATTATACAGCTCCTTGAGGTGGTCGCCCGGGGGCAGCGAGTACTCGAACAGTTGGACCGACGCGACCCCCGGATGCGCGATCGGGTTGCGCTCGGCGATGGCCGACGGCGTCACCTGGTCGGTCTGGCTCATGTCTGCGGCTCGACGTCGAACGCCTGGTCGAGTTCGTCCTTCTCTTCAGTCGAGAGGGTGAGGTCAAGCCCCGCCTCCAGGGCGTCGGCCTGCCGGTCTTCGGGAGAGTCGAGGAGCCCGAGGTCTTTTAGCCACTTGCGGTTCTCGTTTGAGAGCGTCTTCTTCGCCGCCAACGCCGGCGCCTTCTTGTATCGGATTTCTTTGACCGTCCCGTGTTCGTGGGTTTTGATCCTCGTTTCGCGATCGATCATCACCGTCCCCGAATCGAGGTCGTCGGGCTTCTGCGTGCTCCAGTTCTCGACGCGGAGCTCAGTCACCGCGTTTACCGAGAGTTTGAACAGGCGGAGATCGTGGCCGGTCGGGATGTCGCCGTGCGTCTCAAGGTAGCGCTCGCGGTAGTCCTCATAAATGTCGTCGGCGATCTGGCGCTGGGGGTCGGTGAACTTCTCCGAGTAGAGGTTCGATTGATCGGCGTACGCACCGTGAGAAACTGAGTTCGTGTTCTCCTCGGGAGCGCCAGCGCCTTCGCGAGCGCCGCCGGGTGCCGCCCCGCCGTGATACTTGCAGTATCCTTCGCCGAGATGGTCAGTCCCCATCCCGGCCCGTTGACCGCAGTAGCCACCGTCCTGCGTCGGGTGGTAGTTGCAGTTTCCGTCAACAGGTTCGTCGTTACTCATCGATACCCCTCATGGATTGATTGTTTTCTCAGTGTGTGTTCGGTCTGTGTTCAGCCGTCGTCGTGGTAGAATTCGACGGGGGTGTTACGCACTCTGGGGGGTGTGGTTGCTACTCTCCAGTTTGTGATGGCACGGTCGGCAGACGGTGATGAGATTTTGTAATTCATGAGGAGACTCGGCCATATGCGCAGGAGTGCGGTGGTGTACGTGTAACGCCTGCCCGAATCTCTCGTTATGTTCCTCGTTAGTCATCCGGCAGAGGCGGCATTGATAGAAGTCGCGCTCCTTTGCCACCTCTCTTCGCTCAGGCCACGGTTTGTGGTAATGGATACGCCGACCAGAGTTCTCCTCCGCACGCTGCTTGAAGAACTCCCGGCGGCAACCGATTGAACAGAAGTCAAGATCGCACCGTTCAGCGAAAAACTTCTTCTTGTCGAACTTCACCGCACAGTTCTCGCAGGTCACTTCTACCCGATCCCACTGGAACCGGTCGTGGCACTCCGGGCTGCAGAAGTTATTCTCGGACCGTTCCAACCGGCGAGGGGTAACGGTTACCTCGTCTCCACATTCAGCGCATTCAACCGTCTCCCCAGCGATACTCTCACCATGCAGTCGGGCATGGTGAATCTTCATTCCGTGGCGGTTCTTGAAACCCGATTCTCCGCACGTCGGGTAGACGTGTTCGGTACTACTAAACTCGTCCAGCGTCTTTTGATGCATGCTTCGGTTGCTCCCGAAGCGCGGTCGGTGTCTCAAGCACCGGCCGTTTTCCTGAAACGGCGATACCGCGCTTCTTGGCAACCTCTACATCCCGAACGCACTTAGTAGTGGCCCCACCGGAATGTCACCCGTGGTAGAAATCCACGGGTAAATACCAACTCACAATCCGATCGTAGCCGATGCGGAGGTCGGTCTGGTTGTTCGACAGCGTCAGTACTTCGTCGTCGTCGTGGAACGTCGCCGTCCCGAGGCGGATCTCGACTTCGGCGTCCTCCTCTTCGACAGTCGCGTGTACTTCTCCGTGCGCTTCAACGTCGGCCTTGAGTAGGTCTATCTGGCTCATTGGTATGGAAAGGGTGAATGCAGTCGTTCAGCGTCGCGTCATGCGGTCTTCGATCTCGTCGGCGATTTCGCGTTTGAGCATCCCGACGTCGTCAGCAGTGAGTGCATTCGTTCGTTCAGGCTCCCGTGGCACGTTTTCCCCGTCGGCGAGTGCTTCGAGGTACTCCGTCCAGGACACGCCGTCGGGCTTGTCCGCCGAAAGGCGCTCGAACAGCGGGTCATCGATGGAGATCGTCGTCCGGTCAGTCATCGGACCTCCTTAGTCCGCTCATAGTAGTCGTCGGCGGTGGCAAGTTCCTCCTCGCAGGCGAGGAGCGAAATGACGAGGGAGGGGGCGGCGAGGGCGACGAGGAACGTGTCGCCCAGGGCGGCGAACAAGAGCATGAGTCCCGCGTTGACGTAAACGGACCAGAAGGTGAGGGTTGATAGCCCCAACTCGTTGAACCTGCGGACTTTGGTGAGGGTGTCGCGTTCAGTCATCTGGTTACTCCGTGTCCGTGCCGATGCCGAGGCGGACGAATAGCGGGTCGTGGGTCGTGAGATACCACTTAACGACGCGGTCAACTCGTGTGGTGACGAAGAGCGCCATCGCCACGACGTAGAGGGCCGTTTCCGTGCCGTCGGACGCGAGTGCCATGAGGAGGATGCCGAGGGCGACGTGATCCAACGGGGGCGAGGAGAAGGTGTCGCGTTCAGTCATCGCGAGGGACCCCCACCATCCCCTGTCCGAGAAAGAGTACGAGAAGCGCCTGCGCTACTGCGACGCCGTCAAGCGCCAACCACCCGAGCCACCCGATAGCGACGAGGATGAGAAACCACCCAGCGGCACGGATGAGCAGGACACCAAGGGTCGCGAGTGCGACCTTGTAGTAGTCTTTCATGGGTCACAGATCCCCGAGCGTCGGTGTCCGAACCTCTGCGCCGCACCCGACGTGCCATCGGTGGGCGTACTGGCGACGGGTCTCGGTTCGGGGGACGGACGTCTCGCACTCCGGGCAGTACAGCCGGAGGTACGGGGAGCTATCGGGATCGTTGGTAGTCGACATGAGGGAGTCCTCGAAGGGTGGTCAGGTCGTCACTCGGCGTACTCGGCGGCGAGCGTCTCGGGATCGAGTTCGATGACGACCATATGCTGACGGAGGAGGCGAATCTCCTCGCGGGCTTCCGCGGACATCGTCGGGAAGATGACGACCGGGACGTACCGCGGGGAGTGGCTCGCGTACAGTCTCGCCTGTCCGACGCCGCCGATCACGTCGTCGGCCGTGTTCTCTACCTCGATCGCGAAGACTGCGCCGAGTGGCGAGACGACCAACCAGTCGGGGATACGGCCGGTGTGGAGACGCGGCTCGTCTCGGATAGCGTCAGAGGGGAATCGGTCGTGGAGCCATGCGCCGACAAGGTCGTGAAACTCGGTTTCTGGGATCGTCATTGGTCTGATGTATGAAAAAGTGCGTCTGCGTTACCGGCGCGTGTCCGTCCGCCCCGGCCAACACTGCCCGCAGGGAAACGCGCCCTTGGCGCGGGCTTCCGCGGGCATCGTCTCGATCATGCCCGCAGTCGTCGCGAGCTTCGTCGGATCGTGATAGATGAGCCAGTTGTCGGTGACAACGGGCTCGGGTGGGGTCATCATCTCCGGTCGTACTCGATTCCCTCCTCGTCGAGGATCGATTCGAGGCGTCTGGTTCCGCGTTCGACGTCCATGTACTCCTCGGAGAGATGCTCGTCGGGGTGTTCCGTCGGTTCGGGTTCCCAATGCGCCAGCACTTCGAGGCCGTCGGGGTGGTCGAACGCTCGGATGTGGTTCTGCCACTCTTCGATTTCGGGCGGGCCGATCTCGGGGCGGAACTCTGTCCGCCGGAGGTTCTGGATTTCGCCCTTGTAGTAGACGGAGAGCTCCCAGTTCGGGCCGAACGAGCGCCGGCCTAACACGTACCGGAGCGCCCGCTCGGGTGGGATGTTGCCTTCGTCGAGGCCGTAGACGATGAGTCGCGGGACGTCATCGGGTTTCTCAACGGTGTGCTGGGCGACGCGGTAGGCAGCGATGCCGGCCCGGACGAGATGCCACGGGACGCGTTCGATGTACCCGAACGACATTTAGTGCGCGCCGGAGGCGTGGCCTTCTCCGACCATGTGCGACAGCGCGTCGGATACCATCTTGAACTGCTCGCTATACGGGACGGTGACGAGCGAATACCCGAAGAGCGTCCCGGCGATCACCAGGACGAACGCTGTCGAATCGAGCCACTCCTTCGGGATGGGTGTCGAGTTCGGTTGTGCGATGATTCGGAGGGTCGCGTACACGACGCTCGGCCCCCCGACAACCTTCAGCATCGCGTTCGGGTCGTGCGCGAGGGTATGGCCGAGGATGGTGCCGAACGCGGCCGCCAGGAACCACGCGATGAGCGCGCTCCGCCGCACCTCGATCCTGCCATCGCCATCCTTGTCTCGCGGGAGACGCTTCCGGAGGTGTTTCGTGACGCGACCGAGGCGTGCGCGGATGTTCGAGTTCGACGCCGACGTGACGGTGTCGTGTCCGGTCGACGTGAACTCGCCGGCGGCGGCGACGTCGGCCGCCGACTTTCCGTCGGACGTGTCGGGGTGCGTTTTCTTGTGCTCCTTGTACTCGGCTTTCTCGTCCGAACTGAACGTTTCCCCGCAGTAGTCGCACTCGTAGGCGGGTAGGCCACCCGAGTCGGGGGTGTCCGTATCGCTCGACTCGGCGGGTGTGTTCTCGACGATCGTCTGGGCGGCGTGGGTGGAGATTCCCTCGACGCGGGCGAGGTCGTCGACCATCGCGGTTTGGATGTCGGCGATGGTCTCGTAGCCGGCCGCGCGCAGTCGAGCCGCTCGTTTCGTGCCGATGCCGTTGATAGTCGTGAGGTCGTCGCTGGTGGTGTCGTTAGAGTTTGTCATGGGGAATATCTTCGGCGTAGTGGTCGACGATGCGGGTGAATCCGGCGGACATGACGATGAGGACGAGGCCGAGCGAGAACACCACGGCCGACGCGCTCCAGAACGGTGACGCGATCAGTAGGCGGGCGAAGATGCCCATGAACGCCAGTCCGAGCAGGAAGTACAGTGCTTGAAAGACGAACGGGTATCGACGATCTGTCATCCGCAACCACAGGCCGGCGACCAGGAGGCCGAAGCCGACGAAGAGGCCGAATTGGTGTGCGAGGACGCTTTCCGATGGGGGAGCAATCATCTTACTTTGAACCTCCGTTGAGGATCACGTCGACGCCCCAGCCCGCGCCGAGGATCGTGAGAAGCCCGACGACGGTCCAGTACTGCGGCGGGGTGCCGGTGACCGATATGTAAATGATCGCGAGACCGGCGACTGTGCCGACGTAGAATTTGATGCTGTCTCTGTTCATTAGACATGATTCTTGTAGTACACGCCGCCGGGAGTGGCGGGGCTGCACGAGAGGGCTACGAGGAGGGTAGTTTCGGAACAGTACAAGTGAAAAGACGCCGGCGGGGAATCGAACCCCAGCACATGGATGGCCACCGTCGCCGGCTTTAGATCACCGACGCGATAGGTGGCTCCATGCCGCGACCAGCGGGCGTCAGCTGCGGACGCACGGGCTTTGTTGGAACTATTGGACTGGAATCGTACGGAGTCGAATGACAGACGCACCGCGCGATAGCGGGACGAGGGCCGACGTAGTGAAGATGAGTACGCCGATCTGCGGTCCCGAGGAACGTAGTTCCCCTACGAAGAATTGATCATGTCCGCCGGTTGGCGAATGTGCGCCCGCTCGTGTGGCTCTGCGTCCTATCGCCGTCGGTCTCGCGGCTCTCGCCGGTCATCGGGTCATCTAGGACAGGTTAGCAAGTAGTTCGCTGGTTACGTGTCTGTTTCAGTCTGTTCGTCTGATTCAACCTGCTCGTCTCTTTCCTCAACCCCCTCTTCGCTTGATGCACCGGCGAGGACAGGTTGATCTCCTGTGATGAAGTCAGGCTTTTCTGGAGGAGAGTGGCATCGATTATGTTTTGCCTCCGAGAAAGGTACCCACCAGAAAAAGCCCGTTCGGGCGTCGATTTCGCTAAGGAGCTTCGTCCGGGCCATGATCGCCTGTTTTGAGTCGTGCTGAAGGTTGTGTATGGCAAGGTGTGATTTCGGGTGATCGGGGAAGTCTTCTGAAGCTGGGACTGGATCAGCCTCTACAAGCTCGTTATACCATTCTTGATCGTCAATGATCCTCTCGATATTTCGGTAATAGTCTGTCGCGTAATCAAGTTCGTCGCTTGATAGCAACCCAAGCTGAGAGTAGTGCTGGTCATACATCCGGGTGCTGAGATCTCGCTCAAGATTGCTCCGTTTACTGTCTGGCATAGATGCTAAAAAATCGAGATCTTCCTTTGATCTCTTTATCTCTGCTCTTAGCGAGTTTCGAATCGATCGGCGTTTGACTGCATCTCGATAGTACTGAATCGTCCATGACGCAACAGCAGTTAGGATAGATCCGATGATTATGAACCAAAGTTCGCTCGGCACCCATGAGACGAAATCCAAGAAAGGAGAGAAATCTCCAAGCATTGAGAGCACCTTTCATCAGAAATGTATTCATTGACCACACTTGAACCTGTCCAGTAATAATACTGACACTTTGTCGGATGAAATGGTTCGGCCGAAATGCAGTTTTGATTAATAAAATGACACAATCAACTGCTATCACCGTGGGTCAGTCGCGATGAAGTGCCGAATCTCCTCGATCTGCTGGGCCGACCACCGCCCGGACTCCCGCGCGGCGTCGGTGTTGATCGAGACGGGATAGCCTGTCACCACCTCGCGTTCCTCGGTGTCGATGACGAGCCGGTACGTGACGCCGCCGAACGTCTCGCGAAGCCACCAGAGGTCCCGGCCCTGCTTCGTCACGACGCCGTTCTCGATGCAGCCGTTGATGATCTCGCCGTCGAGGTGCCGCTTCCGGTCCGAGTAGCGATCACCGAACCGCTCGCCGAAGTGAATCCCCGGACGGTACGCCGACGGCTCACGGGGCGTCGGGAGGTCATCTGCAGACATGGGTTACTCCTCGTCTGCGGCAGAGGCTCCCGAACGGACGAGCCGATCCAGTTCGTCCATCGTCTCCTCACAGTCTGGGCAGACGTCGTCGATAGACGCTCTCGGTACGCGCTCCCTGCACATCGGGCAGGTCGTCAAGTGTTCGCCGGCGGCGCGACAGATGCCGCAGTAGTCGGGGTCGGCACCGTGGCCGGCGAACCCTCCACAACACTGGCAGCGTGCCTCCCGAGCCGACTGTATGGGTTGGTCGTCCATCATGCGTCCTCGTCTTCGGGGCAGTTGCACTCGTTCGGACAGCACTCGTCCTCGCCGTCGGGCTCGGGTTCGTAGAACGCGCCGCAGTCCGGGCAGCGATGCGGCGTCGCAGGGCCGTTACTCATGGTGATCGAGATTTAACCGGTGAGCGAGTGCGGCCGCGAACTCTTGCACCCCGTCGACGCGCCCCGCCGCGTACTGCGGGTCGTCGACATCGCGAACGTCCTCGGTGAGGGTCCGTTCGACGGCTTGGATATTCTCGTAGAGCGCGTTCCGCTCGGCTTTCGAAAGGTCGTCTGGTGAGTCAGTCATCGAAAATCACCCATGCGAGATACCAGAGGGCGAGGCCGCCACACCCGATGGACGTGAGGGCGAAGAGATACCACGCCAGCCAGTCCATCGTCAGACGACCGCCGGTTCGAGATCGTCGTCGAACGCGTTCTCGTAGAACTCGGTGATCTTCTCACGAATCGCGTCGTCGACGGCGCCGTGGTCCTGCTCGGCGCTGGCGCAGATGGCTTCGGAGCCGAACTTCCCGCCGGGGAACTTCGCGATGGATCCGCAGAGCGGACAGCGTGGCGTGAAGTAGTCGAGCATCCAGCGGGCGGGGTAGCCCTTCGAGGCGAGGCGTTCCGCGAGCGCTAACCAGAGGAACGTATCGCGTGTGTGGTTGCGTTGGGCTTTGAGTTGCTTGATAGCCGCCGCCGCAGCGCAGTCCATCTTCGGGTTCGGTTCGGCGAACTCCTGCCGGTGGACGCGTTTGAAGTAGCCGAGTAGCCCCGCGTCGGACGAACTGAGTTCTCCGTTCGTGAGGGCGCCTTCCCGATTACTCCAGTCAGCGTCGATGGCCTCGTGCGGTTTCGGCGTCCGCAGCGGGACGAACACATGTTCGGGCGCTTCCGAGGGAGTTGTGAACGCACGGTTATCGAGTGGTACGCCTGTATCGGGGTCAAATGCACACGGTCCTTTCATGGGTGGAATGCAGAAGAATCGCGGAGCGGCGGCTGTTATCCGACATCCCTCATCCCCGCGATCACTGCGGGTCGGGGGCCGGAGCGAGTCTATCCAGTATATACGGCTTATGGCGGATAAATCCGGAGATAGCACAGAAATTCTGTGTTACTTTGGTGTCACAAAGAGACAGTGGCGTAAATCGTCGTGTCGATGGGTCCGTTCGAGATGCCCCCGGTCGACTAACTCGCGGGTCGCGACGCGGACCGTCTCACCCGTGTACCCGAGCATCTCGACTAACTCCGACGTCGTGAGCGGGCCGTTGGCAGCGATCGTGTGATAGATGTGTTTCGTTGCTGGCGATGCGTCACGGAGGTCGTCGGGGAGTTCAGGGAGGGATTCGCTCATTCGTGCATCCTCAGTTCGTTCTGGTAGGTCTGTTCACGAGGGCGATCCCACCGGCGTGTGAACGTCTTCGCACAGCGCTTGCACCGCCAAGAGCACTTGGCGCGGTTATTCGAGTTGACGAAGTGATGCGACCCACAGTCCGGACACGGCGGTTCGTGCTCGGTGTCGGTTTGTGCCGACCCCATCACGCCTCACCTCCGAAGGCGTCGAGGCCGGTTTGATCCGTCGCGGCGTGGGGCCCGCGACCGGGGAGGTTGCTCGGGCGGAACTCGGCGAGGTAGTCCCAGCAGGGATAGCAGAGTCCCCAGAGCGAAACGCCGTAGAGTGGACGAGACGATGCTGGTGAACCGCAGCGCTGGCATTCGGCCTCAGCCATCGGCGGCCTCCCATCGTTCCGAGGGCGTCAGCGAGCGGATTGTCGGGGTCGTTGCATCAACCCGGTACTCGTCGGCGCACGTCTCGCAGACGAACAGTTCGTCGATCGAGTCGAGATAGGCGTTCCCACCGAGGTTCCCGACGGCGACGTTCGCCGGCTTCGTACAGCCCTCGTAGGCCTCACATTCGATGCGGGCCTTCGAGAGACAATCGCCGTCGAGTGTTCGCTGGTGGACGGCGTCGGTGGGCTCACTCATCGTCGGTCTCCATGTTCGCCAGCAGGTGGTCGGCTTCCGGCAGCGGTATCTTGAGTCGGCGGGCGAGGTGCCGGACCTGTTCGTCGTGCAGCGGGCGGGTCTGCTCGGTCATTGGCCGAACACCCGGACCGTCCCCTCGCCACCGGGGCGGTACGCCTCCCCCTTCTGACAGAGGACTTCGACTTCGTCTTTTGTCACGCGAGGCTTCAGGCCGAGTTGCTCCTCGGCCTCGCTGCAGAGTTCCCCGACCATGAGCGGCCCCTCGTCGCCCTGCAGTTCGATGATGAGTTGCCGAAGCGATTCCTTCCGTTCTTTCTGAGTCTTCGAGGTGCCCGTCTCGGTGATGTCCGCGTCGAACTCGTTGTCGTCGTTCGTCGCGAACTGCCGCATCGACGCACCGACGAGCCGTTGGGCGCGCTTGACGTCCTGTTCCTCGATGACGGGCGAGAGGCGGGCCCGCGCCGACGCCTCGGCGATACGGTGGACGTCCTGCAGTTTCCGGAACGTCACCGGGACGGCCGCGTCGGGATCGTAACCGTTCGACGAGCGGAGCGTGACGAACTTCTCGCGGGCGTGCTCGCGCACGTCGTCGTCGCGGAACACGGGCGTGTAGTTCGCTCGCGCGTACGCAATATACTTCCGCAGGAACTCGGTGTCGAGGGCGGGTTCGACCGCGGCGCGCTCATCGTCGCCGACGCTGTTCGTGTTGATCGAGAGGCGCTTGCCGATGTCTTTCGACGCCAGCATCGTATCCGAGATGCGCGTGTCACGCTCCTCGTCGGGTTCGTCCGTCAGTTTCCAGATGAGGCCAAAGCGTGAGAGGAGCGCGCCGTCGATGTCGATCTGTTCGTGGGTTTCCTTATAGGGGTCCCACCGGCCGTCCTTCGGGTTCGCCGCGCCCAACAGTGCCGTCTCGGAGGGCAGCGTCGTGTTGATGCCCGCTTTGTTGACGGGGATACGCTGCTGGGAGAGCGCCTTGTGCATCGACTTCACCGCGTCGGGCGAAATCTTGTCGAGTTCGTCGACGCAGGCGAGGCCTTTGTGCGCGTGGACGAGCGCCCCGGCCTCGAGCGTCCACTGTCCGTCGCCGAAGTCGTCGCGAACAGCGGCGGCGGTCAACCCAGAGGCGGAGGCGCCGTGGCCCGAGACGGAGACCGATCGCGGCGCGATCGTCTCGGCGGCGTCCATCAGCAGGGATTTGCCCGTCGAGGGGTCGCCGATGAGGAGCTGGTGGTAGTCGCCCCGTTCGACCGTCCCGTCGGGCATCTCCACGCGCACGCCCGAGACGAGCTGCAGGAAGATGGCGAGTTTGATGTCGTCTTCCTCCTCGACCGTCGGCGCGATGGAGTCGACGGCCAGCTCGAAGATGTCGCCGTCGGTCTCCTCGCTGGCGATATCGCGGATGCGTTCCTCCTCGGCGTCGGTGATTTCGATGTCCTCGAACTCCGCTTCTTTCGTCGTGATCGCGCGGCCGTCCAAGTAGGGGCGGAACTTCCCCGTCTTCGAGTTATTCGCCGTCTGCTGTTCGAGGTGGAGGATGCCCGCGACCGCCACCTTGTCCCCGGGCTCGATCTGTTTGACGAGGTCGTCTTCGAGGAACACGTCGATATGGCTGGTGTCGCCGCCTTTTGCCACCTCGGGCGGTTCCTCGATGCGGAGTTTCTGGGCGTCGATGAACGTCGAGTCGTCGAAATCGACGTCGAAGGGGCCCTGTCGTTCACAGCCCTGGCACTCGTGGGGTTCCTGAAACCCGCTGTCGGTCTGGGGGATGTACGTCGGCGTCCCGCAGCGCTGGCAGACGAACGCCGCTTCGACGATACTCGAGTACGTCTCGGTCGCCTTCGCGACCTGCCCCTCGATGGCGACGTACTCGCCGGCGTGGTCGGTCGGGGAGAACCCACCGGGGTAGTAGGTGTGCTCCACCGGAAGGCCGGTGAGTCGAACCGTGGCTGCCGGAGTGTCAGTCCCTCCGCTGAGGTCGATGTCCGCCGGCAGGTCGTACAGCCGCAGCGCCTCGTCGGCGTACTCCCGTACCGTCTCGGGGTTGCCCACCCAGTCGTCCGCGAGGGCATGGTCGAACGTGAACAGGTCGTCGTAGGTGATGTACAGCGACCGCTGCTCCGACGGGTAGCGTTGCGCGAGCGTGCCGATGGCGTCGCGGTAGTACTTCTCGAAGAACGCGAGGAACCGGTCGATGAGTCCCTCGGTTCCGGCGACGGCGGCGGTGCTCACGCCGCGTCACCTCCCGGCCCGGTGTGTAATCTACACAACACCGAAACAGGTGTGTGTACGGCGGTTGATGCGAGCTGTGCGAGCGTTGTGCGAGCGTAGTGTTGACTAATCGACATTTGCTTTCGTTTCGTGTTCCGCGTAACTTTCACCTAATCCAAGCGAGGTTGCTGAGTGCGTGGGTCACGGCGGGGGCTTGCCTGCCTCGCGTGTTGTGTAAAGTATACACCTCGACTCCGGTGTGTTCACGCCGTGGTCACCTCCAGCTCGTGGCCGGCGACCATCTCGGGGAGATCGCCGTTCCGGAGGTCGAGGACGAGACGCGTGTTGTCCGAACTCGAGCGCGGCTCTTTCTGCTTCCAGAGGACGTTCGGGTTGCCGACCAACTCGACGACGTCGTCCATGAACCCGTACGTGTTCGTCCGGTCGATCGAGCCGCCGAGGGCGTTGACGATGCCCGTGGCGTCGAGTTCACTCCGCGCCGGTTGGGAGTCGGGACGACCGCCGGCACGGCGACCGAGCGTGTTGATGACCTCGACGGCGCGCTTTTCGGTCGTCGTCGCGCCGTTCTTGCGCACGGTCTGGACGAGGTCCGCGCCGCGGCGAAGCGCGTCGTTCTCGGCTTCGAGGTCCTCGACGCGGTCCTCTAACTCGTCGATGCGCTGAAGGGCGGTCTGGTGCTGTTTGAGCAGGCCCTGGAAGTCGCTCTTCAGTTGGTTCACCTCCGAGCGAAGCTCCTCGTCGGTCATCGGACGATACCTCCGGTGGATTGATGGTGGCTAAATTTCATGCTCATACTGTATTCCCAGTTGGGAAACAGCTTAATGCTTTCCCAGTTGGGAATAGACGGAGAGGGAATTTTCCCACATGGGCAAGATTCATGCAGCCTGCAGCCGAACGAATCATCCAATGGAGAAGCGGCTCCTCGACGAGATGGACATCTGCGAGCCGTATACGGCGAGTGAACTCGCCGAGACGCTTGATGCGGAACGTCGGACGGTCCACAACTACCTCGAAGCCCTCGCTGAGGAGGACAAGATTCATCGTAAGAAGCACACGTCGCGCCACGTCTCGTGGTGGCGAACCGAGTAACGCTGGTTCTCACGCCGAGTCACCTCCGAGGCGTTCGATAACCGGATAGTCACGCGCGTGCGTTTTGCAGACCGTCCGGTGGCCGTGGTCGGGGTGATCGACGACAAAACTCGCCGGGCGAGCGCAGCCGAGACAGCCGCAGCCGGGCGGGAGGTCGTCGAGGACGCTCACGCCGACGCACCCCCCTGCGTACGCCGCCCGCGCACGTTCGACGACCGGCGACAGCGCCGGGAGCTCCCGGAACTGCACCTGGACGTCGATGCCGCCGCGGTCGACCGTCAGATACGGGTTCGTCTCGGGCTGTCGCGCACTACTCTGCTTGAAGAAGAACGCGACGTCGTCACGACGGCACTGCCGCAGGATGTCGCGCGCCCACGCGTGATCCATGTCGCGGCGGTCGGCGTCGGGGCCGGACTCGCCGCCGGCGATGACCCAGTCGTAGCCCGACAGGTCGATTTCCCCGAGCGGGCCGATCAGCGGCTCACACGAGAGGAACAGCGTCTCGGCGTCGCACTCCCGGAGCAGGTCGATCCGGTCGGTGACGCGACCGTCCTCGACGCTCGTCCCCATCCAGACGTTCGGCGGCCACTCCAGCGTCATGTGCGTGGCGCGGCCGGGACGCTTCGTGAGGGTCTGGGAGATGTGGTGCGGGCAGTTCCGCATCACCGCGAACACGTCGAGGATGAACTCGTCGGGAACGGCCGCGTGGAACAGGTCGCTCATCGAGTTCACGAAGATGCGCGACGGCTCGGTGAGCGCGTACGGTTCCTTGAGCTTGTCGGGGCGCGTCGAGACGTTCTCGCCGGCGTGCTCGTTCGTCCAGGCGTGGTCGGTGTGGCCGTACTGCCGGCTGATCCGCTCGGCGTAGCAGTTGTCGCAGCCAGCGCTCACCTTCGAGCAGCCGTGGACGGAATTCCACGTGGTGTCGGTCCACGCGATGTCCGTCTCGTTCATGCCGCCATCCCCGTAATTCCGCTCTGCTGACGCGTCACACCCGAAATGTTGAGGGTGTCAACGGTCGAATCGGTTGGCGAGGCGGCTTCTACGACCGATTCGGGGGTGGAATGGCTGGTCTTTGCCCGACTCAGACCAACAAATAAAGAGTTTTCCTGCCACGGCGGAGAAATGCGAGTCAATGAGTACGACCCACGAGTACGACGTCGTCGTCGTCGGCGCGGGCACCGCTGGATGCTACGCCGCCGCGACCGTCGCGAGTGAGGGTCTCGACGCAGTCGTCGTCGAGCGAAAGACCGCCGAGGAGGCGGGGCACATCGCCTGCGGTGACGCCCTGAAGGGCGCAGACGAGTTCCCCGACGCCATCCCGAAGGCGCAGATAGAACCGGCGTTCACGAACACGGATGTCGACCACGGGCGCTTCGAGATACCCAAGGAGGACTCGGTGCTCGACATTCCGGTCCCCGGCGAACTCGCCGTCATCGACCGCTGGGAGTACGGTCGCCGCATCATCGAGGGCGCCGAGAACGCCGGCGCGGAGTTCCACTACGACACCGTCGTCCAGGACGTGACGCAGGACGACGACGGCACCGTCACCGGCGTCAGCGGCAAGCGCAAGGGCGAGGAAGTCGAGTACGACGCCGACATCGTCATCGACGGCGCGGGCGCGTTATCGCTCCTGCAGGACAAGGCGGACTTCTCCGATGCGACGTTCGACACGAACGTCTCGTACTCGCAGTTCTGTTCGGCCTACCGCGAAGTCGTCGAAGTCGAGGAACCGGTTGAGTGGTCCGACGCACTCGTGTTCAAGCCCGCACAGGTCGCCGCCGGGTACATTTGGTACTTCCCGCGGACGGAGACGGAGATAAACGCGGGTCTCGGCTTCCAGATGAACGAGGAACCGATGAAACTCGTCGACGACCTGAAAGACGACCTGCGGAACCGCGAGGAGTTCGAGGGCGCGGAGGTCACCGACAAACTCGGCGCGGCCCTGCCGACGCGTCGCCCCTACGACTCGGCCGTCGCGCCGGGGTTCATCGCCGCCGGCGACTCCGCGGCCCACGTCAACCCGACCACCGGGGGCGGCATCGCTGGCGCGGCGTACGCCGGCGAGTACGCGGGCGAACAGGCCGTCGAAGCCGTCGCGAGCGGTGACGTCTCCGAGGAGACCCTCTGGCGGTACAACGAGCGCGTCATGTCGCACTTCGGCGCGCGGTACGCCGGCCTCGACGTGTACAACATCCTCTCGACGGCCATCAACGTGGACGAACTGATGAGCCTCCTGGCCGCGCTTCCGGGCGAGAAACTCGCCGAAGCGCTGTACTCCGGGACGACGTCGTTCGGCCCGAAACTCGCTCTCAAGACCGCAAAGGAGAGCTACGGCTACTGGGAACTCATCTACGACTTCTACAAGACGAAGAACCTCGCGGACGAACTCATGGACCACTACAAGCGCTATCCCGGCCGCCCCGGCGCACTCGAAGGGTGGCAGGCCGAGCGTGACCGCTTGATGGACGAAATCTACGAGGTCACGGGCGCGGAACCGAAGTACTGAAAAAAGAAGACGCAGACGGTTCGGAACGTTTTCTTACGTCTCGACGGTCACGTTACCGGACGCTTCGGTCGTCGTGTTCTCTCCGACCGGCGTCGCGGTGTCGTTCGTCGTTGTGTTGTTCGTCGCGGTGGCGTTCGTCGTCGTCTCGTTGACGATCACCGTATCGTTGGCGGTGTCGTTCGTCGTCTCGTTGATGACCACCGTATCGTTAGCGGTGTCGTTCGCCGTCGTCTCGTTCAGTTCGGTATTCGTCTCGTCGGTGTCCGTATCGTTGACGATCACCGTGTCGTTCATTCCTATCGTCTCGTTTTCGTCGGTATCGTTGACGATCACCGTGTCGTTCTCGGTCGTCTCGTTTTCGGCAGTGTCGTTGACGATCACCGTGTCGTTCTCGGCCGTCTCGTTTTCGGCGGTGTCGTTCGTCGTCTGGCCGACGAGGGCGTAGGTGCCGTTCCCGTCGACCATCGCGGTCGCGTTGTTGGTAGAGACGTTGACGTGCGTACCGGTCACGGGGCTCCACGAGTCACCGCTGACCTCGTAGATGCTGAGGGAGAACTCGTCGGTCCCCGCGTCTTCCAGCTCGGACTCCTGGTAGATGAACGACAGTTGGAACGTGGCGTTCTCGGACATCGCTTCGGTCTGGAGGGGCTGACCGAGGACGGCGACGCCCTCGGGGGCGTCGGGGTAGTCCGTCGCCGGGCGGATGTTCACGTCTCGGAACGTCGCGGAGAACGTCGTCTCGTTGACGGTGACGTTCTCGACGGAGTTGTTCTGGGTGACGTTCGCGCTAGCGTTTTGGCTCGCGTTGCTCGCGTTGTTCAGCGCTTCGGTGTTCTGACTGGAGACCGTCCAACCGGTCGTGTTGTTGACGACGGCCTCACGGACGGTGTTGTTAGTCGAGTTCACGAAGGCGAACGCGCCGGAGAACGTGTCGTTCGACTCGTTCGTCTCGGTGTCGTTGATCTCCGTCTCGTTAATCTCGGTGTCGTTGATCTCCGTCTCGTTAATCTCGGTGTCGTTGATCTCCGTCTCGTTCAGTTGGCTGGTGGAGACGTTATCCGCGGTGACGTTCTCGACGACGCTGTCGGACGCGCCCGCGAAGACGACGGCGGCGCGTTCGGTGTCTCTCGCTTCGAGGTTGTTCACCGAGGCGTTCTCGGTGCCGGCGAGGTGGACGCCGACGTCGAAGTCCGAGACGGTCGGGTACTGAACCGTGGCGTTATCGCCGGCGACGGCGATGCCGACGGTGAGCGATTCGTTGTTCGTCTGATTGGCGGTCGTCCCGTTAGGGGCGCTGATTTCGATGTCCTGTCCGTCGAGAGTCACGTTGTCCGCGGCGATGACGATGCAGGCGGACGCGTTAGCGTCGACGCCGGGGTCCGACACTTCCTGCAGTTCGTCGGCGGAGAAGTTCTCGGAGATGGTGTACGTCCCCGATTCGTTGATGACCGTACACGAGTCGATGGTCCGGTTGT
The DNA here is from genome assembly GCF_042662625.1 of Halopelagius fulvigenes. Lineage (GTDB taxonomy): Archaea > Halobacteriota > Halobacteria > Halobacteriales > Haloferacaceae > Halopelagius > Halopelagius fulvigenes. Next base: position 396,803 of record NZ_JBHSXH010000015.1, read on the forward strand.
CCTCCTCCTCTTCGACGGGAGTCTCCGTCTCATTCTCGGTCGGAGTTTCCGTCTCATTCTCGGTCGGAGTCACCGTCTCAGTCGGGGTGTCTGTCTCCGTCTCGGTCGGAGTCTCCGTCTCAGTCTCAGTCGGAGTTTCTGTCTCCGTCTCCGTGGTGTTGTTCGTCTCCTCGATCGGAGTGTCTGTGGCCGTGTCTGTCGCCGTCTCGTTCTCAGTTGTCTCCTGTGCGACCACGGGGGCGGCGAAGACGCCGACCGGCGTGGCCACCAAGACCAGAAGAGCAACCGCAACGGTAATCGTTCGTCTACGTGTCATGCAATACCCACATCTCCGTCTGCGTTGATAAAAATTGTAAGCGGGCTTACATAGTTTCCACGGGAAATGAATATATTATTATCTATCCTAAACCTCCGGTTTTGGCAGTAAGAGGGACTGAAGAATAGGAAAACGAACAATGTGTAAACGTAAGTAAATAACTATCCTCGGTCAGGGTCGGCGCTTCGAGAGTTCCCGGATGGACTGAGAGAGGACGTCGATGCCGAGGCCGATGCTGTCTTCGTCCACGTCGAACGTGCTCGTGTGGTGGCCGCCGGGGTGGTCGGTTCCGACGCCGATGTAGGCCGCTTTGCCGCCGTTCTTCTGTACCTCCTGCATCAGGTAGGTGGCGTCCTCGCTACCGCCGAGGGAGTCGCGTTCGACCAAGGAAGTCACGCCGGCGTTCTCGCCCGCGACGTCGCTCACGATTCCGACGAGTTCGTCGTCGCTCCGCGCCGAGGGGGCTTTCCCCTCCGTCGTAATCTCCACCTCGCAACCGTGCATCTCCGCCGCCGACCGGAGGACGCGACGGGACTTCTCCTCCATGTACTCCATCAGTTCGGTCGTCTCGCCCCGGACTTCGCCCTCGATGAACGCCTCCTCGGGGATGATGTTCGTCGCGGTGCCGCCGCCGACCATCCCGGCGTTGACGCGCGTCGCGCCGTCGGCGTGCCGCGAGATGCCGTAGAGGTTCTGGACGGCCGTCGCCATCGCCTGCACCGCGTTGTCGCCCTCCTCCGGGCGCGCCCCGGCGTGCGACGGCGCGCCGGTGAACTCCGCGCGGAAGTGCGAGACGGCGAGGAAGCCGTCGATGCCCGCGACGATTTCGCCGGAGGGGTGGTCGAGTCCGATGTGGGCGCCGTAGAGGTAGTCCACGTCGTCGAGGAGTCCCGACTTCGACATCGCCCGCCCGCCGGCGACCAGTTCCTCGCCGGGTTGGAAGAACACCTTCAGCGTCCCCGCGAAGTCGCTTTCGAGGACCGAATCGAGGACGCCCAGTCCGATGGCCGCGTGGGCGTCGTGCCCGCAGGCGTGCATGTACCCCTCGTTCTCTGACCGGAACCCCGTCGCCGTCGGTTCGTGGCCGTCGTCCGAGGACTCGGTGATGGGGAGGCCGTCGATGTCGACGCGGAGGGCGACGGTCGGTCCTTCGCCGCGTTCGGCCACCGCCACCGCGCCGGTGTACCCGCCGCGGAGGGCTTCGAGAACGTCCTCGCGGGCACCCGCGGCGAGGGCGCGTTCGTACCACTCGTCGAGTTCCGCCTCGTCGGGGACGGCCATCCGTTCCTCCTCGGCGAGTACCTCGCGCCCGACGTACAGGGCGTCTAAGTCCCGCGTCTCCAGTTCGTCCACGAGGCGCGCGGTGGTGTAGAACTCCCGCCACGCGGGTTCGGGGTGCCGGTGCAAGTCGCGTCGAAGGCTGACGAGGTCGGACGTCGTCATCGTCTGTCGGTGGCGGTGGACGGTGATAAACCTCGCCGAGTACGTCGGGTTTGCCGCCACGCGGTTCGAGTCCGTCCCTGCGCCTCGCCGTCGGCGCGTTGACGGGTCTGCGCGCCGTGTCGGGTCGCTTATGTGGACCCGTCTTCCACCAGTGAGTGAATGACCGACTCAGACGAAACTCGTGAACTGCGATTCCGAGGCGGACGCCTCGCGAGCGCGGTTCCGATAGCGTTCTTCGTCGCGTGGGCCATCGTACAGAGCGGGATACTGGGCATCGGCGACCCGACGGGACTCGTCGTCGGGATGCTCCTCGGACTCATCCTCGGGATGTTCCTCGTCGTCGGGAACTGGAAGGAGTACGCCGACGTGGTGTTCGACGGCATGACCGAACGGGTGGCCGCGACGGCCATCGTCGCGTGGTTGTGGGCCGGGATGTTCGCCGAGACGATTCAGGTCGGCGGCTTCGTCGACGGACTCGTCTGGGCCGCGGACGCGATAAGCGTCGGCGCGGCGTTGTTCCCGGCGCTGACGTTCCTGCTGGCGGCCCTGCTGGCGACGGGTATCGGAACCGGGTACGGGACGGCGATCGCGTTCACCGCCCTCGTCTTCCCGGCGGGCGTCGTCCTCGGCGCGAACCCCGTCCTCATGTTCGGGGCCATCCTCTCGGGCGCGGTGTTCGGCGACAACCTCGCGCCCGTCAGCGACACCACCATCGTCAGCGCCGTGACGCAGAACGCCGACATCGGCGGCGTCGTCGCCTCGCGGTTGAAATACGCCCTCGTTGCCGCCGCCTTCGCCTTCGTCGCCTACCTCGTCGCGGGTGCCGCGATGGCGGGGCAACCCATCGACGTGAGCAACGTGGGAGGCCCCGCCACCGCGCGGGGACTCGCCCACCTCCTCTCCATCGCCATCGTCATTGTGACGGCGGTGCGCGGCCGACACATCATCGAGGCCATCTCGTGGGGTCTCGTCACCTCCGTCGCGTTGAACCTCCTCCTCGACCTCGCCGCGCCCGCGGACATGGTCGCCTTCGAGGCGTCGCGGGCCTCCGAACTCGTGCAGACGGCAGACGCGATTCCCGTCGTCGGTGCGTTCGTCGTCCCGGTCGAACCCGGGAGCGCCGCCGTCTCGGGGAGTCTCTACGCCGGCGCGGCGGGCTTCTTCCCCCTCATCGTCCTCGTCCTCCTCATCGTCGCGGGCGCGCAGGTGATGCAGGTCGGCGGCGCGTTCGACGCGATACAGGAGTTCCTCCTCGAACGCGTGGCCACCAGCGTCCGCCGCGCGGAGACGACGATGGTCCTCGGCACCGCCCTCGTCAACGGGATGATCACCATCAACACCGCCGCCGAAATCGCCATCGCGCCGTACATCGCGACGCTCGGCCGCCGGTTCAACATCAACGGCTACCGCCGGGCGAACATCCTCGACGCGAACACCTCGGCGCTCGGGTACATCTTCCCGTGGGGCGGCGGCTTGCTCGCGGGCTACTCCGCGATGCAACGCCTCCCCGAGCAGTACGAGTGGTTCACCCAGTCGATGGTGGTCAACCCCGCCAGCGTCTGGCCGTACGTGTTCCACGGTTGGTTCCTCGTCGCGGTGTTCCTCTTTGCGGCGTGGACCGGGTACGGACGCGAGTACGTCTCCGACCGGCAGTCCGGGGAGGTGAGCCGCGTATGAGCTTCCTCGACTTCCTGTTCGCCGAGGAGACGTTCCGCGCCTCGAAGCCCGCCTTCGAAGCCGGCGAGACGGTGACGGCGTTCGTCACCCGCATCACCGGCGACGGCGCGATCGTCCGAATCGGCGACACCGTCATCGAACTGCCGGGGGCGGACCCGACGCTCCTCGAACGGCGCGTCCGGTTCGAAATCGAGGAGTTCGACGCCGCGTCGAGTCGCGGCCGCGGACGACTCGTCGAAGTGCTCGACGACCGAGGATAGCGAGAACGGAGACGCGAAAGGAAAATTGGAGAGCGTCGGCGGCGGCGGAGAGAAGAACGCGGGAGCGAGAGAGTCGGTCGCTCTCCGTCTACTTCCGTCGGTGGCCGAGCGGTTTCTTCTGTTCGACCTCTATCTCGACGTGGATGCTCTCGGGGAACGCCATGTGGCCGACTTCGCGCGCGATGTGGTCGTTGCCGTGAATCTCGAGTTTCCGCGAGTAGACGGTGTACTCCCACGGCGAGAACTCGTCGCCCGGCGCGAGATTCCTGTACTGCGGGACGCGGACGTTCTCCGGCGGTTGGGCGTGCGGGCCTTTGCATTCGGCGCCCTTCTTCTCGACGAGTTCTTTGAGACTCGACACTTCGTCTTCGAGTTCGTATCGATTCCCGCTCTGGAAGGTGAGTTTGGTTACGAAGGTCATGGCTGGGTGGTGGCCGTTACACCCATCGAGAGTACGGAGCGGTAAAAACGCACCTACACGCGGAATCCGTGCGCGAGCGTGACAGACAGAGACGACGAGGTGTCGGTATCTTTCAACAAGAAGAGAAGAACGACTCTCCGATACCCTCTTAAATCCCCGTATATATACATTCACCAATGACAGTGGAAGCGGTGAGCGCTGGAGCCATCCTCTTCCGCGACACCCGCGGCCGAAGGGAGTACCTGCTCCTGAAGAGCCGACCGGGGGACTGGGAGTTCCCCAAGGGCGGGGTCGAAGGAAACGAGGAGCTCCAGCAGACAGCGATACGCGAAATCAAAGAGGAGGCGGGAATCGAAGACTTCCGCCTCATCGACGGGTTCCGCGAGGACTACGACTACGTGTTCGAGGCGAACGGCAAGACGATTCACAAGACGGTGCACCTGTTCATCGCGCGCTCCTTCGAGGCGAGCGCCGAACTCTCCCGGGAGCACCGGGACCTGCAGTGGCGCGACTACGAGCAGGCGATAAACACCATCACGCAGGACGGTCCGCGCGACATCCTGGAGAAGGCGCACTCGTTCCTCGACGACCTCCTCGCGGAGAGCGACGAGGAGAACCGCCGGTACATCGCCTGAACCGTCGTCCCTCCGACGCAGAGCCGTAGCCCCTCCTCGCGGTCCGACTCCGCGCGAGTCGGTCCGTCCCCGTAGCGACGGCGTTTTCGCTCCCGTTCGACGCCGACCCGAAACCGTTTCCTCCCCCGACCGAAGACCACCGGACGTGTACCCCGCAGACGCCGAGTTCGGGTTCGAGTTGCTCGTCTGTCGGTGGGCCGAGGAGTCGTGGCCCCCGGACGGAGAGCGAGACTCGGCTGTTCTCGTCGCGCGCCAACTCGGGACGAAGCGCCGCCGGTGGGACACCGTCGTCGTCGAGTGCGACTCGGCGGGACTCGCCGCGCGCGCGGCGTTCGGCGACCGAACGCTCGATTCCGACCTCCTGCACGTCGTCCGCAACGCGCCCGAGGAGTGGGCGTGGTACCGCGACGCCCTCCCGCACCCGGGCTACCCGTGGCGGTACGTCCGCGCGGCCGTCCACCGCGCGGCGGGCCGCGGCGTCGTCGAGAAGCGTCGCCGCGGCAACCGCATCGAGATTCGGCGCATCGCGCCCTACCCCGACTGGGTGCGCCGCATCGTCGCCGTCGAGAACAAACCGGACCTGGACGCCTCCGCCGCCCGCGCCCTCTCGGACCAACTCGAACGCGACGTGGAGACGGGACTGGCCGACGAGGTGTGGGTGGCGACGACGGCGACGGGGCGGCGCGTCGAACCCGCGCTTCTCGAAGACGTGCCCGTCGAGGTGGGAATCCTCACGATGTCGTTCGACCCCGACGAGAGAGCGTGGGCGACGGCGGACGTGGAGTGGCACCCCAGCGACGTGACGCCCGCGGACGACGACGCCGACCGGGAGACGACCCGCCTCAAACTCGCCGAACGCGCCTACGGCAAGGGCTGGCGGTCGTTCCACGAGACGATGCGGCCGGACTGCCGCCACTTCGAACTCCGGCGGTTCGGCGGGGTCACCGGACGCAGTCCGGTGGGCTGTCGAGGTTCGCTCGGCAGTGTCCTCGTCCCCCACTGCGCGGCCAAGGGGCGGTCGCAGACCGCCGCGGAGTGCGCCGGGTCCTGTCCCGACTTCGAACCCGAACCGCCCGCGTGGCGGACGAGGGGGTGGCCCATCGAGGGCGGACCGGGGAAGGCGATACGGCGACTGCTCGGCGACAGGCGGGAACGCGTCCGCGAGAGAGAAACCGAGCGGACGGGTTAGTCGGTCACTTCCACGTCCACCTCGTCGCGTTCGACGGCGAGGCGGAACGTCGGGACGGTTCGGTAGACGACTTCGACGACGCCCTTCCGGCGGAGACTCTGGAGGGCGCGGCGGACGTCCTCGACGTCGGGGTCGTCGTCGAACCGGTCCCGTATCTTGTTGAGGACGCTCACGACGCTCTCGGAGCGTTCCTCCGGGCCGGCGACGACCTCGAACACCTTCGATTCGAGGGCGGGGACGCGGATGACCGAGGGCACCCCCTCCTCCTCGTCGGCGTCGGTCTCGACGCCCGGTTCGACGTCCACGAGGTCCGCCGCCTCGGCGGTGGCGCGGATGAGACTGTTGTCGTCGCGGTAGTAGTACTCCTTGAGGTTGTCCTCCAGATAGCGATGCACGTCGCTCCCGGAGTCGAGCCCCCACCGTTCCTGTAACTCCTTGTTCTTCGTCGGCTGGAGACGAACGACGTCGGCGAGTCGTTCCTTCTCTTCGTCCGAGAGTGCCATTGCGTCCAAATTTGCACCGGGGGATATAGACCTGTTTTCTCCGCGCGGCGGCGGACTGTCTCCCCCGCGTGAACGAGCGTTGAAGCGGAGAGGACCGAACGGCGGGGCGAGGGGGGACCGAACGCGGGGCCGGGGGAACGCTTACACGCGCGCCGCGCGTCGCGCCCCCATGGCTTGGGATACCGTCCGACTGGAGTGGGACGACGAGGTGGCGACGCTCGTGATCGACCGCCCCGACCGGCTGAACGCGCTGAACCCCGAGACGTTGGACGCGGTCGAGGAGGCGGTCACGGAGGCCCGAGAAGAGAGCGCTCGCGTCCTCGTCATCACCGGTGCGGGCGACGAGGCGTTCGTCGCCGGCGCGGACATCGAACGGATGCGGGGGTTCGACACCGCCGAGGCGCAGGCGTACGCCGAACAGGGCCACCGCATCGCCTCGGCGGTCGAGTCGTTCCCCGCGCCGACCGTCGCCGCGGTCAACGGGTACGCCTTCGGCGGCGGGTGCGAACTCGCGTTGGCGTGCGACCTGCGCGTCGCCTCCGAACGGGCCGTCCTCGGGCAGACCGAGATCGACCTCGGAATCATCCCCGGGTGGGGCGGCACCCAGAGACTCCCCGCACTCGTCGGCGACGAGACGGCCCGCCGGATGATATTCTTCGGCGAACGCATCGACGCCACCGACGCCTACGAACGCGGACTCGTCGGCGAGGTGGTCGCCCACGACCAACTGCGCGACCGAGTCGCGGAGACGGCCGCCGAACTCGCCGAGAAACCGCGGCACGCCCTCCACGCGGCGAAGGAGGCGATAAACGCCGGCCACGAGGCCCCGCGGTCGGCCGCCTTGGAACACGAGGCGCGGGCGTGGAGCGGACTGTTCGGCACGCACGATCAGAGAGAAGGGATGGAGGCGTTCGTCGAGAAACGCGACCCGGAGTTCGAGTAGTTACGTCGCGTCGATGACGTCGGTTCCGTCGGCGGCGTCGATGGACGATATCGCCGCTTCGAGTTCGCTCGCGGACGCCTCGATGTCCTCGACGACTGCCATCTGGTCGTCGTTGGCCGTCGCCGCTTCCGTCACCTCGGCGCGGACGGACTTCGAACGTTCGGCGGCGGTGTCGACCATGCTCGCGACTTCCTCCGTCCGGACGGCTTGGTCGTCCGTCGCCGCGGCGATGTCGTTCATCCCGGTCGAGGTGGCGCGAACCTCCTCGGCGATGGCGTTCTGGTTCTCGACCATCTCGCGGACGGCGTCGGCGTTCGAGCGAACCTCCTCGGTGACCGACTCGATGCTCTCGACCGTCTCGCCGGCGTCGCCGCGCGTCTCCTGAATTATCTCCTCGATGCGCTCGGATTCGTTCTGCACCTCGTTCGCCAACGATTTGACCTCGTTCGCGACGACGGCGAATCCTTCGCCGGCCTCGCCCGCCCGCGCCGCCTCGATGTTGGCGTTGAGGGCGAGGATGTTCGTCTGGTCGGCGATGTCGTTGATGACTTCGACGATGTCGTCGATTTCGGCGACCTGTTCGGCGAGTTCGCGTGTTTGTTCGGCCGCTTGGTCGCCGCTCTCCGCGACGCCCTCCATCGCCCGAACGGCGTCTTCGCCCGCTTCGGTGCTCGCCTCCGCGAGGCGTTCTGCCTCCTCGGAGCGTTCGTTGACCTCCTCGGCGGAGGCGGCGATCTCTTCGACGGTGGCCGAGAGCGACCCGACTTCCCCGGAGACTTCGTCCATGTTCTCCGCCTGTTCGCCGGCCAGCGACGCCGCCTCGCCGAGTGCGTCGTCCACGCGTTCGCTCGCGTCCGTCGCCCCGTCGATGGCGTTCCGGAGCGTCTGTTCGACGCTCGTCTGCGCTCCGACTATCGCCTCGCGTTGCTCCACGAACTCCGTCATTGAGGACGTCGTCTCGAACGCGCCGACGACGTTCCCCTCGCCGTCGAAAAGCGGCACCGCGTTCGAGCGAACCCACTCCGTGCCGTTCGGCGTGTGGACTTCGCGGAACTCGTCTTCTCGGGCCGCCTCGCGCGTCCGAAGCGTCTCCTCGGCGAACGTCTCCTCGTTGCCGGACTCTCGGAACGCCTCCTCGGTCGTCAGTCCGAGCATCTCCGCTCTGTGTATCCCGTACGACGAGGCGGCGGTCTCGTTGAAATACGCCACCCTGTCGTCGGCGCTGACGACGAACGCAGGTTCCGGGAACGACTCGACGACTTGTTCGAAGAGGCCGCGCCAGTAGTCGCGTTCCGTCCGCAGTCGTTCGGTCTCGCTCGACGCGTCCACGTCGGGGTCTAATCCTCCGGCGCGGTCCGGCGTCTCCGGCGACGCGCCCGCATCCGTCGCGGGGCCGTCGTCCGAGATGACGCCCCCGTCGGTCCGTTTCTCCCTCGTCTCCTCGCCCCCGTTTCGTAATCGACGTGTGAACCAACCGAAATCCATGTTCTACGTTCCGAGAATGAGCCGTATAAATCCCACATCCCCGTTATCAGAACTGAGACTTCTGTCCCGTTCTCGTTCCGCGACGCGGCCGTCGCCGACCGGGAGAAAGAGGAGCAATGCCGGATACGTTGACTGTACAATTCGCTAACGTAGCACAAGGATAAGGCGTCGGGAGACGAAAGGAGATGTATGACCGAAGACGTCAAACTGAGTCGAGTCGAGCCGAGATTAGAACAGCTCTCGTACCCGATATCGCGGTCCGACGCGGCCGAACAGTGCTCGGACGTCGAGTTACAACTGGCCGACGGGGAGGTGAACCTCGGCGACGTCATCGCCGACACGCAGAGCGACTCGTTCGGCGGGCCGGGCGAACTGTACGAGGAACTGCAGAACTCGCTCCCGATGGAAGCCCTCGGCGAGCCGAGACAGTCGGACGGAGACGCCTGACATCGCCCGCGTCCGGGACTCTCCGCCGGGGTCGTTTCCGGACGTTTAAGTGCCAGAAGCGACTGTCTCTTGTAACAATGGAGTTCTGCGACGAATGCGGTTCGATGATGAAGACGGACGGCGACAAGTGGGTCTGCGGGAGCTGCGGCTACGAGAAACTCCGCGACGAGGCCAAGGAGTCGCACATGACCTCCACCGCCTCCCGCGAGGACGGCGGAGTCGTCGACATGTCCGACGTGGACGACGCCGAGATCGGCCCCACGACCACGGTCATCTGCCCGAAGTGCGGACACGACAAGGCGCGCTACGAGATGAAGCAGATTCGCTCGGCCGACGAGTCCGAGACGCGCTTTTTCACCTGCGTCGAGTGCAGTCACAAGTGGCGCGAAGACGACCACTGATACCGTAGCGACGCGTTTCTCCGGCGAGTTAAGTCCGCGCCGCCCGTAGCGGCGTCCATGCGCCCGTCGGACGTGCCGCCGCCGGCGGTTCCGTCGCCCGAGGGATGGCGCGTCGTCTCCGAGGAGGCGACGACGCCGTTCGACGCCGTCGTCGTCGCCGTCCGCGCCCGCACGGTGCTTCTCGCGGACGAACGCCTCCGCGAACGGGTGACCGCGAGGGCGGGCGCGGCGGGGTCGGACGCCGCCACAGGTTCCGACGCGGAGGCGGACGACGCGACGTGGCGGTTCTTCTTCGCCAGTCGCCTCCGCATCGAACCCGCCGCGCCGCCCTCCCGCGCGGTGACCCGACTCGTGACGAAGCGAGCGAACGCCGGGTTCGCGGACGTCCTCCGCGAACGGGGGTTCGACTCCGTCCGCGCCGTCGAGTCCCGCCCGTTTCGGATTCGGGACGAAGAGGCCGACCTGACGCGCTACCGGGCGCGCGTCCCTCTCTCCGAGTTCGCTCTCCTCGCCGAGGCGTACGTCGCGGTGTGGCCCGACGGCGGCGGCGGGTTCCTCGTCGCCGGGGGCGCGTACCCGCGGGACGTCGAATCCGGTCCCGCCGAGGAGTTGTCGGCGCTACTGGAGCCCGACAGGTTCAGAGAAGAGCTGTTCGAGATGGTGCGCGCGACGGAGTGACGCTACTCGTTCCGCGCGAACGTGAGATAGCCCGTGTGGCCGACGCCCGCGGTGGAGGGGCGCGATCCGCGTTCGCCGAAGTCCATCTCTCGCTGGATGGTCTCGAACGTCTCCACCGCCGAGAGGCCGACGTCGCGGGCGGCCAAAGAGGTCTCGCGACTCTGCTCGACGAACGGCGAGTAGACGGCGACGTAGCCGCCGCTTACGAGCAGTTCGGGGGCGCGCCGGACGACGTCCGCCGCGTCGCCCGTATCGAGGGTGAGGAGGTCGAACCCGCCGTCGAGTTCGTCGAGTTCCTCCGTCAGGTCGCCCGTCCGAACCTCGACGGTCCCGGCGACGCCGGCCATCTCCATGTTCTCGCGGGCCACGTCGGCGAAGTCCGCGTCGCGTTCGTACGTCGTCACCGCCGCGCCCATCCGGCCGAGGTACGCGGAGAGGACGCCCGTGCCGGTGCCGGCGTCGAGGACGCGGTCGCCCGCGGCGATGCCCGTGTGGCCGACGATGAGTCCGATGTCGCGCGGCATCATCGGCGCGCCGGTGCGTTCGAGGTGGTTGAACAGGTCCGGGCCGCGCAGGCCGCGGACGAGGAACTCCTCGCCGAGATGCGTCTCGAGCGTATCGCCCGGTTCGACGCCCTCGGGGACGTCGAGAACGCCGAGGTCGGTGTGGAGTTCCTCGCCCGGGCCGCGGAGGTACTCGCGGTCCCCGTGGACGAGCAGGTACACTTATTCGAGCCGCGAGATAGCGGCCGCGAGGTCGCCGTTCTCGGCTTCGAGCGCGTCCCGCGCCTCGTCCTTGCCGACGCCCGCGCGCTGGGCGACGATTTTGATATCGGAGTCGGGGATTTCGGCGTCGCCCTCGGAGGCGGACTCGTCGGCCTCGGATTCGCCGCCCGCCCCGGAGGCGTCGCTCGCCCCGGCGTCGCCCGACCCGAGTTCGGTCGACTCGGGTTGGCCGACTATCTGGTACGTCTCTTGGCCTTGGGCGTCCATCCGCGTGACCTGCGCGTCGGAGAAGACGAGCTCCTCGTCGGCCGTCCTGATGACGACCTCCTCGGCGTCGAGCTCCGTCACGTCGATGCCCATCTGTTTCATCATCTGCTTCATCTTCCGCGGGTTCATACCGCCTCCGCCAAACATACCCGAAGCGTCGGGGTCCGGTAGCAAAAGCGTGGCGAACGCTCCTCGGCGGGTCGGTTCGGTCTGCTGATGGACGGCGTCCGACGCCGCCGGACGCCCGCCCCGCGATCAGGCGTCGGCGTCGGTCCGACCGGTGCGGACGCTGACCGCCAGTCCGTTCCCTATCGGGAGCAGGACCGTCTCGTACTCCGGGTCGGCCCGCACGGCGTCGAGGTAGGACGCGACGCCCTTCGTGTGTTCGTCGGGGGCGTCGAGCGATTCACCCTCGACGTACCGGGCGAGTGCCGCCGCGTCCGCGGGGCCGCGCGTCACGTTGTCGGCGACGACGACGCCGCCGCGGGCGACTTTCGACCGGACGGCCCGGAACGCCTCGGCGTACCGCGACTTCTCGTGGTCCACGAGGACGACGTCGAACGGACCGTCGTACTCCTCGACGGCCGCCACCGCGTCGCCCTCGTGGAACTCCGTGCGGTCGGACAGACCCGCGCGTTCGAAGAACTCCCGGGCCATGTCGAGTTCGTCGGCGTCGTACTCGGTGAGGATGAACTGCGCGTCCGGCGCGGCGCCCTTCGAGAACCAATAGGCGGAGTACCCGAACCCGGACCCGAACTCGAACACGTGCGCGGCGTCGGTGAGGCGCGCGAGGAGTCTGAGCGCCCCGCCCGCCTCTAGCCCGACGATGGGGAAGCCGTGTTCGTCGGCGTAGGCGGCCATCTCCGCGTGTATCTCGTCGTGTTCCGGAGACAACCCCCGAACGAGCCTTCGGATCGCCTCGGCGTCGTCGCTCATGGCCGGCCCGTTCGACGGGCGGGGACGTAAGCGTACGGTCGGTGCGAGACAGCTTCGATACGAGCACTGTATCGGAAGGCGAACCGTCTCTCGGCTCACCGGAAACCCGGTGTGCGGCGGTCCTCGGTCGGGCTCTCGGTCGGCACCCCCCGTCGGACATCGTTAAGGCCACTGACCCACATATTCGACCATGTTCGACCCGGACGAGTTAGAGCGGATCCGCGACGCGAAAGCGGAGTGGGAGGAGGAGACGCTCTCGCCGACGCTGAGCCGATTCGGGGAACGCGAGGAGGAGTTCATCACCGACACGCAGGGGCAGTCGGTGAAGCGACTGTACACGCCCGAGGACGTGGCGGACCACGACTACTTCGCGGACGAGGGGTTCCCCGGCGAGGAACCGTACACCCGCGGCGTCTACCCGACGATGCACCGGGGCCGCCTCTGGACGATGCGGCAGTACGCCGGGTTCGGCACCGCCGAGGAGACGAACGAGCGGTACCACTACCTCATCGACAACGGGCAGACGGGCCTCTCGGTGGCGTTCGACCTGCCGACGCAGATGGGGTACGACTCCGACGCCGAGATGGCCGCGGGCGAGGTGGGGAAATCGGGCGTCGCCATCGACTCCCTGCGGGACATGGAGACGCTGTTCGACGGCATCCCCTTGGACGAGGTGTCCACGTCGATGACCATCAACGCGCCCGCGTCGGTTCTCTTGGCGATGTACGTCGCCGTCGGCGACCAACAGGGCGTCCCCCGCGAGGAACTCCGCGGCACCGTCCAGAACGACATCATGAAGGAGTACGTCGCGCGGAACCTCTACATCTACCCGCCCGAGGAGTCGATGCGCATCATCACGGACGTCTTCGAGTTCTGCGCGGCGGAGACGCCGAAGTTCAACACCATCTCCATCTCCGGGTACCACATCCGCGAAGCCGGTTCCACCGCCGCACAGGAGATTGCGTTCACGCTCGGAAACGGCATCGAGTACGTGCAGGCGGCCCTCGACGCCGGGCAGGACGTAGACGAGTTCGCGCCGCAACTGTCCTTCTTCTTCAACGCGCACAACAACGTCTTCGAGGAGGTGGCGAAGTTCCGCGCCGCCCGGCGCATGTGGGCGAAGATAATGGAGGAGAGGTTCGGCGCGGAGAACCCCGAATCGAAGCAACTGAAGTTCCACAGCCAGACGGGCGGTTCGACGCTGACGGCCCAGCAGGTGGAGAACAACGTCGTCCGCGTCGCCTATCAGGCGATGGCCGCCGTCCTCGGCGGGACCCAGAGCCTCCACACCAACGGGAAGGACGAGGCGCTATCGCTCCCGACCGAACAGAGCGTCCGAACCGCACTTCGGACCCAGCAGATCCTCGCCCACGAGTCGGGCGTCGCGGACACCATCGACCCCCTCGCGGGGAGTTACTACGTCGAGTCGCTCACCGACGAGGTGGAGGCGGAGGCGTTCGATATCTTAGCGGAGATAGACGAACGCGGCGGCATGCTGGAGGCGGTGAAGTCCCAGTGGGTCCAACGGCAGATACAGGACGTCGCCTACGAACGGCAACGCGAGATAGAGGAGGGCGAGCGAATCATCGTCGGCGTCAACGAGTTCCGCACGGACGAGGACCCGGACCCCGACGTGCAGGAGGTGGACGAGGAGGACGAGGCCCGACAACTCGACAGACTCGACGAGGTGCGGGCCGAACGCGACGACGAGGCGGTGGAGGCGACCCTGGAAGCCCTGCGGACGGCGGCGAACGGCGACGACAACCTCGTCCCCTACATCGTGGACGCGGTGAAGGCGTACGCCACCGTCGGCGAGATATCGAACGTCCTCCGCGACGAGTTCGGCGAGTACCACCCGAGCCACGCGTGACACCGACTCCCGCACCACCGAAACGATGATTTTCTGACACCTCGTCGGTAGGGTACGATGACCCTCCTTCCGTTCTGACCGCGCGCACTCGCATCGAATCGGGTCCGTCTCCCCGCTTTCGCGACGGTGCGGACTCGACGTGCGCCGGTTCTCGTCCCGCGACGCGTAGCGTCGCCGCCGTCCAGTAGTCGAACGACCCCTCACCAGAGACAGATGTCACGACCCGACTCAGACTCGCCGTATCGCCCGCGAACGCTCGTCCCCACCCGAACCCTCCGCCCGTCGTCTCCGTCGCCCGCCGCGCGGGCGGGATTCGCCGCCGCCGTCGCTGCCGTCGTCGGCGTCGTCGGCGTCGTCGCCGCCGCCTCGTTCCCCCTCGCGGCCGTCGCCGTCGTCACGTACGCCGTCGTTCGCGCCGCCGTCGGTGCCGTCCGGCGGCGTTCTCGTCGCTCCGCGGACGGCACGACGGTTAGCGTGCCGGGCGTCTCCGTCGAGGTGACCGTCGCGCGGACGGACGGCGAGTAGTCCGCCGTCGCTCGCGACGGACGAGGGGACTCCTCCCCGACGTTCGCTCGTCGCCTAGAATTATGCGTGCCGCCGCCGTTGTGACGGTCACCAATGGAACTGGACCACGTCGGCGTCGCCGCCGCCGACGCCTCGGGTTTGGCAGCGATGTTCGGAGAGTTGTTCGACGCCCCGGTCGTCCACGAGGAGGAGTTCGACGGGATGTCGGTGTTGTTTCTGGAACTCGGCGGGAGTTACTTCGAGTTGCTCGAACCGCACGAGGACGGGGCGATAGGGCAGTACCTAAACACGCACGGGCCGGGAATCCACCACGTGGCCGTCCGGACGGACGACGTCTCGGACGCGCTCGACACGGCCCGGGAGGCGGGCGTCGAACTCATAGACGAGGAACCGCGGCAGGGGGCGTGGGGGCACGAGGTGGCGTTCCTCCACCCCAACTCGACCGGCGGCGTCCTCGTCGAGTTCGTCTCGCACTGACCGCCGCGGACGGCACCGCCGCGTCCGGGTGTGCGACTCGCCCTCGTCTCGGTGCGGACTCCGACCGACACCCCCGACCGGAACCCCGGCGGAGATGTCGCAGTCGGTCGATTACGCGACGACCGACAGACGGTACTATATTTACCTCTCGGCGAGAGTAGCGGACGAATGCGCGACTGGCTCTCTCACCGGGTTCGGGCGTCGCCGAACGCGACGGCCCTGATACTCGCTTCGACGGGGGAATCGTGGACCTTCGCGGAGCTCGATTCGATGGTCGAGGAGACGGCGGGCCGCCTCGCCGCCCTCGGCGTCGAGTCGGGCGACCACCTCGGCGTCGTCACGGAGACGCGAGTCGCCTCTGTCCGCTTGCTCCACGCCGCGATGCGCCTCGGGGTGACGCTGGTCCCCATGGGTGACAGCCTGACCGCGGGCGAACTCCGGTCGCAGGCGGAGACGGCGGACGTGACCGCCGTCGTCTGCGGGTCGGCCACGGAGGGGCGGGCCGTCGAGGCGGCGGGGGACGCGCCGGTCGTCAGCGTGGACCCGCCCGCGACGGACGAAGCGACCGCCCTCGAAGACGCCTCTCCCGAGAGCGTCGAACCCGCGTCGCGGGAACTCGACGACCCGCAACTGCTGCTTTTCACCTCGGGGACGACGGGCGACCCGAAGGCAGTCACCCTGACGATTCGGAACCTGCTTTCGAGCGCAGTCGCCTCCGCGTTCCGCCTCGGGTTCGACCCGGCCGACAGGTGGTTGGTCGCGCTTTCGCTGCACCACATGGGCGGCATCGCGCCCGTCCTCCGGATGCCCCTCTACGGGATGACCGTCGTCCTCAGGCCGGAGTTCCGAGCCGGGCCGACCGCCGACGACATCGAACGCCACGAGGTGACCGCCGTCTCTCTGGTGCCGACGATGCTCCGCCGGATGCTGGAGAAGCGCGGAACGCTCTCGGAGTCGCTCAGGGTCGTCCTCCTCGGCGGCGCGCCCGCGTCGTCGGAACTGATAGCGCGGTGTCGGAACTACTCCGTCCCCGTCTACCCGACGTACGGGATGACCGAAACCGCCTCCCAGATAGCCACGGCGCGCCCGAAGGAGGCGTTCCGGAACGTCGGCACCGTGGGTCGCCCCCTCTACTGGACGGACCTCACCGTCGTCGGCGAGTCCGGCACCCCCGTCGAACGCGGCGAGACGGGCGAACTCGTCGTCTCGGGGCCGACGGTCACGCCGGGGTACTACGGCGACTCGGAGGCGACGGCGGAGGCCTTCTGCGAGTACGGTCTGAAGACGGGCGACGCAGGCTACCTCGACGCCGAGGGCCGACTGTACGTGCTCAACCGTGTGGACGACCGAATCATCACCGGCGGCGAGAACGTCGAACCCGGCGAGGTGGTGGACGTCCTCCGCTCGCACCCCGAGGTTCGCGACGCCGCCGTCGTCGGCGTCCCCGACCCGGAGTGGGGCGAACGCGTCGGCGCACTCGTCGTCCCCGGGTCCGAGGAGGTGACGCGCGACGGGGTGGAGGAGTACGCCCGAGAGCGACTCGCGGGGTTCAAACTCCCCCGAATCGTCGCGTTCGCCGACGAACTGCCCCGAACCGTCTCAGGGACGGTGAAACGCGACGCCGTCCGCGAACGACTCGAAGCGGTCGCGGAGGGGGAGGACGAGGAAGCAGAAGACGAGGCGGTGGACGGTGAAGCAGAAGACGAGGCGGTGGACGGTGAAGCGGACGACGAGAAAGCGGAGGGCGGTGACGAGGGGGTTGGCGGCGACGAATCAGATGCGGACGCGAACGACGAGTCCGACGAACCCGCGGAGGCGGGCGAGGACGAAGACGAACTCGCGGAGGCGGATGCGGACACCGACGCGGAAGCCGACGCCGAATCGAGCGACGGCGACGACTCCGCGGACGGAGACGCAACGGGCGAGTCGCCCGAGTGAGTCCGCGACGACGGTCTTCTCCCCAACCCACACAAACGATAATTAACGATGCTGCCGTTGGTGTGAGGTATGCCCGGAGCAACCGACCAGACGTTGCGGCCGTTCCTGTGGCGCGCGAGCAAACTGTTCCCCGACCGAGAAGTCGTCTCGCGGACGCACGACGGCGTAGAGCGGTACACGTACTCGGAGTACGAGGACCGCGTCGGTCAGTTGGCGAACGCCCTCGACGCCGCGGGCGTCGAACGCGGCGACCGAGTGGGGACGTTCTGTTGGAACCACCACCGGCACTTCGAGACGTACTTCGGCGTCCCCTCGATGGGTGCGCAACTGCACACCATCAACCCCCTGTTGCCCGACCACCACATCCAGTACATCGTCGAGAACGCGGCGGATACGGTGCTGTTCGTGGACCCGTCCTTGGTCGAGAAGCTAGCGGGGGCGTACGACGAGGAGGTGTTCGCCTCCGTCGAACGGTACGTCGTGGTCGGCGAGGAGGTGCCGGAGACGTCGCTGTCGCCGGTGACGGATTACGAGTCGTTCGTCGCCGAGGCGGACGCCGCGTACGACTGGCCCGACCTGTCCGAGGAGCAACCGGCGGGGATGTGCTACACCTCCGGGACGACGGGGAAACCGAAGGGCGTCGAGTACACCCAACAGATGCTCTGGTCGCACACGATGGCGACCCTCCCGGAGTCCGGACTCGACATCCGGTCGTCCGACGTGGTGATGCCCGTCGTGCCGATGTTCCACGTCAACGCGTGGGGTCTGCCCTTCTCGACCACCGCCGCGGGCGCGAAGCACGTCTACCCCGGGCCGTCGCCGTCGCCCGAGGACCTCGCCTCCCTCATCGAGGAGGAGGGCGTCACCCTCACCGCGGGCGTCCCGACGGTGTGGTTGGGGCTGTTGGACTATCTTGACGAGAACGACGCGGACATCTCCTCGCTCGACCGAATCGTCATCGGCGGGGCGGCGGCCCCCCGGTCGGTCATCCGGCGGTTCGACGAGGAGTACGACGTGGACGTGGTCCACGCGTGGGGGATGACCGAGATGGCCCCCATCGGCACCGTCGCGCACCTCAAACCGGGGATGGAGTCGTGGGACCGAGAAGAGCGGTACGAAAAGCGCGCGAAGCAGGGCCTCCTCGCGTCCGGACTGGAGATGCGCGTCGTCGGCGACGACGGCGAGGAAGTCGAGTGGAACGGCGAGGACTTCGGCGAACTGTGGGTCCGCGGCCCGTGGGTGACGACAGAGTACTACGAACGCCCGGAGGCGAATGAGGAGGACTTCGAGGGGAACTGGCTGAAGACGGGCGACGTGGTGACCGTAGACGAGGAGGGGTACGTGCAGATAGTGGACCGCGCGAAGGACGTCATCAAGTCCGGCGGCGAGTGGATCTCAAGCGTCGAGTTGGAGAACTCCCTCATGGCGCACGACGACGTGGCGGAGGCCACCGTCGTCGGCGTCCCGCACGAACGCTGGCAGGAACGCCCCGTCGCGTTCGTCGTCCCGAAGGACGGCGCGGACCGCGAGGCGTTGCAGTCCGAACTCACCGAGATGGTCAGAGCGGAGTTCCCGAAGTGGTGGGTGCCCGACGAGGTGATGTTCATAGAGGAGGTGCCGAAGACGGCCACCGGCAAGTTCGACAAGAAGGTACTGCGCGAGGAGTACGACGACGAATCGATCGTCGCCGGGAAGTCGCCGGACGACGCCGCGCCCGCCTCGAACGACTGACGGCCGCCGCCGCGACTCGCCCGAGGTGGCCGCCGCGTCGCTTCCGCCGAACAAACGGTAAACTCGTTTTACGGTTTTCGCAGTTCCATGGATTATTTTACGTTAGGAATCCACTCTCGGGCATGGACCTTCTCGACGACACCATCGTACCGGAACACGCCCGAGACGTGAAGCAGGAGGCGCGCGAGTTCGCCGACGAACACATCGCGCCGAACGCCGAGGAGTACTTCGAGAACGCGGAGTACCCGTGGGACGTCCTGGAGGCGGGGATGGACGCCGGCTTGGTCGCCCAGGACATCGGCGAGGAGTACGGCGGACGCGGGTTCGACCTCCAGCAGATGCTCGCCATCAACGAGGAGTTCTACCGCGCCGACGCCGGTATCGCCCTCACCCTGATGCTCGCGTCGTTCGGCTGCGAGATAGTCGAGCAGTACGGCTCCGAGGACCAGAAGGAGGAGTATCTCCGCCCCGTGGCCGAAAACGACCAGATTTCGGGGTTGGCCGTCTCCGAACCGCAGACGGGGTCGGACATGGCCGGGATGACGACGGAGGCCGAGAAGACCGACGACGGCTACGTTCTCGACGGCGAGAAGTACTGGGTCGGAAACGCCGTTGAGGCCGACTGGCTCACTGTCTACGCGAAGACGGGCGAGAGCGAGGACCGCTACTCCAACTACTCGATGTTCATCGTCCCGACGGACGCCGAGGGTTACGAGGCCGAACACATCCCCGAGAAGATGGGCATGCGCGCCTCCAAGCAGGGTCACATCGTCTTCGACGGCTGCGAGGTGCCCGAGGAGAACCTGATCGGCACGGAGGGCGGCGGCTTCTACATGCTCGCGGACTTCTTCAACCACGGGCGCGTCGTCGTCGGCGGCCACGGACTCGGACTCGCCGCGGCGGCCATCGAGGAGACGTACGAGTTCGTCCACGACAGGGAGGCGTTCGGGCGCAACATCGCCGACTTCCAAGCGACCCAGCACACCCTCGCGGAGATGCGCATGGAGTTCGAGGCCGCGCGCGCACTCAACTGGCGCGCCGCCGAGAAAGTCCAGAACGGCGAGGACGCCGGGTTCTGGGCGGCGGTCTGTAAGACCAAATCCACCGAGACGGCGACGGAGTGCTCCGAACGCGGGATGCAACTCCACGGCGGCCGTTCCATCCTCTCGGAACGCCGCATCGCCCGCGTCTTCCGCGACGCCCGCATCCCGGTCATCTACGAGGGCGCGAACGAGATCCAGCGCAACCTCATCTACCGGCAGTGGACCTGAAATCGGTCTGACGCCGCATCTCCGCCCTCTTTCTCGTTCGAATCGGTCGTCCGCGCACTCAGCGTTCGAGACGTATCTCCGACGCTGAGAAATGAACTATGCTATCGTCCCCCATACCTCGAGTGGACCATGACAGCAGACGACTCACTCGACGGCAAGGTGTCCGTCGTGACGGGCGCGGGCGGACAGATAGGCGAGGGCATCGCCGTCGAACTCGCCAAGGCGGGGAGCGACGTGGTCATCGCGGACGTGGACGTCCTCGACACGGAGCACAACCAGCAGGGTTCGAAGGAAGTCGGCGGCGCGACGAGGGCGCGGGAGGTGGCCGAACGCGTGGTCGAACAGGGGTCGCGCGCGCACGTCGTCGAGTGCGACGTGACCGACGCCGAACAGGTCGAGTCGATGGTCGAAGAGACGATTTCGGAGTTCGGCCGACTCGACGTGCTCTGTAACAACGCGGGTATCATCACCGTTGCACCCACCGAGGAGATGGAGGAAGACGAGTGGGACGCGGTGATGGAGGTGAACACGAAGGGGCCGTTCCTCGTCTCTCGGGCGGCGATTCCGCACCTCAGGGAGACGAACGGGACCATCATCAACACCGCCTCCATCGCCGGGGAAATCGGCGCGGCGGGCCTCTCGCACTACTGTTCTTCGAAGCACGCGGTCCTCGGCCTGACCAAGTCGCTCGCCCTCGAACTCGCCGAGGACGACGTGACGGTCAACGCCATCTGTCCCGGCATCGTGGACACGCCGATGTGGAATCAGGTGCTGACGCCGACCCTCCAAGAGGAGTACGAGGACACCATCAAACGCGCCATCCCCCTCGGACGCGACCAGACGCCGGAGGACATGGGCAGACTGGCCGTCTACTACGCGACCAACCGCAACGTCACCGGGCAGGCCCTCGCCGTGGACGGCGGTATCCTCCAGAACGTCCTGTAACTCCCCAGACAACAGTTATCACCGGGGCAACCGAACCGCCGCCATGGTCGACGCGAGCATCAGACTCCTCGACAGGGGGCGGGTCGTCGCCGACGCGGGGTTCGTCCTCGACGGACACACGATGGGCACCGCGGCGAACCCGAACCCCGACCACGAGATGCGGGAGTTCGTCGTCTGGAGCGCGGTGATAGACCACCCCGAGGGGACGTTCCTCTGGGATACGGGGTCGCACCCGGACGCCGGGGAGGGCTACTGGCCCGACCCGTTGTACGCGACGTTCCAACACGTCGATGCCGACGAGCACCCCTTGGAGGACGATTTGGAGGCGGCGGGCTACTCGCTCTCCGACGTCGACGCCGTGGTGATGAGCCACCTGCACCTCGACCACGCGGGCGGCCTCGCGGCGTTCGAGGGGACGGACGTGCCGGTGTACGTCCACGAGGAGGAGTTGAAGTACGCCTACTACTCCGCGAAGACGGACGAGGGCTCTCTCGCCTACCTCGCCGACGACTTCGACCGCGACCTGAACTGGCGCGTCGTCCACCGACACCGCCGCACTCTCGCGGCGGACTTCGAGTTGCTCCACCTGCCGGGGCACACCCCCGGCGTGATGGGCGCGCGAATCGACCTGCCGGAGGAGACGGTCCTCGTCGCGGGCGACGAGTGTTACGTGGACGAGAACTACGCCGGGGAGATTCCCCTCGGCCCCGGCCTGCTTTGGTCCGAACGCGACTGGTTCGAGAGCCTCCGAACGCTCAAAGAGATAGCACGCCGCACCGACGCGGACGTGCTGTTCGGCCACGACAAGCACCGCTTCGAATCGTTCGGTGACGGCTGGAACCTGTCCTGAGCCGGCGAGAGAACGATCAACTCGGGCGATGCGCCCGAATTTTCTCTCTCCGAATCCCGGCGTAGTGTTGCACGAAACACGCAAATCATTTTGAGCCAGCGCCGCCAACGCCCGTCAAGGATGCCCGATTCGATGGCGGAGTACCTGCAGGCCGACATGGAGTGCGAAGGACTGCTCGAGTGCGTTCACGGACTCAAACCCCTCGACAGGGACGTCTTCGAGGTTCTCGTCGAGAGCGACGCCCCCATGACCGTCGACGACGTGGCGGAGGCGGTGGACCGCGAGCGTTCGACGGCGTACCGCGCCGTCCAGCGGCTCCTCCAGTCGGGGTACATCCAGAAGGAGCAGGTGAACTACGAACAGGGGGGGTACTACCACGTCTACCGACCGGCCGACGCCGACGAGGTGGCGGACGACATGCAACGGACGCTGAACGACTGGTACGCGAAGATAGGGCAACTCATCCACGAGTTCCGCGAGAAGTACGACGAGGCGGAGAACGCCGAGACGCCCCCTGCGGAGTGAGTTTTCGCGTCTTTCAGGCGTCTCTACTGGTTCCCTAACGGCTTAGGCTGTCCATCTATCCACCGAAGGCTTGTATACTGTAGGTGAGGTATCAATCATGTCCAAAAGCAAATCGGGCCTCACCGAACTGACCGAGTACTGCGACCGGTGTGACGCCCACACTCCCCACGAAGTCTCGATAACTCTCAAGACCGAGAGTTCCAAGCAGGTCAATCGAGAGTTCTCACGGGAACCTTACCGGGCGACGAAGTGCGTCCACTGCGGCGAAGAGACCCTACAGCGGATGAACGACGCCTGATCGCTCGAACCGGCGTTTCCGGGCCGTCAGGTCGAACCGATTCCCCCGATTCGATCCCCCACGCGATTGAGACCCCCCCGCACGCGACCCCCCGACTCGATGACCGTCGTCCCCCCGACGGACTCTCCGCACGGATGAACGATTCCCCCGAACGCGCACCGACCGACGAACGAACTGTTCTCGTCGCGGACGACGAGGCTGCCTTCACCGACAGTCTCGCCGTCTGGTTGTCCGACGAGTACGCGGTCCGAACCGCGTACTCGGGTCGCGAAGCCGTCGAAGCGTACGACTCGACGGTAGACGCCGTCGTCCTTGACCGTCGGATGCCCGGCCTCTCGGGAGAGGAGGTGTTCGAACGACTCCGCGACCGACCGGGAGACGCGCGAGTCGCGTTACTCACGGCGACGGACCCCCACCGTCTCCGCGAGGGCGACGACGCGCCCCCGTTCGACGAGTACCTCACCAAACCGGTGCGGAAAGACGAAGTTCTGGCGGCGGTCGAACGACTCGCCGAGGAATCGCCGCCGCCCTCCGCGGAGTGAGTGCGGTCAGTCGCTCTCCGTCTGACTCCGCGCGGCGTCGTCGCCCGCGTCGAGACCCGTCTGGTCGAAGAACGTCTCTATCAGTTTTCGCTCCCCCGAGCGCAGGTGCTCGTGGAACGTCGGCGCGGAGATGTTGAGCGACGTGGCCACCTCCTCGGCGGTGCTCCCCCGCGGCCACTCGAAGTAGCCGGAGACGAACGCCGTCTCCAACACGTCGCGCTGGCGGTCGGTGAGTTTGTTCTCCAGTTCGTGGCGGAACGCGTCCGTCGATTGGACCGACCGCTCCACCTCCCGCTTGGCGACGACGCTTATCTCGGGGAACGACTGCTGAACGGAGTCGATGAGCGCTCTGAGGTCGGCGTCGGGCGCGACGGTGGCGACGACGGTTCCCTGGCCGTCGGTGACCGAGA
Source organism: Halopelagius fulvigenes (assembly GCF_042662625.1). Taxonomy (GTDB): domain Archaea; phylum Halobacteriota; class Halobacteria; order Halobacteriales; family Haloferacaceae; genus Halopelagius; species Halopelagius fulvigenes. The sequence continues at coordinate 420,511 of NZ_JBHSXH010000015.1, forward strand.
GCGTGTTCACGTCCGCTCCGAACCCGACGAACGTCACGAGCACCGCCGAATCGGTTATCTCCCACTCGAACAGCGTCTCGGAACCGTTCTGGGTGACGATGCGCGCGCGTTCGACCGCCGGGTGCTTCGTCGCCTCCTCCAACAGCGACTCGCTCTCGACGCCCTCGGCGGTGACGTAGCAGGCGACGCTGTCGTTCGACTCCGGGGCGAACCCCTTCAGGGTGAGCGTCCCCCCGAGTTGCCGCGTCAGTTCGACGAACAGGTCGCCGTCGTCCGCGTGTTCGAACTCCAGTTCGACCGCCGTGTCGCCGTAGAGGAGTCGCTTTGACTCGGCGGCGTTGATGCCGTTGCCGATGCTCCGCCCGAGCTGTTCGAACACCTCGACGTGTTCCTCGAAGAACTCCGAGGGACCGTCGGCGTAGACGAAGAGTGCGCCGTACGTCGTCTCCCGGTAGAGGACGGGGACGACGATGACGGAGACGGGGTCCTCGAGGGTGCTCTCGGACGGGAACGCCGCTTCGCGGTGTTCGTCGGTGATTCGCTCGACGACCCTGACCGTCTTCGACTCGACGACGTCCCGGACGAGGGGGCGCACCGTCTCGACGCGGTCGCTCAGTCGCGCGGCGTCCACGCCCGCGGCGGCGCGGGGACTCACGCCGTCCATCGCCCGGTTGTAGCGGGCGATCCACGCGCCCCGATAGGACCCCTCGTCCGCCACGGAGAGACAGACCGCCTCCTCTATCTCCTCGCGCGTCGTCGCGTCCACTATCGCTCGGTCCACCTCGCGCAACAGGTCGTTGACGTGGTGGAGGTGGTCGAGTTGACGCTGACGCAGCTCTATCTCGTCGGCGCGTTCGCTCCGGAGCGATTCGACGTTCGCGCGGAGCGATTCGAGCGTCTCCGGGTCCCTGAGCTCGTCGGTGTCCCGGCTTTCGAGCACCGTCTCGGTGGACTCCAACGCGAAGAACCGCTGTACCTCGTCTTCGAAGTTTGACCGGACGAGGAGTTCCTCGACCGTCTCTCGGACGTCCGTCTTGGTGACGGGCTTGACGAGGTAGTCGTCGAACCGCATGTCGACGATGTCGGTGTCGGGTTCGACGGCCGTCATCATCGCGATACGGCAGTCTAACTCGCGCTCTTCGAGGGATTGGAGGACGTCGTCGCCGGAGACGGTCGGCATGCGCCTGTCGAGGAGGACGACGTCCACGGTTTCGTCTACCGCGTCGAGGGCCTCCCGGCCGCCGTACGCGACGCGAACGTCGTAGTCGTCGCGCAGCCAGTACTCGCAGGTGTCCGCCAAGTCCTCGTCGTCGTCGACGACGAGAACGACCGGCGTCGCCGATTGGTCTTCGCTCTCCGGACTCGGCGAACGCTTGGTGGACATCGGATACCGTAGCCACTCCCCCTACGAGTAAATATCTGGCCATAAATCGAACAGAGTTTATCGACCGACTGTCTGTCTCTCGTGAGTGAACGTAACCGTCCGTCGCAGACTCGGTGGTCGAGCGAGATGCCGCGCAGAGCCCCTCGACGGCGGTTCGTGGCGGTCAGGCGATCTGGAGCGACACCGTGAACACCGCGCCTTCGGGGTCGTTGTCGCCGACGGTGATGGTGCCGCCGTAGCAGTCTACGAGTTCCTTCACGAGGAAGAGACCGAACCCGCTGCCGGGCGTCGAGAGTTGTTCGACGCTCTTGTCGACGATTCGCTCCTTGGCCTCGTCCGAAACTCCCGGGCCGTTGTCGGCGACGCGAACCTCGACGCACTCCTCGCCGGGGTCGACCGACACCGTCACCCGCGGTTCGTCCTTGTCGTTGTGCTGGACGGCGTTCGTCAGGAGGTGTTCGAACACCGTCGAGAGGAGTTCGTCGGCCATCACCTCCACCTCGGGGAGGGGACCGTCGGTGGCGACGGTGGCGCGGTCGTACTCGTCGTCTATCGCCTCCAGTTCGCGTGCGAGCGTCGAACCGAGTTCGACGGGTTCGAGGTTGTGCGACTCCTGCCCGACCGCCCGCGTGAACGACCGCATCGTCTCCACGAGGCCGGCCATCTCCGCGACCCGGTCGCGGAGCGTTTCGAGGTGGGTCTTACCGTCTTCGGGGACGAAGTCGCCGAGGATGTCGGCCCGAGCGCTCACGACGTTCAGCCCGTTGAGGAGGTTGTGCCGGAGGACGCGGTTCATGAACTCCATGCGCTCGCGTTCGCGCCGCAGTTCGTGTTCCCGCCGCTTTCGCTCCGTGATGTCGCGCCCTTCGAGGACGAGAAGCACCACCTCGCCCGTCTCGTCGGTCACGGGCGTGATGGAGACGTCCACGGTCACCTCGGTGTCGCGGTCCGGCGCGTCCGCGTTCGTCTCGAACCGGACGAACTCGCCGGCGGCGGCCCACCGGATGGCGTCGCGCAGTCCGGCCACCTCGTCGTCGCCCCCCCACCACGGAACCTCCCAGAACGGGTTGCCGATGAGGTCGTCGCGTTCCGTCGCGGCGAACTGCACCGCCGCGTCGTTCACCTTGACGACGGTCCCGTCCGGTTCCAGCAGACCCATGAACTGGAACGTCTTGTTGAACACCGCCTCCAAGCGGCGTTCGCGGCGCTTCCGTTCGGTCATGTCGCGGACGACCTTGATGTACCCGCGGAGGTTGCCCTCCTCGTCGGTCAGCGCCGTGATGGCGACGGACGCCCAGAACCGCGACCCGTCCTTCCGGACGCGCCACCCCTCGTGTTTGGCCTGCCCCTCCTCGGCGGCGCGTTCGAGGAGTTCCGTCGGAAGTCCGTCCGCCCTGTCCTCCTCGGGGTAGAACGTCGAGAAGTGCCTGCCGAGTATCTCGCGTTCCTCGTAGCCCTTTATCTCCTCGGCGCCGCGGTTCCAACTGGCGACGTGGCCCTCGGCGTCCAGACGGAAGATGGCGTACTCCTCGACGTCTTCCACCAGCGCGGAGAACTCCTCGCGCCGGCGGCGCAACTCGCGTTCGCGCTCTCTCTGTTCCACCGTGTGGACGGCGTGCGCCACGGTGTCGGCCAGCCTGTCCAGCGGTCCGGCCTCGTCGTGCGGTTCGGCGAACGCGTTCTCCCGCCCGGCGTACAGGCCGAGGATGCCGTACGTCCGGCCGTCGTACCGGAGCGGTAAGCAGGCGCAGGAGCGATACCCGCGTTCGAGGGCGGCCTCGCGCCACGGTTCGAACTCCGGGGCCGTCTCGATGGCGTGCGTCACCTGCACCTCGCCGGTGGCCGCCGCGCGCCCCGCCGGTCCCCGTCCCGTCTCGGAGTCGTCGGCGGTGATGGTCACCTCGTCGAGGTAGCCGTCCTCGTGTCCGGCCCACGCCGAGGGGACGAGTTCCTCCCCCGGCCCCTCGAAGCGACCGGCCCACGCGAACCGCAGCGACGTCGTCTCCACGAGGCGGCTACACACCATCTGCTCGATGTGGGTCCGAGACACCGCCTCCTCCGTCGCGTTGCTGACGTCCGCGACGACGTGGGTGAACGTCTCCAACAGGTCGAGTCGGTCGCGCTGAACCTCTATCCGTCGCTCCCGTTCCTGTTGCGCCGTCACGTCGCGGAAGTAGACGGTGAGTCCCGTCTCGGTGGGGAACGCGTTCACCTCGAACCACGTCTCCAAGGGGTCGTAGTACTCGGTGAACGTCACGTCCTCCATCTCTCGAAGCGCGCGTTCGTACTTCCGCTGGAACTCCGTCCCCGTCGCTTCGGGGAACTCGTCCCAGAGGACCGACCCGAGGAGGTCGGACTCGTCGCGTTCGAGCAACTGCTGGGCCTTCTCGTTCAGGTAGGTGAACCGGAACTCCGAGTCGAGGGCGAAGACGGCGTCCGAGACGCGGTCGAGGTGTTCACGGACGTCGGTACCGAGTCGGCTCTCCTGTCCGTTTCGGGTGTCTTCCATGGTTCGTCGGGTCGGCGGCGTTCGCGCGCACCGTCGTTCGATCGAAAGACGAGGGCAGAGGCATTTACCGCTTTCCCCGCGCCCGGCGAGAACCCTAACACCATAGGCACCCTACTTACGCGATATTCCGCCGTCGATAGGCACGAGCATGTTCGTCAGACCGACCCCCGACGACGCATTGGTCGCACGAGCGACGAGTACGACGTCTCGGGAGGTGACCCACGATGCCTGAGTGTCAGAACTGCGGGTCGTTCGTGACGCAGAACTACGTCAGAGTGTTCGCGCCGCAGGACAACGACGACCCGCGCGTCTGTCCCCACTGCGAGGACATGATGCGCGACGGGTCGGACGTCCGCGAGGCGCGGTCCAAGCGGGTCACGTAACGGACGCCGACCGGCGCGGGTTCCCCCGCCGCGCCGACCCTCTCTTCTCCTTTCGTTCCGCACAACGTCCGCCATATTGTAACCCTCTCTGCGCTCCCAATTTCGCGTCTGATTGCACGAAGCGGGCCGCTTACCTTGCTTGAGCACGTACGTGTACATCCGATGAAGAAGAACGAACTGGTCCACTATCACGCCCTGCTCAGGGAGATATCGACGGACTTCGCGGACCGCGGCATCGTCACGCGCGACGACTTCGACGAGTACGAGCGACTCGACGTGTCGCCGGTGGCCCTGCGGGCGTCGCGCGACGACCACGAGGAGGCGGTTCTGCTACTGGCGGAGGTTCTCTCCCTCGCCGCGGAGCGTTCCACCGACGAGGCGACTCCCGGCTCCGAGTCGTCCGCCGACGAGCGTCCCGTTCCCTCCTGGTAACGCCTCTTCTCCGCTGACTCGACCGAGTAGTGGCGACGCCGCCGGTCGAGGGACCAGTTCCGCCGCGGACGGGCAACCTACAAGACCCGGCCCGAGTAGTTCTCGGTATGCGACTTGAGGACTACTGGGGGGTCGGTCCGAAGACGAGCGAACGCCTCGCGGAGACGCTGGGCGTCGAACGTGCCGTCGAAGCGATAGAGCAGGCCGACATCCGCGCGCTCTCGGAGGCGGGCGTCCCGCGCGGGCGGGCCGTCCGCATCCTGCGGCGGGCCAACGGCGCGGCGGGGATGGACGCGCTGGGAACGCGCGACGCGCGAAACGTCTACGACGACCTGTTGACGCTGGCGAGTCAGTACGCCATCACCGAACACGCGGCGGACCGCATCCGCGTCACGACGCCGTTGGAGGACGCCGACGCGCGCGAGGACCGACTCGACGGGGTCCTCGCCGCCCGCGACGCGTGGGCGTCGCTCGACGACGACGCCCGCGACGCCGTCCTCGACGCCTTCGCGGAGTACGACGAGGCGGGGGGAACCGACCGCGCCGCCGTCGAAACCGCGCTCACGCTCCGCGAGGCGGGGCTCCGCGGGCGGACGTTCGACACCCTCGACGGCGTGGACGACGAGGCGCTTCGGGACGCCGCGGGCGCACTCGGCTACGTGAACGAGGACGGCACCGTCGCCGAGGGGGCAGACGAGGAACTCGACAGACTGCGCGAGACGCTGGAATCCGTCGAGTCCTTGGAGAGCGGCGCATTGGACGTGCTCGAATCCGTCCGCTCCCGCGGCGTCCAGAGCCTCGACGAGTTCCGGTCGGCGTTCGTCGAGTACGTCGCGCGGGAGACGGACCTCCGCCGCGGGCGAATCGAGTCCGCCGCCGCCGGGGACGCCTACGACGAGGCGGACTTCGCCAGCACATCGCTGCGAACGCTCGTGGAGGAACTGCAGGCCGAGGTGGCGGAACGGGAGGCCGACGTCGCCGCCGACCTGCAGGAGGACGTGGAGTCGGCCCGCGAGGACGTGGACGCGGCGGTCGAAGCCGTCTCTGACATCGCCTTCGAGCTCTCCTTGGGCCGGTTCGCCGTCGAACACGACCTGAACCGCCCGCGACTCGTCGAGGACGGCCTCGCCGTCTCCGGGGCGCGCAACCTCGCCCTCTCCGGCGACGTGCAGTCGGTCACGTACGGCGTCGGGACGCACGGACTCGGCCCCGAGGGGGCGGACGCCGACGAGGACGACGCCCCCCGCCCGCCGTCGGGCGACCGGGTGACCGTCCTCACCGGGGCGAACAGCGGCGGGAAGACGACGCTCTTAGAGACGCTCTGTCAGGTCACGCTGCTCGCGATGATGGGGATGCCCGTCCCGGCGGACCGCGCCGAAGTCGGCTCGTTCGACAGCGTGGTGTTCCACCGCCGCCACGCCAGTTTCAACGCGGGCGTGCTCGAATCGACGCTGAAGTCCATCGTCCCGCCCCTCTCCTCGGAGGACCGCACGCTCATGCTGGTGGACGAGTTCGAGGCCATCACCGAACCGGGGCGGGCCGCCGACCTGCTCAACGGGTTGGTGGACCTCACCGTCCAACAGGACGCGCTCGGCGTCTACGTCACCCACCTCGCCGACGACTTAGACCCGCTCCCGCCGGAGGCCCGCATCGACGGCATCTTCGCCGAGGGGTTGACCGAGGAGTTGGCGCTCCGCGTGGACTACCAACCGCGGTTCGGCACCGTCGGCAAGTCCACGCCGGAGTTCATCGTCTCCCGCCTCGTCGCCAACGCGCGCGACCGGTCGGAGCGGATGGGGTTCGAGGCGCTGGCGGCCGCCGTCGGCGAGGAGGCCGTCCAGCGGACGCTCTCGGACGCGGAGTGGACGGAGTCCTGACGGACCGAGGAAGAACGAACGCCGCGAACCGACGCCTCAGCGGTACTCTTCGAGGCCGACGAACGCGTCCTGATTCGCGGTCAACCACGACTGCATCCGGTCTCGACAACTCTCCCGCCGGGGGTACAGCGTGCATCGGTCCGGGCGGCCGTCGTACCGGACGACGACGCTGTGGAGGGCGAAATCTCGCCCGTCGATTGCTCGGTCGCCGACGGCTTCGTCGGTCGACCGCGGTTCGGGCGTCCACGTTGAATCTGCGGATGAGTCGGACATCACGGGGGTCCTCGTTCGTACGTCCGCCGCGGAGAGTACATAACCTCTGCTAAGTCAACTCTATAGACACCATCACGGTTATCGAGACGACCGGACCGGTCCGGAACGCCCCCAACCGCCGCCCCGAGGCCGTTCGGGCCCAGACCGTTCGCGGTTCTCCGCCGGACGAGAGGCAAGTACCGCCGCCTGAGACGGAGTGAAGCGTCCCCGAGCGAACTCCCGAGAGCGATGGTGGACCCTACCTCGGACATCGGCGAAGACGCAGACGAGAGTACCGCGCAGGAGTGCGCCAACTGCGGCGAGAAGATACTGCAGTCGCCGACGCACCGGGTCGTCACGCGGGTCGAAGACGGCGAGGCGCGACACCGGCACTTCTGTTCCGACGAGTGTCGGGCGGCCTACGGCGAGTCGAGGTCGGAGTCGGACGAACCGACCGACGAGTAGGGGCGACTCACTCGACGGACGACCAGAACCGTTCGACGCCGAACCCGAGCATGTCGGGGCTGACCGGTTGGAACTCCTCGCGTTCCCCCGGCGGGAAGTACTCGCGGACGCCGTTCCACGACTCCCGGGCGTACCGCGCGTCCACGAACGCGCGGATGCCGACCTCGTCCGCCCCGCGGATGACGCGCCCGATGGCCTGCCGCGCCTTCCTGACCGCCGGGACGGTCAGGGCGGCTTCGAAGCCGTCGCCGAACTTCCGGTCGTACGCCGTCTTCAGCGCGCGCGTCCGCGGACTCGACGTGTTGATGATGGGGACGCCGCAGACGACGGCCGCCGAGAGGCGGTCGCCGCGGTAATCGACGCCCTCGGTGAGCGTTCCGCGGAGACTCGTCACCAGCACCTTCTCGTCGCCGCCGAAGAAGTCCGCCTTCAACCGCTCCGTCGCGCCGTCGTCGCTCGCTTCGTCCAGGAGGACGGGCTTGTCGAGGCGCGACTCCAACGCCCCGGCCATCCACTCCGCCTCGGCATAACTCGGCATCCCGACGAGGACGTTTCCGGGCGACTGGGCCACGTCTTCGACGGCGTCCACGTACGCCCGCCGCGTCTCGTTGTCCTCGCCCGGCGGGCCGCGGTTCTCGTAGGTGAACTTCGGCGCGTCCACGGCGAACGACGCGCGGTTCTCCGCCGGGAACGAGAGCCCGTACGTCCGTTCGACGACCGGCCGACCCGACGATTCGAGGGCGTTCAGTCCGGTCACCTCCCTGAACACGTCCAAGGGAGCCAGCGTCGCGGACATCAACACGCCGCCGCCGAACTCGCCGAGTCGTTCGGCGATGGCGTCGCCGGGGACGCAGTTGTGAAGCGCCAGGTGGGCGTTGTACGCGCGTCGCCACGAGTCCGGCCGCGCCGTCTCGTCCCACGTCCGGTCGAGCGTTATCTCCCGGAAGTACGTCTCGTGGTCCTGCCGCGCCCAGTTGGCGAGGGTTCGCCCGACCGGAAGCGACGCGCGCCGCCTGTCCTCCTCCTCGACTTCGTTCAGGATTCGGGCGACCACCGCGCCGACCGACTCCGCGCGGATCCACGTCCCCTCGTCGTAGCCCGCCTCCTCGGCCCACTCGGTTATCTCGTCCACCTCGGGCGTCTCGGGGTCTCTGAGCGGAATCTCGTCGTCGTCCAGTCGGGTGAGGTCCGCGCGCCAGTCGGGCGTCGTCCGGTCGAGGTGGGCTGTCACCCGCCGGTCGAGCTCCTCGCGCAGGTCCCGCAGGAAGTCGCGCGCCTCCTCCAACTCGCGGAGGGTCACGTCCGCGTCTTCGAGTTCGCCGCGGACGAGGTCGGCGTCCTCGACGCCCTTCCCGTCGTCGTCGAACGTCAGCGGTTGTACGACGCGCGTCAGTTCGTTCTCGGCGTCGCGAAGGGTAGCGTCGCCCACGCCGTCGCTGACGAGTTCGCGCACGCGCGGTTCGAGCATGTGCGCCTCGTCGCAGACGACGAACGTCGAATCGTCCACCAACGCGCCCGTGAACGACCCGACGGTCGTGGGGTCGAACGCGTGGTAGTAGTTGCCGACGACGACTTCGACGTGCGGGAGGACCGCCCCCATCGCGGAGTGGGGGCAGGTGCCGTACCCGGCGGCGAGGCGGACGAGTTCCTCCGTGTCCACCAAGCCGAGTTCGGTCACGTCGAACGGCACCGCCTCTATCGGGTCGCCGTCCTCCGGCAGGTCGTCCAAGAACGTCGCGTAGAACGGGCAGAACTCGGTTCCGTCGTACTCGCCCGTCTCGGGGAGGTACGGCGTCGGTTCGCCCGCCGTCTCCAGATACGTCGGTCCGCCGTCGCTCCCGGAGTCCAGTAGCCCCGTCTGGGCCGCCCCCGCCTCGCGGACGAGGGCGGAGGTGGAGGTGACTCCCCCATCGCCGGACGACGTCCGGCGGCCCGCCGGGGTTCCCCCGGCGACGTCGCCGACGAGGTTCCGCGTCCGTTCGCGCAGGCCCTCACAGCGGTCGTAGACGGTCTGGTCGTCGATGCCGGCGACGTTCTCCCTGCTGTAGGGGCAGACGTCCGCCTTCCCGACCATCGTGAGGCCGGAGACGGGTCGCCAGTCGTCGGGCAGGTTCTCGTTTATCGTCCGTAGGTCGGCCTCGAACTGGCGCAGTTGCTGTTTGACGCTCGTCAGGACGAGGACGCGTTCGTACTTCGAGTCGGGGTCCCGCACCCGGTCGATGCCCGCCGTCAACGCGAGCATCGTCTTCCCCGTTCCGCACGCGCCCTCGACGACGAGAAAACCGTCGTCGTCCGCCGCCTCGGCGGCGGCCTCGATGCCGTCGGCTTGCTCTTCGTACGCTTCCTGATGGCCGAAGACCGCCTGCCAACTCACGTTCGCCCCTCGCGCCCCCGTGGTCATATCGGTGTCGGTGACTGGCCCCGTCTCCCCACTTCAACGTTCGGCGGGGCGACCGGTCACTCCTCGCGCGGAGCGTCGGCGGGGGAGTCGGAATCGGATCCGGCGGACGGGAGGAACCCGAGGGCTTCGACGAACCGGTCGATTCGGTCGAGGAGCGTCGATCTGTCGTCCGTCCCGCCGACGCAGACGACGAACGCGTCGTCCGTCGGCGCGTACACCTTCATCTCGCGGCCCTTCACCGAGTAGCACGTGTCCGCGACGTGGACGAGGTCCGCGTCCCGGAGGTTGCCGAGGTGGTGGCGGACGTTCTGGACGGAGGTGTCCACAGCGTCGGCGAGTTCGGACGCCGTCGCCGGGTCCCGCTGGAGAGCGGAGAGCGTCGAACGGGCCGTCTCGGAGGAGAGAGAACAGATGAGCCGCTCCGCCTCGTCGTCGTCGAGCCAGAGCACGCGGAGGTCCTCGTCCGCTTTCGAGACGTCGATATCCGACGGAAGGAGAGTCGACATGTCGTCCGATTCATATCTCTTCATTGTAAGCATTTCGGAGGTGAACGGTGACGGAGGCGGCGCAGTACGTCGGTTACGCCTCTCGTGACCGTCCCGATCACTCGCCACTTGTCCGGTCACGGACCCTTTCTACGCCGGCGCGTCGCCCGCGCCGGGGAGTCGTCCGGAGAGATACAGCACCGTCAGGAGGGCGACGACGACGACGAGGAAGCCGGCGAACGCGCGGAACACCTCGTCGAACCCGTACCCCGCCCCCGTGAGGAAGCCGACGGCTCCGCTCCCGTTGGCCTCCAGAAGGAGCGACGCGCCGCTGAACACCGCGTAGGCGCTCCCGCGGACATCCTCGGGGAGCGTGCCGAGGAGCCACGCGTCCAGCGCCGGAAAGAGGCTGTGGATTGTGTAGCCGAGGATGGCGGTGACGAGGAGCACCGGCACGAACCCGCGCACGGCGGTCAGCGCGAACAGCGAAGCGACGTAGGCGGCCAGTATCGCGATGAGGTACGGGATGCGCGGGAGGCGGTCCGCGAGGCTCCCCGAGATCCAGAACGCCGGGACGCCCGCGGCGAAGACGACGGTGAGCATCGTGCTCGCGGCGTTCTGCGTGAACGACTTCGCCTGGACGAGGTAGGAGACGTAGAAGTTGAAGAGACCCTGCCAGACGAACCCGGCGGTGGCGACGATGAGCATCCCGGTGAGGATGAGTCGCCAGTGGCGAAGCGCGCCCGCGAAGTTACGGTCCGCGCCGGCTCCGGGCGTGCCGTCCATCTGCCGAACCGTCGCGTAGACGAGGAGCGTCACCACCGCGGCCCCCGCGGCGAGGACCCAGAACGTCGCCCGCCACGACGCGGTGGCGAGAAAGAGGACGGCCATCGGCGCGGCGGCGACGGCGGCGAGTTGCGAGGCGGTGCCGTGGATGCCGAGCGTCCGCCCGACGGCGTCCGGGTAGAGTTCGCCCACGAGGGGGACGGCGGCGACGAAGTACGCCCCGGAGGCGATGCCGATGGCGAACGCGCCGACTTGGAGCATCAGGATCGACGTCGCGGACGCCGCGAACGCCGCGGCGGCGGCGAGGAGAGCGCCGGTGGCGAGGACGACGCGGTGGCGCGGGACGCGCGTCAGCAGGTAGCCCACCGGGATGCGCGGCAACGCCGTGCCGACCCAGACGAGCGTCGTCACGACGCCGACCGTCGCGGGGCCGACGCCGAACTCCGACTGGAACGTCTCGACGAGCGGCGCGAACGCGGTTCGGCCGAGGTTGACGAGAAAGACCAGCCCGCAGAGCGTCCCGAACAGTCGTCGCGTCACGGCCCGCGATTCGTCCGACCCCGTGAGTAATGTTGCGAAAGCGGAAGCGGCGGGAGCGAGCGTCGAACCGACGAACGACCGAATACGCCCCGCACCGTACGCTCACGCATGAGAGACGTACGCCTCGGCAAGCACGGCGCGGTACTGCTCGCCGTCCTGTTCGTCGTCCTCCTCGCAGAGGACGCGCTCATCTGGCTCCGCGGCGGAGCCGTCCCCGGCATCGAGTTCTTCGCGGGGACGCTGGCGGTGCTGGCGGTCGTCGCCGTCGCGGTTTACGAGGCGAACCGCCACCCGCCGGTCGGTCGGTGAGCGGTCGAAAGAAGAGTCCGCGGCGGCGGTCGAGCCGATTACGACTGGAACGGCTCCTCGTCGCGGTGGTTGTCGACGTTCTCCTGGTCTTCGGCCTCCCGTTCGCGCATCTCGTCTTCCTCGTCCGGTTCCTCCTCCTCCTCCCTCTCGGCGTCCACCTCGTCGGACTCCTCCGGGGACGACGCTCCGGCGTCGCCGCCGCCTTCGACCGACACGCCGTGGCCCTCCTCGTCTTCGACGTCCGGGTCGCGGTCGGTGACGTCCGCCTCGGTTTCGTCGGACATGGTCGAATCGACGGGCGACGCGCGGTTAGGTGTGGCGGCCATCCGACGCTCGACGCGGACGTCAGGGAGCTCGGACTGCGGGACCGCGCCGCGACGCCGCCGGACCCGCGCTCCGCGCGACACCCCCTTTTACCACGCCGCCGACCGAACGGTCGAGCATGATATCGAGCGAGCGAATGGCCGCGGTGGACGAGAACGCCGACGCCCTCGGCGTCCCGCGGAAACAGCTCATGGAGTCGAGCGGAAACGCCGTCGCGCGGGCGGTGCGCCGCGTCGCGGACCCCGACTCCTCGGTGGCTATCGTCGCGGGGCGCGGCAACAACGGCGGCGACGCGTTCGTCGCGGCCCGGTTTCTGGACGAGTACGACCCGACCGTCCACCTCCTCGGCCGCCCCGAAACGATTTCGACGGACATCGCCCGCAAGAACTGGGAGGCACTCGTCGCCGCGGAGTACGACGCGCGGACGGTGACCGACTCGAAATCGCTCGAACTCGGCGACCCGGACGTGGTCGTAGACGCCATGCTCGGCACGGGCGTCACCGGCGAACTCCGGGAACCGGAGGCGACGGCCGCCGAGGCCATCGACGCCCTCGACGCGACCGTCGTCTCGGTGGACGTGCCCTCGGGCCTCGACGCCGACACCGGCGAACGGGCCGACTCGGCCGTCTCCGCGGACCACGTCGTCACCTTCCACGACGAGAAGCCCGGCCTGACGGAACTCGACGCGGAGGTGACCGTCGCAGACATCGGCATCCCGGCGGCCGCGGAACTGTTCGTCGGGCCGGGCGACCTGCGCTCCGTCCGTCGGGGCGTCCGCGGCGGCGACTCGCGCGTGTTCGTCATCGGCGGCGGCCCGTACACGGGCGCGCCCGCCCTCGCCGGGCAGGCCGCCCTCCGCGCGGGGGCCTCCCTCTCGTTCGTCGCCGCGCCGGAGAAGGTAGCCGGGCAGATACAGGGCTACGCGGAGGACCTCATCGTGCAGGACTACGCGGGCGACCACCTCACCCCCGACCAAGTGGACGGCCTCGTGCAGACGGCCCACGACTACGACGACGTGGTGGTCATCGGTCCGGGCCTCGGCGACGACGACGAGACGTTGGAGGCCGCGCGGCGGTTCCTCGACGCGTTCGAGGGCGAGGCGGTGGTGGACGCCGACGCCCTCCCCGTCGTGTCGGAGGTGGACACCGACGCCACCCTCGTCTGCACGCCGAACCGAAAGGAACTGGCCAAGATGGGCGGCCCCGACGTCGAGGGGCCGTTGCGCGACGCCCGCGACGACATCGCCTCGTTCGCGGCCGACATCGGCCACGTCGTCGTGGCGAAGGCGGCGGAGGACGTGGTCACGGACGGCGAGCGAACGCGAATCGTCCGCGCGGGCACGCCCGCGATGGCCGTGGGCGGCACTGGCGACACCCTCGCGGGGGTGATAGCGGGCCTCCTCGGCACGCAGGACTCGTTCGACGCGGCGTGCGCCGGCCCGTTCGTCAACGGCCTCGCGGGCGAACGCCTCGACGCGGAACGCGGCGACGGCCTCCTCGCGTCGGACCTCCTGGACGCCATCCCGCGAGCGCTCTGGGGTGACGAGCGGTGAGCGACGAGGAGAGGGTCGACGCGATGCCCGACGAGGACGAGAGCGACGCGGAGGGCGACGACCTGACGCACGTCGACGAGGCGGGGAACGTCCAGATGGTGGACGTGGGGGAGAAACCGGACTCGCAGCGGCGCGCCGTCGCCCGCGGCACCGTCCGCCTCACCGAATCAACCGTCGAAGCCGTCCGCGACGACGAAATCGGGAAGGGCGACGTGCTGGCGACGGCCCGAATCGGCGCGATTCAGGCGGTCAAACACACGTGGGAGACGATTCCCATGTGCCACCAGATACCCATCACGAACGTCGAGACGGAGTTCGACGTGGGGGAGGCGGAGGTGACTCTCTCCGTCGCCGTCGAGACGACGGGCAAGACCGGGTGCGAGATGGAGGCGCTCGAAGGCGTCACCACCGGTCTGAACGTCGTCTGGGACATGGTGAAGGCGGCGGAGAAAGACGACGACGGCCAGTATCCGGACACGAGAATCGACGACGTGCGCGTCGTCTCGAAGGAGAAGCGGACGCCGGAGTAGCGCGCCCGAATCCCCCGGGTTCGACTACGGCGAATCGACGACGCCGTCGGTCTCCGCGCCGCGCCGGAGGTTCGCCGCCTTCGACCGGGCTTTCTCCACGATGGCCGGTTGGGCCTTGAACTCCAGGAACACCTGCTGGCCCTCGTACTCCTCCGCTTCGACGTGGCCGTGGTCGTGGACCCACGAGACGAGGCTCATCGCGTCGTCGTTCATCGGGAGGAGCAGACGCTCCTCTTCCCACGGCGGCAGTTCGTGTTCGATTCGGTCGCAGAGTTCCTCGACGTTCTCGCCGGTGAGACCGGAGACGACCACCGGGTTCGGCGCGAGTGCGCTGAGCGCGTTCGTCTTCTCTTCGAGTTCGCCCTCGTCGAGCTTGTCGCACTTGTTCAGCACCGTCACGATGGGCGCTTCGTTTCGCTCGTACAGCGTGTCGTGGCAGGTGACGAGTTTCTCGCGCATCTCCTCGACCGGTTCGGAGGCGTCCACGACGAGGAGGACGAGGTCCGCGCGGTAGACGGAGTCGAGCGTGGACTTGAACGACTCGACCAACCAGTGCGGGAGGTCCGAGATGAACCCGACCGTGTCGGTCAGGAGGACGTTCCGCGTCCCCGTGTCCGCGCGGCGCGTCGTCGTCCCGAGCGTCGTGAACAGGCGGTCCTCGGACTCGGCGGTCGTCTCCAAGTCGGGGTGCAACTCGTCGTTCTGCCCGACTTCGAGGTCCTCGGCGAGTCGTTGCATCAGCGTGGACTTCCCGGCGTTCGTGTACCCCGCGAGGGCCACGAGGTCGAACCCGGACTCGCGGCGTTGCTCCCTGCGGGTCTCCTCCTTGTCGGCGATGGAGTCGAGTTCGCGCTTGATGCGGGAAATCTGCGCTTTGATGTCCTGTTCGCGCGACTGGTCGTACTCGCCGAGACCCATGAACCCCGGCCGTTCGTCGCGTTTCGCCAGCGACGCCTTCGCCTCCGCGCGCGGCAGTTCGTACCGGAGTTCCGCGAGTTCGACCTGCAACTGTGCCTTGCGCGTGTTCGCTCGCTGGCCGAATATCTCCAGGATGAGCGTGAAGCGGTCGACGACTTCCGTCCCCTCGGGGAGTTTCGCCCCGATGTTGAACGTCTGGTACGGGCCGAGTCGGTTATCGACGATGACCGCCGCGGCGTCCGTCTCGGCCATGAGCGTCGCCAACTCCTCGACTTTGCCCTCGCCGAAGTGGAACGCGGCGTCCTCCTCCCGACTCTGCGTGAGTTCGCCGACCACGTCGTACCCGGCGGCGCGCGCGAGGTCGGTAATCTCGGTCAAGTCGGCCGTCCCGGAGTCCACCCGCTTTGCGACGACGGCTCTCGTTCCGTGACTCATCTGACCACCCGGCCGGCCGTCCGGGACCCGACCGTGGTCGGTAATCTTGCATGCACGGTTCGGTTCGAACGTTGGGTATCGACGCACTTGAACCCTCCTCGGGCACCGTCGAGCGAACGGAGAGACGAGATGTTACCTCGGCACCTCCGTTGAGGACGCACCGTGGCATACGCTAACCATGGGCTCGAATTGGGCATCGATCGCCTTGTATGTTCCCGCCCGTCGGTCGCTCGTCTGACAGATTGGGATTCCGAACGGTCACGTTCCCACAAACGACTTATACTGAGACGCGCGAGAGTGCCCTATGTCCGACCCGTTGCAACTGTCGCTCGACCCGACCGCTCTCGGCATCGACTTCGGAAGCGGTGCCGTCATCGGCGGCGTCATCGGCTTCGCGGCGAAGAAGATAGCGAAGTTGGTCGCCGTCATCGTCGGCGTCGAACTCGCCGTGTTCAAGTTCCTCGAATCGCGGGGGATCCTCACCGTGGACTGGGAACGCCTCTCGGCGGGACTGGTCTCGAAGACGCAGGACGCCGCGGCGGGGACGCCCCCGGATTGGCTCTCCAGTCTCCTCTCTACGCTGTCCATCTCGGCGGGGTTCACCGGCGGCTTCCTCGTCGGCTTCAAGAAGGGATAGTCCGCGCTGCGCCCCGGTTACCCGATGCGCTCTCGGTTCGAACCGGCACGTCGGCGCGACGACGAACACGGAAGCGGGCCGCCCGCGTCCGACGTGTTTCGACTACCGCGTCTTCAGGTCGTCTTTGTCCTTGACGATTCGCGTCTCCGCCTCGCCGGAGGTCATGTCGTTGACCATGTCGAAGAAGTCGTTCTGCATCCCGGCGGGGAACGTGACGACGCCGACCCACGACCCGTCGTTCTGCCACTCCTCGCGGTCCAAGGAGCCGTACTCGCGGACCTTCGCCTGCGTCTTTCCGGCGTACTCCGGGGGAATCTGGACGGCGATGGTCACCTCGTCGAACCGGATGGGGATGACCGGCCGCAGGGCGTCGAGGGCGTCGTCCACCTGCGATTCGACCTTCTCCATCGGATCGACCTTGAATCCGGCCTCCTCTAAGGCGCGTTCGATGCGTTCCGGCGGGTGGGGCGCGTTGTCCATCTGCGGGTTGACCGCGTTCCGCGTGATGCGGTTGATGAGTTGCTTCCGCTTTTGCTCCTGCATCTCGCGGCGTTGCTCGGCGGTGATCTGTATCTCGCCGCGCTTGACGACCTCCGGGATGATCTCCATGGGGTCGGTCGTCCCGAACACCTCCTCCAAGTCGTTCTCGGCGGGCCTGTCGCCGCGGGACGCGTCCTCGAACACGTCCTCGGCGGCGATGACGTCCTCTAACTCCCCCTCGAACTCGCCGCGTTTGATGTCGAGGGCCGCGTCGGGGTCGATGAGTACCTCGAACCGTTCGCCGTGAGATTCGAGTCGGGCGGTGACCGCCTCGTCGAGTGATATCATACGGATAGATACTCCTCCCGAATTAAAAAGCCCTCCCCGATTCGACCGCAGGGCGGCGGCGACGTCCGCGACGGCCGGGGAGGGAAACGCTATATCGCCCGACGCCCTCCCCACCGCTATGAGTACCGAATCGCCGTCCGACGCCCCCGAAAATGACCTCGAAGAGCGCATCGAACGGTTCATGCGGCGGAACTTCCCCCAGATTCAGATGCACGGCGGGGACGCCGGCATCGAGGCCATCGACGAGGACGCCGGCGAGGTGTGGATTTCGCTCACCGGCGCGTGTTCGGGGTGCGGCATCTCGCCGATGACCATCCAAGCGCTGAAGTCGCGGATGGTCGCCGAGTTCGAGGAGGTGTCGGAAGTCCACGCCTCCACCGGCGACCCGTTCGACTACGAGGCCGACGCCGAGAGCGACCCCTTCGAGCGAAGTCGCTCCGACGCGCCGTTCTGACCCGAGGAACCGTCGGACTCGCCGACCCTCTCGCGCTTCGATAGAAACGTACCGCGTCTGCCACTTTGAGGCGTCGGTTCGATAACTCGCCGAGTTGCGCGTCCGTCCGCCGCGTGTGGAACTAGTTATTTATGTATTCCGCGTATCACTTCAGGCATGATAGATGATAACGCTGGACACGGAACGGCGGCCGGGAACGCAGGAGGGGTGACGCGGCGTACCGTCCTCCGAACCGTCGCCGTCGGCGGCGGGGCGGTGGCGAGTGGAGGCGTCGTCGGGGCGACCCGGCGAACGGCGCAGTCGCCGATGCACACGCTGATGATCGCGGCGAACGGTCCGGCCGAGTACTCCGTCACCGTCGACGGCGAACTCGAACCTGACACGGAGGGCGGCGCGTTCGCGGCCGACGACGACGACGAGATTCGACCGGTGGAACGGGAGGACGTCGCCGAGATACGCGACGAGGTGACCGGACCGCGCGAAGAGTCGGCGGGCGGTACTGCCTACTACGGCGACCGCTTCCGGGCGCAGATTCCGGTGGCGTTGGACATCCGTCCGCAGGGCGACTACGACGTCAACGTGTACGTGAACGAGCGTCGCGTCGGCGGCGCGGAGGTCACCACCGCCGAACCCGCGTCCGGGTGGGACGGACCGTTCTCGCTCATGGTGACGGCGAACGGGCCGACTACCTACTCGTGTCGATTTCACGAGGCCGACCCCGCACTCGATACCGACGCCGGCACGTTCTCGGCCGACGCCGACGACGCGGTGACGAGGAACTCCGACGGGACGCTGACGGCCGCCGACGAAACCGGCGCGCGGCCCGAGGACGCCGGCGGGTTGCACGTCCTCGGCGACCGGTACCTGTTCTCGGGGCGCGTGGAGGCGTTCGAGGTGAACTCTGCCCCCGATACGGACGTGTTCGTCTACGTGGACGAACGCGACACCACCCCCGCGCGCGTGCGGACCAACGCGTTCTGAGAGGGATCTGTCGCTCGTCGTGCGTCCTCTCGGACGGCCGCTCCGGGCCTCCCTCGACACCGTAGGCGGCGTCTACCGTCGCGTACGCGCTGCGAACCGGTCGTATATGCGACGTTTACTTATGTCCCCTCGCGGGGACGCTCGGACCGACGAGAGATGACACGGAGTCGATCACGGTCCGAAGAAGGGTCGAACGAAGGCGTAACCGCGCAGTACTACCACGTCGTCTGCCACGACTGTCGGGTAGAGTCGCTCGAAGTGGACGCGGAGGACGCCCGCAACATGGCGGACCGGCACGACGAGAAGACCGGCCACAGCGTCACCGTCGGCCGCCTGTGAGGGCCGGTCCTCCGAGGCGGCGGTGACGAATCGACGGGAGAAGGCGCTCAGTTCGAGAGCTGGTCGATTATCTCGACGAGGTCGTCTTTGTCCTGCACGCCGATGACCTGCTTGGCCTGGTCGCCGTTGTGGTAGAACTGGAGCGTCGGCACCGAGCGGATTCCCTGCTCTTGGGCGAGTTCCTGCAGTTCGTCGATGTCCACCTTCAGGACGGCGGCGTCCGTCTCCTCGGCTATCTCCTCGACCGTCGGTTCGAGCATCTTGCACGGACCGCACCAGTCCGCGTAGTAGTCGACGAGAACGACGTCGTTGTCCGAGACGAGTTCGTCGAGGTGTTCCGCGCTCTCGACGTGGACGGGCGAGCCAGTAGATTCCGGTGTGCTCATACCACGTCTTACAGCCGGGACCGCCTTAACTATTGAGCGTCTCTGTTCGGCGTCCGCACGACCGCTCGGTCGAGGCCCCCGTCGGGGGACCGACGCGTCCCCGCCGCGCCTCACCGTTCGGTCGCCCCTACTCCACGTCGTACGAGAGCAGAACGCCGTCGTCCAGGCGTTCCACCTCGCGCAGCGAGAGGGTCGGAAACCCCTCGACGAACCCCTCACCGTCGGCCAGCGTCGGCGCGTCGCGCCCGCCGACGACCATCGACCCGACGTAGACGCGCAGTTCGTCCGCCGCGCCCTCCTCGAACAGCGAGAAGATGACCTCGCCGCCGCCTTCCACCATCACCGACTCGACGCCGCAGGATTCGAGCGACCGGAACGCCTCCGAGAGGGAGACGCGTTCCTCGCCCGTGACGATGACCGTCGCCCCCGCCGATTCGAGCGCCTCGATTCGGTTCTCGGGGGCGGCCTCCGAGACGAGGACGTACGTCTCCGCCGCCTCGTCGAGGATGCGAGCGTCCGTCGGCGTCCGTCCGCGGGAGTCCGCGACGACGCGGACCGGATTCGCCGGGCGGCCCTCGGCCTGTCGGGCCGCCCGAAGCGACTGCCCGTCCACGGTGAGGTGGGGGTCGTCCGCGAGGACGGTCCCGATACCGACGAGGACGGCGTCGTTCTCCGCGCGGACGCGGTCCACGCGGGCGAAGTCCTCCTCGCCGCTTATCTCCACCTGTTCGCGCCGCCTGTTCGAGAGTTTCCCGTCCACGCTCGCGGCGGCGTTGACGACGACGTGCATGCGCGAACGTGGGTGCGGTCGGCGTATTCGACTTTCGGTCGCGGAGACGCCGAACGGTCACGAATTATATAAGCCACCGTGTCATTGTGGCGCACGTATGTCGCCGAAGATTCTGATGCTCGGATGGGGGTTCCCTCCGAACGTGAGTGGCGGACTCGACACGCACGTCGGAGAGTTGTTCGACGGCCTGCAAGCGAGGGGAACCGACATCGAGTTGGTGCTCCCCGCCGAGTACGCGCCGGAGGACCGCGACGGAATCATCGGCGTTCCGACCGGCGACGGCGACATCATCACCCGCATCGGTCAGCTCAGTTCGACCTTCGCGGAACGCGCCGAGGACGCCGACATCGTCCACACGCACGACTGGTTCGGCTACGGTCCGGGTTCGCGCGCGAAGTCCAACGACGACGCGGACGTGGAGTGGGTGACGACGTTCCACTCGCTCTCCTCGGATCGGAACATCGACCCGCCGAAGCGGGAAGTCGAGACGGAACGCCGCGTCGTCGAACGCTGCGACCACTTGCTGGCGGTGAGCGAACTGCTGGCGAACAAGGTGAACGAGGAGTACGGGCGGAAACCGGAGGTCATCTACAACGGCTTCTCCACCGTCGAGACGACCGGCCGCGACCTGAAGGAGGAACTCGGCATCGACGGCCACATGGTGTTCTTCGTCGGGCGACACACCGACCAGAAGGGTATCGCACATCTCGTCTACGCACTCGACAAACTCCGCCGCGACGACGTGACCCTCGTGATGGGCGGGTCCGGCCACCTGACGGACCAACTGAAGCGGTTCGCGGAACTGCTGGGCGTCGAGGACCGAATCGAGTGGGTCGGCTACGTCCCCGAGGAGGAACTCGGCGACTACTACGCCTCGGCGGACCTGTTCGTCTCGCCCTCGCTTTCGGAACCGTTCGGCATCACCATCGTCGAAGCCCTCTCGGTGGGCACGCGCGTCGTCGCCACCGAGAGCGGTGCCGCGGAGGTGTTACCGGAGGACTGCGTCATCGAGGTGGACCCCAACTCCCAGTCCATCGCCGAGGGCATCGAGTACGGCCTCTCCTTGGAGGGGCCGCCGGAGTACGAACCGCTGACGTGGGACGAGGTGGTGGACCAGACCATCGAGTTCTACGAGCGAATCGCCTGAGCGAACGGCCGCAGAGTCTCTTCTCTCGTACCCGTCGCCGCCGAACTACCGCAGGACGCGAACGTCCGTCGCGGGTTCGGGGTGGCGGATGCGGTAGCCGTCCGCCGTCGGGACGAGGCCCTCGCTGGGGAGACTCTGCCGCGCGGGTTGGTACGGGCTGTCGGAGTCCGCCGACTGGTACGGGCTGTCGGAACTCACCGACTGGTAGGGACTGTCCGACTCCGCAGACTGGTACGGGCTGTCCGAACGCACCGACTGGTACGGGCTGTCGTCGGACTCCCGCGGGTTCCGACGGAAGTCCTCGGGGGGTAGGTAGATGCGCTCTCCCGACTCCGAACGGACGACCACCGCGGTGTCCCTGTCGCCGCGCATCGTTATCTCCGTCGTTCCGTCCTCGATGGTGACGCTGAACGTGACGGACTCCTCGTCGTCCTCGTCGCCCTCGTCTGGTGACGCTGCCATACGTTGTCGGGTGTCGGCCCCGCCACTTAGCAGTTCGTGCCGCGGGACCCCCGCGCCGGAAACCCTTTTTACGGTACGAGAGCGAATCTCGATACGATGGACGTAGACGACCATGCCGAGGAACTCGCCTCCACCCTCGGCGTAGACAAAGCGGAGGTCAAATCCGACCTACAGAACCTGTTAGAGTACAGCGTCCCGATAGACGAGGCGAAACAGAGCGTCCGGCGCAAGCACGGCGGCGGCGACGGCGGCGGGAGTTCGCCCGCCTCGAAGGACGTGGCGGACATCACCACCGAGGACGGCAACGTCACCGTCACCGTGCGCGTGTTGACCGTCGGCCGACGCTCGATTCGCTATCAGGGCGAAGAACAGACCATCCGAGAGGGCGAACTCGCCGACGAGACGGGGAAGATATCCTACACCGCGTGGGAGGACTTCGGCTTCGAACCCGGCGACTCCGTCACCGTCGGCAACGCCGGCGTCCGCGAGTGGGACGGCGAACCGGAACTCAACCTCGGTTCCAGTTCCACCGTCGCCGTCGAGACGACGCCCGTCGAGACGCCGTACGAGGTGGGCGGCGAAACCGACCTCGTGGACGTCCGCGCGGGTGACCGCGGTCGGACGGTCGAAGTCCGCGTCCTCGAATCCGAGGAACGGACCATCGACGGCCGCGACGGCGAGACGCTCATCCGGTCGGGCGTCGTCGCCGACGAGACGGGCCGCCTCCCCTTCACCGACTGGGGCGCGCGGCCCGACCTGCGGGATGGCGCGACCCTGCGGTTCGAGGACGTGTACGTCCGCGAGTTCCGCGGCGTCCCCCAGATCAACCTCTCGGAGTTCACCACCGTCACGCCGTTGGGCCGCGACGTCGAGGTCAACGAGTCGGCCCCGCGGATGCGAATCGGCGAGGCCGTCGGGTCCGGCGGGATGTTCGACGTGGAGGTGACCGGCAACCTGCTGGAAGTCCGCGACGGGTCCGGCCTCATCGAACGCTGCCCCGACTGCGGGCGCGTCCTCCAGAACGGCCAGTGTCGCTCCCACGGCGACGTGGACGGCGAGGACGACATGCGCGTGA
Organism: Halopelagius fulvigenes; assembly: GCF_042662625.1. Classification (GTDB taxonomy): domain Archaea; phylum Halobacteriota; class Halobacteria; order Halobacteriales; family Haloferacaceae; genus Halopelagius; species Halopelagius fulvigenes. The sequence continues at coordinate 443,192 of NZ_JBHSXH010000015.1, forward strand.
AGGCCATCCTCGACGACGGCACCGGCACCGTCACCGTCGTCTTAGACCGCGACCTGACGGAGACGCTGTACGGCGGCACGATGGAGGAGGCGATGGAACAGGCCCGCGAGGCGATGGACAAGGAAGTCGTCGCCGACGACATCCGCGACACCGTCGTCGGGCGGGAGTTCCGCGTCCGCGGCAACCTCTCGGTGGACGACTACGGCGCGAACCTCGAAGCCACGGAGTTCGAGGAGACGGAGGACGACCCGGCCGACCGCGCCGCCGCCCTCCGCGAGGAGGTGGGCGCATGAGCGTCGTCGAGAACCGCCGCGAGGTGGCTCACCGGATGTTCGCAGCCGAGTTCGACGACGCGTCGTTCTCCTACTCGGAGGGCGACGAGGAACGCGCGCCGAACTACGTCGTGACGCCGACCGGCGCGCGGGTGAACCGCCTGTTCGCCGTCGGCGTCCTCACGGAGATAGAGAACGTCAACGAGGAGGTCCTCCGCGGCCGCGTCGTGGATCCCTCCGGCGCGTTCGTCACCTACGCCGGGCAGTACCAACCCGAGGCGATGGCGTTCCTCGATCAAGCCTCTCCGCCCGCGTTCGTCTCCCTGACGGGGAAGGCGCGGACGTACGAACCGGAGGATTCGGACCGCGTGTTCACCTCGGTTCGCCCCGAGAGCATCAATGACGTGGACGCCGACACGCGCGACCGGTGGGTCGTCTCTGCGGCGGAGGCCACCCTCGAACGCGTGGCGACGTTCGCCGAGGCGTTGGAGATGGACGAACGCGGCGACGACCTGCGCCGCGCCCTCGAAGCCCGCGGCGTCGAATCGACGCTGGCGACGGGCATCCCGATGGCCATCGAACACTACGGGACGACCGAACACTACCTCGAAGCGGTCCGACGCCTCGCGGTCGAGGCGTTGGAACTCGTCTCGGGCGACGTGGACTCCGTCGGGCCCCTCGACGTCGCGCCCGGCGACGACGGGCCGAACACGCTGGGTCCGCTTCCGGACATCGACATCGGCGAGTACTCGCCCGTCGAAACCGCGGCGGAGGCGACGACGCCCGACGAGGAGGCGACGTCCGCCGAGGGTGCGGCCTCCGACGAGGAACCGGAACCAGACGCCGACGACGTGACCGCCACGGATCCGACGACCGACGACGTGACCCCCGACGAGGGAACGGTCGAGTCCACCGTCGAGGACACCGAGGGACTGGCGGGCGAGGACGCCGTCTCCGCCGACGACGTGGCGACGGCCGACGAGTCGGCCGCGGACGTGCGGACGGCCGACGAAGGGACGGAGACGGACGAGACGGCCGCCGACTCGACGGACGCCGATTCGCTACCCTCCGACGTCGACGAGACGCAGAGCGTCTCGTCCGCAAACCGGAATGCGGAGCGTTCCGGTGACGTCGACGCGGACGAGGTGTCCCCCACGGACCCGACGGCGGGCGACGGCCCCGAGTCCACCCCCGAACCGGTCCCCGACGCGGGCGATGCCGGCGACGAGACTGAGGACACCACCGAACGGACGCCGGAACCCGCCGGCGACGCGGCGTCGGTCCTCGAATCCGACGACGCGCCGGCCGACCCCGAACCGGTCCCCTCCGAGTCGGACTCGACGGACGACCTGGGCGACTTCGGGGCGGACGAACCGGCCGCGGAGACCGAACCCGAGACCGAGGCGACGGACGACTTGGGCGACTTCGGCGACGACGCCTCGCCCACCGGCGAGTCCGACGAACTGGCGTCGAACGGGACCGACGCCGACTCGGCGACGACCGACGAGATGTACGAGATGGACGAGGAGGAACGCCGGCAGGTCGAAGAGGAGTTCGGCACGGAGTTCTCCACCGGCGCGGAGGTCGATTCGCCCGGCGAGGCCGACATCGACGTGCCGGACGTCGACGAGGTGTCGGAGTCCGGCCCGGCGTCCGGCGGCGTGGACGCCGAAGAGGCGACGAACGAGTCCGAGTCCGTCGAGACGGCGGAACCCGACGCCGACGAGGCGGAGGCGGCGGAGACCGATTCGGACGCCGACGAGGCCGAGGAAGAGGCCGACCTCGAAGACGTGGACCTCGAAGACGCCGCCGTCGAGGTGATGTCGGACCTCGACGACGGCGACGGCGCGGACCGAGAGGAAGTCGTCGCCGCCGTCGTGGACCGGTACGGCGCGGACCCCGGCGACGTGGAGGACGCCATCGAGGACGCGTTGATGGGCGGGAAGTGCTACGAACCCGCCGAGGGTACGCTGAAGTCCATCTGAGGCGTCGATGGCACCCCCGCGCCGCACCGGCCCGTTGGTCGAACCCGTCTCCGGCGAACCGGCGGCCGTCGCCGACGTCGGCGGCGAACGCGCACTCGTCGTCGCCGACTACCACGCCGGCATCGAGGCGGGTCTCCGGTACGAACGCGGCGTCGAACTCGACAGCGACGCGGACGTCCGGCGCGCCCGAATCGAGTCGCTCCTCGACCGGACAGACCCCGACAGACTCGTCATCCTCGGCGACTTGGGGCACCGAATCGGCGGCCCGAAGGGCGACGAGGAGGGCGAACTTGCGGCGTTCGCGGCGGCGGTGACCGACCGCGTCCCCGTCACCCTCGTCCGCGGGAACCACGACGGCGGCGTCGAGGAACGACTCGCCCCCGAGTACGGCGACCGGTTCGCCGTCACCGACGGGGCGGGCGTCCGCCTCGGCGACGTGGGGTTCGTCCACGGCCACCGGTGGCCCAAGCGGGAGGTAATCGAGGCCGACGTGGTCTGCTCGGCGCACGAACACCCCGCCGTCAGACTCGAGGATTCGGTCGGCGGCGGGCGCAAGGAACGCGCGTGGTTGCGCGGCCCCCTCCGGCCCGAACCGTTCGCAGCGCACCTCGAACTCGACGTTTCGGAACTCGACTGGAGGAGTCCGGAACTCGTCGTCTTCCCGGCGTTCAACAACCGGTCGGGCGGAACGTGGGTCAACGTCGAGGGGCAGGGCTTCCTCTCGCCGTTCCTCCCCGACGCGCTCCTCTCGGCGGACGCGTACCTCCTCGACGGGACGCGCCTCGGCGCGTACGACTCGCTGTAAGTCGGCTGAGGCGACTGTCACCCCGCGCGGCAACACCGCATTTCCGTCCGCCGGGAGTGCGAGTGGGTATGCGACTCTCCACGGTAGTCATGGCTCTCGGCGTACTGCTGTTCGTCCTCCCCGTGCCCGTCACGTTCATCGCCGGTGGCATCGTCTTCCTCGCGGGCGTCGCGTTGCGACTCCTCGGGAAGTAAAAGACCGCCGTTCGGCGGGGCGAGACGCCGAGAGCGGTGCGCTTAATCCGCTCGCGCCGCTAGCGGAAACGATGCAAAACGGGCCGTCCGCGCAGGGTATGGACGCGTTCACGTTCCTGGGCGAAACCGTCTGCGACGCGCTATCGAAGCGAGGGTTCACCACCCCCACGGAGCCGCAGCGTCGGGCGATTCCGCCCCTCGCGGCGGGGAAGAACGCCCTCGTCATCGCCCCCACCGGGACGGGGAAGACGGAGACGGCGATGCTCCCCGTGCTGAACTCGATCGTCGAATCTCCCGACGAGGACCGAGAGGGCCTCTCGGCGCTGTACATCACGCCGCTTCGCGCCCTGAACCGCGACATGCGGGAGCGACTGGAGTGGTGGGGCGAGGAGTTGGACGTGGAGATAGACGTCCGCCACGGCGACACCACCCAGTACCAACGGCAGAAGCAGGCGAACGACCCGCCGGACGTGTTGGTGACGACGCCGGAGACGCTACAGGCGATGCTGACCGGGAAGAAACTCCGGCAGGCGCTCTCGGACGTTCGGCACGTCGTCGTCGACGAGGTGCACGAACTCGCCTCGGCCAAGCGCGGCGCGCAGTTGACCATCGGCCTCGAACGCCTGCGGGAACTCGCCGGGCCGTTCCAGCGAATCGGCCTCTCGGCCACCGTCGGGTCGCCCGAGGAGGTGGGGAAGTTCCTCACCGGCGACCGGTCCTTCGAGATAGTCGAGGTGGACGTCGCCAGCAAGGTGGACTTCACCGTCGTCCACCCCGAAGTGACGCGCGAGGACGAGACGCTGTCGGGCGAACTCGCCACGGACGCCGAGATAGCGAGTCACGTCCGCCTCGTCCGCGACTTGGTGCGCGAGCACGAATCGACGCTCGTGTTCGTCAACACCCGTCAGACCGCCGAAGCGCTCGGGTCGCGGGTGAAGAAACTCGGCGCGCCCATCGAAGTCCACCACGGGTCGCTCTCGAAGGACGTGCGAATCGACGTGGAGGACCGGTTCAAGGCGGGCGAACTCGACGCGCTCGTCTGCACGTCGTCGATGGAACTCGGCATCGACGTCGGGCGGGTGGACCACGTCGTCCAGTACGGCAGTCCGCGCGAGGTGTCGCGCCTCCTCCAACGCGTCGGCCGGGCGGGGCACCGCCGCGACGAGGTGTCCCGCGGCACCATCATCACCGCCGACCCGGACGACACCCTCGAAGCCCTCGCCATCGCCCGCCGCGCCGAGGCGGGCGACGTGGAACCCGCCCACATCCACCACGGCAGTCTCGACACCGTCGCCAACCAGATCGTCGGCATCGTCATGGACACCGGCGAGGCGTCGGCACGGAAGGCGTACGAATTCGTCACGTCGGCCTACCCGTTCCGCGACCTCTCGGAGGAGAAGTTCCGCGAGGTGGTCCGCGAACTGAGCAGCAACCGCCTGCTGTGGTTGGACGAGGAGAAGGACCTCCTGGAGAAGTCCGGCGGGACGTGGCAGTACTTCTACGCCAACCTGTCGATGATCCCCGACGAGGAGACGTACGACGTCCACGACATGTCCTCGCGGCGGCAGATAGGCACCCTCGACGAGCGGTTCGTCGTCAACTTCGCGGAACCCGGCGCGTCGTTCATCCAACGCGGCGAGATGTGGCGCATCAACGACATCGACGACGACGAGGCGCGGGTGAACGTCACGCCCATCGAGGACCCCGCCGGCGAGGTGCCGTCGTGGACCGGGTCGGAGATCCCCGTCCCCGAACCCGTCGCGGGCGAAGTCGGCGAGATACGCGACATCGCCGCCCGGCAGTTCGAGGCGGGGGCCGACCGGTCGGCCGTCGCCCGCGACGTACTGACGCGCTATCCGACCGACGAATACACGCTCTCGGAGGCGTTGAAACCCGTCGAGAGGCAGGTGGAGGCGGGTCACCCGATTCCGACGGCGGACCGCCTCGTCCTCGAGGGCCAAGCGCGGCGGGTCGTCCTCAACTCCTGTCACGGCCACCGCGTGAACGAGACGCTCGGCCGACTGCTTGCGGCCCTCGTCGGCCAGCGAACCGGGTCGTCCGTCGGCATCGAGGTGGACCCCTACCGCGTCTCCTTCGAGGTGCCGCCGAAGGTGTCCGTCCACGCGTTCGTCGAGGTTCTGGAGGCGACGGACCCCGACCACGTCGAGGGACTCCTCGAACTCGCGTTGAAGCACTCCGACTCGCTGAAGTTCACCCTCGCGCAGGTGGCCGCGAAGTTCGGCGCACTGAAGCGCTATCAGGGGAACAAGCGCTTCGGCGCGGACCGACTCGTCGCCGCCCTCGAAGACACCCCCGTCTACGACGAGGCGGTGCGCGAGGTGTTCCACGTTGATCTGGCCGTCCCGGAGGCGACGGCCCTCCTCCGCCGAATCCACGAGGGAGCGGTGGAACTGGCCACCGCCCGCGAACGCACGCCCATCGGCATCGACGGGAGTTCGGGCGGGCGCGACTTCCTCGTCCCCGAGAACGCCGACGCGAGCGTCATCGAGGCCATCAAGGATCGAATCCAGAACGACCGGGTCATCCTGTTGTGTCTCCACTGCAAGGACTGGAAGCGCAAGACGAAGGTGCGGCGCGTCCCCGACGAACCCGAGTGCCCGGAGTGCGGCGCGACGCGCATCGCCTGCCTCAACCCGTGGGACGAGGAGACGGTGAAGGCGGTTCGCGCGGCGGAGAAAGACGACGAACAGGAGCGACTGACGAGGCGCGCGTATCGCTCCGCTAGCCTCGTCCAGAGTCACGGCAAGCAGGCCGTAATCGCGTTGGCCGCCCGCGGCGTCGGCCCGCAGAACGCCGCGCGAATCATCGCCAAACTCCGCGAGGACGAGGCCGACTTCTACCGCGACATCCTCCAACAGGAGCGACAGTACGCGCGAACGCAGTCGTTCTGGGACTGAGGGACGGTCGCCCTGGATATGACAGTTAGTAGCACACGTCAGGGTTTTATCACTTCTCGGGGAGATGTCCTCTCCATGCCGGACGACGCACTCGGTGCGGCGATGTTGGACTACGTTCGCGGCGACTACGACGGGTCGTGCGTCCACTACGACCCCGAGACGGGGGAGGCGTGGGACGCGAACGTCGAGTCGTTCTACTTCGCGCCGCCCGACGAGTGGTCGGAGTCGCTTCGGTCACTCGTAGACGGCCTCCGGACGCCCGTCCTCGACGTGGGGTGCGGCGCGGGCAACCACGCGCTCGCCGTCCAAAATCGGGGGACGGTGGTCGGGTTCGACGCGAGTCCGAGGGCGGTCCGCGCGGCGCGCGAACGCGGCGTCGAGCGCGCGTTCGTCGCGGACATGTTCCGGATGCCGGTCGCCTCCGACCGCTTCAAGACGGCGTTCGTACGCGGCACGCAGGCGGCGCTTGCATCCTCGCGGGCGGAACTGGTCTCCTTCCTCGACGCACTCGCCCGCGCGACGACGGAGACGGGCGAGGCGGTCGTGGACTCCTACGACCCCGCCGACGCCGACGGGTCGCACGGACACCGACCGACCGACGAGGCGGGCGTCGGCCGCCGAACCTTCCGCGTCGAGTACCGGGGCCGCGGACTCGTCGGGCCGCGACTCGACTTTCGGACGTTCTCGCCGGGCGAACTCCGCGCGGCGTGCGCCGAGACGGCGTGGACCGTCGCAGAGGTGACGGACGGCGGCGACGCGGGATACTACAGCGCACGCTTGCAGAAGTGAGCGTTACCCTCGCAAACACGCTTAACGCGGCCCCGCTTGTAGCGGACGCTATGACCCGTCTGCCATCGGAGCGGTCGCGCATCGCGTGGTGGGGACTGACGGCGACGCTCGCGCTGTTTCTCGCCTTCGCGGTGTACCAGTTCATCGGCACCGTCGCCCTCGCGATATTCGTCTACTACGGGACGCGCCCGGTGTTTCACCGCCTCCGACCGCACCTCGGATCGGACGAACACGCCGCGTCGGCGACGGTGTTCCTCCTCGCGGTTCCCGTCTTCGCCCTCCTCGCGTACTTCTTCCTCGTCGGCCTCAACGAAGTCGGCGCGGTCGCCGAACAGTATCAACGACTCCTGCAACCGTACGTCAACGTGGACGCGTTGCGCTCGAACCCGGTCGAGACGGTTCGCTCGGCGGTTCGGAGTTCCGGCGGCGGAAGCGGCGAGGAAGCGATCACGGCCGCGATGGAGACGCTCGGCGCGGCGACGACGGCGGTGATGCACGTGTTCTTCGCGCTTCTCGTCGCCTACTACCTCCTCCGGGAGGGGCGGGACATCGACGGGTGGTTCCGGTCGGAGGTGGCCGACGAGGACTCCGCGGGGTACGCCTACGCCACCGCCGTGGACACCGACCTCGAAACCGTCTACTTCAGCACCACCCTGCTGGTGTTCGTCGTGGGCATCCTCTCGGGCGTCATCTACAACGGCTACAACCTCGTCGCGCCGCAGGCCGTCTCGATTCCGCTCCCGACGGCGTTTGCCCTCGCGACCGGACTGGCGACGCTGATTCCGCTGGTCGTCGGAAAAGTCGTCTACGTGCCGTTGGTCGGCTACCTCGCGTTCGCGGCCGTCCGAACCGGCGGGCCGTTGCTCGTCTACCCGGCTGTGCTGTTGGTCGTCGCGTTCATCTTCCTCGATTTCGTCCCGCTCACGTTCGTCCTGCCGAAACTGGCCGGTCGGAGCACCCACACCGGGTTGGTCCTGTTCGGCTACATCGGCGGGCCGATGCTGTTCGGGTGGTACGGGCTGTTCCTCGGCCCCCTCATCGTCGTCCTCTCGGTCCAGGTCGTCCGCATCGCGTTCAGCGAGTTGATACACGGCCAACCGGTCACGCCGCACGTCACCGCCGCCCGGTCTATCGGGTCGGACCCGCCGTCGAACGACGACTGACGGAGAACGCGCTTCGGTCGCTTACGCCGGCGAACCCGCCGGTCGAACCGAGTCGAGGGCGGCGTCGAAGTGTTCCCGGCGGATGCGCACCTCGTCGGCGTGGTCGTTCGCCGCCTCGCCCTCGTAGGCCGACGCCACCTCCTCGATGGCGCGCATCGCCGCCTCGCGGCACACCGCCGCCACGTCCGCCCCGGAGTAGCCCTCCATCCGCCCCGCCAACGCGTCTAAGTCCACGTCCTCCGCGACGGGTTTCTCGCGGGTGTGGACGCCGAGGATGGCGCGCCGGGCGTCCGCGTCGGGCGCGGGCACCTCGACGTGCGATTCGAGGCGGCCCGGTCGGAGAAGCGCGGGGTCCAGCGCGTCCTTCCGGTTCGTCGCCGCGAGGACGACGAGGTTCGGGTTGTCCGCCAGTCGGTCCAACTCGGTCAAGAGTTGGGAGACGACGCGTTCGGTGACGCCGGAGTCGCCGCCCATCGAGTCGCGGTTCGTGGCGATGGCGTCTATCTCGTCGAAGAAGACGATGGCCGGGGCGGCCTGCCGCGCCCGTTCGAACACCTCGCGGACGGACTTCTCGGACTCGCCGACGTAGCGGTCCAGCAGTTCGGGTCCGCGCACGTGGATGAAGTTGACGCCGCTCTCGCCCGCGATGGCCCGCGCGAGGAGCGTCTTCCCGGTTCCCGGGGGGCCGTGCAACAGGACGCCGGAGGGCGCGTCCGTGTTCGCCGCCTCGAACAACGGCGCGTACGTCAGCGGCCACGTCACGGCGCGTTCGAGCGTTCCCTTCGCCTCCTCCAGGCCGCCCACCTCGTCGAACGTCGTCGTCGGCGACTCGGCGACGAACTCCCGCATCGCCGAGGGTTCGACCGACGCCATCGCGGACTCGAAGTCGGCGGCCGTCACCTCCAACTCGGTGAGCGAATCGGGCGCGTCGCCCGTCTCCCCGCGCCGGGAGCGTCGTAACGCGGTCATCGCCGCCTCCTTCGCCAGCGATTCGAGGTCCGCGCCGACGAAGCCGTGCGTTCGGGCGGCGAGGCGTTCCAAGTCCACGTTCTCCGCGAGAGGCATCCGGCGGGTGTGGACGTCGAGGATCTCGCGGCGGCCCCGTTCGTTCGGCACGCCGATCTCTATCTCGCGGTCGAAGCGGCCGCCGCGGCGCAGGGCCGGGTCGAGCGTATCGACGCGGTTCGTCGCGCCGATGACGATGACGTCGCCGCGGGCGTCCAACCCGTCCATGAGAGAGAGGAGTTGGCCGACGATGCGGTTCTCCACGTCGCCGCCGTCCTCTCGCTTCGATGCGATCGAGTCTATCTCGTCGAAGAAGACGATGGCCGGGGCGTTCTCTCTGGCCTCCTCGAACCGTTCGCGGAGTTTCTCCTCGGACTCGCCCTTGTACTTCGACATTATCTCCGGGCCGGAGATGGTGAGGAAGGTGGCGTCGACCTCGTTCGCGACGGCTTTGGCGATGAGCGTCTTCCCCGTCCCCGGCGGGCCGTGAAGCAGGACGCCCTTCGGCGGGTCGATGCCGAGGTGGGCGAACACCTCCGGTTCCGAGAGGGGGAGCTCTATCATCTCCCGCACCAAGTCCAGTTCCTCGTCCAGTCCGCCGATGTCCTCGTAGGTGACGCCGGTCGACTGCTGGTCCTCGTCGTCGGAGGGGCCGACGGAGGCGACGACGCGTTCGACGCGCCCCCGCCTGACGAGTTCGAGCCTCGTCGAGCGGGTGATTCGGACCATCCCGTCGGGGTTCGTCTCCGAGACGACGAACGGGTCCCTGCTGAGCCGTTCGAAGTGAATCTGCCCGCCCGCCTGTATCGGCCGGTCCTGCAGGCTGGTCTTGATGAGGTCCACCGCCCGGTCTTGGTCTTCGAACGCCACGTCGTCGGGCATCGCCAGCGTGACGGAGCGGGCGTCCTCGACGTCCACCTTCGAGACGCGGACGGACTCGTCTATCTTCGCGCCCGCGTTGGCGCGCGTGTCGGCGTCGATGAGGACGACGCCCTCGGGGACGGTGCTCCCGGCGGGCCACACCTTCGCCACCGTCTCGCGCGACCCCTCGACGACGACGGTGTCGCCGCTGAGGACGCCGAGTTTGCGGCGCGTCGCCTCCGGAAGCCGGGCGATCCCCCGCCCGGCGTCGCGTTTCTCCGCGCCGCGGACGGTCAGCGTGAGACCCTCCTCGTCGGTCATACCCGGCCCTTAGGTGGGCCCTTTCTTTATCCTTCCGCGCTGACACCGCGCGGCGAACGTCCTCCGATCGCTGAATTTCTGGACGATTTTTTATGGTACGATAGCGAACAGCCGGGTATGGTATCTACGACCGAACGAGACGACATGACGTGGTACCAGTGCGACGGGTGCGGGTTGCTGTTCGACACGAAGGAGGAGGCGAAACAGCACGAAGGCAACTGCGACACGGAGAGTCCGTCGTACCTCCAGTAAGGCGGCGGTTCGTGGCACCCCGGCCCGTCGCCTTCGGCACCGCGAACTACAGGTCGTCGAGCAGTCGTTCCGCGTGGTCCGGCGACTGGGCGCGCTTCCAGCGGACTTTCTCGGCCGACCCGTAGGAGAGTTCCTCCCTGAGAACGTCCGGGAGGAGTCCGGCCGTTGCCTCTATGACGTCGCCCGATTCGTCGCCGAACTCGACGACGCCGTAGGCGTCGGGCGTCTCGCCGACCGTCGAACGCGTCAGCGGTCGCCAGCGCTTCCGGAGCGACATCAGTCCTCGTCGACGAACTCGTAGGAGTCTTCGCCCCAGTCGTCCTCCGCGAAGACGAAGACGCGCCCGCGCGCCTCCTCGGGGTCGGCCTCCACCTCGGTCCGCATCCCGGCGACGCTTCGGACCGTGACGCCGGGGAATATCTCCTCCTCTTCGCCCTTCTCCAGGATGACGCGCCCGACGCCCGTCGATTCGAGGATGTCGTCGTGCGTCTTGAGGTCGTTGACGTACACCATCACGCCCTCCGTCTCCGTCGGGTCGGTGACGAGGACGTGCACCTGCTTGCCCGGACTCGTCGTGAGCGTCCCGTCGACTTTCTCGGGGACGCCCCGGTAGAGCGTCGTCCGCCCGTCGGTGTACTCGACCTGCACCCCGTGTTCGAGGAGTTCGACGCCGAGCGTACTCGGCGCCACGTCGTTGCGCGCGCTCATACTCTCGCGTTGGCGCGGGCCGGTGAAAAGGTGCGCGATGGGTCTGTTCCCCGCCGCGGAGACGGCTAAATCCGCACCCACCGCTACACCTTTCCGTTCGCTCGCGTCCCTACTGGTATGCACGGCCGCGCAGTAGCGCTCGGTGCGGGGACGGTCCTGAACGCCCTCGCGACGGGCGTCGGGTCCGCCTTCGCCATCGACGCCGAGACGACGGCGACGGTGGAACTCGACGACTCCGGCACCGTCGCAGGCGAGGTGGCGGAGGACGCCGAGGCGGACACGCGCCTGATCGAACGGTGCGTCGAACTCGCCGTCGAACGCTACGGCGACGGCGCGGAGTACGGCGGCCGCGTCCGCACGGAGAGCGAGGTGCCGATGGCCGCGGGGCTGAAAAGTTCCAGCGCCGCCGCGAACGCCTCCGTCCTGGCCGCCGCCGCCGCCCTCGGCGTCGACCCCGACCGGGAGGAGGCCTGCCGCCTCGGCGTCCGCGCCGCCCGCGACACCGGCGTCGCCGTCACCGGGGCGTTCGACGACGCCTCCGCGTCGATGCTCGGCGGCGTCACCGTGACGGACAACCGCGAGGACGAACTCCTCGCCCGCGACGAAGTCGAGTGGGACGTCCTCGTGTGGACGCCCGACGAACGCGCCTACAGCGCCGACGCCGACGTCGAACGCTGCGAGAACGTCGCGCCGATGGCCGAACTGGTGGCCGACCTCGCGGTGGAGGGCCGGTACGCCGAGGCGATGACGGTGAACGGGCTGGCGTTCTCCGCCGCCCTCGGCTTCCCGGCGGACCCCGCCGTCGAGGCGATGCCCCACGCGGCGGGCGTCTCCCTCTCCGGAACCGGACCGAGCGTCGTCGCGGTGGGCGACCGCTCGGACCTCGAACGCGTGAGGGACCTGTGGGACCGACGCGACGGCCGGACGCGACTGCTGACGACCCGAACAGACGGAGCACGCACACTATGACACGAGACACCGACGCAGACGACGCACGACGACCGGACGAGATGACGCTGGACGAACTCCGCGAGGAGATAGAGGACATCGACCGCGAGATAGTCGAACTCATCGCCCGCCGGACGTACGTCGCCGAGACCGTCGCGCAGGTGAAAGCAGAGCGGGACCTGCCGACGACCGACGAGGGGCAGGAAGAGCAGGTGATGCGACGCGCCGGCGAGAACGCCGAACGGTTCGACGTGGACTCGAACCTGGTGAAGGCCGTCTTCCGGTTGCTCATCGAACTGAACAAGGTGGAGCAACGGAACAAGCGATAGTCGAAAGCGAGCGTTTTGAGGCATCTGGTGCGGTTGGATTAGTCGAATCTTCCTCCAGTGGTCGTTCTTTCGCTCTCGGTCGGTGAACGAGTACCCGGTTCCGGAGGCGAACGGGCACCGGGCCGAATTCGGCGTGTGAACCGTAGATATGTTAATTGCCTCACATGCCAATTGAGTAGGTGAGTATGAGCGTGTCTAGCCCTCCTTCTGCCCGAGAGGTTTCCGAACTCGTGATGGCGAACCGAGCGATCAGAGCACCCTACTACCAAGCCGACCACGACGATGGCGTTCGCTTTACGGATTTAGAGAAGGGTCTCCAATGGGGTGCCGACGTCGTTCCAGCGATGTTGGGTCTGTTCCGCGTGGAGCGAGACGTCCGGGACGACCACATCGACGGCTGGGTGGGATTCGCTCGCCACTGGCGAGGAGGGACGCTGCGGCTGGACTTCGACCTGTTTTCCGGTTCCGAAGAGTCGGAGCCGATCGCGGTCGTGACCGCGGTATCGGGCCGGAAGGGGGAGAACACCGTCGCGGACGAGGACTTCGGGGAAATCGAGTTACCGGATCACGTTCCGACGCAGGAGGAGTGGGAAGACCGAGAAAAGCAGTATCAGAAGGCGCGGCGGAACGACGATACCGACGGGTCGGCGGCCGTTGAGGCATACATCGCAGCGTTACCGGGGTGGAAGCGGGAGTTCGCGACGCGGTTCGACGAACTCGTCCGACGCGAGGTGCCCCATGTGCGCCGCGCCGTCCGGTATCACCAGCCGTTCTACGGCGTCGAGGACAACGGATGGTTCGCGTCTTTCAGCGCATTCTCGAAGCACGTGAAACTCTCGTTCGTGTGCGAAACGCACCTCGAACCGGAGCCACCTAGCGGAACGGCGCCGCAGAGACAGGCTCTCGACCTGACGGAGACGGACACGCTGGACGAAGAGCAGGTCGCGTCCTGGATACGGCAAGCCGCCGACGACCCGGGAATGAATTGGTGAGGAGTAACCCGACGCCTAGGAGAGGGGTTCGACAACAAAAGTTCCCGACGGCCCGAACGACCAGCTAACGGACGAGTACTGCGACTCCCGCGACGGTTACGGTCAGATCGAGAGCGAACGCTACGACGCCGATTACGACTCCGGCCGTGACTCCCGCCCGTCTGACCCCCTCACTACGAACTGGCACAGAAATATCAAATAATAAATACTACGGGCAGATAAGCTCTCACGAGGTTCTCAGAGTCGGACGACAAAATATGACGACGCTCGATCGACGCCTCGAACACCGAACCGAAGCGTGGCCCTGCCTCGGGTGACGATACGTTCGAGGTTCTGCCGGTGGTCGCTCGCTGATATCGAAGTTCCCTTCTGGCCGTCGATAGTGTACATCCATAATGAAGGGCGCTTCGGGGACCGAACAACGGATTCGAGAAGCCGCATTCCGTGCGCTCGCTGAGCACGGCTACGCGGACCTCACGATCGTGGATATCGGCGACGAACTCGGGCAGAATCCGTCGCTCATCTACCACTACTTCGACAGCAAGGACGAGTTACTACTTTCGATGCTTGACGTCTTCGTGGACCTCTTCGTCACAGGGGTAGACGAGGAACCGGTCCACGACCCGGAGGCGGAACTCCGACAAGTCGTCGCGCAACTACTCCATCCCGACCCCGTACGAGTCCAACAGGTGATGGAGTCGCCGCCAACCGATATCGAGACGGCGATGTCGCGCGTGTTCGTGGAGTTGTGGGGACACGCAATCTGGGACGACGACTTCCGCGCGGAGACGACAGCCCTGGAGGAACGCGTCCGCGAGGCTATCACAGCGATTCTCAGGACCGGTATCGAGCGCGGCGAATTCCGCCCTGTCGACCCGAAACTGACGGCTGATCATCTTTTCTTCCTGCTCATGCAGGCCACCCACACTCGAGCGACAACGAACTGGGAGACGGCCACTGACCGAGTAGAAGAAATCGTCGACGACATCATCGACGATATCGCTCGCGACGACTGACGCCTGCTACTTTCCGGGTTTTCTGCCCTCACGCGTTTCGCCCGCTTTCGACCTAATTACCGGCCAGCGTACGACGCTGATCGACCGGAATCGCCGAAAGGCCTATAATTAATTAATTGATCAATTAACCCATGCAGTCAACTGATTCGATCGATAGCGCCCGACAGATACCGGCCCCGTTACGGAGCCGTGACGCGAAGCTTGCGCCGTTCGACTGGTACACCGAGATGCGGCGCGAAGCCCCTGTCCACTACGACGAAGAACGCAAGACGTGGGACGTCTTCCGCTACGAGGACGTCGATCGCGTCCTCCGCGATCACGAGACGTTCTCGGCGGATCGGTCCGGGAGTGCTGAGAACCCCTCGGGTGACGCTGGGAGCGATATGGCGGTACTCAAAACCATGATCAGCACCGACCCCCCGGAGCACGAGCGTCTACGGGGGTTCGTAAACGAGCGTTTCCAACCCGGTGCACTTCGCGAATACCGACCTCGGCTCGGAGAACTCACCGACAAGCTAGTAGACGGACTCGAAGACGCGGGCCGATTTGACTTCGTCGAGGAGTTCGCCATTCCGTTCCCGGTGACGGTCATTGCGGAACTACTGGGTATCCCTGCCGAACGCCGCGACCGGTTCAAAGAGTGGTCAGACGCGCTCATCGCCCGCCCCGAAGACAGTAGCGAGGAAGCTATCCAGCGGATGAAGCGACGGAGAGAAACCGCTCAAAAGGAGATGGGCCAGTACTTCGCTAAACTTCTCAACGAACGACAGGCGGGCGAGGGAGACGATCTCATCACGCTAGCGGCGACGGCGGACGAACTGAACCTGCAAGAGAAGATCGGCTTCTGTATGATCCTTCTCCTCGCGGGTAACATTACGACGACGAACCTCCTTACTAACGCCATCTGGTGTTTCGAGGAACAAGGCATAACGGAGGCCGTGGCGTCGGGCGAAATCGACCACAAGAAGGCCATCGAAGAGGTGCTTCGCTATCGGTCCCCGATACAGGAAGTACAGCGCGTTGCCGTCGAGGACGTCGAACTTAGCGGGCAGCAGATCGAGGCGGGGGAGGTCGTGAACGTCTGGGTGGGCGCCGCGAACCGTGATCCAGAGGTCTTCGACGGACCGGAGGCGTTCCGTCCAGAGCGTCGGCCGAACCAACACCTCGCATTCGGAAAGGGCGTCCACTACTGTTTAGGCGCACCGCTCGCGCGTCTCGAGGCGGATATCGCGCTCGACCGACTTCTCACGCGCTTCGACAGTCTCGATGCGGATCTGTCTGGGCTTCGACCGATATCGGAACACTACGGTCTCCGATCTCTCCCCTGTCGGGTGAGCTAGATCGCTACCGAATCGGCAGTCCATCATCCCTCATCGGCGAGAGATGCGAGGAGAAAGATCGTGCAAATAACGACATCAATCGACGCGAAGTAAACATATGGATGGATTGGAAGAGAAGACGGCACTAGTAACAGGAGCAGGATCGGGGATCGGACGTGCGTCGGCACAGCGTCTCGCAGCGGAGGGAGCCAACGTCGTCGTCGCGGACGTCGTCGAAGAAACCGGTCGCGAGACGGTAGACCTAATTGAGGACTCCGGCGGTGACGCAACCTTCGTTGAAGTCGACGTTTCCGACACTGAGTCGGTCGAGCGACTGGTAGACGTCGCGGTCGACACCTACGGAAGTCTCGACTTCGCGCACAACAACGCCGGCATTACTGATTTTGCGGCAGTGACGGACATCGAGGACGAACAGTGGGACCGGCTTCTCGACATCAACCTGAAGGGGGTATGGGCCTGCGTGAAAGCCGAACTGCCCGTCATGGCAGAACAGGAGAACGGTGCGATTGTCAATACTGCGTCGGAGGCCGGATTGGTGGGGATGGCTGGGCTCTCCAGTTACTCGGCTAGTAAGCACGGAGTCGTTGGTCTGACGAAATCGGTCGCGCTCGAATACGCGGCTCAAGAAATCAGGGTCAATGCCGTCGCTCCGGGCCCGACGAAGACGAACATTCAAGCGAACTCGGAAGCTCGACAAAGCGGCCCTGATTCGATGCCGTTCGACGTGTCGGCGATGACCGATGTCCCGATGGAACGCGTCGCGGAACCGGAGGAGATAGCTGGCGTCGTCGCCTTCCTCTTCTCGTCCGACGCCTCGTACATCACCGGCCATACGATCCCCGTCGACGGCGGTCAGGCCGCTGACTGAAACGGACGGCCAACTTCCCTTTTCGACTGTCGGTCTGTCTCGGGTACAGAATGCCGTCTCTAGACCGACAAGACTTATGACTAACTGACTGATTAGTCAGTACATGCAAGAACGGCTTTCGCGAAAACGGCCGTGGCTCGCTGCACTACTTGCTACGGTCGCTACTGGACTCGGCCACCTCTACCTCCGGCGGTGGAAACGCGCTTTCGGGTGGCTCGCTGTACTCTTTGCTGTGACTGCTCTCTTCGTCGACCCCAGCACTATCTCGGCCCTCCGAGCGGGAAGCACGGTGAGTCCGTCGGCTATCGCCCCGGTTCTAATCGTGGGGGGACTCAGTACCGTTGATGCGTACCTTCTCGCACACGCGCAGAATGCAATCTCTCGAATAACAGTTACGTCGAACGGACGGTTCACGCACTGTCCGAACTGTCGTCGAGAACTCGATGCAGAACTCGATTTCTGTCATTGGTGCGCAACGAACGACATCGACCCGGAAGCAGCGCTTTCGGATAAACCGGTCAGTCGAGAGAGGAATTGACGAACTGACATCCGGAGACAGATCGTTTCGATAAACGCCACTCTCGGAGCGAAGGGCGAATACGATGAACTATCCAAATCAAGTAGCCAGAATCGACGCGCAACTCGCGAGTGTCGCATGTACTGCAGACCAAGCCGGAGTGACGCTCGTTCGGCGGACGCTCGAAGAACTGGACGATAGGTGGTACGGGAAGTTCGTCGTCGGGGTCTATGGTTCGCTGGCGGACGCGCCAGACATCGAGGCAGTCATCCCCGCCGCGACGGCGATCGAACTCCTCCGGGGGTACTGCCGTCTCCGGAGCGAACTTCTCGTTCAGGTCACCGACGAACGAGCGCACTCTCTCTCCCACGATGAATCGACGGCGCTGTTGGCCGGGGATTACCTATACACGTCAGCGTATTCGTTGCTCGATTCGCTCGGGTATCCAGCACTCGGCGCTTGTTCCGAGATCCTCACCGACGTGCTGATGGATGTCACGGCGGCATTCGTGACGGGGTATCGTCAGCAGTCACCGTCTAAGCTAGACTCGACGGCCTTCTTCGACGCAACGACGGGTACCATCGGTGAAGGTGCCGCCCTCCTCGGGGCGACACTCGCTAGAGCCGAGGAAAACAAGTACGAATCTATCGCAAGAGTTGGACGCGGATACAGCACGTCGAGACAGATACGTCGCATCCTCGGTGCCGACCCCGGCCTGTTTAAGGTCGTACCGCGTCTCATCGACGAGTCGAAATTGCAAACGCACGCGGACTTCTGGCGAGAGAACGCGGAGGTAGCGCTCTGTGATCTCTCGACGACGACGGACGTCACTCCGCTTCGACTACTCGTGGAGGCGAACGAATAACGGCAGTTACTAGTTCGCTGGCCCTCGGCGATATGCACTCGCATCCGCTCACCGACTGTCTCTTGCCTGAAATGCCACCCGGTCGATGCGGAAGTCGATGCGTCAAAAACCGCGCCGGTAGTTTCTCCTGACTCGCTCTACTAGGAACCGTAGAGCGTTCATGTCACTATCCATAACGTAACTGACGACGCTTCCGTTCTACGGGCATGCTCCCGCCCTCCACGACACCCGACTTCGTTCTCTCCGTGACCGCCGCCACCGTGGCAACGTGGTGGTTCCTCCGAATGCGGGAGACTCGGCTAAGGCAGTCACGGATGCCCGTCACCGTGGTCGCGTTAGTTGGAGCGGTCGCACTCCTCTCTTGCACCTCCTTCGGTTCGACTACGTCGCGGTACCGTCTCCTCCGTCGGGATTCGGTTCCGGGGCGTATCGGCGCGTCCTCCCCGTTATCGCGGCGGAGGGACTCAGCGTCGCCCTATCTCTCCTCGTCCTCGCGAGGGACAGATCGTGAGCGCCGACGGGGCCCGCTTGAGGGGCCCTCGCTCAGAGGCGGACGCCGCCGTCCACGACCAGCGTCTCGCCGGTGATCGCCGACGTGGTGGCGAACGTTCGGACCGCCTCCGCGACTTCCTCGGGTTCGACGAGTCGATCTATCGGCGACGCCTCCCGTGTGGCCGGTCGTCGCTCCTCCGCGAACATCTCCGTTTTCACCGGCCCCGGTGCGACCGCGTTCGAGAAGACACCGTCCTCGGTGTACTGCTTCGCGAGGGACTTCGTGAGTCCGAGCAGGCCGCTCTTCGACGCGCCGTACGTGACGTCCGTCGGGCTTCCGTCCGTCCCGGCGGTCGAGGAGACGTTCACGATTCGCCCCTCGCCGCGGTCGCGCATCCCGGGGAGGACGGCCCGCACGCAGTAGACCGCACCTTCGAGGTTCACGCGGAGCGTCTGTTGGATGGCCTCGTCCGACGCCGTCTCCAGCGGGGTCCCGTGCAACACGCCCGCGTTGTTGACGAGGACGTCGACGCCGCCGAGTTCGTCGCGCGCGCGGTCGACCATCTTCTCGACGTCGTCGGGGTCGCTGACGTCGCACCGGTGAGTGATCGCCTCCCGTCCGGCTTCTCTGACGTCCTCGGCGACGGCGTCCGCGCCCTCGCTGTCGCTGTGGTAGTGGACGACGACGTCGTGGTCGCGCCCGAGTTCGCGCGCTATCGCGCTCCCGATTCCGCCGCTCGCGCCGGTGACGAGTGCAGTGGGTGCCATCTGTCTCCGAGTTCTCGCTCTACACAAAAAGTCGTTTCAGCGGCGTGTCCGGAGCCCGCTTTCGCCGCGGACTCGTTCCCCCACCACAGAGTATATTACTAAGTGGTATTACTAGGTTGTCGATGGCAAAGACCCAACTCCAGCGCGCCCGAGGGGGCGAAACTACCCCCGCCGTGGAACGAGTCGCCGAGCGAGAGAACGCCGACCCGGAGTTCGTCCGACGGCAGGTTGCAGACGGGCGGGCGGTGATTCCGAACAACCGCGCCCACGAGTCGCTCGACCCGATGATAATCGGGCGGGAGTTCTCCACGAAGGTGAACGCGAACATCGGCAACAGCGATACGACCGGCGACGCCGAGGGGGAACTTCGGAAACTCCACGCCGCGGTCCACTACGGTGCCGACACGGTCATGGACCTCTCGACGGGCGAGAACCTCGACGAGACGCGCGAGGCGAACGTCGAACACTCGCCGGTTCCGATCGGGACGGTGCCGATTTACGAGGCCGTCAAGCGAGCGGACGGTCCCGAGGACATCACGCACGAACTGCTTCTCGACGTCGTCGAGAAGCAGGCCGAACAGGGCGTCGATTACATGACCATCCATGCGGGCGTGCTGATGGAGCACCTACCGCTGACCGACGGTCGGAAGACGGGTATCGTCTCGCGGGGCGGCTCCATCCTCGCCCGATGGATGGAGGAGAACGGGATGCAGAACCCCCTGTACGCGAAGTTCGAGGAGATATGCGACATCTTCGCCGAGCACGACGTGACGTTCTCGCTGGGGGACGGCCTCCGCCCCGGCAGTATCGCCGACGCCGGCGACGAGGCGCAGTTCGCCGAACTTGAGACGCTCGGGGAACTCACGCGCACCGCGCGGGAACGCGGCGTGCAGGTGATGGTCGAGGGGCCGGGCCACGTCCCGATGGACGAGATCGCCGACAACGTGGCGCGACAGCAGGACGTCTGCGACGGCGCGCCGTTCTACGTTCTCGGACCCCTCGTCACCGACATCGCGCCGGGGTACGACCACATCACGAGCGCGATCGGCGCGGCCGAGGCCGGACGCGCGGGCGCGGCGATGCTCTGTTACGTCACGCCCAAGGAGCACCTCGGCCTCCCCGACGAGGGAGACGTCCGAGACGGTCTCGCGGCGTACAGAATCGCGGCCCACGCCGCCGACGTCGCCAACGGCCTGCCGGGCGCGCGCGACTGGGACGACGCGCTCTCGGAGGCCCGGTACGAGTTCGACTGGCGGCGGCAGTTCGAACTCGCCTTGGACCCCGAACGCGCCCGGAGTTATCACGACCAGACGCTGCCCGGTGACAACTACAAGGACGCGCAGTTCTGCTCGATGTGCGGCGTCGAGTTCTGCTCGATGCGCATCGACCGGGACGCGCGGGACGCCGACGGCGAGATGGAGGCGATAGACGACGGGACGAATCTCGATACCTCCCCCGCCGCGGAGGCGAACCTCCCGCCGGTCGGCACCCACGACACCAGTCGCGTCCCCGACGAGATAGAAGTCGGCGGGGTCACGTTCACGCCCGAGGAGTCGCACGGAGGCGACTGAGAGCCGCCGCTCTCGAACGCTCCCGCGCGTCGAGGCGTACCGGACGAAGATATATCTCCGACGGGGCGCGATTGTCACCAACAGGAAGCTCATGTCCGCGACACGAACCCGCCGAGTGATGTACCCCGGACGGTGGTGGATTCCGGTTCTGGCGGTTCCCGTCCTGTTTCTCCTCTGGCTTTCGGTCAAACTGGTGAACCTCGCGTTCGGGCTGTCTCTCGGGCCGCGCGTTTCGGGGTACCTCGTTGAGACTGCATCGGCGCTCGTCGCCGTCAGTTACGCAATCTCCCTGTTCGCACCGTTCGCGCTCTACCACGACCGCGGGTACGTGAGCGAACGGTCCGAGTGGACGCCGACGCTCCTCTCCCTGTTCGTCTTCGTTCCGCTCCTGAACGTGCCGATAGCGACCCTCTATCTGGTCCGGCGTCGCCGGTTCGTGGGCGCTCCATAGTTCGTTCTCCCTACCCCCCGATGGTGAGCGAGAACCCCCACTCGAAGAGACCGTAATAGTGCGGGGCGAAGAGCTGTCCTCCGACGGTACCGAGGGGTCGTGACCGTCTCGATCGCTCCCCTCTCCGACGGATGAAGTGGCGGAACGGACGAATTACGTCGTATCCGACTACTTCTGCCCCAGCGGTAAAGAGCCGACGTCCGCTATCACTTATATGGCCGGTGTCTCCGAGGAGACGAACGTTGGTCGAGAGGGGGCCGCGAACCGGGACGGCGAAACGCCGGTCGTCGAACGGCCCGAGACGGCCGACGAGGCGACCGTCCACGAGGAGGGGACGGAACTCGAACGAACGATCGGCGTTCGGGGCGGCGTCGCCATCGGCGTCGGGACGATGATAGGCGCGGGCATCTTCGTGTTTCCGGGCATCGCCGCCGGGCAGGCGGGCCCCGCCGCCGCCGGATCGTTCGCGATCGGCGCAGTCATCGCACTTCTCGTCGCCTTACCTACGTCGGAACTGGCGACGGCGATGCCCCGAAGCGGCGGCGGGTACTACTTCATCTCTCGGGGTATGGGGTCGCTGTTCGGCGCCATCGTCGGCCTCTCGCTTTGGTTCGGCCTGGTGTTCGCCTCCGCGTTCTACCTTGTCGGGTTCGGGTTCTACGCGGAGGCCGTCCTCACCAGACTCGGCGTCTCGCTCGGCGGGTTCGACATCGTCGTCCCGTTGGCGCTTCTGTTCGGCGCGTTCCTGACCGCGCTGAACGTCACTGGGACGGAGAACGCGGCGAAGCTCCAGAACGGCGTGGTCGGAGTTCTGTTGGTCATCATCGTCGGATTCCTCACGTTCGGCGGCCTCTCGGCGTTCGGGTTCGTCGGCGACCCCGAACCCATTAGCGAACCGTTCCTGTCGCAGGGCGCGTTCTCGGTGTTGACCACCGCCGCGTTGGTATTCACGTCCTACCTCGGGTTCGCGCAGGTGGCCACCGTCGCCGGCGAAATCAAACAACCGGGGCGGAACCTCCCGCTGGCGATGGTCGGGTCCGTCGTCATCGTCGGCGTTCTGTACGTGGCGACTATCTTCGTGGCGGTCAGCGCCTTCGGCAGCGAACGCCTCTCGACGCTCGGGGAGACGGCGATGGTGACCGTCGCCGAGAGCTTCATGGGACCGCTCGGCGCGTTCCTCATCCTCGTCGGCGGGTTGCTCGCGACGGTGTCGAGCGCGAACGCGTCGATTCTCAGCACCTCGCGCGCGATTTACGCGGTGAGCAAGGACGCCCTCCTCCCGCGCGCCGCGAGTCGAATCAACCTGAAGTACGGCACCCCGCACGTCGCACTCGGGATGGCCGGCGGCCCGATTCTCGCGCTCATCCTCCTGGGCGAGGTGGACGTCCTCGCGGAAGTCGCCTCCTTCCTCCACCTCGTCATGTACGGGCTGATGTGCGTCGCGCTCATCGCGCTTCGCCGAGACGAACCCGAGTGGTACGACCCCGACTTCCGCGTCCCCGGCTACCCGGTCGTCCCGGTACTCGGCGGACTGGCCAGCTTCGCGCTCATCGGGTTCATGCAACCCGCTTCCCAGTTGATCGGTGCCGCGATAATGCTGCTCTCCGCGGGCTGGTACTTCTATTACGCTCGCGGCGTGAAGCTCAGGGGGGTCCTCTGATGACCGAACCCGACTGGACGGTACTCGTACCGTTGGAAGTCCTCGAAGGCGAGGCGGTGCCCGACACCGTCGTCGAACTGCTCTCGACGCTCTCCGTCGTCGTGCTGGGGTACCACGTGCTGCCCGAACAGACCCCGCCGGGACAGGCGCGGATGCAGTTCGAAGACCGGGCGCAGTCGATACTGGACGACGTGGCGAGCGACTTCCGCGAGGCCGGAAGCGCCTGCGAGACTCGCCTCGTGTTCACCCACGACGAGGAGCAGACGATGAACCGCGTCGCCGACGAGACGGGGTGCGGAGCGATCCTCGTGCCGAACCCGTCCTCGCGCGTCGAACGGGTGCTGGTCCCCCTCCGCGGGGAGGTGGACGTCGCCCGCGTCACGTCGTTCGTCGCGTCGATGCTCGGCGGCCGCGACGTCGGAGTGACGCTCTACCACGTCGCCGACGACGAGGCGTCCGAACCGGCGGGCCGGTCGATGGTGGAGGGCGCGGCGACGCGACTGCGCGAACGCGGCGTCCCGTCGGCCGGAATCGAGACGGAAGTCGCCGTCTCCGGCGCGCCGGTCCGAACCATCGCGGCCGCGGCCGCCGACCACGACGTCGTCGTCATGGGCGAGAGCGAACCGTCGCTCCGGTCGTTCCTCTTCGGCGAGACGGCCGAACAGGTCGCGGCCCAGTCGTTCGGACCGGTAGTCGTCGTCCGGCGTCCGCGGGGCGCGAACGCCAGCGAGTGACCGAGGCGTTCACTCCCGGATGACCACCACGGGGAGGTGAGTCTGGTCGGCGATGGATTGGTACGTGTTGCCGAAAACTCGCTCGAAGGTGGGTTCGCCCGTCTCGCCCATGACGATGAGGTCGTAGTCCCGGGATTTCTGGCTTATCTCGAACGGCGGGTCGTCGGACTCGGCCACCTCCGTGTCGATGGAGAACTTCGAGAACCCGGCGTCGACGAGTCTCTCCTTCAGCGAGGCGAGCATCTCCTCTTTCTCCGCGACGTCGTCCGCGTCGGTGACGTTGAGGAGCGTCGTGTGGTGGATGACGTCCTCGTTCAGCGTTCCGACGAACCGGGCGATGGACTCGGCGAACGTCTCGTCGCGGACGGCGATGAGGACTCTCCCGAGGTGCGTGATCGGGTTCGGAACCAACAGCGCGTCCACGTCGCGTTCCTCCGCGACGGCCGTCGGCGTCCCTTCTAACTCCTGCCCCGTGACCAGTTCGACCTCCGCGGTTTCGCCGGAGCGGACGAACTGGTGGGCCAGCGAGTACAGCGTGTAGTTCGCCTCGATTTCGCGTCGCTGCCGTTCGTCGGGGTCCACGTCGTCGGGCATCTCGTAGACGCCGAGGAGGATGACTCGACAGGAGGTGAAGCCGCCCACGAAGGAGGACGGAAGCGGGTCGGGGTCGGGGAACTCGATCGGAACCAAGAGCGTCGGTGAGGACATCGATAAATCACCTACGCCGACGTACGGACGACGCGGTAAAGTGTCTTTTCGATTAGACGAACGGGGATTCCGTCGACGGCACCGACCCGCGCCC
This sequence comes from Halopelagius fulvigenes, assembly GCF_042662625.1. Lineage (GTDB taxonomy): Archaea > Halobacteriota > Halobacteria > Halobacteriales > Haloferacaceae > Halopelagius > Halopelagius fulvigenes. The sequence goes on from NZ_JBHSXH010000015.1 coordinate 467,818, forward strand.
GCAGGTGGACGACTGCGAGTCCGATCACCGTCGGCCCGAGGGCGGCGACGCCGTCGCCGCGTCGGAGTCCCGCACCGTCGGCGTAGGGGTACCGGAGAGAGTCTTCGAGCACGGTTACGCTCCATCGCTGCCTGTCCGACCTGAGAGAACCGTACGATGCGGTACCTATCGCTCGCTGAGGAGGAAACGGACTCTCGCGGACCGGCCTCCGCGGACGGGTTCGAGCGTTCTTTTCCCTTCCGTGCTAAGTAGTCCCAAGGTACTTCGCCCCGCGGGGCGTGACTCTACGCGCCATGTCCTTCGACCCCGACGCAGTCGAGACCATCGCGTTCGACTCCTACGGCACTATCGTGGACGTCACGGCGGTGGCGGAACCGCTCTCGGAGCACGTCGAGTCGCCCGACGCCGTCTCGAAACTCTGGCGGAACCGATCGCTGCTGTACGCGACGGTCGGGAACGCCATCGGAGAGTACGACTCGTTCTTCGAGATGAACTGCCACGCGCTCCGGTACGCCCTCGAAACGCTGGGAATCGACCTCTCGGAGGACGAACGCGAGGAGGTGCTCTCGACGTACCACGAACTGCCGGTGTTCGACGACGTCCGCGAGGGGATGGAGCGACTGCACGACGCGGGCTACGACCTGTACGTCGTCTCCAACGGCAGCGAGGAGATGCTCGAATCGATGGTCGAACACGCGGATCTCGGCGACCTGATAGCGGAGACGGTGAGCGCCGACGAGATTGAGCAGTTCAAACCCGACCCCGGCCTGTACGAACACGCCGCCGACCGAATCGGGACGCCGATAGAGGAGATAACGTTCGTCGCCGCGGGGTGGTGGGACGTGCCGGGGGCGATGAACGCCGGGATGCAGGGCGTCTGGGTCAACCGGCAGGACACGCTCTGGGGTCCCTACGAGGCGGACCCCGATATGACCGTCGAGACGTTCGTCGAGTTCGCCGACGAACTCGGGGTCTGACCGCCTCCCGTCACTCGCCGCCGTCGCCGAACACCTCGACGATCTGCTCGCAGTACGCGTCGAGGTCGTCCGGTTTCCGACTCGTCACCAACCGCCCGTCGGTGACGACTTCCTCGTCCACCCACTCGCCGCCCGCGTTCCGGATGTCGGTCCGGAGGCTCGGGTAGGAGGTGAGCGTCCGACCCTCCACGACGTCGGCCTCGACCAGCGTCCACGGGCCGTGACAGATCGCGCCGACCGGCTTGTCCGCCTCGAAGAACTCGCGGACGAACGACACCGTCTCCTCGTCGGCGCGGAGTTTGTCCGCCCCGACGGTGCCGCCCGGGACGAGCAACGCGTCGTAATCGTCGGCGGAGACGTCGGAGACCGCCTTCTCTACCTCGTGCGTCCCGGCCGAGTTGAGGTCGCTCTCGACGGTCTGGGCGTCGCCCGTCTCCGGGCCGACCGCGTCCGCGTTCGCCCCGGCGTCCTCGACGGCCTGCCGCGGTTCGGTGAACTCGACCTCTTCTGTCCCCTCCGGTGCGAGCAGAATCGCCACGTTCGTATCGTCGAGCGCAGTCATGGTGTCTCGTCTCGAAACTGCGCCTCGACGTCCCTAAGTCGTGTGGCGAACCGTTCTTCCCCGCCGAGAACGCCGCGTCGAGGACCTCGCCGACGGACTCACGCGCCGTCGGCGCGGGCGAGCAGTTGGCGTCGGAGGCGTCGCACGTCCCGTCGCTCCCTGTCGCGCCACGGTTTGAACAGGAGGAAAAGCGCCCGTCGTCGGAGGAACCGAGCGAGGTAGGCGACGCTCGCATCCGAGAGCGTGACCGTCTGGAGGGTCGCGCCCGTCTCCTCTGTGTCCCCCAGTTGGGTCTCGATGGACCGCCGCAGTTCGTAGACGTACTCCCACTCCTCGGACCGAGAGCGGAGGGCGTACATCGCCCTGTTCTCCCGCGACCGCAACCAGTTACAGAGGACGTACCACTCTTCGGACTCCAACGCGATATCGCGGGGCATCGTCTCGGGGACCGTGCTACCGGGGCCGAAAGTATTGGTATTGTGGCCGCGCTACCCCGAACCCCCATGGCCGGCGATGTCTCCGTCGCTATCGACCCGCACGTCCACTCTGAGGGCTCCTACGACGGCCGTGAACCGGTTGAGTTGCTCCTCGAACAGGCCGACGACATCGGTCTGGACGGCATCGTCGTCACGGACCACGACGAGATAGACGAGTCCCTCCGGGCCGCCGAGTTGGCCCCCGAGTACGGCCTCGTCGGCATCCCCGGCGTCGAAGTCTCCACCGCCGCGGGGCACGTCCTCGCCATCGGCGTCGAAGAACGGCCGGAACCCCGACGGCCGTTCGACGAGACGGTCGAGACCGTCCGCGAGTTGGGCGGCGTCGCCGTCGTCCCCCACCCGTTCCAGCGAACCCGCCACGGCGTCCGAAAGCGACGAATCACGGACTGCGACGCCGTCGAGGTGTTCAACTCGTGGGTGTTCACGGGCTACCGCAACCGCCGGGCGAAGCGGTTCGCCGAGAACGAGGGCTACCCCGGCGTCGCCGCCAGCGACGCCCACTCGGCGGGGTATCTCGGGCGCGCGTTCACGGAGTTCACGGTACCCGACGCCGAGTCGAAAGCCGAGATCGACGGCGACGACGTGGTGGAGGCGATGGACGACGGCAGCGCGGAGATTCACGGCCGCCGCCAACCGCTGATTCGGAGCGCACACCACTACCTCGTCGGCGCGGGGCGGAAGACGGGGTGGGCGCTCAGCCGTCGCGCGCCGAACATTCTGTGACTCGGTGGACTGCCGCGGGCACCCACGAGAACGACCACACGGGCTCGAAGGCTCGGCGAACAATCGGGCGTCGCAGTCGAAGCGTGGGTTCTCGGGCGTCACTCAGCGGAGTCACTCCTCGGAGTCGAACACGTCGGGGTTCTCCGGCCCCTCGGCGCGGACGAACGCCTGCCCGACGGCGAGGAGTGACCGCGACTAGCCCCTCCCGGCGAAGAACCGGGCCAACCCGGCGCTTGTGACCATCTCGACGACGCCGAACGCGACGGCGGGGAGGGACGCCGCCGGGGGGAACCCCGCGGCGACGACGAGGGCGGCGGCGACGGCGAAGTCCCGCATCCCCACCGAGAGCGTCGCGGCGATCCGTTCCTCGGGGGCGAGGGACCGTCCGGCGACCCAGCCGAGGGCGTAGCCCCCGCCGTTGAGGGCGAGAGCGCCGACGGCGACGACGGCCAGTAGCGTCCCCCCGGACCGGACGACCGGCGCGTTCGCCGCCGCGACGATGCCGATGACGAGGACGACCATCAGCGCCGACACCGACGGGTACACGCCGTCGTACCGGCCCACGCGCCGCGGCCACCGCCACCGCGCGGCTATCGCCGCCGTCATCGGAATCACCACGGCGACGGCGAGTTGCTTGACGATCACGAGGGCGTCCACCGACACCGCGTCCCCGAGGAGGACGCGCAGAACCCCCGGGACGAAGGCGACCGTTCCGAACCCGACGGCGACGAGCGAAACCGTCGAGAGCGCCGTGTCGCCGCCGCTCAGTTCGGTCATCGTCGGCGTCACCAACTCCGGCGTCACCGCCCCGAGGACGACGAACCCCGCGGTCAACGGCGGGGACAGTCCGAGGAGGCGGGCGACGCCGAAGGCGACGAACGGCATCGCCGACTGGACGAGCAGAATCGTCGCCACCGCCCTGCCGCGCAACCCGCGGAACCGTTCCGGCGAGAGCGTCAGCGAGACGCTCCCGACCATGACCGCGAGAATCGGCGTCGAAAGCGGCGTGAGAGCGGAGAGCGACGGCGCGGCGAACCCGACGCCGACGGACAGAAGCACCAACGCGAGGAGGTGGTCGTCCACGAAGGCGGCCGCCCGACCGAGGCGAGAGGGTGGCATCGGACACCGCCGTCTTTCGGCGGTCCCGGCTTGTCGGTTCTGGTTCGGGGCCTCGGATGCCCCGAACCGTCTCGACGGCGACGAGGGAGAACCCGCCGTGCGGGAGGGTGCTGAGAACGACCGAACTTCGCTCCGGGACGCTCGACCCGACGGCCGCGACGACGGCCCCGCGGACGGCCACCGGCAGGCCGTCCCGCCTGCTGAGTCGCCCGGCGGCGCGGCGACTCGGGATCCTCGCCAGCATATTAGTTCTCTCCGGTCTCTATGCTACCTATGTACGACGCGATACTCGTTCCGACCGACGGAAGCGAGGCGGCGATGGACGCGGCGAAGCACGCGTACAGCCTCGGCGAACGGTACGACGCGACGGTCCACGTCCTCTCGGTCGTCACGAACAGCGAAAGCGCCACGATAGTCGGACAGGGAGACGAGAAGCTGGACACCCTCCGCGAACGCGGGACCGACTCGACGCGACGAATCGTCGAAGAGGCTCTCTCGCGGGACGTCGACGCCGTCGGCGCGGTCGAGATCGGAACCCCCGACCGGACGATTCTCGGCTACGCGGAGGAGAACGATATCGACGTCATCGTGATGAGCACCCACGCTCGGTCCGGCGTCGGCCGGTTCCTCAGGGGGAGCGTCACCGAACAGGTCATCCGCGACGGGGAGACGCCCGTGCTCGCGATACAGCGGTAACCGGAGAGCGCGAGTCGGTCGGACGGCGGAGGGGGAGCGCTCGAGAACGTAAATCAAGCCCCCCTCCACCCCGTATCCGCCTCTAATGGACATCGCCCGGTTGAACGAACGCGAGTTCCACCACATGCTTCTGGTCGCCGCCGTCTTGGGCGTCGGCGTCGGCCTCGTCGCCACTGGTTTCCGTCTCGTCTGGCTCTTCGTCAAGCACCACCTCTGGGGGGCGTTGGCCGCGCCCTACTGGCGCGTCCCGGTCAGCGTCGCCGCGGGTATCCTCATCGGCGCTATCCTCTATGCGACGTTCTACCCGGGGGCGCTCTCCACCCTCGTCCAGCAGTTCCACGCCGAGGGGCGCGTCGAAATCGAGGAGAACGTCCCCATCATCCCCGTCGGTCTCATCGGTCTGGTCGCCGGGCAGAACGCCGGCCCCGAGGGCGTGATGTCGGTCGTGGGCGGGTCGTTCGGGACGTACGTCTCTGAGCTGTTCGAGTTCGAGAACTCCGCGAAGTTGCTGACCCTCGCGGGGATGGGCGCGGGGTTCGGGGCGATTCTGGGCGCGCCCATCGGCGGCGCACTGCTCTGGTTAGAACTCCCCCACGAACGCGGACTGGAGTACTACGAGGCTATCGTCCCCACGTTCGTCGCCTCGTTCGCCGGTTACCTCACCGAAGTCGTCCTCGGCGGGATGGAACTGTTCCCCGCGTGGAAGACGGCGTCCATCGTGCCGCTGACCCCCGCGCAGTTGGGGTGGGCCGTCGCCGTTGGTCTCCTCTGTATCCCGTTCGGACTAGTGTACTCGAAGACGTTCTCGGTGATAGGACGGCTGTTTCGTCGGATGTCGCTCGCCGTCTACGTCCGAACGACGCTCGCCGGCGGCGTCATCGGCGTGCTCGGTTGGCTCGTTCCGCTGTCGTACTTCTACGGCGGTTCGAAGATGAACGTCCTGATGGAACGGGGTGCGTCGCTCGGTCCCGAGGGGTTGATGCTCACGCTCGCCGCGGTGATGGTCGCCGCCGGGTTCACGATTCACGGCAACTGGATCGGCGGCCTCATCATCCCGCACATGTTCATGGGGGCACTCGTCGGTCAAGCGGCGGCGTTGGTTGTTCCCGGCCTCTCGCCCGTGCTGGCGACGCTCGCGGGGATGGCCGCGTTCAACTCCGTCGTGACGGGGACGCCGCTCTCCTCGGCGCTCATCGCCATCGCCCTCACGGACGGTGCGAGCATCACTCCGGTGTTCCTCGCATCGCTCGTGGCGTTCGGAGCGAGTCCGTCCGTGCGGTTCCTCGACGAAGCCGCGCCGCGCTCGGAGTCTCCAAACTTCCACATCTCCGACGACTGACCGCGCCGCGCGACGAGCGCTCGAACCGTTCGGTCAGAGTGTTGAACAGGGCGGGGAACGACGGAGACGTATGAACCGGCGGCGAATGGGGACGAGCCTGTACGCGGGGGTGCTATTTAGCATCCTCGGGCTCGTCGGGTGGGTGAGCGGACATCCGTTCATCTTCCCGAGTCTCGGACCGTCGGCGTTCATCCTCGCGTTCGAGCGTCGCGGCGAACGGACGAGGACGTACCGAATCGTCGGGGGCCACCTCATCGGCGGCGTCTGCGGACTGTTCGCCTACTGGCTCCTCGCCGCGGGGACGGTGCTCACGACGTCTCCGCCCGGTCTCTCCCTGGAGGGCCTTCGGCTCGCCGCGAGCGGGTTTCTCTCCGTCGTCCTGACGAGTTGGGGGATGATAGCGACCGACACGAAGCACGCGCCGGCCTGCGCGACGACGCTCATCGTCTCGCTCGGACTGCTCTCGTCGCTGACCGAAGTCGCCATCATCGTCGCGAGCGTCGTTATCCTCGTCGAAACGCACTTGGGCGTGCTGTGGGCGTTCGAGCGGATCGTCGGCGACATCCCCGAACCGTCCGCGGCGGGCGACGAGGCCGAATCGACCGAGTGACCGAGAAGGGCACGCGCGACGGACGGAGGGCCCCTCACTGTTCCTGTTCGGGCGTCGTGAACGGAATCGTCGCGGCCGTCCGTTTCGTGACGGTGGCGATGCGGAGGATGTACGCGAACAGGACCGAGAGGGGGGCGAGGCCGACAGTCACGACCGCGGGGACCAACAGGGGGACGACGAACGACGGGACGGACGCCCCCGACGAGGCGGTGAACAGGAACAAGCCGGACGCGACGCCGGCCACCGCGGGAAGTCCGACGTAGAACAGGCGACGCGACAGTTCGGCGAGTTGCTGTTGGAGGTAGATGGATTTGAAGTACTGCCGCGCGACGTCGATGCGCTGGAGTTCGTCGATGAGCCTGTCTATCGCCTCCTTCACGTGCCCCGGGAGGCTGTCGTCGTGCCGCGATTTGATCCGGCGGAGGCGGTTGATGTCCCTCGCGTAGTTGGTGGTGAGCGTCGCCGAGAGGACGTGGAACGTCGACGCGTCCGACTTTTGGAGGAGCCGGTCCGTCCGGTCCAGTTGTTCGGTCACCCGCGAGACGGCGGCGTCGACTTCGCCGTACACCTCGTCGTTCGTCTCCGCGATGGAGAGGCCGCCTAACTCCTGCGCCGCCTTCCGCGTGTTCTCGACGACCAACCGGAGGAAACCCAACGGTTCCACCGGGGCGATTCGCCCGGCGGCGTCCTCGACGTCCGTCCGGTAGTCGATGACGCCCTCCATCTGCGACTCCAGTTCGTCGGGCGTGCCTAGCTCCCGCGAGAGCAACAGTTGACTGATGGAGACGACGACGGTGATGACGGTGAGGTTGCCGCTGATCAGTCCGCCGTACACGTAGTAGATAGGCTGCTTACTCACGAACAGGCTCAGGCCCGAGAGACTCAGTGAGGTGACGAAGACGAACAGAGCGAGGGCCGTTATCCCCGCGACGACGGCTCTGCTGCCGTCGAGCAAGAACCACTCTCTCCACTTCCCTTTGGAGGCCCAAGACTCCTCCTTCGATGACATCGACGTCGACTAGGACACCGATTTCAAAAGACTCCTCGGCCGTCGCGCCGCGTACGGCGTTTTCAGCGCGAAGATTCGAACAGGTCGCGCAGTTCCGCCACGTCGCCGGGCGTCGTCCCGCCGAAGAACTCCCTGTCTCGCTTCGACATCCGGCGAATCTCCGCCTCGGTGAACGTCATCTCCGGGTCTATCGACGCTCTCGGTTCGACGCAGCGACTCGCGTCTATCTCGTACTCCTGGCCGAAACACCGCTCGAAGATGTACTTCGCCCGTCGCAGGTGCAGGCAGGAACTGACGACGCGGACGGTGTCGCCGCCCCAGTCAAGTTCGTCCACGAGGAGGCGGGTGAAGAAGCCGTTCTCCCGCGTGTTACGGGCGTTCGACTCCACCAGCACCGTCTCTCGGGGGACGCCGCGCGTCACCGCGTAGTCGCGCATCGCCTCGGCCTCCGACTTCGGAACGTCCGGGTTCGTCGCCCCGCCGGTGAAAATCAGGTACGGGGCGTCCGTCTCTCGGAACACGTCGATGGAGAGGTCCACGCGCCGCCGGAGGTGCGTGTGAACCTCCTCGCCGATCAACCGCTGTCCGAGCGTAATCACGACCATGGGCGGATACCGCGCCCGCGGCGACGTAAGTGGCGGTGAAGTCCGTCGGCCCCGCCCGACGCCTCCCGAACGTATATGGCTCGGGTGCCTGCCACATCCTCCCATAGCCAGTGCAGGCATCGAGTTCCTGTTCGAGTCGGCCGCCGCCCGCGGTTCGTCCGAGCGTACCTGCCCGAGGCGTGGGACCGGTTCGACGGCCTCGACTCGCGGAGGCTCGCGACGTACGGTGAGGAGGGGTACGACAGCCTCCTCGAACAGCAACAGGACGCCAAGGGCGAGGCGGGCGGCGAGTGGGACTACCGGCTGAAACCCCTCGTCTCGGAGTTCTCGCTGTCGTACCTCCGCGAATTCGGGGAGACGCTTCCGCCGGTCGGGGACGAACGCGACGGGAACCCCCTGGCGTTCGGCTTCTGGGCCGTCATCCACTACGCGATGATTCAGTGCGGGTACGACTGGTACGAAGAGACGGCCGCCTGCGGGAAGGCGATGCGGAACCGGCTGAAGTCCGTCGCGGCCTACCGCGGGGCCGACGCCGCCCGCGAGGAGTACGACCGACTGCCCGCCGAGTTGGAGGCGTACGAAGCCGAGTTGGAGGCGTACCTCGACGCTCACCCGACGAGCGAGGCGACGATACGCTGACGGTCGGCCGTCCTTCCTCTCGCCGCGAGAACAGTCGACTGCGCCGCGTTCGGAACGCGTCCGGCGACGTTACGGCCCGGCCCCGGAGTCGTCGGGCGTCTGCTCCAGGAGCGTCCGACCGTCGTCCTCGAACGCCTCCGGCACCTCGCCGTTCTCGACGAGGTTTTCGAGCATCGGCTTACACTGCGGGTGCGCGAGGCTCTCTAACGCCTGTTTCCGCAGGTCGTCTCCGAGGCCGTCGTTCCGGACCAATTCGGCCAGCGTGTCGCACTCGTTCGCCGCTTCGAGTTGGTCTATCGCCCGTTCGCGCTCCTCTCTGTCGCTCGATTCGTCGAGCGCGATTTCGTGGTTCTCCTCGGGGGTTGCCATGACGGACAGAGAGTTTCGGTGGTCGCCACTATACCCTTGTGGGCACCGTTCGCGCACGCTACCTGTCGATCTCGCCGCACGTTCGTCGCGCGGACGCCGACGCGCAGAATCGAGAGCGGGTCGCTCGCCGTCCCCTCCCTCCGCGACTTCCGGCGGCGTCGGAGTCGCCGAAAGCGGGGGGACGCTCCGACCGTTCGCGGCGAACGAGCCGGGTCGATATTCATCTATAGATGACGACATCTGGGTGCCCGAGCGCGAAATTAGCATATGGCGAATTCCTGTATTGGTTCGGTAGAGTCACTCTCTACAGGATTTCAACGTACGACAGTTGCGACTGTCTGTAATGTCAGCCATATGAATTTTTTACGTGGCGACCGACCGACGACGTGGATGTTTTACCACGACAACGACCTGCAGTACCCCGTCGAAGTCGAAGAGCCCGACCCGAGATTCGCGAAGATGCTGCAGGAGGCCATCGGCGGCGTCGAAGGCGAGATGCGCGTCTGCCTCCAGTACCTCTTCCAGTCTTGGGGCGTCCCGGACGAACACGAGGAGTACCGGAAACTGCTCTTGGAGACCGCGACGGAGGAGATAGGCCACATCGAGATGCTGGCGACGGCGGTGACGAAGAACCTCGAAGGCGCGCCGACGCAACTGAAAGACGAGATGACGGAGGACCCCGTCATCAACGCGACGATGTCCGGCATGATGCCGCGACAGTACCTCTCCTCGGGCCTGAAGGCGATGCCCGTGGACGCCAACGGCAACCCCTTCAACGCGAGTTACGTCGTCGCGTCGGGTAACCTCGCGGCCGACATGTACGCGAACGTCATGGCCGAATCGACCGGTCGGCTTCTGGCGACGCGCCTGTACGAGATGACCGACGACCCCGGCATGAAGGACATGCTCGCGTACCTCATCGCCCGCGACACGATGCACCAGAACCAGTTCCTGAAGGCGGTGCAGTCGCTCGGTGACCCGGACGACCCCCACGACCACCTGCCGATTCCGGACAGCTTCCCCGACGCCAAGGAACTGGAGGAGTACAACTACTCGTTCCTCTCGACGATGCGCGAGAAGGCCGACTACGAAGCGCCGTGGACCGAGGGCATGTCGGTGGACGGCGAGGGCGAGTTCTCCCTCCTGCACGAACTGGACCTCGAAGGCGGCGAACGGAGCGTCCCGAAGGCGAACCCCGAGACGCACAACGAAGTCAAGGAGAAAGGCGAGGACTGAGGCGCGCCGACCGCCGAACGCGCAGTCGCCGCCTTCCCCGGCTACCTTTTTCTCGCGCCGCCCCGAACCGCCGCCCGTGACCGCCATCGTGTTCGACCTCGACGGGACGCTTCTCCGTCCGACGCGACCCTACCGCGACGTCCTCTCCGACGCCTTCGAGGCGGCGACGGGCGAAGTCAGGCCGGAGTGGGTGGACGCCTACGACGAGGCGTTCTGGGACCTGTTCTCCGACTGCGAGCCCGACCCGTTTCGCGGCGCGTTCTCCCGGATAGACGGGTGCCCCGACCCGGACTCGCTGGTCGAGTCGCTTCGAGAGTACGAGTGCGAGTCGATGCGCCCGCCCGACGGGGTCCGCGCCGACCTCGAACGCCTCTCCGAGGAGTACCGACTGGGCGTCCTCACCAACGGCGTCCGTGAGTGGCAGGTGCACAAACTCCGGACACACGGCCTGTTCGACTACTTCGACGCGGTGGTGGCGTCCTACGAAGTCGGCGCGCACAAACCGGACGCCGCGCCCTACCGCGCCGTCGAGGAACGCCTCCCCGCCGAGGCGTACGCGATGGTCGGCGACTCCGAGACGGACGTTCGGGGCGCGCGCGACGCCGGGTGGACCGCCCACCGGTACGACGGCGGCGGGTTCGGCGACCTTCCGGACGCCCTCGTCGGTGCGTGAGTCCGGGCCTCGCGGACGCTCAGTCGATATCCCCGGAGGTGAGGGTGAACCCGCCCGGGTCGAGCGAGTACTTCGAGACGACGAGGATTCTGAGCATGTAGGAACTCAACAGCACGTACGGCGAGAGTGCGATGACGAACGCGATGCTGACGTAGAGGAGTCGGGGTTGTATCCCGAACGCCGTCGCCGTCGGGAACAGTCCGGCGTCGATGGCCAAGAGGACGAACGACGTGAAGACGATGACCGGAAGCGACAGCACCAGGAGGTCACTCGAGAGGCTTCGAACCTCCCGTCGGTAGTAGAGCGTCGTGAAGTACTCCCTCCCAGAGGCGAAGTGAGTCAGAATCGATTGGAGGCTCTCCAACGCCGACAGTTGGGCGTCGTCGAGTTGACCGTCGTACTGCCACTCCAAGTAGCGCGCGCGGTTGATTCGGGCCGCGTAGTCGAAGTCCAACCCGGCGAGAAGCGTCGCAGGGACGTCCCGATTCCCCGACCGAAGGCGCGTCCGGATGCGTTCGACGTCCGCCGCGACAGTCTCGGCGAACGCTGTCACCTCCCGGTTGGCCCTCGACTCGCCTCGTTCTCTCGTCGCGTCGAGGAGTGCGTCCGTCTGCCGTCTGATGCCGTACGCGACGAACCGGTAGAATCCGCCGACTTCCGCCGGGCTGACGCCGGATCCGAGCGACTGTTCGAGGTCCATCTGGTACGCTATCGAGTCTTCGACCTGCGTCTGTTTCGTCCGAAGCGGTCCGGACTCCTCCGAGAGGAAGGCGGTGTTTATCGAGAGGACGACGGAGACGAACAGGATGATGCCGCCGAGGAGCGTGTTGAAGAGCGTCTGAATCGCCCTCGTCTCCGTCACCAGCGTCTCCATCTCTATCTCCCACGTCGTCCCGACGGCGACGAGAAAGAGGAGTATCGACGCGGAGAGGAAGACGGCGAGCGTTCGTCGACTGCCCGTGAGAAACGCCCACCGGAGCGGATACGCCTCCAATCGCTGGCGGCGACTCCCCGTCGAACCGCGTTCTGCCGTCTCGTCGTTCATCGTGGATTTCCACCATCGACACCTGTCGGAATAACGGTTCTTGCTCCGTCCTCTCCGAGGAACCCCGCCCTCACCAGTCTCTCCGGAGAACTGTACTCTTCGAGGGATAGTTCCGACAGCACGAACGTTTTTACGTGGGCTTCGCGCAGGGAGGGTAATGAGTCGTCGTCTCGGTATCGCCGTCTTCGTCCTCGTCGCCGGCGCGGGCGTCCTATCGACGTACGCCGCGGGCGGCGATACGGCGACGATGGCGTCGTGGGTGTTCCTCGCCGTCGTCCCCGCCGCCATCGTCGGCCTCGGTAGTACGCCGTCCGGATACTCCGACCGCTCAGACTGAGTCGAGGTACGTCTCCGCGAGTGCGTCGAGCGATTCGTGGTGTTCCGTCGTGTGCGGCGCGGTCAGCGGCGACACCGACACGCGCCCCTCGACGACGGCGCGGCGGTCGGTCCCCTCCGGGTCGGGCAGATCGTTCTCGCGCATCCGGTCCCACACCCCGTCGTGGAGCGTCACTTGGCCGTTCTCCTCGTCGCGCCGGGCGGTCATGTCGTACAGCGTCGAGGGCGTGGTCACCTCCAACGGCGCGGGAGAGCCGTCTCCGGCGGGCATCGGCGCGTTCACGTTGAGATACTCCGCCTGTTCGAAGACGCCCGCGCCGAGTGCGTGCTTCGCGAGGTACGTCGCCGCGTTCGTCGCGTTCCGGTAGTCCTCGGGGTCGGTCGCCTTCTCGTGCCACGACGCGTCGCCGCCGTTCGGAACGTACAGCGAGACGGCGATGGACGGCACGTCGAAGAACGCTGCCTCCACCGCGGCGCTTACGGTCCCGGACCGACCGAGGACGTACGCGCCGAGGTTCGCGCCCTTGTTGCACCCGGCGACGACCAAGTCCACGTCCGGGCAGAGCGCTTCCAACCCGACGATCGTACAGTCGGCGGGCGTGCCGTGGATGGCGTAGCCGAGTTCGTGCCTCGACACGTCCACGTCCTTCGACATCTGCCGTCCGACCGCGCTTTGGTCCTCGGCGGGCGCGACGGCCGTCACGTCCGCGAACTCCTCGAAGGCGTCGTACAACGCGCGAAAGCCCACACTGTCGATGCCGTCGTCGTTGGTGAGGAGGATAGAGAGCGACTCGCTCATGGTTCACACTCCGACGGGGGGTGCAAAGGTGTACCGCTTGGCACGGAGGCGTCCGCGACGGCGAGGTTCGGACCACGAACCCTCACCGCTCCACGCGGCAGCCGAGTGCTTCGAGTTTCCGGACGGCCGGTTCGATATCGTCGTCTTTAACGAGGACGTGGTCGGTCGAATGCGCCGACAGAGCGAAGACGGAGACGCTTTCCTCGGCGAGTGCGCCGGCGACCACCGCCAAGAAGCCGACGAGTTCGAAGGGGAGCGTCGTCTCGAACGTGAGTATCCGCCACCCCTCCTCCGCTTCTATCGCGTCTTCCTCGTCGTAGGCGTCCTGTTCGACGACGACGGTCGTCTCGTCGCCGTCTCGGACGGACGCGAACGCGTCCGGGTCGTCTCGGGTCGCTTTAAGCACGGCGTATCTGCTCTCGGAGACGCTGACGGTCCCGCCGTCGAAGTACTCCGCGAGTTCCATATCCGAAGAGGACTCCGTCGCGGCTTGTGGCTGTCTGCCCAAACCGATCCGAGGAGACGCAACGGTCGGCGCTCCGGACCCGGTTCGCCGGACGCCGTTCGCGCCGTTCAGGCGACTCTGTCGACCACAACCTCGCCGTCCACGACGAGGTTGTACGCCTCCTCGTCGTCGTTCCACAGACAGAGGACGTTCTCGAAGGCCAGTATATCGCCGTAGTCGGCGCGCGCGAGTTCCTCGTTGAGTGCGTCGCGGTGGGTCAAGACGGCGTAGTGACCCACGGACTCGCTCCCGTCGCTCACCTTGTAGAGGGGGTTCGCCCCGTCCTCGGCGAGGTTCCGACTCAGTTTCACCGCCAGCAGGTCGATTCGCTCCGTGACGTGCCGGTCCATCTCTGCCATCTTGGCGAACCGGTCCGCGGAGGCGGTCACCTCGCGGCGGCGAACGCCGTCGGTCCGGAGGATAGAGTAGGAGAACTGCACCGTCTCGTTCAGGAAGGTGCCGTCGTCGTCGCCCGCCTCATCCAGTCGTCGCTGGAACGCCGGGGCGGCGATGTCGTCGCGTCTGTCGAACGACCACCCGCGGTCCGAGGGGGCCTCGCCCGGCCAGAGGCGGAGCGTCGGCGAGTAGACGGTCACTTCGCCGTCGGGGGGCGTGACGGCGCGTTCCACCTCCCGCAGGCCGACGCTGGTGTTGAGGTCCGCGGGCGCGAGAGCGACGACGGACCCGTCGTCCGCGAGGACGTCGAGGTACTTTCGGACGACCGATTCGGGGTCGTCCAGTTCGCTCAGGACGTTCGCGAAGAGGACGACGTCGAACTCGTCGGAGTCGTCGCCGTCCCCGCCGTCTACGACGCCGCGCGCGTCGAAGTCCTCCGCCGTCTCGCGGTGGACCGTCGTTCGGAAGTTCGGCCCCGTCTCCTCCAGCATCCGTTCGAGGACGTCCGCGGAGGCGGACGGTTCGACGGCGTGGTAGTCAACGAGGGCGTCCTCGGGCAGGTAGTCGTGCAGGCCCAACGCGGGGCCGCCGGTGCCCGCGCCCACGTCGAGGACGCGGCAGACGCGCGGGAGTCGGCCCGTCTCCGCCAAATCGTCGAGGACGTAGCCGACGGCGGCGTAGTAGTCCGGCAGGTGGTAGAGGCCGTAGCCGAGTGCGGCCGTCTCGTCGTACTCGACGGGGTTCTGCCGGTAGTAGTCCTCCTTCAGGCGGCGGATCGTCTCTCTGAGTTCGTCGCCGGAGTTGTCGGACGAAGTCCGACTGCCCGACGAACTGCGTTCGTCGAAGTCGCCGCGGTGCCAGTTGACGCCGCGGCGTTCGACGAGGATATCCTCGAACGCGAAGGCGTACGCCTCCGGGAACTCGGTGGGGTTCCACGATTCGAGGGGCGCGGGGTCGTCGTTCGCCGGTACGAACGTCCCGTCGTCGCGTTCGATCAAGCGGAGGTCGTACGCCTCCTCCCGGAGGGTCTGCCTGACGACGGCGGGGTGGGGCGTCCCCTCGATGTACTCGCATATCTCCTCGGGGTCTATCGGCCGGACGTTCCGCAGGTACTTCGCGTTCGAGCGAACCGCCTCGCGGTCTATCACCGGCGCTCACCCCCCGACCCCGATCCGAACGCGCCGTCTCCGGCCGCCTCCTCGTACAGGTCCTCGAACGCCTCGCCGTCGGCGTCGGCGACGCGTCGGGCCGCCTCCGCCACCCGGTCCGCGCCGGGGAACGACTCCTGAATCTCACGGTAGACGCGGGGCGTCCCCGTCGTCACCGCCTCGACGAGTTCCTCCAAGCCGGCGGATATCGGCGTGGCGAACTCCTCGCGCACGTCCTCGGCGGCGAGTGCGTACGCGAGGATGGCCGCGTGCGCGCCCGCCTGCACCGTCTCCATCGCGGCGTCGTGTTCCGTCGCCGTCGTCTCGAACACCTCGTTGCCCGCGTCGGCTATCGCGCCGAGAATCGCGTCCGAAACCGGACCGGGTGCGTCGGCGACGACGGCGACGTTGCCGGGGGCGTTCTCCGGCGCGAACAACGGGTGCAGGCTGACCCGTTCCCGGTCGGGTGCGGCCGCCCGCATCGCCGCCACGGGCGCGTCCATCACGCCCGTCACGTCTGCAACCGCGCGTTCCGCCTTCGGCGCGTGCGCCCTGACCGCCTCCCGGACGGCCGAGATGGGGACGGCCAGACAGACGGCGTCGAACGACTCCTCGGCGTCCAGCGAAACCGCTCGGCCGCCCGCCTCGGCGGCCGCCCTCGCGGCGGCCTCGGGGTCCCTGTCGGCGTACGCCACGTCGAACTCGGCGGCCAACGTCTCTCCGGCCCAACGGCCCATCGCGCCCGCGCCGACGACGAGTACCTCCATCGCCGCCGACTACGCACCGGGCGCGTCAAAAGGAGTTCGGTGCGCGCCCCGCCTCGCGCCGCGTACCGGGCGACGACGCCTCCGTCCGCGACCGGACGAACGCCGCACTCACCGACCCACGGGCGGGGTAAGGTGAAGTACCTCCCCCCGGTACGTGTGAGCATGCCATCGAATAAACTCGACGGGCGTGTAGCGTTTATCACCGGGACGAGTCGGGGAATCGGGAAGGCGTTGGCGCTTCACCTCGCCGAACGCGGCGTCCGCGTCGTCTCGACCGGGAAGACGGTCGAACCGCGGGACGACCTGCCGGGGACCATCGTCGAGACGACGGAGGAGATACGCGAACGGGGCGGCGAGTCCATCTGGCGGCAGATAGACGTGCGCGACGAAGAGTCGGTCGAGGCGGCGATAACGGAGACGGTCGAGGAGTTCGGCGGCCTCGACTTCGTGGTGAACAACGCCGGCGCTATCCACATGGCCCCGTTCGAGGAGACGCCGCCGAAGCGGTTCGACCTGCTGAACGACGTGAACGCCCGCGGCGCGTACGTCACGACGTACGCGGCCCTCCCGCACTTGAGAGAGAGCGACCACGCGCACGTGCTGGCGTTCTCGCCCCCCGTCACCGACCCCGGCCGGCCGGGGATGGCCGCCTACGCCGTCTCGAAGTACGGGATGACCGTGACGATGCAGTCGTTGGCCGGCGAACTCGACGACGACGGAATCGCCGCCAACTCCCTGTGGCCCGTCGCCGCCGTCGAGAGCGAAGCGACGCGGCACTTCGGCATGGGCACGGAGGAAGACTGGCGGCGACCCGAAATCGTCTGCGACGCCGTCGAGGCGGTTCTCCGGCGCGACCCCGCCGACTGCACGGGCAACGCCTTCTACGACGAGGCGATTCTCCGCGAGGAGGGCGTCGAGGACTTCTCGCGGTACAACGTCGTCGAGGACGCCGACCCCGGCCCGATGTCCGCCCGCCTGTTCGACCCCGATTTCGAGCGACCCGCGTAGCTGACAGTAACGGTGATATCAGGTGTGATATTTAGACGCATAACGTTAAAGGGGAGACGCCCATCGGACGACTTGGGGTTAGTAAGCGTGCGACGCTAGGTGCGGCCCACGAAGGGGGGAATGCACCTCACGTTTCAGTTTTGACATACGACGGTACGTTCGAGGCCCGTTCCGATGAACCGCCGGTATCCGCCGTTAACAGCGTCTTCCGGCCGTCAGACGTATAAACTCGCGCTGATAGGTGGGTAGTTTTATACTGTAGTAGACACATTAGACGAACCGATGAGATTCCCTTCGGTCCCGGGGCGAGACACCGACGGTCAGCGAGTGAAACTACCGGACGACTTCGAGGGGGACCAGACGCTCGTCGTCATCAGCTTTCACGCACGCCAACAGACGCTCGTCGACTCGTGGCGGGGGTTCGCGAACGACCTCGAAGACGAGTACGACCACTTCACCTACTACGAACTGTTCGTCTCCGGGAGCCGAAGCGGGATGCTCCCGCCGACGGCGACGGGCGGTCTCTCACCGGCGAACGCCCGGCGGAAACTCCACGACCGGACGGTCCTCGTCCCCGTGGACAAGAGCGCCTTCCGACGCCGCCTCGGCCTCCTCGGCGAACAGACCATCTACGCGTTCCTCGTCGAGGACGGCGAAGTGGTCCGACAGGCGGCGGGCGTGCTGACGCCGAAGACCGCCGAAGCGCTCGAATCGCTCCTCGCGGAGTGGGCGCACGCGCAGTCGCGGTGGTCGGAACTCGGCGGCGAGACGGCGGAAGAACCCTCGGACGACTGACCGCTCACCCCCTACGGACGACTCGCTCTCTAACTGCCCGCCCTCCTTCTCAGACGACGAGTTCGACCGGATACGACGTGAGGTTCTCGTACCCGTCTTCGGTGACGACGACGATGTCCTCGATGCGGACGCCGCCCACCTCGGGGTCGTACAGTCCCGGTTCTATCGTTATCACGTGCCCCGGCTTCAGTTCGCCGCCGTCGAGGGAGACGCGCGGGCGTTCGTGCACGTCGAGTCCGACGCCGTGGCCCGTCGAGTGGATGAACCCCGTCTCCGTCGTCGGGTCCGATCGGAGCGTCGGGTGGCCCGCCTCCTCGTACACGTCGCAGACCGCCCCGTGAACGTCCGCTCCGGTCGCACCCGGTTCCACGGCGTCGAGGGCCGCCTTCCGCGCCGCGTCGGTCAACTCGAACCACTCGCGGACCGTCTCGGAGGCGTCGCCCTTCAGGAACGTCCGCGTCATGTCGGCGTGGTACTTCGTTTCTTTCGACCGGGGAAAGATGTCGATTATGACGGGTTCGTCCGCTCTGAGGGGACCGCTCCCGCGGTTGTGCGGGTCCGCGGCGTCCGCGCCGCAGGCGACGATAGTCTCGTCCAGCGCGCACCCGTTCCGGAGGAGGGTGACCTCTATCTCCTCTTTCACCCGTTCGGCGGTGAGCGGTTCCCCCTCGTAGACGAGCGTTCCGTCCCGCACCTCGGCGTCGGCGAGGAGGTTCTCCGCGGCGCGCATGGCCTCCTCGTTCGCGTCCTGCGCGTCGCGGACGTGCGCCACCTCCTCGTCGGTCTTCGTCGCGCGAATCTCCGTCACCACGTCCTCCGTCTCCGGTTCGACCGTCACGCCCCGTTCGCGGAGGATGTCCGCGGGGCCGAGGGGGAAGCGTTCGGGCGCGGCGACCGAGTCGACGCCCTCGTCGTCGAGGAAGGCGGCGACGGCGCGGGCGGTGGCCTCCGCCGAACCGTGTTCGGCGGCGAGTTCGCGGTAGCCGTAATCGACGAGGCGGGTGACCCCGTCGGCCCGGGACTCCTTCTTCGCGCGGCCGTACTCCAGCGAGGAGACCAGAAGCGACGTTCGCTCGGGGGTGTAGAGCGTGACGAACGGGTCGGGCGCGTCGAAGCCCGAGACGTACCGCTGCGTCGAGTCCGTGCTGGCCGCGTTCACGAGGTAGCCGTCGAGTCCGCGGTCGGCGAGGTACTCGTCGAGACGCGAGAGGTCCGGTTCCATGGCCCGCGATTGGCCCGCTTCGGTTAAATCCTCACGCATCGCGGAACTCTCGGCGGGCGGACCGACGGTCGCCCGGACCTTCCGAAACGTCGAAACGTAGCCCCTTCCGGTACCCTCATGCCTCACCCCGCGTCATCCCTGCGCATGAACGTCACCATCTCGAACTCCCGCGTCCGCGGACGGACGCGGGCGCCGCCCTCGAAGAGTTACACCCACCGGGCTATCCTCGCCGCCGGGTACGGAGGCGACGCCACCGTCCGCGACCCCCTCGTCAGCGCCGACACGAAGGCGACGATGCGCGCGGTGGAGGCCTTCGGCGGGTCCGTCGAACGCGCGGAGGACGATACCCACCTCGTCGTCTCCGGGTTCGGGGGCCGCCCGGGCGTCCCTGACGACGTGGTGAACTGCGAGAACTCGGGGACGACGATGCGCCTCGTCACCGCCTGCGGCGCACTCGCGGACGGGTTGGTCGTCCTGACGGGCGATGACTCGCTTCGGTCGCGCCCGCAGGGACCCCTCCTCTCGGCCATCGAGGACCTCGGCGGGCGCGGCGAGTCCACGCGCGGGAACGGACGGGCCCCCCTCGTCGTCGGCGGTTCGACGCCCGGCGGGCGCGTCTCCATCCCCGGCGACGTCTCCTCGCAGTACATCACCGCCCTGCTGATGGCCGGCGCGGTCACCGACGAGGGAGCCGAGGTGGAGTTGGAGACGGAACTGAAGTCCGCGCCGTACGTGGACATCACCGTCGAAGTGCTGGACGACTTCGGCGTCGAGGTGGAGCGAACCGAGGCGGGGTTCGCCGTCGAGGGCGGCCAGTCGTACGCCCCCGAGGGCGGCGAGTACGCCGTCCCGGGCGACTTCTCCTCGATGTCGTACCTGCTCGCGGCGGGGGCCGTCGCCGCCGAGGGGGGCGAGTCCGTCGTCGTGGAGGGCGCGCGCCCCAGCGCACAGGGCGACAGCGCCATCGTCGATATCCTCGACTCGATGGGCGCGGCGGTGTCGTGGGACCGCGAGGCGGGCGAGATCACGGTCTCGCGGGGCGACCTGACCGGGACGACGGTGGACGTGGGCGACACCCCCGACCTCCTGCCGACGATAGCGACGCTCGGCGCGGCGGCGGAGGGCGACACCGTCATCGAGAACTGCGAACACGTCCGGTACAAGGAAACAGACAGAGTCAGCGCGATGGCCGAGGAGCTCGGAAAGATGGGCGCGTCGGTGACCGAAGAGCGGGACCGCCTCACCGTTCACGGCGGCGAGACGGAGCTCTCGGGCGCGCGGGTGGACGGACGGCACGACCACCGCATCGTGATGTCCCTCGCCGTCGCGGGCCTCGTCGCGGAGGGCGAGACGACCGTCGAGGGCGCGGAGCACGTGGACGTGTCGTTCCCGGACTTCTTCGAGTCGATGGAGTCGCTGGGCGTCGAACTCCGGCGAGAGTGACTCCGGGAGGAGTGACCCCCGAACGGTCCTGTGCGAGTCAGCCGGTTCGGAAGGAGTAGTCCAAGGCCGGGGCCGAGTGGGTGAGACACCCCATGGAGACGATGTCCACGCCCGTCGCGGCGTAGTCGGGGACCGTCTCGACGGTGATGCCGCCCGACGCCTCCGTGCGAACCTCCCGGCCCAGTTCCGCGGCCGCGTCGTTCACCAACTCGACCGCCCGCGCCGTCGCTTCCGGGGTCATGTTGTCCAAGAGGACGATGTCCGCGCCCGCACGGGCGGCCCGCGGGGCGTCCCCGGGGTCGTCCACCTCTACCTCGATTTTCGTGGCGAAGGAGGCGCGCTCGCGGAACCGTTCGACGGCCGGTTCGAGCCCTCGCTCGGCGATGTGGTTGTCCTTGACCATCACCATGTGCGAGAGGTCGAGTCGGTGCGTGTCGCCGCCGCCGGCGGCGATGGCGCGCTTCTCGACGCCGCGGAGTCCGGGCGTCGTCTTCCGCGTGCCGGCGACCCTGACGCCCGACCCGCCGTCCACCTCGCACGCCGCTTCGACCGCCTCGCGTGTCTTCGTCGCGACGCCGGAGGCGTGTCCGGCGACGTTCACCGCGACGCGTTCGGCGCGGAGGACGTCCTCGGCGGGGCCCTCCACTTCGAGCGCCGTCTGCCCCGCGTCGAGTTCGTCGCCGGCGGCCGCGCTCTCGGTGACGGAGGCGTCGAAGTACTCGAAGACGGCCCTCGCGGCGTCGAGGCCGGCGGCGACTCCCGACTCGGTGGCGACGAGTCGCCCCGTCGTCTCGCCGGGCACGTCGTTGGTCACGTCGTGGTGTCCGACGTCCTCGCGGAGCCACACTTCGACCGTGGAGTTCGGAATCATCGGTCCGTCACTCCGCCCTCGGCTCCGCCGACTCCTCGACGACGCTGTGGGTGCCGACGCACCGGTCGTTCTCGCTGGCGGCCCGCATCACCAACAGGGCGGTGACCGTCGCGGAGCGCAGTTCGTACAGCGAACGGGTCGTCCGCGTGCGGACGTAGGCGTCCACCTCCCCCTTCAGTCGGCGGAGCGCCGCCCGCCCCCGTTCGAGTTCCGACGGCCGACGCCGCAGTCCGGCGTACTCGCCCATCGCGCGGCGCAGGCGGACGAACTTCTCGCTCGCGAAGGCGTCCGGAAGTTCGGGATCGGTGTCGAGGAGTTCCGGGACTTCGACCGCCTCCGGCGAGCGACCGGCCGCGTCGCCGCCGGCGCGGAGGCCCCAGACGAGTCCTTCGAGCAGGGACGTCGAAGCCAAGCGATTCGCGCCGTGGACGCCGGTCCGGGCGCATTCGCCGACCGCGTACAGTCGGTCGAGCGACGAGCGACCGACCGAATCGACGGCGACGCCGCCGCAGAGGAAGTGCTCCGCCGGCGCGACCGGAATTCCGGACGCCCACTCGACGCCGCGGTCCTCGCACGTCGCGGCCAAGTCGGGGAACTCCTCGGCGAACTCGACCGGCGAGACGTCCAAGACGACCTCTCCGGTCGCCTCCCGCTCGGTTCGGACCGCCCGCGCGACCACGTCTCGCGGGGCCAGTTCGGCGTCCTCGTGGTAGTCGGGCATGAACCGTTCGCCCGCGGCGTTCCGGAGGACGGCCCCCTCGCCGCGGACGGCCTCGCTGACGAGGAACGGGTCGGCACCGTCGGTCGCTCCGGCGTCCCCGTCTCCGTCGCCGGTCCCGTCGCCGTCCGGCGGCGCGTAGACCGTCGGGTGGAACTGGACGTACTCCATGTCCTCGACGTCCGCCCCGGCGAGTGCCGCCATGGCGACGCCGTCGCCGGTCGAACCGGCGGGGTTGGTCGAACGGGGGTACAGATCGCCGATGCCGCCCGTCGCGAGAATCGTCGCCCCCGCGACGGCCGGTGTCACCGCCCCGTCGCGTTCGAGCATCGCGCCGCGGACGCTGCCCTCGTGCGTGACGAGTTCGAGCGCCGCGGTGTCCTCCAGAATCGTCACGTCGTCGCGGGCGTCGAGGTAGTCGAGGAAGGGGACGTGGACGTGCTTGCCGGTCGAGGCGTCCACGTGGAGGATTCGCGGTTCGTCGTGGGCGGCCTCGCGGCCGAAGTCGTACCCCGCCCCGTCCGCGTCGAACTCGACCCCGAGGGTGTCGAGCAACACGTCCTCGACGGCGTCATCGGCGTTCTCGACGAGGACGTCCACGGCGTCGGGGTCGGCGGTATCGTCGCTCGCGGTCAGGACGTCACGTTTGAACTGCGCCGGATCGTCGCGGGAGACGGCGATACCGCCCTGCGCCCACCACGACGAGGCGTCCGCCGGTCGCGTGGCTTTCGTCGCGACGGTGACGGTGGCCCCTTCCCGCGCGGCTCCCAGTGCCGCCGCGAGGCCGGCGATTCCGGACCCGACGACCAGCACGTCCGTCTCGCGGCGGTCGTCGGACCCCGCCGCCGGTTCGTCGGTCACGAGTCCACCTCCAGCATCCTGTCGAGTGCGACCTTCGCGAGTCGCTTCTCCTCGGGCGCGACTTCAATGACGTTGCGCTCGCGGCCCGCCGCGAGTTCTTCGAGGACCCACGTCAGGTAGTTGGGGTCTATCTGCCGCATGGCGTTGCAGTCCATGCAGGCGTCGCCGCACAACGGGAGCACCTCCACGTCGGGGTGCCACCGGTCGAGGTGCTTCGCGAGGTGGACTTCGGTGCCGACGGCCCACGCCTCCCCGGGGTCGGCGTCCGCGACGGTCTGACGGATGGTCGCCGTCGAACCGACCACGTCGGCCGCCTCGACCACCTCGCGGCGGCACTCCGGGTGGACGACGACGCCGACGTCCGGTCGTTCCTCCCGAATCGCCTCGACGTGGGACTCGCGGAATCGCTCGTGGACCTGACAGTAGCCGTCCCAGAGGATGATATCGTTGTCCACCACGTCGGCGGCGTCTCTGCCGTCGGGGTTCCACGGGTCCCACACGACGGTTCGGTCCTCCATCCCGAGTCGGTGGGCGGTGTTCTCGCCGAGGTGCTTGTCCGGCAGGAAGAGCACCGTGTCGCCGCGTTCGAACGCGTACTCGAAGGCCTCGGGGGCGTTCGAGGAGGTGCAGACGAGTCCGCCCTGCTCCGCGCAGAACGCCTTCAGATCGGCGTAACTGTTCATGTACGTCACCGGGACGATATCCGCGTCGGGCGCGGCGGCGGCGATTTCGGCCCAGACGGCGTCCACCTGTAGCGCCTCGGCCATCCCGGCCATCGGACAGGACGCCTCCATGCTCGGCAGAATCACCGACTGGTCGTCGTCGGTGATGATATCGGCGGACTCGGCCATGAACGTCACGCCGCCGAAGACGACGTAGTCGGCGTCGGTGTTCGCCGCCTCCTTCGAGAGTTGGTAAGAGTCGCCGACGAAGTCCGCGTGTTCGACGATCTCCCGGCGCTGGTAGTTGTGGCCGAGGACGACCACGTCGTCGCCGAGTTCGTCGCGCGCCGCCTCGATTCGTCTCGTCCGCTCGGCCTCGTCTAACCCGCGGTACGCCGGCGGAAGCCGCTCTAAGCCGTCGTACTTGAACAGACTGAGGTCCGTCTCGAACTGGGTGGTTTCCATCTCCGGCATGTCTTTGAACTGCGTTGACACGTCTATCAACGCCGGTATTGAAAATATTTTTCCTTCAATGGGGGTGGTTGGGGACTTATTCCACTGGTCTCCGCACTCCGTCGGCTCACAGTCGCACATCACGCCCGACCGATTACTCGGCGGAGAAACGCAGAGAGACGCCGCCGAACCGTCCGTCGCGTCGGTCTCCGGGACGGAAGCGTCGGCGTCCGCCGCCCGTTCCACGATTGCGCCTTTCTACAAAACCTAAATGCCCGGGTAACGGACCGACGAGGTAATGAACGGCAATCGATTCGGCCGACTCTTCCAGGTCACCACCTACGGCGAGAGTCACGGCGACGCCATGGGAGTGACCGTCTCGGGGTGTCCGGCCGGGCTGGAACTCGACGAGGACGACGTACAGAAGGAACTCGACCGGCGGAAACCGGGTCAGTCGATGATAACCACCTCCCGCGGCGAACCCGACGCCGTCGTCATCAACTCGGGGACGCAGGACGGGTACACGACGGGGACGCCCATCGGGATGGTCATCGAGAACAAGGACGCCCGGTCCGGCAAGTACGAACCGTACGTCACCGCGCCGCGCCCGAGTCACGGTGACTTCACCTACTCCGCGAAGTTCGGGACGCGGAACTGGGGCGGCGGCGGTCGGTCCTCCGCCCGGGAGACGGTGAACTGGGTCGCCGCGGGCGCGATAGCGCAGAAGATTCTCGCCGAACACGGCGTCGAGGTGAAAGCGCACGTCAACCAGATAGGCGACGTGGAAGCGCCGCCGGTCACGTTCGAGGAGATGCTCGAACACGCGGAGGAGAACGACGTTCGCTGCGCCCACCCCGAGACGGCCGAGCGGATGATGGAGAAGATAGAGGAGTACCAGAAGGAAGGCGACTCCATCGGCGGGTCCGTCTACTTCGAGGCCAGAGGTGTCCCGCGCGGACTCGGCGCGCCGCGGTTCGACTCGTTCCCCGCGCGACTCGGACAGGCGATGCTCGCCGTCCCGGCGACGACGGGCTTCGAGTACGGACTCGGCCGCGAGGCCCGCGAGTGGACCGGGAAGGACAGAAACGAGGACTGGGAGTTCGGAGAGGACGGCGACCCCACCCCCGTCGGCAACAAACACGGCGGCCTGCAGGGCGGCATCACCACCGGCCAACCCATCTACGGCGAGGTGTCGTTCCACGCGCCCACGTCCATCCCGAAGGAGCAGAAGACGGTAGACTGGGAGACGGGCGAGGAGAAGGACATCCAAGTCGTCGGCCGCCACGACCCGGTTCTGCCGCCGCGGGCCGTCCCGGTGGTCGAGGCGATGTTGAACCTCACCGTCGTGGACTTCATGCTCCTCTCGGGCCGCATCAACCCCGACCGGATGGACGACGAACCCGGCGAGTACGACACCGACTACCACCCGAGCAGTCCGCGCGACGAGTAGCCGACTCGGACCCTCTTTCGGCCGGAGAACTTACCCACTTTCGGGTAGTAACTGCCGCCTGTACCTCGGAATCGACCAGACGAACGTCCACTTTCCGAGGAAATTAGGGTGGTTCATGTAGACATATTAGGACTATCATTATCTTTCCTTGTTATTCCATAGCAAAGGCTTTAATCGCCTCGTAGCGAAAGTTTTCGGTAGTGGCCCACGCGGGCCGTGAGCTCAACATATGACTGACCACGAACTCATCTGGCGAATCGCAGGCGGTTCTGGGGACGGCATCGCCTCGACGAGCCAGAACTTCGCGAAGGCCCTGATGCGGTCGGGGCTCCACGTATTCACGCACCGCCACTATCCGTCGCGCATCCGCGGCGGTCACACGTACACGGAAGTACGAGTCTCCGACGAGCCCGTTCGGTCTCGCGGAGACGGCTACAACTTCCTCCTCGCGCTGGGCGACTCCTTCGCTCGGAACCCGCAGGAGAACGCCTACTACGGCAACGAGGAGGTAAAACCGCTCTCGGAGAACCTCGACGAACTCCGAGAGGGCGGCGTCATCATCTACGACTCCGGTCTGCTCGACGCCTCCGAGATAGAGGACTTCGACGAACGGGTCGAAGAGAACGACTGGCACGTCTACGACATCGACCTGCGCACCATCGCGCGCGAACACGGGCGCGAGGTCATGCGTAACACGGCCGGAGTCGCCGTCACGTGCGCCATCGCGGACATCGAACCGCACGTCATCAAGGACCTGATGGCGGACGCGATGCCCGAGAAGATCCTCGAACCGAACATGACCGTGTTCGACGACGCGTACGAACTCGTCCAAGAGGAGTACGACGTCGACGCGCCGGACATTTCGGTTCCGGAGAGCGAACACGACGAGGAGCAGGTGCTCCTCTCGGGGTCGGACGCCATCGCCTACGGCGCACTCGACGAAGGGTGCCGCTTCATCGCGGGCTACCCGATGACGCCGTGGACGGAAGTGTTCACCATCATGTCGCAGAACCTTCCGGACGTCGGCGGCATCTCCGAGCAGGTCGAAGACGAGATCGCCGCGGCGGCCCTCGCCATCGGCGCGTCCCACGCGGGCGTGAAGGCCATGTCCGGATCGTCCGGCGGCGGGTTCGCGCTGATGTCCGAACCGCTCGGCCTCGCCGAGATGACCGAGACGCCAGTCGTCCTCGTCGAGGCGATGCGCGCCGGTCCCTCGACCGGGATGCCGACGAAGCCCGAGCAGGGCGACCTCGAACACGTCCTGTACACGTCGCAGGGCGACTCCCACCGCGTGGTGTTCGCGCCCGCGGACGCCGAGGAGGCGTACAGGCAGACGCGACGCGCGTTCCAGATCGCGTACGAGTACCAGATTCCGTCCATCGTCCTGTACGACCAGAAGAACGGCGGCGAACTGCGGAACGTTCCCGCCAGCGTCTTCGACGAGGAGCCGAATCCGGACCTCGGTTCGATCCTGACGGAAGCGGAACTGGAGGACGCGCCCCACGACGCCTCGGGCAAGTTCAACCGCTTCCAGTACGACGGCGAGAACGCGGTCAGTCCGCGTTCCATCCCCGGCCAGAAGGAGGGCCGCTACCTCGCGACGGGTAACGAGCACATGCCCGCCGGACACATCTCGGAGGACCCGGACAACCGCGTCCACCAGATGGGTCGCCGGATGCGGAAGCTCGACAACATCCGCGCCGAACTCGACAGCGAGGAGGAGAGCGCGAACACCCACTACGGCCCCGAGGAGGCCGAGTACGGCATCATGACGTTCGGCTCCCAGCAGGGGACCGTCGAGGAGGCCGTCGACCGACTCAACGAACAGGGTCACTCGGTCAAGGCGCTCGGCGTCTCCGAGTTGGCTCCGTACCCGGTCGACCAGGTCAGCGAGTTCTTAGAGAGCGTCGACGAGTGTCTCGTCGTCGAGATGAACGCCTCGGCGCAGTTCCGCGGCCTCACGCAGAAGGAGACCGGTCGCTTCGGCGAGAAGCTGTCGAGCCTCCTGAAGTTCAACGGCAACCCCTTCGAACCCGACGAGATCGTCAGCGGGTTCATCACGAGCATCGTCGAGGACGGAGAGATCTCCGGCCACGAGACCAAATACGTCCCTGCAGCGGGTGACTAACCAATGAGTGCATTCAGCGCAATCGGTGAGGAACAAGAGAGAGACCGAAACGAGTACACGCCCGGCGTCGAACCCCAGCCGACGTGGTGTCCGGGGTGCGGCGACTTCGGGGTCCTGAAGGCCCTGAAGGGTGCCGCGGCGGAACTCGGCCTCTCGCCCGAGGAGATGCTCGTCTGCACGGGCATCGGGTGCTCGGGCAAGTTGAACAGCTACTTCGAGAGCTACGGATTCCACACCATCCACGGACGCGAACTGCCAATCGCCCGCGCCGCGAAGATGGCGAACGACGGCCTGACCGTCATTGCCGCGGGCGGCGACGGCGACAACTACGGTATCGGTGGGAATCACTTCATGCACACGGCGCGTGAGAACCACGACCTCACGCACATCGTGTTCAACAACGAGATATTCGGCCTCACGAAGGGACAGACGTCCCCCACGTCGCCGAAGGGCCACAAGTCCAAGACCCAGCCTCACGGCTCGGCGAAGGACCCCATCCGCCCGCTCTCGATGTCCCTGAACGCGGGCTCCTCGTACATCGCCCGCACCGCGGCCGTCAACCCGAACCAGGCGAAGGAGATAATCGTCGAAGCCATCGAGCACGACGGCTTCAGCCACGTGGACTTCCTCACGCAGTGTCCGACGTGGAACAAGGACGCGAAGCAGTACGTCCCGTACATCGACATCAACGAGTCCGAGGACTACGACATCGACGTCCACGACCGGCGGTCCGCCTCCGAGATGATGTACGAGACGGAGAACGCGCTTCACGAGGGAACCGTCCTCACCGGCCGGTACTACATCGACGACGAGCGACTCTCCTACCAGCAGGAGAAGAAACGCATCGGCGAGATGCCCGAAGAACCGCTGGCGGAGCGGTACTTCGACGAGGACCACGAGTGGGAGCGCTCCCACGACATGTGGCTCGACAAGCACAAGTAACGGTCGGCTCGCGGCCCAGACGCCCTTCGCGCGGCGTTTTCCGTCGGATGGAGAACCGTTTTCGCATTCGCAACATATTTTTTCCGTGGAGCAAAAGCTACCTCCATGGAAGCCACGTCTACGCAGGGGCGCATCCTCGCCGTCTTGGAGGACGACGCACAGGCGTCGTACGCCGAGATAGCGGACAGGGCGGGCGTCTCGAAACCCACGGTTCGGAAGTACATCCAGCAGCTCGAAGAGGAGGGCGTCATCGTCGGCTACTCCGCCGACGTGGACCCGAAGAAGCTCTCCGGGCAGTCCATCGCTCTCGTCGGCATCGACGTCTCCTCGGACAGCTACGTCGAGGCGACGCGGGAACTGAAGGAGTTAGAGTCGGTGGACGCCCTCTACACCTCCTCCGGGGACCACATGCTCATGGCGGAGGTCCGGGCCGCCGACGGCGACGCCCTCGGCGACGTCATCTCCGAGTCGATACTCGACATCGACGGCGTCACCGCCGCCCACCCGTCGTTCCTGCAGGAGCGACTGAAGTGAGGATTCGACGCCCGCGTCCTCCGGTCTGATTCTCTCGCGGGTGCGCCCACTCGTCTCTCGCCGACCGCCGACCCGATAGCGGACGCTCCCCGACGGCGACCGGTCGGCGCGAACCACTTTCACTCCGCTTTGGGAACGCTCAGTACCCTCCGGTACCCACGTGGTGGTGATGGCGGGGGAGACGCTTCCGGGTGTGGACGACGGCGACGAGTCGGGAGCGCCGCGTATCGTCCTCCACGTCGATATGGACTGCTTCTACGCCTCCTGCGAACGCCTCCGCGAACCCGAACTCCGCGGCGAACCCGTCGTCGTCGGGATGGGCTACGAGTCCGGCGAGACGTTCGGCGCGGTGGCGACGGCGAGCTACGAGGCGCGGGAGTACGGCGTCGAGAGCGCGCAACCCATCTCGCAGGCCCTCGACCGCCTGCCGCGCGTCGAGACGGCCGAGGACCCCTCGGAGGCGGGGTACTACCGACCCGTGGACATCGAGTACTACAAGTCCGTCGCGGCGGAGGTCAAGGAGATTCTCCACGACTGCGCCGACGTGGTTCGGGAGGTGAGCATCGACGAGGCGTACCTCGACGTGACCGACAGAACGTCGTGGGAGACGACGCCCGACGGCGACCGAACGCTCGCGGAGGGGTTCGCCCGCCACGTGAAACAGCGAATCGACAGGGAGGTGGGCGTCACCGCCAGCGTCGGCGTCGCGCCCAACATGTCCGCCGCGAAGGTGGCCAGCGACTACAACAAGCCGAACGGACTCGTGGTCGTCCGCCCCGGCGAGGTACGCTCCTTCCTCGCGCCCCTCTCCGTCGAGGAGGTGCACGGCGTCGGGCCGGTCACCGCCCGCGAACTCGGCGAGATGGGCATCGAGACGGCGGGCGAGTTGGCCGCGGCGGACCCCAACGAGGTGGCGTCGAAGTTCGGGTCGCGGGGACGTGAACTCCGCAGTCGCGCCCGCGGCGACGACGACAGGGAGGTGACGCCCGCGGGCCGACCGAAGAGCCTCTCGCGGGAGTCGGCGTTCGCCGAGGCGACGACGGACGCCGAGAAGAAACGCGAGGTGGTGTCCGCACTCGCGGCGGACGTGGCCGAACGCGCCCGGAGTCGCGGCGCGATGTACCGCACCATCGGCATCAAGGTGGTCCTCCCGCCGTACGACGTGAACACGCGCGAACGGTCGCTGTCGGGGCCGGTGGACGAACCGCCCCTCGTCGAGGACGTCGCCCTCGACCTCCTCTCGGAGTTCGACGACGAGGCGGCGCGGAAGGTGGGCGTCCGCGTCTCGAACCTCTCGTTCGCCGACGCCGACCAGTCGAGCCTCGACGGGTGGGAAGCGGCGGGGTCGGAGTCGGCGTCGGCGGAAGCCGAGACGGACGCGGGAACGACCCCCGCGGCGGCGAAGTCCGACGGCGGGACGGCGACGCGCGACTCCGAGGGGTCGCCGACGCTGACCGACTTCGAGGCGGAGGCGGGGTCTCGTTCCGAAGCGGAGTCGGCTGCCGAATCGGAGTCGAAGGCCGCCGGAGACGCCGACGGGCAGGCGTCGTTGGGCCAGTTCGAGTAGCGCTCGCCGGCGTCTGACGGGCGGCGGACGGGAAGGGAGGAACTATGAGGCGCGACGATGACGCGTCGGGTAGATGACGGAGGATACCGAGACGATCACCGTCGCGGACATAAGCGAGGGCGTCGGCGGCAAGGGGGACGCCGAACCCGGGACCGAGGTGGACCTCCCCGTCGTGGACATCCTCACGGGCCGCGGGTTCGTGACCGGGAAGTCCGGGTCCGGGAAGTCGAACACCGCGTCGGTGATAATCGAGAAACTGCTGTCGAACAACTTCCCGGTCCTCATCGTGGACACCGACGGGGAGTACTACGGCCTCAAAGAGCAGTTCGAGTTGCTCCACGCCGGCGCGGACGACGAGTGCGACATCCAGGTCAGTTCGGAGCACGCAGAGAAGATAGCGGGGTTGGCACTCGAACAGAACGTGCCCATCATCCTCGACGTGTCGGGCTACCTCGACGAGGGCGACGCGCAGGAACTTGTCACCGAGGTGGCGAAGAACCTCTTCGCGAAGGAGAAGAAACTGAAGAAGCCGTTCCTGATGCTCGTCGAGGAGTGCCACGAGTACATCCCCGAGGGCGGCGGCATGGACGAGGCCGGGAAGATGCTCATCAAGATAGGCAAGCGGGGCCGAAAACACGGCCTCGGCATCGTCGGCATCAGCCAACGCCCCGCCGACGTGAAGAAGGACTTCATCACCCAGTGCGACTGGCTCGTCTGGCACCGACTCACGTGGCAGAACGACACGAAGGTCGTCGGGCGAATCTTGGGCTCTGAGTACTCCGACGCCATCGAGGAGATGGGCAACGGCGAGGGCTTCCTCGTCACGGACTGGTCGGAGTCGATCCGCCGCGTCCAGTTCAGGAAGAAACAGACGTTCGACGCGGGGGCGACGCCCGGACTCGACGACTTCGAACGCCCCGACCTGAAGTCCGTGGACGGCAACCTCGTCTCCGAACTGCAGAACATCTCCGACGAGAAGGCGCGCCGGGAGAGCCGGATCGCCGAACTCAGACAGGAGTTGGACAAGAAGGAGGCGAGAATCCGCGAACTGGAGCGAGAGTTAGAGGAGGCTCGGGACCTCTCGAACATGGCCGACCAGTTCGCGCAGGCGATGTTCCGGAAGGCGGAGGCCCCGTACCGCGGCGGAGAGGGACGCAACCTGAAGCGACCGACGGAGAAACAGGCCGCACTCGGCGAGTACGACGAGGCGGACGACGCGGCGACGGACGCCTCCGCGACGGGCGACGCGCCCACGCCCGCGGACGGTGACGAGGCGGCCCCCGCGGACGACGCGGTGGACGGCGAGGCGGTGGACGCCGCGGTCACCTCGGCGGCCGCCGGCGCGTACCCCGGGCTCGACGTCGCGGCGACGGACGCCGCCGGCGAGGAGTTCGACGTCGAACCCGAACGCGCCCACGAGAACCTCGCGGGCCTGACCGGGCGGGAGGACGTGATAGAGCGACTGCGAAACGTCGTCCGGTCGATGCACCCCGTCTCCCGTCGGATGCTCGCGTTCTACCGCGAGGTGGACGCCTGCGACCCGGTGGACGCCCACGTCGCGGCCGGGCAGGTGGGCGACAAACACCTCGCATACGGGCGGAACGCCCCCCTCCGACGCGCCGGGTTCGTCGAACACGTCGGCCGCGGGCGGTACGCCTACGCGCTACCGGATCTCGTCCGCGAGGAGTTCGCCGACCGCTTGGACGAGGGCGAACTCCGGGAGGTGGTCTCCGCCGTCGAACGGTCGTTCGTCCCGACGATGGTGGACGAGGAGGAGAGCGACCCGGCCGACGGCGAGGACGCCGACGCGGAAGTCGAAGCTGACGACTGAGCCGCGGTCGAATCGAGGGCGACCGACGACCGAATCGTCGCTGCCGGCGTCGAAGCCGACCGCGGGCGGAGAAGGGTTCAAACGCCGGTCGAGACATCCACGGTCCTGTCCGCTCGGACGGTCACGTCGCACCCGGCGTACCGGAAGGTAATCTCCCCGTTCGCGTCCGGTGCGGAAAAGAGCGCGTTCAAGGCGTCGGGGTCCACCGCCCAGTACAACGGCGGCAGCTCGACCGCCGGCACGTCCGTGGCGGCACTGACCGCTTCGACGACGGCGCGCATCGTCGCCCCCGCGTTCGTCCCTGACTTGTTCAAATTCTCTGATTCCGATACGTCATCTCGCTGCATCTACCATGACATAAGCGTTCGTCAGACGTTGAATTCTGCCCGAAGGCGAGGGGATTATACGTCCGGTGTCCGCTCGGGACGCCCGCGAGTCGCCCGAAAGCGCCTCGACCGAGGGCGGTTCGCGTCCGATTACAGCGGTTCGACGAGGTCTTCGAGGGCCGCGCGCGGGTCGTCGGCCTTGGCGACGCCGGAGGCGAGCAAGATGCCCGTCGCGCCGAGATCGCCGGCGGCCTCGACGTCGTCGCCCGAGGAGATGCCCGCGCCGCAGAACACCTCGACGTTCTCGTCGACGCTCTCGGCCGCCTCGACGGCGTCCTCGACGATATCGGGGTCGGCGGTGGCGACGGAGACGTCGCCGCCGATGAGTTCCGGCGGTTCGACCGCGACGGAGTCGGGACCGAGGGCCGCGGCGGCACCGATCTGAGCCGGGTTGTTCGCACAGACGCAGGTTTCGAGTCCGGCGCGTTCGGCGGCGCGGACGGACCCGTCGATGTCGGCGAGTTTGAGTCGCTTCTCGGAGTGGTTGATGAGGGTTCCTTCGGCACCGGCCTCGGCCACCGCCTCGGCGAGGGTGCTTCCGGTGTGGCTTCCGTGGCCGTTGGGGTCCACGTGCTGTGCCCACGTTTCGACGCCCGTCTCGGCGACGCGGGCGATGTCGGCGGCCTGCGGGGAGACGGCGATGCGGACGCCGGACTCCTCGGACACCTCGCGGGCCGCGGTCGCTACTTCGATGGGGTCGCACGGGTACGCCTTGAGATTGACGAGGATGAACACGCGTTCGTGTCGGGTCTCCGCCGAGAAATAGGTTAATCTTCGGCGTCGGTTCCGCGGAACTTCTCTCGAACGGGAAGTCGATCGGAGAGACGAGGAAAGCGGGTTACTGGACCAACTTGAACTCGACACGATGTCGGTCGCCGCACTCCTCCCGGTGCGTCTCCCGAACGTCGAGAACGTCGTCCAACTCGCCCACCTCTCGCCGGAGACCGCACTCGATGCACGTCACTGTGTACGTCATCTTACTCGTCTCGGTCGGTGCCCCCTCGGGTCACTTAGGATGCCGCGTTCACTCGGAAGATCAACAGCCGTCGGTTACCCGAAACGACTCGGCCGGAGGCGTCGCACGGGTAGCGCCACCGCTGGAGGGAGTCGGTGTCCAAAGAACGCGTCGAATCGGGGCGTCGCGGTCCGCTCAGTCCTTGCGCTTGACCACGTCGCCGAGCGTCGTCGTCGTGGAGGAACCGCCCGACCACTCCTCCTCGTCGTCGTCCGCGCCTTCGACGAGGGAGATGTCGAGTTTCTTCTCCAGTTTCTTCCGGACGGAGTCCGGGGGGAGGATGTCGCCGCGTTCGAGTTTGCGGATGAGGCTCGCCTTCTCGTTGAGCGACTGCGCGAGGTCCTCCTGACTGAGGCCGCGTCCCTCGCGGGCCTCGCGGATCCGGTCGTCGTAGTCCGCCGCGATTTCGTCCATGTCGTCGAACATGTCCCGGCGTCGGCGCTTCGACCCGCCGGAACTGCCTCCGGTTCCGCCGGAGGAACTCGACGAGGACGAGGACGAAGAACTCGACGTGGAGTACTTCGTCGAGGCCGACGAGGAACTCGACTCAGTGCGGACCTCGGTACCGAACTCGGCGCAGTCGTCACAGAGTTCGAGTTCGGCCCCTTCAACCTTGACCGTCTTCAGCGACGGTCGCTCCTTGCCGCACATCTCGCATTGGGGCATACCATCTCATAGCCGAGGGCGCGATATAAAAGGCACGACGCGAAGTAGTCGGATTCGTCAGGTGAGGTCGCTCATCGCGCCCCAGAACCGCTGGAGCGCGGTGAAGTGGCCGATGACCGCGAAGAAACCCAGCAGTAGTTCGACGGGGTGGAAGCCGAGGAGGCTCTGGACCGCCGCGGCGACGAACGCGACGATACCGATGAGCGCCAACCGGTCGGCGCGGCCGACGAGGCCGCCGTACTCTCTGCCCAGCCCGACGGCCTGAATCTGCGTCCCGAGGTAGGAGGTCATCAGGACGCCCGTGACTGCGGCGAGGCCGAGGGCCCACGACCCGACGCCCGCCGCGAGGCCGACGAGCATGGCGATGTCGGCGTACCGGTCGAGGACGTGGTCCAACAGGTCGCCGCCCTCGCTGGCGACGCCCTGCGCCCGCGCGAGTGCGCCGTCGACGAGGTCCAACCAGCCGTTGAGGAAGACGAACACGCCGCCGAGGGCGTACCAGACGGGGTCGGCGGCCGCGAACGCGCCGCCGGCGGCGACGGCGAACCCGAACGCGACGACGCTCACGCCGTCCGGCGAGAGGCCGAGGCGGTCGGCGACGCTGACGAAGGGGTCGAGCAGTCGGTCCGCGACGGAGCGGTACTGGTCGAGCGTCATAGGTAGTCGATGAAGTCGACGGTGCCGACGCGCGGGTCCGTCTCACCTTCGACGGCGGCGACGACGTCCTCGGCGACGGCTTCGGGGTCCCGGTCGGTCGTGTCTATCTCGTAGACGGCGTCCTCGCCGAACCGCTCGACGGTCTCCGCGAGAACCACGTCGAGCGCTTCGCTCTCCGCATTTTCGCGCGCCTTCGCCTCGGTCTCGCCCCGGTCGAGCAGTCGGCGTTCCAGTTCCTCGGGGTGACAGCGCAGGACGACGGCCGCCTCGGCGTCGAAGTGGTGCGCGAGGTGGGATTCGAGGACGCCGTCCCACTCGCCCAACCACTCGGCGACGGCGTCCAAGTCGGTCACGAGCGAATCCCGTTCGGCGTCGCGTTCGGTGAACAGTTTCTCCTCGCGGATGGCGTCGTTGAGGTGGATCACGTCCAGCCCGGTTCTGTCGGCGACTGCCTCGCTGACCGTCGTCTTCCCGGTTCCGGGCGTGCCGGTGAGTGCGACGCGCGTCACGCCCGCGTCCCCTCCGCGGCGACGTCGGCGACGACGTCGTTCAGCACTTCCACGGCCCGTCTCGTCTCCTCGCGCGTCCCACAGGAGACGCGGACGCACTCCGGCAGGCCGAAACTGGAGGTGTCGCGGACGATGACGCCGCGGCGTTGCGCCGCCTCCGCGACGGCCGTCCCGTCGCCGACTTCCACGAGGACGAAGTTGCCGCCGGAGGGCCACGTCCGCGCGTCGAGTTCGTCGCGGTAGTACTCTCGCGCCCACGCCGCCGTCTCGACCGACTCCTCGACGTGTTTCTCGTCGTCGAGGGCGGCGAGGGCGGCTCGGCAGGCGATTTCGTTCGCGGCGAAGGGCGTGTTCACCCGCGCGTAGGCGTCGCCCCACGCCTCGGGGACGACGGCGTACCCGATGCGCAGGCCGGCGAGGCCGTACGCCTTCGAGAACGTGCGCGTCACCGCGAGGTTGTCGTACTCCGAGAGGAGTTCGACCGCCGACGGTTCCGCCGAGTACTCGCCGTACGCCTCGTCCGCGACGACGAGGGTGCGGTCTTCGACCGATTCGAGCAGTTCGACTATCTCGTCGCGGGCCATCACCGACCCCGTGGGGTTGTGCGGCGTCGTGACGTAGACGATTCGCTCGTCGTCGTACGCGTCGAGGACTCCGGCGGCCGTCTGCGCGAAGTCGTCGTCCTTTGAGACGGCGTACTCGGCGGCGTCGCCGTGGTGGTACCGCGCCGACATCGAGTAGTAGGCGAACCCCGGCGTCGGCACCAACACGCGGTCGTCCGGTTCGAGAAACGCCCGCGAGAGGTAATCGAGCGCGCCGTCCGCGCCCGGTCCGACCCACACCTGTTCGGGCGAGACGTCCCACTTCGCCGCCAGTCGCTCCGTGAGGTCCGTGTGCGACGTCTTCGGGTAGACGTTCACGTCGGGGGCGGCGTCCTCCACCGCGGCCACCGCCGCCGGCGACGGCCCGTGGGGGTTCTCGTTCGACGACAGCTTCGTCAACTCGTCGGGGTCCAACCCGAGTTCGCGGGCCACCTCCTCGGTCCCGCGCCCGGGTACGTACGCCTCGTGCGCGGAGAGGTCCCTCGGCATCATATGGTCGAACGATACTCCCGGCGGTTCTTAAGGGTGCTTACACCGGACGGCGGCGGCCTACCCGCCGCGGTAGGACGCGGGGACGTACTGGTCGAACTGCGGGTCCGAAGACAGGGCGTCGGGGAGGAAAAGCGGGTCGCCGCCCGGCCGGAACTCCCGAATCAGTCGCTGTCCGGTCGGACCGGTGAGGAAGCCGACGTACAGCATGGCGAGTTCGTACCGGACGTCGCGCTTCGCGGGGTTGACCGGGATGACGCCGTACTCGTTCAGGAGGAGTTCCGACCCGCCGCCGAGGGGCCCCTCGACGAACGCGTCGAGTCCTATCTCCTCCCGGAAGACGCGGTACGTCCCCCGGTCGGTCAGGGTGTACGCGCCGCGCCGCCCCGCCTGCCGGAGGGTGTCGCCCATGCCGTCGCCCGTCGCCTGGTGCCACCGGCCGCCCGGCGCGGCGTCTGCGCGTCTCCAAATCGCTCGTTCGCGGCGGTGGGTCCCCGACTCGTCGCCGCGGGAGAGGAACAGCGACTCCGCGCGGGCGATTCGCTCGAACGCCGCGACGGGGTCGGAGACGGCCGAGACTCCGGCGGGGTCGTCGGGGGGCCCGACGACGAGGAAGTCGTTGTGCATCAGCGACCGGCGGTTGACCCCGAACCCCTCCTTCAGGAACTCGTCCTCCGCCCCGCGGGCGTGGACGAGAACGGCGTCGGCGTCGCCGTCGCGTCCCCTCCTGAGCGACGCGCCCGTCCCGAGGGAGAGCACCTTCACCCGCAGGCCGAACCGCTCTCGGAGGGCCGGGTGGAGGGCGTCCAACAGTCCGGTGTCGTACGCCGTCGTCGCGGTGGCGAGCGTCAGCGTCCGCGTCTCCGCGCCCGCCGCCTCCGCCGTCGAAGTCGACCCGACCGAGGCGGCGTTCGACCGACTTCCCTCCCTCTCCCCGCTTAGACACCCCGCCCCGGCGACGAGTCCGGTCGCCCCGAGTGCTTCCAGATAGCGGCGTCGGCGCATACGACGACGTGCGTCGGCGGAGACAAGTGCATTTGGTTTCGAACGGAGAGCATCGTAACCAGATTCGGTTTCGTCGGCGGACGACCCCCGTCGGGACGACGCTCAGTACAGTCGGTCTATCGCCAGACCGGCGACGAGGAGGACGAGGACGCCCGGGAGGACGGCGAGTCCCACGTCCACGGGGTAGCCGAGGTTCCACGCGAGGACGACCGCTTGGACGTACGTGAGGAACGCCGACAGGAGGAGTCCGAACGCCGGCGGGACGTCCTCGCTCCCGGCGACGGAGGAGATGCCGCGGACGAACAGCACCGACCCGAGTCCGACGACCGGTAAGAGGAGGACGCCGACGAGGGGCGAGGCGAAGTTGTCGGGGTCGCCGGCCGCGCCGAAGTGGATGGCGAACCGGTCGGGAAGCGACGGGAGGAGGGCGAGGCCGATGACGGCGCTACCGACGAGGAGGGCGACGCTGAGTGCGTCGTACTGGCGGGCGTTCATGTTCGCCGGTACGCCGCGTGAGATGTTTAGTTCTTTGTCACGACTGTCACTCGGAGCGGATCCTACGGGACGCGCACGTCGTGTTCGAGGACGCCGACGCCCTCGACTTCGACTTCGACGGTGTCGCCGTCCGAGAGGGGGCCCACGCCCTCGGGCGTCCCCGTCGAGATGACGTCGCCCGGTTCGAGCGTCACGTACGTTGTAATCTCCGCGATAAGTTCGGGAATCGAGAAGATGAACGCGTCGATGGAGGAGTCCTGTTTCGTCTCGCCGTTCACCCGGAGTTCGATGCTGGCGTCGTCGGGCACCTCGTCGGGCGTGGCGAGGACCGGGCCGAGGGGTGCGCTGTTGTCGAACGCCTTCCCGCGAATCCAGTTCTGCTCTTCACTCTGGTCGTCGCGGTTCGAGATGTCGTTCATGCAGGTGAAGCCCGCCACGTACTCCATCGCCTCCTCCTCGGAGACGTTGCGGCACTGTTCGCCGATTACGACGGCCAACTCCGCCTCCCACTCGACGCGTTCCTTCCCGGCGGGGAGGGTCACGGTGTCGCCGT
The DNA here is from genome assembly GCF_042662625.1 of Halopelagius fulvigenes. GTDB lineage: Archaea > Halobacteriota > Halobacteria > Halobacteriales > Haloferacaceae > Halopelagius > Halopelagius fulvigenes. The sequence continues at coordinate 506,730 of NZ_JBHSXH010000015.1, forward strand.
GGGACGAAAGCGCGTTCGGCGGCTTGAGGAAGAGTAGCGGTCGGTCCGGAACGTCCTCGTTTCGCTCCTCGGCGTGTTTCGCGTAGTTCCGCCCGATGCAGACTATCTTCGTCGGGTCGCACGGCGGCAGGACGTCCACCTCGTCGAGGGCGTACGTCTCGCCGCCGAAGGAGACGCGGTCACCGGACTCCGTCTGATCGCCCGCCGAGGTTCCCTCGGCGATATCGCCGTGCCACTCGCCGCGTCGGACCGACCCCGCGGGGTCGCGGAAGCGTACCTGATGCATACCCGGTGCGTCTCCGCCCCTCCGCTTCGTTCTTTCCCTCCCGGAAATCTCCCTCACTGACCGGACGACGGCGGCGTTGGCAGTTTGGGTATCAACCACGAGAGGAACGCGTCCGCGCTTCGGGTCTGAAGCCACACCCTGCCGTCGCCGCGGAACTCGCAGACGAGTCCCTCTCCGCTCAGGACGGTGGACTTCAGGCCGCCGACGCGACGCACGGTGAAGTCCACGGACTCCTCGAAGGCGACGACGTGGCCCGTATCGACGACGAACGGATCCGCCGCGCCGACGTCTACCTCCTCTATGGCCCCGTAACTCGACAGGAACGCCGGCCCCGACCCTGTGACCTTCAGGAGGAACAGGCCCTCGCCGCCGAAGAACGACCGCGACCCGCCGAACTTCGTGTCCACGTCGAGGGCGGTGTCGCCCGCGAGGTACGACCCGGACTGGACGTACACCGTCTCGCCGTCCAGTTCGACGTGCGTCACGTCGCCGGGGAGGGGCGGCGCGAAGGACACCTCGCCCGCCTCCGCCGCGCGGAACGTGTTCTGGAAGAAGCTCTCGCCGCCGAACGACCGGCGAATCGACTTCAGAAAGCCCCCGGTCGCGTTCGTCTCCATCTCGACGCTCGCGTCGTGAGAGACCATCGCGCCGCCCTCCGCCCGTATCTCCTCGCCCGCCGAGAGCGAGACGGTCAGAAGCGAGTCGGACGGCTGGTGGGTGATATCGTACTCCATACTCGTCCGTCGCCGCGCCGTCGGAAGAACGTAATTCGGCGCGAGAGAGAACGTCTCGAACGGAAGAACGAACCGGTACGACCGGTCCGTTCGCCGCCGGTTCAGAAGTCGAAGCGGAGGTACGACGTTCCGTGCCGGTAGTTGTACGCCTCGACGACGAACCCCGCCGCGGCGAGGGCGGTGAAAACTAACAGAACGACGCCGGCGGCGTCGGAAATCAGGTACCACAGTCCGAACAGGAGGACGCCGTACGCCGCGGAGACGAGGTTGAAGGCGGGGTGCGAGCGAACGGCGTCGAACGCACTCGCGCCGAGGTACAGGACCGTAACGACGGCCAGTACGACTGCAAGCGGCGGAAGCGGCACGGACGCGACGAACAGGGACACTACGACGGCGAACGCGAGTGCGACGACTGCGCGGTAGCGACTGATTCCGCTCCCGAACGCGATGGAGGGCGACATACCCGACGGAACGTCCAGTTCGCGGATATGTCTACCGTCCTCGGCGGTGCGGCGTTCGGCATCTTTTATGGCACTGTCGTGAGTAGTTCTCGCCGACTCATGACGATGGAACTCACTTGGCACGGACACTCCACGTGGCACGTCGACGTAGACGGGACCACCTTCCTCATCGACCCGTTCTTCGACAACCCGTTCACGGACCTCGAACCCGAGGACGTGGAGACGCCGGACTACCTCCTCCTGACGCACGGCCACGCCGACCACATCGCCGACGCCGGCGCGTTCACCGACGCGACGCTGGTCGCCGTGCCGGAGATGACGGCGTTCATGCAGGACGAACACGGCTTCGAGGACGCTATCGGCATGAACCTCGGCGGCACCACCGAGTGCGGCGACGCGTTCGTGACGATGCACCGCGCGGACCACACGAACGGCCTCAACACGAGTTACGAGAACGACATCGGCGTGCCCGCCGGGTTCGTCATCAGCGACGAGAAGCCGTCGCAGGACGAGGACGACGGCGCGACGGCGTTCTACCACGCCGGCGACACGGCGCTCATGTCGGAGATGATAGACGTCATCGCGCCGTTCCTGCAACCCGACGCCGCCGCCCTGCCGTGCGGCGACCACTACACGATGGGTCCGTGGCAGGCCGCCGTCGCCGCCGACTGGTTGGGCGTGGACCACGTGTTCCCGATGCACTACGACACGTTCCCGCCCATCGAAATCGACGTCGACGACTTCGTCGACGAGGTGGAGAAGACGGGGACGGACGCCGACGTCCACATCCTCGACGGCGACGAGTCGTTCACGCTGGAGTGACGCGCCCGCGACGGGCCGAGACGGTCACCTCCCGCGTCCCGTGACCGTCGGTTCAGACGTAATTTCTTCGACACGCTCGGCTTCGAATCGAGCGACGGAGGCACCCTCCGAGAGCGAGTTTGAGCAACCTTTAGGGCGACGGCACCCGAGTGTACGAACGCAATGAGCGACATCCAAACTTCCACCGTCAGCGAGGAAGGCTTCGCGTCCACGAGTCAGGTCGGCGACTTCGAACTCACCATCGACGCCACGAACGAAGACGGCCCTGACCCGAATCAGGTCCTCGTCGCGGACTACGCGTCCTGTTTCCTGCCCGCGTTCCGCGTCGGCGGCCAGCAGACGGGCCACGACGACCTCGGTAAGGTTCAGATCGACGCCGACGCCGACCTGAACGACGACGACGACCTCGAACGCATCAGCTTCGCCATCCACGTCGAGGCGAACCTCGACGACGGCGAGTTCGACGAAATCGTCGACCGCGCCGAGGGCATCTGCCACGTCCACGCGGCCCTCCGCGAGGAGCTCCACGCGGACATCGAGGTCCACGGCGGCGCGTTCTGAGGACGACGAGTCGCACACCCCGACTTTTTTCAAACGAGGTTACCCGCGGTCGCTCTCACCCGGTAGCCGTCGGTGCCGTTATCGGTCGGCGCGCGCTCTGCGCCGCGCGGGTCGAACGGCAGAAGGAGGGCCGTTCAGCGGCGGTGGTACGCCCGGTAACTCATCGCCTCACCGTCTACGATGACGACCTCTCGCTCCTCGGGGTCGCTGAGGTCGGCTTCTTCGATCTCGTCGTTCGACAGGTACGGTCCGTGGGGTTCTTGCACGTCTTCGTCGAAGACGTACGGGCTGTTCGGCTGTCCTTTCATACTCGGTGGTAGCGCACTCGACGATATAAATCTTTGTCAGACATTCCCACGCACTTCGCGTTCGAAAGAACGGTCTCAGTTTCGGGTCAGTCGTCCGCGGCGGCGGGTTCGGCCTCGGATATCTCCGTGCCGAGGAGGTCCAAGAACGCCGCCAACCACTCGGGGTGGTCGGGCCACGCCTGCCCGGTGACGAGGTTCCCGTCCACCGTCACCTCGTCCACCCACGAACACCCCGCCGCCTCGATTTCCGCGCGCACGGCGGGGTAGGCGGTCATCTCGTACCCCTCCAAGACGCCCGCGGCGGCGAGAATCTGCGGGCCGTGACAGAGTGCGGCCACCGGCTTGTCCTCCTCGAAGAAGTGTCGGACGGCGTCGAGAACTTCCTCGTGCGTCCGGAGGTACTCGGGGGCGCGTCCGCCGGGGACGACGAGTGCGTCGTACTCGGCGGGGTCGACGTCGTCGAACGTCGCGTTCAACTCGAAGTCGTGGCCGCGCGACTCGACGTACGTCTGGTCGCCGCGGAAGTCGTGGATAGCCGTCTTCACGGTGTCGCCCGCCTCCTTGTCGGGGCAGACGGCGTCCACCTCGTGTCCGACCATCGTCAGCGCCTGGTACGGCACCATTATCTCGTAGTCCTCCCCGAAGTCGCCGACTATCATCAGGATGTTCTCGGCCATGGTATCACCCAGTTAACACTCTCCGCGAGAGATGATAACGATTGCGCGGGGTTCTCACGCGGTGCCGTCGAGGACGTCGCCGATGTCGCCCAACGAGTCGAGGACGTAGTCGGGTTCGACGGAGGAACGAGAGAGCGTCTCCTCGTCGGTGACGCCGGTTCGGACGAGGACGGTGGTCATGCCGAAGCGTTCGCCGAGGGCGATGTCGGTGTCGAGTCTGTCGCCGACGACCAGCGTCTCCCCGGGGTCGGTGCCCAGTCGTTCCAGCGCCATCGTCCGCGCCGTCTCGGAGGGCTTTCCCAACACCGCGTCGGGTTCCCTCTCGGTGACGCCCGCCACGGCGTTTATGACCGCGCCGGACCCCGGCACGTCGCGTTCCGCCGCCGGGATGACCATGTCCGGGTCGGTGCCGACGAAGGCGACGCCGTCGTCGGCGAGGACGTCGAGCGCCTCACAGAGGGTGTCGTAGTCGAACGACCGGTCGATGGAGGCGAGGTAGACGTCGGCGTCGGCGGCGTCCCCGACGACGGAGACGCCCGCGTCGTCGAGTATCTCGACGAGTCCGGGTTCGCCGACGACGTACACCGCCGCGTCGGGGCGTTCCTCGGCGAAGTACCGCGCCGTCACGGTGCCGGCGGTGACGACTTCCTCGGCGGACACCTCGAAACCCGCGCGCGCGAACCGTTCCTCGTACGCCGACGGTTGCTTCGCCGGGTTGTTCGAGACGAAGACGCGCCCGAGTCCCGCCGACTCGACGGCGGCCAGTCCGTCGCCCGCGCCGGGTATCGGTTCGTCGCCCCGCACCACCGTGCCGTCCACGTCCAAGATGGCCCCGCGGTAGTTCATCGTCCCCCCGTTCGAGCGGTTCGGTGTTGAATCCGACGCCGGTAGGAGGAGTTATGGTATATGCTAACGTACGTCTACGTATGTTGTTCGTCGCCCACCCCGGCGGTGCGGGACCGAGAGGGAGAGCGCCGGAGTCGAGGGCGGGAGGCGATGCCCTCGGGAGGGGTTACTACGTCTGCGGCGCGTTGAGTCTCGGCGCGGCCCTGTTGGCGATGTTCCTCGCGTACTCCGTGTTGGTTGCCGTCGCCAGTCTCGTCCCCCTCCTCTCTACGACGACCATCGCGTTCGCGGGCGTCCTGACGTGGTTGGTGCTGTGGTTGGCATTCGACGCGGTGCGCCTGTGGCTTCTCGGCCGAACGACCGCGTGACCGACGGGAGCGTCGGTCTCCGCGACGTGCAAGAACCAAAGAACGATATGCGAGTCTCCCTTCGGACGAAGTGTGACGAACACGCAGCTTTCGCTCATCCAGATAGACAACTACGGTCCGTGGACGGTCACCCCGGAACCGCGACGGGAGATGGACCTTCAGACGCTCCAGTCGCGGTTGTTCGCGGACCTCGCGCAGTTCGTCGGCAGTCGGGACGGGTACGTCTTCTTCACGCGGTTCGACAACATGGTAGCCGTCACGAACGGCCTCGACGGCGACGACCACGAACTCATGCAGGAGTCCATCGGTAACCGCTACCCGGTGAGTATCAGCGTCGGCGTCGGCGTCGATTCGACGCCGATAGACGCCCTGGAGACGGCCACCGCGGGTCTCCAACGCGCCGGAAGCGCGCAGGACGGCGACCGGCGGGAGGTGTTCGCGGGCACGACGCTCACCGAACGGGACCGGACGCCGACGGACGTGCAGATCGCCCACTTCGACGTGAACGACGCGACGAGCAAGTACACCGACCGACTCAACGAGTTCGACTCGTTCATCGAGATAGAGCAGGGGTACGCCTCGCTCATGCGCCACCTCCGGGAGGAACGCGGCGCGCTCTCCTTCTTCGTCGGCGGCGACAACATCATCTCGGTCTGCCCCGACATGGACGAGTCGGCGTACCGGTCGGCCATCGACCACGTCGAACGCGAAGTCGGCGTCGAACTCAAAGTCGGCGTCGGCGTCGCGGACAACGTCCAAGAGGCGGGGATAGCCGCCAAGCACGCCCTCGAAGAGTGCCGCCACCGCGGCACCGTCGTCGAGATGGACGTCCCCCGTCCCGACGTCGGACTCGCCGAGGACTGAGCCCCCGCCCGAATCAGCGTCGCCTCTCCTTCCACACGAGGCCGGCTATCTCTCCGGTCATCACGGTTTCTCCCCCCTCGTCCTCGGAGCGAACCTCGACGACGAGTTCGTACCGGTCGTCGCGTTCCGTCACGTCCGCGACGGTGCAGGTGCAGGTCACCGTCGTCCCCGCGTACACCGGTTCGACGAACTCGAAGGTCATCTCGCGGGCGAGGACGCCCAGTTCGCCGCCGATTTTCGTCGGCATCGTCGCCGTCAACAGACCGTGGACCAGCACCCGGCCGTCGTCGTCCGGTTCGGTGTGTCTCGGCTGGGTGTCGCCCGAGAGTTCCGCGAACCGCCGCACCTCCGCCGCGGTGAACGTTCGCTCGAACGCGTGCGCGTCGCCTTCGGTCGGCGGGTTGCAGGTCATTCTCCGGGCTTTCTGAGGACTATCGGTCCAATGGCGAGCGTTCGCTTCGCCGCCGTCGCGATGCGGAACACGTAGGAGGTGAACAACAGGAACGGCAGGGTGGTGACCGTGAACGCCGCGGAGGTGACCCACACGATGTCGTTGATACCGAACGTCGTCCCCGGGAACGTCCCCGCGCCGACGAACGTGAGCATGCACCCCGCGACGACGATGGCCGGCACCGCGATGTAGAGGATGTACTGCGAGAGGTCCACCAGCGCCCACTGGAAGTAGAGCGTCTTGATGTGCTCGCGGGCGGGGCCGAACATCGAGAGCGCCGTCTGCAGTCGGGCGAACGCCTCGTCTTCGTCGTCGCTCAGACTCTCCCCGAACTCGGCGGTCATGCGCTCTATCTGGTAGATCTTCCACGAGTAGTTGAAGTTCAACGCGGCGGTCATCACCTCGAACGTCCCGAACTCCGCGTCGTCGAGCTGGTCGTCCACTTTCTCGGCGTTACCCTGCAGGCTCTCGACGAACTCCGAAACCTGTCTGCGGAGCTCGTCGTCGTCGTCGTTCTCTGCGACGATTCGGCCGAGCGCGGCCGCCCGTTGCTCGCTCGTCCGGACGAGCTGTTGGAGGAGCTCCGACGGATGGGCGGGCGGGGCCTCCTCGAAAAGCTCTGCGGCGTACGTCCGGTAGTCCATCGCGTCGCTCATCCGCTTTCGCTGGTCGCCCAACGGCCCCGTCTCCTGCGAGAGGACGAGTTGGTTGATGGTGACGACGAGCGTCGTGCCGGTGATGACGACGCCTATCATCGAGGAGAAGATGGTCTCGATGGTGTCGGTGGTCTGTATCTCCTGCTGTAACGACGGCCGAAGCACTGTGCTGGCCACGATGAACGAGACGAAGACGAAGAGTGCGAGGAGGGCGGCGACGGCGAACCGGTCCGCGTCCAAGAGGAGCCACATCTTCGCCCGGCTCTCGCCGGCCCGTTCGCGCATCGTGTTCGCCGTGCCGATGGCCTTGTCGTCTGCGTCACTCATTCCCGTCCCTCTCCGCGCCGGCGGGTCGCTTCAGGACGAGGTACTTCGTCCCGCCGCCGGTGTAGTCGATGGTTTCGACGAGTTCCCACCCCTCGCGACCGAGTTCGTTCAGTTCGTCGGCCGGGTCCTGCGCCTCCTTCTGCGTGCTCTCGCGCGGCGGTTCCAACGTCCGGTACTCCCATCTCCGTGGCGACGACGCGTCCATTCGTCGTAGGATACGAGGGCATCCGGACTAAACGTGGTGCCCGACGCGGCGGGAGTTCCGTTCGGTCGCTCGGTCCGTGTCGGCTCCCGAACGTTCACGGAGACGTACACCCAGCGAAATAACACTCTCTCAGTAGTTGTCGTTAGTCTGACGAATGATTATGGTGTCTGGTTCTAGAGGACGGTACGTATGAGAGCAGACGAAAACGAGATCCATCGGAACCTAGACACCGATGCGAACCCCACGGCACAAGTCGTACAGGCCGTCGCCGACCAGAAGGGTATGGACCCGATGAGTCTGCAGAGTGCGTGGAACGCCATCGGCCAGGTGCTCGACCCCCTCTTCTCGACTCCGCCGTCGCCGGACGCCGACGTGGAGATAACGTTCAACTACGAGGGGTACCGCATCACCGTCGGGCAGGACGGGTGTGCGACGTTCGACGAACTCGAATAACTCGGGGCGAGTTACGTCGGGTGAGCGGGTTCGACGGCGAGTGGACGTGGAACTGCGAGCGACTCGCTCGGAGAACGGGGCCGGAGCGACACGCTCGATACGTTCCTCCCGTCTCTCGTCGATCGATCCTCGATACGGCCACGTCGCTCCCCGTCTCTGTCCTCGTCGTCCTGTCCGTCGCCAATCGGCTACACCGGGTCGCGTAGGGGGTGCCGTGCGGTTCTCCGGCCCCGTCAGATTTCACCACCCCGCCACGATATCGGGGAGATGGTGATTCTCGCACCGTCTATCCCCGGGACTCCGTCGCTCGGACGAAGGCTCGAATCTCCGCAGCGACGCGGTCGGGGGCCGAGTCGGTGGCGGCGTGTCCAACGCCGTCGAGTGCTGCGATACGACTCTCCGGAAGGCGTTCGTCCAGTTCGAACACGGCGTCTCGCAGGTGATCAGGACCGTGTTCGCCCGTCAGCAGAAGCGTTGGAACGTCGACGTCCACGTCCTCGGAGAGGTCGTACCCCTCTACGGCGTAGTTCTCCCGAATTACGGTATCGACGAGGTCGAAGTTCACCCCGTCGGGCCAGAACGGCAACCGCTCAGGGTCCGGGATACCGGCGCCGTTCCGGTAGAACAGCTTCATCGCGTTCTCCGGGTCGCCGGCGTCGAGCCTCTCTCGCATCCGGTCGGCTAGGTCGTCGTCGCGGTGCTCACCGACGAGGATCGCCGGTTCGTAGAGGACGAGTCGGTCGATATCCGCCTCGCTCGCAGCCGCAAGCGCGACGAGACCGCCGAAGGAATGTCCGAACACCGTCGGGTCGCCGTCGACGGCGTCAACGAGCGCACGCGCGTCGGCAGCCTCGCGGTCGAGGTGGTACTCGTCGGCGTCGCCGCTGTCGCCCCGCCCCCGCCGGTCGGGAACGACGAGCGTGAAGTCGTCGGCGAGGTGCGGTCGGAGAGCGTCCCACGTCTGACGGGTTCCTGAGCCTCCGTGGAGGAGGATCAGCGGTGGACCCGACCCCTCCCGTTCGTAGGCGATCGTCGTTCCGTCCGCCGAGGTGACCGTTTGCATGGAGTAAGGCGTGAACTGTGATCTCACTAAACTGTTTCTCGATCCATCATCTATCGCGGTCGTCGCTCGACGCCCCTCCGATGACCGAATACAGGGTTCATCCGACACCCCGTTCTGGAGGGACTCCGCTTCGTTCGATAGCACGCCTTTCCTTCTTTTAGCGCTCATCTGGACACTGTGACCGAGACAATCCAGGGCGACGTCCTGCACGTCATCCCTCCGGATGAACTGGACGACCACGACTTGGCGCCCGGTCTCCGAGAGTTAGCCGAGTCGCACTACGTGATCGTACTCCGGAAAGGAGGCCACCCTTCGATACTGGCTCTCGTCTGGGCGTTTATCCGTCGCAGCCCGATCAAGGCAGTAACTGTCGTTACCGACCGGCGTTTCGAGGAGGACGACGAAGTCACGCTGACTGTCGAGAAGACGGACATGGCCGGCGTCTACGTCACAGCGGTCTCTGGACGAGACTCGTAGAGGTAGCCGGCGTCGATTCTCCGCGAGCCCGTCACCGCTATCCGGCTGCGAGGACGGTGTCGAGGCGCTCTTCGAGTTCTTCGATGTCGTCTCGTAGATCCTCGGCCTCCTCCGTTTCGAGACCGGCGAGCCGGTCTTTGAGACCCTGTAACTGCGATTGCTTTTCCGCTTCTTCCACCGACGTTTTCTGGACGTACACCTGCTCTTCGACGTTGTAGACGTCCCGTTCGTCGATATCCGTGACTGCGAGCACCACGTCGAGCTTCTCGGGGTCGATTCCCCACACCCACTCGCGGGGAACGCCCTCTTCGTCGAGAACGTCCAAAACGGCCCCCTCGTCTTTGAGGTGGCGACGTTTGCGGGACGTCCGGTGGACGGTTCCGAATCGTCCGTGGAGGTCCGCATCGGGCCCGATGTACTCTAGTAGTGTGTCCCCGACCGTCTTTCTGAGCCGATCCGCCCCGCGTTGGACGTCAGAGAGGAGCACGTACAGGTCGACGAGTTCCTCGGACGACAGCGAGTCGGGGTCGTCGAGGTCGTGCCGTCGGAGCGTATCGGCGAGGAGCACCACGTTGTCGTAGATGCGCTGAGGGGGCGTCCGGACGGTCCACTCCGGACGGAGGAAGGGGCTTTCCGTTTGATCGGTAGACTCGCTTCGGTGGAGCGTATCATCGGATTCGTCAACGGTATACTGCTCCGAGAGAGTCAGTACCGACACGTACGGTTCGACCCCCGTTGGAAGTTCAGTAATCGACAACTCACTCGGGTCCGATTCGAGCCAGTCGTACAGGACTTCGAACTGGTTTCGCCAGAGCGGGCGCTCTCGATCGTCTCCGACGTACGTGACGATGATCCGATCGTCGCGTGACGACTCGATCGCGAACGCACGCTCCGACGACGGGGTGACGAGGACAGAGTCGGACCCGATCTCCGCGCAACGGTGGCGAAGGTCGGTCCACACAGAATCGAACGTCATGTTCGAAAATCGCCCGTCGAGCGCAAAAACGTGGGGCCTAGTTCTGTTGATTTCGACCTGGATGTGGATGTATTGAGGTGTTCTGAGAGCGCGTGGGGCCGGAGGGATTTGAACGACGGTCGCTCACTCCGTTCGCTCCCCGGTTCAAATCCTCCGACGTGCATTCGACACTTCGATACGGATAGACGAGCACACGCTACGCGGTGCTCGTCGGGCGTAGTCTCAGAGTAGAAGTGGGGCCGGAGGGATTTGAACCCCCGATCGACTGATATCTCCGGTACGCGCCTCGGTACTCCAGAGGGTCGTCAACACGACCGATGATCAGTCGGTCGCTCGGTATATCAGTCTGGAGTGTCGTCACCGGGCGCCAAGCCTCTGGAGTCAGTCGCCATGCCGGGCTTGGCCACGGCCCCTGTGTGTGCACTCGTGGGTTGGACGATACGACTTAAAGGAATTTCGATTGACGGCGGTCCGTCAGCGGTCCGTCTCCGACCAATCGCAGTCTTGGCACTTGTAGGCGGTCACGAACTCGGTGACGCTCGGCATGTAGCCGACCGAGAGGACGTTGCCGCCGCACTCGGGGCAGTCCCTGTCGGCGTCCTCGATGTCCTCGGCCTCCATCGGACGCTCTCCTTCGACGAGTTCCGCGAGTCGCTTGGGCGTCACCATCCGACCTTGCACGACGCGATTGCTCATGTCAGATTCGTGGATTCGGAGTGGGGTAAGTCCTCCGCGTCCGAGTCGGAGGTTAGTGGGTCACCACCGAGACGGTTCGCGTCCGCGGACCGTCGCACTCGACCAAGAGGAGCGACTGCCACGTCCCGAGGTCCAACTCGCCGTCCGCGAGGGGGACGGTCACGCTGTTCCCGAGAAGGAGGGCTCGGAGGTGCGAGTCGGCGTTTCCGTCGAGTTCGTCGTGGGCCCACCCCTCGTCCGGGACGGCCGAAGAGAGCAACTCCTCGACGTCGGACAGCAGTCGACGCTCGTTCTCGTTGCAGACGATTCCCGCCGTAGTGTGTCGGACGAACACCGTGCACGCGTCCGCGTCGGCGGCGTCGGCTAGTGTCTGTTCGACTCGGTCCGTCACGTCCGCGACGGCGAGGCGGGCGTCCGTCTCGACGTCGAATCGGGCCGTACCCATGTCGAGACGAACGGCGGGAGGATCCAAAAGAGTGCGTCGGCGGCGGTCGGTCGAAGCGGCGTCGGCCGGGGAGGACGAGTCGCCCCGCCTCAGAGCCACGGCGCGCGCGACTCGTCCTCGCCGGGGTAGCCGTACCCGGCGTCGGAGTCCGGGTCGGCGTCGTCGTCAGATTCCATCTGACTGGCCGCCGAGGGAACCTCGGCGACGTCGTCGGACTCGGCGGAGGCGGGCGAGGGGCTAGAGTCGCCGCCGTCCGCGAATGCGGCGCTGGATGCGCTCGGTTCGGCGGCGTCGGACTCGGCGTTCGGGTCGAAGGCAAACAGGGCCGTGACGGCCAACACGCCCAGCGCGATGGGTCGGTCCGTCGGGAGGAGACCCAACACGTCGATGGCGAGCATGCCGAGTGCGACCGAACTGCCGAAGCGGAAGCGGTCGATGTCCACGGCCCCGCGGAGGCGCGGCGCGAACAGGGCGACGAGGAGGGCGAAGCCGACGCCCGTCCCGGCCGCCGCGGCGGCGTGCAGTACCGTCGTCACGTTCGGGTCGACGATGAGGCGCGCGCCCGAGGGCTCGAAACTCGCCACGAGGCCGAGTCCGATGATGATGCTCGGCGAGGGCAGGTACTCGCCCACCTTCGAGGACGCCGTCTTCGCGGCGACGGCGAGGATGACCAGTCCCGCGAAGCGGTGGAACACCTCGAACGCCAACAGCGTCCGCAACGTCTCCGCGAACACCGCCTCCACGCCCGCGATGGGGATGATGAACGCCCCGATGAGGAGCACGGAGGTGATCTGTTCGCGGCGGGTGCCTTCCATCTCGGCGAGGATGACCGCCACCGTGGCGGACCCCCCGAAGATGAGCAGTCCCGTCTCCAGGATGCTCGCCGGACTACTCAGCGCACCCGCGATGATGAGCGCGGGGAAGATACCGTCTACGAGGGGCAGAGCCATGACCGTCGCCAGCAGACGCGTGGCTCCGCCCACATGCTGTTCTAAGCGGAGGGCGACCGGATGTCGTGAGACGCTCATGCCAATCTAGCGGCCGTCACCATCGGCCAAATGGCGATACGAACGCAAACCGGACGAGACGTCGTCGCGTCCGGCGAGTCCGCGCACTCCGAGGTGGTCGAGATTCGGGAGGAGTTTATTCCCGAATTTAAATGTTCGCCACATCGCTGTAATAAAGAGGCTGCCGGAGTCGACGATTTCCTGACCGGCGATGCGCGATGCGGCGGGACACTCGGAGTCCATACCTGAAATCAATCGCACGAAAGTATTAAACGTTGTGTGGGAAAGGGCAACACGGTACAGTATACCTTCACCGTCAGTACTTAAACGACGGCTACGTTCTTTCGGCGATTCAGAGCGAAGTTGACGAATCGTCAGAATCGAGTGCCGCATCGGGCGAATTTTGCACGAACGTTCACCCGGTACCGAGCGTCGGATCGCTCGCGCGGAGTCCCGTCCCTTCGAAGAGGTCGAATAGCACTATCGTGTATAGGGCGTCGGGTTTACTTGCCAACGTTCTGCACAGGCGTGCCATCTCGGAACTCTTTTGTCGCAGGACTATGGACGATTTACATGGCGAACGACGTTCCCGAGCGAGAGTCTTTCTCAGAGAAACTGCAGGTGCCGGAGGCGCTGACGTTCGACGACGTGCTACTCAGACCCGCCGAGAGCCGCGTCGAACCCGACGACGCGGACGTGTCCACGCGCGTCTCGAAAAACGTCGAACTCAACGTCCCCGTCCTCTCGGCGGCGATGGACACCGTCACGGAGAGCGGGATGGCCATCGGGATGGCCCGCGAGGGCGGTCTCGGCGTCCTCCACCGGAACATGGACGTAGAGCGCATGGTCGCGGAGATAGAGCGAGTCAAGCGCGCGGACGAACTCGTCATCCGGCGGGACAACGTCGTCACCGCCAACCCCGACCAGACCATAAGCGAGGTAGACGAGATGATGGAACACCGCGGCGTCTCGGGCGCGCCCGTCGTCGACGACGAGGACACCGTCCTCGGCATCATCTCCGGGACGGACATCCGTCCGTACCTCGAAGTCGGCGAGTCCGACGAGGTGCGCGAGGCGATGACCGACGAGGTCATCACCGCGCCGCGCGACGTCACCGCCCGCGAAGCGCTCGAACTCATGTACGACCACAAGATAGAGCGCGTCCCCATCGTCGACGACGACAAGCGCCTCGTCGGACTCGTGACGATGCAGAGCATCCTCCAGCGCCGCGAGCACGAGAACGCCGCGCGCGACGAGGGCGGCCGCCTCCGCGTCGGCGTCGCGGTCGGTCCGTTCGAGATGGACCGCGCCACCGCCGCGGACGAGGCCGGCGCGGACGTCCTCTTCATCGACTGCGCGCACGCGCACAACCTCAACGTCCTCGACAGCGCCCGCGACATCAAGGAGTCCGTCGAGGCCGACGTCGTCGTCGGCAACATCGGCACGCGCGAGGCGGCGGAGGCCTGCGTGGACTTCGCGGACGGCCTGAAGGTCGGCATCGGCCCCGGGTCCATCTGCACCACGCGCGTCGTCACCGGCGCGGGCATGCCCCAGATTACGGCGGTGGCGCAGGTGGCGGACGTCGCCGCCGAGCGGGACGTCCCCGTCATCGCGGACGGCGGCATCCGCTACTCCGGCGACGCCATCAAGGCCATCGCCGCGGGCGCGGACGCGGTGATGCTCGGGTCCTACTTCGCGGGCACCCACGAGGCGCCCGGCCGCGTCATCACGATGAACGGGAAGAAGTACAAGCAGTACCGCGGCATGGGCTCGGTCGGCGCGATGAAGTCCGGCGGCGGCGACCGGTACCTCAAGGACGTCGACGAGGACAAAGAAGAGGAGTTCGTCCCCGAGGGCGTTGAGGCGGCGACGCCGTACAAGGGGACGCTCGCGTCGGAGCTTCACCAACTCGTCGGCGGGATGCGCTCCGGGATGGGCTACGTCGGTTCGGAGACGATCCCGGAGTTCAAGCGCGAATCCCGGTTCGTCCGCGTCTCCAGTGCGGGCCAGACCGAGGGTCACCCCCACGACGTGATGATAACCGACGAAGCGCCGAACTACAGCCCGCAGGGCGAGTAACCGACTCGCTCTCGGCCTCGTCCGCGTTCGGTCGGACCCGCCGACTCGTCCGACCGGTCCGACGCCCGCGCCGCGAACCGGCCGCGATCCGTTCTCCGCTCTTTCGCCCGAACCGTCGAGGTACTACCCCGGATGTGGTTCGTTCCCAAAGGTTATTGATTAATCAGTCTGGATACACGCCAGTACGATGGACTCAACGGAGTTGCGGGACGCGCTCGAAGACGCTGGGCTCTCGCAGTATCAGGCGGAGGCGTACACGACGCTCCTCCAACTCGGCACCGCGAGCGCGACCGAGGTGGCGGACTCGTGTGCGGTTCCGACCGCGCGTATCTACGACGTACTCCGCGATTTAGAGACGAAAGGGTACATAGAGACGTACGAACAGGAGAGCCTGCAAGCGCGGGCGTGCGACCCCTCCGTCGTCCTCGACGACCTCAGGGGCCGGGCGTCGATGCTCGAGGAGGCGGCCGACGAGATAGAGGAGCGGTGGGACGAACCGGAGGTGGACCAGCACAAACTGAGCATCGTCAAGCGCTTCGAGACGGTGATACAGCGCGCGGCGTCGCTCATCCGGGACGCCGAGAACGAGGTGCAGTTCGCCGCGACGCCGGAGCAGTACGAGACGTTGAAACCGGCGCTGCGGGAAGCGCTCTCGAACGGCGTCATCGTGAAGGCGACGCTCTACGCCGACTCGGCCGAGACGCTCGACGGCGCGGAGTTCGACGGTACCGCCACCGAGGTGCGGCACCGAACCCTCCCGACGCCGTTCGTCGTCCTCATCGACCGCACCGGGACGTGCTTCGCTCCGCACTCGCACTCGCTCAACGAGTACGGCGTCCTCGTGGACGACTACACGCTCACGTACGTCTTCCACTGGTACTTCCAGACGTGCCTCTGGGAGGTGTGGGAGGAGGTGTACAGCGTCCGCCCGGCGGACCCGCCCTTGGTCTACTCGGACCTCCGGCGGTGCATCCGCGAGATCGAGCCGTTTCTGGCCGACGGGGCCGAGATCACTGCCCGCGTGAGCGGGTTCGAGACGGAGACCGGCGACGCCGTCGAAGTCGAGGGCCGAATCGTCGGCGTGAACTACGCCGGCGCGGGCGAGACGGAGGGGTCGCCGCCTCTCTCGCAACTCGCCGGTCGGGTGTGTTTCACCGTCGAGACGAGCGACGGCGGCGAACGGTACACCGTCGGCGGGTGGGGTGCCGTCCTCGAAGACGTGGAGGCGACGCGGATCACCGTCCTCGAACGCTCCGCGTGACGGTTCGTCCCCCGAGAGTCGTCGCCCGCCGTTCGTTCCATGCCGGAACCTATACCAACAGGTAGACTCCTTTGAGTGGTATTGGTGAGAAATCGATTGTCCTCCAACCCGCTCACCCGGCCCGGAATAAGGGGTATATTGATATGCCCCCGCGAAACATTCGGTGACGTGAGTGTTCTCGGAACACCACGAAGATACACATGAGTGCTGACCAGCCACTCGTGCTCATCGTCGAAGATGAGCCGGACCTTGCCGATCTGTACGCAACATGGCTCAAAGACGAGTATCGAGTCCGCGTCGCCTACGGTGGCCGCGAAGCGCTCGAAGCACTCGACGAAGCCGTAGACGTGGTGCTCTTAGACCGCCGAATGCCGGACCTCTCGGGCGACGAAGCGCTGGCGGAGATACGGAACCGCGGTTTCGAATGCCGCGTCGCCATGGTGACCGCCGTCGAACCCGACTTCGACATCGTCGCCATGGGATTCGACGACTACCTCGTAAAGCCCGTCTCGAAGGAAGCGCTCGAAGGGACCGTCTCGAACCTCCTCTTGCGCAACGCCTACGACGACGGCGTGAAGGAACTGTTCTCGCTCGCCTCGAAGAAGGCGCTCCTCGAATCCGAGAAGGACGCCACCTCCCTGGAGAGCAGCGACGAGTACAACGAACTCGACGGCCGCCTCCGGGAACTCAGGTCCGAACTCGACGAGGCGCTTCAGAATCTCGACGACGAACGCGACATCGCTGCCGTCTACCGCGACCTCGGCTCCGACGTCAAGTTCGAAGACCCCGACGAGTAACTTCTGCGCGTCTCGTGCATTCGCCGACCGCAGACCGCCGACCACCGACAGCCGAGGCCCGCCTCCGCGCGTCTCCCTCATCGCTCCTCGGTCGTTCGGAACGAGAGCTGGAGGTGACCGTTCGGACGCTTGGGCGTCGTCCCCGATCCGGCTCGACCGCCGAACTGGTCCATTGTCTACGCTGTCTTCGTTCTCGACTAAAAGCGTATGGGTGACAGTACCGCGAAGTGGCACTCAGTCGATCGATAGCCACTCCGAGGAGATGTCCGCGTCGCGGAAGTGCCACCGTTGGGCGAGTTCGTGGCCGTCGAGGCGGAGTTCGACCGTGGCGTCGAACAGCGGTTCGAAGAGGCGAACCGTCTCGGCGCGTCGGTCCTGCGGGAGCCGAAAGTGGGCCATCCCGCCGACCGACCGGACGTTGTTCCCGAGGACGTGGACGAACCGGAACACCGTCTCGCGGTCGTACTCGGAGAGAAGCGTCGGGAGGCAGTCGAACGCCACGCGAAGCTCCGCCGGGGCGAGTCCGGACGCGATGCCGTCGAACTGGTCTATCGTCCTCGCTATCTGCAGTCCGAGGTCGATTATCTCTCCGTCGACGACTTCCGCGAGGGGGTCTCGACCGTCGGCGGTCGCCCGACCGTCGCCGTGGACGTTCGCCGCGTCGAGTCCGACCGGACCGTCGGGGGCGGAGACGGCGGCGTCGCCTTCCGCGACCGCCGCGTGCCGCGCGTGCGACTCGTACCGGACGATGCGCGTCCACTCGGGCGTCCGCCGGGAGACGCCTTCGAGCCGCCGGTCCCTGTGCGAGACGCCCGCCATCGGCGCCACGAGGAGACGGCGACGGGGAGAGGCGTCGCCGTCGCCGAGCATCTTGGCGGACATCGTCGCGTACACTTCCTCGGGAACCGAACCGACGACGAGCAACGTGCTCCCGCGCGTCTTGAGTTCGTCGAGCGCACACGCGAAACTCGTCACGCCGTCGGAGGACTCGGCGTCGGTTCCGCCTCCCTGAACCATTCAGATTGAGACACGACACCGCGTTAAATAATACTTTGCGTGTTCGAGCAGTTAACGACGGGAGAGCGGTATCGAACCGGTATTGACTGCGACGAATACTTAATCTCGTGGCGTCTGAGAGACTGCGATGGATAAACAGGCGGCGAGTCACTCACACCGAGGGGGCCGCGACGGAGGCGTCGAGGACGCCGAACCCGTCCGAATGGAGAGCGGACTGGAGGCGCTTCGGTCGAGCCCGGAGTTTCGAGGACCCGTCGAACCGCTCGAAGACTTAGACGCGAACCAACACATCGCGCTGTTCTACGAGTCCCGGGAGGAGCAGTTCGCGGCCATGGTCCCGTTCGTCCGACAGGGGTTATCGCGGGGTGAGCGAGTCATGTACGTCATCTACGAACCGACCGAGGCCGACGTCCTCGAAGCGATGCGCGACGGCGGCATCGACGTGGACGCCGCCCTCTCCTCCGGTGCGCTGAGTTTCCACACCCTAGAGGAGACGTACCTCCGCACCGGCACGTTCGACCCCGACGACATGCTCTCCGTCTACCGCGACGCCCTGGAGAAGGCGAAGGCGGACTACTCCGGTTTCCGCGTGACCGCGGACACGAACTGGATACTCGACGAACGGACGGAGATTCCGGACTTCATGGAGTACGAGAGCCGGGTGAACCGCCTGTTCGAGGGCGAAGACTGCATCGCCATCTGTCAGTACGACTTAGGAACCATCCCCGCGGAGATTCTCAGAGACGTCGTTCGGACCCACCCGCACCTCATCTACGACGGGACGCTCTGTCACAACTTCTACTACACGCCGCCCGAGGAGTACTTCGAACCCGACGAACCGGCGCGGGAAGTCGAGCGAATGCTCGGAACGCTGGTGGACCGGACCAAAGCGAAGGTGACCCTCGCCGAGACTATCGAGGAGTTAGAGGAGTCGAACGAACGGCTCAAGCGGTTCGCCTACGTCGCCTCCCACGACCTACAGGAACCGTTGCGGATGATTTCGAGCTACCTCCGACTGCTGGAGAGGCGGCGCGCGGACGAACTCGACAGGGAGGCGCGAGAGTACATCGACTTCGCCGTCGACGGCGCCGACCGGATGCGCGAGATGGTCGAGGGGTTGCTCTCGTACTCCCGAATCGACATGCACGACCCCGCCTTCGAACCGGTCGACTGCAACGCCGTTCTCGAGGACGCGTTGAACGACCTGCGGATACGGGTCGAAGAGAGCGACGCGGTCGTCTCCGCGGGCGAACTGCCGACGGTCGTCGGCGACGCCAACCAACTGGAACAGGTGTTCTCGAACCTCATCTCGAACGCCATCAAGTACAGCGACGAACCCCCGCGCGTGGACGTCACGGCCGAGAGGCGGGGCGACCGGTGCGTGTTCTCCGTCGCGGACGAGGGGATTGGTATCGACTCGGAGTACCTCGACCAGATATTCGAGATTTTCAACCGACTGCACTCGAACGAGGAGTACCGCGGAACGGGTATCGGCCTCACTCTCTGTCGGAAGATAGTCAACCACCACGGCGGGGACATCTGGGTCGATTCCGAACCGGGCGAGGGGACGACGTTCTACTTCACCCTTCCGACGGAGAGAGCCTAACACGTTTAGAGGGGAGTTTATACGGTAAGGAACGCTACTGGCCCACAGCCCCGACCGAGTGGTGAACCCGTGAGTCGAAACCCCAATCCCGGAGACGAACCCCTGCGAGTGCTCGTCGTAGAGGACAATCCCGGGGACGTGTGGTTAATCGAGGAAGCGTTCGAGGGACTCGACGTCGAGAACTCGGTGACGTTCCTCACCGACGGAGAGGACGCACTGGACTTCCTCCTTCGACGCCTCGGGGGCGACGCGGGGGGCCTCGACCTCGCGATTTTGGACCTGAACGTGCCCAAAATCGACGGGAGAACCATCCTCGAGAGGATAGCGAGCGATTCGGACCTGCACTCGACGTCCGTCGTCGTCTTCTCGGGGTCGCGGTCGCCCGACGACATCCGCGAGACGTACGAGTTAGGGGCGGAAGGCTACTTCGTCAAACCGGCCGACCCCGACCGGTTCATCGAGACGGTTCGGACCATCGGGGAGTCGGCCGCCGACGCGGGGCGACTCCCCCCGGGTGAGTTTCGCAAACTCGTGTAGGCGTTTTCTCCGCATCAGAGACGTTCTACCCAGAAATCGGGTGCCGCGGGTCCGAACCGTCGAGTCGTGGGGCGGGCGGTCGCGGAGTCGAAGAGATAGCGGCGACCGGCCGAATCCGTATCGCGGGGGAGAGTTTATCGCTCCGCCTCGGCCTCGACGAACGCCTCGATTCGGTTCAACGCCTCCTTGAGTTCGGCCATCCCGGTGGCGTAGGAGACGCGGAGGTGTCCGCGTCCGCCCTCGCCGAAGGCGCTTCCGGGGACGAGAGCGACGTTCTGCGCCTGGAGGAGCTCCTCCGCGAACGCTTCGTCGTCCTCCCATCCGGGCGGACACTCGGGGAAGACGTAGAACGCGCCCTTCGCCTCGAAGCAGTCCATCCCGATGTCGTTGAACCGCGAGATGACGTACCGCCGCCGCCTGTCGTAGGCGCGCCGCATCTCCTCGACTTCGTCCTCGCAGGAGTCGAGGGCTTCGAGGGCGGCGTACTGCGCCGTCGTCGGCGCCGACAGCATCGTGTACTGGTGGATGCGGTTCATCGCGTCGATGACGTCGGCGGGGCCGAGTGCGTACCCGAGGCGCAGGCCGGTCATGGCGTACGCCTTCGAGAACCCGTTGAACACCACGGTTCGGTCCCGCATCTCCGGTAACGTGGCGATGGAGACGTGTTCGTCCTCGTAGCGGAGGGCGGCGTAAATCTCGTCCGAGAGGACGAACAGGTCGTGTTCGCGGGCGAACGCCGCCACGTCGGCGAGTTGCCGTTCGGTCATCACCGCGCCGGTGGGGTTGTTCGGGTAACAGAGCACCAGTACGTCGGCGTCCGCCGCGCCCGCGCGGTCTAGGTCCTCGTACGTGAGAGCGAAGTCGTTCTCGACGGACGTCGGCACTGGGAGGGCGTTCCCCCCGGCGAACGTCACCGTCGGCACGTACGAGATGTACGAGGGTTGGGGGACGGCGACGGTGTCGCCGGGGTCCACCAACGCCCGCATCGCCAGGTCGACGGCTTCGCTCGCGCCCGCGGTGACGAGTATCTCCTCGTCGGGGTCGTACTCTAACCCGTACGCCGTCGCGCGGTCAGCGATGGCCTCGCGGAGTTCGCGCATCCCCCGGTTCGCGGTGTAGGAGGTCCGACCGCGTTCCAGCGAATCGATGGCGGCGGTCCGGGCCGCCCACGGGGCGGAGAAGTCGGGTTCGCCGACGCCGAGGGAGATGACGTCGTCCATCTCCTCGGCCAACTCGAAGAACCGACGGATGCCCGACGGCGGCGTCTCGCGGGCACGCGCGGAGAGGCGATCGGTCATGGCGAGAACGACAACCGGTCGTCTTCGTCGCCGTCGCCGAGTTCGACGCCCCGTTCCTTGTACGTCTCCATGACGAAGTGGGTCACCGTCTGGGTGACCTCCGGAACGGGGGCTATCTGCTCGGAGACGAAGTTCGAGACGTCCTGCATCGAGTCGCCGACCACGTCCACGGCGAAGTCGTAGTCGCCGGAGACCAGACGGAGCGACGCGACTTCGGGGAACTTGCCGATTCGACGGGCAATCTCCTCGTACCCCGTCTCCCGGTCGAGTTCGACGTTCAGTTCGACCTCGGCCTGCACGTACTCCTCGTCGACGCGGTCCCAATCGACGATGGCCTGATAGCCGCGGATGACGCCCTCCTCCTCTAGCTCCTCGACGAGTGCTTCGACCTCCGCCGCTTCGAGTCCGGTCTGTCGCGCGAGGTCGTCGACGCTCTCGCGAGCGTTGCGAAGCAACAGGTCGAGTAGTTCCCGCTTCTCGTCCATACGGCAGTGGTTGCAGTCCCCGTTGATAGGGTTTACCCAACCGCGCGATCGACTCGCATCGGGTCCATGAATCGTATGCGGCGATACAGAAATTCCCGTTCGGCTATACGTAGCCCCGGAGGACGCGTTAATTTCGACACCGATCTCGACTTCGTCGGGGACGCGCTGACCGTTACCTGTTCCTCCGAAAACGGCTCCGACAGAATGCGGCATGCGTGAGCGAACCGCAGGTTCGACGGTCCAGACGGACCGTCGGTTGCCCGTCACCGAACGGGGGAGTTCGCATCAGCGTTCGTCATCGGGGAGGGAAGTCGACGACGCCCAGTTGCCGGAGCAGCGTCAGATTGTCCGAGAGGAACCATCGCTCGGCGATCAGTCCGTCTTCGATACGGAAGAACGCCATCTGTTGGACTTCCATCTCGTTTCCCGTGGGTTCGATGCCCCAGAGGACTCCCTCGTGCGTTCCCCGACTCGTGATGTGGAGAGCGACCAGGTCCCCGCGAACGACGCTGCGTTCGACTGTTTGGCTGACGTCGGGGAACGCCGAGAGAAACGACTCGTAGGACTCACGAATCGCCTCTACCCCCTTCTCGGATCCGAAGGGGTTGTGATCGACGGCGTTCGGCGCGTACAGGTCGTCGAGCGAGTCGAGGCCGCCGTCACCGAAGACCTCCTCCGGGATTCGACGGGCGGTGCGCTCGTTCTCCCGTTCCCGAGGAGTGAGCAAGTCGGTCATTTTCGGCCCTTCCCCCGGCGAGTCGGCGAATCGATCGTTGAGCGGTGTTTCATTTCGACCACGACGGAAGGAGGCCACCGAGCAGCGTATGCTTGGCCAGAAACACGTTGCGTCTTTTAAGTACCCCGGCGGGGTACCTCCCGTCGATGCCACACCTGAAACTCGAACTGAACGGAGAGGCGGTCGGAGGGTGGCTCGCGGAGCTCTCGACGGAGTTTCCCGACGACGAGTTTCGGCTCCTGGCGACGCAACTCCGCGACGAAGGCGCGCTTGTCACGCTCGAAGTTCGGACATCCGACGGTGGCGACGTCGTCCGCGAATTCGAAACGACACCCGAGGTGACAGAGATCGAACTCCTCCACACGGATCCGCAGGTCGTACTGCTCCAGTTTCTAACCGGAAGTTCGAAGGCGTACGATCCGCTCTACGAGTCCGGTTGTATCTCCATCTATCCGACGATCCTCCGAAACGGGTGGTTTTCCGTACACGTCGTCGCCGGTCACGAGAGCCTGTCCGCTTACCTTGCGGAGCTGGCGGCGGCGAAAATCCCGTATCGGGTGCGCTCTCTCACCAACTCTCACGAGACCGCCGCGGTACTGACGACCCGACAGCGGGAGTTCGTCGAGACTGCCGTCGAACGGGGGTTCTACGACGACCCCAGAACGTGTACGCTCACCGAACTCGCAGAGACGCTCGGCATCCACAAATCCGCAGCCAGTAGACTCGACACCGTGCGGAAAGTCGGCTGATCACCCACTCTCTCGCCGACGCTGTCCGCTAGGACCGCCAATGGGAGGCCACCTCGACGCATATTCCGGCTCGTCGAACGACTCCTCAGAGCGAGTAGACCGTTCGATACCGGGAATACGGGGCGTCGTTCCTCGAACCCGACGGACGGGTTCATCGCCGAACGGCATCTCGGCGATGGACGGGTGACGTTCGTTCTCCTGCGCCACACCTACCGAGCCCGGACAGCCGGCGGCGGCGAACGGAATACACTTTGCGCGGGCGGTCAACTTCTCTCTCACATGCCTCGGCTGTCTTTCGCTCCGCGTTGGGTTCTGCGGGCGATTCTCGCGCTCGTCGTCGTCGGTTCGCTGGTGGCCGGTGCCGCACTCACGGCCGCGTACGAACCGCCGGAGGTACAGACCGGAACGGTCGAAAGCGCCGCGAACGGGACGACGTACGTCGCCGTCCAAGGCTTCCACTTCCAAGGACAGGGAGGAGAGAAGAAGCCGGCGCGCCTCATCGCGTTGGACCCGAACGCCCAGCCCAAGTGGATATACAACGGGACGAAACGCGGCGCGAGTTGGTTCTACAACGTGGACCCCCTCCCGAACGGGAACCTCCTCGTCGTCAACACCGCCCCCGGGGAGACGATGGTGTACGAACTGAATCCGAAGACGAAGGAACGGGTCTGGCAACAGAACTTCAGCATCGAGGACACCCACGACGTGGACATGATAAACGGCGACCAACTGCTGGTCGCGAACATGCGCAACACCGCCGAGAACGGGACGAGTAACGACCGCCTGTTCATCTACGACCTCTCGGAGGACGAGATCGTCTGGGAGTGGTACTTCAAGAACCACTACCCGAAGAACACGGACGGCGGGATGAGCGAGGACTGGTCGCACGTCAACGACGTGGACAAGATAGGCGAGGGCGAGTACCTCGCCTCCCCGCGGAACTTCGACCAGGTCATCGTCGTCAACCGGTCGACGAAGAACATCACGACGCGACTCGGTTCGGACGACAACCACAGCGTCATCTACGAACAGCACGACCCGCAGTATCTGGAGACCGAGAACGGGACGCCGACGATACTCGTCGCCGACAGCGAGAACGACCGGGTCGTCGAGTACAGTTGCACGGAGCGAACCGACGGAGAGTGTAACTGGGAACGCGTCTGGTCCGTCGGGAAGGGACAACTCAACTGGCCGCGGGACGCCGACCGCCTGCCGAACGGCAACACCCTCATCGTCGATTCGCTGGGGCACCGCGTCATCGAGGTGACGCCGCAGGGCGAAATCGTCTGGGAGGCGTACACGCCGTGGGCGCCGTTCGACGTCGAACGCCCCGCCCACGGGAACGAGGCCGGCGGGCCGACGATGCTCGACCAGAACGTCTCGGGATCGTACAACCTCTCCGGAAGCGCGGGCGAGACGCCCGGCACGGGCGACGGCGCGTCGACGTTCCCCGACCGGTTGACGGCGACGTTCGGCGGGACGCCGGTGGAGGGCCCCGCGACCGACCTCGCACACACGTGGGAGGGCGTCTCCCAGTGGATAAAGCCGGTGTGGATGGCCCCGTGGACGCTGGTGTCGCTCTCCGTCGCCCTCGTCGTCGGCCTCCTCTGGGCCGTCGCCGAACTCCTCTATCAGCGTCGGCGCGTTGTCGTCGGCGTCCGCCGCGGCGTCCAACACCTCCGATAAACGGCTTCTCGGCGGCGACGCGCCGCCGCGCACCCATCAGTCGAACGCCCCGAGATTCGTCTGTCGCCCGCCCGCGGCCGTGCCCGCATCCGCGCCCTCGGCCGCGCCTTCGGCGACCAACAGTCGTCGCTTCAGGTCCGGGCCGCCGTCGGCGGAGAACCCGCCGAGGGAGTCGGCTCCGACGACGCGGTGACAGGGGACGACGAGAGGTATCGGGTTGCGACCACACGCCTGCCCGACGGCGACGGGACTCGTGTCGAGTTCCGCCGCGATATCGCCGTACGTTCGCGTCTCGCCGTAGGGGACGGCCGCCATCGCGCGCATCACCCGCCCGTCGAAGGAGTCGGGGTAGGCGACGCGCAGGTCGAACACCGTCCGGTCGCCGCGTTCGTACTCCGTCACCTGCGCCTCGACGGCGGCGGGCGACGCATCCACGTGCGATTCGTCGAGTTCCACCGGAAATCCGAATATCGAAACCTGCACGGTGTCTATCCGGTGGACGCCCGTCGGGATATCTCTACCCATCCGACGCGTCTCCGCCTTACTCCGGCGTCTCTGTCGCGAGTACCGTACGTCGTCCGCGAGGATAGTAGCCTCGTCGCGCGGCCGGCGGGCGGTAGGGGGTCGATCCGCCTACGCCGAACCGCGTCCGTCTCCGCTCGCGTTCCGTCGTCCGATGCAGTCGGACCCCCTCCGAGTGCGGTGACGACCGAGAATCACCGCTTGAGACCGTGGTATCCCCGAGAGAGGAGGTACTTGCTCGCCGTCGCGATGAAGCCGACGGGGTTCTCCACCAGGCGCGAGAGGTAGTCGTTCCCCTTCCGGTAGGTCCGTTGGATCCGGCCCGGTTGCATCATCTCGTTGCTCCCGTAGCAGAACACCGGCTTCTTCGTCCAGTCGCATATCTTCGCCGCCTGTCGTTCGGAGCTCTCGATGAACAGGGTCGCGCCGGTCGATTCGTACACCTCGGCTTTGTACTCTGCGTGGTTCCCTCGCTCCTGCCGCGTCTCTTTGTCCGGCAGGTCCATCATCACGAGTTCGTCGTACTCGACGCCGTGTTCGTCCAACCACGCCTCCGTCTCCTCGCGGTACTTCTCCAACCGGCAGGTGACGAGCCACCCGATTCGCTGGTTCGGAATCGTCTTCGATTCGACGGTCGAGAGGAACTCCCGGTATCGCTCGCCGTCGTCGTTCTCCTCGGTCGTCGGGTCCCGACAGAGCACGCCGTCGATGTCGACGCAGGCGTTCTTCAGCGTCGGGTGGTGCATCAGGTTCCACTCGAACACCCGCGGCATCGGGACCACCTCACTCCAGTAATCGACGTACTCGTGTCCGCTGGTGGAGATGTACACCGCGCCGTACCGGACGTCGAACGGCAGGTCGGCCCCGTCGAGGCGTCGCCGCGTCTCCCGCATCTGCGCCCCCGAGTTGACCGAGTCGTCCATGACCAGAACGGTATCGACGCCGTCGAGCGACGGCGAGTCGTCGTGTCGGTTCCCCGTCTCGAACACCGTTCCCTCGCAGAGGCCCGCGACGTCCGTCATCGGCACGTCGAGGTGGAGACAGAGGAGTTCGGCCGCCAACATCCCGCTTCTCGGAATCCCGGCAACGAGGTCGATATCCGACGGCAGATCCTGCGCTAACTGTCGTGCGTCGTCGTTGAGTTCCGAGACACTCCGATATCTCATTCTCTTTTTATTACCATATATGAAGATAAAGAAATGATGGCCGTAACGTCTTGTTAACGGATAGGTATCAGACCTCCGCGCGGTGAAACGGTCGGAGCGACGGGGACCGTCTCTCTCCGCCGAGAACCGCCCTCCGGCCCGATACCTTCGTTTACGTGCCGAATAACCGATCGGCAGCGACCGCCGGTTCGCGCTCCGCTCCGCTCGGCGGTCACCAACTGGTATACGTTCGGCCGAACGTCGTACCGGCGTGACGGTTCTCCGAGAGCGACTGTGGAAAAGATCCATTAGGGGGGACGACGCGTACACGGTCGATGGCCCTCTCCGACGTTTTTCTCACCCCCGCGGGACTCGCCGCCCTCCTCCTGGCGGTCCCCATCGTCGTCCTGTACCTCGTCCGCCCGGACCCCCGCAGGGTGGAACTCCCGACGTTCCGCTTTCTCGCGGAGGACCGGCGCGAAGACGCGTCGAACCCCCTGTTCGAGCGACTCCAACGGAGCGTGCTGTTGCTCCTCCAACTGCTCGTCGTCCTCCTCGTCGCGACGGCGCTTGCGACGCCGTACGTCCCCGTCTCGGAGCGTTCGACCGTCGAGGAGACGGTGCTCGTCGTGGACGCGAGCGCCAGCATGGGCGTCCAGTCCGACGGCACCACCCGGTTCGCCCGCGCCGTCTCCGCCGCCCGACGGGAGGTGACCGGAACCACCTCCGTCGTCGTCAGCGACGGGCAGAGCACCGTCGCCC
This sequence comes from Halopelagius fulvigenes, assembly GCF_042662625.1. Classification (GTDB taxonomy): domain Archaea; phylum Halobacteriota; class Halobacteria; order Halobacteriales; family Haloferacaceae; genus Halopelagius; species Halopelagius fulvigenes. The sequence continues at coordinate 534,093 of NZ_JBHSXH010000015.1, forward strand.
TCCGGCGGGGCGATCCCGGCGAGGCGCGGACCGTCCTCGACGACCTGTCGGTCACTGAGTCGCCGGGCGACCTCCGGTCGGCTATCTCGACGGCGACTGCCGTCGCCGGGTCGGACGCCCGAATCGTCGTCGCGAGCGACTTCGCCGACGACGGCCCGTGGCGCGACGCCGTCCGCGTCGCCCGCAGTCGCGGACTCACCGTGGACCTCCGCCAGTTCGCCGCGGGCGGCAGCGACAACGTCGGCATCGTGGACCGGTCGTTCTCCGGCGGGCAGGTGACCGTCTCGGTGAAGAACTACGGCGACGGGGAGGCGACGAGAACCGTCGCCCTCGGCGGCGAACGGCGGTCCGTGACGCTCTCCGGCGGCGACGTTCGCTCGGTCACCCTCCCCGTCCCCGCCGGCGGCGGCGAACTCCGACTCTCGCCGGGCGACTCCTTCGCCGCGGACGACGCCTCGTACGTCGCCGCGCCGGACGACGCCACGATAGAGGTGTTGGTGCTGACGAACGACGAGAACACGTACCTGACGACGGCGCTTTCGGTCGTAGACGCCGTCGAACTCACGGTGGATAACCCGCCGACGACCGTCGAGGGGAACTACGACGTCATCGTCTACAGCAACGTCGAGAGCGACAGGCTACTGGCCGGAAACGTCGAGGCGGGGCGCGAACTCCTCGCCGACGGCGGCGGCGTGGCGGTTCAGGCCCAAGAGTCAATGCCCGGCAAGTACGGCGACCTGTCGTTGGTGAACCCCGACGGGGTGCGCTCGAACCCGACGCTCGGGCAACCCGACGACGACGCCCTGACGCGCGGCATCTCGTTCCCGCCGCCGGAGTCGTACGTGAACGGAACGCTCCGCGACGGGCGGGCACTCGTCTCCACCACCGAGGGGACGCCGATCGTCGCCACGGCGCGGCGCGGCGAGGGGCGACTCCTCTACTACGGCTACATCGAGAAGCGCTCTGCGTTCAAGTACGACTACCAGTACCCGGTATTCTGGAAGCGCGCGATATACCACCTCGCCGGGCGACCCCCCCTGAGCCAACTGAACGCGGAGACGGGCGACAGGCTCCAGTTCGGCAACGGCACACGGGTGAAGACGCCCGACGGCGCCGTGACGGCGTCGTCGGTTCGGTTGGACGACGCGGGGTTCTACGAGGCGGACGGCGCGCGGTACAGCGCGTCGCTCCTCAGCGAATCGGAGTCGAACGTCGTCGCCGACGACGTGGAGTCGTCCGAGACGGGCGTCGTCGCGCGCGAGGAGTCCAGAACCGTCCCGAACCCGCTCGACCACTGGGCGGCGTTGGCCGCCCTCGTCGGGGTGCTCGGAGAAGTCGCCTACCTCCGCCGCCGGGGTGACCTCTGATGTCGCCCGGACTCCCCGTTTCGACGGCCCCGCAGGCGTCCTTCGAGCTCCCGACGGGCCTCTCGGCGGGCGCGGAGCGGCCGCTTCTCCTCCTCGCACTCCCCGTCTGCGCCCTGCTGCTTTGGGCGCTCGTCTGGCGCGGCGCGACGGGAACCGCCTCCGAGCGAAGCAGGCGGTGGTTCTTCGCGACGCGCCTCCTCGTCGTCGCCCTCGTCGTCCTCGCCGCCGCCGGACCGTACACCGTCGCCTCGCGGGAGACGTCCGGCGACCCGCGGGTGACTGTGCTCGCGGACCGATCCGACAGCACGGCCGTCTCGCCGCGGGTGACGGACCGACTGACGAACGACATCAAGGGCGCGGGCGTGCCCGTGACGGCGACGACCATCGGGAGCGGCGACGCCTCGCCCGTCGGCGACGCCGTCGCGGCCAACCTCCGGGAGAACGGCAGCGTCGTCCTCGTCAGCGACGGCCGCGTGACCGAGGGCCGCAGTCTCGCCGAGGTGGCGGAACTCGCGCGTTCGCTGAACGCAACCGTCTCCGTCGTCTCGCCGCAACCGACGGACCGAGAGCGGTACGTCGCGCTCAACGGCCCCTCGAAGACGAGCGTCGGCGTCGAGAACGAGTTTCTCGCGAGCGTCGACGACGTGGGCGCGGACGCCCCGACGACGGTCACCGTCTCCGTGGACGGCGAACGGGTGGCCGAGCGGACGGTGCAGAACGGCACCGGCGCGTTCGAGTTCGACCACACGTTCGACAGCACCGGCACGCACCGCGTCACCGCGCGAATCGAGGGCGCGGACGACGTGTACCCGCAGAACGACGTGTTCCGAAAGACCGTTCGCGTCGTGGAGAAGCCGACGATTCTGTACGTCTCGCCCGGCGACTACCCGTTCCGGCAGTACCTGAGTGAGGTGTACGACGTGGAGACGGCGTCGTCGGTGCCCGAGGACCTCTCGCCGTACCACGCCGTCGTCCTGCAGGACGTTCCGGCCGAGGGCGTCGGCAACGTCGCCGAGGGAACCTCGGCGGGCGGCCGAGCTTCGCCCGGCAACGTGGACGCCCTACAGGAGTTCGTCATCGACGGGAACGGCCTCCTCGTCGTCGGCGGGCGCAACTCCTTCGAGAACGGCGGCTACGAGGGGTCGTCGCTGGCGTCGATGCTCCCCGTCTCGACGGGCGAGGGGGCGAGTCGGAGCACGAACCTCGTCTTCGCCATCGACGTCTCCGGAAGCGCGGAGAGCGGGATGCGCGTCCAGAAGGCGGTCACCCTCTCGGTCCTCGACCAACTCGGCGACGAGAACCGCGTCGGCATCGTCGGCTTCAACCACAACGCGTACGCGGTGGCTCCGATCCAGTCGCTGGGGAGCAACCGGGCGTCGCTGGAAGACAGGGTGCGGCGACTGCAAAGCGGCGGCGCGACGGACATCGCGGCCGGTCTGCGCGGCGCGGGCGAGATGCTCGGCGAGGATCCCGGGACGGTGATTCTCGTCAGCGACGGCCACGACAAGGTCGGCCCGCCGTCGGCCGTCGCCCAACGACTCCGCGCCCGCGGCGTCCGCGTCATCGCCGTCGGCGCGGGGAAGAACCCCGACGAGGAGAAGCTCCGGACCATCGCGCAGTCCGGCGGCGGCAACTACTTCCGCGCGACGGAGACGAACCGTCTCCGCATCCTGTTCGGCGGGAGCAAGCAGTACGAGGGGTCCGGCCTCACCGTCGTGGACCCCGACTCGTTCGTCACGTCCGGCGTCGAACTCACGGCGAACCCGGGCGAGGTCAACGACGTGTCGGTGCGCCGCGGCGCGGACTTCCTCGTCGCCGCCGACGACGGGACCCCCGCCGTCGCGACGTGGCGGTACGGCCTCGGGCGGGTCGGAACGATCACCGCCTACGGGCCGGACGGAACGCTCGACGGCCTGCTGAGCCGGCCGGACTCGCTTCTGTTGACGAAATCGACGAACTACGTCGTCGGCGACCCGGAGCGAAAGGCGACGGGCGTCGCGGCCATCTCCGACACGCGCGTCGGGTCGCCGACGACGGTGACGGTCCGCGGCGAGGAGCGACCGACCGCCGAGGGCGCGCAGTTCAGACAGGTCAGCGAGGGGCGCTACGAGGCGAGCGTCACGCCGGACGAGGCAGGCTACCACGACGTGCTGTCGGCGACGTACGCCGCCAACTACCGCGCCGAGTACGCCGGATTCGGCCCCGACCCGGCGTTAGAGAGCCTCGCGACGGGGACCGGCGGGAAGGTGTTCCGACCCTCGGAGGGCGCGCGGATAGCCGAGTTCGCCCGCGAGCAGTCCACCCGCGTCCGCCCGGTTCGACAGGACTGGACGTGGGTTGCGCTCCTCCTCGCCGCCCTCCTGTTCGCCGCAGAGGTCGTTTACCGGCGGGTTAAAGTCCGCCGCAGCGGAACGACGGCTGAAGGAGGATTGACATGAGCTTCATCGGTCGCCCGCTGAACGTCGCGTTGGTCGCCGTCGTCTGTCTGCTGTTGACCGGAACGGTCGGCGCGACGATGTTCTACCAGTCGTCGGCGGGCGGTCTCGAACGGGAGAACGAGCAGTTACGCGAACGCAACGCGGAGTTACGGAGCGAGCTGTCGGCGGCCAGGGAGAACGTCAGCGCCCTCAGACAGCGAGTCAACGAGTTGAACCGGAGCCTCTCGCAGACGCGCGGCGACGTGGGACAGGTGGCGAAGAAACTCGAACGGACCGAGGAGATGCTCAACGCGACGGAGGAGGAACTGGCGAACACCGAGTCGGAGCTCCAACGGAAGAGAGAGCAGCTGAACGAGGCGCGGTCGAACCTCGAAGACGCCCGCGAGCGCATCTCCGAGCTCGAAACGGAGGCCGAGACGCTGCGGGCGGAGAACGCGGAACTCGAAGACGAGGTGACCGACCTCGAACGCGACAACCGCCGGCTGAACGAGACGGTGACCCGGTTGGAGACGGAGGTGACGACGCTCGAAGCCGAGAACGAGCGGTTGGCGTCGGACCTCGACACCGTCTGCCGGCAGTGGAACGAGTCCGAGCAGGGGCCGAAACCCGAGGAGTGCCCCTGATGTCGGGCGAGTCCGACGCGGACCCCGAGTTCGAGGGTGACTCCGGGTTCGGGCCGACGGTGACGGACGACGAACCCGCAGGCGGTTCGGAGTCGTCCGCCGCCCGAATGGCCGCCGCACTCGCGGAGGTCCGCGGCGAGGCGCGGAAGGTGGCCGTCGTGTACGCCGCCGTCGACGCGGCGTTCCTCGCCCTCCTGACGAACCTCCTCTTCCGCGTCTTCCGCCCTGCAGCCCTCCCCGAGGCGGTGTCTCTCCCCGCGGCCCTCGCCGGCGGCGTCCCCGCGTCGCTCCCGTTCCCGTCGGTGCTGGGCGTCGCAATCGGCGTCGTCGCCTTCGGCGGCGAGTACGCCCTCCGCGCCCGGAGACCGCTGGTCGAACAGTTCGAGGCGGCGAACCCCGCGGTGAACGAGGCGCTTCGGACCGCGAGAGACGCGTTGGACGACGGCGCGAACACGGAGATGGCCCGCCGCCTCTACGAGGACGTGTTGGACCGCCTCCGCGACGCGTCGAGCGTCGAACTCGTCGGCACCCGGCGCGTCGTGACGACGACGCTCCTCGTCGTTCTTCTCAGCGTCGCGAGCGTCCACGTCGCCGTCGTAGACCTCGACCTGACGGATTCGGTCGTCGGCGTCGGCGGCGACGACTCCACGGACGGCGAACAACGGCCGGACGACGCCAGCGCCGACGACCCGACGGACCTGCGGGACGGCGACCGGATACTCGGCGACGCGGAGGACGTGTCGGCGGGGGACGAGGCGGTGACCGCGACGCTCGAAGGCACCGGCGGCGGAAGCGGTTCCGGCGGCGGCGCGGGGTCGCCCGCCTCCTACGATAGCGGCGGGTTCTCCGGCGACGCGGTGGAGAGCCAACGGGCCGGGTTCGCGCCCGACGAACAGCTCGAAGATGCGGAGCTCATCCGCGAGTACAACCTCCAGATACGAGACGACAGAGACGACGAAGACAATGAATCCTGACGACGACATCGACAGACTACAGGCGAAACTCTCCCGCGTCCGCAGCGAAATCGGCAAGCGCATCGTCGGCCAGTCGGACGTGGTCGAACGACTCCTCGTCTGCGTCCTCGCGGACGGGAACGCCCTCCTCGAATCGAACCCCGGCCTCGGGAAGACGACGCTCGTTCGCACCGTCGCGGAGGTGACGGACCTCTCCTTCTCGCGCGTACAGAACACGCCCGACCTGATGCCCTCCGACATCACGGGCACCGAGATAATCCGCGAGTCCGAGCGGGGCCGGGAGTTCGTCTTCGAGAAGGGGCCGGTGTTCGCGAACCTCGTCCTCGCCGACGAGATAAACCGCGCGACACCGAAGACGCAGGCCGCCCTGCTGGAAGCGATGCAGGAGAGACAGGTGACCGCGGCGGGGGACACCTACGAGCTCCCGAGCCCGTTTTTCATCCTCGCGACGCAGAACCCCATCGACCAGGGCGGGACGTACCCGCTTCCGGAGGCCCAGACCGACCGCTTCCTGATGAAGATACTCGTCGATTACCCCTCGTTCGACGAGGAGAGCGAGATAGTGAACCGCTACGCGACGGGCGCGGCGAGTCCGAACGTCGAACGCGTCCTGAGCCGAGACGAACTCCTCCGGGCGCAGACGCTCGCCCGGCAGGTTCCCGTCGCCGACGATATCCGCGACAGGGCCGTCGAACTCGTCCGCGCGACCAGAACCGCGGACGACATCGAGTACGGCGCGAGTCCCCGCGCGAGCATGTCGTTGATCCTCGCGGCGAAGGCGCGGGCGTTCCTCGCCGGGCGGTCGCACGTGAGTTGGGAGGACGTCCGGGAGATGGCCCCGCCCGTCATCAGACACCGTATCGTCGTCGATTTCCGCGCCGAACGCGAGGGCGTCACGCCCGACGAGGCGGTGAACGCGTTGCTCGCGGACGTCTGACGATGCCCGTCGACCCCGGCTTCCTCGACGAACTCGCGCGCCTCGACGCCTCCTTGAAGCGGCGGTCGGACTCGCCGTTGCAAGGCGAAACCGAGTCCGAGAGCGTCGGCGAGGGGTTGACGTTCAGCGACTACCGCAGGTACGCCCCCGGCGACGACACCCGCCTCATCGACTGGCGCGTCTACGCGCGGACGGAGGAGTACTTCATCAAGCAGTTCGAGGCGGAGCGAAACCTCACCGTCCACGTCCTCGTCGACTCCTCGGCGTCGATGGACTACGGCGAGGGCGACGCCCACAAGTTCGAGTTCGGCGCGAAGATAGGCCTCGGGTTCGCCTACCTCACCGCCGAGGAGAACAACGACTTCCGCTTTTCGACCGTCCGCGACGGGCCGTACCGCCTCGACGCCGGGCGGTCGAACCGCGGCGAACTCCTCTCCGTGATAGACCGGTTGAACGAGACGACGCTCGACGGCGGGGCGGAACTCGCCGCCGCCGCCGAGGAGTACGCCGACACCATCCGCTCGCGGTCGCTCGTCGTCCTTGTCAGCGACTTCCTCGTGGACCCCGAGGAGGTGGCCGAAACCGTCGCCGCCCTCGGCGACAACGACGTACTCCTCGTCAACGTCCTCGCGCCGGACGAACTCGACCCCGGCGCGACCGGCGACACCATCTTCGAGGACCCCGAGTCCCACGAGACGCGGCGGTCGTACTTCGGCGGGTCGTCGGCCCGGCGGTACCGGAACAGACTGGCGGAACACACCGACGCCGTCGCCGAACGGGCGCGCGACCTGCGGGCGGACTACGCCCTCCTCGACACGGGCGAGGACTTCTTCGAGGCGTTCACGGCCGTCTGGGTCGGGTGACCGAGCGACCCCACCCCGGCCGCCCGCGCGCTTTTCATCGGCGCGACCGATATCCGCGCCGTGACACGACCGTACGAGAACGTCGCGGCGCGCCTCGCCGACCTCGACCCCGTTTCGGTCTGCTGTCTCCCCGACGGCAGCGTGGACGACCACTACGAACTCCGATCCGGCGACGAGGACGTCGCCTCGCGGGAGGCGTTCGTCCGGGCCGTCGAGGGCGGCGCGGGGTCGCTTCGACGGCGACGCGCCGCGCGCGAACCCGGCGGACAGGCGGTCAACGCCGCCCGGCAGACCGCCGCGCTCGGCGACGACGCGACCCTCCTCGGCCACCTCGACCACGAGGTGTTCGAACGCCTCGACCCGGCGATAGAGGCGGTGTCGTTCGGGTCGCCATCGGAGGTCGACGTCCTCCGCTTCGAGGAGAGCGACCTGATGCTCGTCGCCGAGTCCGACGATCTCGAATCGTGGTCGGGGGCGGTCCTCCGGTCGGACAGACTGCTCGCGGCCCTCTACGACGCCGACGCGGTGTACGTCGGCAACTGGGCGTCCGCGCCGGGACTCCCGGCGGCGTTCGACGCGGTGGCTGAGGAGGTGACCGATTCGCTCGTCGTCGTGGACCCCGGCCCCCTCGGTCACCTCCCCGACGAGCGAATCGAGGGCCTGTTGGAGGCGCTTCGAGCGGTCTCGGGGTCGAACGAGGTCGTTTTGAGCCTCAACCGCCGGGAACTCGACGTGCTCGCGTCGCACGCGGACGGTTCGGCGGGCGAGGGCGACGAGGAGGACGCCGAGGGGGCCTCGGCGGGCGACCGGACGGAGTCAGGCGACGACGCGGCCCGACTCGCCGCCCTCCGCGAGGCGGCGTCGCTCCGCCTGGCGGTCCTCCACGACGCAGACCGGGCCGTCGCCGCGGGCGTCGGAGGCGGCGAGGGAGGGGACGCCGAGGCGACGGCGGTTCCGAACGCGGAGACGGACCGCGTCGAGACGACGACGGGCGCGGGCGACCGGTTCTCGGCGGGACTCGCGCGCGCGTTGGCCGCCGGATGGTCCGCCGAGGAGTCGCTGGCGCTCGGAAACCTCTGCGCCACCTACCGCGTCGCGACCGGCGGAACCGGCACCGCGACGGAGTTGCGCGCGTTCGCCGACGCGACGTTCGGGTGACCGACGCGACTGACCGCATCCCGCGACTATTTGGGAGTCGGACCGCGACGGTGGAACGTGTCGCACGAACAGGGCCGCCGCGTGGTCGCCCTCGTCTCGGGGTCGCACTTCGTCAACCACGCGTACATGGTGCTTTTGGCCCCCCTCGTTGGCGTCCTCGCGGCGCGGTTCGACGTGGGCATCGCCGCGATAGGGCTCGCAATCGGCGTCCCGCAGGCCGGTGGTGCTCCTCTTGCAACTTCCGTTCGGCTACGTCTCGGATAGCCACAGCCGAACGCTCGTCCTCGTCGCGTCGCTCGTCTTCGGAACGCTCGGCACCGCGACGACGGCGCTGGCACCCTCCTACGAGTGGCTCCTCGCCGCGCAGGTGGTTCTCGGCGTCGGCGTCGCCGGCCACCACCCCGCCCACTACCCCCTGTTGGCCGTCGCCTCCTCCGACGAGTCGCGGGGGAGAGCCTACAGCGCGCACGCGTTCGGCGGGGAGGCCGGACTCGCCGCCCCGTACGCCGTCGTCGGGGTCACCTCCGCGCTCTCGCTGTCGTGGCGCTACGCCGTCGGCGCTCTCGCCGCCGTGGGCCTCGGCTACACTCTCCTCGCTTTGGCCGCGATTCGCGGACTGGCCGACGACATCAAGCGCCCAGCCCCGGCGGACCGCGCGACCGAACGGCCCGCGCTCCGGTCGGTTCCCGGTCGCGTCGCGGCGGCGGGCCGCGCCCTCGTACGTTCGACGGGCATCCTCGGGTTGACCGTCCTCGCCTTCGTCACCTCGGCGGCGGCGTGGTGCATCCGAACGTACACGCCGCAGCTTTTGACCGCGGGCTACGGCGTCGCCGACGGGACGGCGAACCTCCTCGTCTCCGGGATGCTCGTCGTCGGCGCGGTACTCATCCTCTTCGGCGGGTCACTGACGGATCGCATGGGACCGCCGGCGGTGGCGTACGGCGGGTACGCGGCGCTGGCGGTCGTCGCGGCGGCGCTGGCGACGCTGTCGCTCCCCCTCGCCGGTCTCGTCCTCGTGTTGCCGTTCAGCGGCACCATCAGCGTCTCCCGCCCCGCGCGTTCGACGCTCGCGGACCGCCTCTCCGTGCGGAGCGACCTCGGGAAGAACTTCGCCCTCGTGACCGTCGGCATCTCGCTCGGCGGCGCCGTCGCGCCGCCCGCGTTCGGGTACATCATCGACGCCACTGGCGTCGCCGTCGCGTTCGGTATCGTCTCGGGCAGCGCCCTCCTCTGTATCGCCCTCGTCCGCCTGACGCTCCGAACTGCGCCGCCGTCGGTCGCGGCCCCCGCGCCGACGGGCGACGACTGACGGCGACGCACCGTCAGCAAACCCCGAAAATCCGGCGCGCTCGCAACTATCTTCACTATTCTGCGCGTCGTATCGGATACTCGGTGTTTCGAGATGGCAACTACTTCCTCCTCTGCAGTCGAGAACCGACGAACGTTCGAGCGCGTCGCCCGAGAGTTCTGGAACGAACGGGACTACGACGTCGCTGACGACGCCTACGCCGAGGAAATTAGACTGCACACGCAGACGGAACCGGACGTCCTCGAAGGCGTCGAGGCGGTCAAGGAGTTCGCTCGGCGGTACCACGACGCGTTCTCCGACTTCGAGCTCGAACTGTGCGACGTCCGAGCGTCCGACGACGTAGTCTACGGGCGGTACGCCGTCCGCGGCACGCACGACGGAACGCTTCGGAGTCCCGACGGCGACATCCCCGCCACCGGCGAGCGAATCGAACTGTGGGGACTCGTCGAAGCGCGGTTCGAAGACGGCCGGTGCGTCGAAGAGTGGAACAGCACCGACGCCGCGACGATGGCGAGTCAGCTCGGCCTCACGCCGGGAATCGAGTGAAAAAAGCGGCGTTTCGACGTTTCGGCGCGCTAGCCGGACCACTCGCCGCCGATGTCGTTCGTGACCGAGTTCCGCCACTCGTCGAACCCGCGTTCGCAGACGGAACTCTCCCGCAGGTGGATCATGAACCCCTCGCCGGGGTTCTCTAACTCGGTCGTGCAGAACGGACAGACGCTCGGGTCGTCCCACGTGTACGGCAGGACCGAGGGAGTTTCTGTTTCTGACATACGTGCGTGTACACGCTCATTTTATATAAGTATGAGTCCCTAATTGATCATTTTCAGGACGTGTATACACTATATCTCGAAATACGACCGAATATATCTCAAAATACCATCGAGGCGCTTCGAAACGGTAAACTCCGGCGAGAGGATACGATTCGGTCGATGAACTACATGCTGTGGGCCGTTCTCGCCCTCGCCGCCTACTCGCTCGTCGCGCCGCTTATGAGCGTCGCGACGACCGGTTCGCCGAAGATACCGAGCAACGTGGCGGCGTTGATGGCGAACACGGTACTGGTCGCCGTGACGTTGGGCGTCGTCGTCTACAACGACAGCAACGCCGTCGCCTACGTCTCGCACCCGAAGGCGAAGTTCGTCCTCGCCGCGGGCGTCTGTCTCACCGTCGGCATCCTCGCGTACTACCGCGCGCTGTCGATGGGGCCGGTGAGCATCGTCTCGCCCGTCTTCGGGATGTTTCTCGTCCTCAGCTCCGTCATCGGCATCGCCTTCCTGAACGAGTCGCTCACCGCCCGCAAGGTGCTCGGAATCGGCCTCGCCCTCGTCTCTATCTACCTCGTCAGCGTCGAGTGACGCCCCCTCGCGGGACGGAGAGCGGCAACGACTTTTTGCGCGGCGCGCGAACTCCCGCGCATGGTGTTGATGCAGTCAGACTCCGAACTGTCGCACGGGGACGAAGCGCCCTTCTTCTCGCTCCCGGCCGCGGACGGGGAGACGTACGCGCTCGACTCCTTCGCCGACGCGGCGGCGTTGCTCGTCGTGTTCACGTGTAACCACTGTCCGTACGCGGAGGCGAAGCGCGAGGAGTTGAACCACCTCGCCGAGTCGTACGACGGACTCGCCGTCGTCGGTATCAACCCGAACGACGAGGAGGAGTACCCCGACGACTCCTACGAGGCGATGCGCGAACGGGTGGACGAGAGGGAGGTTCGCTTCACCGCCTACCTCCGCGACGAGTCCCAAGACGTCGCCCGGGAGTACGGGGCCGTCTGCACGCCCGACCCGTTCCTCTTCGAACGCACGGACGAGGGGTTCGAGTTGGTCTTCCACTCGCGCATCGACGACGCGATGAGTCCCGACGAGGACCCGACAGACTACGAGATGCGGACGGCCGTCGAGGCGGTGTTGGCCGACGAGGAGATACCTATCGAGGAGACGCCCTCGCAGGGGTGCTCCATCAAGTGGCGCGACGAGTAGTCACTCGAGGTCCAACTCCGAGGCCTGTTGAAGCGCCTCGCGGGCGCTCTCGACGGCGGTCTCCTTCTTCGCCGGGTAGGCTTCGACTTTCGCGCGGAGCGTGAGTCCCCCGCCCCGGCGGACGTCGCCCTTGAACGCGGCCTGTTTGTCCAACCGCATGAACAGCTCGCAGTTCTCGGTCACCCGGTCGTCCAACTCGTCGAGGAGTCCCTCGAAGTCGGGCAGTTCCGAGATGCGCGCGAGGACGTGGCGGACTTCGTCGGCGTTCTCGACGCGGGCCGAGAAGACGATGATGCGGTCGCCGTGGTGGCCGGTGCTGACGGTGCGTTCGACCTCGAACTCCTCGGGGAGGAACGTCCGAAGCGCATCCTCGACGCGCTTCTCGTCTTCGGTCGCGTAACAGAACGTACGCAGGTCTACGTAGTGGAACGGGACGCGCGGCATTCTTCGTCGCCGATTCGCACCGCGCGGGGAAAAGCCCGCTTATTCCTCGTCTTCGTCGGCCGCTTCGAGCTGGTCTTCGGAGATGCCGACCTCCTGTCCGTCGTCGAAGCTCACGGTGTACGTCGGGTCGCCGAACATCGTCTCGACGACCTGCGTGATGGTCCCGACCTCGCCGTCGAACTCGCTGTGTTTGTCGTGCAGGACGACCGTGTCTTCCTTTTCGAAGGACATGGCCGAACGGTCGCTCCGGACGCTCAAAAGTGGACTGATTCACCGACTGCTCCCGTCCGTCCGGCGGGGTCGGCGACGTGAGAATCGGCGTCTTTCCCCGAACGAAGCTACCTTTACTCGTGGGGTCGAATCGCCGCCATGAACGCCACGGACGCCCGAGAAACCCGCCCGCCCGACAGAACCGCACGGAGTCCGGCGGTCCCTCGATATTCGCTCGACGACAGATGACGGTCGACGACCTCTGGTTTCTCGCGGACGAAGCCGCCCAACGGGCCGAACAGGCGTACCACCGACTCCGAGAGCGCCACTCGGGGTTCATCCAGCGGACGCACGCGCGGCACGTCACCAGAGAGCGGTTCCGGACGCTCGCGCGGCGGGTGAAGGCCACCGGCGCGCCGTACGGCGCACAGACCATCGTCCACCGCGACGGCGACGAACTGCTCCTCGTCAGACACGAGGGCGTCGATATGTGGGTGCTCCCCGGGGGCGAACTGCGCGACGGGGAGACGTACCGCGAGGCGGCGGAGCGAGAACTCGCCGAGGAGGCGGGCGTCTCCGCGGACTACCGCGGCCTCGCCATGGCGAACCGCATCGACATCGAGTGCGAGGACCACTCGACGTGGGGCGTCCTCCCCGTCTTCGCCGCGGCGGCGACCGAACTCGACCTCTCGGTGTGCGACCCGGACGGCGAAATCTCCGCGGCGGAGTGGTTCCCCTTCTCGGACCTCCCGGACGACACGCGCGACCGAGACGACATCCTCGCGTGGCGCGACCGGACGCTGCCGTGACGAGCGAGTACGGCCCGGCTCACCGCGGCGCGTCGTCTCCGTCCGCGGGCGTCTCGACGTTCTGCCCCCAGAACCCGGGGTGCTTCGTCACCGTCACGTCGCCCAGAACCCGCGTCCGGCAGGCGAGTCTCAGGCCCGAATCCGCGTCGTGCGGCGGCGCGGACAGACGCCCGCGCTCTCTGGTCCCCGGGTCGGACACCTCGCCCTCGACGGCGACGGCGCACGTCCCGCACGTCGCGTGGCCGCGGCAGTTGAGGAGCCGAGACCGCCCGTTGTGCGGCGTCTCGCCGGCGTCGAGGAGAACGTCGCGCAGGACGGCCCCGCGTTCGCACTCTATCTCCTTCCCTCGGTAGTTAACGACAGGCATAGTTGTGAGTGCGCGCGCCGGACGTAAAGGAGTAGCTCGCGCCGCCTCGGTGGTCCTAAATACCGGGACACCCTCCTGTCGGGTATGCGAACGAGCCGACGTGCCCTCCTCGCCGCGACGGGTGGCGCACTCGCCGCCACGGCCGGTTGCCTCGGAAGTCTCCCCGGTTCCTCGGGCGGTTCGAAACCCTCCTGTGACGTCGGAGAGCAACAGACGGTCCAACAGCTCCCGCGTCCGGCGCTCGGACCCGACGACGCGTCCGTGACGGTGGACGCCTACGAGGACTTCGCGTGCCCTCACTGCGCGACCTACAGCACGGAGGTTTTCCCGAAGATACGCGAAGACTACATCTCCTCGGGCGACATCCGGTACCGCTTCTTCGACTTCCCGCTTCCCGTCAACGAGCAGTGGTCGTGGGGCGGCGCTATCGCCGCGCGGGCCGTCCAAGACCGGACGGACGCCGAGACGTTCTTCGACTACGCCCACGCCATCTTCGAGAATCAGGACAAGCTCACGAGTTCGGGCTACCAACTCGTCCACGACTTGGCGGAGGACCGCAGCGTGAACGGCTGTCAGGTCATGGCCGCCGTCGAACAGGACACCTACCGGCCGGTCGTCGAGGCCGACCGCCAACGCGCCGTGGACAAGGGGTACAGTTCGACGCCCACCGTCGTCGTCGACGGCCAAGCGCTCGATTCCTACGGCTACGACGCCGTCTCGTCGGCCATCGACAGCAAACTCTGAGGGGGACGCGACCCCGAAGGCGGGACGCGCGAGCCACCGCCGAATAATTACTATAATCATAGTAAGTTCGCGAGAAGTTCTTTACGCCCCGGCTGTCATCGGTCGAACGAGATGAGCGCAGATACGGCAGACCGCACGGACGCGACGGGACTCGAAACGGTTCTCCTCGGCGTGGGCGGACGCGACGACGCCCGCATCGACGCCCTCGTCGATGCCGTCGGGGAGATAGCCGCGCCGTGCGACGCGACGGTCGTCGTCGCGCACGTCTTCGATAAGGGTTCCTACAGGGACGCCGTCGAACAACTGCTCGACGCGGAGGGCGAGGACATCGACCCCGACGAACTGGCGTCTCGGATGACCGTCGCTCGGGAGGTGATCGAGCGGTTAGAGCGGGACGGAATCGACTGCGAGCCCCGCGCGACGACCGGAACGAGCGGCGAGGGAATCGTCGCCATCGCGGAGGAAGTCGGAGCCGACCGCGTGGTCGTCGGCGGCCGTCGGCGGTCCCCGGCGGGCAAAGCGATATTCGGAAGCGTGGCGCAGGAGGTGATGCTCGAAGCCCCCTGTCCGGTGACGTTCGTCCGAAATCGGGAGTGAACGGGCCTCGGTCACACCGTCGCCAGTCAGAGCCACGGCACTGCTGTCTCTGAGAATTACGGGATATTTTTTACACGCAAGCGAGTTATTCTTCAGAGATGTCTACAGCTACCATACGCGAGGTCGTACGCGGGGACGGCGACCGGTTCGTCTACGTCGTCTCCGCGTTGGCCGCTCTGAATGGACTACTGTTCGGATTCGACACCGGCATCATCTCGGGCGCGTTCCTGTTCATCCAAGACACCTTCACGATGTCTCCTCTCGTCGAGGGTATCATCGTCAGCGGAGCGATGGCCGGTGCGGCCGCCGGCGCGGCGGTCGGCGGGCAGTTGGCGGACAGACTCGGACGACGGCGACTCATCCTCATCGCGGCGGTCGTCTTCTTCCTTGGGTCGTTCACGATGGCCGTGGCTCCGAACGTCCCCGTGTTGGTCGCCGGGCGACTGATAGACGGCGTGGCCATCGGCTTCGCCTCCATCGTCGGCCCCCTGTACATCTCCGAGATCGCCCCGCCCAGCATCCGCGGGGCGCTCACGTCGCTGAACCAACTCATGGTGACGACGGGCATCCTGCTGTCGTACTTCGTCAACTTCGCGTTCGCCGACGCCGGCGCGTGGCGTTGGATGCTCGGCGCGGGGATGGTTCCGGCCGTCGTGCTCGGCGTCGGGATCCTGAAGATGCCCGAGAGCCCGCGTTGGCTCTTCGAACACGGCCGGAAGGACGAGGCGCGGGCCGTCCTCGAACGGACCCGCGAGGAGGACGTCGACACGGAACTCGAAGAGATCGCAGAGACCGTGAACAAACAGTCCGACAGCGGACTCCGCGACCTGTTGGAACCGTGGCTCCGCCCGGCGCTCGTGGTCGGTCTGGGACTGGCGGTCCTCCAGCAGATAACCGGCATCAACGCGGTCATCTACTACGCCCCCACCATCCTCGAATCGACCGGCTTCGGGGGCGTCACGTCCATCCTCGCGACGGTCGGCATCGGGACGATCAACGTCGTGATGACCATCGTCGCCATCGCCTTGGTGGACCGCGTCGGTCGGCGGCGACTGCTCCTCGTCGGCGTCGGCGGGATGGTCGTCACGCTCGCCATCCTCGGGACCGTGTTCTACCTCCCCGGGTTCGGCGACGTGCTCGGAATCGTGGCGACGATAAGCCTGATGCTGTTCGTGGCGTTCTTCGCCATCGGGCTGGGTCCCGTGTTCTGGCTGCTCATCTCCGAGATATACCCGCTCGCCGTCCGCGGGTCCGCGATGGGGACCGTCACCGTCGCGAACTGGGGCGCGAACCTCCTCGTGTCGCTGACCTTCCCCGTACTGCGGGCCAGCATCGGGACGCCCTCGACGTTCTGGCTGTTCGGACTCTGTAGCCTCGTCGGGTTGGTGTTCGTCCAGCGGTTCGTCCCCGAGACGAAGGGCCGGACGCTCGAAGCCATCGAGACCGACCTCAGAGACAACGTCTCGCTGCTGGACTGACGCGGTTCGCGGAACCTTTTTCGCGCGCTCTCGGCCGAGCCGTCACCCGTCGAGTCCGGGCGCCTCGCCCGTCGGTGTCGGGAGCGACCTGAGTTCCCGCGGCGGGACGAGGAAGTTCCCCCGCCGCTTGACGAAGATGTACTCCAAGATGCCGTTGTTCACTCGCTGGCGGATGGTGGGGATGTCCGTCAGGTCGTCGCCGTTCATCGCCGCCCGCACCTCCTCGAAGTCGGACATCCGACGCTGGAGCGTCGGGAAGTGGAGGCTGGCGGTGTTGTCGTCGGTGGACTCGAAGTGTCGGCGCAGGATGCGGACGTTCCCCTCGGCGTCGCGGTTCGCCCGCGCGGCCTTCTGGGCGTGGCCGACGCGGCCGAACTCCATCGCGTGGTCGCGGATGGCGTTGCGTATCTCCGTCGTCACCCCGCTGTCGTTCCCGAGGTTCTCGCCGACGCCCTCGACGAGTCCCTTCCGGGCGTGGACGGGCGAGAACATCTCCGACACTCGCTCGTCGAAGTCCTGTTCGACGTACCAGTCCTGCAGGCGTTGGCGGATGTTGGCGACGTGCTTCGTCGTCCCGCCCGCGAACGGTCCCGACTCGATGGTGACGTAGTCTTCTGTCGCCTGCGTCTTCGCGAACCCGGCTTTAAAGCCCATGAAGAGCGGCGCCTCCTCCGGGACGGGGTTCGTGTCCGGGATTCCCTTCAGGCCGTCCTGCCTCTCGGCGGGCATCCCCGGCCCGACGAACCCCGTCCGGCGCGAATCGACGGTGAACACGTCCGTCAGCGCCGACCGCATCTCGATTCCGTTGGCGTCGGACTCGCCGCGGAGGGCTTGCTCGGCTTCGAGAACGGCGTCCGCGCGGTCGGAGGCGAGGTGGACGAGGGCGTCCTGCCGGTCGAACTCCGGCGTCTCGAACGACGAGAGCGCGCGCGGTTCGGGCAGGTCGATGCTCTCCGGCAGGGGCGCTTCGAACCGCGAGAAGTACCGCGGCGAGTAGGCGACAGAGTAGATGACGCCCTCGTTGCTCCGTTCGTACGCCTCGTCGAGGGTGGCGAGGACGGACTCGACGGTCCGTCGGTCGTCGTCGCTCGGCGGACCCTCGCCGGGGAGCGTCAGGTAGAGGAGCACCTGATGGCGCGGCAACTCGACGTTGCCGTCGTCGTCCCGTCGGACGAAGTCGTTCCACGCGTGCTGTCTGGACGGGAGCGAGTCGGCGTCGGTCGTCCCCTTCGGAATCGGCTCTCCCCCCTCCTCCTCGGCGCGGTTCATGCAGGCCGAGAGCGCGGACGCCCCGCCGACGGCGACGGCGGCCTTCACGAACTCCCGTCTGGACGTTCCGCCTCCGTCGAACATACCCCGGCTAGGCGTCTGCGGAAAAAAGGGGTTCTGGTGCGTGCCGCGAATACAACGACCGGCTTTTGTCCGACGACGCTAAGTGACGAGTATGGACGGACGACGCGGCGAACGTGCGCGTCTGGCGCTCGCGGTGTGGGCGGTGTTGGTCTCGCAGGTGCTCGTCTACCCCGGCGTGTCCGACCTCGTCGTCGCCCTCGGCGGCGGGGGGGACGTGAACGCGGGCATGTGGTTCCTCGTCGCCGAGTTCGCGGCGTTCGTGCTCTTCGCCGGCGTCTGGGGGGCGGCGAGCGACGCCCTCGGACGCCGCAGACCGCTGGTCGTCCTCGGGGCACTCGGCGGCGCGGGCGGCTATCTCCTTCTCGCGGCCGCGCCCTCCCTCGGGCTCTCGTTCGCCGCTGTGCTCCTGATCCGCGCCCTCGGCGGCGCGATGACCATCGGCGCGTTCTCGCTGTCGATGACGGCGCTGGCCGACCTCGCGGGCGGCAACGGGCGCAACATGGGCGCGGCGGGCATCGCCATCGGCCTCGGGGCGGCGCTGGGCTCCGTCGTCGGCGGGCGACTCGCTGACATCGACCCGCTGTACCCGCTGTACGGCGCGGCCGCCCTCCTCGTCGTCGCCGCCGCGCTCGTCGCCAGCGCCCCCGACCGGACGCCCGACGGCGTTCGACTCCAGGTGGGGCCCGCGCTCTCGCGTCTGAGCGAGAAACCGGCGCTCGCCGTCCCGTACGCCTTCGGGTTCATCGACCGCATGACGGCGGGCTTCTTCGCCCTCGTCGGCGTCTACTACTTCCGGGAGACGTTCGGCCTCGACGCGTTCGGCGCGGGACTCGCGCTGGCGGCGTTCTTCTTCCCCTTCGCGCTGTTGCAGTACCCCGCGGGGGTCCTCTCGGACCGCGTCGGGCGGTTCGTTCCGGTCGTCGTCGGGTCGCTCTGCTTCGGGTTCGCCATCGTCGGCGTCGGACTCGCGCCGACGCTCGAACTCGCCGTCGCCGGGATGGTCGTCGTCGGCGTCTTCGGCGCACTCGTCTCGCCGGCGACGATGGCGCTGGTCGCCGACGTGGCCGCGCCGGAGGAACGCGGGGCGGCCCTCGGCGGGTTCAACATCTTCGGCAGTCTCGGCTTCCTCGCGGGGTTCGTCGTCGGCGGCGTCGCCACCAGCACCGCGGGCTACCTCGCGGCGTTCCTCGCCGTCGGCCTCTCGGAAGTCGCCATCGCCGTCGTCGCCTCGCGGGCGGTCAGACGCCTCAGTTCGACGCCGACGGGCGGAGCGTCGCTCTCGGCGGACGACTGACCCGTTCGCCGCAGCGACGCCGACCGAAGCGGGCGAAATTCGCCGCTCGCAGCCGGAAAACTGTTCGTTCGTCCACGCCTCCTCCGCCGACCATAAATGTGAATATCTATCACGGCAAGTTATGCCATAACTCCGTCTCTCGGAGTCGGTGGCACTCATGACAGACACGAACGACGCCGACAGAGCCCGTCCGGACTTCGAGCGGTGGGACTACGACTCCGCGATCGACGCTCCGCCGCCGGACGAGCTGTTCGACGCGCTCGCGGACGCCACGAGGCGGCGGACGCTGTGGCTACTCTTGGACGAGCGTCGGACGACGGTGGAGGAGCTCGCCGACACGCTCCTCGGGTGGCGAACCGCGGAGCGCGGCGTCGTCGGGGCCGACGAACGGGAGAAGGTTCTCCTGTCGCTCCACCACATCCACCTCCCGATGCTGGCGGACCGCGGACTCGTCGCGTACGACGAAGCCGACGGCGACGTCCGACTCCCGTCGCTCGCCGAACCCGTCCGCGACGCGATCCGGCTCAGCTATCGGTACGAACGGGCGACGGGGGCGAGCGGTTCGCGTTGACGCTCCAGTTCGTCATCGAGGAGGCGGAGAAGCGCCGAAAGAGCGCCGTGTACTACGCGCCGGAGGAGGGCGACCTGCCGGCGCAGTTCGACGCGCAGAACGTCGAGATGGAGTACCGCGACGTCCCGCCGGGCGGTCCCGACCCGTTCGTCACCATCTTCGACGGCGGGCGGTTCCTCGGAGCAGTCTCCGTCGAGAGCCTCCGAACGTTCCTTTGGCCGCCGATACGGCGCCCGTACGACGCGACGGACCTCTCGCCGGAGTACCGGGCGCTGGTCGAACTGTTGGACGACACGGTGTTCGCCTCGCTGTCGCGGCGACAACTCCTCGCGACCACCCGGGAGTTCGAGGACCGCGCGTGGCGGACGGGGCGGGGGAGGCTCCACGTCGGGTTTCAGTCGCGGTCGGCGTTTCGAGCCCAACGGTCTCTCTACCGGCGGATGGCCGCAGAGACGGACCTCGACGTCCACGTCTACCGCGCCGGTGACGACGGGACGGACGACGACGCGAGCGACGACGGCGTCGCGGAGTCGGGGCTGACGCTCCACGTCGGGTCGGAAGCGGAGTTCGGGCGACACTGGTTTGTCGTCTTCGACGGGGGCGGGAACGACGGCCCGAAGAACGCGCTGGTCGCGGAACAGCGCACGGACGAGACGTTCTACGGCGTCTGGACGTACGACTCGGGGCTCGTGGACCGAGCGCTGGCGGAACTCGCGTAGAACGGCGGTTCGGCCGCGGCGGGTCGGCGAACGGGGCGGTTGCCCGCCTCAGTCGTGTCCGGAGACGCGGACCGGTTCGTACGGCTCTTCGAGGTACTCCGTATCCGACTCGGAGAGGTCGATATCGAGGGCTTCGACGGCGTCTTCGAGGTGTTCGACGCTCGTCGTGCCGACGATGGGCGCGTCCACCCAGTCTTTGCGAAACAACCACGCGAGGCCTATCTGGGCCATCTTCACGCCCTTCTCTTCCGCGAGTTCCTGCACGCGTTCGTTCACCTCGCGGCCGCCGCCTTCGAGGTAGGGGTGTTCGTGGGCGTACTCGTCGGACTCCCCGCGCGTGGTGGACCGCGCCTCCTCGTGGGGCCGGGCGACCCACCCCCGCGCGAGGGGCGACCACGGGATGACGCCGACGTTCTCCTTCTCGCAGAGGGGGAGCATCTCGCGTTCCTCCTCGCGGTACTGCACGTTGTAGTGGTTCTGCATCGTCGCGAACCGTTCGAGTCCGAGGCTGTCGGCGGTGTGGAGGGCGTCGGCGAACTGGTGGGCCCACATCGACGACGCGCCGATATACCGCGCCTTCCCGCGGCGGACGGCGTCGTCCAACGCGCGGAGCGTCGTCTCCATCGGCGTGTCGTCGTCGTAGCGGTGAATCTGCAGGAGGTCCACGGCGTCCATCCCCAACCGTTCGAGGGAGTTGTCCAACTCCTGTTCGATGGCCTTCCGGGAGAGGCCGCCCGAGTTGGGGTTCTCCTCGTCCATCTGGAAGTACACCTTCGTCGCCACCACCGCCTCGTCGCGGCGGCCCTCCAACGCCTCCCCGAGGACGCGTTCGGACTCGCCCTCGGAGTACATGTTGGCGGTGTCGAAGAAGTTGATTCCGAGTTCGAGGGCACGTTCGACGAGTTCCTTCCCCTCCTCCTCGTCCAACACCCAGTCGCGCCAGTCGCTGCTTCCGAAACTCATGCAACCGAGACAGATTCTCGACACCTCCATTCCCGTGTCGCCGAGCGTCGTGTACTCCATGCGTATCGCTACCGTCTCTGGCCTCAGCAAAGAAGTCACGGGAGGCGGTTCGGACCGCCGGAACCTCGTCGCCGGGCGAGTTCGGCCGCCCCCGGTCGGTGAGGCGTCGGGAGGCGGTCGTTCTCACCACAAAACGCACTAACAATTATTATGTTTCTGCGAGACGAGTCACCATGACCGCAGACTACGAGGCCGCGATAGCATCGTTCGAGTGGGACGTCCCCGCCGACTACAACCTCCCGGCGGTCGTCGAGTCGCACGCGGACTCGTTCGGCGACCGGGTCGCGCTTCGGTTCAGAGATTCCGACGGCGTCCGCGAGGAGCGAACGTACGACGACCTGCGGCGGGACGCGAACCGGTTCGCGAACGCGTTGGAGGCGGCGGGCGTCGGCCCGGGCGACCGGGTGTTGCACCTCCTGCCGCGACATCCGGACGTGTTCGCGATTCAACTCGGCGCGCTGAAGCGCGGCGCGTTGCTCGTCCCGTGTTCGTCGATGCTCAAACCGAAGGACATCGCCTATCGGGCGTCCGACTGCGACGCGACGGCCGTCGTCGCCCACGACTCTCTCGTCGGGATGGTCGACGCCGTCCGCGAGGAGACGCCCCTCTCGACGTTCGTCTGCGTCGGCGGGGGTCCCACGAGCGATAGCGAGGGGGACGACGTCGGGGCGCCCGACGGAAATCCCGACGGGTGGGACTCCTTCGACGAGTCGGTCGACGGGCGACCGGAGACGCACGAGGGGCCGGAACTCCGCGCCGAGGACCCGATGTCCATCAACTACACGTCGGGGACGACGGGTCAGCCGAAACCGGTGATGCACCGCCACCGGTGGATGCGGTGTTTCGAACTCGTGAACGCGCCGTACTGGTGGGGCGTCACCGCCGACGGCGTCGTCGCGCCGGGGTTCGAGGAGTCCGACGCGCCGACCCTCGACGACGAACTCCTGTGGGCGACGACCGGAACCGGGTGGGCCAAGTGGTTCTGGAGTCCCGTCGGCGTCGGACTCACGACGGGGGCGACGCAGTTGCTCTACGACGGCGAGTTCGACCCCGAGACGTTCCTCTCGGTGATGCAGGAGGAGGGCGTCACCCGCCTCTGCGCCGTCCCGACGCAGTACCGGATGTTCGCGCAGGCGGACCTCTCGGCGTTCGACATCGACCTCCGGGCGGCCCTCTCCGCGGGCGAACCGCTGAACCGCGAACCCATCGAGGCCCTCGAATCCGCGTTCGGCGTGACGCCGCGCGACGGGTACGGCCAGACGGAGACGGTGGCTCTCGTCTCCAACTACCCCGGGATCGACGTGAAGCCCGGGAGCATGGGCAAGCCGACGCCCGGCCTCGGCACGACGATAATCGACGACGACGGGGAGGAACTCGGCGCGAGCGACATCGGCGAAATCGCCGTCCCCGTGGGCTGCCCGGGCATCTTCGACGGCTACTTCGAACGCGAGGACCTGGACCGCGAGACGTTCGCGGGCGACTACTACCGGACGGGCGATTTGGCCTCCCGCGACGGGGACGGCTACTTCTTCTTCGAGGGGCGCGCCGACGACATCATCATCTCGGCGGGCTACCGAATCGGCCCGTTCGAGGTGGAGGACGCCCTCGTCTCGCACCCCTCGGTCGCCGAGGCGGCCGCCGTCGCCTCGCCGCACGAGGAACGCGGCGACGTGGTGAAGGCGTACGTCGTCCTCGCGGAGGGGTACGACGCGTCCGACGAGTTGGCGACCGAGATTCAGGAGTTCATGAAGGAGGAGACGGCCCCGTACAAGTACCCGCGCCGGGTGGAGTTCGTCGAGGAACTCCCGAAGACGTCGAGCGGAAAGATACGCCGCATCGAACTCCGCAAGCGCGAGGAGGAGGCGTTCGGGCGGTAGTTCGCCCCGCCGCGCGGACGTTCTCCGGCGGCTACACGTGCGGTTCCGGCAGCAACTCCTCGAACTCCCGCGCGGCGACCCACTCGCAGAGTTCGACGAGTTGGTCGCTCGCGGCCTCGAACATCTCCTCGCCCTTCTCCGCCGTCGCGTCGGTCTGGTCGCCGAGGACGCCGTTTTCGGTGTTATCGGCGGCGTCGTAGAACGTCCGCGACCCGTGCTTTACGGTCCCGGCCGCATCGACGCTCGGAATCCCGCCGTCTCTCGCCTCCTCCAGTCGGTCGTCGTGGACCAACTCCGAGCGGAGGTGCTGGATCATCGCCGTCTCCTTCGGTCCGCCGTGCGGTCCGTTCTGCTCGAACAACTCGTCCACGAGGTCAGGGATGCTCTCGTTCCACATCCACTCGATGGCGAACGCCGTCTCGTCCTGCCGGAGGCGCGCGCCCACCTCCCGGAGGTGGGGGACGTTCCCGCCGTGGGCGTTGACGTATATCACCCGGTCGATGCCGTGTTCCGTGAGGTTCCGCGTCAGCGACTCGACGTACTCGCGGAACGCCGGCGGGTCGACCCACATCGTCCCGTGGAACTGCCGGTGGTGACCGCTGACGCCGACGTTTATCGTCGGCGTGCAGAGGTAGCCCGTTCGCTCGGCGGCTTCCCGGGCGAACGCCTCCGCGATGAGGTGGTCCGTTGCCTCCGGCAGGTGCGGACCGTGCTGTTCCGTGGACCCAGTCGGGACCAACGCGAGCGATTCCTCCTCGAAGTACGTTTCGAGGTCGGGCCACGCTTCGTCTCCGAGGTACATCACCGAGATGTCCGGGAGGGACGACCAATAGGTTGGCGTGGAACTGCGCCGCACGGCGTGTCCGCCCCGGCCGAACCGCCTACCGTCCCTCGGCGGCGTTCGCCTCGCCGTCCGCCTCCGCTTCGAGTTCGTCGAAGAACGCCCCGACGCGGCGGCGTATCTCGTCGCGTATCTCCGCCGTCTTCTCCGGCCCCTCGCCGTGCGGGTCGTCGAGTCCCCAATCGCGGTTCTCGCCGCCCCACCCGGCGGGGCAGACGTCCTCGGCGGAACACCCCATGGTGACGACGTAGTCCGCGTCGGACAGTTCCTCGACCGTGACTTCCCGCGGCGTGCGGTCGGAGAGGTCGATTCCGAGTTCGGCCATCGACTCGACGACGTTCCCGTGGACGCCGTCGGCGGGGCGCGTCCCGCCCGTGAGGACGGTCGCGTCGAGTTCGCGTTCGTCGAGGTTTCTCCGCGCGAAGGCGTAGGCCATCTGGCTCCGCCCGGCGTTCTGGACGCAGACGAACGCGACGGTGGGTGAGGGTTCGACCATCGGCGGTGACTCTCGGCGGAGGCGGCATAGTCGCTTCGCCGTCTCAGAGCTATCGTCGCACCGTCCTTCGGCGGAGTCGGAACTAGGAGGTGTGAAAAACGGCAGAACCGTGGTGAGAATCGACGTGACCGCCGACCGCAGTACCGCTACCGTGTTGCGCTCTTACAGACGCTCGAGGTTCTTCGCGCGCGGGCCCTTGTCGGCCTGCTCGATCTCGAACTCGACCTCCTGACCCTCTTCGAGGTCCGGACCGCCGACGTCTTCCATGTGGAAGAACACGTCTTCGTCCGCGTCGTCGCTTTCGATGAAACCGTAACCGCCTGTGTCGTTGAAGAACGCAACCGTACCTTTCGCCATTACGCACGGTAAGACGGGCAGGGGACTCATAAGGATTCCGGCGTCTGTACCACGATGCGAACACTCACGTTTCCGCGGAGTCCGCGGTCAGAGACAGCACCGAGACGCGGCGGACGGCGTCGAAGTCCCGGAGGCGGTAGACGAGCGTTCGGACCCGTTCGGCCGGGCCCTCGCAGAACGCCGTTTCGAGGCACCACTCGCCGTGGTGGGTGTGACTCGTCGCGTCGATGACCTCCTCGAACTCGTGTTGGACGACGTGCAACTCGCCGATGACCGCCTCGTGTTCGTAGTCGAAGACGACGACGGCGGCGATGTCGCCCTCGGCGTCTTCGAGGCGACTGTGGGACTCGACGTACTCCAGCATCGCCTCGCGGATGGCGCGCGACCGGGAGTCGATACCCTCGGCCCGCCAGACGGCGTCGAACGCCGAGAGCACCTCCTCGGGCACGTTCAGACTGGTTCGCATACCCCGACGGTCGGCGGCGGAGGGACAAGAAGCCGACTGCTACGGACGCGACTCACTCCTCGGGAGAGTTCCGGACGATTCTGAGCCAGAAGTCCTCAACGGACTGGATGAACTCAACGAACTCCGCGGGTTCGACCGGTTTCTGGATGTACGCGTCCGCCTCCAGTTCGTGCGACCTGACCAAGTCCTCGCCGAGGTCCGAACTCGTCAGGGCGACCACCGGGATGTTGGCCACCTCGGGGTCGCCTTTCAGTTCGGACAGCACCTCGATGCCGCTCTTTCCGGGGAGTTGCAGTTCCAGCAGGATGAGGTCCGGACACGGGGCATCCTCGTACTCGCCGCGTCGGTGGACGTAATCGAGGGCGGACTCGCCGTCGGAAACCGCGTTCAGCGTGTTCAGGATCTTCGCGTCCTCGAACTGCTCTGTGAACAACCGCGTGTCGCCGGGACTCGGCTCGACCAACAGGATCTCTATCGGGTCAACTTTCGCGTCCGTAGCCATTACCTACACCTACGGATGCAAGAACAAAACGACGAGGTCAGTTAGATTGACCTGTTATCTACCCTATCATTTCGTCACGCACGGCGCAAATCCGTTCGCGGCGTCGGTCGGCGTTATTACGAAACCCCCGAATCGGTCTTAACAGGCGTTTTACGCCGTCTCCAACTATCTCCGCCATGGCGAGTGAAATTGTGGGGCTGTTCGTCGGGGCCGCGAGTCTCGGCGTCGTCCACGGCGTCGAACCCGGACACGGGTGGCCCGTCGCGGCGTCGTACGCGATGGAGAAGCGACGGAAGTGGGTCCACGGGACAGTCGCGGGTGTCGTCCTCGGCGTCGGCCACCTCGTCAGCAGTCTCGCGATGGTGGCCGTCTTCTTCGCCGCGAAGTCGTACTTCGACCTCGGAGAGGCGTCGTGGCTTCCGACCGTCGCGGGCGTCCTCCTGATACTCCTCGGCCTGCACGAACTCCGCGGGGGCGGACACGGGCACGACCATGACGGCAAGCATGAACACGACGACGGACACGAACATGGCGACGGACACGAACACGACGACCACCACGGTCACGACCATCGTCACGGCCGTTCTCACGGCCACAGTCACCACCGCGACGCCGACCCCGGAGCCGGTCTCTCCGCGCGCCTCCGCGGCGTCCTCCCCTCGGGCGGTCACTCGCACGACCACGACCGCTCGGAACCGGACGCCTCGGAGACGAGTCTCCGGAGTCTCGCCTCGTTCGCGTTCGTCCTCGGGTTCGCCCACGAGGAGGAGTTCGAGATCATCC
The DNA here is from genome assembly GCF_042662625.1 of Halopelagius fulvigenes. Classification (GTDB taxonomy): domain Archaea; phylum Halobacteriota; class Halobacteria; order Halobacteriales; family Haloferacaceae; genus Halopelagius; species Halopelagius fulvigenes. The sequence goes on from NZ_JBHSXH010000015.1 coordinate 560,675, forward strand.
TCCTCTGTTCGGGGTCGAACTACTGCCTCGAACTGATGACCGCCTACGCCCTCGCCGTCGTCGCCGGCATCGTCGGCCTCACGTTGCTCCTCGTGGCGGGGTACTACCGCTACGAGGACCGCGTGGAGGCAGTCGCGCCGTACTTCCCGACGCTCTCCGCTCTCGTCTTGATCGCGATGGGCCTCGGGTTCGTCCTCGGCGTCCTCTGACGCTCACTCCCGCGGTTCCCGGCCCATGCCGTGGAACTCGTCGTTCGGACGCATGTCCGCGAACATCGCCATCCGGTTCGAGAGGTTGAAGAAGGCCGTCACCGCCCCGATGTCCCAGATTTCCTCCTCGGAGTACCCCGCCTCGCGCAGGAGTTCGAAGTCGGATTCGCCCACCTCCGTCGGTCGTTCGGTGAGTTTCACCGCCACGTCCAGCATGGCGAGTCGTTCGTCGGAGACGTCCGCCGTCCGGTAGTTGGCGACGAGTTGGTCCGCGAGTTCCGGGTCCTCGGCGTAGATGCGGACGAGTGCGCCGTGGGCGACGTTGCAGTAGTAGCAGTGGTTGACGCCCGAGACGGCGACGATTATCATCTCCACCTCCTCCCTGTCGAGGGAGGTGTCCTCGACGAGGGCGTCGTGGTAGTCGAAGAACGCCCGGAAGTGACTCGGCTTGTACCCGAACGTCGCGAAGACGTTCGGCGTGAAGCCCGCCCTCTCCGTCTCCTCGTCGATTCGTTCCCGCAGGTCCGCCGGGAGTTCGTCGTACTCGGGGACCGGAAAGCGCCGCATCGCGTCGGAGTCGAACTCGACCATGCCGGTATTCCTCCCGGTCGACGCTTAATGATTTGCGCCCGCGTCGCGCGTGTCGCGCGTCGCGTGCGCCCGCCCGACACCTACAGGAAGGCCGTGGCGAACGCGTAAATCGCCCCGCTGAGTATCATCGCGGAGAGGAGAATCGCGAACCACCGGCGACCGTTTCCCGGGAGGGAGGGCGCGTCCGACGGGAAGTACGGCGAGAGCGGTTCGTTCGGACCCGGGTCACTGTTTCCCATATGACACCTTTTCGGCGCGCTTCGTATCACTGTTTCGTCGGTGCGGTAGTCGGGCCTCAAAACAGGTCCAGATAGCAGGTGACGACGAGAGAGACGGCGAACGGGACGGCGGCCACTCTCCAAAACGACCCGGCGGGCAGTCCCGCCAATAGGAGGCTGTCGGTCATCCAGGTGAAACAGACCGCCGTTAGAAGGATGACCGCGGCCGCCCCTATCGCGTCGGTAGACCGTCTTCCGAACACTGTCGTCGCCTCTCTGCGCGCAAGCGTAGTAACGATGTCGCGCCTCCGACGGATGAGAAACTGCTTTGGTTGGCGAACCTGACTCTCTCCCGATGCCCTCCGGCAAACTCACTCGGCGACGCGCACTCGCCGCTTGCGGACTCGGACTGATATCTCCCTTCGGCGGTTGCTCGCAGGTGTCTCCGACGGGCACCGCCGATTCGTCCCGGAAACTGGCGCTGTCGCTGTCTCCGTTCGAGGAGTCGCTTCGGGAGCGATACGTCGTCGATCTGACCGAGACGCGACCGTCGTGGGACGAGGAGGCGTTCGACGCGGCGTTGAACGGGTCGGCGTACACGACCCAACACCGCACGCCGTTCCTCGCCCGCGGCGACGACGAACCGACGTACGCGCGCCGGAACGGGACGTACTACCGCCTCGATTCGCTCGTCGTCGGCGAATCGGAGGTGACGCACCCCGTCCTCCGAGTGTACGAAGTCGAAGGGTCGAGTGGCGACGCCCCCGACGCCGTCGCCCACTCGTCGCTCCCGGAAGCCGACAGGCGGGCGGTCAAAATCGCGTACTTCGCCGCGCGGGCACGGGGGAACGTCGGCGGCGTCCCGTGGGGACTCGTCGAACGCGACGGCTACGTCTACCGCGACGAGGTGGCGATATCGTCCAGTCGAATCCTCTCGGACTCTGGCCCCTCGCGCGTCGAGTATCGGGAGACGGTCTACGAAGTCGAGGTGACGCGGGAGACGTTTCACGAGGCGGTGTACCGGGCGAACGTCGAACCGGTCGCCGACTCCGAATCGGAGATGGAGACGATTCTCCGGGCGCGCCTCCTCGACGCCCGAATCGCCCGCGAAGACCTCTCTCCGGGGGCGAGAAAGGTCGTACGGGACGCGATACGGGAGGCGCACAGCGAGTCGCACCCGTACTCGCCGGCCTTCGAGTCGGTGCTGAAGAAACTCGACCGCTGGACCTACCTCGACGGGAACGTCGAGAAGGACGGGGGCGTCGAGTCGGGCCGCCGCCGCGGATACCTCCGGTACGACGAGCGATACTTCGGGTACAGGCTCCAGTTCGTCTCGGAGGCGTGACGCCCCCGCGGACTCCGCTCACAGCCTGACCGCGAGGACGAACGTGCTCGACGCGACGAATATCCCCACCGCGAACAGACCGTAGTTGGCGATTCGACTCTTGGCGGGCCACAGCGACAGCGAGTACCGGTACCCCGAGAGCGGCCACAGGAAGTTCACCCCCATGGGGGTGAGCACGTCTCCGAGGAGATGCGCGACGACGGTGAGAGCGCCGACGAAGAAGCCGAACGCCGGGAGTCCGACGCCCGCGGGGCCGAGCGTGAGGGCGACGCCGAGGTCCGACCCCGCGGAGGTCAAAAGCTGCCCCGCGCCGGCGAACGCTCCGCCGACGGCCGCGGCGAACGGGAGCGAGTGCGTCGGACCGCGGTGGTCCACGAACGGAATCCGGTGGTCCACGTCCGGCAGCATCGCCAACCCCACCATCACCGCCCCCGTCAGGAACGCCAGCTCCGGCCGCCCGAGGCGGAGGAGGGCGAACCCGACGGGCGAGAACACCACGAGGGAGACGCCGTAGTGCCCCAGTTGGTACATACCCCCCGTCGGCGGGGCGGCCGGAAAAAGCGACCGGTCGCCGCCGGAGACCGTACCGGAAACGGTTATCTCTCGGCGACGTCTGTCTCCGCCATGTTCGGCCCTCTCGTTCGTATTCTCGACGGTCTCGGTGCGTGGGAGGTCACCGCACTCGTCCTCCTCGTCTCCGTCGGCGCGGCCCTCGCGTTGGAGTTCGTCGTCCTCCGCGCCGCCCGCCGCTACGTCACCCACACCGACACGGAGTACGACGACATCGTCCTCTCGGAACTGCGGGTTCCGGTCGTCCTGACGGCCGCACTCGCCGGCGTGTTCGTCCTGACGCAGGTGCCCGCCGTCCGAACGGCGGTGCTGGTGGACCCCGCGACCGTAGAGCGCTTCTTCGGCCTCCCCTCCCTCTCCGTCATCGTCGTCGTCTGGGCCGTCGCCGCGAACAGAACCGTCAACCGCGTCGTCGACTCCGTCTCCGAGAAGGGGAGCCGGTACGACTTCGCGCCGGTGTTCTCGAACGTCTGGACGCTCGTCGTCCTCGCCGGGGCCGCCGCGACGCTCCCACTTCCACCGCGGACGGCGACGCCCTCGGCGCGGACGTCGCCTTGAACGGCGGTCCCGCGGAGGAACGCCCCAAACGGTAACCTCGCGGGGGACAGAACGGCCGTATGGTCGCGCCGATGCAGTCGGCCGTCGCGGAACTCTTAGACGGCGTCCTCAACGCGTTCGGGCCGTTCGTCATCCCCGTCGCGTTGTTCGCGTTAGGGGCCGTCGGTTACCTGCTTTTAGTCTCCGTCGGGCGCGCGGGGGTCGGGGACGAGACGCCCGACGACGACACGCACGCGACGCTCCGCGACGACGGTGGAGACGGCGGAGAGAGAAACGCCGACCGGTCGGACGACGACGCCTGACCGGGCGGCGCGGGAGGGGCGGCGAGGAGAGGACCGTTCGGGCGGGGGTCAGTCGGCCTTCGTCTGTCGTTCGTCGCTTCGGACGAAGCGGTCGTAGGCGGAGGCGAAGTCCTCGTCCGCCTCGGCGGCGTCCTCCCACTCGTCGAGTCCGCGTTCCTCGCGGGTTCCCTCGACGGTGTTGTCGAGGACGAACGCGAACAGGCCGCCGACGGCCATGCCGGTAGAGCCGATGACGTAGACGGTGTTGGCGACGATCTGGGTCCCGAGAACCGGGCCGAACAGCCAGACGCCGCGCATTCCCTCTTGGAACGCCTGCGCGGACCCGACGTTACCCATGTACGAGGGGACGGCGAGGCCGACGAACAGGGCGACGCCGACGATGAAGACGTTGCGCGAGGAGTCGAGGTCGACGTACTTGAGATTCGAGAGGCCGACGGCGACGATCTGACCGAACATGGCGACGTAGAGGCCGCCGACGATGGGGTCCGGGATGGTGGCGACGAGTTGGCCGAAGTAGCCGACGAAGCCGACGAACAGCATCACCGCCGCGCCGATCTGGACGACGTAGCGCGAGGCGACGCCGGTGAGGCCTATCGCGCCGATGTTCTCCGAGTAGGAGGTGGACCCGCTCCCGCCCATGATGCCGGAGAACACGTTCATGATGCCCTCCATGCCGATACCGTGGTCGATGCGCCTCTTCGAGGGCGCGCCGACGCCCGAGAGGCGCGCGACGGCGTGGTAGTCGCCCAGCGACTCGATCATGGAGGCGGCGACGCCCGCGAGCATCCCGACGAAGAAGGAGGCGGTGAACTGCGGGACGCCGAACGCCACGGACCCGACGAGGGGGAGTCCGACCGTCACCGTGTTCGGCCCGCCCGCGAAGCCCCACTGCAGGGGGTAGATGGGCACGAACGCCGGCGCGGACAGCACCATCCCGAAATCCACGTACCCCGGCGTGCCGGGCGCGTAGACGCCGGCGGCCGAGAGGGCGGCGGCGACGACGTACGCGGCGACGATGCCGAGGAGGACCGGGAACAACTGGAACACGCGGTGGGCGGTGTCGAAGTACTGCGAGAACAGGACGATGAGAAGCAGGGTGAACGCGAGGAGCCACACGTTGCCCCCGGCGGAGGTCACCTGCGGCGTGTTGAAAAGCGAGAGGCCGATGAGCGCGATCGTCGGCGCGATGACGACCGGCGAGAGGTAAGAGCGGAGTTTGCCGAGGAGGCCGAGGTAGCCGACGACGATCTCGATGAGGGCCGCCGCGATGATGGCCCCCTGCAACTGGAGCAACGCCGCCTGCCAGTCGGGGCCGGCGGGGTTCGTCGCCGTTACGACGCCGACGACGGCGAGTGCGGGCGCGAGCATCGAGAACGGCGCGCCCTGCACGATGGGGTAGCGGTTCCCGAACGTCGTCTGCGCCAGCGTCGCCACCCCCGAGACGACGAAGAACGTCCCGACGAAGCGCGGGATAATCTCGGCGGGCATGCCGAGTGCGCCCGCGAGGATGAGGGGGACGGCGATGTTCGCGCCGACCATCGTGAGGTAGTGTTGGACGCCGAGAAGCAGCGAGGTTCCGAACGGCGGTTTGTCTTCGATGCTGTACTCCACGAACGACGAGTCGCCCCCGCGACTCATCTGTCATCCCCGTCCATGTCTGTCGATTGGGTTCGTATCGACGCACATATATCCGACGTTCTGCGTCCGACGCGACGCGCGAAAACGACGGCGCGGCGGCCTGCGTCGTCGTCGCCGGCGACTGACCCTCGTGCGGCGGTCACTCGGCGGGGGGAAGAAAATCGCAGAAGAGAGACGGCGCGACCGGTTCAGGCCGACGCGACGGCGTCCACCGGCGATATCCAGATGACGAGGTGGCCGTCGCGCTTGATGACGCCCTCGATGGCGTCGTCCTTCTCTAAGGGCGGTTCCTCGACGTCGTCCATGCCGACGCGGACGACCTGATACACCTCGTCGACCAGCCATCCGATGGCCGCTTCGTCGTCGAACTTCCCGGGGTCGAAGATGACGATGCGCTTCGACTCGTCCTCGTCGCCCTCGACGTTGAGAAGCGACTTCGGGTTGACGATGGAAGTGGTCCGTCCCCGCAGGTCCATCACGCCCTCGACGTAGTGGGGCGCGTTCGGAACCGCGGTGAGCGACCCCTTGTCGACTATCTCCGAGACGTAATCGATGTCGACGCAGTACGTCTCCGACCCGAGTTTGAACTCGAGCACCTGCACCTCTCGGGTTGACTCTTCTTCCGTGTCGTCTGCCGCCGCCCCGGTGGTCGCTCCGGCACTCGCGGCCTGTGTGTTCTGCGACATGTTGTGTCCTCCGACGCCGCCTCGGCGACGCCGGGCTTGCTCGTATCTGGCGCGAAGCCGCCAATAAATGTACGTACCCGATTATCAGCCGTGATTCCTGCCGGGGAGCGTTTAAGGTGCCCAATTCGGAACGTCGTCCATAGATGAGCGGACAGAACAGAGTACGAACGGCTTCGAGGCGGGCGATCCCCGCAGACCCCGGCGTTCCCGCGAGGGTAGCGGGGTCGCACCGATGAGCGCCGTCTCCGGTCCCGGTAACGGCGACGCGAACACCCGTGCCGTCGTTGTGGACGACTCGCGGTTCATGCGGACCCTCATCCGCACGCTGTTGGAGGACGGCGGCATCGACGTCGTGGCCGAGGCGGAGAACGGCGCCGACGCCGTCGACGTCGTCGGCGACTGCGAACCCGACGTCGTGACGATGGACATCGAGATGCCCGAGATGAACGGCCTCGAAGCGGTCGAGACCATCATGTCCGAGTGCCCGACGCCGGTGTTGATGTTGTCCGCGCACGCCGACGACGGGGCCGAGGTGACCTTCGAGGCCCTCGACAAGGGTGCGGTCAATTTCGTCACGAAACCCGGCGGGGAGGTCACCTCCTCGATGCCGCGGGTCAAACGCGAGTTGGTCGAGAAGGTCAGGTCCGCCGCGGCGGTCGACCTCTCGGCGGCGCGCAGGACGAAACGCGAGACGGCCGGCGGAGCGACCGACGGGCCCGCGCGGACGGACGACGCGGCCGAACCGACGAGTCCCGGTCGGACGTCGTCTTCGGGCGCGTCCCCGTCTTCGCGGGCGACGGAAGACGAGGGGGCGTACCCCGACGTCTCGACGGTCGTCGTCGGGGCGTCGACCGGCGGCCCGAACGTCGTCGAACGAGTTCTCGGGGACCTGCCGACGGCGGCGAACCTCCGAATCATCGTGGTGCAGCACATGCCGAAGGGGTTCACCGAACGCTTCGCCGACCGCCTGAACGACCGCTCGGAGTACGACGTCCGCGAGGCGAGCGACGGAGAGGAGATAGGCGTCGGCGAGGCGCGCATCGCCCCCGGCGGGTCGCACCTGCTCGTCACCCGCGACCGGGGCGGGCGACTCACGCTCGAACTCACCGACACGCAACCGGTCCACGGGGTCAAACCCGCGATAGACCTGACGATGGCTTCGGCCGTCGAATCGGTCGAGGGACCGCTGGCGGGCGTCCTCCTGACCGGCATGGGGCGCGACGGCGTCGACGGGATGGGTCGCATCCACGCCGCGGGAGGACACACTGTCGCACAGGACGAAGAGACGTCAGCCATCTTCGGCATGCCGAAGCGGGCCATCGAGACCGGCTGCGTCGAGACTATCGTACCCGCGGAGGGCGTCGCTGACGGCGTCCTGCGCGGCCTACAGGAGAACTAACGATGGACGAGGAACTCTACCAAGCATTCATCACCGAGAGCGAAGAGAGCATCACCCGACTGAACAACTCGCTGCTGGAACTGGAGTCGAACCCCGAGGACACCGACGCCATCGACGAGATTTTCCGACAGGCGCACACCCTGAAGGGGAACTTCGGCGCGATGGGCTTCGACAATGCGGCGACGGTCGCCCACGCCGTCGAGGACCTGTTGGACGAGATTCGACACGACCGCCTCGACGTCACGGCAGAGCGCATGGACCTCGTGTTCGACGGGATGGACGAGATTCTCGAGATCCTCCATGAGATAGACGAGCACGGCGAATCGCGGACCGACCCGACGGAGCTTGTCGAGGAGATTCGCGCCGCGGCCGAAGGCGACGACGGGTCGGAGGCGCCGGCGGGAAACTCGGACGCGGCGGCCGCTGACGGGTCGGCCGCCGCCGACTCGTCTTCGCCGGCCGCCGAAACCGACGTGGCGGCGCTGACCCGCGACGTGCTCGACGGGGGAACCGTCGCGGGCGCGGACCACCTCTACCACGTCGCCGTCGAACTCGACACGGGCGAGATGAAGGGCGTAGACGCCGGACTGTTCCTCGGCAACGTCCCCGAGGAGTTCGACGTCGTGGGCGCGGACCCCCACGTGGACAGCATCGAACGCGGCGAGTTCGAGGACGGCTTCTCGCTGTTCGTCGCGAACGTCCCCGGAGAAGAGCTCGACGCGACGCTCTCGGGCCTCTGGAAGGTCGAGTCCGTCGAGTGTACCGACGTGTCGGGTGCGTTCGACGGTGCGGCCGATGCGGGCGGCGCGAAACCGGAGGCGGACGCCGACTCCGAGACGGACGCGGACGCCGGGTCCGACTCCCCGGCGACGGACGACACAGAGAGCGTCGTCGCCGACCCGTCGGCGGAAGTAGACCCCGAGGAAGCCGAGGCGGCCGTGGAAGCCCTCGCCGCGTTCTCGGGCGGCGAGTCCGACGACGCCGAGGAAGCGCCCGAGGCGGACGCAGACGCTCCCGAGTCCGACGCCGTCGAGGCGGACGCCGGCGGAGACGCCCCCGCAGCGGAGTCGTCCGCGGACGGAGGCGACGACGCGTCGGACTCGACGGCGTCCGAGGCGGAGGAGAAGAAAGCGAAGAAGGGGAAAAAGGAGAAGGGCCGCTCCATCTCGGCGGTCAAGTCGGTCCGCGTGGACGTAGACCAACTCGACCAACTCCACGAACTCGTCGAGCAACTCGTCACCAGCCGTATCAAACTCCGGCAGGCGATGGAGGGCGAGGGTACCGGCGGCGAGACCGGATTGGACACGCTCGACGAGTTGGACAAGATATCGACGAACCTCCAGAACACCGTCATGGACATGCGGCTCATCCCGCTGAAGAAGGTGTTCGACAAGTTCCCGCGCATGGTCCGCGACATCGCGCGCGAACAGGACAAGCGCGTCCGCTTCAAGGTGGAGGGCGAGGACATCGAACTCGACCGGACCATCTTGGACGAGATATCCGACCCGCTGATGCACGTCCTCCGGAACGCCGTGGACCACGGCATCGAGATGCCGGACGAACGCGAGGCGGCGGGCAAGTCCCGCACCGGGACCATCGAACTCAGCGCCCGCCGGCAACACGACACCGTCATCGTCACCGTCGAGGACGACGGCGGCGGCATCGACGCCGACGCGGTTCGCGACAAGGCCGTCTCGAAGGGACTGGCGACGCGCGAGGAGATAACCGAACTGCCCGACGAGGAGGTGTACGACTACGTCTTCCACCCCGGGTTCTCGACGAACGACGAGATTACCGACGTGAGCGGACGCGGCGTCGGCATGGACGTCGTCAAGACCACCGTCGAATCGCTCGACGGGTCCGCGGACGTCACGAGCACGGAGGGGGAGGGCTCGAAGTTCACGATTCGCCTCCCCGTCTCCGTCGCCATCATCAAGGTGCTGTTCGTCAGCGTCGGCGACCGGGAGTTCGGCGTTCCCATCAAGTACATCGACGAGATCTCGCGCCGCCAGCGCGTCGAGACGATAAACGCCGCGGAAGTCGTCGTCCACGAGGATCGGATATTCCCGCTCATCCGCCTCCGGAACGCGCTCGACGTCGATATCGACGAGTCCGACAGCGGGATGGTCGTCCGCATCCGGCCGGAGGACCGGCAGGTCGCACTCCACTGCGACCGCGTGACCCGTCAGGAAGAAGTCGTCGTCACGCCGCTTCAGGGACCGCTCAGCGGAACCCGGGGGCTCTCGGGGACGGCGGTCATCGGCGATGGGAACGTCATCCCCATCCTCGACGTGAGCACGCTCGAACTCCCCGAACGAGGCAGGCGGGCGATGCGGGAGTGGACGCCGCCCTCGACCGGTGAGGAGGGCGCGACGGACGTAGAGGAGGCGGCCGACTGATGGGGCACTCCGACCTCTCGGCCGACGAGGGGTTCCTCGCCCTCCTCGACCACATCGAGGAGTCGCTGTCGTTCGCCACGAGTTCGTACAACAACGCCTACCTCGACAGGCGCATCTCCGCGCGGATGCGACGCCGCCGCGTGGACGACTACGAGAGCTACCGAGCGCTGTTGCTCGACGACGCGGAGGAACGGACCGCGCTGCTCGACTCCCTGAGCGTGAACGTCACGAGTTTCTTCCGCAACCCGAAGGTGTGGGGCGCGCTCCGGGACGTTCTCGCGGAGTTGACCGCCTCGGGGCGCACGAGAGTGTGGAGCGCGGCCTGTTCGGACGGCCGCGAGGCGTACTCGCTGGCGATGCTCGCGCACGACGACGACCGGATCGACCCCGCGGACGTCGAAATCCTCGGCACGGACATCAAGCCGACGATACTCAGCGCGGCCCGGCGCGGCGAGTATCGGGCCTCGGAGACGAACGACCTGCTCGAACAGCTGTCGCCGCTGGACGACCACGAACGGTACATCGAACGCGACGGCGACTCCTTCCGGGTCGCCGACGAAGTCCGCGAGTTGGTCTCGTTTCGGAACCACGATTTGGTGCAGGAGGAACCGCCGCAGACGTTCGATCTCGTCCTCTGTCGGAACCTGTTCATCTACATCAACACCGACGCCAAGCGCGCCATCTTCGAGACGCTCGGTTCCGCGCTCGCCCCCGACGGCTATCTCACCATCGGGATGACGGAGACGATACCGCCCTCCTGCCGCGGTCGGTTCGAACCGGTCGAGAAACGGCTTCGCATCTATCGAAACAGCGCGGGCGATCCGAACTCGTGAGGTGAGTGGATGAAACCCGGAGAACAGAAAGTCAGCGACACCAGCGGCCGGTTCCTGCAGGCGCTCCGGAACGGCCGCGAAGTGAACGACGCCAACTGGACGAACGGCCGCATCCTGCTTTCGAACCAGCGGCTCATCCTGGCGGGGACGGGGGGGAAGCGGACCTTCCCGCTCTCGACCATCGAACAGGTCGGCGGCCGGTTCGACGTCAATCAGCGAGTCGCGACCGTCTCCGACTATCTCGCGCTCCGGTACGACGGCGGCGAGGAAGTCGTCCTCGTCGCGCCCAAGGACTTCGACGAGTTCGAACTCGACCTCTACGGTGCGTTGCTGAACTCGACGAAGTTCCTCGTCCGCCACCCGGCCGTCGAGGGGGGCGTCGTCCAGAACACGGAGTGGGTCGGCGCCCGCATGAAAGTCGAGGAGGAGGCCGTCAGCATCGCCACCGTCACCGGGTCGTTCGTCGAAGTGCGACTGGACGACATCGGCGACATCAACATGGGCCGCCGGACGGTCCGCGAGGAGTCCCGCGAGGTCATCGAAGTCGAACACTCCTACGACGACGGGACGAGCGTCCAGACGTACATCTCCGGCCCGGAGCAACCCGTCGGCATCCTCAAGTCGCTGCTCAGAATCGGCGAGGAGCAGACGGAGATGGCGCTGGACCTGAGCAAGACGGACAAGCAGGTGCTCATGGCGCTGTACTCCGGCGTCTCGCCGTTCGACATCCCGGCGTTTCTCGGGCTCGACGTGGACGAAGTCGAGGAACTGTTCGTCCGACTCATCGACCACGACGTCTTAGACGAGGTGCGCGTCCGACACGAGGTCGAACTCAACGCGCGCGGGCGGAGCATCGCGGCGGACGCGATAGAAGACGACCAAGCCTCGATGTAAACCCACCTTTTTACTTCGTCGGGTCGCGCTACGCGCGACCGCTCACACGAGAACGCGCGCGTTCTCGTTTGCTCGCGAGACGCAACGCGTCTCGCGAACCTCGCAAAAAAGCTGGACCAAAAAGTTTCCGCGAGGCTCGGGCGAAGCCCTCGCTCGCGGTGCAAGTCGGTGTCCCGCGGCGGCTACACCTTCCATCGACGCGGCACGTTCCAGTTGGTCTCTTCGTCCTCTCCCGAAGCGATTCGACCGACCGTGATGTAAAGAGAAAGTACTTATCGACAGTTCTCGGTTCGTCAGTATAGCTCTCCCCCTTTCTCGCCGTACAAGGTTACTCCGTCGAGTCGGTGCTGTCGGTCTCGGTACAGTTCTTGTTTACGCTGGCTGTCTCGGGTTGTTCAACCTCCGGAATACCGGGGGGAACATGGTGATCGTTCTTCAGAGCTACTGCGGCATCGCAGTAGGAACCGGAGTCGCGCTGGGTTATGGTGGAGTTATTCAGCCACAATCTCTCCGGAGGATTACCGTCGTGGCTCTTCGACTTAGCACGATAGCACTACTTCTCTCAAGTCTCATCTCCCTCGCCGTTGGTCTTAGGCAGTGGCGGGGAACTCGCTCCCTTCTTCGCCGTGCTGGGAGGAATCTGTATTGGGTTAGCACTCCTCGCTCGGTCTTTCTCGGTGAGACTCAACCAGGGCTCTCCGTCGGTACCAGACGAATAGTATAGGAAACCACGGACAGTTCTGATGGCCTGTACTTTGTACTGTGCTGGTAAACTATCGCACTCTCTCCTAACGACCGTTTCGTCGCGAACGAACCAAAACGAACGGTTGCCCCCGCCGAGTACCTCCTCCGTCGTCGGCACGCACGTCTCGTCACGTTACCGAAATTTCGACGAAGCCGCGATTGTAGGACGTTAGACGTTGACGTCCTCTATCTCCTCGTTGACGACGAACCGCCCCTGCGGCGTGAGTTCGCACGGCGTCGTGTCGTCGGTGATGAGGTCGTCCTCGAACAGTTCTTCGAGTTTCACCTCCAGTTCGGTTTCGTCGAGTTCCAAGAGCGACGCGAGGTCGATGTTCGGTCCGGTGGAGTAGAGGCCGACGAGCACCTCCAGTCCCTCCTCGCTCACCTCCACGTCGCGCACGTCGCTCTTTATCCAGTGGTAGATGAGTCGGAGGTACCGACCGAGGACGTTCATCTTCCGCCGCGACGGCAGGGATATCTCCGTCGTGACCGTCTGTCCGTTCTCGACGTGCTGCACCGAGAGGACGAGCTGTTTCTGCTCCTCGACGGTCCGTTCGATGACCTCGAAGAAGATGACGGAGGCGAGGTCGATGGTGAACGGTTCGTCCCCGTCGCCGAGGGAGTCGTTTCCGGGGAACGTGACGGACTCGTAGTCGAGGTGGAGTCCGGTCTCGCGCTTCGGGGAGTCCATGACGCGGCCGCCCACCTTCGCCGGGTGGGTGACCATCGTCTTCGACCCGTTCAGCGCCGCGCGGAACAAGAGTAGCGAGAACTTCTCGATCGTGTCGCGGTGCCCGCCGATGACCGTCGTCTGACGGCGGTTGTCGACGATGTACCCCACCATCACGGTGTAGTCGAAGAACTCCTCGACCTCCGCCGGCACCTGCCCGACCGCGATGTCGAACACCGAGGTGATGGGGATGACCGTCTTCGACCGCGAGGTGGCGAGGATGAGGCGGCGACTGCTCATCAGGACGCGACCCTTCACCGGGTCGAACGAGGCGTTGCCCCCCGCGACGAAGTTCGCGACGAAGTCCACGACGATGGACTCGCCGTTGTCCGTCTTCTTGTTCCGACGCTTCGAGCGTTCTCGTTCCTCGTCCGTCGTCTTCGGTTCCTCCTTCTTCTGCCGATAGGCTTCGAGCAGGTCTTCTCCCTTCGATTCGGCGTTAGCCGGGGAGGGGCCCGAGCCGTCCGCTTCCGTCTCTTTGTCTGTGTCTGTCATACGCTGATCAGGGCTCCCGCGAGCGACGAGGTGGCGACTGCGCTCGCACAGCCGATCCAGGTGAGGACGACGAAGTGAAGGTACGCGTTCGCTTTGTGCCCGCCGTCGACCATCCGGATCATGAGCGACGACAGCAGGGCGTTGAACAGGATGATGAGCGTCAGCAGGTACTCGATGAACGGGATGTCGTACACGCCCGCGTAGATGAGTTGGCCGAACTCCAGTTGGGCGAGGTTCATCTGCGTGGAGAACGACGCCAGGATCTCGACGACCTCCAGCCCGATGAAGAACGCGAACGACGCGGAGGCGGTGATGCCGTACAGCACGCCGATGAGCGTGATTGTCGACTGTTCGCGCTGGCGGCGGAGCTTGATGACCTCGCTCATGTTGGTACTGATGAGCTCGCCGAGCTGTTTCGGCTCGCCGCCCATCTGTCGGCCCACGTTGTACATCTCGCTGAACTTCTGGATGAGGTACGAACTCGACTCCGCCGTGAAGAAGAACCACGACCGGGTCGGACCGATGCGCATCTTCAATCGGGTGTAGAGTCGGCCTATCTCCCGAGTTAGCACGCCGAAGTCCTTGTTTCGGAGGGTTTTCAACACCGCCGTCGTCGTGCTCTGTTTCGCGCTCTCGGACGCGCCGAGTGCGCGGATGAACCCCGGGAACTCCTCGTCGCGTTCCTTGATTCGATTCTCGTGCCGGCGCGCGATGATGCCGGGGACGGCGAGGGGAGTCAGCGGCGTCGCCAACAACAGCGGAACGGGCGTATCGACCATGACGCCCTGTATCGTCCGTCCGACGGGCGTCACGCCCGCGGTTCCGACGGCGAGGACGACGATAAAGAGGAACGAGAGCGCGACGGCCCCGTAGAGGGTGATGTCTATCTGCCGGTCGGCCTTCGTCCGGAAGTCGTCTTGGTGGTACCAGAGGGGGTCGTACGGCGACATCGTTCTGATGACGTAGTAAAAACCCAGTTGGACGAAGACGAACAGGACGATGACCGCCGCGATGGTCATTGTCGCGTCCGTCCCCGTCAGTATCGGGAGGACGATGGCGTTGATGATGGCGAACGTCATCGACAGGATCATCGAGAGGTAGAGGTCCTTCATCACTTCGAGGTTCCCGAGTGCGCTCTCGTACACCGTGATGTACTTCTGAATCATCGCGCTCTGCTCGCCGAGGAGGAAGTCGTCGATGCTCTGCCCGGCGTTCAGCGAGTACGAGAGGCGGTCGAGGAAGTCCGCGAGGGGCTTCGAGGGGACCTGTCTGGCCCGACGGCGACAGGCGTCGTCGAGCGACTGGTTCCACGTGTCCACCAGCTGCGTGATGCGGCGCATCTCGATCGCGAGTTCGCCGTACTCCTCTTCGCGCCCGAGCACGCGGAACACCTGCACTCGGTCGATGTTGGTCGTAGAGAGCACGGTCATGTGCGTGATGACGAGGTGAAGTTGGTTCTCCAGCCCTCTACGCTGTTGTTCGACGAGGAGGCGCGGGTACAGAAGCCCCGCGACCAGCATCAGCGAACCGAGGAGGAAGATGGGGATTCGGACGAGTACCGGTAACGGAAGCAGTAGCGCCCCGAGGACGGACGCGAAGAACAGGACGGTGGTGGGAAGGAGAACCACGAGCCCGTACCGACTCGTCTCCATCGGCATCCGTTCGTACGAGTCGAGGACCGAATCGAGGAAGTCGCGGGCCTGTTGGGCCTGCGTCGTCATCCCCCCGTCGCCCGCGGCACCTGCTCCCGACACGATCACACCCTCGCCATATCGAACGGCAGTCCCTCGACGCCGTCACGCTGGTAGTCTTCGATCAGTTCGTTCGACTCGTGGTAGCCGACGACGTTCTCTTGGATGGCCCGGCGGACTATCTCCGCGCGGAACTCGATGTCCTCGTATATCTTCCGGGTGTCCGAGTACCCGAGGAGGGTCGCGATCTTCTCCTCCATGATGAAGGAGTTGTTCCGCCCTTGGAACACGATCTCGTCCTCGACGGGGTCCCAGTAGAACGCCTCCCGGGTCACGACGCCGCCCATCTCCTTCGAGTACCCTTCTATCTCTTGGACGCTCGTCACGCGACGGAGGATGTCGTTGCCCCGCTTGACGCGGTTCTGGAACAGGGCGATGTCGCAGTTCGACATAAACGTCTCGGGGACGTTGATGGGGTCGCCGGTGAACCGCTGAATCATGGAAACGATGTCGGAGGCGTGGAACGTCAGCATCACCGGGTGACCGGTCTGGGCGGCCTGGAACGCCATCCGCCCCTCTTCGCCACGAACCTCCCCGACGATGATGTAGTCGGGGCGAGAACGCAGCGCCGCGGCGACGAGGTCGAACATGTCGACTTCGGAACCGCCGCCGCGCCCTTCGCGCGTGAGGAGTTGCTGCCACGTGTCGTGCGGCGGAAGCACCTCGGCGGTGTCCTCCGCGGTGTAGATCTTCGAGTCCTGCGGGATGAACGACGTGATGGCGTTCAGCGTCGTCGTCTTCCCGGACGCCGTCTCGCCGACCACGAACACCGTCCGCTCGTTCTCTAACGCTATCCAGAGGTACGCACAGAGTTCCGGCGACAGCGTCCCCCACTTCGCGATTTGGAACGCCGACAGCGGAACGTCGTCGCCCTGACGGATGGTGAGGCTCGACCCTTTCAGCGACACGTCGTCGGAGTAGATGATGTTGATACGCGACCCGTCCGGAAGCGTCGAGTCGACGATGGGGTGCGCGTCGGAGATGGGGTCGCCGATTCGTTCGCCCATGTTTCTGAGCCAGTTGTCGAACTGGCCCTTCGAGTCGAACTCGACTGTGGTCTCGAGCAGGCCGAACACGCCGTGGTCAACGTCGACCTGCCTGGGGCCGATGACGTGAATGTCCTCGTTCGCCGGGTCGCGCATGATGGGTTCGAGCGGTCCCAACCCGACGATGTCGCGCACCAACCGGTACTGTATCTTCTCGTACGTCTCCTTGGTCACCTGCACCGGGCCGAGGTCGAGTCGCTGGATCAACTCCTGGATGCGACCCTCCCGGGCACCTTCGATGGCGACGATCTCCTCGAGGAGCTCCCGAATCCGCTCTTCGTACTCGACGTCCTCCTCGGGTGCGGGTTTCGACACCGAGCGTTCGAGGAGTTTGTCCTTCACCTGGTCGAAGATGTCGTGTTCCTTCTCGCTGAGTTCGGGTTCGATGGCGTAGTACTTCGTCGTCTCGCCGAAGTTCCCGTAGACCTGCGCGTATATCGGTCCCCCGAGGTGGTAGACGATGTTCGGGCGACGCGACTCGTGGTCGCCGCCCGGTTCGTCGATGAGCATCGGAAACTCGCCGGTGATCTGCTTGAACCGCTTGAGGTGTTCACGCAGGTGGGACCACCGCATCGCGTGTTGTTTCAGTTCGTCCGAAATCTTGGACGAGCCGTGGTCCGTCGGCATTACGCGACACTCCTGCTTTCGATGACGATGCCGATTCCGGACCGGACGGAGAACCCGACGCGGTCGCCGACCTGTTCGCCCATCCCCGCGAACCGCTTGACGAAGATGTTCCGGCGCACGTCGTTGCCGACTTCGACCATCTCCAGTTCGAGGAACACGTCGGCGATGGAGCGGAACGGCCCTATCGCTTCGTCGTCGACCGTCGAGGGGTCGACGGTGAGGACGATGGTCTTGCCCTTCGTCGTCAGCTCGCGGAAGAACGAGATGATCTCGAGGGCGGCCTGTCGCTCCTCGTTCTGCCGGACGAGCGCCTCGAACTGCGGGTCGTTCCGCAGGATGGCGTCGAACGTGTCGATGATGACGACGTCGGCGTCCCAGACGGTGTCGGCGTCCATCAGTCGGCGGAGCAGCTGCTTTCGCTCCTTCTCCGCGCTCCCGCCGGTCAGCGTCCCGGAGGCGTCTATCTCCGCGTGGAGGAACAGAATCTCCTCGTCCAGCAGGGGCTTGACCACGTCGTACGACAGCGAGTGCATCTGGTCGAGGAAGCCCCGGACGCCCAACTCCGTGGAGATGAGCGTCGTGACGACGTCCTCTTGACAGAATCCGTAGGTGAACCGCTGCGAAAGGACGCTCTTACCGGCGCCGTAGTCCCCCTCGATGAGGACGATGGCTCCCCTCGGGAGTCCACCGCCGAGCTCCTTCTCCAAGCGGTCGTGCTGTGCCAGTCCGAGAGAAAAGTGATTTGCGTTCATGCGTTCGTCCTGAATTTGAATATCTCTTCGTCGCCGTTGATGACGACCTTCACGCGGTGGTCGCCCGCGTCGAGCGACAGTCCCGACACCGTCACTTCGACGACGCCGTGCGGCCGCCAGTTGGCGCTTCCGTCGACGACGGTGACGCTCACGTTCGTCTGGTACTCCGAGTCGACGATGACGTCGAAGGTTCCGCCGGCCGCCGGGAGCGTCCTGACCCCGGTGTTCTTCACCAACAGCGTCACCGTCCTCTCGCTGTCGTTGTAGACACCCGCCTCGCTATCGCTGATAATCTCGATGTCGGTTTCGATGTTCTCGGCCACGTCTCCGCCGCGTTCGTCGAGCGCGTTGCTGATTCCGCTGACCGTGTCGATGAGGACACCCGCGACGCCCGCCGCGATGACGAGGCTGGCGATGAAGAGGATGAGGCTCGGAGCGGAGACGTCTGCCATCTTAGCTCACCACCGTGACGGTGTGACTGTCCGAAACGCCCGTCTCGGTGACGATCTTCACGCGCGAGGCGTCGGTCGCCAAGTCGATTCGGAGCGTCTCCCCCGGCGCCCAGAGGTCGGTGTCCCTGTCCCCCTCGACGTAGGTACTGGCGGACACGTTCTGGTACTCGTTGTCCGCGAGTACCGTCGTATCCCGAACCGAGAGCGTCGTCGAACCGGTGTTGTTCACGAGAATCACGACTCCGTTTCCGTCGCTGGTGTTGTACGTCGCATTGAAGATATCTATCTCCGTGTTCCGCCGGTCGAGGAGTCGCTCGTGGTTCTCCTCCTCTGCGTCCGTCAGTTGCTCGGCGGTACCTGCCGCTGCGGTGTACAGCGTGCCCGTACAGATGAGCACGCCGAGGAAGATTATCGCCGTCGAGCCACTAACGCCGAAGCCCACCGCGACCCCCTCTCCGACCGTGAGCGGAGAGCTCTTCGAGCAGGCGCGCCTCGGCGACGTCGCCCGCCAGTCGGCTGATGTACGTCAGGCTCTCCTTGTGGTGTTCGACGCGCAGGTCCCGCGGCTCCTCCGTCGACGTCGACGGACCCCGTCCGTCGGGCCGACGAGCGCTGCTCGTCGACGTCGCGGACGCCGCGTTCCGCACGTGAGCGTTCATCTTCCGCTCGACGTGCCGGGAAATCCACTCCTGCTCTCTGTACTGTCGAAGCGCGCGGGCGGCGCCGATCGCGCCGCCGACGGAGACGAGGAACCGAGTCCACTCCAGCGCGACCGACTCCGTGATGTAGCTCGCGGGCAGCGCGGTGAGGTACTCCGGTCCCTCGTTCGCGTCGGCGTTCGCGCCGCGTCCGGACTGCGACTCGACTCGGCCCGACCGGGGCTGGGAGCGACGCTGCGTCGGCGCGGGCTGCCGTTCGACCGGTTCCGGTTCGGGCGTCTCCGTCGCCGCGTCGTGGTCGAACTCGAACGCCTGCGGTTGGTCGTCCGACCCGGCCTCGTCCTCCGCGTCGTCCTCGAAGTACGCGTCCGGCTCGTCGGCGGCGTTCGCCTCGCCGTCGGAGGGCGACTCGTCGGTTTCGTCGGCCGCGGGGGACTCGCCGACCAACTCCTCGGTCGTCGGCACGCCGGAGTCGTCGGACGCGATGTCCGCCTCGTCGAGGGGCGACTCGTCGACGGGTTCGTCGGCGGCGCCGCCGTCCTCGTCGAGTTCCTCGTCCCAGCCCTCGTTCTCCTCGTACTCGGACTTCAGGTCGTCGAAGCTCGACCCGCCGCCCGACGACGATTCGCTCTCGTCGCCGTCGTCCAAGGCGTCGGCCGGACTCGCGCGCTCCTCCCCGGCGAGTTCGTCCTCGGCGGCCAACTCGGCCTCGCCGGCCTCGGCGTCGATCTCGCCGAAGTCCTCGTCGAAGAAGCTCTCGGCGTCCGCGCTGGCGACGTCGGGGTCGAGGTGTTCGTCCTCTTCCTCCTCGCCCTCGAAGATGCCGAACGCGCCGCCCCCTTCGAGGCCGCCCATCTCGCGGGCGTCGTCCACGAACGGGTTGATGCCGCGGGTGACCATCTCGTAGATGTCGAGGAGCTTCCTGATGGTGTCGTCGAGGTCTTCGACGGTCTCCCCTATCTGTTTGTTCTCCTCGCGGACGGTGTTCATGCCGGACGAGACGGCGCTCAGTTCGTTTTCGAGGTCGGAGATGCGGTCTTCGAGCTCGGCGGCCGTCGAGTCGTCGACGGAACCGCCGCCGCCTCCGCCGCCGAACTCGTCGTCCCCGAACTCGTCTCCGTCCTTGAACTCGTCGCCGTCTCCGAAGTCGCCGAAGTCGTCGGAGAGGTCGTCGAGGTCGTCGTCGAATCCGAGTCCATCGGTGGCGACGGTGTTCTCGCCGTCGGACGGCGAGCCCTCCTCGTGTCCGTCCATCCAGTCCATCATTCCCATCCGTCTCGCCTCCGTCTCCGTCGAAGGTCGCGCGCGGATGCGAGACGGAGTCCCGCGTCCCGCAAGGCGGGGCGCTGCCGCGTGACCAGACCGTCTCTGGCGGGTAGTCGAACGTCGCTCGACGTCGTTCGACCACGCGTACGTGACCGACGAGAGTGCCTCGCCAACGGCGCCGCCGAACGGCGTTCCGTGGGCCGCCAGACGCGGTCTGGCGACACCGACGAGCGAAGCCCGCCGGCCGATCGGACTGCGTCCGATGACGTTGCCGAACAGGGTTCGGCAAGCAGTCGGACTTCGTCCGACGACGTCGCAGAGCGATGCTCTGCGGGCCACCGAACCGTGTCCGGTGACGACACCGAACCGTCGTGGCGGTGACGCGCCGACTCCCGACCGGATCGGGTCTCCGGGCTCGGGGGTACAGGTAGCATTGGTCCTACTGTACTTACAGCAATACAAGAACGTTCGCTTTCGATTATCAGACGTGATATCGGAGAACCGCGAAGCCGGACCGTGGAGTGACCAGATATCCCGACGGCCGCACCGAATCGACCGACGGACGAGTGTAAGAAGAATTAACCGGATGGGGTACCGACCCACGTACCGATAACCTTCCACGGAAGTCACCCAATCATGCCAGAGTTCGTCAAGACAGGGGTCGAGGGACTCGACTCCATCCTCAACGGCGGCATCGTCAAGAACGCCGCGGTACTTATCAGCGGAAATCCGGGAACCGGTAAGAGTATCCTGGGACTGCAGTACCTGTACAACGGCGTCGACAAGTACGACCAAGGCGGAATCTACCTCACCTTCGAGGAATCGGAGGAGGACATCAGGCAGGCGGCCGAGTCCATCGGCTTCGAGAAGTGGGACGAGTACGTCGAGGACGGTCGGATCAGGGTGTACGACAAGCGGACGCTCCTGCGAGACGGCGACTTTTCGGCGACGCTCGACCGAATCATCGGCGACCTGCAGGACACCAACTACGACCGACTCGTCCTCGACTCGCTGACGATGTTCCAACTCTTCTTCGAAGACGAGAAGGAGCAGCGACAATACCTCCTGAAGTTCATCGACATCCTGAAAGACAGCGGTCTCACGTCGCTTCTGACGACCGAACAGTCGGCCATCTTCCCCGAGACGGAGATCGGTCTGGAGAACTTCCTGACCGACGGGAACATCTACCTCATCCAGAGTCCGGCGGGCGCGACGAGCAACCGGTACGTCTGGGTCGCGAAGATGCGCAAGCAGTCCATCAAAAACTCCATGTTCCCGCTCGAAATCAACCAGGGGGGCATCCAGATATACGAGCAGGCCGCCGGGTTCTCCATGGTCGGCGAGTCGCCGCCGTGGTTCGGCGAGGAAGACGGGCTCGAGTAGTCGGTTCTTCGTTCTTTCTCACGTCGGTAGGGTTACGTTCGACTGTCGTCGGTCATCCGTGACGCTTCGGAGAGCCGAGACGCTCGCTCGAACGGCGCGAGTCGCCGAAGGAGCCGTCGCGTCGTAGCGTCCGCTCGGCTATCGAGCGCGAGAAAATGAAAGGAGTAGTCGTCGTCGATACCGAAGGGAGGAGCGAACTTAGAGTATGACCGGTTCGCCCTGGTTCTTGCCCGCGAGCTGCTGGGGCATCGTCAGCATGACCTGCGTCGTGCCACCCGTTCGGCTGGTGATCTCGAGGCGGACCTTCTCGCCCGTTTCGAGGCCGCCCTGACCGTCCTCGATGGCAGACGTGTTGAGTCTGACCTCGTAGCGGTCGTTCATACTGTTGAGGACGCCGAAGGAACCGTCGTCGTCAGTGACCTTCTCGAGCGCGAAGTACGCGCCGTCGGCGGTATTGCTGGTCGAGTTCGTCAGCGTCTGCACCTCGGTGTCGCTGAGGTACTTGATGGACGTCTGGTCCATGTCGACGCTGCTGGAACCGGCGGCCAGGCGGACGGTCATCGTGATGTTGGCGATGTCCGTGTAGTTACCGACCGTACCGTGGGTGTTCAGAACCTCGACGCGGTTCGTCACCTTGTTAACGCTTTCCTGACCCGCGTCCTCGGCAGTCGCCTGGAGGAAGCCGGCCGTGTTCACGAGGACGCCCGCCGCGATCGCCGCGACGAGAACCATCGCGATGAACACGATGAGCGTACCGATACCGACCTGACCGCGATCTTCTTCGTTGAATATGTTTCTCATGTCATTCACTCCTTAGAGGGGAACCGGATCGTTGTCGCTCTGACCTGCCAGCTGCTGGGGCATCGTCAGGATGACCTGCGTGGAGCCGCCGGATCGGCTCGTGATTTCGAGTTTGACCGAGTCGCCGGTCGAGACGCCCGCACCGTTCTCCTCGACGAGGGACGTGTTGATGATGATCTCGTAGCGGTCGGCCTGGCTGTTCAGGACCGGGTACGACGCGCCGTCGTCGTCGTCGAGCGCGTACGCGGTGAACTCAGTGCTGTTGAGACCCTGGCTCGCTCCGGAGGAGTTGTACCGGTTAACGCTGCGGAGCTGCGTTCCGCTCGCAGTCGTCTCGTTCTTGTAGATGAGGTTCTTCGCCGTCGTTCCGCTCACGTACTTTATCGTCGTGTCTTCGAGCGACACACTGCCGGACCCGGCGGCCAGGCGGACGGTCAGATTGAGGCTGTCCACGGCAAGATCGCCACCGGATTCGTTGACCATACCGTGCTTGCTCACGACGTCGACGCGGTTGGTTACCTTATTCACACTTTCCTGTCCAGCGTCCTGCGCAGTCGCCTGGAGGAAGCCGGCCGTGTTCACGAGGACACCCGCCGCGATCGCTGCGACGAGCACCATCGCGATGAACACGATGAGAGTACCGATACCGACCTGACCCCGGTCGGCGTTGTTTTCTTCGAACATGGGTTAGTTATTCCAAATCGGTCCCCCACCCCCTCGCCGGAGGTGAAGACCTACGATCCTGAATATCATCGTATCCTACATAACGGTACGGGCCCGATTTTCGAAGATGATAACTAGGGGGCGTGTACCGAATCAATTAAATCCTACGCGCACGCGGGTGCGAATCAAGAGAAGAAATGGAGTGAGAGGGGGTAGCACGAAGGAGTCGATGCCTCTCTTCGAACGTAGGCAGAGTCGAGTACGCTGAGAACTCAGTCGTGTGCGATCTGACGCCAGACGTCGTCGAGTTTGTTCTTCACCTCGGGGCGTTCCGTCACGGAGACGTTGTAGTCGTCCTCGTCGAAGCGGATGACGATCTTGTCCACCTCGCGGCGGTAGACGTTCGTCCGTCGGTGTTCGTCGGAGAGGACCCTGTCGTGAAGCTCGAGGAGGCCGGCGGCGGTGAGTTCCTCGATGCGACGGTAGCACGTCGCGATGGGGATGTCGAGCATCTCGCTGAACTCCTGCGCCGAGTGGGGTTCGTCCGCGGCGCGTAAGATATCCGGGTTGTATTCGTTGCCCAACGCTGCAAGGGTCCTGTCAGACTCCATAGATGGGGTAGGTCTGTCGTGGGTCCATGTGAATGTGTTGGTTACCAGTATGACTCGAAGTCGAAAACGTTGCCCGCGTTACCCGGCGCACAACCGTCATCTCTCAAACATCAGTCATGCGGACTGTCGGCGATGGGCTTAATATTCCCCCGCCGGGACCAAGCACCATGGCTCCCGGAAATCCGCCCGAGGACAGAAGCCGTCGCCGCCGGGGGGAGGAGGGCGTCATCGGTCCGAACGAACTCGACTACTCCGACGACGACCGCGTCGCCCAGATTCGGGACGGTCGGTACGTCGTCGCCACCGACAGCGACGAGAAACCGCGCGTAGACGAGGAGGAGTCGCCTCCGAGGCACGCCGAGGAGGAACGCACCCTCGAAGAGCGGGGGAACTTCGCGAAACAGCAGATGGTGCGGTACGTCTCGGACAAGGGTGCGAGCCACGGCATCGCGGTCACCGCGTCGTTCGACGGACGGGTGGCCCAACGCGAACGGTTCTCCGACGACATCGCGACGGCGTTCGGCGACGTCGTCCAGTGGTACGCGAACCAAGTCAACGCCGACGCGACGCCGGAAGAGGTGCTGGGCATCCTCCTTTTGGCGTCGGACACCGACGTCGCGTTCCCGACCAAGGTTCTCGCCCCCGTCCTGCGGACGCACGGACTCACGACGGACGACTCCATCGGCGATCTGGTCGAGGCGCTGGGCGGAGACGGACTTCGGATCCCCCCCGAACGGCGCTAATCGCAGCCGAGACGTGGGCGGCGGGCGCGAACGGCGAATCGGTGCGGACGCACCCTATCATCGCTGATAATAGGGGGCGAGGGTTTATAGATGGTTTCTCGGAACAGTCTCTCCATGGCAACCACCGTACTGGTCGTGGACGACTCGGCGTTCATGCGGAACCTGCTGAAGCAGTTACTCGACGGAGAACACGAGGTAGTCGGTGAGGCGGAGAACGGCGTCGAAGCCGTCGAACTCTACCGAGAACTCGGGCCCGACGTCGTAACGATGGACGTCGTGATGCCCATCAGAAACGGGATCGAAGCGACGACCGAGATAAAGTCGATGGACTCCTCGGCGTCGGTCATCATGTGCACCTCCGTCGGGCAGGAGGAGAAAATGCGCGAGGCCGTCGAAGCGGGCGCGGACGGGTACATCACGAAACCCTTCCAGAAGCCCAACGTCCTCCAAGCCATCGACGACGTGGTGAGCGTCGAGGCATGAATCTCGACGTCCAGTCGTTACGAACGTTCAGCCGGCTCGCCCACTCCGGCGCAGAGCGCGCCGCGGGGTCGCTCACGCAGTTGACCGGCGTCGAAACGTGCGTCAACGTCACCAAAATCGAAGTGAGCACCCGCGGCGACGTCGAACGGGAGTTCGTCGAACAGGACCTCGTCAGCGTCCACATCGGATTCAACGGCGGCATCGACGGGCGGACCGTGCTCGCGTTCGACCGCGACAGGGCGGTCGAACTCGTCGACATCCTCGTTCCGGGGGCCGCGGAACAGCCCGACGGGGAGATGGCGACGAGCGGGTTGAAAGAGCTCGGCAACATCATGCTCGGCGGCTTCATCGACGGCTGGGCGGACTTCCTCGAAACGTCGATCGACATTACGACGCCGACGTTCGTCGACGTCGAGAGTCGAGGCGCGTTAGACGACATCACGGGAGACTCCGGGTTCGAGATGGACACCGGCGAGGACCACGTCCTCGCGTTCCGGAACCAGCTCGAGACCGCAGACGAGAAGGTCAACTTCTACATCTACATGCTCCCGACCCACGACTCCATCGATACCATCTCGACGGTCGCCGGGTCGGAGGGGAAGACGGTGCCCGTCGAATCGTTCACCTCCTTCTCCGAGATGATCACCGACGGCGCAGAACAGGCCTCCGAGGACCTGACGGCGATGACCGGAAGCGAGACGACCGTCGAGGTGAGCCGCCTCAGTTTCGTTCCCATCGAAGCGGTTCCGATGGAGCTCACGGAGGAGACGCGCCTCGGCGTCGTCTTGGAGTTCGAGGGCCTGCCGTCCGGTTACATCGCGATTCTGTTCGACAGGGAGTCGGCGGACAACCTCGCGGAGTCGCTCATGCCGGGGATGGAGGCGGACGCGGCGATGCGTCAAAGCGCGATTCAGGAGATAGGCAACATCACCACGTCGGGGTTCCTCGACGGGTGGGCGAACGCGCTCGAAACGACGATAGAGATCTCGCCGCCGACGTACGTCGAAGACCTCGGCTCGGCGATAATCGACCCGTTGGCCACCGAGCTCGCCCAGTCGCAGGAACACGCGTTCCTCATCGACTCGACCATCGTCACCGACAACGACGAGTTCACGTGCGACATCTACGCCCTCCCGAACGAAGCGCAGCTCCGCGAGGCGCTCAATCGCCTTGCGGCGGAAGCGTAACCCGCGTCGGGGGCGAACCGCCGGCTCACCACCGGACACCGCCCTCGTCGTGACGTCCGACAAACCACTATGAAAGTATACACGAGCGAGACGCAGAGTACGCACCGGACGAAGGAGCGAATCAAAGTCGGCATCGCGGACTTCGCCGTCGGAATCGACGACACGACGCTCGTCACCAGCGGACTCGGCTCCTGCGTCGGCATCGCGGTGTTCGACGCGCGGCAGTCCGTCGGCGGCCTCGCGCACGCGATGTTACCGACCGCCAACGACGACGAGAACGACGCGAAGTACGTTGACACCGCCGTTCCGGCGCTCGTCGAGGAGATGGAGAGCGAAGGGGCCGTCCCGGGCGACCTCCGCGCGAAGCTCGCGGGCGGCGCGACGATGTTCGACTTCACGTCGGCCGAGGAGAGCATCGGCGACAGAAACGTGAACGCGGCGCGCGACACGTTGGACTCGCTCGACATCCCGCTCGTCGCCGAGGACGTCGGCGGCGGCCACGGCCGTTCGCTCCGGTTCTCCGTCCGCACCGCCGACCTCCGCATTCGGAGCGCGAACGCGGGCGAGAGCACGATCTGATAGCGCGGAATCGCTCGATTGCGGCTACTATTATCTCCTGAATTTCTCGGATGCCCGACGGTGAAGTTATCCATTCTGATAATCTCGGGGGCAGGTTTATCCCGGTCCCGCGGATTGGCTCTCACAACACGACGGCGCTTTCCGTGACCGACGGGCGGCGTCTCTGCCGCGGCGCGTTCGACCGCCGGACCGCCGCGAGCGAGGTGAGGCCGATGAAGATAGATCCCGAAAACTACGACCTCCGAGAACTCCGCCGAATCGCTGACGAACGACGGGCAGACCGAAGCGGACGAACGTCCGAGACCGCCGAGGCGTCCGACGAGGACGAGGCCGACGGACGGCGGCCGCGGCGCGAGGGCCCGCCGAACCGAAGCGGTCGAAACGACAGTCGCCGGTCCCGCGAGGACCGCGACGGGCCGCGCCGAGACGAATCGCGCCGGAACAGCGAGAGACGACGCCGGAGCGACGACCGACCACGTCGGAACCGAAACGGCCGGTCCGAGGAACTCAGCCGCCCCCGTCGGGGTCACTCCGACCACGGCGACGCACAGGACGAAGTCGTCAGAGCGGACCGACTCGCGAGCGAACTTGGCCTCGGCCGCCCCTTCGGCGACTCCTCCCGCGACGGACGCGGGCGCGCCGGAAACGGCCGCGTCGAGAACGGCCGCGGACGCGCGAACGAGGGCCGACGCCGGGACTCCCGCGAGGGCCGACGCCGAGACGCCCGCGACGACAGGCGGTACGACGAGAGCGGATACGACGACGGGTACGACGACTACGGCGGCGAGTACGACGACTACGACGACCGCTCCCGGTACGACGAACTCGGCTACTCGGAGTACGACGAGGGCGAGGACAGCTTCGGACGCGACGCCGAACCCGAGTACGAGACGCGGAGCGACGACCACCTCGAGGACGTGGGCCGATTCCGCTTCGACAACGAGGTTCACGAACGCCCCCGCGGGCGGGCGGGCGAAGTGCTCCGACAGAACCAACTCGAACAGCTCCTCGTCCACGAGACGGCCGCCGCGGGCGATTCGCTCCGGAAGCCCTACCTGCGGACCCTGCCGAACGAGTACGCCGCCGAACGCGTCGTCTTCGACTGGTTGGAGTTCATGGTGCTGAAGGGCGGATTCAAGCGGACGATGGACGCCCTCCGCTACTACCTCACCGTCGATTGGATCACCGAGGACGTCGAGACGGAACTGCACGACTACCTCATCGGCTTCTCCGGCAACGTCGCCGACACGACGGAGTTCGACGTGGACGACCACCACCTCAGTCTCCTCTACGTCGCGCGCCTCACCTCGATGACGTAACCGAGGGATTACATCCTCCCGCGGACGCCTCACTCACAACCGGTTCATCGGCGTTCCGGCTGCCGTTTTTCGACTCGTCGCGTCCGTCCAATTCATGTAAGAACGGTTACCAACAGGATTTTCTACCAGTTGCGTATCCGTCCGGGTATGCCTGAGGATGGACGCGGCGAAGACGAATCAGCGAACGACGAGAGTGGGGCGGGACCGACGGCGGTCGGAGTGAAACTCGGCAGTACGCGCACGGTGCTTCAGTTCCGAACCGACGACGGCGAGGTGGAGACGGTTCGGACGCTGACCTGTCTGGCGACGTACGACGACCCGTTGACCGGCGAGGAGCGGGTCCTGTTCGGCGAACAGGCCGCGCAGGAGTACCCCGACAGAGTGGAGTACATGCTCCGGTCGGGCCTCCCCGAGGGCGGCGAGGGGACGGAACTGGCCAAGAAGTTCTTCGCGGAACTGGTGTCGGCGCACGGACTGGACGACGACAGCGCCATCGTCTACGCGATTCCGACGATAGACAACGAGCCCGGACTGGCGAGTCTCAACGAGGTGATAGAGGACAGTCCCGTCGGCGGCGCGTTCGTCCGTAGCTTCCCCGAGTCGCTGACGGGGTCGATTCCCGCGCTCGGCGACGGACTCGAAGCGATAGAGAGCGTCTTCGTCGCGGTCAACATGGGTTCGACGAACCTCGAAGCGTCGGCGTACCGCCACGGCGAACAGCTGTCGCCGTTCGTCTCGGGGGCCGTCACCGGCAACGAGGTGGACCGCCGCATCGCCAACGCCGTCGAGGAGGAGACGCAGGGCCGCGTCAACATCGACCTCACGACGGCGCGGGAGTACAAGGAGACGCACGCCGACTTCGACGCGTTCGAACCGTTCACGGACGTCATCCAGCAACCCGGCGGCGGGTCCCACGAGTTCACCATCGAGCGGTCGGTGATGGAACCCCTCGACGACTACCTCGACGACGCGGTGGACGAGGTGGCGAACAACTTCCTCTCGCAGTTGGCCAACGACCACATGAAGCCGTACCAACTCGCCCTGAGCAAGCCCATCGTCCTCACGGGCGGGATGGCGTGCATCCCGGGCATCGTCGGGGAGTTCGAGACGCGGATGAGCGAGGAACTCAACCGCGACGTGGAGTGCGTCGCCGCGGACCGGCCGGACACCGCGCCCGCCGAGGGGGCCCGGCGCATCGCGGAACGACTCGTCGAGTAGTCAGGACCGCTCTTCTCTGAACGCGCGGACGGCCTCGCGGTCCGGAAGCGCCGTCATCGCGCCGGCGGCGGTTGTCGTCACGGCGGCGACGGCGTTCGCGAACGCCAACACCTCCGAGAGCGGTTCGTCGCCGACGAGTGCCGCGATGACGCCCGCGGTGAAGGCGTCGCCCGCGCCGGTGGTGTCCACGGGCGTCACCTCGTACCCGCCGTGTTCGACCACCGAGAGGTCCGACGTCCACGGCGACCCGTCCGAGGTGGCCGCCAACGACCCCTCGCCGCCGAGGGTGAGAAGCGCCGTGTGCGGCCCCTCGTCGAGAATCGCGTGCGCGAGTTCCGAGGGGTCGCCGCTGACGTCGAAGGCGGCCAAGTCCTCCGGCGTCGCCTTCACCACGTCCGCGAGGCCGAACGCCTCGCGCATCGACCCGACGTAGTCGAAGGTGTCCCACAGCTCCGGCCGGGCGTTGGGGTCGAACGAGACTGTCACGCCCGCCTCCCGCGCGCGGCGCATCAGGTCGAAGGTGGCCTCGCGCGACGGTTCGTCCGCGAGGGTGACGCCGCCGACGTGGACCCACTCGGCGTCCTCGAGTTCCTCGTCTGCGAGTCCGCCGGGTTGCATCCGCGTGTCCGCGGTTTCGTCGCGGTAGAAGGAGAACCCGCGCTCGGCGTTCTCGTCGTGCGCGACGAACGCGAGCGTCGTCTTCGCCACGGGGTCCCGTTCCACGAAGTCCGTCGGGACGCCCCGTTCGCGGAGGGCGTCTTCGAGGAAGTCGCCGAACGGGTCCTCGCCGATGCGCGTCCAGAAGCGCGGCGTCTCGTCCAAGTGCGCGAGGGCGACGGCGACGTTCGCGGGCGCGCCGCCCGCCCGACGGGTGAACGACTCGACGCCCGAGAGGGGCCCCTCGCTGTTCGGCAGGAAGTCGATGAGCGTCTCGCCCGCGACGACGACGCGCGGGGAACCGCCGTCCGATTCGGTCCGGTGTTCGTCGGTCATGGAGTTCGGTACGGATACGGAGTAGTTGAAACCTCGTGACGGGCCCGCGGTGCGGGAGCGACTCCCCGCCGACTCACAGCAGTTCGTCGAGTCGGTCCTTGCTCGTCCGCAGGTAGCGGAAGTCGTCGGTGAACACCTCCAGCGAGAGCGTCCCGTCCCACTCCCCGCCGAGGGCGTCGAACGCCGACTCGAACCGTATCGTCCCCGACCCGAACGGCAGGTGTTCGTCCTTCGGGACGCGCGTGTCGTTGAGGTGGACGTGGGAGATGCGGTGGCCGTACTCCCGGCAGAGCGCCGCGATGCCGCCCCCGTCTCGCCCGTCCATCCGGGCGTGTCCCGTGTCGAGCGTCATCGAGGCGTCCGTCTCCTCGAACAGCGTCGGGAAGTCATTGGTGTCGAACGCGCCGCGGGGAACGTTCTCGACGCAGAGTTTGACACCCTCCCGTCGGGCGTGGTCGTCGAGTTCGCGCACGGAGTCCAGCACGTGTCCGTGGAGCGTCGATTCGTCCCACGCCGGCCCCCACGCGTTCGTGCTGGCGTGGAGGACGGCCTTCTCGGCGTCGAACGACGCCGCCGCGTTGAGTGCGGCGGCTATCTCCCGGCGCGACCCCTCCCGGACGTGTTCGTGCGGGCTCCCGATGTCCACGCCGCCGAACGGCAGGTGAACGAGGAGCGAGACGCCCGCGTCGTCGGCCGCCGCCCGCAGGTCCGAGGCGCGTTCGCGGAGTCGGTCCCGCCGGCCGTCGCCGTCCATCATCAGTTCCACGAAGTCGAAGCCCGCCTCGCCGGCGAACGCGACGGCCTCCCCTTCGTCCATGCCGAGTTGCGTGACGAATCCGGTTCGTGCGTCTCCGACCATGGGGGACGTTCGTCCGCGCGCGGGAAAAGTCCGCCAGCCGATTCGGGACCGACGGTGGCGCTCCGTTCGAGGACGGACGTACCGCTCGCACCGAGACCGCGCCGTCCGCCGCGGCCGTCCGAAACCCCCGGCGTTCAAGCCGCCGGAGTGCATGTCTTAGTGCTATGATGACGCGCGACGAACGAGACCCGTTGGCAGTGTTCGACGACGACGTCGTCTCGCGGACTGCCGAGGAGGCGGGGGTCGGCGCGGACCGCCTCAGAAGCGTCGCGCGAAGCCACCAGCGGACGGTCCGCGACCTCCCGGGGGTCGAGGACATCGTCTACGAGTGGCGGCGGTCACTCCCGGGGAACCCGCTGGTCGAACGACGGACCGAGGCGTACTACCTCGCGGTGGACGCGACCGTCTGGGGCGAGTACGGCGAGGCGCTCTCGCTTCCGCTCGACGAGTTCGACGCCCTCAGAGCGCTCCACGAGAACCAACTGGCCGCGACGCTCGGGTCCGAGGCCGTGCCCGACGACGGCAGGCTACCGCTCGTTTTGACGCGCCCCTGAGTCAGTCGTCGTCCTCCGCCGCGACGGGGTCACCGTCCAGAGGCCGGGTGCCCGTGGAGCCGTGCTCCACGACGCCGTCGGCCGACGGCCGACCGCCCTCCGAACCGCGTTCGAGGGGGTTACCGTCCTGCGGACGGTCGCTCACGGGGTCGGCACGCGCCGAGTCGCGCCCTCGGAGGACCCGGCGACGGTGGTGGAGGTACTGCTCGACGGGACGGAGTTCGCCGTCACAGACCGAGTTCCCGACCGATGACGAGGTGCTGTATCTCGCTGGTCCCCTCGCCTATCTCCATCAGCTTGGCGTCGCGGTAGAATCGCTGCGGCGCGAAGTCCTCTGTGTACCCGTACCCGCCGAGCACCTGCACGGCGTCTTCGGCCACTTCGCGGGCCGCCTCGCTGGCGTCGAGTTTCGCCAGCGCCGACTCCCGCGTGACCGGTTCGCCGGCGTCGTACGTCGTCGCCGCGCGGTGGGTGAGGAGGCGCGCCCGTTCGGTCTTGCGGTGCATGTCCACGAGTTTGTCGCGGATGGCGTCGAACTTCGAGATCGGCTTGCCGAACTGCTCGCGTTCGAGGGCGTAGGACTTCGCCGCCTCGAACGCCCCCTGCGCGAGGCCCGTCGAGAGCGCCGCGATGGAGATGCGCCCGCCGTCTAGCGTCTTCTTCGTCTGCGTCCACCCCTCGCCCTCTTCGCCCAGCAGGCGGTCCTCGGGGAGGTACAGGTCGTCGAACCGAATCTCGCAGGTCGGCGAGGAGTTCAGCCCCATCTTGTCCCACACCGTCGTCACCTCGAAGCCGTCGTCGTTCCGCGGGTCCACGATAAACGTCGAGATGCCGTCGTACCCCGCCCCGGGGTCCGTCACCGCCTTCACCAGTATCGATCCGGCGACGTTGGCGTTCGTGATGAACTGCTTCGTCCCGTTCAGGACGTACCCGTCGCCGTCCCGTTCGGCGGTGGTGTCCATGTCGCTGGCGTCGGACCCCGACCCGGGTTCGGTGAGCGCCCACCCGCCGAGGTACTCCCCCTCCGCGAGGGGGCGGAGCCACCGCTCCTTCTGGTCGTCGGTGCCGAACATCTCGATGGGTTTCGAGGCGAGACTGACGTGGGCGGCGTAGGAGAGGCCGACACCGCCGGAGACGCGCCCGAGTTCCTCCGTCACGAGGGCGTACATCAGTTGGTCGCCGCCGAGTCCGCCGTACTCCTCCGACACCGGCACGCCGAGCATGTCGAGCGCCGCCAACTGCTCGAACACCTCCTCCGGGAACCGGTGTTCCGTCTCTATCTCCTGTGCGATGGGGGATATCTCCGCCTCGCAGAACTCCCGAACAGTGTCCCGAATCATCCGGTGTTCGGAGGGTAACTCGAAGTCCATGGGGTGATCTTCAGACGTGAGCGCATTAAACCAATCGAACGACCATTACAGACTCGTTCCGGGCGGCGTGACTGTCCGTCTCGACCGACCACAGGCATTTTTGTTCGGGGTCGGTACTGGGCTTCGATGTACAACCGGGTAGTAGTCCCGACGGGCGTCTCCGGGTCCGACGCCGACGGGCGGACGGTCGGCCGCGCCCTCGACGTGGCGCAACGGTACGACGCCGACCTGCACGTCCTCCGCATCGAGGACCCGAAGACGGTGGACGCCGAGGCGCCCGCGACGGACCCCAACGACGTGCGGTCCGCCCGCGACGACCGACCTGCGGTCCCCGACCGAGTCGAAGAACGCGCGTTCGCCGGCGGCGTGAGCGTCGTCGAGGCGGCCCGACGCGGACCGCCGACCGACGTGATAGAGGCGTACGTGGACGAGGGGAGCGACCTCGTGGTGATGTCAGAACGCGGGGCGTTCTGCGACGAACCGCACCGACTCGGCGGGGTCGTCGGGCGATTCCTCCGGGAGTCCCCCGTCACCGTCATGACCGTCTGAACCGAGACGTGAGGGCCGACGGGCGCTCTCCGGCCCCGCCCAGAGAGTTATACCCGCGCCCGCCGTACCCCGTGTATGGAACTCCGCCGCCTCGTTCGGGGGCGCGTGGATTGGCCGCGACTCGAAGCAGTCGCCCGCGAACTACAGACGCGCTACGGACGAGAGGAACTACGAATCCGCTTTCTCGAAGCGGACAACTGGCTCTCTACGCCGATGGTCGTCGACGACGAGTGGTTCGTGAAGGTCATCTCGCGCCAGAACTCGTTCGTTCACGCTCTCTTCACCACGACTCGTAACCTCGGGGCCGTCTCCTCGGGGAGGGAGGGCTTCTTCGAGCACTTCGGGACGCCGTTCCAGATGGCCGAACACGAACTGGAGGCGACCCGTCGGATGCGAGAGATAGGCGTCAACGCGCCGGAACCCGTCGAAGCCTTCGAGGTGGAGGGACTCGGCGTCCTCGTGTTGGAGTACCTCCCGAACTTCCGCCCCATCGACGAGTTGGACCGCGAACGGGAGGCGAACCTCGCGCCCGACGTGTTCGCGTCTCTCCGTCGGATGCACGACAACGGACTCGCCCACGGCGACCTGCGGGCGGAGAACGTCCTCATCGTCGACGGCGAGGTGTTCTTCATCGACGCGACGAACGTCAGCGAAGAGAACGAGGACGACGCCCGGTCGTACGACATCGCCTGCGCACTCGCGGCGTTCGAACCCCTCATCGGCGCGAAGGAGACCGTCGCCGCCGCGATGGAGTCGTACGACACCGACGAACTCCTCTCGGCGCTGGAGTTTCTCGACTTCGTCAACATCCGCCCGGATCACGACTTCGACGCGGCGGCGCTGAAAGGCGAGATAGAGAAGTGCGCGAGCTGAGCGGAGAACGAGAGCGCCCGTCGTCCGCGCCGTCGACCCCGAGTGCGACGCTTCGGGGTCGTCGAGGAGCGAGGAGCCGGGGCGGCCGCCGCCCGGAGCGGAGTTAATTTCTCTCGCGGAATCCGAGAATTGTATGGTAGGGTCTCCCACTAAGCCCGTCGGGTGGACAGTGGCGAAGGATGATACCACCGGTGGCGAACAACTTTGTGGCTGGGGAGGACGCGGAGTCGGCGCTTTCGTACGTCTCGGACGTCAACGAGCGCGGAATCCGGGGGATAGTGAACCTCCTCGGCGAACACTACGACTCCCGGGAGGACGCCGACGCCGACGTCCGGGAGTACCTCGAACTCGTCGAGCGAATCGGCGACAGGGACTTGGAGTGCACCGTCTCGGTGAAACCGTCGCAGATAGGACTCGGCGTGAGCGAGACGGCGTTCGAGGAGAACCTCGACCGCATCGTCGAACGCGCGACCGAACGGGGCGTGTTCGTGTGGGTCGACATGGAGGACGCCGACACGACCGACGCGACTCTCGACGCGTTCGAGGCGAACGCCCGCGAGTCCGACGGCAACGTCGGCGTCTGCGTGCAGGCGAACCTCAAGCGGACCGGCGAGGACTTAGAACGCCTCGCGGACGTGCCGGGGAAGGTCCGACTCGTCAAGGGGGCGTACGACGAACCGAAGTCCGTCGCATACAAGGACAAGTCCGTGGTGGACGAGAAGTACCGCGAGTATCTGGAGTTCATGTTCCGCGAGTTCGACGACGGCGTCGCCGTCGGGAGTCACGACCTCTCGATGGTGAACTTCGCGGCGGACCTCTACCGCGAACACCGGACGCCGTTCGAGGTGCAGATGCTGATGGGCGTCCGCGAGGACGCGCAGGAGCGACTCGTCGGGAAGATGCCGGTGTACCAGTACATCCCGTACGGGGACAAGTGGATGTCGTACTTCTACCGCCGGGTGCGGGAACGCAAGGAGAACGCCCTGTTTGCGCTTCGAGCGGTGCTCAACTGAGTCGGTTCGACTCGGCGTCGGGGTCGAGCAGTTTCGCCTCGGCCTTCCTGAGGTGCTCCAGAAGCGTCGTCTTCGAGATGTCCAGTTCCGCCGCGAGTTCGCGGGCCGAGATGCCGCGCGGCCACTGGTAGTAGCCCTCCTCGCGGGCGAGTTCGAAGACGTCCCGTTGCGTCGGCGTCAGCGTCCCGAGTCGTCGTTCGCGCTCGGGTTCCACCGTGTCGGAGGAGGCGATGCGGGCGACCGATATCTCCGCGCCGCTCTCCTCGCGCACCGCGTCGAGCTTCTCCTCTATCTCGCTGCGTTCGCCGGCGAAGCACACCTTCCAGTACTCCCGGCCGCCCTCGATGCGCGACGGCGCACTGTGGACGAACCCGTTCCGAAGCAGGACCGGACAGATCATCTCGCCGGGGTCGTACTCTAAGAAGAACTCGCGGGCGACCCGTCCGGGCGCGACGCGGGCGGCGCTCCGCCCGAACCGTTCCTGCAACTCTCGAACCTCCCCGGCGCGGTCCGACTCCTCGATGGCGTCCAACAACCGCTCTACTTCGTCCGCCGTCTCTCCGTAGGCCGTGAAGAGACCGTTCACCGTCTCGCCGTTCCCGAGGGTCTCCGGCGCGTTGTAGATGGCGTGCGCCAGGATCCCCCCTGGGAGGCGGTCCGTCGCCTCGATAGCCCAGCAGTTCGGATGCCACAGGTCGAGCGTCAGTCTGGTTCCCGTCGCGGTAGCCGTTCGGGCACTCATCGTTCGTCCGTAGACGACTGTCGCGTATATGGCTGACTATCGTGACGGTATGGGTTCGGGGGTACCGTCCATGGACGGGACGGGTTATTAAGCCGCGTTCGAGAACATTGCTATCATGGCGAACAGCGACCAAGTCTATAACCACTACATCGACGGCGAGTGGACGGACGGTTCGGGAGACGAGACGTTCGTGAGCGAGAACCCCGCGACGGGCGAGGCGCTCGGCGAGTTCCGCCGGGGGACGGAAGCCGACGTGGACGAGGCTCTCGCGGCCGCCGAGGACACCTTCGAGGAGTGGCGGAACCTCTCGTACATCGACCGCGCAGAGTACCTCTGGGACATCTACCACGAACTCCGAGAGCGACACGAGGAACTCGGCGAGATCGTCACGAAGGAGTGCGGCAAGGAGATAAGCGAGGGCAAAGCCGACGTGACCGAGGCGTGGCACATGGTCGAGTGGGCGGCGGGCGACGCCCGCCACCCGAAGGGCGACGTCATCCCCTCCGAGATTCCGTCGAAGGACGCCTACATGCGCCGCAAGCCCCGCGGCGTCGTGGGCTGTATCACCCCGTGGAACTTCCCCGTCGCCATCCCCTTCTGGCACATGGCCGTCGCCCTCGTCGAGGGGAACGTCGTCGTCTGGAAGCCCGCCGAACAGACGCCGTGGTGCGCTCAGATCATCGCGGAGATGTTCGAGGACTCGGGCATCCCCGAGGGCGTGTTCAACATGGTGCAGGGCTTCGGCGACGCCGGGTCCGCCATCGTGGACGACTCCCGCGTCGACACGGTGCTTTTCACCGGATCGGCGGAAGTCGGCCACGAGATCGCCTCGAAGGTCGGCGGCGAACCCGGCAAACTCGTCGCCGCCGAGATGGGCGGGAAGAACAACGTCGTCGTCACCGAGAAGGCGGACGTAGACGTCGCGGTTCACTCCGCGGTGATGTCGTCGTTCAAGACCACCGGCCAGCGCTGCGTCTCCTCGGAACGACTCGTCGTCCACGAGGAGGTGTACGACGAGTTCAAGGAGCGATTCGTCGAGGTGGCGCAGAACGTCTCGGTCGGCGACCCCCTCGACTCGGACACGTTCATGGGGCCCCTCATCGAGGAGGGCCACAAGGAGAAGGTGACGAAGTACAACGAACTCGCGGAACGCGAGGGCGTGAACGTCCTCGTCGACCGGACGGAACTCGACGACGACGAGATTCCCGACGGCCACGAGGAGGGCCACTGGATCGGTCCGTTCGTCTACGAGGCGGACCCCCACGAGGACCTGCGCTGCACCCACGAGGAGGTGTTCGGCCCGCACGTCGCCCTGCTGAAGTACTCCGGCGACATCGAGGACGCGGTGGAGATTCACAACGACACCGACTACGGACTGGCCGGCGCGATAATCTCCGAGGACTACCGGCAGATAAACTACTTCCGCGACCACGCGGAGGTCGGACTCGCCTACGGGAACCTCCCGTGCATCGGCGCGGAGGTCCACCTCCCCTTCGGCGGCGTCAAGAAGTCCGGCAACGGTTACCCGTCGGCCCGCGAGGTCATTGAAGCCGTCACCGAACGCACGGCGTGGACGCTCAACAACTCGAAGGACATCCAGATGGCGCAGGGTCTCTCGGCGGACATCAAGACGCAGGACGACTGAACGCCTCACACTCCCGCATCGAACGGCTCTTTTTCCGCGTCGTCGCTCTCGCTCGAACGGAGAGGAACGTGTGAAAGGTCGCGCGCCACCGGATGGGCGGCGCGCGTTCGGCAGTAGGCTGGCAGCCCTGCCGGGCGAGAGGATGAAGGGAGGTGGAAACCGCCTCCGCCGGGTTCGGAGGCGGCGGGCGACGCCGTGGCGTCGTCTGTGCCGTAGTGGACCCCGTGCACTACGGCGTGGTGCGGCGGGTCGTGCCGACTCTCGACGAGAAAAGCGTCGGGCGTCGGCGATTCACTCTAAACGACGGGTATCAATAAACCCTCCGGGCGTTTCACGGCAATATAGGGGGGATAACGTGTCACTAAGCCCGTCCGAACCGGCCGATTCACGCCGGGGATTCGGTCTCTCGACGGAGGGCGGCTTCGAGGTTTTCGAGTTCGTCGTCGAGATTCCGCTTGAAGAACCGTTCGACGCCGGGGACGCGGCCGTCGACGACGAACTCGTTGAGGAGTCGGGTTCCGCCGTCTATCTCCTCGACGGTGTGCTCGCCCGTGACGCGCATCACCTTCGACCGGCCGACGAACTTGACGTGCCGCGGCGGGTCGAACTCCACGTCCTCCGTCTCCACCGTCGCGGTGGAGTTCAGAAACGGAATCGGGAGGCTCACCTCCCACGTCGCGCGGTTCGTCCCCTCCTCTAACCGATAACTCTCGACGACGCTGATGGCGGTGGCCCGCTTTCCGGGGTCGGAGATGAACTCCCAGATTCGCTCCGGCGGTGCATCGAACTCGAACGCCCGGCGAACGCGGACCGTCATGGTATCGACGTACGAGACGGGAGTAAAAAAGCCAACCGACTAACTCAGCGTGACGCGCCACGTCGTTGAACGGGCCCGACCCCACTTCTCGATATCGACGTCGTCGGACTTCTCCGCGAGTCGAGGGAGGCGAGAACCGACCTGTTTCGACGAGAGGCCAATCGCTTCGGCGATGTTCTTCGCCCGGAAGTATCGCTCACCGCGGGAGACGCTCTCCCGCAGGTAAGCGACAATCCGCTGTTCTTCCTCGGTGTACTCGGACATCTTCACCTCCCCTAGGGGATTTTCCGTCTTAACGGTTTCTCGTTCTGCACTCCGTTCGTCGCGCCCGCGGGTCGGACAGACCCGCGTTCCGCCGGCGCGCGGTCGGACGCGCGGGCGGTCACGGACGCGGGACGTTACCAGTAGATGTGCGTCGCGGCGACGGCGAGACACGCGGCGACCATCGCGGCGGCGAACCCGATGGCCGTCGCGAACTGGTCGCCGACGGCGAGCATCGCCACGGCGGCGAAGAGCGCTACGACCGAGAAGAGGACTGCGAACCCGATTCCCTTGTCAGAGCCGACAGTACCGGTTTCCATACCTCTCGCTTCGAGTCCGACCACTTAGTTCATTCGACACCCGTTCACACGGCGGGGTAGAACATCAATACAACACACAGTCACGCTTGTCCGAATGACCTATACCAGAGAAGCGTATCCGCGAAAGTATGTCCGGGCAGATCGCATCGATGCTCCTTGGGAGCAAACTTCGAATCGTCGGCGCTCTCGTCCTCGTCGTCGCCGTCGTCGTCGGCGGCGGCGTCGCGACGGGACTCCTCGGCAACTCCGGCCGTCGAGGGCGTCGAGAACAGTTTCGGGGCGGTGAACGACTCGTCGACGGTCGTACGCACCGACCTCGTCGTCTCGAACCCCAACCCCGTCGGCGTCTCCCTCGGGGGCGTCACCGTCTCGTACGACGTGCGGATGAACGACGTGAAGATGGCCGAGGGGTCGAAGGAGGGCGTCGCGATCGGGTCGGGTAACTCGACGCTCGCGTTCGAGACGACGATGCGGAACGAACGCATCTCCGCGTGGTGGCGGTCCCACGTGAGCAACGGCGAACACTCCGACGTGACCGTGGACGCCACCGTTGAGTCCTCGACGCTGGGTCGATCCGCCGACGCGCCGAACGTCACGCGGTCGGTTGACACCGACGTGCTCTCGCAGTTCAACTCCTCGGAAACGCGCGAGGTGAACGCGAACTCGCCGTTCGTCTCCGACCCGGTGCTGTACATCAACCGGACGAACGCCTCGTGGGGCGAGGTGAACGAGTCGGTGACGCCGTTGGAACTGCGATTCGTCGTCTACAACCCCAAATCCTACCCCATCACCGTCTCGAAACTCGGCTACGACATCACGATGAACGACGTGGACGTCGGCGACGGCACGACCGGATCGGAGTACGTCGTCCCGCCGAAGTCCACGAAGACCATCGAGGCGACGACGTACGTCCGCAACGAGAGACTCGACGAGTGGTGGGTGACCCACCTCGAACGGAATCAGGTGACCGACCTCCGAATCGACTTCGCCGCGCAGTTCGACGTTAGCGGCGGTCACACCGTCGAAGTCCCCCTCGACCCCCTCACCTACGAGAAGACCATCGAGACGGACATCTTCAGGACGAAGGGCGAGTCCGCGCCGAGCGACGCCGCGCCGAACGGGACGGAGACGGCCGCCCCGACGACGACGGCCGACGAGTCGGAGACCGCCGACGCGGGCGCGACGGAGACGACCGCCGACTCGGGCTTCCTCGGCGGCGACTCGACCGACTCGACGGCGACACAGACGGAGCCGACGACTTCGACGCCGACCGAAGCGACGGCACCGACGCCGACGGAGACGAGTTCGGCGACGACGACGGGCGACGGGTTGCTCGCCCTCTCTGAGTCGTAGTCGGGGAACGGCGGTCAACGGTACCGACAGTATTTTGTCGAGTCCGGCGGAACGCGGAAGTACAATGACACGGAGTACCCACGCTCCTGATCGAGTTCTTCTCGTGCGATGAGAGTTCCGTCGTCGTATCCGCAGACGACGACGCGGTAGTCGTCCAGATCGGTGACCAATCCTGCGAACTGTCCAGAACCGACGCCGCCGACCTGCAGGACGCCATCGGCGCGGCCATCACCGAGAAGCGCGAGTTCTTCCGGACCGCCGGCGAGTACCGCTCCGACGGCAGTTACGTCGTCTCCCGGCGCGGCGCGGACTCGACGGGGAACGCGAAGGTGTTCGACGACTTCGAGAACCTGATGCGCCTGTACGACCGCCTGCCGGAGGAGTTCTCGGCGGCCGACGTCGGTCGGACCGGCATCACCGGTTCCCGGCGACACATGCTCGTCCGACACTTCGGCGAACATCCGGCGTTCGACTGCCGCATCTCGCGCCGGAATCCGCTGACCGCCGCGAAGGAGGCGTCCGACTCGGACGTCTCCGAGTCGGTCGACGCCACGGACGCGGGGGAGTCAGCCGACGCGACGGCGGACTGACCGCATCCGGGAGAGACTCCGGAAGAAGACGGAGAGTCCGGCCGCGGGGTCACCCGATGGTGACGTGTTCGGACTCCTCGTTGAGCGCCAAGTTGGCCGCGATTTCGGCGTTCCGCATGGCGTACTGCGCCGTCTGCTGGAGGCTTACGAGGACCTCGCGCACCCGCAGCAGTTCCTCGTTGTCCATCTCGGGGAGGTCCTGGAGGATGTCCTGTTCGCGGTCCTTTATCTCGCGGAACAGTTCGCGGCACTCCACCGTGAGGTCGTAGTCCCGTTCGACCACCGACTGGACGGCCTTCTCCGTGATCTCGTCCACTTGGTCGGTGAACTCGCGGATGCGCCGCATCGTCGCCGCCTCGACTTCGAGGGTGTGGCCCTCGGCGTTCATGACGATGTTGGCGATGTCCTCGGCGTTGTCGGCGGTGAGTTCGAGATTTTTCGCCACAGACCGGTAGCCGATGAGGGGAAAGCCCGATTCGAGGCCGACCGCCCGACAGAGGTTCGGGTTCTGGTAGGCCGTGAAGATGAGACGAAGCAGGAGGACGAAAATCTTGTTCGCCTGCCGTTCGCGGTTGAGGGCGCGTTGCGCGAGGTCGGCGTTGCCGTGCGCGAGGGCCTTGACCGCCTCGCCGCGCATCGTGCTTCCGGTGTTCTCCAGTCGTTCGAGGAGGTTGTCGAGGGTGAAGTCCTCCGGGTCCACCGAGCACCGGATGGCGATGCGTTCGGGGGTCTCCTCGATGACGCCGAGACCCATCAGTTGGGTTTCGGCCTTGTACACCGCGTTGATGTGTTCGGAGTCGAGCGCACCGTCGCCCTTCTCGATGTGGATGACGCGCCGCCCGAGGACGTACTGCGCGACGATGGCCCGTTCGAGGGCGTCCGCGTTCAGCGCGTCCGCGCGGATGCTCGCCGTCGAGTCCTCCTGACTCGCCGACTCCGGGAGGACCGTCAGCGTCCCCTTGCCGCCCATCCGAAGCGACACCTCGTCGCCCTTCTCCACACCGTGTTCTTTGGCCCACTCCGCCGGAAGGGTCATCGCCAGCGTCGAGGGACCGAGGCGCTGTACCTTGCGTGTCTCCATATCTCACCCCTTGCATCCGACTACCTTAATCTTCACTATATCACCCTTATATGGATGGAATAGGAGGGCGCTCTCACCCCCGACGCGCGGTCAGACGATGCGCATCATCCGGCGTTCGAATCGCCCGACGCGGACGCGGGTCCACCCGCGGAGTTCCTCGTCGAGTTCCGGGTCGTCGGTGTCCACCCGCAGTTCGCCCACGTCGTCGAGTTTCGACCGGGAGGCGACGATTTCCACGTCGCACCGCCGAATCACCGCGGGCGACAGCTGGGGGTTGCCGCGCCCGAAGACGAACCCTTGGCCGCCGATGGGCGAGACGACGACGACGTTCTCGCCCGCCGGTCCGAGGGCGTCGAGAATCTCCGATTCGGCGGCGTCGAGGGCGACCACTTCCCCGTCCCGCCAGATATCGACGCCGATGGGCGACCCCTCGAAGCCGAGTTCCTCCTTCACCGCGCCGACGGTGCTCCCGGGCCCGAGGACGTACGTCTTCTCTGGACTCGCGCGGACGTCGTCGGCGACGCCCGCGGCGAGTGCTTCGACGGTGCCGCCGCCGAGCTGCTTCGAGGACTGCACGTCGTCGGCGACGGGGACGCGCGCGACGGCGCGGAGCTCCGGGCGCACCTCGCCCTCGCGGTACTCGTCCTCGTCGATGTCCATCACCTCCCGGCGTTCGGCCCGTTCGAATGTCGTCGCCACGGCGGCGGCGTCCTCCGGCGAGACTGCGAACACCGACGAGTACACCTTCACGCCCGCGGGCGCGCCGAGGATGGGAACGTCGGTTCCGACCGCCTCCGCGACGTCCGCGGCCGTTCCGTCGCCGCCGACGAAGAGGACGAGGTCGACGCCCGCCTCGACGAACGCCTCGACGGCGCGAACGGTGTCTTCGGCCGTCGTCTCCCCGTCCTCCGGGCGTCCAAGGACCGTCGGGTCGAGACCCGCCGCCCGCGCCTCCGCTTCGCCCATCGGTTCGCCCCACGCGAGAAGTTCGACGTCCGCGCCGGCGTCGGCTATCGCCTCGAACGTCCGGCGCGCGCGGTCCGGCGCGCGCGGGTCGGCCCCGAGGGCGCGCGCCTCCGCTACCTTCCCGTCGGTCCCCTTCAGACCGACTCGCCCGCCCATCCCCGCGACGGGGTTCACCACGGCGCCGATTCGCATGGTTCGAGGGTGCGTCGGGCGGCACAAAAGCGCCGCGGTGCGGAACGTCGCGGCGTCGGCGTCGCTCGGGTCGCGTCGCTGACGCGTCCGAAACTCGAACGTTTAAGAAGTGGCCCCGCGACCCTCAGACACGACAATGATTCCGCTTGCTACACAGGAAGCGCTTCCCATCGAGGCGACCGGTGCCGTCGTCCTCCTCGTGAGTATCCTGATAACCGTCGCGTGGCTCTGGCACCTCTACCGCTGAGTCTTCTCCTCGCCGTCCTCTCGCACTTCGACCCGTTCCCGTAGCCACGCCGCCGCCTCCTCGAGGACGCCCTCGTCCGCGGCGGTCAGCTTCAGTCGGACCGTCTCGCCGGGGTAGCTGCCGACGGTCACGTCGAACCGGTCTCGGACCTCGCGCAACCGACCCACGAGTTCGCTCTCGGGTTCGTCGGCGACGATAGACTCCGTGTACGTCGCTTCGCCGCTGAACTCCTCTTCGATCGACTCGAACATCGCCTTCATCTCCTCGGGGACGCCCGGCAGGACGTAGATCCCCTCGACCACCGCGCCGGGGGCGACGCCCTCCTCGTTCGGGAGCATCCGCGCCCGCGCCGGGAGGTGCGTCGTCCCTTCCGCGAGGTCGTCGGCGTCGTAGCCGCCGTGTTCGGTCAACCACTCGGTCGCTTCGGGGTGCTCCTCGACGGGCCGTCCGACCGCCGCGGCGACGCCCTCCATCGTCAGGTCGTCGTGCGTGGGGCCGAGGCCGCCGGTGACGATGACGGCGTCGTACTCGGCTCTGTACTCGTTTACGACCCGAGCGATGTCGGCGACCCGGTCGGGAATCGTGGTCACTCGTTCGACGTCGACGCCGCGCGCGTCGAGTTGACCGCACAACCACGCCGCGTTCGTGTTCACCG
This sequence comes from Halopelagius fulvigenes, assembly GCF_042662625.1. Classification (GTDB taxonomy): domain Archaea; phylum Halobacteriota; class Halobacteria; order Halobacteriales; family Haloferacaceae; genus Halopelagius; species Halopelagius fulvigenes. The sequence continues at coordinate 604,906 of NZ_JBHSXH010000015.1, forward strand.
TGTCGCCCGCCAGCAGTTCGTCTCCGACGGTCACCACTGCGACTCGCATGACCCCCACTAACCCGGAGGCGGGGAAAAGCCCCGCGGCCGCCGCCCCCGCGCTCCGATCTGCCGGAAATTCTTCCGGCCTAACCAGTAAAAGAATTAGAAGTATATAATGGAAATATAAAATCATATATTCTCACCGATTGCATAACTATGTATGTCGCGTGACAAACTCACACTCGACCGACGAGCGTTCGTCGCCGGAACAGGTGCTGCGGTCGGAACGGCGTCGTTAGGCGGGGTTGCGAGCGCCGGCGGGGACGACTCCTCGAAAGAGAAGGAAAAGGAGAAGAAAGGCGAGAAGGGCGACGACCGAACGCCGAAGGTGATCGCCCACCGCGGGTTCGCCGGACTCTATCCGGAGAACACCCTTGGAGCGTTCCGACGCGCCACGATGTGCCACGACGCGGACATGGTGGAGATAGACATCATCCCCGCCTCCGACGGGACGGTGATGGTCACTCACGACCCGAAGATGAACAGCCGTGACGGCGGCGAACAGGGCCTGACGGAGGAAGACGGATACGTCTGGGATTACACCGCGGACGAACTGAACGACATCGAAGTGCTGGAGAGCGGCGAGACGATACCGACCCTCGAACAGTCGCTCGAGGTCATCCCCGACGATGTCGCCGTGAACATCGAGTTCAAGAACCCCGGCGTGCCCGAGGAGGAACTGGAGTTCGCGAAGAACCTCTCCGGCGACGCGCTGGAAACGCAGAAAGAGAAGTGGCAGCCGATAACCGAACGCACCCTCGACGTCGCCTCGCATTTCGAAAACGACGTCCTCGTGTCCTCGTTCTACGAGGCGGCGTTGGCCACCGTCCGCGACGTCGACTCCGACGTTCCCATCGCGTTCCTCTTCTGGGACTCTATCGAAGAGGGCCTGAAGATAACCCGCGAGTACGACTGCGAGGCGGTCCACCCGCCGTACAACATGATAAAGGGAGCGCCGTTCTTCAACGATAAGTACTACCTCGAAGGCGGGTCGTTCGAGGATATCGATCTCGTACAGAAAGCGCACGACGAAGGGCGGGCGGTGAACACGTGGACCGTCACCACGTGGTACCAGGCCGAACAACTGGCCGCGGCCGGAGTGGACGGCCTCATCGCCGACTACCCGAACCTCATGTGGAACGGCGGGTCGCCCGACGACGAGTAGCGTACTACATCCCCGGCGGCGGACCGCCGCCGCCGACATCGTCGTCCTCCTCGACGTCGAGACCCAACTCCTGGCGCTTCTCTTTCAGCGACTCTATCTGCCGCCGGTAGTACAGCAGACCGCCGATGCCGACCACCGCGAGCACCGAGAGGATGCCCGCGAAGATGTACAGGTCGCGTTGGAGGTAGTACTGCACCGCCACGGTGTCCGCCGTCACCTCGTCCCACCGGAGGGTCACCCGCCCGTCCGCGGTCGTCGCCCGGTCGTCCGCGGGCGGACTGACCGACCCGAAGACGGGGAACTCGACGTGCCGGTTCTCCGGGAGGACGACTTCGTAGGAGCCGTCGACGTACGTCGGCAGGGTGAACCGCTTCGGCGACCCGCTACTGGTGAACGCGAGTTGGCCGCCGCCGTTCGGCGGGGCGTCGTTCGGGAGTTGGACGGTGGTGACGCTCCGCGTCTGACTTACCGCGCCGCCGCGTTCGCGTATCTCCGTCCCGTTGATGACCGTCCCGTTGGGGTAGCGGTAGCGAACCGCCTCCACCGAGAGGGGGTTCCGCCCGCCGAACCCGTCGCGGCGGTAGAGTTGTATCTCGCTCTGGTTCATCTCGTAGACGGCGCGGAAGTCCGCGTTCTCCTGGATGGTGATGTGCGTCGTGACGTTCGAGTCCCACGCGTACTGCGACTGCGGCGCGGCGTCGATACGCTCTGCGGGCACGTCGCCCGTCCCGATGCCGAGACACCCGGCGGTCATCGCGAGGACGGCGAGTGCGAACCCGGCGAGGAGCAGTCGTCGATTCATGCGGCGGTCAGGAGATGACGCACTTCAGTTCCGCGGGGAGGTACGAACCGATGCTCGCCAGCAGTCCGGGCGGGTCCGTCCCCTCCGCGCAGACGATGCTCTGTTCGAGGAGGCCGAGGCGTTCGACGGTGACGATGTCCTCGGCGTGCCCCGCGCGGTTCACCGTCGCGCGGACTTCGCCGCGGGTCGAACTGTTGACGTTCACGCGCCCGCCCGTCTCCTCGCGGGTCCAGTTGAACAGTCGGTTGCGCGCGCCGTCCGAGAGGCGCGGCGTCTCGCCGTGGACGAACTCCAGCGGCACGTGCTGGACGATGCCGAACCGGTCGCGAATCTGCGTCGCCGTCCCGGTTCCCAATCCGAGCTCCTCCGTCGGGACGCGGACGTCGTTTCCGTACCCAGCGTCGAGGACGAACCCCTCGTCGTCCCACGACTCGAGCGTGCCGACGTACGTCTCGCCCTCCGAGAGGTGCGGCGTCACCTCGCCCCACTCCTCGGCCAGGACGTTCCGCGCGATGGTCTCGTCCTCGCCCGTCACCGTCACCGAGATGAAGTCGTCGTCGCGGACGCCGATGTCCCACTCCGCGTCGAGTTCGCCGATATCGTTCCGGACGAGAGAGTCGAGGCTGTCGAGCGCGCGTTCTCGGGCGTCGCCCGAGACGTAGCACTTCGTTGCGAGAACGACCATCAGTTGGACTGTCTCTTCACGTCGACGTTGAGTTCGTCTCGCAGGTCCTCGATGCGTCGCTCCATCGACTCGACCATGTCGTCGTTCTCCATGGGTTCGAGCGGAGCGCCGGTCTCCGGGCACTGGAAGCCGAGTTCCATCGCCTCGGAGAACTCGAAGCGGATGCCCGCGGGTTCCGAGAGGTAGAACTCGTGGGTCCGTTCGTAGTCGAGTCGCTCTTCGAGCGCGTCGAGAAGTCGGTACATCTCCTCTTCGAGGTTCTCCGGGATGTTCTCGTAGTGGAACGTCCAGAGATAGGTGAGCCACCCGGAGTCCTCGTCGCGAACTCTGCGGTACGACGCGAGGTCGTTCTCGTAGAGGATGAAGAGCGCCCGTCGCACGTCGTTGAGCTCGAGGCCGAGCTCTTCGGCGAGTTCCTCGTCCGTCACCTCGCCGTCCGGCGGCGCGGCGGCCACCGGCATCCCCGTCGGTCCGACAAGTTCGTGGAGGTACTTTTGGATGACAGGGTCGTTCAGCAGCTCCTCAAAAGCCATTATCGAACATCCGTCGGTGCGCCCATTAAGTCTTTTGAGGTACCGGTGCGACTGCGAGGGGAGTAACGCTCGGACCGCGGCGCGCTCTGTCGATCCGAGTTCGGAAAAATCGCCGCGGAATCGATCGCACTGCGGCGGGCGAGTCGATCCCGTCGACGCGAGAGTTTGCGCCGTACAGCGAGCGTCCCTCCCGGCCGAGACGAAGCCGTCAGTTGCGGTCCGCGACGGAGGTCGGAGCGTCGTCCGGCGCGACGCGGAACCCCGAGTCGTCACGCGAGTCCACGACTCGTTGGGGGTACGGGATATCGATTCCCTCCCGGTCGAAGGCGCTCCGTATCGCTCGAATCGCCTCCGTCCGAGCGTCCTCGACGCGTCGCTTCGTCGGGCGGTCTATCCACGCGTGCAGTTCGATCACGACCGCGGAGTCGCCGAACTCCCGGAGCACGGCCTTCGGAGCGGGCGAGGTGCGGAACGCGTCGCTGTCTTCGGCGGCCTCCTCTACGACGTCGAGAGCTCGCTGGAGGTCCGTGTCGTAATCGACCCCGACCGACACGTCGATTCGAAGCTGGTCGTTGTCCGTGAGGTTGAGGAGTTCGTTGCTCGTGACCCGGTCGTTCGGGATCAGCACGTGCTTGTCGCTGAACGTCTGGAGTTTCGTGTTGAACAGGGTGACGTCGATGACGACGCCCGACTGGCCGTTGACCTGAATCCAATCGCCCACCTCGAACGGGCGCGAGAACAGGAGGACGAACCCCGCGACCATGGCGGACAGCGTCGCCCGGGCGGCCAACCCCACGACGACGCTGAGCGCTCCGGCGCTTATGAACACGTTCGTCAGGTCGACGCCCCAAAGCGAGAGGGCGATGCTCCCGGCGACGAGGAAGATGCCGAGGTCGGCGAGGTGGTAGGCTATCTCCGATTGGTGTTCGGTGAGCGCCTCGGTCTCGCCGAGTTTGTCGATGGAGCGGTTGACGGACCGGACGAGGAGGTACGCGGTAACGAACAGGGCGACGGTGATAACCTGCCGCATCGCCGTCCACCGATCGACGATCACCGAGTTGACGGCGAACTCGACGAGGAACGTCATGTTCCAGACGGACGCGACTCCCACCACCGCGACGCTGATGAGCCCCGACGTCAGCACCGTCTCGACGAACTCGGCCGTCGTCGTCCCGAACCGGTCGTCGAGGCGGTCGCCCGCGAGGCGGACGAGTTGGACGCCGACCGCGAGGCCGAAGACGAGAGCGACGGTCGCGTAGAGCGGGTTCGACACGTCGAGGAAATCGACCCCCTGTATCAGGCTGTCCGCCCCGCCCGCGGTCCGGCCGGAGAGATCGAACGACGGCGCTTCCGCGGCGGACGGGCGTCCGCGGTTCGGTGGGGTGTTCGGCAGTGCCACGACGGCGCGGGCATCCGTACCGCGCGAATAAAAGTAGCCGGTTCGTGGCTCGCCGAACGGACCGCCTAACGACCCCCGGAGGACGTTCCGCCGGGTCGCCGGACGACGCGACGGACGCTCCGCCCGACGGCCGCGGTACTCCGCCGTCCGCGCGTCTCCGTCTACTGCACCGCGGTCGCGTTCAGCGTCGCAGTCTCGGTTCCGGTCGGCGTCTGCGTCGCAGTCTCGGTCGCAGTCTCCGTTTGCGTCGCCGTCTCCGTTTCGGCTTCCGTCGCCGTTTCGGTCGGAGTCGCCGTTTCAGTCTCGGCGGGTGTCGCCGTCGCATTCGGCGTCGGCGTCTCCGTTTCGGTCGGCGTCGCGGTTTCGTTGGGCGTCTCCGTCCCGTTCTCCGCGGCCGTCTCGGCGGGCGTCGGCGTCTCCTCGATGCTGAACGCGAAGTCCGTCTCGTCGTTCACGTCCACCGGCGTGCCGTCCTCCATCGCCGCCGTCAGGACGTAGTCGCCCGGCGCGAGTCCCTCGACGCTCGCGTTCCCGCCGGCCGGGACGGTGACGGACGCGACGACTCCCGTCTCGTTCGTGACGTTCGCCGTGACCGGGACGTCGTTCGGATTAGCGACGGTCACGTTGTCCTCACCGACGGTCGCTTCGAGGCTCTCGACGGGCGGCGCTTCGACCGTGAGAGTCGCGGACTGTTCGCCGTTCACGTCCACGGGTACGCCGTCCTCCGTCGCCGCGGTGACGGTGTAGTCGCCCGGCGAGAGTTCGGTCGTCGTCGCGTTCTCGCCGGCCGGGACGCTGACGGACGCGATGACTCCCGTCTCGTTCGTGACGTTGACCGTCACCGGGACGGCGTTGGGGTTCGCCACCGCGACGGAGCCGTTTTCGACCGTCGCCGTCGTCGAGCGCGGTTCGACGGTGAACTCGACGCTCTCGCCGTCGTTCACCGGCACGAGCATCCCGTCCTCCGTCTCCGCCGTGAGCGTGTAGTTGCCCGGCGGGAGTTCGGCCGTCGTCGCGTTCTCGCCCGCGGGCACCGTCAGCGATTCGACCGCGTCGCCCGTCTCGTTCGTGACGTTGACCGTCACCGGGACGACGTTAGGGTTCGCCACCGCGACGGAGCCGTTTTCGACCGTCGCCGTCGTCGAGAGCGGTTCGAGCGTGAATTCGTACTCGGC
>NZ_JBHSXH010000015.1:610781-1196532 GCF_042662625.1 Halopelagius fulvigenes
CGTTCACGTCCACGGACGTGCCGTCCCCCGTCTCCGCGGTGAGGGTGTAGTTACCCGGCGGGAGGGCTTCGACCGTCTCGCTCTCGCCGGCCGGCACCGTCGCCGACGTCACCGCGCCGGTGTCGTTCGAGACGGTCACCGTCACCGGAACGTCGTTGGGGTTCTCGACCGTGACGTTGCTCTCGCCGGTAGTCGCGTTCACGCTCTCCAGTTCGGGTTCGGCGGCGGGTTCCTCCGGTTCGGGTTCTTCCGGCGTCTCGTCGGGCGTTGGTTCGGGCGTCTCCGCGCCGCTCTCCTCCGAGAGGCTCTCGTCAACGTTCTCCCGGCCGCTCTCGACGATCACTTCGACGTCGGTCGTTCCGCTCTCGGCCGCCTGCTCCGCGGTCGTCGAGGCGGACTGCTCGACGATGATCTGTATCTGGTAGATATTCACGACCTGCGTCTGCGTAATCTGAACGACCGCCCCCTGACTCACGCCCCGCGCGGCCGCCTGAATCTGCGTGGCGGACGCCTGCTGGGACTGCGAGAGAGCGCCGCCGGCGGCCGAGTCGGCGATCACCTGAATCTGGACGACAGTGACGTTCTGAACCTGCGTGACGGTCCCCGCCGCCGCCCCGTTCGCGGCGGACTGGACCTGTTCGACCGTCGCTTGCTGGCTCTGTCGGACCGCGCCCGAGGACGCGCCCATCGCGATGACCTGGACCTGCTTGATGTTGACCGACTGGACCTGCGTCAGGACGCCGTCGGCACCGCCTCTGGCACCCGCTTCGACCTTCTCTAACGCCGCGCCGTCGCTACTCTCCAGCGCGCCGTAGGCCGCACCCTGTGCGGCCTCCTGTATCGTCGCGATATCCACCGTCTCGTTTACGGGTTCCGCGCAGGCACCCGCGGCCGCGCCCTCCGCGGCCACCTGTATCTGCTCGACCGTCACCGACTGACGCTGGGCGAGGGCCCCGTGGGAGGCGCCGTACGCCGCCGCCTGAGTTTGCCTCGCGCTCGCGTTCTGGGTCTGCGATAGCGCTCCGGCCGTACTCCCGCCGACGGCCGCCTGCACCTGTTCGACGCTCGCGTTCTGGCTCTGAACGAACGTCCCGTGGGCCGCGCCGGCGGCGGCGCGCTGAATCTGCGTGACGTTCGCCGACTGGCTCTGCGCCACCGCCTCTATCGTCCCGTTCACGGCGGCCTGCCGGTGCGACTGGTTCACCGTCGCGCCCTGCATCTGCGCCAGTCGCGCGCCGCGTCGGACGCCGCTCTCGACGGCCTGCCGTTCCTCGTCGGTGAGTTGCGCCCCCTCGTCGCTCACCTGAAGCGGCGGCGCGGCCGCCGAATCGTCGCCGTCCTGCGCGGACGCCGCGCCCGCGACGCCGACGCCCGCGACGCCGACGCCCGCGACGAGCGCACTCGTTACCACGGTCCAAGCGAGAACCGCGGCGACGACGCGACGGTACCGACCGTCTGTCGCCCCGGCCCCTCCGCCCTCTACTCTTTCTCTTGACATAAATTCCGAGACGCAAGTATTGCGCTTGGATCTGTGGCTTACCTCTGCAGGTTCTGTACCTGCCGTGAACGTAACGGAGCGGGGTGATTCCGCCGAGAATTGACATGCTGATTACCGTTTCTCCGCGCCTCCCGAGTCCGCCTCCGGACGGGACGGGACAGGGCGGGGCGGGCGCTTCACTCCTCGTCGTCGGCTTCGACGACTCGCTTGCCGGTCTCCATGGGGACGACGCGTCGGTCGGCGTCCTCCCACTCTCGTTCGAGTTCGCGCCCGTCGAACAGTCTATCGAGGAAGACGGCGAGTGCGGCCACCTCCGAGTGGGGTTGACTCGTCACGCCGACGTTGTAGTCCGCCTCCTCGTACACGTCGAACGGCACCTTCTCCGCGCCGACGACGACGAGGACCGGTTCGTCGGCGTGCGCCTCGCGCACTTCGGCTTCCACGTCCTGCACGCGTTCGCCGTACATCGTCAGGTGGACGACGACCCCGTCCCACTCGCGGATTATCGGCCGGTACGACTCGATGACCTCGGCCTCGAACGGCCCGCCGAACCGCGCGGTGATGTCGTCCACCGTCTCCTTCGATTGGCTGGCGTCGCCGACGAACAGCGCTCGGTCCGCCCCGAGTGCGCGCGCCGTCAGTCCGATATGGGTCGTCATCCTGTCGTCTCGGCCGGGTCGGTGTCCGAGACGGAGGACGGCGACGTCCGGTTCGTCCTGCATGCTCGGTCGGTGTCGGTCGGGCCGGTAAGACCCTTCGTTTCCCCCGCGTCGTCCCGCGCCGCCGCGATTTCGCCGGCCGTCTTCCCCCCGATGACCGCCTCCCGAAACGAGCGAACGACTCGGAGGCGGTGAGAGCGACCAGAATGCACTTGAAACCGTACGGTGCAGTACCCCCCATGAACCTCTCCGAGAAGCGAGTCGTCGTCACGGGGGGTGCGGGCCTCGTCGGTTCCCACCTCGCGAAGCATCTCCTCCCCGAGAACGAAGTCGTCGTCGCGGACGACCTCTCGAAGGGCGACAGGGCGCGCGTCCCCGACGGCGCGGAGTTCGTGCGGGCGGACATGACCGACCCCGACGACGTGGCCGAGGCCATCACCGCCGACGTGGACGTGGTCTTCCACTTCGCGGCGTACACTGACACGAACTACGCCAACCCGCGGCAACTGTTCGAGGAGAACACCGAGATGACGTACAACGTCCTCGAACGCATGGAGGAAGTCGGCGTCACGAACCTCGCCTTTACCTCCTCCTCTACGGTCTACGGCGAGGCGCCGCGCCCGACGCCCGAGGATTACGCCCCGCTCGAACCCATCAGCGTCTACGGCGCGTCGAAGCTCGCGGACGAGGGTCTCATCTCCACGTACGCCCACGCGAAGGACTTCACCGTCTGGCTGTTCCGCTTCGCCAACATCGTCGGCCCGCACCAACGCGGCAACGTCGTCCCCGACTTCATCGAGAAACTGCTGGACGACCCCGAGACGCTCACCATCCTCGGCGACGGCCGACAGGAGAAGTCCTACCTCCACGTCACCGACTGCGTGGACGCCATCGCGCACGTCGTCGAGAACGCCGACGACTCGCTGAACACGTACAACCTCGGGACGCGGACGACCACCTCCGTCACCCGCATCGCCGACATCGTCAGCGAGGAGATGGACGTAGACCCCGAGTACGAGTACACCGGCGGCGACAGGGGATGGACCGGCGACGTCCCCCGGATGCGCCTCTCCATCGAGAAGCTCTCGGCGCTCGGGTGGAACCCCGAGGGGTCGAGCGACGAGGCAGTTCGCCGCGCCGCGCGAGAGCTCATCGAGGAACTGCGCGCGGAACGCACCGCGCCCGCGGGCGAGTAGCCCTCAGTTCCGACAGAGGTCGTTCACGTCCTCTCGCAGGAGTTCCCCGTACCGGCGGCGGAGCTCCTTCGCCTCGTCCGGGGCGACCCGCTCGCGCCCGTCGATTTTCCGCGTCAGCGGGTCGTACCCCTGCACGTCGAACCCCATCCGTTCGAGGTACGTCGCGACGTCGGCGGAGTCCAACCCCTCGTAGATGGCGTCTCCGACGTAGTCGCGCACCGTCTCGAACTCGGGGAGGACGATTTCGTCGTCCGTCACCTCGCCCGTCGCCCCTTCCACTCGGACGTTCGCGTGGTGGAGTCGCTCCATCACGGCGTCCATCTCCTCGGCCAAGCGCAGGATCTGGCTCGGAAGCGCCGCGTCCGGGGCGCGCCACTCGACGGTCGGCATCTCGTCGCGCAACCGAACCGGCGTCCACACCACGTCATCGGCCGTGAAGTTGGCCTCGACGGCCCCCTCGTCGATTCCGGCCTCGACGGCCGCCTCGGTGAACTCCGCTAGCCGCCGGTCGAGACGCCGTTCCCACTCGGCGACGGTGTCGACGTACTCCCACAGCTGCCCGTGCTTCGGGAAGTTCTCGTAGCACCTCTTCCGATAGAGGTAGGCGCGAGCGCCGTTCGCCACCCGTTCGCCGCGGAAGTACGGCGACGAGTTCAGAAGCGCCAGCGCGGGGTCGAGGCCCGCGAGCACGTTGAGTTGGTCCACGACGTTCCGCTTCTCGAAGTGCAGGTGCGTCCCCGCGCAGTACTTCGCGTAGTCGAAGTTTGTCCCGAGGACGCGCTTCTGTATCCGACTGCGTTCGCTCGGCCACCGCTCGATCTCCTCGCCGTTTATCGGCGTTCCGAACGGGACGAGCAGTTTGTCGAGTTCGTCGGCCCTCCGAAGCACCCGATCAAGTTGGTCCACGAACGTCGAACGCAGGTCGGCGTACGTCTCGCAGGGCGGCGTCTTCAGCTCGAAGAGCGGCGGGACGAACTCCTCCTCGACGTTCTCCGAGATCTCCGTGAGCTCGTCCGGAGTCGTCAGCGCTCCGTCTCGGTCGACGACCCAGTACTCTACTTCGATGCTCTTTTGCATTGATGGAAGTCCGCCGTCGTTCGCGTCGGAGTCGCTTCGGCCGAGTCGCTTCCGACCGCGAGTCCCGAACTCCGTCGGGAGACGTTGCAACTTCCCTTCGCCCGCCGTACCGAGGGTGTCGCCGTCACTTGATCGCGAAATTCGCCGCTGTAGATGATTAGGGGCTTGCCTGCAGTCGCAAGGGAGTTACCTTCCTCGTCGCCCGATGCGGGCACCGAGCCGAACCGCCCGCGCCGGAACGGCACGCCTTTTACGCCGCCTTCCCCTACCCGGAGTCGTGCAGTTCGTCGGCTACGACACGGGCGGTCCGGGACTCTTTCTGAGTGACGACGGCGAGGTGGAGTACGTCCCCTTGGAACCGGGGACGGAACTCGCCCACACGCTCGAAGACCGCCACTGCGCCGGCGTCCTCGCCGACGACGAACACGTCCCCTGCGACGCCGACCGCGCGCCGTACTGTCGGGACCACAGCTCAACGTGGGTGTGCGCGAAGTGCACCGGCACCTGCCTGAAAGACGAGATGGACTGCCACGACCCCCACGCCGTCTACCTCGCGGCGTTCGCGCCCGACTCGTTCAAGGTCGGCGTGACGAAGGAGTGGCGACTGGAGACGCGCCTCCGCGAACAGGGCGCCGACCGCGGCGCGCACGTGCGGACCGTCTCGGACGGCCGCATCGCGCGGGAACTGGAGGCCGAACTCGCCGAGAACATCCCCGACCGCGTCCGCGTGCCGACGAAGGTGGACGGACTCCACCGCGAGGTGGACGACGCGTCGTGGACCGGTCTGCTCTCGGGGTTCGACGTGATATCGGAGTTCTCCTTCGACTACGGTCTGGACCTCGACGACCGACCGGTGGCCGAGACGATGGCGACGGGAACCGTCCGCGGCGTGCAGGGGCGAGTCCTCGTCCTCGACCGCGCCGGAAGCGCCTACGCCGTCGATCTGCGCGACCTCGTGGGCTACGACGTGGTGCCGGAGGCGACGACGCGCGACGTGCAGTCGAGTCTCGGCGCGTTCGGGTGAGCGGGACGTAATCGACCGCCCCCGGCGACTCGCCTTCGCGTACCAACAGTCCTTTGCGGCCGCGGGTTGAACCGGGAGGTATGTCCGACGAACCCGACGAACCCGACGAACCGACCGAGGAGGCAGGGGACGGCGAGGAAGAGGAGAAGTCGTTCCGAGAGCGAGTCGAGGAGATTCGCCAGCGACGCGAGGAGGAACGCGAGGAGGGCGACGGCGAACGCCCCTCGCCCGAGGAGATGATGGGCGGCGGCGGCCCCGGCGGCGCGGGCGGCAACCCCTTCGCGCAGATGATGAGCGGGATGATGGGCGGCGGCGGCCCGCCGGGCATGGGCGGCGGCGGCATGGGCGGCGGTCCGGGCGGCCGCGGCGAGAGCGAGTCCGTCGGCAACGAGGAACTCGTCCGCGAGGTTCGACAGCTCCGCGACGAAGTCCGCGACGCGACGCGACAGCTCCAGCGCATCGCGCAGGCGTTAGAAGACGACTGAACCGCGGATTCAGCGACGACCGGCCTTTTTCTTCGAGCGGACGCGGTCGTACAGCGTCGCCAGTTCGTCCACGGCGCGTTCGACGCTGAGGTCGTCCCGCCGCGACAGACACGACTCCGAGAGCGATTCCCGCTCGTCCAGCACGCGCCGGATGGCGTCGCGGCAGTCCCCGACGTCGCCGCGGACGTAGTGATAGCCCGTCACGCCGTCCACGACGGTGTCCGAGAGCGCACCCTCGTCCACGCCGACGACGGGCGTCCCGCAGGCGTTCGCCTCCAAGGCGACCAACCCCTGCGTCTCGACCGGACTCGGGAAGACGAACGCGTCGAGCGCCGAGTAGAACGCCGGCAGTTCCTCGCGGGGGAGAAAGCCCAAGAACCGGGCGTCCACGTCGAGTTCGCGGGCGAGCGATTCGAGGTGGTCCCGGGCGGGGCCGTCGCCGCCGAACACCAGCGTCGCGTCGAGTCCCTCCGCCGCGCGGACGAACTCCGCGAGGTTCTTCTCGTACCCGTGTCGGCCCGTGTAGCCGAGGAGGGGTCCGTCCGGCAGGTCGTGACGCCTGCGGAAGTCGGCGGCGTCCGTCGGGACGAACTGACCCACGTCGATTCCGTTCGAGAGGACGGTCACCTCCGTCTCGACGCCGACTTCCGAGACGAGGTGCTCGCAGGCGTCCTCGCTCGGGCAGACGACGGCGTCGGCCCGGTCGAAGAACCAGCGCTCGTACCGTTCCGAGAGCGACTCGATGCCGGACTCGACTCGCGCGCGCGAGGTGAGGTAGTCGGCGTACTCGCCAGTCGGCGTGTGGTAGGAGGCGACGAAGGGAATCTCCCGCCGTCGAGCGAGGCGCATCCCGCTCAGACCGAGGGCGAACGGCGTGTGCGCGTGGACGAGGTCGACGTCCCGCACCGCCTCGGGGACGCGCGGCACGCCCAAGCGGAACCCGTCGTAGAAGGGGAAGGCGACGCTCCGAACCGGGAACTCGCCGTCGTCGGGGTCGTACCCGTCGCTCCCGGGGAAGACCACGTCCATCCGACCGCCGCGCTCCCGCCAGCAGTCGCGCCACGTCTCTATCGTGTACGTGACGCCGTTGACCGTCGGCAGGTACGTGTCTGTGAAGGCGGCGACCGAGACCGGTTCCATCGGTCGTGCTTCGGCACTGTCCGTTTAATCGCTTGTGACTTTCACCGGAGGCGCGATACGTCCACGGGCCGCCCCTCCCGTTTCGCCTCGTACGCCTCGCGGTACGTCGCCGCCAGTCGGTCACCCACCCGGTCGAGACTGTGTTCCGCCGCCGTCTCGCGGGCGTTCTCCCCGAGTCGCTTCCTGAGGTCCTCGTCGCGCGCAAGCAGTTCGAGGGCGCGGCGGAACTCCGCCTTCGTCGAGCACTTCAGGCAGTCGCGGCCGTGCGTGTAGAACTCCTCGAAGACGGGGATGTCCCGGAGGACGACGGCCTTCCCGCACGCCATCGCTTCGAGGACGGCGATGCCCTGATTCTCGTTCTTCGTCGGGAACAGGTAGACGTCGCCCGCGCCGAACGCGCCGCGGATGTCGTCCACCCACCCGGTGAAGGTGACGTTCTCCGGCGGGTCTCTCACCCACTTTTTCACCGTCTTCGAGGCGTGCGGCCCGGTGTCGTACGGTCCGAACCACGCGAAGTCGTAGTCGGTCTCCTCGGCGAGTTCGCAGAACGTCGTGAGGCCCTTCCGTTCGAAGACGTTGCCGACGGCGAAGACGACCATCCCGTCGAGTTCGTACCGGTCGCGGTACTCCTCGCGCAGGTCCTCGAACCCCGACAGCGACTCGGCGTCGACGCCGTTCGACATCGGCAGGACAGGCGCGTCCACGGGGTACGATTCGAGGACGCGCTTGGTGTACTCGGAGGGGCAGAGCACCAGGTCGGCCTGCGAGTAGAACCACCGGAGGTACCGCCCGAGGAACGGCCCGACGGCGTTCGACCCGCGGAACGACTCGGCGAAGTCCTCCCGGGTGACGTGCGTGTGGAGAATCAGCGGGATGTCGTTGCGCTTCGCGTGGCGGGCGACGGCGACCGACCCCGGGCCGACGAGGTTGCAGTGGGCCACGTCGTACCCGCGGAAGAACCCCCGTCCCGCCGCCGCCGAAAGCGGCGCCCGCGCCGGATGTCCGCCGCGCCACGGCGATGTGACGACGTCCACGTCCGCGTCGGCGCGAGAGAGGGCCGCGCGTTGCTGGTCCGTCGCCGTGCCGATGCCGCTTCGGTGCAACTCGGATTCGAGTTCCAGGTAGTTGAGGACGCGCAGGCTCACGTTGCCGCCGATTTTTTCGGGCGGCGGTTTGACGCTACCGACTTCCGCGTCCGGGAGACGGAACGTCTTTGGTCGGCCGCCCCCCTCGTCGGACCATGGAAATCGCGGCGGAACGCATCGAACGCCTGCACGAACTCGCGCGGGAGGCCACCGCCGAACGGGAGTTCGACCGCGCCCGCGAGTACGTCCGCCTCGCGCGGCGCATCGCGGAGCGGAACCGGACCGGCCTCCCGCGGACGTTCCGTCGCTACACCTGCGACGACTGCGACGCGTACCTCCGGCCCGGCGTCAACGCGCGCGTCCGACTCCGCCCCGGTCGGGTGGTCGTTCGCTGCGACTGCGGCGCGACGAAGCGGTACCCGCACGATTGACCGGGCACGACGTTCACGGACCCTTAACGTTCAAACGTACTCGGCCGGTAACGGAAGTATGGACAAACAGGAACTGCGGAAGGAAGCGCACGACGTGGACGTGACGGTGTGGGTCGGCAAGAGCGGGATCGGCGCGGTGACGGACGAACTGTCGGACCAACTGGCCGACAGGAAACTCGTGAAGGTGAAGTTCCTCCGCGCGGCGCGGGCCGGGACCACGGTCGAGGAACTCGCCGACGACCTGGCGGGACGAATCAACGCGGACGTGGTCGAAACGAGAGGGAACACCGCCGTCGTCACTCGATGAGCGGAGTCGGTCTCGCCCTCCAAGTGAACGGCTTAGACGGCGCAATCGCGCAACTGTTCGAGGGTTTTCTCGGAGAGGCGGCGGCCGCCCTCCTCGGCAAGACGGTCGCCTTCGTCGTCGCGTTCGCCGTCGTCTACCTCGTCGGGAAAGCGGCCCTCCTCCCCTTCCTCTCGCGGGTGATGAACCGGCGGGGGCTCGAACCGCACGCGAGGCGACCGCTCAGGCGAATCGCCAGCGTCCTCGTCGTGTTCGCAGCGTTGACCGTCGCGTTGACCGCTGCGGGGTTGCCGAACTTCCTGCAGTCGGTGGCGACCATCGCCGCGGCGGCGACGCTCGCGATCGGGTTGGCGATGCAGGACGTCCTGCAGAACTTCGTCGCGGGCGTGTTCATCTTCACCGACAAGCCGTTCAGAATCGGCGACTGGATAGAGTGGGAGGGTAACTCCGGCATCGTCGAGGACATCAGCTTCCGCGTCACGCGGGTTCGGACGTTCGACAACGAACTGCTGACGGTGCCGAACTCCGAACTGACCGACGGCGTCATCAAGAACCCCGTGGCGAAGGACAAACTCCGCCTGCAGGTGCCGTTCGGCATCGGCTACGACGACGACATCGACGCCGCGACGGAGATAATCGTGGCGGAGGCCGAGGCCAACCCAGACATCCTCGACGACCCCGCGCCGTCGGTCCGCCTGACGGAACTCGGCGACTCGTCGGTCACGCTCACCTCGCGCGTCTGGATAGCGAACCCGAGTCGCTCCGACTTCGTGAAGACGCGCGCGAAGTACGTTCAGCGGGTGAAGGAACGGTTCGACGAGGCGGGAATCGACATCCCGTACCCGAACCGGACGCTCAGCGGCGACCTGACCATCGCCGACTCCGATTCGCTCCGCGCCAGCGCGGACGACTGAGCGCCGAGCGACGCGAGAACCCCGTTTTCGTCCGGCGTCTTACAGTTCGATGCGTTCGACCAGTTGGTTCTCGGCCCGCGTGTTGACCGCGACGATGCGGATGTAGTCTTCGAGCATCGAGTTGTCGAGCTTCGCCTTCAGGAGGTTGTCCACCTGATAGACGCCCGCGGCGTTGACCATCTCTATCTCGACGAGGACGGGCCGACTGTCGCCCGGTTCGAGGGCGACGTTGTCGATGGCCCGACTGGAGAGGGTGTTGATGCCGCGTCCGCCCTTCTCGTAGGGGATGCGCGACCGGCCGCGTTCCATGTCGAGTGCGTCCGCGACGCGGATGACGCCCGCCTCCCGCGTGAGGGGGTCCTCCTCGGTGTGGTGACAGAGGATGGCGTGAAGCACCTCCGCCTTCATCCGCACGGCGTCGGGCCTGTCGTAGAACTTCGGGAGGAAGCGGTCGAGAAGGTCCGCGGCGAGGGGGATGGAGTAGTAGGCGTGTTCGTCCCGGTGGACGATGTGTCCGATGTCGTGGAGAGTGGCCGCGAGGGCGACGATGACCGGTTCGTCGGCCTCTTCGAGACCCTGGTCCGACGCGCCGTTGAACTTGACGCCGCCCGCCTTCAGGAGGTCGTACAGGCGGAGCGCGCGGTTACGGACGATTTCGATGTGCTTCGGACCGTGGTCGTTGTACCCCTTCCGCGTGACCGCGTTGACGTTCTGCGCCTCGAGATACGCCTTCACCTCGGGGTCGTCAAGCAACTCCGGCAGTATCTCGTTCAGTTTCTCGTCGGGGTAGGCGTGGTCCTCTTCGGACTGGTACTCACGCCCGCCGTCGTCGTCGCTGTCGGTCACGTCCATGCGCCGTTCCGTTCGTGACGCAGGCGCAAATACCTCCGGGTATCGGCGGCGTCGGCGTCCTCAGGCGCGCGCCGTCTCGGCGGCGTCGGCGACTTCCTCGTAGTCGGGTTCCGCGCCGGGGTCGTCGCTCACCCACGCGTACGTCACCTCGCCGGACCCGTCCACGACGAACACCGCCCGTTTCGCCACCTCCTCGACGCCGTACTTCTCGAAGTCCATCGAGACGCCGTACTCGCGGACTATCTCGCGGTTCGTGTCGCTGAGGAGGGGGAAGTTCAGGTCGTTCTGTTCGCGGAACTCGTTCAGCGCGAACGGCGTATCGACGCTGATTCCGAACACCGTCGCGCCGACGTCCTCGAAGTTCGCCATCCGGTCGCGGAACGTGCACATCTCCGTCGTGCACGTACTCGTGAACGCCGCCGGGAAGAACGCGAGGACGAGTGGTGCGTCGTCGAGGCGGTCCGAGAGCGTCAGGGTGTTCACGTCGCCGTCCGCCATCGGTGCGGTAAAGTCTGGGGCGTCGTCGCCGACTTCGACCATGGGCGTCGTTCGGCCGCGGCGGTGTTGAATGTTCTCCAACCGAGACGCGTTCGGCGTTCGATGCGGGGGTTTCCACCGTCGACCGTCGGGGCGTCGAGCGACGGAGCGCTCTCTCCGGACCGTCGTTCGAATATCCGCGGTGTTGCGGGCCGACTCGGGAGAATTCGGCCGGTATCCCGCACTCTCGGAGCGAGAAACGTTACGTTGAGGGAGCAAAAAGCCTATAATCGAGACTAGGTTAGCATTTGGTAGTGATGTCACCGACCATGACCCCCCTCTTCCCGGGGATACCTGGCGGGCCGGAACTGCTCATCGTTCTGCTCGTCCTCGTGTTGCTGTTCGGCGCGAACAAGATTCCCAAGCTCGCTCGCTCCACGGGTCAGGCGATGGGCGAGTTCAAGCGCGGACGCAACGAAATCGAGGAGGAACTGCAGGACATGCAGGGCGAAAACGAGGACGAGGAGTCCGAGGCGACCGCCTCGACTTCGACCGAGAAGTCCACCTCGACCGAAACCAACTGAGCAGTTCCGTTCTCCGCCCGCGGTCTTTCGAATCACACCCGTTTTAGTCGATGCTCTCTTACTCTCCGTCGAGGGCGTGTGGCCTAGTGGACAGGGCGAGAGGTTCCTAACCTCTCGATCGCGGGTTCGAATCCCGTCACGCCCGTTCACCTCACTTCGTTCGGTTCACGGGCGTTCCTGAGTCCCACTCGCTTCGTCTGCGGGCGACGACAGGTCGCCCGCACGGCCAGCGAGACGGCGAAGCTGTCTCGTGTTGCTCGCGGGACTCCCGTCACGCCCGTTCTCCTCTCAATCGCTTCAGATTGAGCGTACAGCGTCTCGTTGTGGCGGGACGACCGCTCGTTCCGAGATTGATTCGAACACGTCACGCGGCGCACCGCAGCGTCGTCACGGCTTCCGCTAAGTCCGAGCCGCGACGGCGTACTAATATATTATCCAGTAATACCGAACTATACGGTGGTCCCTTTCCAAGACGTTGGAAGACGGATTAGCTGCTAAGTACAGATGACCCATCTATCGCTCAGTACCGGTGTCTCTCACCTCAACCAAACCTAGGCCGGAGAGTGCAAGGAATATCTTACACTTAGGCAGGATAGGGTCTCGTCCGTATCTCGTCAAACAATACGTTCTCAGGTGGCTTTGCAAACCAATCCATTTCGGCGATTTCGCCTTCACGGGGACGTAATTCTCCGCCATTTAGTTCCCCATGGAATGTTACAATTAGTTCAAATACTGATGGATCATCGGATTCAGCGTTCTGATTCTCGATTATATGAACATCGCAAAGGCCTGTGAGTCTACACTCAGCACCTGTTTCTTCTTTGACTTCCCGCTTTGCAGTTGCTTCGTAAGACTCACCGACTTCGGCTTTTCCTCCTGGATCTCCCCATCCTTTGTCTCCCTCGTTCCGTACTAGTAGAACTTCCCCGTTTTCGTTGGTTAGCCAGACACCTGCGCCGCCGAGTGTCCCTTGTTCAAAACGTTCACCGATATTGTCGTACCGTTCCCCTGAATGCTCCCACGTTTTTTCAACAACAGTAAACTCTTCATATTCGTCTTCCAACCTACATACTGTTTCTTCGACTTTTCTTTCACTCCTTTCTCTAATCGACATTATCTGATTCTAAGTGATCCCTCCCTTTACTTAGACCCTCTATTCTTATCAGTAATCGAACCGGCATCTTCAGGAAGGTCGTGATGGTGAAGATGCTCGATTTGCACGCTCTACCTATCGTTCTCATTTGAGCAGAAATCCGGTAGAGTTGCTCACTTGATACTCACAAAGCCCCGTTCTCTGAGTGTTCCCTCGCTCTTATGACTCACATCGTTCTGTCTTGAACCTCTGTTCCTGACGACAGCGGCAGTGGATACGTCGCTCTCGGCCGCGCTCCGGTATGAAAGTTGAAATGGACTTGGCCCCCATTCTGGGTGATGACATCTCGGGCGAACGCCGTGTCTCCGGCCGAGGGGAGAGGTGCCGTCGTCGCGTTCGGCGGGTTCCACCTCGTACTCGGAGTGGGATTGGCGGTCGTGGAACTCCTCCAAGGGAGGGCGGTGTCGAACATCTTAGTCGTCTCGCTGTACGTCACCGTCCCGGGGGTCGTACTCCTCTACGGCGGATATCGGCTCCCGCGTACCGACATCGACCCCCAGTTCTATCCGACCATCGCGTACTGGTGTCTCGGCGGATTCGGGCTGATGCTCGCCAGCCTCGCCCTCTATCAGTTCGAACCCGCCGAGAGCATCAGCGACCCGGTTCGAGGCTTCCTCGTCCTCACGGCGTTCGGTACCGTCGCCGGCTTCGGCGTCGGGAGTCGCGATGCGTTGGCGAAGACGCGCGCTCTCACCGTCGAGTCGCGTAACGAAGAACTGGAGCGAACGAAGGCGAAACTCCAGAAGACGGTGGACCGACTCGAAGAGTCGAACCGCAAACTCGGGGAATCCAACGAGCGCTTAGAGCAGTTCGCCTACGTCGTCTCCCACGACCTCCAAGAGCCGTTGCGCATGGTCACGAACTACCTCACGCTCATCGAGGACCGGTACGGCGAGAAACTGGACGAGGACGGCGAGGAGTTCCTCGAGTACGCCGTCGACGGCGCGGAACGGATGCACGAGATGATCGAGGGGTTACTCAAACTGTCCCGCCTCGGGACGGAGGAGGAGACGTTCCAACAGGTCGACCTGCGCGAGGTGCTCACCGACGTTCAGAAGCACCTCGAAATGCGGATCAGCGAGAGCGACGCCACCGTAGAAGTGGGCGAGTTACACTCCGTCGAGGGGGACCCCGACCAACTGCGCCAACTGCTCCAGAACCTGGTGAGTAACGCTCTCGAGTACAGCGGTGACGCACCCCCGAAAGTGTCCATCTCCGCTCGGAAGGACGGGGACTCGGAGGTGAGAGTCTCCGTTCGAGACGAGGGAATCGGCATCGACCCGGACGAACAGGAGCGCATCTTCGAGATTTTCCAGCGACTCCACACCCGAGAGGAGTACTCCGGTACCGGCATCGGGTTGGCGCTCTGTCAGCGAATCGTCGAACGTCACGGCGGCGAGATCTGGGTCGAGTCGGAACCCGGCGAGGGGTCGACGTTCTCGTTTACGCTCCCAGCCGCCGAGACGCGAACGCGGCGAGCGAACCGACAGCCCCCGGACCAATGACAGATCTTGATAATTGGGGCGCCAAGAATATAGCACTCGTTTATAATTTCAACTCATGCCATCGTTACGGGAGTTGCTTCCGAAGCGGATTCGGAGGAGCTACGCACTCACGTTTCTCACGGGTATCGTAGTCGTTCTGCTGGTGATGGGGAGCATCTCGGCGTACGCCTACACGGACAGCCAAGAATCGGTCAAAGAGGACGTCGCGGGCGTGAGCGCTCAGACGACCGCCGAGGCGCAGAACGTCTCCGCCGCCTCCGAGGAACAGACGTCGTCGCTGACGGAGGTATCGACCAGCGTCCAATCGCTCGCCGACAGGGCCGAACGGTTGCACTCGCTCCTCGAACAGTTCGAGGTGCAAGCGGCGTCCGCCCCGACCGACGCGGGCGCCGAGACGGCGGCAGACGCCGCACCCGCCGCGGCCGACGGTGGAGAGTCCGCCGAAGCACAGTCCGACGACTGACGCCGCCGCCTCCCCGATTTTCCCGTTTTCCGGTCCTCTTCGACTCGCGCCGCGAACCGTAGCCGTCGATAAGCGATCGGACCCCGTACGCACCCCACCGCGCGCCTCGGCCGTCGAGAACTAGAGGTAGCCCATGGACCGCAGGTGTTCGCGAGCCCGTTCGTCGAGTTCGTCGTCGCGCTTTCGCTCGTATCCGCCCTGCGCGTCCCCCGCGACGATGTCCTTCCGGTCGCCCGTGTCGTGGACGAACCACGGAACCTCCACCATCTCCTCGACGTAGAGCCGACTCGGGTGACCGTAACTCCGAATCGGAATCGGACGCTCCCGTTCGCCGAGCAACATCCCGTGGTCCGCGGTGACGACGCTCCGCCCCCGCAGGTCCCGCAGGAGGGGGACGACCTCGTCGAGGGCGAGTTCGAGGTTCTCGCGGTACACCGTCTCGAAGTACTCGTCGGGAACGTCGCGGACGCCGCGGAACTGTTCGGACAGCGGATTCGGCGCTAAGTCGGGGAACAGTTCCCGGCCCCGAGTGCCGATGTACGGCGCGTGCGGTTGGACGAAGTGAACGACGAGTCGCTTCTTCGGGTACTTCTCGGCCGCCTCCCGCGCCGCGTCGGCGACGGTAGAGGGGTGGACGCCGTCTTCGCCGAAGTCGATGCCCTCCTCCCAGACGTCCACCGTCGCGTGCAGGTTCACGTCCACCCCATCTCGGAAGACGTTCTCCTGATACAGCATCGTCGAGGCGGTGACGTAGACGGTGTCGCGTAGGTCGCGCCCGTGGAAGTTGCCGCGGAGGAACTCCTTCGTCGCCGACCCGCGGGAGGTCCGCGACTCCAGTTCACCGTCGATTTCGTACTCCGAAACCGCCTCGGCGAAGTAGTCGTACCGGCATCCGTCGAGGATGAGGAGGTTGTCCCAGTCTTCCTCGAAGATGTCCGTACCGTCCGGATTGTACGCTCGTCGGCCTGCCCGGTCCCAGAAGCGTCGATTGAGTTCTCGGAGGCCGACCTGCGGGTTCTCTAGTCCGTACCGGATTTGGCTGGCCGAGTACATACTCCGGACCGTACGGACGACGAGGTATGGTTACTGTTTGCGTTCTCCGACACCGTCGAGAGATACGTCCAATTTATCTGATAGCACGGGATTCGTAACTATGTTTTTCTGACTACATGTCAGTCCGACGCGGCGCGCGCGCCGCGGCTTAACCACCGATTACGTCGCCGACCGATGCCGGTCAAGTGACGTTTAAGCAACACATACGTTTGGAACGTCGAGAATGGCGCTATCGGCTTTATCCGGACGTTCGGTTCCTTTCACGGATTAATTCTATCTGCAATATAGATGTTACATGTCTGGTTCATGTAGTATACTGTTAGATTTCAGACTGAACGACTTGTTAAATCTCCAGAAGTCTTTTTGATAGGGGGTGTCCACCGGAGAACAATGGCTAGCGACGACGACGTCGAGATGACCCCCGTTCGTCAGTCCGATTCTGACGACGACGGGTCGAACCTCGACGCGTTGGAGAGGGGGGCCGACTCGGGGCGGTCGGCTCTGGAGGGGGAAGTTGCTCCGGGGGCGCCGCCGAACGAGGCGGCGACCAACCCGGCGTCGGACGGGGATGCGGCCGACGGACCGAGAGTTGCGGTTGGAGAGTACACGTGGGCGCACTTCCTCGATGAGTACGGGGAACCGGGCGACGTCGAGTCGTTGTACGGCGGCGTGGACCCGCGGGACCTGCCGGACGAACCGGCGAGTTCGCGGTGGGACGACTCCGAGGAGGAACCGGTTGAACCCTCGACGCCGACGCGCGAGGACTGGGACGAGGTCAGCGTCGATTCCGAGGAGTACCTCGACTTCCACGCGGTCGAGACGGAGGAGAACGTCTCCGAGTCCGCCGCGGAGGCGAAGCGCATCCAAGCCGAGTTCGAGGCGTTCTGCGACCCCGAGACCACGCCGGTCGTCAAGGACGTCTGGATGTGGGAACACTACAAGCGCGAGTACTACTACGAGGACGACGGCAGTCGTCCCCGCGACGAGGAGGGGGACATCGTCCGCTTCGACGCCGAAGATGCACTCGGGTTCGACCCCGAGTACACCGAGAACGCACTCGCGCGGGAACCAACGCGCCGACGAACTCGCGGAGATTATCGACGAACGCACCGTCGACGTCAACGAGGACCTCGACGAGGACGCCTTCTTCTCGGACGAACGCGGCGCGACCACCGTCGTCAACCGGTACGACCTGGAGAAGGCCGTGCCGATGGAGAAGAAGACGCACTTCCGCGAGGTGGAGCGCTACTGGGTGAACAAGCCCCACTCCTTCATCATCATCTTCCAATCGATAAAGGAGAACGAGAAGAAGTACTACCAGATCGAACCGTACCAGAACCGCATCGAAGCCGACCTGACGGAGTTCCTCACCGGGAAACTCCGGACGGCCATCAAGTACGACGACGAGAGTTCCGTCGGCGTCGGCGAGGGCACCCGCCGCCGCGTCATCGAACGGCAGGCCCTCGACCTGTTGGACCGGTACGACGTGTACGAACGGCCGGACGACGGCTACTCCGACTCGCTCTCTCTGGCTCCCGACCCGGCGGAGACGGACGACGCCGAGGAGCCCGGCGAGGGCGCGATGAAGGCGCTTCTCTCCCGGTTCGGCATCGACGCCGGCGGCGCGGACGCCGACTCGACGCCCGACGCCGGGGCGAAGGACTCCTCGCTGGGGTCGTTCGCCCGCCGCCTCGGACTGAACGAGGGCGCGTTCGGCGGGCGTCTCGACGGCCTGTTCGCCACACCGCCCGCCGCGGAGTCGCCCTCCCTCGACGGCATCGCCGCCCGGCCCGAGTCCGCCGTGCTGGCGGACGACGCCGAGACGCTGACGGAGTATCAGGTCGAGAAGCTGCTGTACTTCCTCCGCCGGGACTTCATCGGCTACGAGCGAATCGACGGCATCAAACACGACATCAACGTCGAGGACATCTCCTGCGACGGCTACAACTCGCCGGTGTTCGTCTACCACTCGGACTACGAGCAGATAATCTCGAACGTCTACCACGGCGAGACGGAACTCGACGACTTCGTCGTCAAACTCGCCCAGCGCTCCGGGAAGGGCATCTCGAAGCGACGCCCGCAGGTGGACGCCACCCTCCCCGACGGGTCCCGCGCGCAGTTGACGCTCGGACGGGAGGTGTCCGACCACGGGACGAACTACACCATCCGGCAGTTCAAGGACGTCCCGTTCACCCCCATCGACCTCATCAACTGGAACACCTTCTCCCTTGACGAGATGGCGTTCCTGTGGCTCTGCATCGAGAACAACAAGAGCCTCATCTTCGCCGGCGGCACCGCCTCCGGGAAGACCACCTCGCTGAACGCGGTGTCGCTCTTCATCCCGTCGAACTCGAAGATCGTCTCCATCGAGGACACCCGCGAGGTCGAACTGCCGCAGCGAAACTGGATCGCCTCCGTCACCCGGCCGTCGTTCAGCGACGACGACAAGGGCGACGTCGACGAGTTCGACCTGCTCGAAGCCGCACTCCGGCAACGGCCGGACTACATCGTGATGGGCGAGATCCGGGGCGAGGAGGGGCGGACGCTGTTTCAGGTCATGTCCACCGGGCACACGACGTACACGACGTTCCACGCCGACAGCGTCGGCGAGGTGCTGAAGCGCTTCACCACCGAGCCCATCAACGTCTCGAAGACGATGTTCACGGCCCTCGACCTGGTGTCGATTCAGACCTCCACGCGCGTGCAAGGGAACAAAGTCCGGCGGAACAAGTCGCTCACCGAGATAAACCACTACGACCCCGAGAACGACGAGATAAACGTTCAGGACGTGTTCCAGTGGCAGGCCGAGACCGACGAGTACCTCAAGATGGGCTCTTCGAACACCTTAGAGGAGATAAAGTTCGACCGCGGGTGGAGTCAAGAGACGCTCGAACTGCAGTTGTTCAAGCGGCAGGTCGTCCTCGCGTACCTCATCAAACACGGCTTGAACACGTACACGCAGGTGGCCGCGACGCTGCAGGCGTACATCAACGACCCCGAGACCATCCTCGCGCTGATGGCGAACGACGAGCTCGAACGGAGCCTCGAAGACCTCCGCGAGATGGAGTCGGTCCAGATCAACGTCGACCCCGAGAAAGAGGAGATGGTCCCGCGACCGGATCCGACCGAGGAGATACTCGACCTCTGCGAGCGGATTCTCCGGCGGGCCGAGGAGGAACTGTTCCCGGACTTCCGCGGGCAGGACCCCGGTGACGTCGCGGACGCCCTGACTCACCTCAGAGACCAACCCGACGTGACCGCCGACACCGGCGGCGAGCGGCACGAACTCGACGCGTTGGACGAACGGACGACCGACCCCGAACTCGACGAGGGCGGCGACGGACCGCCGGGACTGGACGAGGGCGCGGACGGCCCCTCCGGACTGGACGAGGGTGCCGACGAACCCTCGGAGCTCGAGGGCGACTCGACGCCCGCGTTGGACGCCGGCGACGACCCCTCCGAGTCGGCCGAGGCGGGGGACGACGGCGCGGACGGTGCCGACGGCGTAGAGGACGCAGACAGCGCAGGCGACGCGGACGAACCCGCGGCGGAGGCGGGCGGCGCGTCGGCGGAGGCGGACGGTTCGCACGACGCGGACGGCACGGACGACACGGACGCCACGAACGACGCAGACGGCACGGACGATGCGAACGCCCCCGACGACGCGTCGGACCGCGCGTGGACAGAGGACGACGAGTTCGGCATCGAGGACATCCTCAACCAAGAGGTGGACGTCGTCGAGTTGGACGAAGAGGCCGACGGGTGGGGCTTCGGGGAGTTCGAGGGCGTCGAACCCGAGACAGACGACCGTACGGACGACGCCGACGCGTCGGGCGAAGCGACCGGCGAGGGGGACTGACGCGTGAGTCTCGACTCGAAGACGTCGGAGTCCGGCGGCCTCGACCGGAGCACGGACGCCCTCGGCGACGCGTTCTACCCGCTGTTCCAACTGCTGTTCGACGGGGACGGCGACTTCGTGGCCGACGTGGAGACGAAGCTCCAACAGGCGCGGATGCCGGCGACGGTGGAACTGTACCTCTCGAACGCCCTCGCCGTCGGCACCCTCGTCGGCCTGCTTCTGTGGGTCGTCGGGTCGCTGCTCGGCTACTCGCTGTTCGCGTTCGGCATCGTCTCGGCGGACTCGCTGAGTCTCGGCATCCCCGTGGGGAACGAGTCCACGGCGCAGTTCCTGAAGTCGCTCACGATGCCGGCGGGCGTCGTCGTCTCCGGCGTCGTCTTCGGGAGCGTCGGCTTCGGACTCGGGTTCGGCACCCTCGTGGCGATGCCCTACTCGACGGCGTCGTCCCGGGAGCGCGAGATAAACATGCTGCTGCCCGACGCGGTGTCGTTCATGTACGCCCTCTCCGTGGGCGGGTTGAACCAACTGGAGATTCTGGAGGCGATGGGCCGCGCCGAGGACACCTACGGCGAAGTCGCCTGCGAGTTCCAGAGCATCGTCCAGGAGACGGAGTACTTCGGCACCGACTACCGGAACGCCATCCGGGAGCAGGCGATGATTACGCCGTCGGACGACCTCTCGCAGTTCCTGACGGACATGCTCTCCATCGTCAACTCCGGCGGGAACATGGAGCAGTTCTTAGACGACAAGAAGGAGAAGCACCTCCGGACGGCGAAACAGGAGCAGGAGACGATACTGGAGACGCTGGAACTGTTCGGCGAGATGTACATGACGCTGTCTCTGTTCCCGCTTCTGCTCATCATTATCCTCGTCATCATGAGCATGCTGAATCAGGCGCAGGAGTCGCTCCTGTACGCCACCGTCTACGGCCTGATTCCGCTCACCGGCGTGGGCTTTCTCGTCCTCGTCTCGACGGTGAAGCAGGACGAACCCGGCGACGGCTACCTCCGACCGTCCGGCGGGAGCGAACGCCTGCAGCAACAACACCGCGAGGGCCTCCTCCACATGGGGTTAGTCGAGAGTTTCGTCGGCGACTTCGGCGTCTTCGACCGCATCCGCAGTCGGGAGGGGACGTACAAGACGCGGGAACTGCTCCGGCAACCGCACGTCTTCTTCCGCGACAACCCGCTGTACTCCCTCGTCGTCACCGTCCCGGCGGCGCTGATGTTCGTCGCCGTCACCGCCTCGGGCGGCGGCGCGCCCATGACGTGGGAGGGGATGTTGGAGCAACCCGTCTGGGGGACGTTCGTCTGGTGGTACATCCCCGTCTACCTCGTCGGCATCCCGCTGGCGTTCTTCTACGAGTGGAACGTCCGGTCGCGGAAGGCCGTCGTCGGCAAACTCTCGGACAACCTCCGGAAACTCTCCAGCGCGAACGACACCGGCCAGACCTTACTTGAGTCCATCAAGACGGTTTCCGACACCTCCTCGGGCAAACTCGCGGACGAGTTCGATATCATGCACGCGAAGGTGAACTACGGGATGAGCCTCCGGAGCGCCATGGTCGAGTTCAACAACAAGTACCACATCCCGCGCCTCGCCCGGACGGTCAAACTCATCTCGAAGGCCCAGGAGGCGTCCAGCCAGATCACGGACGTGCTGACGACGGCGGCGCAGGCCTCCGAGAATCAGGACGACATCGAACGGGAGCGCATCTCCCGGACGCGGATGCAGGTGGCGATCATCCTCATGACGTACCTCACCCTGCTCGCGGTGATGGCCATCCTGAAGACGCAGTTCCTCGACGTGATGGCCGGCCTGTCGTCGCAGACGGGTGGCGGAGGCGGCGGCGCGGCCGCACAACAGGGCGCGAGTTTCGGCGGGAGCGTGGACATCAACCTGCTGTCGGTGCTGTTCTTCCACGCGGTCACCCTGCAGGCGGCGCTCTCGGGGTTCATAAGCGGCTACATCCGAAGCGCGCAGCTCGTCTCCGGGGTGAAGTTCGTCGTGATACTCCAGACTATCGCGCTGGCGGTGTGGGTGGTGGTGGGGTGACGCGCGCCGACCGGGCGCAGATGACGCTCGACTTCGCCATCGGCGTCGGACTGTTCCTCCTCGTGGTCGCGTTCGTCGTCGCGTTCGTCCCCGGCATCTTCGAGCCGTTCGAGCGAACCGAGAGCGGAACCCAAGTGGCGGACAGACTCGCCACGTCGCTCTCGACGGACCTCCTCGGTGACCCCGCGGAGCCGTACGTCCTCAACGACGACTGCACCGTCGAGTTCTTCGACGGAAGCGGCGGTTCGACCGACTGCCGGTTCGACGCTAGCGCGGACGCTCCGGACGGGGTGTTCGCGCTCGACTCGGGAACGAACGCGAACGTCACCGTCAGGAACCGCGGCGGCGACATCGCCTCCCTCGGCGGAACGACGCTGGCCGCGGGAGACGCCGTCCCCGACGATCGGTCGGTGACGACGGCCCGCCGCGCCGTCCGCCTGAACGGGACGACCTACTTCCTGTACGTGAGGGTGTGGTGAGATGACCGACAGACGCGCCCAAGCGCACACCTTGGAGGCCCTCGCCGCGGGCATCCTCCTGCTTTCGAGCCTCCTCTTCGCGCTTCAGGTGACGGCGGTGACGCCGCTGACCGGCAGTACGTCGAGTCAGCACATCGAGAACCAGCAGGCGTCCATCGCCGACGGCATCCTCGCGTCGGAGGCGGCCAACGGGACGCTGAAGCCGACGACGCTCCACTGGAACGCCTCGGGGTCCGACTGGCACGGCGCGACGAGCGACGGCTACCCCCTCGGCGGGCCGCCGACGCCGTTCGGGACGGTGCTGAACGAGACGCTCGCGGATAGAGGCATCGCGTTCAACGTGAACGTCTACTACACGCGGAGCGACGAACGGCGGCGGATCCGGATGGTCTACCTCGGGCAACCGAGCGACCACGCGTCGGTGGCGACGCGCACCGTCACCCTCTACGACGACGACGAACTCCTCGACGCGGACCGGAACCCGACGGGGACCACCGTCTCGGAGACGACGGAGTTCTACGCGCCCGACGCGTCGCCGGACTCTCCGCTGTACAACGTCGTGGAAGTGGAGGTGGTCGCGTGGCGGATGTGAGGCCGCGGCGGCCGCCGACCGACGCCCGACGGGGCGGGAAGTCCGCCCGCGGACGCCGCCGCGACGACAGGGGACAGCTGATGCTCGTCGCCGCGTTGGCGCTGGCGGTGCTTTTCGTCTCGCTGGCGTTACTCCTGAACACCGTCATCTACACGGGCAACCTCGCCACCCGGTCCGTCGGCGGTAACTCCGACGCCGTCGCAGAGTACCGCACCGCCGCGACCGACGCCGCCCGCGAGTCGCTCCGACGGGTGAACGCCGACCACGACGCCGACTACTCCGAACTGGAGACCACGTTCGGCGCGGCGATGCGCGACTGGGACGCCGCGACGAGTCGGCACCGCGCCGTCGCGAGTTCCGCGACGGAGGCGCGCGTCGTCTCACGGACCAACGGGACGCGACTCCGACAGGACGACTTCGGCCGGTCGTTCGTGAACGAGTCGGGGGCCGAGAACTGGTCGGTCGCCGAGGGTATCGGCGCGTACCGCGACTTCTCGATGACCGTCAACCGATCGACGCTGACCTACGTGGGGGGCCTCGACCCGACCGACGCGTCCGTCCTCGATTCGGCGGGCGTGTTCAACGTGACACTCGAAACTGCCGCGGACGAGCGGTACACGGCCTTCGTCGGCACCGACGGGACGAACGTCGTCGTCTCCGTGTTCGGACCGTCGGGGACGCACCGCGACACCTGCACCGCCGCGACGGGCGGCGACGCGACGGTGGACTTCTCGAACGGCACCGTCGGCGGGGCGGACTGCGAAGCGCTCACCTTCGAAGACGACGCCGCCGACCCGTTCACGCTCCGGTACGAGAACGGCGACGCCGCCGCGGGGACGTACTCGCTCGTGACGGACACGCCGTACGTCGAGTACGACGAGGACTTCGCCGACTCTGCGGGCAGTACGCCCTACCGGACCTACGCGCTGTACGGCGTCGAACTCGAACTGACGTACCGAACGTCCTCCACGTACTACCAGTCGAACGTGACGGTGGTCCCCGATGCGTGAGCCGAGCGACCGCCGGGGGCCGTCGCTCGCCGCCGTCGGGGGAACGGACCGCGCCGTCTCGACGGCCATCGGCTACGTCCTCACCCTCACCATCACGGCCATGCTCGTCTCCGGACTCCTGTTCGCGGGCGGGCAGTTCGTCGAGAACGAGCGGGAACAGGTCGTCCGCGAGGAACTCTCGACGCTCGCCGAGCAGGTGGCCGCGAGCATCGCCGACGCCGACCGCACGGCGGCGGGAGACGACGGGAGCACCGTGCGCGTCGCCGCGGACCTCCCGACGCGCGTCGCCGGGAACGCGTACCACGTGGAGGTGTCGAACGAACCGACGCCGGCCGGCGAACCGAACCGGACCGTCGTCACCCTCACGGACACCGCAGACGGCGTCTCCGCGTCGGTGACGCTCCCGACGACGCACGAGGCGGCCCCGCGGACGGTGCCCGGCGGTTCGCTCGTCGTCGTCGTCCGCGACGCCGACGGCGACGGCGACCGGGAGTTGGTGACGACGACGGAGTCGCTGTCGCCGGACGACCCCAGTAACTCGCTCGACCGCGAGGCGGCGGCCGTCGGCCTCGTCCGCCCGGCGGCGTCGGACCGAACGGAGAGAGTACCCGTGAATCACAGAGACACCATGCCCGAGAGCCGAATCGACCGGAGGCCCGCCTCCGGCGGCGTCGAACGCCCGGAAACGCCCGCGGAGGTGGCCTGAGATGGACCGCGCGCAGTCGTCCACCATCGCCGTCGTCCTCCTCGTGGGGATGACCGTCACCGCCGCCGGACTGACCGTCGCGCTCGGGTCGACGGCCATCGACGGGACGGCGCGGACGACGGAACTCAGTCGGGCGGAACACGCGATGACGCTGTTCGACGCGCGGACGGCGATGGTCGGCCTCGGAGAGACCGGCGGCCAGTCCGTGACGCTCGGCCGCGCCTCCGGGGGAACGTACGCGGCGTCGCCGGACACCGGTCGGATAGTCGTCAGACACAGGAACTACACCGGGACGTACACCGAGGAACTGTACAACCGGTCGCTCGGCGAGGTGACGTACACGAACGGCGACACCGTCGTCGCGTATCAGGGCGGCGGCGTCTGGCGGCACACGGACAACGGCACGGTGATGGTGTCGCCGCCGGAGTTCCACTACCGCGCCGCGACGCTCACGTTACCCGTCATCCGCGTCACGTCGGCGGACGCCTCCGGCGGGCCGTCGAGCGCGTTCGTGAAGCGCGAGAGCGAGACGCTCCGCGTCTATCCGAACCGGAGTTCGACGTACGAGCACGGGTCGCTCCGCTACCACAACCCCGTCAGAAACGGGACCGTCTCGGTCGAGGTGCAGAGCGCCTACTACCGGGGGTGGGCCGACTACTTCCGCGAACGGACGACCGGGAACGTCACCGTCGACCACTCGACGCGGACGGCCACCGTCGTCTTGGAGACGGTCGGAGAGGTCGGGAACTTCGCGCTCCCCGCGAAGGACGACGGCGTCGAGGTTCGCGGGAAAGCGCCCGGCCACTCGGTGGACCAGTTCGACGTGGACATCGCGCAGTCGGGCGGGTCGTTCAACAACATGAAGTTCTCCTTCTACGCCGAGAAGGAGGGCCGCAAGTACGAGGTGCTCCTCCGCGTGGACAAAGACCGCGGGAACTGCGGCGTAAAGAGCAGCGACACGCTCACGATGTGGGTCCTCTACGACGACCCGAACGACGGCAAGCCGAAGCACGTGTGGGTGAACGACGGCATCCCCGCCGACAGCGGTCCGATTCGCTTGGAGTGCGACGGCAAGGACACGCGCATCGTCGCGGACTACCTCACGGACGACACCTCTCTGGAGATGACCAACGACACGTCGCTCCCGTCGAAGACGGGCCTCGCGTGGGACGAACCGAGTGCGGACTCGGTGTCGTTCAACCACTCCGGGTACGACGGCGAGAACAAGACGCACACCGCCGACGGGAGCACCGAGACGGTCGGCAACCTCTCGCGTCACTACCTCACGGCGATGGGGTCGGACTTCAAACTGAAGGTGTACCACGGCGGCGGGTCCAGCGGTACCGCCCACGTGGACGGAAGCGGGTCGTCCGGCGCGCTCTACTACGACACCTCCACCGGATCGCGGTACATCACCTACCTCCACGTGACCGAGAACAACGTCAGCGTCCAGTTCCGCTGAGTTCGGACCCCGATTCCCCTTTCCTCTCCGTCCGCCTCGGACCCCGCCTCACTCGAACGTAGTCGTGAGTTTCACGTAGACGAGGTGGAGTCGCCGCACGTCCGTCTTCGTACAGGAGACGCGGTTCGGGTCGTCGCCGTCCAGTTCACAGGAGAACCCCTCGGACTCGAAGTACTCGCCCCAGACGGGCGCGTACTGCGACGTGACGTTCACCGTCACCTCGTCGTACGTCCCGGACTCCGCGACGAGAACGTCGCGGACGGACTGCTCGGTTCGGATGCGGACCGTCTGCGACCCCGCGACGACCGGCGACCCGCGCGGTTCGAGTTGGACCACCGTGAGCACCGTCCGGTCCTCGTCGAGGACGTTGGCCGGCGGGCGAACCATCCGCCCGTTCCCCACCGCGCCGTCGTCGCGGATGACCGCGCCGCCGATGTACCGGATGCGGCCGGTTCCGCCCGCCTCGAAGGTGAGCGGTGAGAGGGTTATGTTCCCGGTGGAGAAGTCGCGGGAGTCGCTCACCCCCGTCCGGTAGTCGCCCGTCACGTTGACCTGCGCCTCCCCCTCGGTGCGAAGCGACGCGTCGGCGAGTTTGATCTCCGTCCCGCGACTGGGCGCGCCGCGTTGGCTCACGTCCTCGACGTTGTCCGCGAACACGTCGAACGCCCGTTCGGCGTTGTTCAACCGTTCGTAGTCCCGCACGTCCGTCAGTTCCTGCGCCCCGACCGCGTACACGAGGCCGACGGACGTCACGATGAGCGAGAAGATGAGGACGAAACTGATAGCCTCGCTGACGCCGCGCCGGTCGGTCCGGAGTTTCACGCCTACGCCTTCCTCGGCACCCTCATTAAGTCTGAGTGTTAATTCCACGACAAGAGACTGTCGTAGCGTTTAGATAGGTATCGCGCGACTACCTCGAATATGTCGAACGCCCTCCTCGGCCGAGAGCTCTCCTCGGCCGCGAAAGTCGCAATCGCCGTCGCCCTCGTCGTCTCGTTCGCCTACTCCGTCGTCATCGCCGGACAGATTCTGCTGTGGTTCTCCCTCGTCTTCCTCGCCGTCGCCATCGTCATCGGAGTGCGACTGACCTCTGCCTTCCTCCGACTCGCCGATTCGGTCGAACGAATCGCGGACGCGGTAGAGCGAACGGACGCGGAGACGACCGAACGCATCGCGGACGCGGTAGAGGAGACGGACCGCGAGCCGCGGTGAACGCCCGGTCCCGCGCAGTCACCCCTCCGTCGGCGCGCCCGCGCGCGCCCCCGCTGCCGTTCCGTCCTCGCCGAAGTCGATGACCGCGAGGAACGCCCGCACCGCGTCGGTGAAGAAGGCCGGGTCGTCGAGGTTCGAGACGTGCCCCGCGCCGGGCACCTCGCGGACGGTGACGCGCGCGATTTCGGACTCCATCTTCGCCGCGTGCCGCCGGACGAACGACGGTTCGCGCTCGCCGTACAGGACCAGCGTCGGGGCGGCGATGGCGGCGTACTCGACCTCCGTCTCGTGGAAGGTGGCGACGGCGCGAACCACCTTGGCGAACTCGGCCGTCTCCAGCTTCGGCCCCTCGGCCCGGAGCCCCTCTATCCGCTCGTAGTCGCCGCTGACCCCCTTCGAGAACCGCTCGTGGAGCCACACCATCGCCCGTTCGACCCGTTCGTAGCCGACGAGTCGGACGAACGGGACGGCGGCCCGGAGCATCGCCGACCGCTGAAGCCACTCGCGCCGGTCGAACAGTTCCGGCGTGAACGTGTCGGCGAGCACCAACCCGGCCACCTCGTCGGGGTGGGCGGCGGCGTACACCTGCGCGATGCATCCGCCCATCGATAGCCCGCAGACGACGGGCCGGTCGAGGTCCAAGGCGGCGACGAGTGCGCGGAGGTCCTCCGCGAGGAGTTCGACGGAGTACGACTCCCTCGCCGACCCGCCGGTGCGGCCGTGGCCGCGAACGTCGTACGCGACGGTCGTATACTCGCCTTCGAGGGCGTCCACCTGCGGCGTCCACTGCGCGGAATCGAGGATAGCGCCGTGGACGAACACGACGGGCGGGCCGTCTCCGCGTCGCTCGTAGTACGTCTCGACGCCGTTCGTTCGGACGGTGGGCATGGGATACCGTAGCGCTCGTAACGAGATGAACTCGTCTACGGGGGCGCGAACGCGGACGGGCGCGGAGAGGAACAGTAATGCGGCCGTGTCCGCACGTCGTTCGCATGGGCTCGGGCGAGACGGAGACCGAACGGGCGTCCGCCGCCGACGGCGGGGCGTTCGCGCCCGCCGCGGCCGGACCGTTGCTCGCGGCGTCGCTGTGGGGCGGCATGTACGTCGTGAGCAAGTGGGGGTTCGCCGCCGTCCCGCCGGTGACGCTCACGTTCCTGCGCCTCGCGGTGGGGGCGGCGACGCTCCTCGCCGTCGTCCGCCTGACGCGGCCCGACCGGTCGTTCTCCGCGTCGGAGCGCCGGCAGTTCGTCGGATTGGGCGCGCTCGTCGGCCTCACCTTGGTCGCGCAGTTCGTCGGCACGGACCTCACGAACGCGAGTCAGGGGTCGCTCCTGACCGTCTCGACGCCCGTGTTCACCCTCCTCTTGGGCGTCGCCGTCTTAGACGAGTCGCTGACGCGGCGGCGAGCGGTCGGGATGGCGTTCGCCGTCGTCGGAACGCTCGTCGTCGTCGCCGGGCAGTACGACCTCTCGTCGCTCGGCGGGTCGAACCTCGCCGGCGTCGCGTTCCTCCTCCTCGGGAGCCTCGGGTGAGCCGGCTACACGGTGTACGGCGCGCCCATCGTCCGCCGGTACTCGGCGATAGAGGCGGCGACGTACTCGACGGTCGCCGCCGTCCCGATGGTCGCCGTCTTCGTCCCCGTGGAACTGTTCGTCTTCGACGCGCCCGTGACGACGACGGTGACGCCGACGCTCGCCGCCGCCGTCGTCTACCTCGGCGTCTTCAGCACCGCCGCCGCGTGGTACGCGTGGTACAAGGGGTTGGAGTCGCTGGACGCCGGGGTCGTCGCGGTGTTCTTCTTCGCGCAACCGGTCGTCGGCACCATACTGGGCGTGACGCTCCTCGGAGAGAGCGTCGGCCCCGCGTTCGTCGCCGGCGGCGTCGTGATGGCGTTCGGCGTCTCCCTCGTCAGTACCGACTGACGCCGGATCCCGCCCCGTTCTTCCCGTCGCCGCGTCGGAGGACGACGGCGACGACGATTCGAGAGAGCGTCTTCACGGCGAGAGAGACGCGCCCCGCGGAGATAACGTGGAGCGCGATTCTCCGGATTCGAGAACGTCACTGGCCCGGGCGCGGACCGTTCGCGCGAACCGATTGCGTTTTTCCGCCGTCCCGCGAACGCCGAGGTAATGTCGAACGACTCCGACGAGGAACCCCGCGTTCCCATCGTCTGCGACGAGTGCGAGACGACGTCCCGCGTGCCCCTCCCGGAGGTGGCCGACGCGGTAGCGAAACACAACGACCGGTTACACGACGGCGAGGACGTGGCCGGAATCGACCCGGAGATCATCCGTCACGTCACCGACCTCGCGGCCGAGGACCTCGGTCTGACCGGGGACGGAGAGTAGCGGCGCTCTCGGGACGGTCGAAGGAGAATCGAACGGGGAATCGAGAGAAATCGCGCGCCGCAGAGTGGCAAACCGACCGGAGATTATCGTTCGTCGTGCGACACGAGCCACGAGTAGATGCGGTCGAAGCGGGGACCGCGGGAGACGATGCCCGACTCGGGGTCGTACTCTAACACGTCCCGTTGGGCGAGCTTCGGGACGTGGACGTGGTGGAGTCTCAGTTCGAGTTCGTCGAGCGCCGCCGAATCGGTCGCGGACGCCGGGTCCTCGCGGGCGAGGAGGCGTTCGCCGAGGCCGCCGATGGAGACGGGTTCGCCGACGCGCCCGAGGACCAACAGGAGGGTGCGTCGTTGGCTGTCGGCCAAAAGCGTGAACTTCTCGTCTAACGTCAGCGGGTCGAGCGTCGCGCGGGGGGACTCGGTTGTGCCACTCATCGTGTGCGTAGAGAGTTACTACGGGGGGTTAAGGCTATCACCAAAGTGTTTAGGAGAGGTCAGTGGACCGGCCCGGACCGCTCGAAGAGGGCCGCGAATATCTTGTTTTCGGCCGATCGGATGTGCTGGGAGAACGTCGGCGCGGAGATGCCCAGCGAGTTCGCCACCTCCTGACCGCTGCTCTCTCTGGGCCACTCGAAGAATCCCGAGAAGTACGCCGACTCGAGGACGCTCCGCTGTCGGTCGGTCAACTCCTCGTTGAGTGCCGAGACGATCCGGTTGGGTCCCCTCTCCGTGCGGTCTACCTGCCGTTGGGCGCGCACCCTCGCGGCGGGGTACGCCGACTGGACGCGTTCGATGGCGTCCCGCACGTCGGTTCCGACGGGGAGGTGAACCGTCATCTGGTAGTCGCCGTCGCGAATCACCGCTCGGTGGACGTAGCCGCCGAGCGACGCCATCGCCATCAGCACCGGCGGTTCCTCCAGTCGGGCCTCGAACCGCACCCGCCCGACGTCCTCGCCGACGACGCGGACTGACGTCCAATGGGGGACGCTCTCGACGATGGCCTCGATGGTTTCGACGCCGCCCTCGTCGGCCGTCCCGTAGACGAGGTAGTCGTCGTCGGTCGGAACCGCCTGTTCGAGCACGATGTCCCCGTCCGTCGCGGCCGGGATGTTCAACTCCGAGAACACGTCGGGTATCTCGAAGTCCACCTCGATTATCTGGTCGCTGGTCAGGGCGCGCTTGCGTTCGACGGCGGCGATGGCGTGGCCGACGATTTCGCCGAGTTGACCGATGACCACCTGTTCCTCGTCGGCGAACGCGTCGGGGCGCGCCGCGTACACGTTCAGCGTTCCGTAGACGACGCCCTCGTGGACGATGGGGATCGACGCCGACGACTGGTAGCCGTACGTCTCGGCGTTCGACCGCCACTCCTCGTACTCGGAGTTTTTCAGCACGTTCCGGGCGACCTGAATCTCCTGCGTCCGGAACGCCCGCCCCGTCGGTCCGCGACTCGACGGGCGGTCCTCGTCGACCGAGATGCTCGTCCCTTCGAGGTAGTTCTCGACGCCCGCCTCCTGTCGGACGTACACCTCGTCGCTCCCGCGCGCGACGGCCCCGACCCACGCGAACTCGTATGACTCCGACTCCGCGAGGGCCTCGCAGACGGTCTTTTCTATCTCCTCGCGGGTGGACTGTTCGATGACCGCCTCCGTCGTCTCCCGGACGACCGCGTTGAGGCTGTTCAGCGCCGTGAGGCGGTCGGTGTTACGTTGCCGTTCGAGTTCGTTGCCCACCCAGTTGCTGAGGATGTCGACGAACGTCACCTCCCAGTCGGTGAACGCCTCGGTTCGCTCCTCCGTGCCGTAGAAGCAGAACGTGCCGTACACCTCCCCGTCGACGAACACCGGCGCGCCGAGGTAGTTCTCGACGCCCAACGTCTCGTCGGCGAGTTCCGGCGCTTCCTCCGCGACGCTCCGCACGGCGAGCGTCCGTGCGCTGTCTACGACGTGCTTGCAGTTGGGGAGTTCCGCCACCGGCACCGACTCGCCCGCCCGGAGGTCGACACCCTCGGGAACGTCCACCGCATCGAAGATGTACTTCTCCTCCCGCACCCGCGAGAGCGTCGCGTAGTCGGTTCCCAACGCCTCCCGGACGACGCCCAAGAGGTCCTCGATTCGTTCGTCGAACGAGAGGTCGGGGTCCGCGATTATCTCGTAGGCGTTGCGCAGGGTCCGTTCGCGCTTCTGCAGTTCCGCCCGCTGGTCGACCAACTCCCGTTCGTACGTTCGGCGATCTATCGCGGCCGCGAGGACGTACGCGACGCTCTGCAGGAAGCTCGCGTCTCGCTGCGTGAACATCCGCCTCTCCGCGTCGTGGACGCCGAGAATCCCCCACGGGTCGTCCCGCGGACCGACGACGACGGTCATCCCGCTCTTGATTCCGCGCTCCGTGAGAACGGGGTTGTCGAATCGCGTCTCGTCGTCGAAGTCGTCCACGATGACGGGGTCGGCGGAGCGGAGCGTGTAGCCCGCTTGGCGATTCTCGTCGGCCCTCGTCAGCGCGGAGCCGACGGCTTCCTCGCTCCACCCGACGCCGCCCCTGAGGAGCAGACTCTCCCCGTCCGGTTGCAGGTCGAGGACGCCGCAGTAGTCCATATCGAGCGTCTCAGCGACCGTCTCGGCCACGTGCTGCGCGAGAGCGTCTATGTCGCGTTCGGAGAGCGCACGCTGGCCGAGTTCGGCCACGACGTTCTGTTGTCGAACCCGCTCGTGGAGTTCGCTCTCGTGTTCGACCCGGGCGTACGCCGCCTCCGCGTTCGCCGCGAGCACTTCGACGAGTTCCCGCGTCTGTTCGTCGAGGACGTCGGACTCGGTGGACCCGACGGCGAGGACGCCGTAGTCGCCCATCGGGACGCCGAACCCGCTCCGGACTCTCGTCACCGATCTGTCCACCTGCAGCGTCGGCGACTCGCGGATGTCGTCGTAGTACTTCGCCTCGTCCGTCGTGAAGATGTGGCCGATGAGGCTCTCGTCCCTCTCGGCCACCGGCGGGAACTCGTGGCGACTGATGCCCGCCTTCACCGACTTGGCGTCCGCGACGAGGTGGTCCTCCGCCTCGTCGTACCGGTAGACGACGACGCCCGAGAGGTCGAGTACGTCCGTCGCCGCGTCGATGATTATCTCGCTCACGTCGTCGTCGGAGACGGCGTTCAGGAAGGCGCGCGAGGACTCGTGGAGTGCGGTCAGCGTCTCCTCGAACTGCTTTCGCTCCGTCACGTCGCGGACGACGCCGCAACGGCCGTACACCCCGTCGTCGTACTCGTAGGGGCCGAACCGGGCCTCGACTGGGACCGTCCCGCCGTCCTTCCGCATCACGTCGAACTGGAGGGTTCCCTCCGTCTCGCCGCCGGACAGCATCTCCGCTTGGAGTTCGTTCGCCGCTCGGTTCACCTCCACGCTGTTGACGAGCGTCGGGTGCTCGCCCAACAACTCGTCGCGGTCGTACCCGGTGAGTTCGCATATCGCCTCGTTGGCGAGGACGATCTGGCCGTCGGGGTCGAGGGCGTAGAGGCCGTCCCACACCGTCTCGACCAGTTGCTCGTACCGTTCGAGCTCTCGCTGTCTCTCCTTTCGCTCCGAGATGTCGCGGACGACGCCGACCGTCCCGCGGAACTCGCCGTCGCTCACGAGGGGCGTGAACGTGCTCTCGACGGGGAGGGCGCTCCCGTCTCGCCGCCGCATCTCGAACTCCATCCGACCGCTCTCCTCCTCGCCGTCCGCTATCGCGTCCTCGAACTCCTCGAGGCGTTCGGTCACGTCCTCGCCGACGATGAGCGAGTAGTGCGAGCCTTCGAGCTTCTCGCGGTCGTACCCGGTCATCTCGGCGCAGGCGTCGTTCATCCGACGGAACCGCCCCTCCTCGTCGAGGACGTAGACCCCGTCGCCCACCGTCTCGACGATGGTCTCGTACTCCTCTAACTCGTGTTGGCGCTCCTTCCGGTCGCCGATATCCTGAAAGTAGACGGAGAGTCCCGTCTCCGAGGGGTACGCGCGCACCTCGAACCACGTCCCGACCGACGTCGAGTAGTGTTCGAAGGTTACCGACTCCTGTCGCTCCATCGCGCGCTCGTACTCCGCCCGGAAGGGCGAGTTGGCGGCGTGTTCGAACTCGTCCCAGATGCGCGCGCCGAGCAGTTCGGACGCGTCGCGTTCGAGCATCTCCTCCGCCCGGTCGTTGACGTGCGTGAACCGCCACTCCTCGTCCAGCGCGTAGAACGCGTCCGTCACGCGGTCGAACACGTCCGCGAGCTCCGACTCCAGCTCGTCGCGGCGGCGACTCAGCCGCCGCGTCTGCTCTTCGAGTCGGGTGATGTCCGTGACCGTCGCGACGACGTAGTTCAGCTCGCCGTCGTCGCCCCCGAGGGGAGTCGCGTTTATCGACAGCCACCGCCGTTCGCCCCCCCGCGTCTCGATTTGGACGTGCTGGTCCGTGACGGGCTCGCCCGTCTCGATGGCCCGCACGCCGGGGCGTCGCTCGTACGGGAGGGGGTCGCCATCCCCGTCGAAGAATGTCCTATCGCCCATCTCATACCTGTCGAACGCGTCGGGCGAGAGGTCGAGCAGCTCCGCCATCCGCTCGTTCGCCTTGGCCAATCGCCCGTCGGGCTCGAAGACGGCGATACCGATGGGGCTGGTCTCGAACACGCGGTCCCGCAAGTCGCGCTCCTCGCGGAGCTGACGCTCGCGTCGACGCCGTTCGGTCATGTCGCGCGCGACCGTCGCGAACCCCTGTAGCTCGCCCTCGTCGTCGCGAATCGCGGTGACGGTGACGTTCGCCCAGAACTTCGAACCGTCCTCGCGGACGAGCCACCCCTCGTCCTCCGTCCACCTGGTTTCGGCCGCCTCGACGAGGTTGCGGTGGGGGACGCCCGCCTCCACGTCCTCGTCGGTGTAGAACGTCGAGACGTGTTCGCCGACGATGTCGTCTTCGTCGTACCCTTCGAGCCGTTCGGCCCCCGAGTTCCAACTCTCGACGTACCCCTCGACGTCGAGTCTGACGAGCGCGTACCCCTCGATGGCCTCCACGAGCGAACGGACCTCGGTCTCGCGGTCTCGCAGCTCCCGTTCGGTCCGCTTCCGCTCCGTGATGTCCGTGACGACGCCTTCGAGCGTGGCCGGGTCCGCGTCCCCGTCGGCGCTCTCGCGGCCGACCGGTTCGACCGCCCGCCCGCGTTCCGCGACCCACTGCGTCTCGCCGTCCGCGGTTCGGATGCGGTACTCGACGGTGAACGTCTCGCCGCGTTCGACGCCCCGCCGAATCTCCTCTCGCACCCGGTCGGCGTCGTCCGGATGGACCGCGTCGTCTCCCCAGCGTCTCGTTCCGGAGACGAACTCCTCGGGGTCGTAGCCCGTCAGCTCGGCGCACTCGTCGCTCAGGAACTCCATCGGCCGCCCCGGTTCGTTCCGGCAGCGGTAGACGACGCCGGGCACGTTCTCGACGAGGCGGGCGCGCGCCCGTTCGGACCGTTCGAGGGAGTCGGCGGCGTCCCGTCGGGGCGTCGCGTCGCGGACGACGCCGACCGTCCCGCGAAACTCGCCGTCCGCGCGGAGGGCGCTACACTGCAGTTCGCAGGGGACGCTCTCCCCCCGCGCCGTTTCGAGGGCCAGCTCCAACGTGGCGACAGCGCCGCCGCCCTCTCGAAGCGTCTCGACGACGTTCTCGAAGTGAGAGGCGCCGTCGTCGTCGAGGAGCACCGAGACGCGCTCCCCGAGCAGACCGTTCTGCCCGTAGTCCAGCATCTCGATCAGAACGTCGTTGACGGCGACGAACCGCCCGTCCGAGTCGAGCTGATACACCCCGTCGGCGAGCGAACTCGCGAGCGCTTCGAACCGCTCTCCGACCTCGGATTCGCCGTCGGTTCGCCGGAAATACTCCGGGGTCTCTTCGGAGTGCTTCACCATACGATATCGGGGGACTGACACGGGATAAACCCCTTGTCCGTCGCTATTTCGTATGTTTCAGGGATTCTGACCCGGCGGCGCTTCCGGGGCGTTCCGCCCAGAAAATCACGCGGCATCTCAGCTGGTGTCTTGCTCGGAGAACGTGAACCACCAGTTCTTCTCGTCGGCGATATTCACGCCGTTCTGCACCCACTCGCCGTTCGACGGCCGGACGACGTGCGTCGTCCGACTCGCCACGAAGGAGATGGGCGGCCGGTCGTCGCCGCGAAAGCCTGTCTTCCGCATCGACGACTCCGGGAGGACGGCCGGGGCGGCCAACAGGTCCGAGTCGGCGTGGTCGACGACCGCCCGGCGGAGCAACGCCTCCAGTCCGTCGCTCGCCGGGTCCGGCGGTACCGGCACCACGTCCGTCACCTTCGTCGTCGTCGGCCCAGGACCGACCGAGGTGCCGACGACCATTCCCGCGACCGGTTCGCCCGCCTCCTCCGCGACGTACGCGACGTACTTCCACTTCGGGTTGTCGAACCGCCAGTCGTAGAACCGTTCGTCCCGGAGGGCGTGGATTC
Source organism: Halopelagius fulvigenes (assembly GCF_042662625.1). Taxonomy (GTDB): domain Archaea; phylum Halobacteriota; class Halobacteria; order Halobacteriales; family Haloferacaceae; genus Halopelagius; species Halopelagius fulvigenes. The sequence goes on from NZ_JBHSXH010000015.1 coordinate 646,870, forward strand.
CGCGCTTCGGCGCTCCGTCGCCTATCGCCGCCATCGTCGCCGCCGGGACGGACTCGTACCGCCTGACGGTGACGCCCTCCCCGGACGCCGCCCGAGCGTTCGACAGTCGGTTGTACCCGCTGAGCAAGGGGTCCAGGACGGCGCCGCCGACGGACGCCAGGGCGTCCGAATCGCGGTGGCGGGCCAACTCGCTCGGGTTCTGAATCCGGTAGTACGTCGGTTGCTCCGTCACCTTGCGCCACCCGAGGTTCAGGTAGCCGGAACTGGAGTTATCGTTGGGGAAGTTGAAGAAGAAACTCGGTTCCGCGCCGCCGTACTCCTCGATGGCCGTCTCCGTCATTCGGGTGAACAGGCCGCGCCGGCGGTGGTCGGGGTGGACCATCGTGTCCGCAGGCTGAAGCGCCAGTCGTCGCTCACCCCCGACGGACATATCGAGCGCGAAGAACGGTCGCGCGCCGACGAGCGTTCCGTCCGCCTCGGCGACGAATATCGGCACGTGATCCACGTACGGATTCTCCTCGTACTTCCACGCGAACCACCGCCGACCGCGCTCGGAGTCGAAGGTCGCAGAGAAGAGATCGAGAAAGTCGTCCACGTCCTCCGCTCGGAAGGCTCGGATGGTGTACTCGACTCGGTGTGCCTCTGAGTGACTCACGAGCCGTCTCTACGGAGGCGTGGGGGATAGTTATCGGCACCGTAGCGCCGAACACGTCGGATGGTGCAGACGTTAGTCGAACCGGCGCGGCGGATCGGACCACCGTTTCACGTTTCCGCCGAGTTTCAGACGCCCCGCTCGGAGCGTCTCGGCGCTTGTCTCAGATTAATCAACAGTCAACGGTGACGGTAGCGCAGTCCCGGAACTATCGTTCGGTGACGCGTTCGGGGCGTCGGTCGGATCCACGCTCGGACGCTCGTGCGGTCCTCCGGAGGTCGAACCGGGTTCAGTCTCCGCGCTCGTCGGCGGTCTCTACCGCGGGGAGCGTAAACGAGAACGTCGCCCCCTCGCCGGGTTCCGACTCGACCCAGATCTCGCCGCCGTGACGCTCGACGATTCGCTGACAGAGCGCCAACCCGATTCCGGTGCCGGGGTGTTCCTCGTGGCTGTGGAGTCGTTGGAACACCTCGAAGACGCGGTCCTGACCGTCGGGGTCGATGCCGATGCCCTCGTCGCGCACCGAGATCAGGTGCTCCCGTCGGTTCCGTTCCGCCTCGACTCGGATTCGCGGCGGTTCCTCGCCGCTGTACTCGATGGCGTTGCTCAGCAGGTTCTGAAACACCTGCTGGAGCTGACTCGCGTCGCCGTACACGGCGGGGAGCGGTTCCGCCGTTGTCTCGGCGTCGGTCTCCTCTATCTGCATCTGCAGGTTTTCGAGCGTGTCTCCGAGAACGTCGTTCAGGTCGGTTGGTTCGAGCGGGTCGCCCTGCGTATCGACGCGCGAGTACTGGAGCAAGCCGTCGATCATCTCGCGCATCCGCTCTGCGCCGTCGACGGCGAACTCGAGGAACTCCTCGCCGTCCTCGTCCAGTTCGTCGCCGTACCGCCGTTCGATGAGCGAGAGGTAGCTTGACACCATCCGGAGCGGTTCCTGGAGGTCGTGAGACGCCGCGTACGCGAACTGCTCTAAGCGCTCGTTAGACTCCTCCAGTTTCCGCTGGTACTCCTTGCGTTCGGTGATGTCGTGACCGATGGTCATCCCGCCGAACACCTCGCCGTCGACGTCGGTGATGGGAACCACGTAGACTATCCATTCTCGGTCGGCGTACTCGAACTCGATCTCCTGCGCCTCGCCGTCGAGCGCGGCCTGATACGCGGATTCGAGCGCGTCGGAGACGTGGTCGGGCCACACGTCCCCGACCAACTGCCCCTCCACGTCGGTCGGTGCGATCGGGAGTTCGTCGAACGCCCGCCCCGCGGCGAGCGAGTACCGAAGGTCGTCGTCGAACAGCGTGATGATGCCATTCGGGATGTTCTCGGCGAGCGTCCGGTACTGCTGTTCGGACTCTGTGAGTCTGCGCTCCCGCTTCCGACGCTCCGTGATGTCGCGGGCGACGGCTACCATGTACTCTCGGTCCAACTCGACGCACGTCACGTTGACCTCCGCCGGGTACGTGGTGCCGTCCTTCCGGACGTGCACTCCCTCGGCGGTCACCGCGCCCTCCTCCCGCACTTCTTCGACGTGGGCGTGCCACTCTTCGATGTCGGCGAACCGCCGTTCCATGTCGGGGACCGACAGTTCGAGCAGTTCGTCCCGGTCGTACCCGAGGCGACGGCAGGCGGTTTCGTTGACGTCGATGAAGTCGGCCGTCTCCGGGTCGATGACGAGGACGCTATCGGTGGTGTTGTCGAGTAGCGTCCGGAACAGTTCGAGCTCCTGTTCGCGCTCCTTCCGTTCGCTCACGTCCCGGAAGTAGACGGAGAGGCCGGTCTCGGAGGGGTACGCGCGCACCTCGAACCAACTGTCGAGCGGTTCGGGGTAGTACTCCTCGAAGGAGACCGTCTCCTGTTCGTACATCGCCCGCTCGTACTCCGACTTGAACGCCCGACTGAGCGTGGCCGGGAACAGTTCCCAGATGTTCTCTCCGACCAGCGTCAGCCCCTCCGGGTTGATGAGTTCGTGGGCTCGCTCGTTGAGGTAGGTGAAGTTCCACTCCTCGTCCAACGCGAAGAACGCGTCCGAGATGCGGCCGTAAATCTCCTCCAGTTCGCGCCGCGTCTGGCGGTTCTCTATCGCCGTCGCGAGGACGTTCGCGACGCTCTGGACGAAGTTGGCGTCGTACTGCGTGAACTCGCGTTCCTCGGTCGTGTGCGTCCCCAGCACGCCCCACGGGTTCTCGACAGATCCGATGACGACGCTGATGCCGCTGACGACGCCGTGGTCGGTGAGCAGTTCCGGCCCGGAGAAGCGCTCCTCGGTCCGCAGGTCATCCACCACGACCGGCGCTTCCGAGAGGAGCGTGTACCCCGCCTGCGAGTCCCGGTCGGTCGGAACGGTCGCCGACCCGACGAGCCCGTCGCGCCACCCGACGCCCTGTCGAAGGAACACCTCCTCGCCGTCGGGGAGCAACTCCAGTACCTTCGCGTACTCCACGTCCAACGTCTCGGCGACGGCGGCGACGGCGTCGCGCATCAGCTGGTCGAGGTCGTCCGTTTCGAGCGCTCGCTGACCGAGTTCCGCGACGACCTCCTGTTGGCGGATGCGGACCGCCGACTCCACATCCGCGTCAGGAGACGAAGTCATTCAGGTCATCTATCGGCGGGCGCTGTATAAGCGCTTCTGTCAATACGCGTGACACCGCCCGCCTCCTCCGAACCGGCCCCGACGAGCGGTGCGCGAACTTCGCGAATTCTATATTCCTCGAACTCGTCGCGTCACCCGTGGAACCGGACGACAACCGTCGCGGCTGGGCCGAACGCTCCGGAGACTTCTCCCCGGAGTACTACGCGCGGATCGGGCCGAACGAAGTCAGCGAGACGCTCCTCGCGGTATTCGAACACTACGTGGACGACGACGCCGACGTCCTCGAAGTCGGCTGCAGCTCCGGTCGCCATCTCGCGCACCTCCGAGACAACGGGTACGAGAACCTGACCGGCATCGACATCAACGACGAGTCGTTCGACGTGATGGCGGAGTACTTCCCGGAACTCGCCGAGACGGGGACGTTCTACACGGGCGCAGTCGAGGACGTCGTCCCCGAGTTCGACGACGACGAGTTCGACGTTATCTACTCGGTGGAGACGCTCCAGCACGTCCACCCCGAAGACGAGTGGGTGTTCGAGGAGTTGATTCGCGTCACCTCGGACCTGCTCATCACCGCGGAGAACGAGGGCAACAGCCCCCACCGCGGACGAGAGGGCGCGGAAGTCAGTTACGTCAACGACGAGTTCCCCCTGTATCACCGCAACTGGAAGCGCGTCTTCTCCGAGTTGGGCCTCGCGCAACTCCTCTCGGAACCGGGGAAGCGGGATACGGTTCGCGTGTTCCGGGTTCTGTGAGGCCCCGCCTCAGGGCGCGGGCACGGGCGAGTCGTCGCCGTCGCGTTCCTCGCGCAGTCTGGTCTGGTCGGGCTCCGGCAGTTCCTCGAATCGACGGGCCGCCTCGAGAATCGGAGGGACGAGAGCGGGATCGCCGGCACTGGGGATGGAGGTCATCCCCTGCGAGAGCGCGTATCGGAGGCACTCTTCGAGGTCGTCCGGGTCGTCGTAGGGTTCGTACCACGTGTCGTACGGTCGCTCCTCCTCCGGGACGTCGTCGGGCCACGGTCGCTTCGCGAAGGCCTTGATGCAGAGGGTTCCCAGCCCTCGTTCGCGCGCGAGGTCGAGAACGGAGCGGTAGTCGTACTCGGGGCCCTCGCGAGCGTCGAGGGTGGCGTTGAACGGGAACATCACGGTTTCGAGCTCCGGTATCCGTTTAATGGCGCTCCGGACGAGGCTCGGGTCGCCGTGGCTCGTCAGACCGATGTGGTCGATTATCCCCTCCTCTTTGGCCTCCTCGAACGCCCGGAGTGCGCCGCCGTGGTCGCCCTCGCCGCGTCCGCGACTCGCCTCGCCGGTGATGGCGTCGAGTTGGTCGTATCGAGTCACCGCGTGGAACTGGAACAGGTCGATCGTGTCGACGCCCAACCGGTCTAACGACCGTTCGAGCGACCCCCACGCCCCGTAGTAGGACCGCTCCTGCGTCTTACAGCCGAGGAATATCTCGTCGCGGTGTTCGTTCAGCTTCGGCGCGAGTTTCACCTCGGCGTCGCCGTACGACGGCGCAACGTCGAAGTGGTCCACGCCGGCGTCCAACACCGACTCGACCATCTCGTTCGCGTCCTCCTGGTCGAGGTAGTTCAACGCGATGGTTCCGAACGTCAGCACGGAACTCTCGTGGCCGGTGTCGCCAAGCGCACGGGTCTTCATACGTCGCGTACGGAAGCGAGACGTAAAATTGTGAACCCGAAACAGTAGCCGCCTGCATCCAGCGGTGCTCGAACCGATCACACCACGACGGGCGAAGGAACCGTACCTCGAAGACCGAACCGCCCCCGGCGACTCCTCCGGACAGAGTCACGACTACCGCACCGAACACCACGACTCCAGTGTGCCGATGATACGAGTCTGACGGGCTTCCTCGCCGTTTGGCTCGGGTGCGTGCGACGGCGACCGGAGTTCACGAGGGCTCGGAGGATTCCCTCTTGTGCCTCGAATACAGGCGTTTCCCGAAGTAAAGGACGCTCCACGTGAGAGAGAGCACGGTGAGCCAGAACGGCAGATCACTGTAGTAGAGGAGTGGTGGAACCGCGAGGAGGATTCCGACGAGAAGGTCTCCCGAACTACCGGCGTGATCGATAATCTTCTTCGGTCCGACCCACTTCCCGCGTGGATGGAGATACAGGACGCCGTCACCGTCGGTTTCGTCGCTGGGTTTGTCGATTCCGACGAAGTAATCGGTGTAACAGTGGAGAGCGGCCGCTCCGAAGAAGTACAGTCCTGCCACTACGACCACCGAGTCGGATACGACTGCCAAAGAGAGGAGCAGTAGCGTCACGACCCCGTAGTAGACCGGAAAGTGGAGCGTCTTCCTGTGTTCCCACCGAAACGCATCGAAGTCGGGGAACACTCCCCCGAAAAAGGCGCAGAGGGCTACGATCCCCCCTAACTCCGGACGCCATTCCGTAACTGTGAGGGAGAGAAGCAACCCAGCGGTACCGTGATTTGGCGTCATCATCGTTGGCGGGTGCCCCTTCGGAGTCAACGATTGTGAAGCAACTGGCGGTCAGAACGTGTGTCCCTGTTCGACCGTGCTGAGAGGCACGTCGGACGGACTCGCCGGGAGTCCCACGAGCGAGTGGGACTACGGTGAGTCCACGAACGACTGACGGAGCGAAGCGACGGAAGGAACTGAGTGGACTCGCCGGGATTTGAACTCACTCGCTCACTCCGTTCGCTCGCTGTTCAAATCCCGCCTCGAACAGGACACGACTGCACTCGACACACGCGACTCACTCCGTTCGTCGGTGATGTCGAGAGAAAGTAGTGGACTCGCCGGGATTTGAACCCGGGGCCTCTCCCATGCCAAGGGAGTGATCTACCCCTGATCTACGAGCCCTCGAACGCACTCTTTGCTTTTCCGGTGTCGGTATTAAGGGCTTCGACTTTCGGAGACGGCGGCGCGGGTCGCAACCCTTTTCCGCGGAGCGCGGATGGACTCACACGGGAACAGCACGGCCGCAAATCTGACTCGCCGCGCCTCGCGCGGCTTGGGATTGCGGAAGTGTGGCGCTCGACCGGTCGCGGTCAGCCGCCAGTCGCGTATTTCTGCGGTCTGTGCCGTTCCAACCGAACAACAATGGCACGAATGCATACCCGCCGCCGTGGCTCGTCCAGTTCGGACAAGCCGGTGGCAGACGAACCCCCGGAGTGGAGCGACGTCGATGCGGACGACGTCGAATCGCGCGTCGTCGAACTCGCGGAACAGGGCTACGACCCCAGTCAGATCGGTCTGAAGCTCCGCGACGAAGGCGTCAAAGGAACCCCCGTCCCCAGCGTCAAACTGGCGACCGGGAAGAAGGTCACCGAGATTCTCGAAGAGAACGACGCCGAGCCCGAGCTTCCGGAGGACCTCCGGAACCTGATGGAGCGCGCAATCGGTCTCCGCCGACACATGGAGGAGAACCCGCAGGACATGCAGAACAAGCGGGCCCTCCAGAACACCGAGTCGAAGATTCGCCGCCTCGTCAACTACTACCGAGGCGACGAGCTCGACGAGGACTTCACGTACAACTACGACGTCGCCGTCCGCCTCCTCGAAGAGTAACGACCCACCTCGATTCCGACTCCGATGTCCGCACAACCGAACCCGGCCGACGCCCCGGACGCCCCCGTCGAGAGCGTCGCCGCCGCGCTGAGAGACGCCCCGTTCGTCAGGGTCGTCTGCCGCGCCGACGGCGACGCACTCGCGGCGGGCGGCCTCGTTGCCCGGACGCTCCGCCGCGTCGGCGTGCCGTTCCACGTGCGCGCCGTCGCGTTCCCCGAGGAAGCGGTCGCGTCCTCGGCGGACGACTCCGAGGGCGAACCGACCGTCGGCGGGAGCGCCGACGACGTGCTCCTCTCGGTGGGGACGCGCATCCCCGGCGCGGACGCGACCATCGCGCCCGGCGACGGGACGGCCAGTCTCCGCGCACACGGCGTCGCCGAGGCGTTGACGCCCGAGGGAGAGTCGGGTCCCGACCCACTTCTCGCCCTCGCGGGCGTCGTCGCCGCCGGCGAACACCCCGGCGCGGCGGACGGCGGCCTCCTCACCGTCGCCGAACGGACCGGCGCGGTGGAGCGACGGCCCGGCATCGCCGCGCCTGTCGCCGACATCGCGGACGGACTCGCCCACAGCACGCTCGCGCACGCGAGTTTCTCGGGCGACAGGGAGGCGGCCACCGCGGCGCTCGCGGGGACCGACCTCCCGGCGGAGCTCGACGCGGACGGGCACCGAACCGTGGCGTCCGTCCTCGCCCTCGACGTCGCGGGCGACGACGACGCGACGCCCCGCGCGGCGGAGGCCGTCGAACGCGCCCTCCGCCCGTACGCGACGCCGAACGCGACGTTCGCGACGCTCGGCGGGTTCGCCGACGTCCTCGACGCGGTGGCCCGGGAACGCCCCGGCACCGGCGTCGCACTCGCGTTGGGGCACGACGCCCGTGTGCCGGCGCTCGACGCGTGGCGCGACCACGCCGTCGCCGTCCACGCGGGCGTCCGCGAGGCGCACACCGGCCGCTACGAGGGCGTCTTCGTTGTTCGCGCGAACGATGGGACGGCCGACAGCGTCGGTCGCCTCGCCACCGTCGCGCGACTCGTCCGCGACTTCCGGTCGCCGGAACCGCTCGTCCTCGTCGTCGGCGACGGCCTCGCGGCCGCCGCGGCGGTCAAACGCGGGGCGGCGGACGCGATGTCCGCCGTCACCGAGGAGTTCGGCGGCGGCGTCGACGCCGACGACGGGGCGTGGGACGGCGACGCGAAGCGAGCGGTCGCGAGATTCGACGCGGACGCGGAGGAAGCGGAGGTAATCGCGGCAGTCAGGGAGGCGTCGACGTGACGCGCGAGAATCGAACCGAACACGACAGCGAAACGCCCGGGGCCGTCGAGTCCCGGACGGCCCGCCTCCGGACGACGCACGACGCCGCCGACGCGGTGGCCGAGTCGCTCCGTCCGGACAACACCGACTCCATCCGGATGGTCGTCGAGGGGGACACCCTCACGACGACCGTCGAACGGGAGACGACGGGCGGGCTGCAGTCCACGGTGGACGACGCCGTGGTCAACCTGACGGTGGCAGACGCCGTCATCGACACAGCACGTAACTACCAATCATGAGCGAACGATCAGTCTCGAAGCAGAAGCGCGGGAAGCGATGGTACACCCTCATCGCTCCGGAGCAGTTCGACCGGCAGGAAATCGGCTCGACGATGGCCGACGAGCCGGAGAAGGTGTACGGACGCACCGTCGAGGTCACCCTCGGCGAACTCACCGGAGACCAGGGTGCGAACAACACGAAGCTCACCTTCAAGGTGAACGACGTGTCCAGCGACGCGGCGTACACGGAGTTCGTCCAGCACGAGCTCACGCGGGACTACCTCCGTAGTCTCGTCCGCCGCGGCGCGTCGAAGGTTGCGGCGAACATCACGATTCTGACGACGGACGACTACCGCGTCCAGGTGCAGCCCGTGGCGTTCACGACGAAGAAGGCCGACCGCTCCCAAGAGCAGGCCATCCGCCGGGTCATGATCGACCTCGTGGAGGAGGCCGCAGAGGAGCGCACCTTCGCGGAACTCGTCGATAGCATCGTCGAGGGCCGCCTCTCCTCGGCCATCTACGGCGAGGCCAAGACCATCTACCCGCTCCGCCGGGTCGAGGTCCAGAAGCTCTCCCTCGAAGCGCGTCCCGAAGAGGTCGCCGCCGAGGAGGAGGCCGCCGTGGACGTGGACGAAGAGGACATCGCCGTCGAAGAAGCCTAACTCGGCCGCCTTCGTCGGGCGATTCGACCGACTCGCACTTTTTGGCGCTCGGGCGGACGGAGCGAACGGAGAGCGGCGCGTCCGCTCCGGACCGGGAGGTGTCGAGAGGCCACCGGCGGCGGACGGCGGTACCGACTACTCCTCGACGACGACGGTGCCGACCATCCCCGACTGTTCGTGCGGGATGCAGACGTACTCGTAGGTTCCGGGCACCTCGAACGTGTGCGAGTACGAACTACCGCTCTCGATGATGCCGTTGACGCCGTTTCTGAACTCCTCGCGCGCCGTCTGTTCGTCCTCGTACCCGCCGCTGGCGAAGTACGCGGCCTCCTCGGGAATCGAGTCCTCGTAGGCGGTGACGGTGTGTCCCCGCGAACTCGTGTTCTGCCAGACCACCTCCTCGCCCGCGGACACCGTTATCTCCGCCGGGTTGAACGCCACGGCGGTCATCCCCACGTCGTACTCCTCGGACCCGGAGTCCGACCCCGACCCGGCGACGCCCGAACACCCGGCGAGTCCGCTCGTTCCGACGGCACCGACGCCGACGAGAAACCTCCGGCGCGACAGACCGTTCATGTTCGTCCCTCGGAACGCGGGGGGTAAAGGCGGCCCGGTTCGGGCGTCGAACGCCGGTTCGCGTTCGGCCGACGACGCGGCGTCACCCGCGCGAAGATATAAAAGCTAAAAACCGCAGTCGCCGACGCCGAAGTATGATGCCCCGGTTCGTCGGCAAGATGGGACTCGCCGACGCAGTGACCGTCTCGAACGCCGCCCTCGGATTCCTCGCGGCGGTGGCCGCGACGGTTGACGTTTCGCTCGCCGCGCGACTCATCCTGCTCGCGGCCATCGCCGACGCCTTAGACGGCGTCATCGCCCGCCGCCGCGGGGGAACAGCGGTCGGCGAGTACCTCGATTCGCTGGCCGACGTGGCCTCGTTCGGCGTCGCGCCGGCGTTCCTCGTCGCCGCCGTCGTGTTGGAGATGCGGTGGGCGGGCGACGTCGGACTCGCCGTCGGCCTCGCGGGGGCGGCGGGGTTCGTCGCCATGGCCGTCGTCAGACTCGGCCTCTACACCGCCTACGACAGCGACGTGGCCGAGACGAAGGGCGTCCAGACGACGCTCGCGGCGACGATTCTCGCCGCGGGCGTCCTCGCGGGGTTCGCGGAACCGGTCGTTCTCGTCCCCCTCGTGTACCTCCTCGCCGCCCTGATGGTGACGACGATAATCTACCCCGACCTGCACGCCCAAGACGCGATTATCATGGGCGTCGTGCAGGCGTTGGCGGTCCTCCTGACCGGCCAACCCGGCGAGGTGTTCGCGTTCGGACTGCTGTTCTTGGCGCTGGCGTACCTGTTCTTCGGGCCGGTGTTCTACTGGCGGCGGGACTGACCTACATCCCCATGTCCGCCGCCGGGTCGGGGACGGGCAGGTCCGACGGCGACACGCCGAGGAGTTCGGCGGCGTGGTCGAGTGCCATGTCGAACCCGTAGTAGCGTTCGAGTTCGTCGCCGTCGGGCGTCGGGCGGACCTTCAGCATGGCGTAGCCCTCGATGTTCTGCGCCACCGCCGCCGTCCCGCGTTCGCCGGTGAACTCCAAGACGCGTTCGGCGTCCGTCTCGTAGTAGCGGGCGGTGATACCGTTCGCCGTCGCCTCGCGTTCGCTCATGGGCGGGCGTAGGGTGGGCCGGTAATCGAAACTACCGGTTCTCGGCGAGTCCGCTCGCTTCCGTCCGTCACTTCGCACCGTCAGTCGTTCGTTTCCTCGCCGCTGTCCCACTCGCTCGGTTCACTCGCTCGCGGGACCGTCGGCCGGGAACGAAACTGACGTGTTCTCGGTGGCCGACCGTCCGCCCATGTGGTTCCAGAGCGGTCGCCGCCGCGACCTCTGCGCCGTCCTCTACGACGCGGGCGAACTCCGCGGACAGCAGTTGAAGCGACGGTTGGAGGCGCACTACGGGACGCGCATCGACCCCCAATCGTTCTACGGGACGCTCGACGCCCTCGTCTCCAAGGGCCACCTCGCGCGACGGACGGAGGACATCCACGAGGTGTACGATCTCACCGAACGCGGCGAGGACGGCGTCGAGTCGTACTACGAGTGGTTGACGGACCGGGTCGAGGCAGGCGAGGAGGCGCGTCCGGCGGAGTAGTTACCGTTCGCTCCGCACCCTGTCGCCGATGGTGTTGCGGAGCACCTCGCTCGTCCCCTCGTAGATTTCGTTCAGCTTCGCGTCGCGGTAGTAGCGTTCGACGGGGAAGTCCGTCGTGTAGCCGTACCCGCCGTGGATCTGAATCGCCTCGTCGGCCACCTCCCTGCTCGCCTCGCTGGCGTACAGTTTCGCCTGCGCGGCCTCCTTGACGTACGACTCGCCGCGCATCTTCAGGTCCGCGGCCCTGTGCATCAGCAGTTTCGCCGCCTGCACCTTCGTGTCCATGTCGGCGAGTTTGTGCTTCACCGCCTGTATCTCGCCGATGGGTTCGCCGAACTGCTCTCTGTCCTCGGCGTAGGCGACGGCGTCGTCGAGTGCGGCGCGGGCGATGCCGACGCCCCGCGCGGCGATGGTGATTCGGCCGCCGTTGAGCGTCTTCAACGCCTGCAGGAACCCCTCGCCCTCCTCGCCGAGTCGGCGGTCCGCGGGGATGCGCATCCCGTCGAACCGCAGTTCGGCGGTCGGACACCCCTTGTCGCCGAGTTTGTGTTCCGTCCCCTCGACGACGAACCCCTCGTCCTCCTCGGGGCGGACGACGAACGAGGAGATGCCCTTCCGCCCGGCGTCGGGGTCGGTCTTCGCGAAGACGACGACCGTATCGGCCTCCGACCCGTTCGAGGTCCAGAGTTTCCCGCCGTCAAGCACGTACTCGTCTCCCTCCTGCGTCGCCGTCGTCCCCATCGCCGGAACGTCGCTCCCCGCCTGCGGTTCCGAGAGGGCGAACGCGCCCAACTCCTCGCCCGCGTTCAACGGCGTCAGAAACCGCTCCCGTTGGTCGTCGTCGCCGAACTCGTACAGCATGTTCCCGGCGAGGGAGGTGTGGGCGGCGACGATGGTGCCGAGTCCGCCGCTTCCGCGGCTTATCTCTTCGAGGCCGATGGCGTAGGAGTGGTAGTCGAGTCCCGCGCCGCCGTACTCCTCGGGGAACGGCATCCCCATCAGGTCGAGGTCGGCCATCTCCGAAATCAGGTCGGCGGGGTACTCGTCCGTCTCGTCTATCTCGGCGGCCCGCGGCCGAACCTCCCTGTCTACGAACTCCGAGACCACGTCTCGTATCTGTCGCTGTTCGGGGGAGAGCGCGAAGTCCATGCGCGTATCTCTCATGGTCGATACTTCAGGTTTCGCCTCGCTCTCGCTCGCTCCGACCGCGCCCACGAACTTTTTATGTCTCACGTCATAGATTGACCTACTTCGAATGTCTCAGCAGGATGACCGCCCCCACGTCGATCGGGCCGACCTCGAGTGGTGCCACGAGTCGGTCCAAGGGGTCTCTCGCACCTTCGCGCTGACGGTGGACGTTCTCGACGAGCCGATGGCTTCGCACATCTGTATCGGGTACCTCCTCTGCCGCGTCGCGGACACCGTAGAGGACGCATCGGACATACCACCGGACGCGCAGGCGGATATCCTGCGGGCGTACGACGCGGCGTTGGACCCCGACGACGGGACGGAGATCGAGGCGTTCACGGACGCCGTCGAACCGTACCTCCCGCCCGACGGGGAGATGAACGAGGACTGGCGCGTCGTCGAAGAGGCCCCCCGCGTCGTCCGCACGTTCGAGGCGCTTCCGGACGACGTCCGCGAGGCGGTTCGGCCGCCGGTCCGGGAACTCGTTCAGGGGATGGCGATGTTCGTCGAACGCTACGCCGACGAGGGCGGTCTGCGAATCCAGTCGCCCGAGGAGTTAGAGGAGTACTGCTACTACGCCGCCGGCACCGTCGGCAACCTCATCACCAACCTCGTCACGCGCGACGACCTGACCGCCGAGCGCCGGTCGCGCCTGTACGACACCGCCGAGGAGTTCGGCCTCCTCCTCCAACTGGTGAACATCTCCAAGGACGTGCACGACGATTACACCGCCGAGAACAACGTCTACCTCCCCGAGGAGTGGTTGGCCGAGGAGGGCGTCTCCCAAGAGGAGATACTCGCCGAAGAGAACGAGAGCGCCGTCTCGTCGGTCGTCCGCCGGACCGCCGAACACGCCGCGTCGTTCCTCGACGACGCCGAGACGTACCTGGAGACGGTTCCGCTCCGGAACGGGAACACGCTGGCCGCGTGGGCGATCCCATTCTTACTCTCGGTCGGGACGCTCCGCGAACTGCTCTCGAACCCGGAGGACGCCATCTCCGCGAAGGGCGTGAAGGTGTCCCGAAAGGAGGTGTTCGCCGTCGTCGCCGCGATGACCGGCGGCCCCGTCGAACGCGACGCCCTCGCCGACCTGCGGACGGAGATCTTCGCCCGCCCGTACCACCAGGCGGCGTCCACCGCCGACTGACGCCGGTCGAAGACGGTCGACGCCGACCGACAACCGACGAACGGCCGACGGACGGCGCGGCCGCCTCGCATCCGAGGCGGCGACGCTCCGCGTTCGGAACGAGGCGTCCACTCGCCGCCTCGTTGCGGGGGAAACTTGGGAGGATTTTTAGTAGTCGAAAAGCAACCTCCGTCCATGGGTACCGAAGAAACACACGACGACCACGGCCACCACTTACCGGCCGTCGAGGACTGGCCTCGCGGCTTCGGAGAGGCCAGTTGGTGGCCCTTCGTCACCGCGGTGGGCGGCGCAGGCATCTACGTGGCCGCCGCACTCTACATCCTCGGGCGCGGCGAGAACGCGATCGTCGGCCCCATAGTGGGTCCGGCGGTGTTCGTCGGCAGCGTCGCGCTGTTCCTCGTGGGGATATACGGGTGGCTCTACCACGCGTTCGTGAGCCACTTCTGGTCGCGGAGTGCGAGCGAGAAAGGCGAGAGTAAACTGAGGTGGGGCATGCTTGCCTTCCTCGGGTCCGAACTCGGCACGTTCGGCGCGCTGTTCGGATACTACTTCTACATCCGTGCAGGCACGTGGCCGCCGCAGGAGCTACCGCACCTCCTCGGGTCGCTTGTGCTCATCAACACGGCGCTCCTTATCGCCTCGTCGATTACGCTCCACTGGGCGCACGTCGGCATCCGCAAGAACAACCGCACGCAGTTCGTGGGCGGACTCGCCGTCACCCTGCTCTTGGGTATCATCTTCATCGGCGGGCAGGTGTACGAGTACTACGAGTTCATCGTCCACTCGAACTTCACCCTCGAAACCGGCATCTTCGGGTCGGCGTTCTACGGGCTGACGGGGCTCCACGGACTCCACGTGAGTCTCGGAGCGGTCCTCCTCGGCATCGTCTTCGTCCGCGCCCTGATGGGACAGTACTCCGCGGAACGGCACGTCTCCGTCAGCACGGCGTCGATGTACTGGCACTTCGTGGACGTCGTCTGGATCTTCCTCGTCGTCGTCCTGTACGCCGGCGCGGAAATCGGCGTCTGACGCGCCGACGCTCGCCGACCCCGCCCCCGGCGGGGTTCCGAACCGTTCTCCTCGAACCGTCCCCGTGATACGACTCTCTCCCCGTTCTCGCCGCGTCGCCCGCGCGCTCGGAGCGCTCGGTTCGCTCGTCGCCCTCGTGGGCGTGACGCTCGCGACGGTCGTCTCGCCGACGTTCTCGTGGGCCGGGAGCGCGCTCTCGGACTTGGGCGTTCGGCCGCCGACGGCGCTCCTGTTCAACGCCAGCCTCGCCCTCGGCGGTGCAGTCGCACTCGGATACGCCCTCGTCCTCCGGCGACACTCCGGCGTCGTCGCCGCCTGCTACGCCGTCGCCGTCGCGTCGATGGGACTCGTCGGCGTCTTCCCCGCCGGCGCGGCGCTTCACTTCCCCGTCGCCGTCTCCTTCTTCCTCTCGCTGACGGCGGCGATGGCCGCGGACGGGCTTCTCCGACTGGACACCGCGTCGGGGAGACTCGCGCTGACGCTCTCGGCGGCGCACGTCGCCTCGTGGGGGCTCTGGCTCCGCGGCGTGCGACTCGGCCCGGGGCTGGCCGTCCCCGAGTTCGCGGGCGCAGTCGCGTTCGCGGCGTGGGTGGTCGGCCTCTCGCCGCCCGCACCGCTTCGCTCGCTCTGGAACTCGGACACCTCGCCTCAGGTGTAACGCTCGTAGAACGAGTTGATGTCCGAGTCGGTGCCGGCCACGACCAGCGTGTCCTCCGACCGGACGATGAGGTCCGGTCCCACCTCGGTGATGAGTTCGCCGTCCCGTTCGACGGCGACGACCGTGCAGTTCGTCCGGGCGCGCACGTCCGCCTCGGCGAGCGATTTCCCGGCGATTTCCGGCGCTCTCGTCCGGACGAGCTCCACCTGCGACTCGGGCGCGATGACCGTCTCCTCGGTGAGGTTCGACGCGAGGATGCGACCGCTCACCGTCGAGAGGGCGAGGACGTACTCCGCGCCCGCGCGGTAGAGCTTCGCCACGTTCTCGGTCTCGTTCGCGCGGGCGATGACCTCCGTCTCCGGCGAGAGGTGCTTTATGACGAGCGTCGCGAAGATGGCCTTCGTGTCGGTGTCGAGTGAGAGGACGACGCTCTGGGCCTCCTCGATGTTCGCCGCCCGGAGGCTCTGTTTGTCCCGCACGTCGCCGACGACGTCCACGCCGGGCAGTTCCTCCACGTCGAGGACGACGCTCGGCACGCCCGCGCCGCCGAGAGCGTCGGCCACCGTCGTCCCCACCTCGCCGTACCCGGCGACGATGACCTTCCCGTTTCGGTGTCTGCGCGTCTGCGACCGGGTGAGTCGTTTCACCTGCTCCAGTTGGGACTCGCGGCCGGTCACGAGGAGGATGGTGTGCTCGTCGATGACGTCCGTCGGCGCGGGCGGACTGACGAACTCGCCTCTGAACCACGCGCCGATGATGTTCACGCCGGTGCGCCGGCCGATGGCGCTCTCGGCGATGGTCTCGCCTTCGAGTTCGCTCCCCCGCTTGACCAACACCTCGGCTATCTCGAAGTCGTCGCCGATTTCGATGGCGTCGCTCATCGAGGCGGAGATGGGCGTCGCCGCCTTCCGAGCAAGGCTCTCGCCGACGAGGCGGCGCGGCGAGACGACGCTGTCCGCGCCGGCGTACTCGTGGTAGTCGGCGGCGGCGCTCTCTTCGATGATGCTGACCACGCGGAGGTCGGGCGCGGCCTGCTTCGCCGAGAGGATGATGCTCGCGTTCGTCTCGTCGTCGTCGTCGGCGACGAGTGCGACGGCCTCCTCGGCGTTGGCGTCCTCCAACGCCTCGACCGTCTCGGGGTCGCCGTGAATCACGTCGTACCCCTCGGAGTGCAACTCCTCGGCCCGTTCGCGGTCCTCCTCGACGACGACGTACGGGACGTCCATCGAGTCGAGTTCGTCCACGAGAACGTCGCCGCGGGGGGTGAACGTGCAGACGACGACGTGCTCCGAGTGGTCCACGGAGGACGGCGGCGACGTTCGAAGCGCCTCCTCGACGAGGGGGACCAAAAAGAGCGGGAGGGTGAGGAAGATGACCGCCACGCCGGTCATCTGCATGAGGATCATCAGACCCAGCATCGGCGTCGTGGACCACAGTCCCGCTTGCTCGCCGTATCCGGTGGTGGAGAACGTCTCGACGACGACCTGAAGCGCCTGCACGTAGGAGACGGAGGCTCCCTCGAAGGTACCGAGCGCCCACTGGTACACCGCCGCGTAGGCCAGCATCAACACCGCGGACCCGATAGCGAACAGCACGAACCGGCGGCGGGCGTCGGGAACCCTCGACTCCAACCCGTTTGGCATACTCCGCCGTGAACCCTCCGCGGCTAAAAGTCCCCCGAGAGTAGGCTACCCATGGGCCGTCGCCGCGACGCACTCCTGGCCGTCCTCGTCTCGATTCCCCTCGTCGGCGCGGGCGTCCTCCTCGACGCCCCCGCGGACCCTCTCGCCGCGACCCTCGGCGCGGCGGGAGCGCTCGTACTCGAGGGCCTCCTGTCGTTCGACGCCCCGCGCGTCCGCCGCGCGTGGGACCGGCCGGCCGTCCAGATCGGTGCCGTCCTCGCGGCGTTCGTCGCCGCCGCCGTCGGCGTCGCCCGGGTCGGCCCGGTCGCCGTGACGGTCGTAGTCGCCGGCCTCGCGACGTACCTGCTCGTCCTCGGGGGCGTCTCGCTCCGAGACGCGCTTCGAGACGCGTGACCTCCTCAGGCGACGCGGAAGAGCACGTCCACGTTCTGTGCGAGGTAGGTCAGTTCCTCCTCCGCGATCGCCCTATGCTTCCCGCCGACCCACCGCCGCACCGCGTCGTCGTTCACGTCGTCGCCCACCGCCCGTTCGACGCGGCGGAGGAGGTAGTGGAGGAAGTACGCCTGTTCGCCCTCGTACGGCGGGGAGACGACCCGGTCGGACCCGCCGGCGGAGAGCAGTTCCGCGTCCGCCTCGACGACGGCGTCGAGGAGGGCCCCGCCGAACTGAGCCGACCCGCCGTCGAGGCTCATCGACGCGTGGTACGCGTCGAGTATCGCCCGCGTCGCGTCGTCGTCGCCGGACGGCCGGAAGGCGGTCTGGCCGTCGAACGTCATCGGGAAGTAGCAGACGCCGCCGGACTCGACGCCGTCGAGAAGCGCCGAGAGGCCGTCCGGGAGGTCGATGGTGCCGGCGAAGGCGTGGCCGACCAGAACGTCGTACGTCCGCGCGTCGAGGTGGCGGAAGGCGTCGTCGGCGACGAACCGCACCGTCGTCGAAGACGCCGGCAGGTAGAGTCGGTCCTCGGACTCCCACGTCGCCTCTCGGTCGCTCTCTCCGACCCACCGGCGCACCGTCTCGCAGCCGATGCGGACGGTTTCGGGGTCGGCGTCGAGGACGACGTACGTCACGTTCTCCGGGAGGACGCCCCACTGGAGGAGGCGGCGGCACATCGACCCGATGCCGCCGCCGGCGTCGACGATTCGGAGCGGGTTCGCCGACTGCTCGGCGAGTCGGTCAAGTTCGGCGCGGAACCGGTCGAGCGTCGGCCGGTGAAGCGCGGCGTCGTCGATGGACTCCTGCGCGCGGAGATACCGCGTGTACGAGTACGTCTGGGGTAGCGTGGGAGGCACGGACGAAAATAATTTGGGCTTGACAAAAATCCTCGTGTCTCGGGTCGCGTCGTCGCTCCGACACGTCCTCCCCAGATGCAACCCGAGGACGCCGTACCCCTCGCCGCGCACTCCGGCGCGCGGCGGTCTGTCGCGCGCGGTTCGGCGGTCGTTCGCGGCGGGGGAACACCTCTCAGATCTTCGTCACGTATTCCTCCGAAATGCGTCCGACGGCGGAGGAGTCGTGCGGTTTTCCGGACGAGCGACCAGCTGCGGCTGTGCGCCCCCGACGCATCACCATCGCCCGATATGACGCTCGTCCGACGTGAATCGCGGGTTCGGAGGCGAAATCCTCCGGAAAGTATTTGATTCACATTCTGTGATATACCGACAAATGGATAGCCAAATCATCGACTCGGTGACCGAGTGGGACGCGGTCTCCGTAGACGGCGGGTACGAGGGACTTCACCGCCTCGCCGACGGCGATTTCACCGGGGCCGTTTCGACGGGGATGACGTGGGCGTTCGTGCTGAACGGACGCGTCATCGGCGTCTTCGACGGGAGTATCGAGGACTTCGAGGACGCCGACCTGACGGCGTACCGCGCGCCGGACACGTCGCTTCCGCTCCTCTTCCCCATGATGGAGACAGGCGGCGAGACGCGAGCGAAGTACTACACGAACGAGACGCCCCTCAAGGACGCCGACTCGACGCTCTCGGCGGGCGGGTTCACGGGGTACATCGAACTGAGCGAGAACGTCCTCTCGGGGGACTACTACGTCGTCTACCACGGCGGCAAGTCGATGAGCGCGGCGTTCGTCGGCAGCAGTCGCCGCCTCGTCACCGGCGACGAGGCGTTCGAGAAGGCGAACGACGAGGTGGGCATCTACGAGGTGAAGGAGGCCGACGTCGATATCGTCGAACTCCCGGAGATCGAGGCGGACGTCTCCGCCGACGACGAACCGGAGAGCGACGACGCCGCGACGCCCGCGCCCGACGTGTCCGACGTCGCGGACGAGGAGTCGCCCGACGAACCGACGCCCGGCGACGTTACCGACGCCGACGCGGCGGCGGACGACTCGCCCGCGGAGGCCGACCCGACGCCGGCGGAGTCGCCGACGGCCGCCGACCCCGCGTCGCCGACGGAGACTGTGGACGCGGCGGATGCGGCGGACACGGCGGCCGATGCGGACGCGGGAACGACCGCCGACGCGGACGCTCGGACGCCCCCGAGTTCGGGGAGCGAGTCCGGCGGAGCCCCCGGTTCGGCCGACGAGAGCGGCGACCGACGGCGGCGCGCCGCCGAACGGACGCAACGACGGCGTTCGTCGTCCGACGAGAGCGCCGACGGTTCGTCGGGGTCGGACAGAGACCCCTTCTCCGCGGAGGAGAAGTGGCGCGAAGCGCGCTCTATCCCCTCGCTCGACCCCTCCGAGTCGAGCACGCAGAACGGGTCCGAGGCGGCGACGAAGTCGCGCGCGCGGTCGAAGGGCGGCGGCCAACAGGCGGCGCAGAAGCGCCGGCGTCAGAACAAGCAGTCGGTGTCGCGCTCCCGCAGTTCGTCGTCTTCGGCGCCCGCGTCGAAGCGCGAGGGGCCGTCCGAGAGCGTCTCAAAGTCGTCGTCGGCTGAGAGCGGGGGCGAGTCGTCGGACTCCTCGTCCGCCGAAGCGCTGACGCAGAAACTCGAAGCGGCGCAGGCGCGGCGCGAGGTGCTCGAAGCAGAGCGGGACAGCCTGAAGGAGGAACGCGACGAACAGCGACGCCGGGCCGAAGAACTGGAGGCGCGGGTCGAAGAGCTCGAAGCCGAAGTCGAGCGTCTGACGGAGCGACTCGAAGCCCAATCCGGCGGCTTCGTCGCCGAGGAGTCGATGTCGCCGAAGCAGGCGCTCTCGGGGACGAACCTGTTCGTCCGCTACAACCGGAAGGGCGAGGCGACGCTGGAACGCGCCCACCGGGGCGAGGTGACGCGCGAGGAGGTCAACGACAACCTCCGCCTCGAACACCACACGACGTTCGACACCGAGGGACTCGGCGTCGAGGGCGAACCGTACGCGGAGTTCCTCCACGAGAGCACCGAGTACGGCTTCGCGAAGTGGGTCGTCACCGACCTCCTGTACGAAATCGGCGAGACGGGCAACCGAAACCCGCTGCGCGAACTGTTCGACGCCATCCCGAGGATAGACCGCGTCGAACTCCGCGGCACCGTCGGCGTCGAAACCGAGGAGGGCGTCGAGGAACGGGACTTCGACGTCATCTTCCGCGACCAGATGGGCGACCCCCTGTTCGTCGCAGACATGAACACGTCGCGGAACGCGACGACGCAGGCGATGGTCGGCTCTCTCGTCAAGAACGCCCGCACCGTCGCCGAGGGCGACGACGCCTTCTCGACGGCGTTCTACGTCACCGAGTCGTTCTTCGACCCCGAAGCGCTCGAAGCCGTCTCCGAGGAGACGGGCGGCGGGTTCCTCTCGCGGTCGAAGCGCAAGTCGTTCGTGAAGCTCTCGCGCAAGCAGGGCTTTCACCTCTGTCTCGTCGAGGCGCGGAACAACGAGTTCCACGTGAACGTCCCCGACCTCTGAGTCGGCGAGACGGCCCTTTTTCGCGGTCTGTCGGGTCGCGTAGCGCGGCCGCTACTCTCGGTGAAGTGTTGTCGCGTA
Source organism: Halopelagius fulvigenes (assembly GCF_042662625.1). GTDB lineage: Archaea > Halobacteriota > Halobacteria > Halobacteriales > Haloferacaceae > Halopelagius > Halopelagius fulvigenes. The sequence continues at coordinate 667,599 of NZ_JBHSXH010000015.1, forward strand.
GAGCCACGGAGCGGTCGCTCTCGTCCGCGGCTTCGGTCGTCGGCGGTTAGTCCTACGCGGCGTGCGAGGTGCCGGCGTCGCCGAAAAGAGAGAGGAGCGGCGACGGCGGCGCAGTCGCTGTACGGAGGCGTCGCACGGCGCACTCCGTTCGGCAGAAGTTCGCGTTAGCCCTCTATCTCGGCCGCTTCCTCGATTTTCATCGAGTCCAGCTTGTCGACTATCTCGTCGAGCTTCTCGTCGAGTTCGTCGACGAACTCGGCCGTACGCTCCGTCGTGATGGCGCCTTGGCTCGACGGTTCGATAAGGTTCTCCTCTTCGAGGACGCGGAGGGAGTAGCGAACCTTGTGGTGCGGGTAGCCCGTCTCGTTGGACATCTTCACGATACCGATCGGTTCGCTTTCGATGACCATCTTCAGAACCTGCAGGTGCCGCTCCAACATGTCCACTTCCTTCTCAAGTCGGTCTATCATGGCATTTGTTAACTTGTCTTTGCAGGTTTTAAAAGTTGCCCTCTCCAGTTACTCGATACGACCGCAGGCGATGACTCTCGTTTCGGGTGAGATGTAGATAACGGTTTGGGTACGTCTCTCGCGGGGATAATGCACAAGAGTGCGTAGCGTCGCCGTTCGGTTCCGATTGCGTTACGTGTTCGTGCATATCTCTCGGTGGAGGACCGTAATCGGTTTAATCGGGGGGGATGAACCGCCGACTATGACCGTCACAATCGTCGGCTCCCAACTCGGCGACGAGGGCAAGGGCGCGCTCGTCGACCTCTGGGGTGGAGACGCCGACGTCGTCGTCCGCTATCAGGGCGGGGACAACGCCGGCCACACCGTCGTCGAAGACGGAAACGAGTACAAACTGTCGCTCGTCCCGAGCGGTGCGGTTCGGGGGAAGGTCGGCGTCCTCGGCAACGGGTGCGTCATCAACCCGCGGACGCTCTTCTCGGAGATAGATTCGCTTCGCGACCGCGGACTCGACCCCGACGTCCGCCTCGCGCGCCGCGCGCACGTCATCATGCCGTACCACCGCCGCCTCGACGGTATCGAAGAGGAGGCGAAGGCCGACTCGGACATGACCGTCGGGACGACCGGTCGAGGCATCGGTCCGACGTACGAAGACAAGGTGGGACGCCGCGGCATCCGCGTCGGCGACCTCCTCGACCCCGACGTGCTCCGGCAGCGATTGGAGTACGTCGTCCCGCAGAAACGCGCTCTCATCGAGGACGTGTACGGCCTCGAAGCGGGCGAGGAGTGCGACGTCGAGGCCCTCTTCGAGGAGTTCGTCGAAGTCGGCGAACGCCTCGAAGACGAGAACATGACCGTCAACTGCGGCGACTTCCTCGCCGAACGCCGCGAGGCCGGCGAGCGGGTGATGTTCGAGGGCGCACAGGGGACGCTCATCGACATCGACCACGGAAGCTACCCGTACGTGACGTCCTCGAACCCGACCGCCGGCGGCGCGTCCACGGGCACCGGCGTCGGTCCGACCGTCGTCGGGCGGGGCGAAGTCGTCGGCATCGTCAAGGCGTACCTCTCGCGGGTCGGCGAAGGGCCCATGCCCACCGAACTGAAAGACGACGAACGCGAGGAGGAACTCGCCGACGACATCCGCGAGAAGGGCGGCGAGTTCGGCACCGTCACCGGCCGCCCGCGCCGCATCGGGTGGCTCGACATGCCGATGCTCCGCCACGCCGCGCGCGTCAGCGGGTTCACCGGCATCGCCGTCAACCACCTCGACGTCCTCGCGGGACTGGACGAGGTGAAGGTGGGCCACTCCTACGAGCTAGACGGCGAGGAACTGCTGACGATGCCCGCGACGACCGAACGGTGGGCGGAGTGCGAACCGACCCTCCGCGAGTTCGAACCGTGGCCGGAAGTCGACTGGACCGCCGTCGCGGAGGAGGGCTACGACGCCATCCCCGAGAACGCTCGGACGTACCTCAACTACCTCACCGAGGAGATGGGAGTGCCCGTCTACGCCGTCGGCGTCGGCCCGGACCGCGCCGAAACCGTCGAACTCGTCAACCCCTTCGAGCGGTAAGCCGGTCCGTTCGACCGCTCACTCCGCTTCGATTTTCACGAGAACCGCGTCGGTGAGACCGTAGTCTCCGAGCGATCCGACGTTCTTCGTTCCGAGGAGTGCCGCGCCGCCGTCGGCGGTGAGTGCGGCGTCTCTGAGGAGGTCGAACTCGACCGAAACCCGCCGACGCCGCCGTTCCTCGCCGCGTTCGTCCCGTTCGACGAGGACGACGCCGCCGTCTTCGCTCGTCGCGGTGACGGAACCGCCCTCGTCGTCGGCCATCACCCGCGTACGGTACCGGTCCGCGTCGGTCGCCTTCCACACGGTGTCCCCGGACGAATCCAGTTTCCGCGCCCACGCTCTCGACGTCCGCCGGGCGAAGAACACCGTCCCCCCGGAGACGAGGACGCCGCCGTCGGCCGCGGATTCGACCGCGTGCACGCTCTGGTTCCCGTCGTCGGTTCGGAACGATCTCGTCCACCCCACGTCCCCGTCGGCGTCGAGTTTCTTCGCCCACGCGTAGGCCGTCTCCGACGACGTCCGGGTCGTCCCGACCAGCACGTAGCCGCCGTCGGCCGTCTGCACCGCCGAGGCGACGTCGCTCCCCGAGTACTTGTAGCGTCTGTGCCACTCCGCGGTTCCCGAATCGTCCGTTTTGACCACCCACGCACCGTCCGGGTCGGTTCCCGTGCGTCCCCCGAGGAGGAACCCGCCGTCGTCCGTTCGGAGGAGCGCGCTCGGGTAGTCGTACCGTTCGCCGCCGTAGGTGTTCGACCGCCGTTCGTCGCCGTTCGAATCGACCGAGACGAGCCAGAAGTCGCTCTCTCCGGCGCCGAAACTGCTCGTCCACCCGAGGAGGGCGAAGCCGTCCCCGTCGGCGACGATGTCGATGCCCTCCTCGATACCGTCGCCCCCGAGAGCACGGTTCGCCCGTTCCTCCCCCGCGGGCGACGTCGCGACGAACCACGCGTCGCTCTGTTCGGCCGTCTCCTCCGTCTCGAACGTCGTCGTCTCGCCGTAGAAGGCGAACCCCGACGGCGTTTCGACGAGCGAACGGCCGATGTCGGAGTGGGCGTTCTCGTACGTCCGCGTCCACTCGACGGGCGTGGCCCCGAATCCGTTCGCGGGTGATTCGAACGCCGAGGATGCGGTGCCTCCGACGCACCCCGCGAGTGCGCCGGCGAACGACGTCCCCGCGAGTTGGAGGGCGGTTCGGCGCGGGAGACCGGTCATGTTTCCGACTCCGAACGCGAGTGTAAATGCTTTCTCCGTCGGTTCGTCGCGTCCGGCCGGGGGTCCGCCGCCGGGAGGGAGTTCCCCTGCCTCCCGCCGAATCGAAGAATCCGTACCCTTTTGTTTCACCCCGTCCATCCGTCGCACGATGAAGGAATCCCTGATGGACATCCTCTGTGACCCCCTCGACAAGAGCGACCTCGAACTGGAGGTCGACGAACGCGACGGCGACGAGATACTCGAAGGGCGTCTCGTCGGGACGGTCACCGGAGAGGTCTACCCCATCGAGGACGGCATCCCGAATCTGCTGCCGCCGGATATGCGAGACGACTAGTCGGACCTGAACGTTTTTCACTACACGCCGAGAGGGACACACCGTGTCGGAGTCGCTGAGAGTCGAACTGAACGGAGAGGGCATCCACACCATCACCGCGCCGGCCGCGTTCGAGGCCGACGGCCCGTTCGTGGTCGTCCTCGACAACGCGGGCGCGGCGGTCCACGTACACGTCCATCTCGACGATACGCTCTCCGCCGCGGCGCGACTCGAAAGCGGCAACCACTACGTCGAGGAGGGCGGGACGCAACGCGTCCGAGTCGGCGTCTCCGCGCCCGAGGAACCGATAACGGGGACGCTCCGGGTCGTCACCGGGTACGGCGCGGAGGAAGCGCACGTCCGCGTGACTATCGACCCCGAGGCGGCGGCGAACTCCGAAGTCGAGGTGGACGAGGAGTTCTCCCGACCGCCGCGGAGAGAACCGGAGCCCTCCACCCTCGACGAACTCCGGGAGGCGGTCTCCGTCCCCTCGCGGACCACCGTCCCGTTCCTCGGCCTCGTCGGCGTCTCCCTCCTCGTCGCTGCCGTCGTCGTCACCACCGTCGAGAGCACGGCACTCGTCCTCGGCGTCGGCGTCGTCCTCGGGGCGATGCTCGTCGCGACGGCGTTTCTCATCCGCTGACCGGTCGATTCGGCCGCCGTTAGATAGGTTAGTCTATGAGATTGTATCTATTTTATGAATAGCGTTCATACGTCGTCGGGCCGTTTCCAGCCCAGTGAGTTTCGTCGCGACGGTTACGATCAGTGACCCCCCGCTGTTTCAGGCGACGTTCGACGCGGTTCCGGACGCGCACAGCACGCTCGAAAACTACCACTACGTCGAAGACGAGCCCGGGGACCGGCGCTACGTGTTCTTCTGCTGGATGTCGGGCTGCGACCTCGACGAGCACGAACTCGCGTTGGCGAACGACCCGACGGTCGGCGAGTTCAAGACGCTGGCCGACGCGGGGGACCGCCGCCTCTACCGAATCGTCACCGAACCGGTGCCGGACGAGTGGATGATGCTGTTCCCGTTCTTCCGCGACAACGACATCACCGTGCTGAAATCGACGCGGACGGTGCACGGCATCCACATCGAGGCGCGCTTCCCGTCGTACGATGCGCTGCAGGCGCTGAAGTCGACGGTGTGCGAGGCCGGTTCCGACGTCGAGATAGACCGCATCCGCTCCGCGGTGTCGCCGTCGCTCGGCGAGAACCGACTCACGGAGAAGCAACGCGAGGCGGTTGCGCTGGCCGCCCGCCGGGGGTACTTCGAGACGCCCAGTCGGGTGTCGCTCGGCGAACTCGCGGAGGAACTGGGCGTCAGTCCGCAGGCCGTCTCGAAACGCGTCCGCGCCGGCGTCGAGAAACTCGTCGAGACGACGCTGTGTCGGTCCGAGTCGGCGGAGACCCTCTCGAACGTCCGGCGGTGACCGCCTCGGGGGAATCGACCTCCCCGCTTCAGTCGTCGCCGTGGGCGGGGTCGGCCTCGCCGTCCTCGTCGGGGTGCGTGGGCGTGCCCGAGAGGTTACCTTCCTCGTCGAACCGCTTGGCGCGCAGGTAGCGCGCGCGGTACCGGTTCGCCCCCTCGTACACGTCGGCTTCCCGAATCTCCTCGGTGCGGCCGTCGGCGACGGCGTCCACGACGTCCTCGAGTTGCTCCTTCTCGGAGGGCGTGAGCTCGAACTCGTACGTCCGCGTCTCCTCTCGCTCCAACTTCGTCCACTGCCGCGCAGCGGCGACGACGAGCGAACAGGGCTCGCGGCACGGGAACGGTCCGTCACCCCCGTCGGCGTCGAGTTCGTCGCCCTCCTCGTACTCCCACTCGCGCCGCCTGAGACACTGCGAGTCGACGCAGCACGTCTCGGCGACCCACTCGACGGCCTCCCGGGGGAGTTCGTCGATGATATCGTAGATGCCCGTCTGGCGTTCGGCGGTCTCCCGCCAGTGGTTCACGTCGAGTTCGCCCTCGCGTTCGAGGTTCCAGTTGGCCACCGTCGCCGGGTAGACGGTATCGACGGCTTCGACGGCGTCACGCCCGTCTACGTCCGGAAGCGCCCACCCGGAGACGAGCGTGGGTGCCGTCTTCAGCGGTCGGTACCGGCCGCGTTCGTCGTACGTCGTCACCCCGCGGAGGTCCAACGGGTCCTCGTAGACGTCGAGTTCCGAGAGGGGCGCGCCGACGTCCTCGACGTGGCGGACGTCGTACCGCCGTTCGCCGTCGGAGCCGAGTTCGACGGAGACGGCGAGTTGCCCCCACTCGACGGCGACGCCGCCTTCGAGGGCGTCGTACCGTTCGGGGACCGAGTGGTCGCCCGCGCCCTCCGACCACCGGAGGAACGCGCGGCGGTGCCGCCCCGCGCCGACCGTTCGCTCCCAGTAGTACCAGTTCGTCACGTACGCCGCGGCGTCCGCGGCCGCCTCGCGGAGTTCGGACTCCGAAAGGCCGTGATAGGACGACTCCGGCGTTTCGAGGTCGTACTCGCCGTCGCTCTCGGCGACGGAGAGGCCGTCGAACTCGACGGGGCCGGACTCGACGGCGTCCAGTAGCGCCTCGAACTGCGAGTCGCGCACGGTCAATCCCCCGCCGTCCGCGTCTCGCGGGTGCGTTCGCGCACTGCATCGATGGCGGCGCCAACGTCCGCGCCGGCGTCCGCGGCGCGTTCGAGGATGACGTCGGCCATCAGGCCCTCGGTCCCCACCGCGCCGGCGTACCAGATGCGGTGGCCGTCCACCTCGGCGGGCACGTCGTACCCGGTGCGGTAGTCGTCGGTGAGGCCCATGTCCTCGGGGATGTCCTCCTGCGTGTGGAACCCGTCGGCGACGAACAGGGGGACGACCACCACGTCCTCGGAGTCGAAGTAGTCCGTCACGTCGTCCACCTCCGGTTCCTCATCCATGTAGAGGGCCTGCACCTCGTCGAAGCGGTCCATCTCGCGGACGCGGCGGGCGTGGTACTCGATGGCCTTCGCGGAGTTCTCGTTGCGTTCGGTGCCGTGGCCGACGACGGCCAGACCGAAGCCCTCGCCCACGTCCGGGTCGCCCGTCACCGTCTCGGCGCGGCGGACGAGAACGTCCGTCATCGCCTCGTGCGTGCCGACGGGGCCGCAGTAGTGGACCGTCTGCCCGGTGTCCTCGGCTTCCAACGTCGCCGTGTCGGCGTTCAAGCCGTCGGACTCCCACTGGGAGACGTCCCACCCGTCGAGGCGGAGTTCCCGCGGGATGACCTGTTCGGTGAAGTACCCCTCGCTGATGAACAGGGGGACGACGTACACCTCGTCGGACTCGACCGTCCGGAGGACCTCCCGCAGGTGGGGTTCCTCCTTCCAGAATCCGGTCTTCACCTCGTCGAACGCTCCCGCCGCGCGGATGGTGTCGGCGTGATTCTCGGTCGGCGCGCGCGAGTCCGGGTTGAGATGCGACCCGTGCGCCACGATGACCAGCGCTTGCATACGAGTAAATTACGACACCGTCCCCTTAGGGACTTCGCATCTCCGAAAGGAATTTTGTCGAAACGGAAGCCGAAGTTCGGTGTCCCTTCATCATTGACCAAGGATTCGCCGCCCGCCGGCCGACGGCCGCCACGGGATTTTTCATCCCGTCTCGCCACCTCCCTCCTATGTCACTCGCCGCCGAGACGCGCGACGCCGTGCGAGAGCGTCCCTACCTCCTTTCGGCCCTCCGCGCGGGCGTCGTCAACTACACCGCCGCCGCCGAATCGCTCGACGTGGAGGGCGACACGGACTCCGTGGCGACGGCCCTGCGACGGTTCGCCGACGACCTGCCCGACCTGACGACGGAGGACCGCGACGCGACGGTGCGCATGCGAAGCGGCGTCGGCCTCGCGGGCGAGGACGTGGAGGCCTCGCCGGACGACGACCGGGTGGTGACCGTCGGCGGCGTCGAGATGGTCGCCGCGGAGGGGCCGATGACCGCTCTCATCGCCACGGGCGACGTGGACGCGCGCGCCCTCTCCGCGGCCGTGGACCGCCTCGCGGCCGAAGACGTTCTCGTGGACGCCGCGGGCGTCGCCGACGGCGAACTCGTCGTGGTCGTCCCGCGCCGGCAGGGCGCGACTGCGCTCCGACTCGTCGAGGAGTCGCTTCACGAAGTCGTTCGGTAGCGGGCGTCTCTCTTCGGTCTTACTCTCCGCATTCTCCCTTCGGTCTCGCTCGCTCACGGGTCGCTTCGCTCCCCGTTCGCTTCTTCGTCGCCTCCTTTCAGTCGGCGACGCTTCCGACGGATTCAACACCGAACGCAGACAAATCCGCCACGATGACGCTGTCCGTGACCAACACCCTGACGGGCGAACGCGAGGAGTTCGAGCCACGAACAGACGACGATGTGTTGCTCTACGTCTGCGGGCTTACGGTCTCGGACGACGCGCACCTCGGGCACGCCCGCCTGTGGATGCACGCCGACGTGATGCACCGATGGCTGGAACACGAGGGGTACGACGTCCACCACGTCGAGAACTTCACCGACGTGAACGAGAAGATTGCCGCCCGGATCGGCGACGACGAACTGGGCGACTCCGAGGCCGACGTGGCGGAGCACTTCACCGGGAACGTCATCCGCGACATGCGCGGCCTGAATCTCAAGCGCGCGGAGGTGTACCCCCGCGTCTCCGAACACGTCCCCCAGATCATCGACCTCATCGAGACGCTGATAGAGAAGGGCTACGCCTACGAGTCCAACGGATCGGTGTACTTCGACGTCTCCGCCTTCGACGACTACGGCAAGCTCTCGAACCAGCGAATCGAGGAGATGGAGTCCCAAGGCCCCGAGGACGAACGCGCCGAGAAGCGCAACCCCTCGGACTTCGCCCTCTGGAAGGCGGGGGCCGTCTCCCCCGACGACGTGGCGGAACACCGCCCCGACGAACTCGGACCGGTCCGCGAACCGTGCGGCGAGACGTGGGCGTCGCCGTGGGGCGAGGGCCGCCCGGGGTGGCACATCGAGTGCTCCGCGATGTCGATGACGCACTTGGACGAGACCATCGACATCCACGTCGGCGGCCGCGACCTCGTCTTCCCGCACCACGAGAACGAGGTGGCCCAGAGCGAGGCGGCGACGGGGCGGACGTTCGCGCGCTACTGGCTCCACGTCGGCCTGTTGCAGACGGAGGGCGACAAGATGTCCTCCTCTTTGGGTAACTTCTTCTACGTGAACGACGCCCTCGAGGAGTTCGGCGCGGACGTGATCCGGACGTTCTACCTCTCGACCGCCTACGGGTCCGAGCAGACGTTCAGCGAGGACGCGATGGCCGAGGCCGAGGAGCGGTGGGACCGACTCGAACGAGCCTACGACGCCGCTCTCGGCGCCCTCGACGGCGTGGACGCCTACGCGACGGTCGCGGACGAGGAGTTCCGCGAGTCCGTCGGCGAGGTGAGAGCCGACTTCCGCGCGGCGATGAACGACGACTTCAACGTGCGCGAGGCGATGGCCGCCCTCCTCGAACTCGCGGGCGCGGTGAACCGCCACCTCGACGGCCGAGGGCGGTACGACTACCGCGCGCTACGCGAGGCCGTCGAGGCGTTCGAGGACCTCGGCGGCGACGTGTTCGGCCTCTCCTTCGGCGACGCCGGCGAGGGCGGCGACGTCTCCGTCGCGGAGGACCTCGTGGAACTCGTCCTCGACGTCCGCGAGGCCGAACGCGAGGCCGGGAACTACGGCCGGGCCGACGAACTCCGCGACGAACTCGCGGCACTCGGCGTCGAGGTGCAAGACTCCGACGACGGCCCGGCATTCCGGTTCGAGTGAGGCCTTACCGGGACTCCGACGAGACTCGCCTGACTTCGACGGCGACTTCGTTCCTGCGGAGGAACGGCGGCGTCCCGGGCGCGTCGTAGCGGAGGAGGAAGGGGTCGCCGACGACCCGAACGCCGGAGTCGTCGCCGCGGAGGTCCGAGCGTAACTCGTCGGTCTGCCGTTCGACCCGACGGTCCGTCGCCCACCACGAGAAGCGCTTCACCGCGAGCGTTCGCGCCGGCAGTTCGACCACGCGGACGTTCGGGTCTACCGGGCGGGGTGCAGACTCGTAGTCGTACGATTCCGGCAGATAGAACGCCATCCGGACGCCGTCCGCGCCGCGACTCGTCTCTACGGGCGCGGTCATCGAGACTTCTTCGCCCGCGCTATCGGCGGCCAGTTCCCCGCCGTCACGGTCCGGCGCGCGCGCGGTGCGCGTCGCGTCTCCGGTTGCGACGGGGGACGTCATCGAGAGTTCCGCGTCGGAGCGGTTGTTCCCGGAGATGTACCGGAAGAGGCGACCGAACGCCTGACGCTCCGAGGGGGCGGCAGTTTCGGCGACCACCGCCGTCGGGTAGCGTCGCACCTCCACGTCGTCGAGCGTACCCACCGTCTCGTAGGACACGTTCGCCGCGGAGCGACTCTCGTAGAGCGACCGCGCGGCGACGCCGGCGGCGAGGGAGGCGACGGCGACGCCGCCCCACTTCAGCGCACGTTTTTGAACCATACGATAGAGAAGCCCCCGGGACGGTAGGCTCTTACGAGGGTTCAGGGCGGACAAGTCACCGGTCCGCCGCGCCCGTCGAGGCGACGCGCCGCACTTCGACGGCGACTTCGTTCGGCGGGAGGAACGACGACGCGCCCGGGCCGTCGTAGCGCAGGACGAACGGGTCGCCGACGGCCTGAACGTCCTCGTTCTCGTCTCGAAGCGTCGCGAGGAGGTTCTCGCCCTCGCGTTCGGCGCGGTTCCCGACGCTCCACCGCGGGAGGGACGTCACCGCGAGCGTTCGCTCCGGGAGTTCGACCACGCGGACCTTCGGGTCCGAGGGGCGCGGGGCCGACTCGAAGTCGTACGACTCCGGCAGGTAGAACGCCATCCGAACGCCGTCGTCGTCGGACTCCTCCCCGCCGGGCGCAGTCACCGAGACGGGGCCGCCCGAGGAGTCGGAGGCGGTCACGGAGACGGCGTCCGACGCCGACTTCGACTCCGAGGGGGGCGCGCGGCGCGTCTCGCCGTCGCTCACGACGGTCGGAAACGGGGTGAGTTCGGCTTCGGCGTCGTTGTTCCCCGAGACGTAGCGGACGAGTCTGCCGAACGCCTGGTGCTCGGAGGGGGCGACCGTCTCTACGACCGTCGTCGTCGGGTAGCGTCGCAACTCCGCGCCGTCGATAGTTCCGACCGACTCGTAGGAGACGGCGGGCGTCGAACGCCTCTCGTGGACGACTCGCGCGGCGACACCGGCGAGGAGTGAGGTGGCGGCGAGGCCGCCGTAGGCGAGGGTGCGCTTTCGGGCCATACCGTCAGAGGCGTCGCGCGGGCCATAGTCTCTTGTGGGCGTTCGCGGGTCGAACGAAGCGAGGCCACGGAAAGCGAGCGCGGAGGGACGACCTGCGTGCGGATGCGACGGCTCGGTCGCACGCCACGGCCCGCCCCGTTGCTCACATCGTAAAGAGGTGCGAGTCGTCGGGCACGTCGAACAGGCCCATCCGGACGCCCGCGTCGAGCCACCCGTAGCCGTACGAGAACGACGCCAAGGCGTTCACCCAGTCGTCGTCCGCGCGGAAGTGCCGCCCGTCTTCGAGGTACGACAGCGCCATCTCGCGGCACTCCTCGGCGGCGTCGCCGAGGGGCGTCCCCGCCGGGACGGCGGGTTCCGCCTCCGCGAGTGCGTCGGCCAACATCCCCTCGTAGCGGTCGGTTTTCTCGTGGAGGTCCGCGGGCATACCTCCCCGTGGACGGCGGCGGACCAAGAAGCCGTCCGTTCGCGCCGTCCGCGCGACGCACACGGAACGACTTTAGGACGCGACGAGAACCGGGCCGTATGCGCCCTCCACTACACGCCCTCCTCCTCGGTCGGGAACGCGGCACGTCGCGACGCGCCGTCGGCCTCGCCGCCGTCCTCAGCGCCGTCGTCTTCGCCGCGTACGAACTGGTCCTCCACTCCGCCCTCGGCGGGGCCGTCTGGTATCCCTACCCCGTGGCGGGACTCGCCGTCGCCGCCGCGGCGGCGCACGCTTACCGCAACGACGGCCTCCTCGTCTCCGTCGTCGTCGGCCTCTGCCCGGCGGTGGGGTACGACCTGTACCACTTCGGCGGCCTCCACTCGGCGGCCCCGAACAGTCTCCTCCTCGCGGCGACGAGTCCGTCGCTCCTCGTCGGCCTCGCGTACGCGTCGCTCGGATTCGTCGCGGGCGCGACGCTCTCGCGCCTCGCGGGGGCGGTCGGACCCGCCACCGACGCGGTCTGACCGGAGTGCGGGTACGCGCGCGGCGTGCGGCCCCGCGCGATACGTTGACGAACCGGTTGCGCCGCGGCGCGCGCACGACAGCGGAACCTAAAAGGGAGGCAGTCTCGAATTCTGAGACATGAGCGACGACGCGGACGATTTCGTTGAACACCGGAAACTGATAATCGCGGGGTCGGGCATATCGGGCCTCTCGGCGGCCATCTACGCCGGGCGGTCCAACAACGACCCGCTGGTGCTGGAGGGGGACGAACCCGGCGGGCAGTTGACGCTCACCACCGAGGTGGACAACTATCCGGGCTTCCCCGAGGGCATCTCCGGGCCGGAACTCATCCAGAACATGCGCGAGCAAGCCGAACGATTCGGCGCGGAGATTCGCCACGGCATCGTCGAATCGGTGGACGCCGACGAGCGCCCCTTCACGGTGACGCTGAGCAACGGCGACGTGTACACCGCCGACGCCGTCATCGCCGCCTCCGGCGCGTCCGCCCGGACGCTGGGCGTCCCCGGCGAGGACGAACTCATGGGCTACGGCCTCTCGACGTGCGCCACCTGCGACGGCGCGTTCTTCCGCGGCGAGAAGATACTGGTCGTCGGCGGCGGCGACGCCGCGATGGAGGAGGCGAGTTTCCTCACCAAGTTCGCCTCGACGGTGTACCTCGTCCACCGCCGCGAGGAGTTCCGCGCGGAGGACTACTGGATCGACCGCGTCCGAGAGCAGGTGGACGACGGCGAGATAGAACTGATGCTCAACACCGAGGTGACCGAACTCCACGGGTCGGCCGAGGAGGGCGTCGAGAGCGTCACCCTCGTTCGCAACCCCGAGGGGCACCCCACCGACAAACTGGACGACCCCGAGACCGAGGAGTTCGACTTCGACGTGGGTGCGGTGTTCTACGCCATCGGCCACACGCCGAACGCCGACTACCTCGAAGGGACGGGCGTCGAACGCGACGAGGAGGGGTACGTCAAGACGAAGGGCGGCACCGACGGCGGACAGACGACGACTGACGTCCCCGGCATCTTCGGCGCGGGCGACGTGGTGGACTACCACTACCAGCAGGCCGCGACTGCGGGCGGCATGGGCGTGAAAGCCGCACTCGACGCCGACGACTACCTCGAAGAACTCGAACGCGACGGACGCGCCGAGGAAGAAGAGGCACCCGCGGCCGTCGAATCCGGCGACTGAGGCGCTTTCCCGCCGAACGTCCGTTTTACGCGCCGCCCGTTCCGTTCCGCCTCTGAGCGCAGACGCCGGCTGACCGTCCGAACACGTTCGCGGAGTCTGCAAGCACGACAACTTCCTCGCGTCCGGACGACGAACGATTAGCATGAAGACAGTAGTCCACCTCGTCTCCGCGGACGAAGCCGAACAGCAGACAGCGCTGAACATCGTTCGAAACCTCGTCGAGGACGAGTCGGGAACCATCGACCAGGTGGCCGTCGTCGCGCAGGCGGACGGGATAGAGCGAGTGACGACGGAGGAGGACGAGGGCGAGGAAGTCGAGAACCTCCTCGCCGACGGCGTCGAGTTCAAGGCCTGCAGCAACACCCTCCAGATGAAGGGCTTAGAGGAGTCCGACCTCGTCGGCGGCATCGAGACGGTGCCGGAGGGCGCAGTCGAGGTGACGCGCCTGCAGACCGAGGGGTACGCGTACATCCGCCCGTAGTTCACGCCGCCGGACCGGTCACCTCCGATTCCCACACATCCTTAAGTCGAGAGGCCCCACGGAGCGTATGGTCGATACCGAAATCTACACCATCGAAGGCCCGAACGGCGACGTCGAATCCATCGAACTCCCCGAGGGTCTCGTGGACGTGTTCGCCGAACAGGGAGAGGAACCGACGAACGTCGTCGGCGACCTCGTAGTGCAGGCGTTCGCACAACAGGCCCACGTCGTCGTCCACCACAGCGAGGGCGAGACGGCGGCCGACCTCTCGGAACTCAACGAGGAGATGGAGACCATCTTCGAGGAGCGCTTCGGCGTCCCCCTCTCGGAAGCGATGGGCCACAGCCACTAACGACGGCTTCTCGTGCGACTCTCGCGGTGCGGTCTCTCACCCCCGGCGGCCGGAGTCGGCCGCCGGGAAGCGAACCACTTTTCGTCCCGGTCCGTGCGACACGGTAGTGTGCACCAGGGAGCGAGGACGTTCGCCCCCGAGGCGGCCGAACGGCACGACTTCGAGGTGACCGTCGAGGAGTTCCCCGAGGGGACGAAGACGGCGGCCGACGTTGACGGGCGGAGCCCGTCAGCCCGCCGGACGTAGCCCGGTGACGCCGCCGACGCCGTCGGGTGCGACGTCGGGCAGATAGCCAGCAGCCCCGTCTTCGACTGCGACGGCGAGTTCGTCGTCGTCCCCAGCGGTGCGAATCGGGTGAGCGAGGCGAAGCTCGCGGCCCACCTCGGACTCCACGAGGGCGACGTGTCGATGGGCGACCCCGAGGAGACACGCGAGGTGGTCTGGTGGTCCATCGGCGGCGTCCCGCCGTTCTGCCACGAAACCGACCTCCGCGCCCCGTTCGACGAGTCCCTCTCTGAGTACGACACCGTCGGGGCGCGGCGGGGACGCCGAGCGCGATGTTCCCCGTCGCCCCCGAGGAACTGCGCCGACTCGCCGACGCCGCACCCACGGACGTGACGGAGTAACCCGTCCGTCCTCTCTTCTCGTTCTCCGCCGAGGAGCGCTGACGACCCCGTCTCGGACGTATTCTTCCGAAATCAATCCGCCCCCGTTCGAACGCACAGATTTATTTTTAGAGGCGTCTAAACATCTGGTAAGACATGAAAAACATTGCTCTACGCTGGGCTCGAACGCCACGGCGCGCCGTAGGTGGGTCGCGTGGCTGAACTGTTCGACCTGTTCGCGGCGTCCGTCCGCGACGGCTTCGTGCAGGTGAGCGCGTTCGTCGCCGTGACGGTTCTGCTCTTCAGTTACGTGCAGTACCGCACGGACGGCCGACTCGTCCGTCGGTTGGAGGAGAACCGCCGCGCCGGACCGCTGGTCGGCGCGCTGATGGGACTGACGCCGGGGTGCGGCGGCGCTATCGTGATGATGCCGCTGTACGTCCGCGGCACCGTCTCGTTCGGCACCGTCGTGGCGACGCTCGTCGCCACCGCGGGCGACTCGGCGTTCGTCCTGTTGGCTCTCGCCCCGAAGGCGGCGCTGTACGCCTACGGCATCGCCTTCGTCGCCGCCGTCGCCTTCGGGTACGGCATCGACCGGTTCGGACTCGGCGTCTCGCGCGTCGACGCCGCGGTGGCGAGTCTCCGCCCCGCCGTCTCGGACGGGGGTGTGGCGGCACCCGCGGTCGGGAGTCAAGTCCACCACTACGCCGAAGCCGAAGGGTGCGCCGTCGATGGACCAACGCGCGACTCGTCGCTCGGACGGCGCGCGTCCCGACTCGCACTCGGCACGTGGTGGGTCGCCGCCGCCGTCGCCCTCGTCGTCGGCGTCCTCTACTTGCTCCGCGGCGCGCCGGAGGTTCCGCTGGCGCTCGGCCTCTCGTACGCCGGCGTCTTCACGCTCGTCGGCGTCGTCGGAACCGCGCTGTCGGCGTTCCTCTACTTCGTCGGCCGGCGCTACGTCGGCCACGGGCGCGTCGGCGAGGGCGAGAACTCATTCGAGAGCGCCGCCGAGACGCTCACGCACGCGGCGATGGAGACGTCGTTCGTCACCGTCTGGGTCGTCGCCGCCTACCTCGTCTACGAGTACGCCGTCCTCTTCTCGGGCGTCGATATCGCCGCCGTCGCCGCCGCCGCGGGGGTTCTCGCCCCGGTGGCGGGCGCGGCCCTCGGACTCATCCCCGGGTGCGGCCCGCAGATCGTCCTCTCGGCGGCCTACGCGGAGGGTGCGATTCCGTTCTCGGCGCTGGCGGCGAACGCCATCAGTCAGGACGGCGACGCCCTCTTTCCCCTCATCGCCATCAACAAGACGGCCGCCGTCGTCGCGAGTATCTACACCACGATTCCCGCCGTCGCCGTCGGCGTCGCCCTCCACCTGACGTGGACGGCCGTGTTCGGACTCCCGCAGTTCGGCTTCGGCGTCCTCGGGTGACGGCTCGCGGCCCCCGCCCGCGGACGACTTATCTGTCCCCGGGTCGTCAGTTCCGTCAAGTGATGTCCCGTGAGTGAGAGCGACGAATCCGTCGAAACCGAGCGCGTGTGGCTCGTCGAGCGGACGTACTCCGACGACGAACAGAACATCATCATCCTCGTGTACGCGACGCCCGACGGGTCGAAGTACCTCCGGAAGGAGCGGTCGCTGACGAGTTTCGGCGACGTGCGCGACACGACGGCGGCGCTTGAGGCGAAGCCCGGAAGCCTCGGGACGGTGGACGACCCGGAGCAACGCGAGCAGTACGCCGCGGAAGTCGAGCGAACGCGCGAACAGTACGCGCCGGACGACCTTATCTGACGCCCCTCCGACCCCGCCCGACCCGCGCCGTTCGAATCGTACATTTGAACAATAATCCGTGGACAATTATCAAAGACCGTGAGCGAGAACTGCCCTCACAGTCCATGTGATAGGGAACATGCCCGGATTTATGCGGAGAGGGCGAGTACCGTCGGGCGATGGGAGAGTTATCTGAGTTGTTCGTGCCCGAGCGAATCGCCGTGGTGGGTGCGACAGAGCGCGAAGGCTCCGTCGGTCGCGCCATCATGGAGAACCTCGTCGAGGACTTCGACGGGGAAGTCGTCCCCGTCAACCCGAAGTACGACGAGGTGTTCGACCTCCCGGCGGTCGGGAGCGTCGGCGACGCCGACGCCGACCTCGCCGTCGTCGTCGTCCCGCCGCACGTCGCGGTGGACGTCGTCGAGAACGCCGGCGAGGCGGGCGTCTCGAACGTCGTCGTCATCACCGCCGGATTCGGCGAGACCGGAACCGAGGGTGCGACGCGGGAGCAGGAACTGACCGCCGTCGCCGAGGAGTACGACATGAACCTCGTCGGCCCCAACAGCCTCGGCATCATGTCCACGCCGAACGGGATGAACGCCACGTTCGGCCCCGAGAACGCGACGGAGGGGTCGATGTCGTTCATGAGCCAATCGGGCGCGTTCATCACCGCGGTGCTCGACTGGGCGAACGACCAGGGCATCGGCTTCAAAGACGTCGTCTCCTTGGGTAACAAGGCAGTCTTGGACGAGGCGGACTTCGTCGATACGTGGGGCGACGACGAGGACACCGACGTCATCATCGGCTACCTCGAAGGCATCGACGCCGGGCGCGAGTTCATCGACACCGCGCGCGAAGTCACGAGCGACACGCCGATCGTCCTCGTGAAGTCCGGCCGGACGGACGCCGGCGCGCAGGCCGCCTCCAGCCACACGGGCACTATCGCGGGGTCCGACGAAGCGTACGAGGCGGGCCTCGAACAGGCGGGCGTCATCCGCGCGGAGTCCGTCCAGGAACTGTTCGACGCCGCGCGCGTCCTCGAGAACCAACCGCTCCCCGAGAACGACGACATCGCCGTTATCACGAACGCGGGCGGCCCCGGCGTGATGACCACCGACGCCGTCGGCGACTCCCGCCTCTCGATGGCGGAGTTCACCGATGAGACGCTCGATACGTTCTCGGAGACGCTCCCTGAGGAGGGGAACATCTTCAACCCCGTGGACATCGTCGGCGACGCCGACAACGAGCGGTTCCGCGAGGCGCTCGACGCGGCCCTCGCCGACGAGAACGTCGGGGCGGCCCTCGTCCTCAGTTGTCCGACGGCCGTCCTCGACTACGGCGAACTCGCCGAGGACACCGTCGAACTACAGGAGAAACACGACAAGCCCGTCGCGGCCTGCTTCATGGGCGGCGAACGCGTCACGTCCGCCGAGGAGGTCCTCACCGACGCGGGCATCCCCAACTACTTCGACCCGGCCCGCGCCGTCGGCGGACTCGACGCCCTCGCGCGCTTCCGCGACATCAGCCGACGCGAGTACGACGACCCCGTCGAGTTCGACGTGGACCGAGAGCGCGCCCGCGAGATCCTGTCGAGCGTGAAGGGCCGCGACGACACCCGCCTCGGCGTCGAGGCGATGGACCTGCTGGACGCCTACGGCATCGAGACGCCGCAGGGCGACATCGTGGACGCGCCCGCTGACGCCCTCGAAGTCGCAGAGGGGATAGAGAGCGACGTAGTGATGAAGATCGTCAGCCCGGACATCCTGCACAAGTCCGACATCGGCGGCGTCAAAGTCGGCGTCCCGAACGAGGAGGTGTACGACGCCTACGAGGACCTCGTCACGCGGGCGCGGAACTACCAGCCCGACGCCAACATCATCGGCGTGCAGGTCCAAGAGATGGTGGACTTAGACGCGGGCGTCGAGACCATCGTCGGCATGAACAAGGACCCGCAGTTCGGACCGTTACTCATGTTCGGTCTCGGCGGCATCTTCGTCGAAGTGCTGGAGGACACGACGTTCCGCGTCGCGCCCGTCTCCGAGTCCGAAGCCGCAGAGATGACCGAGGAGATAGACTCCGCGCCGCTTCTGCGCGGCGCGCGCGGCCGCGACCCCGTGGACGTGGAGGGCGTCTCCGAGACCATCCAGCGCCTCTCGCAGCTCGTCACGGACTTCCCGGCCATCCTCGAACTGGACATCAACCCCCTCGTCGCCGCGCCCGACGGCGTGAAAGCCGTGGACGTGCGACTCACCGTGGACCCCGACCAACTGTAGACCCATGAACACGCTACTCGTCACCTCGACCCACGAAAGTACCGGCAAGACGGCCGTCACCCTCGCCCTCGGCCAACTCGCGAAAGAACGCGGCCTCGACGTGGGCTACATGAAGCCCAAGGGCACGCGCCTGCAGTCGAACGTCGGCAAGACGCTCGATCAGGACCCGATGCTGGCGCGCGAAGTGCTCGAACTCGACGCCGAGATGCACCAGATGGAACCCGTCGTCTACTCGCCGACGTTCATCGACGGCGCGATTCGCGGGCAGGAGGACGGCGAGGAACTCGCCGAGATAATCGAGGAGTACTTCGGTCAACTCTCGGAGGGGAAGGACCTCATGCTCGTCGAGGGCGGCGGCGTCTGGTCCACCGGCGGCATCGTGGACCTGACGGACGTGGACGTGGCGGACCGCCTCGACGCGGGCGTCCTCCTCGTCGCGGACTACCGGAAGACGGCCGACTTGGACGACGTCGTCGCCGCCGCCGAACAGTTCGGCGACCGACTGACGGGCGTCCTCTTCAACGGCGTCACCGACAGCGCCTTCGACGAACTCGAACAGGAGGTCGTTCCCTTCCTCGAAGGCCGCGACATCCCCGTCCTCGGCGTCGTCCCGCGCGAGAAGGAACTGGCGGGCGTCACCGTCGAGGGACTCGCCGACGAACTCGGCGCGAACCTCGTCACCGGCGGCGAGACGGACGCCTACGTCGAACGCTTCCTCGTCGGCGCGATGGGCGGCGACGCCGCCCTGCGGTACTTCCGGCGCACGAAGGACGCCGCGGTCATCACCGGCGGCGACCGCTCCGAGATAATCACCGCCGCCCTCGAAGCGCCCGGCGTGAAGACCATCATCCTCACCGGCGGCCACCGGCCCTCGGGGGCCGTCCTCGGCAAGGCCGAATCGAAGGGCGTGCCCGTCATGACCGTCAACGGCGACACCCTCACCGTCGTCGACCGCGCGGAGGACGTCATCCGGTCGGGTCGCACCCGCGACGAACGGACGGTCGACCTGATGCGCGACCTCCTCTTCGAACACACCGACGTGGACGCACTCGTCGGCAAAGTCGCGCCCGGCGAGGACGAGGACGGGGACGGAGACTCGTAAGCCCCCGTCCCCCGTCCGGCACGTCCCGTAGCGAGACGTTCGAGAACCGCCGCACGGCCGTTCGCTCCCGGGAGACGCCGACCCAACGCTTATTCGGGCTCCTCCCGTCCGTTCACAGATGAGCCTGTTCGAGAAAGCCGGGCGGAAGTTCGAGGAGACGAAGCGGTCGTTCACCGGCGGAGACGACGCCGAGGGCGACCCCGAGTACGTCTGTCGCTCCTGCGAGAAGCCGGTGAGCGAGGACTACGACCACTGCCCCCACTGCGGCGACGCGGCCGTCGAACCGGTCGAGTAACCCCGTCGAGCGACGCCCCCTCGCCTCAGCACTCCCACCCGCGGTCGGTGCGGTTCAACCGCTCGCACCCCTCGTCGGTGACGACCACGAGGTCCTCTATCCTGACGCCGAACTCCTCGGGCAGATAGATTCCGGGTTCGACGCTGAACACCATCCCGGGTTCGAGTTTGCGGTCGTTCCCTTCGACG
Source organism: Halopelagius fulvigenes (assembly GCF_042662625.1). Taxonomy (GTDB): domain Archaea; phylum Halobacteriota; class Halobacteria; order Halobacteriales; family Haloferacaceae; genus Halopelagius; species Halopelagius fulvigenes. Next base: position 687,636 of record NZ_JBHSXH010000015.1, read on the forward strand.
ATGTACGGTTCCTCGTGGACGTCGAGTCCGACGCCGTGGCCGGTTCGGTGGACGAACCGGTCGCCATACCCCGCCTCCTCTATGACCTCGCGGGCGGCGCGGTCCACCGACTCGGCGGCCACGCCCGGTTCGACCGCTTCGACTCCCGCCGCCAACGCCGCTTCGACGACGGCGTGAGCCTCCGCGAACGTCTCCGAAGGGTCGCCGTCGAAGACGACGGTGCGCGTCTGGTCGCTGGGATAGCCGTCCACGCGCGTCCCGAAGTCGAGGACCACCGGGTCGCCCGCGCGTATCTCCCTGTCGCCGTGGTGGTGGTGCGGCATCGCGCCGTTCGGCCCCGACCCGACGATGGTCTCGAAGGAGACGCCCTCCCCGCCCGCCTCGGCCAGCAGTCGCTCTATCTCGCGGGCGAGTTCGCTCTCGGTCAGTCCGACGGCGTCGGACCCCATCGCGCGGACCGACTCCATCGCCTCGTCCGCCGCCGCGGCGGCCCTCCGCATCGCGTCGAGTTCCGCCTCGTCCTTCCGCATCCGGAGGTCCGACAGCACTTCGCTCGCCAGTCCGAACGTCGCATCCGACAGCACCGCCCGCAGGTCGTGGGTGAAGCGCGCCCACATCGTGTCGTTGAGGAGGACGCGCGGTTCGGGGGGCAGATCGAGGTCCGAAACGACTGACTCGACGGCGGCGAGTGGGTCGTCGTCGTCCGCCCACGTTCGCACGTCCTCGACCCACGACGCCGCGCGGACCTGTTCGCCGTACAGTTCGGGCACGAGGAACGTCGGGTCGCCCTCCGCGGGCAGGAAAAAGAGGAGGTGTCGCTCGCCGGGGTCCTCCGCGAACCCCGAGAGGTAAAACAGGTTCCGACTGGGGAAGCAGACGAGCGCGTCCGCATCGGCGTAGTCAGACGTGGTCTGACCGCCTGCCGACGCTCCTTCGGCACCGTCAGCGTCCGACAGGGCCGCCTGCGCGTCGCGCGTCCGTCGTTCGAAGGCGGTTGGCATAGCACCGCTTCCGCGCCGCGGGACAAATACCTGCGGGGGACGGGGTGCGTCGGAGCGACGCCGCCCCGACAGGAGATTTTATCCGGGTCGGACGTTCAACTCACCCGCATGTCGTGGAACGCAGTCGACGCCCTCTCGGACGCCCGCGCGGCGACCCAGTCCCTCCTCCTCCCGTTCGACCCCCGGACGTGGGCGAAGTTGGCGCTCGTCGTCTTCTTCGTCGGAACCGGAACGAACGCCTCCCTGACGACGAACGGGTCCGGAACCTCCGGGGCGAACGTCGGCCCGACGCTCGACTTCGACCCCGGAACGTTCTCGCCCGGCGGGGCGGTTCCGACGTTCGACACCGCCTCGCTGTTCACGCTCGTCGTCGGTCTCCTCGCCGTCCTCCTCGCCCTGTTCCTCCTCCACTCGTTTCTCGCCTCGGTCTTCGAGTTCGTCTTCGTGGACAACGTGACGTCCCCCCGCGTGCGCCTCCGCACCCCGTTCCGAACCCACCTCGGCGACGGGACGCGACTGTTCGCGTTCAAACTGATTCTCGGCGCCGCCGTCCTCTCACTCTTCGCGGTCCCCGTCGCGGCGATCGTCTTCGGCGGCATCGCCCTCGGTCCGGGGGCGTTACTCGCCGTCGTCCCGGTCCTCCTCGTCGGCGTCCTCGCCGCCTTCGTCGTCGCCCTCGTCCTCGGGTTGACCCGCGACTTCGTCGTTCCGGCGATGCTCGTCGAGGACTGCGGCGTCCTCGCGGGGTGGCGGCGCGTCCTCCCGTCGATGCGCGCCGAGTGGAAGGAGTTCGCGCTGTACGTCGTCATCCGTATCGCGCTCAACGTCCTCTCGGGCGCGCTTCTCGCCGTCGCACTCGCCCTCGTCGGCCTCGTCGTCGCCGTACCGTTCGTCCTCCTCGGCGCCGTCGTCTGGGCGGCGTTCTCCCCGTTCGCCGCCGCTCTGACGACGGGGACGGTCCTCGTCGGCGCTCTCGTCGCCCTGTACGTCGTCTGCCTCGCGGCGGCGGGCCTGTTCGTCACCGTTCCGGTCGCCGCGTACTTCCGGTACTACTCGCTTTACTTCCTCGCGCGCGTCGATTCCGACCTCGCACTCGTGGCGCGACCCGACGCGCCGGAGCGACCGGCGGAGAGGGGGCCGGAATCGGGGGCCGCCGACGCCGATTCGGACGCCGCCGGGGTCTGAGTAAGCCGGGCTTACTCCGTTCTCCGCTTCGACCTCGACTCGCCGAGACGGCCGAAATCGCCGGTAAGCGCCGATTAACTATGTTATATACACCGAATTGTGAATGTATGTCGTTCGAATGGGTCTCGTACTTCGAGTGTGCGACGTGCGGCGAACTCGCCAGAGCCGACGCGGTCGAATACGACTCGCTCGGCTACTCCGTGTGCCCCCTCTGCGGGGAGCGCGGGGGGCCGCTGGCGTCCGTCGAGGCCGACGCTCGGTCGGTCGAAGCCGCCGAGTGACGGCGGACCGGAGTCGAGAGGAGGAGACTTGTACCGGGCGCGCCCACGGAGGCGTATGGGCTGGCGTGAGGTCAGAGCGGACGGGCGAATCAGAGAGTGGGAACGCGACGACGGGTACGTGACGGTACGGGTCCGCAGGCGACCCGACGAGACGTGGGCCGTCCGCCTCGACCAGTTGTATCAGGACTCCGAGGAGCGACGGTACCGACGGGAACGGACCGACTCCGAGGCGGCGGCGCGGGAACTCGCCGAGGAGTGGATGGCGGAGTTCGGCGGTGAGGAGTAGTCAGGACTGCTGGAGGCGGTGGGTCGTCTCCACCAACGGGTGGCGCGCGTAGTCCACCACCTCGATGTCGGTGATGGACTCTAACCCCTCCTTCTCGGCGGTTCGCTGCATGCCGAGTTCGACGGGGTCGTCGAGGACGATGACGTAGGCGTCCATCTCCTCGACGCCCACCCTGTCCGCGGCCATCACGCGGTGGTGGCCGTCCGCGAGCAGTATCGTCCCCTGATTGTCGATGACGACGAGGGGTTCGGCCAGTCCGCGTTCGAGTTCATACTTCCGCCCCTCCAGTTCGTCGGCGTACACCCGCCCCTGCGTCGGGATGAGGTTCGACAGCCCGACCGTCTGCCGTTCCTCGTGGACGTGTATCTCGTGTATCTGTTCGAGCGTCCGCATCAGTTTCCCGACCTTCTCGGGCGTCGCGCGCTCTATCTGCGAGCGGATGACGTCCGTGTTCGAGATGATGCCGACGAGGTTGCTCGCGTCGTCCACGACGGGGAGTTTCTGGATGCCCGACCGGAGGATGACGCGCGCGGCGTCGGTCACTTTCATCTCCGGGTGCGCGACGATGATGTTCTCCGTCATGACGGTGAAGATGGGCGCGTCGTCGTCCTCCAAGAGGAGGTCGCGGGCGGTGACGAACCCCTCGACGCGCCGCCCCTCGCAGACCGGGAAGCCGTTGTGGCCGTCGCTCTCGACGATGCGACGGGCGACGTCGGCGACCGAATCCGTCGGTGACACGGTCTGTACCTCGCGCGTCATGTACTCCTCGACGGTCGCCTTACCAATCATCGTCGGAGGTACGGGGGTGCGAACCAAAAGGGTGTCTCCGGGGCGTCCCGCGTCGCCGTCGGTCCGGCCTCACCACTCGTCCATCGGGAACTCGAAGGTGAGGTCCGTGCCGTCGTCGTCGGACGTGAGCATCATCGTCGCGTCCTTCAACGTCTCGAAGAACCGCCCGGCGATGACCTCCGCGACGACGCGTTCGAGCGACTCGCGGGAGTCCTCGCCCACGTCCGCGAGGATGCCCAGCGGAATCTGCGCGCCCGCCATGTCGGCGTGCCCGCCGGCGCTCCCGATGGGGCTGAGCGCGTCTCTGAGCGTTTCCCCGAGGTCGACCTCCGTGCCCCGGGCGCGCCCCGAGACGTGCACCGTGTCGTCCACGAAGCCGTACACGATGGCTATCCTCACGCCGTCCATGCCGAGCAGGCGGTCGGCCGCCTGCGCGAGGGCGTCTCGGTCGCGTATCTCGCCGACGTTCGTCGCCAACGCCTCCCCGCGCACGTCGCGGTTGCGGACGGCGCGGGCGATGGTCTCTAACACCTCCGAACTCATGCTCGGCGACTCGACGCGTTGGAGCAACGAGAGGTCCGCGGCGGGGAGGCAGAACGCCGCCGCCTCGAAGTCCGCGGGCGACACCTCCCGCGTGAAGTCCCTCGTGTCCACGCGGATGCCGAAGAGAAGCGCCGTCGCCACCGTCTCGCCGGGGTCGATGTTCAACCGCCGGAGGTAGTCCACCAAGAGCGTGCTCGTCGAACCCATGTCGCGGCGCAGGTCGAGGAACCGCCCCTCGACCGGGGCGCGCGGCGGGTGGTGGTCGATGACGATATCGACGTTCACGTCCGGCGAGAGGCCGTCGTTGACCCCCGGCCGGGAGTGGTCCACGAGGGCGACGCCGTCGTAGGCCGCGACGGTCGTCTCGGGGTCGAGCTCCAACAGGTCGAGGTCGAGCAGGTTGACGAACGCCCGGTTCTGCTGGTGGGATATCTCCCCGAAGTAGCAGGGGTCGGCGGACACGCCCACCGAGTCCGCGATGCGGCAGAGCGCGAGCGCGCTCGCTATCGCGTCCGGGTCGGGGTTGTCGTGCATCACGACCGCGAGGCGACCGTCGATGCTCCGGAGGACGCGGTACAGTCGGTGAAGTCGGTCGGCGGACTGCCCGCCGGCGAGGTCGATAATTCGGTTGTACAGCACCGCCCGTCCGTCTATCGTGCGGTCCGCGAGCGACGTGAGCGTCTCTCGGTCGTCGTGGTCGGCGTCCTGTCCGAGGTAGCCGACGACGTAGGCGTCGGGGAACTTCTCGCGGACGAGGCGCACGGCGTCCACGTTCGTCGCGGCGTCGTCGCTGGCGACGAACACCACGTCGGCGTGGTCGGGGTACGCCTCCGCGTCGTCGGGCGCGCGCCTGTCGGCGTCGACGCCCTCCTCGCGGAAGGAGTCCACCACTCCCCCGCGCCGCGAGAGGACGGTGAGTTCTCCCGGCCACTCGGCCATCCGCTCTATGGACCGGCGCGCGGCCGTCCCGCACCCGAGGACCAACCGCCGTGTCATGGCCGAAACGTCGGTCCCCGGCGGGAAAACCCTACCGTCACGGCGGCGGCCGACCCCGATTTCGACCGGACGGCGGCGCCTCCGACCGGGCGATGGAGTTATGTCTCGCCCACCTGTGGTAGGAGGTGCCATGGACGCCGACCCTGACCTCGTCGGGACGGAGTTCGAAGAGTCGCTCGAAGCAGCCTGTCGGACGGCAGTCGGCGACAGTCTCCGCAGCATCACGTACTTCGCCTCCGAGTCGTTCGCGCAGGTGTACCTCCGGTCCGACCTCGACTCGGACGCCGACTTGGCCGGCTTCGTCGAGCACGAAACCGACGGCTTTCGAGCGAAGCGAGCGTACAGAGGCTCCGAACTCGGCGACTACGAGTTCACCATCCGGGCGTTCGAGAACGGCTACCTCACCCGCGTCACCGCCGGCGGACACGGCGTGTTCGTCACGACGGACGGACTGACGATGCGTCGGTCCGAAGAGGTGGCGACGGCGCTACAGGAGGTTCTCGATGAGCGAGAGGTAGCGTCTACCGCGTAACGGCCCTCCGACTCGACGCGAACTCGAACGACAGCGACGGCTCTCCGGCGTTTTCGCGTCCGGAGAGGAAGAAGACGGAGGTAAGTCGCCGGAGTCGCCGAACCCGGCCCCCTCAGAAGAGGGCCGCGGCGACCGTCTGCGCCGTCTCGATGACGGGCGCGAACGCCGGCAGCAACAGGATCGTGCCGACGGCCGCGAAGATGACGGCCGTGTAGAGGCCGACCGGACTCGTGTCCAGTTCGAGCCCCTCCTTTGGGTCCTCTATCCACATCGCCTTGACGACGCGACTGTAGTAGAACAGCGACAGCGCGCTGTTCACCGCGCCGAAGGCGGCGAGCCACCAGAACCCGGCCTCGATGGCCGAGTAAAAGAGGAAGTACTTCGAGAGGAAGCCGCCGAACGGCGGGAGGCCCGCGAGGCTGAACATGAACACGGTCATGGCGACGCAGGCCATCGGCGCGCGCGTCGCGAGGCCGTTGTAGTCCTCGAACGTGCGGCCGACGCCCCAGCGTTCCACCATCGCGATGAACAGGAACGCGCCGGTGTTCATGAAGCCGTAGACCATCAGGTGCGCCATCGACGCGCCGAGGACGTCCGCGTTCGGCCCGCCGACGGAGAGCGCCGCGAGACCGATGAGCGCGTAGCCCGCGTGCCCGATGGAGGAGTACGCGAGCATCCGCTTTACGTTCTCCTGAGTCGCCGCGGCGAAGTTACCGAGCGTCATCGTGACGACGGCGAGGATCTGGAAGACGAGCACCCAATCGAGGCCCGCGGGCAGTTGCCCGAGGGGGAACGCGACCAGGAGGACGCGGAAGGCGACGGCGAAACCGGCCGCCTTCGACGCCGACGAGAGGAACGCCGAGATGGGCGCGGGCGCTCCCTCGTACGCCTCGGGCGCCCAGAAGTGGAAGGGCACGGAGGCCGTCTTGTACGCGAACCCGCCGATGAGCATCATCACGCCGATGCCGAGGACGCCGACCATCTGCGTCTGGCCGACGGCCGAGGCGATTTCGACGAGCAGCAGCGACCCCGTCGCCGCGTAGACGAGGCTGATGCCGAAGACGAACACCGCAGAGGAGAGCGCGCCGATGAGGAAGTACTTCAGACCCGCCTCGATGCTCCCGCGGTCCGTCTTCAGGAACGCCACGAGGGCGAAGGAAGGGAGCGAGGCGAGTTCGAGGCTGACGAACACCGTCGCCAGCGAGTTCGCCATCGACATGAGCGTCATGCCGGTGGCGGCGAACATCACGAGCGAGTAGTACTCGCCGCGGGTCGTCTGCGCCTCGAGGTAGTCGTAGCTCGCGATGGAGACCATCGCGGCGACGATGGTGAAGATGAGCGTGAAGAACAGGCTCATCCCGTCGACGACTATCACGTCGCCGTACAGCGATATCGCGCCGCCCGTGTCGGGCTGTCCCGTCCCGGCGACGAGGAACCAGCCGGCGACGGCGAACGCGAGCAGCGACCCCGCGGCCGAGACGCCGGCCAGCACGGCGTTGCTCACGCCCTCGCGGGCGGTGTGGATACTGTCGATGAGGAGCAGGACGAGCCCCGTCAGCGCCAAGATGAGCGCCGGAGCCGTCGCCGCCCAGTCCGGGAGCGTGCTCTGAAGCGCGAGTGCGCTCGCGGACATCAGGCACCACCTCCCGTCTCGAGGATCGGATTAACCGCTTGTTGAATCATCTCGAAGAAGATGTCCGGCGCCACGCCGAGCGCGATGACGAGGACGAGAAGCACCGCCAGCGGCGCGACGTCGTGGAACGCCGCCTCGGTCACCTCGTAGTCGCCGTCGAACCGGAACGGTCCGAACAGCGTCCGCTGCATGGCGAACAGCAGGTAGCCCGCCACGATGACGATGCCGAACATCGCCGCCGCCGTGAACAGCGGCATCGCGGAGTGAACCGTTGACTCGAACGCGCCCATGAAGATGAAGAACTCCGCGGCGAAGCCGGCCATCAGCGGCAGGCCCATGTAGCCGAACGCGCCGGCCACGAAGATGCCCGAGGTGACGGGCATCCGGTCGGCCATGCCGGACATGTCGCCCACCATGCGCGTGTGCGTGGTGTTGTAGATGACGCCGACGGCCATGAACATCAGACCGGAGATGAGGCCGTGAGCGACCATCTGGAACGTCGCGCCGCCGACGCCGTACGTCGTGTACGCGATGAGTCCGAGGATGACGTACCCCATCGACGACACCGACGAGTAGGCGACGATGCGCTTGAGGTCCTGCTGGGCCAGCGCCAGTATCGCGCCGTAGATGACGCTGACGACGGCGATGACCGCGATGGGCACGACGAGCGCCTGTGCCACGTCGGGCATCATCGTGAAGTTGAACCGGAGCAGGGCGTACGTCCCCATCTTCAGGAGGACGCCCGCCAGCATCACCGACACCGGCGTCGGCGCTTCGACGTGAGCGTCCGGGAGCCACGTGTGAAGCGGGGCGACGGGCACCTTCACCGCGAAGCCGAGGAACATCGCCACGAAGGCGACGAGCTTCAGCGTCGCGGCGTCGAGCGCGCCGTAGCCGCCGAGTTCGCCGGCCCGCAACGCCTGCGATATCTCGGGCAAGCCGAGCGAACTGACGGAGTCGCCCAGCCCGAACACGAGGGCGATGAAGCCGATGAACATCACGAGCGACGCGATGTTCGTGTACACGAAGAACTTGATAGCCGCGTACTTCCGGCGCGGGCCGCCCCAGACGCCGATGAGGAAGTACATCGGCACGAGGACGGCCTCCCAGAAGATGAACCAGACGAAGAAGTCGAGCGCGGTGAACACGCCGAGCAGGTTCGCCTCCATGAACAGCATGAGGCCGTAGAACTGGGACTGCCGGGACGTGATGGGCGTCCACGCGCTGATTATCGCCAGCGTCGTGAGCACCGTCGTGAGGACGACGAGCGGCAGGCTGATGCCGTCGACGCCGACGTACCAGTTCAGGTCGAGTCCGCCCAGCGTGAGCCAGGTGAACTGCGTCTCGAACGCGATGGAGCCGCCGAGCAGGGCGTTTCCGGTCGCGTCGAACTGTGACCACATGTAGAGACTCCCGACGACGGGGAGCAGACTGAGCACGGCCGCCAACTCGCCGGCGTGTTGCCGCGGCGCGACGAACACGACCAGCGCGGAGACGAACGTGACTGCGATGAGCGCTTCGATTATCATACGAACCACCCTCCGAGGATACCGAATCCGAGAAGTAACGCCGTCAGACCCAGGGTGAGGAGCGCAGCGTAGTTGCTCACGACCCCCGTCTGAATCCGACGGACGCGACTACCCGACAGCAGGCTGACGCTGGAGACGCCGTTGACGACGCCGTCGACGACGCCGTTGTCGAACTTGTCCGCGGCGCGCGACAGCGGTTGCACGACGCCGGTGGCCAGCCAGACCTGGTACTCGTCCTGGTAGTAGTTGTTGTACAGCACCGTCTTGATGCCGCCGAGCTTGTCGGTGTGCTCCGTCGGCTCGGGGTCGTTGTACAGCAGGAACGCCAGTCCCGCACCCGCGAGGGCGAGAGCCAGCGAGACGGCACCCGAGACGAGGGCGTCGAAGCCCGCCGCGTGGATGCCGGCGCCGAAGTCCGATTCGAGGACTTCGAGGTAGTGGTGGGCCGTCAGCCCGCTGATTCCGTGGTCGAGCCAGTCGTGGAGGAACGTGAGGTGCATGCCCGTCAGTTCCTCGACCGGCACCATGTTCACGAAGCCGATGACCGCGGCGAGGATTCCCAGCACCGCCAGCGGGAGCTTGACGTTCCAGCGGACGCCGTGGGGGTTCCGCGCCGTCTCGGACCGGGGCTCACCGTGGAAGGTGAGCATCACCATCCGGAACGTGTAGAACCCGGTGAAGAACACCGCGAGCAGGCCGAAGGCGTACGCGACGAGCAACACCGTCCCGAGGCCGCCCTCGGTGCCGAGTCCGTGGTTGAGCGCCTCGAACAGCACCTCGTCTTTCGACCAGAAGCCCGAGAACGGGAAGATGCCGGCGAGCGCGAGCGACCCCGAGAGGAACGTCCAGTAGGTCACGGGCATCTTGTCTTTGAGACCGCCCATGTCCCACATATTCTCGTTGTGGTGCATCGCGATGATGACCGACCCCGCGCCGAGGAACAGGAGCGCCTTGAAGAAGGCGTGGGTGAGCAGGTGGAACGTCGCCGCGACGTACCCGCCCGCGCCGAGTGCGAGCATCATGTACCCGTACTGCGAGATGGTCGAGTATGCCAGCACCTGCTTTATCTCCTGCTTGACGACGCCCATCGTCGCGGCGAAGAGGGCGGTGAAGCCCCCGATCAGCGCGATGATGGCGAGCGCCGTCGGCGACAGCGCGTAGAAGCCGTACATCCGCGCGACGAGGTACACCCCGGCGGCGACCATCGTCGCGGCGTGGATGAGCGCCGAGACGGGCGTCGGACCCTCCATGGCGTCCGGGAGCCACGTGTGGAGGGGGAACTGCGCGGACTTCCCGACGACGCCGCCGAGAACCAGCAGTCCCACGATGGTGAACCACGTCTGCGGCGCGAAGCCGAACGTGTTTATCTCGCCCGTGGCGCCGGACGCCAGCGCTTCCTCCGCGAGGACGGGGAACGCGTGTTCGCCTGCGAACTGCGCGGTGCCGAACGTGGCGAACACCGCGACGACGCCGACGAGGAAGAAGTAGTCACCGAAGCGGGTGACCAGGAACGCCTTCTTCGCTGCGCTCGGCGGTCCCTGCTCGCGGAACCAGAAGCCGATGAGGAGGAACGAACAGAGGCCCACAAGCTCGAAGAACATGAACGCCATGAGCAGGTTGTCGGCGACGACGAACCCGAGCATGGAGGCGGTGAACAGGCCGAGCCCGGCGTAGTAGCGCGGGAGGCCGACCTCGCCCTCGTCGTTCATGTACCCGAGGCTGAAGATGTGGACCAGGAAGGCGATGAGCGTCACGATGACGAGCATCATCGCCGACAGCGGGTCGATGAGGATGCCGAACGTGAGCGTCAGCGCGTCCTGCGCGCCGGTGGCCCACGTGTAGATGGTCGTGTCGATCGTCCGTCCCTGACTGACGGCGAAGAACGTCGCCAGCGACAGTACGAGCGAACCCGCAGTCGCGGCGATGCCCGCCAGCGCGCCGCCCTTGGGCAGACGCCCGCCCAAGAAGAGGGCGACGAGGAACGAGACGAACGGCAACAAGACGATCGCCGGAGTGAAGTCGAGTATTCCTGCCATGTTACCACCTCATCGTCGTGGCTTCGGTCACGTCGACGCCGTCGAAGTTGCGGTAGAGGACGAGGACGATGCCCAGCCCGATCGCGACTTCGGCGGCGGCGAGCGCCATCGTGAACAGCGCGAACGTCTGCCCCGTGACGTTCCCCCAGACGAAGGAGAACGCGACGAGGTTGATGTTCGCGGCGTTCAGCATCAGTTCGACCGACATCAACAGCAGCAGCGCGTTGCGCCGCGTGAGGATGCCGAACAGGCCGATACAGAACATCGCGGCCGACAGGAGGAGGTAGTACTGCGGCGGAACCATCAGTCGTCCCCCTCCCCGTCGTCGAAGAGCGCTCGTTTTATCTTTCGACCGCCGTCCGCCAGAAGCACCGTCTCGGCCTGCCCTTCGTCGCCCTCGTGCTTCGCGAGGTGGAGTGCGCCGTCGAGAGCCACGTCGAGCGTTATCGCCATGACGAGGAACGCGACGAGGAAGCTCTCGCCCGGCACCTGTCCGAAGCCGAGATTGAACATTGCGTAGCCGATGCTGGCGGTGATGTTCACGTCGCCGAACCCCTGCGGTTGGGGGAACGACGCCGTGAGGAACGCGGCGGCCATCACGACGAACAGTCCGACCGCGGCCAGACCGGGTATCAGGTGCGATCCGAGGTTCAGTTCCGGTTTGGTTGTCATGTGCTACTCACCTCCGCTTCTGTTCGCGTCAGCATCACGGCGAACGTGATGAGTATGAGGACCCCGCCCACGTAGACGAGAATCTGCATGGCTGCAAGGAACTCCGCTTGCAGCATCACGTAATGCACCGCGACGCTCAGGAGCGCGCCCCCCAGCAAGAGTGCGGAGTGCCAGATGTCCCGCACGAGGACGACGCCCAGGCTGCAGCCCACGGTGACGAGGGCGAACAGCGCGAACGCGATGGTTTCATAAACCATTGTTTGTGTCTCCTTGAGGAATCCTTTTGTAGATTTCGAGAACGTCCGAACGGGGAACCGAACCGGTTCGTCCGCGGACGTTTACGTTCGGTGAAGCGACCCCACGGTCACCTCACTGGTAGTCGACTTCGCCCTCTCCCTCGCCGATCCACGCGTCGCGGTCGGGGTTTCGGGAGTTGAGTGGGTCGATGTCCTTGTACCACGGTACGTTCTTCAGCTGCTCTTTGTTGTACACGAAGTCGTCCTTCGTGTCGGCGGTGAACTCGAAGTTCTGCGTGAGCAGGATGGCGTCCACGGGGCAGACCTCCTCGCACAGTCGGCAGTAGATGCACTGCCCGATGTGGAGGTTGTACTGCTCCCCGTTGCGCTGTTCGTCCTGAATGATCTGAATCGTGTCGTTCGGACAGACGTTCTCGCACTGGCGGCACCAGATACAGCGCTCTTGGCTGAACTTGTGCACGCCGCGGAACCGCGGGCTCACTTCGGGAGCGACGTCCGGGTACTCGACCGTGAACGTCTTCCCGTCCAATGCGTGCTTCATCGTCGTCGCCATTCCTTTCAGGATTCCAATCATGCGATCACCCCCACGATTATGGCCGTGAGAACCAGGTTGGCGAAGGAGAGCACGAGCATCCCCTTCCAACCGACTTCGATGAGTTGGTCGATGCGGAGGCGCGGAATCGCCGACCGCGCCCACTGCGTGAACAGGAAGAACGCCCATATCTTGATGATGAACCAGACGATGCCCGGCAGGACCGGTCCCGCGGGACCGCCGAGGAACAGCAGCGCGACGAGCGCGCCGCCGAGGAAGATGTGGATGAACTCCCCGAGGTAGATGAGGACGAAGTAAACCGAGGAGTACTCCGTCTGGTACCCGGCGACGATTTCGGTCGGCGCCTCCGGGATGTCGAACGGGTTCCGTCCGATTTCGGCGAGGTTCGCCAGCATGAACAGCGCGAACGCGAACGGATTGACGAACGCGAACCACTGCGGAATCGTCACGCCGGCGACGGTGAGAAGCGGTTCGGCCTGCACCGCGACGACTTCGCTCGGTCGGAGCGTGCCGGTGAAGATGATCACCGACGCCGCCGTGACGATGAGCGGAATCTCGTACGCGATGTTCTGCGCGACGGCGCGGAGGCCGCCGAGAAGCGAGTACTTGTTGTTCGAGGCGTATCCGCACATCACGAGGCCGAGCGACGCGATGGAGGATGCGGCGAACGCGAACACGACGCCCGTCTCCGGGTCGGCCAGTTGGATGCCGCTCCCCATCGGGATGACCGCGAAGCCCAAGAGCGCGGAGAACGGGACGATGATCGGTCCGAGGTCCCACGCCGGACGGTCGACTCCCTCGGGGACGATGAGCTCCTTCGACAGCAGACGGACGGCGTCCGCGACGATGATGAGCAGGCCGAACGGCCCGATGCGGTTGACCGCGATGCGGTCCGTGAACGCGGCGGTGATCTTCCGCTTCGCCCACGGGCCGGCCACGGCCGTCATCGCCAGCATGATGTTGGCGATGAGGAACGCCCCGAGGAGTCCGCCGACGATGTCGCCGACGATGCCGGAGAGTCCGAGCAGGTTCGCTATCGTCTCCGGCAGGAGAACGGGGTCGTTCCCCCCGCCCCCGCCCCCACCGCTCTGGAGGAGGACCGTCGCCGACATCAGCGGTCCACCTCGCCGAGGATGATGTCGAGGCTACCGAGGCTGGCGATCATGTCCGGGATGTACTCGCCGTTGGACATCTCCGGCAGCGTCTGGAGGTTCGAGAAGCACGGGCTGCGAATCTTGAACCGCGCCGGCTTCTCGGTGCCGTCCGCGCGGATGTAGATGCCGAGTTCGCCCTTCGCGCCCTCGACGGCGCGGTATATCTCCGTGTCGTCGTCCGGGCGGAGCGTCCGTGGGACGTTCGACTGGATGTCGCGCTCGTCTTCGGGCCAGTCTTCGAGCAGGTCGACGCACTGCTCGATTATCTTCGCGGACTCCTCGACTTCGCGCATGCGCACGAGGAGGCGCGAGTAGTTGTCGCACCCGTCCTCCGTGACGACGTCCCACTCGAGCTCCTCGTAGTAGCCGTAGGGGTCGTCGCGGCGCAGGTCGTAATCGACGCCCGACCCGCGGGCGACGGGGCCGGTCGCGCCGTAGGACTTCGCGACGTCCGGCGGCAGCACGCCCGTCCCGATGGTCCGGGTCTGCAGAATCTCGTTGGAGGTGATGAGGTCGTGGTACTCCTCCAGCGCCGGCGGCAGATCGTCGAGGAAGTCCCGAATCTTCCCGAAGAACTCCTCGCGGGGTTCGGGGAGGTCCCAGACGACGCCGCCGAGGCGGAAGTAGTTGAACATCATGCGCTGACCGGTGAGGTCCTCCAAGATGTTCTGGACCTTCTCGCGGTCGCGCATGGCGTACATGAAGATGGCGGTGAAGTCGCCGTAGATGTCCAGCGCGAACGTCCCCACCGCGAGGAAGTGGGAGGCGATGCGGCACAGTTCCGCGCTCATCGTCCGGATGATCTGCGCGTACTCCGGCACGTCGATGTCCGCGAGGTCCTCCGCGACGCGCGCGTACGCCCACTCGTTGAGCAGGCCGGCCGAGGCGTAGTCCCACCGATCGGGGTACGGCATGATCTGGTGCCGGTAGGTCCCGTTCTGACAGAGCTGCTCCTCGCAGCGGTGGAGGTAGCCGATGTCGGGTTCGACGTCGGCGATCTGCTCGCCGTCGAGGGTCGTCTTGACGTGGAGGACGCCGTGCGTCGCCGGGTGGTGCGGCCCGATGTTGATGTACATCGTGTTGCCGTCCTCGCTGCGGTGGTCCTCCTGCAGCGGGTTCGCGTGCTCCGTGAGCGTGACGATCTGCGGCCGGTCCTGGTCGTAGTCCATCGACAGGGGGTGGCCCTGCCACGTCTCGGGGAGGAGGATGCGGCGCAGGTCCGGGTGCTCGTCGTACTCGATGCCGACGAGGTCGTACGCCTCACGTTCGTGCCAGTTCGCCGTCCGGAAGACGGGTGCGGCGGACTGACTCCGCGGGTCGTCCTTCGAGGTGGGCACGACGACGCTGACCTCTCGGGTCCGGTCGTCGTAGCTCGTGAGGTGGTAGATAGACTCGTAGCGGTCCTCGTACTCCTCGGCGGTGACGCAGGAGAGGTGGTCGAAGTCCGCCTCGTCGCGGAGCGTGAACAGCGCCTCCTGTACGTCGTCCGGGCGGACGACGAGTCCGGGCGCGTTCAGGTGTTCCTCGCGGCCGACGACGAGGTCGCCGAGAAGGTCGGCGAGCTCGTCCCCGGTCGTCGGAACGGCCGAGACGCTCTCGGGAGTCCGCTGTCGTTCCAGACTCATGGCGAATCAGCCCAGTTGTATCTCATTATGAGTTCGTCCTCGTCGATCTGTTCGGCGAGTTTGTCGACGATCTCGTCGCGCGAGAGGTCGCCGAACTCTTCGAGTTCGTACGGCTTCACCGTCACCGGCGCGGACTCGCCGTTGGCGACGCGCTCTTGCAGCTTGGCGACGCCGTAGACGAGCGCCTCGGGACGCGGCGGGCATCCGGGAACGTGGATGTCCACCGGGATGACCTCCTCAGCCCCCTTGATGACGTTGTAGCCCTCTTGGAACGGACCGCCCGAGATGGTGCACGACCCCATGCCGACGACGAACTTCGGTTCGGGCATCTGGTCGTACACGCGCTTCATCCGGGGGGCGAACTTCGAGACGATGGTCCCCGGGACGATGATGACGTCCGCCTGTCGCGGGGACGCGCGCGGGACGCCCGACCCGAAGCGGTCGAGGTCGTGTTTCACCGCGTACGTGTGCATCATCTCGATGCTGCAGCAGGCGATACCGAACTGCAGCATGAACATCGAGGACCCGCGGACCCAGTTCATGAACTGGTCGAACTTCGTGAGGATGAACGGCGAGGAGCCGAACGCCTCGCGAAGCTTCGAGTTGAACCGGTCGTCCGCACCCGTGATGCGGGCGTCCTGAGTCTCGGTCTGTACCCTACTGTTGTCCGTGACGAAAGGTCGGTTGTGTTCGCTACTCATGTTTGTCTCTCTGTCTTACGACGGTTCGCAAGCGGGCTTTTGACCCACCTGATAGCGCCGTTGCGCCACGCCCAAACCAAGCCGACGACGAGGATGCCGACGAATACCAGCATCGGCAGCAACACCTGCGTCAAACTGGCACCTTGGGCCAACGCGGAGCGGTAGATGACCGTCCACGGAAATAGGAGAACGGTTTCGATGTCGAACACGAGGAACAGCAGCGCGACCATGTAGTACTGGATGTTGAACTGGACGCGCGCCGTACCCGTGGGTACCTCACCGCTCTCGTAGGTGGCGCTCTTCCCTTGTTCCGGCACGGTTGGACGCAGAAGCGCCGACACCGCCATCATCCCCAGCGGGATGCCGACGCCGACGAGGCCCAACGCACCGATTGCGATCCAATCACTCATACCGTAGTCTCCTGACGTTCGTGGGTTAGAAGGCTCCCCCTATAAGCGTTGATTTTGGCGCCTCTCGCGGTTTCGGGGGGCTCATATGGCCGAGGCCCTAAAGACGAAGGGGTTACTTCTCGAACAGTCTCTCTTCTGATACTATCTCGAATCGCGGAACGACTCGACGCCCATGTCGTGGATGTCCCGAGACACCTCAGCGACGCCCGATACCAGCTTCTCGTGGTATTCGACGAGGCGTTCTTCGAGTTCCTCGTGCCGCCGCGCGAGTATCTGCGTCGCCGAGAGCGCCGCGTTGAACGACTTGCCCGCGTCCACGGCGACGATGGGCGCGCCCGTCGGCATCCCGATGACCGAATCGACGGACTTCTCTTGGACCGGCACGCCGACGACCGGAAGCGGGTACGCGATGGAGGCGGTCATGTTCGGCAGGTCGGCGGACTTCCCGCCCGCGCCGGCGATTATCACGTCGAGACCCCTCTCGGCCGCCGTCTCGCCGTACGCGTACATGAGTTCGGGCGTCCGGTGCGCGGAGACGACGTACGTCTCGTAGGTGAAGCGCGCGTCGGGCGCGTCGCGGAAGTCCGTCTGCTCCGCGAAGCCGAGTTCGTCGAGGGCGTCGTGCGCGCCGGACATCACGTCGAGGTCCGAGTCGGACCCCATGATGATGCCCATCTCGGGCGTCGTCTCGGGGTCCGCGTCCGCGTCGGCCTCCGCGCGAAGCCGGTCGATGAGGTCCTGTACGTCCACGCTGTCGGAGTCTGTGTCTTCGATCATGGGTTCACTCGAAGGTCAGTCCGTCCCGCAGGTCGCGGGCGCGCGCGAGTAGGTCGGTCACGTCGGCGTCCGCATCTCCGGTGAGGGTGAGGTGGCCCATCTTCCGGAGGGGGCGCACGTCGTCTTTCCCGTACCAGTGGAGCGACGCCTCCTCGGCCGAGAGGACGGACTCGACGTTGCCGAGGCGGGCCTCCCGCGTCTCCTCGACGGTGCCGAGGACGTTCGCCGAGACGGTGGGCGACCGCCGGACAGTAGAGCCGAGGGGCCACCCGAGGACCGCGCGGGCGTGCTGTTCGAACTGGGAGGTGCGCGCGCCCTCGATGGACCAGTGGCCGGAGTTGTGCGGGCGCGGGGCTATCTCGTTGACCAGAATCTCGCCCTCGCGCGTCTCGAACAGTTCGATTCCGAAGACGCCGCGGCCGTCGAGCATCGAGAGAACGTCGCGCGCCACCTCGTCCGCGCGTTCGCGCACCTCGTCGGTCGTCCGCGCGGGGACGACAGTCTCGCGGAGGATCTCCTCCTCGTGGACGTTCTCGCCGGCGGGGAACGTCCGCACCTCGCCGTCGCCCTGCACCGCGATGACGGACAGTTCCCGCTCGAAGTCCACGAACGCCTCGGCCATCGCCGGGCCGCCGAGTTCGTCGAGGGCCGCCTCGGCCTCGGACTCGTCGCGGACGGGGACGTTCCCGCGGCCGTCGTAGCCGCCGGTCCGGGCTTTCAGCATGACGCTGCCGAACTCCGAGAGGGCCTCGCGCAGGTCGTCCGCGTCGTCCACCTGACGGAACGGCGGGACGGGGACGCCGGCGTCTTCGAGGGCCCGCTTCTGGACGAGTTTGTCCTCGATGGTTCGGAGCGTGTCGGGCGAGGGGTGGACGGCGAGGCCGAACTCCTCGGACACCTCTTCGAGGAGGTCCGAGTCGGCGAGTTCTATCTCGAACGTCAGCGCGTCCACCCGGGAGGCGAGTTCGCGGAACGCCTCCGGGTCGTCGAAACCGCCGACGACTTGGTCTCGCGCCACGGGCGCGGCGGGACAGTCGGGCGTGGGGTCGAGGACGACCACGTCGACGCCGACGGGGGCCGCGGCCTCAGCGAGCATGCGCCCGAGTTGGCCGCCGCCCACGACGCCGAGGGTCGGGCCGGGTACGGTGACGGTCACAGTCGCTCGGTTGTGGAGAACACTGCATAAACGTTGCCGAAACGGACGAGGAAGTGAGCACGTTCGTGCCCAAAAATGAGCCGGCGAGTCGTCAGGCCGGGGCCGAGGCGTTCGCCGCGCCGTCGCCGTTCGCCGGGCGCAGGCTATCGGCCGAATCGACGCTCACGTCGGGGCCGTTCACGCCGTTGAGCGCCTCCCGGTCGATGAACACGACGACGCCGTCGTTCCAGAGGCGGAACTTGTGCTCGAACGCCTCGTAGCCGTCGAGGTGCGGTTCGACCTCGTCTCGGCTGAAGTCCTTCGCGATGACGACCGGCGGGGCGTCCCGCAACGCCTCCTCGGGCGCGGTGTCGGGCGAGGTGCTCGTCACCTCAGCGCCGTACATCTCGAGGTACCACGGGAGCGGCAGGCGGTCGTGCCACGCCGGGCCGCCCGGCGGCGGCGTCCGAAGCGAGGACTCGTCTTTCACGTAGAACAACTCGTCGCCGCTCCCGGGCGCGGTCGTCCCGTAGAACAGCACGTCGGTCCCCCCGTTTGCCCGCGCGACGGCCCCGACGGTCTCCATCGTCGGCTTCAGGTCATTCTCGGGTTGCGCCCACTGGAGGACCTGCTTGTCCTCCTCCGATGCGCTGTTGAAGTAGGTCGCGTTGGCGGCGGCGACGCCGCCGAGGGAGGCGAGGACGACGAGCGCGGCCAGCCCGACGCTCACCGCGTCGTCCGCCGAGAGCGCTTCCCGCCCGGACTCGAAGACGAAGGCGACGCCGACGGCCGCCGGGACGGCCAACGGGACGACGGCGTGGACGACGGCCCACGGCGCTTCGATGTCGGTGGCGATGGGGTAGCCGAAGATGGAGGCGATGCCCCAGTACGTCGCGAAGGCGACGAACTCGCGGTAGCGGCCGCCGCGGAAGCCGTACCGGTCCACGAAGACGCCGACGGTGGCGAAGATGATGACCGCGGGCGCGCCGTACACCATCGTCTCCAGGAAGTCGTGGAGGAAGGGGAGGTACGCGTGGTCCTGGTGGCCGCCGGACGCCCACGTGTCCGCGAACTTCTCGGCCGCGCCGATAGTCCCCGCTTCGACGACGCTCGTCAGCGACGCGGACCCGCCGAACGCCTGCCAGAGATCCGGCCGCGGCGCGTAGAAGAACGCGACGATGACGAGGAACAGGAGCGTCGAGGCGACGAGAGTGCCGCCGATGCGGAGGAGGCTCCGTCCCGTCGTCTCGCCGTGGCCGCGGAGTCGCGCGGCGACGGCGCGGGGCCACCGGCGGCCGAACACGTCGTGGGCGGACTCGCCGCGCGCCGTGGCCGCGAGCAACCGATGGTCGGCCAGCAGGGCGGCCGCGCCGACGAAACAGAGCACGTAGAGGAGGGCGTTCTCCTTCGTCGTGAACGCCAGCCCCATCGAGGCGGCGGCGGGGAAGGCGTACCGGAGTTTCCCGGTGTCGAAGCCGCGGACGACGAACCCGAGCGCGAACAGCGAGAACGCCGCCACGAGGACGTCGTTGCGCATGAACCGCGAGTAGTAGACCAAGAGCGGATTCAGCGCGAGGACGGCGGCGAACGCGACCACCTCGGTCCGTTCGAGGCGTTCGCGGAACAGCCACGCCGCGAGGGGGAGGAGGCCGCCGACGACGGCGACGGGGAGGCGAACGAGGAAGTCGGAGGGATCCGCGACGGCCAGCAACCAGTCGTTGACGATCTGGAGGAACGGGCCGTGGACGATGGGGCGGTAGACGAAGTAGTCCGTCTCGTGGTACCTGAGGATCCAGTAGCCGACGCGCCCCTCGTCCCAGTGCATAATGCGCCCGCCGAGGGCGACGAGGCGGAGAACGAGTGCGACGGCGGCGGCGGCGAGGACGCCGAGGAGGACGCGGGAGTGACCGTGGCGGTGGCGACGCTCCGACCGCGCCTCTGCGTCCGTCCGGTTCGCGGTCGATTCCTCGACCGTCGCGGACGAAGAGGCGGACGAAGAGGCGGACGGAGACGACACCTCGTCGGAACTCATAGACTCTCATCGCCCCTCCGAGACTACAACTCTTGTGTTTGCTCGTAGTTCGCGGGCGTCGGTTCGAATCGACGGGCGCGTCACCGCCGCGAGACGCCGCCTCTCCGCCCGTCACCGCGGCCGCTTCTGCGCGCTTCGGTAGTTCTTTTATCGCCGCACGGAACCGGACGCGTATGGTCGCACTCGGACTGGTGGTGGCCCGGTTCAACTCTTCGGTCACCGAGCAGATGGAACAGGCCGCGCTCGACGCGGCCGCGGAACGGGACGCGGACGTCGTCGAAGTCGTCCGCGTCCCCGGCGCGTACGACTCGCCGTTGGCCGCCGACAGACTCGCGCGGCGGACGGACGTCGAAGCCGTCGCCGTCGTCGGCGCGATAGTCACGGGCGACACGGACCACGACAGGGTCATCGCCGACGCGGCGGCGCAGGGACTCACCGACGTGAGCGTCGAACGGGACAAGCCGGTCACGTTCGGCGTCTCCGGCCCGGGACAGAGCGGTGCCGAGGCCAGAGAGCGCGTCGGGAAAGGTGCGGAAGCGGTAAACGCCGCGGTCGATATGGTGGAGGTGTTAGCATGAGCGACTTCGACTTCGCCGACCGCGTAGAACGCGTCGAACCGAGCGCCACGCTCGCGATAAGCAACCTCGCCAGCGAACTGGAGGCCGACGGCGTGGACGTCGTCGACCTCTCGGTCGGCGAACCCGACTTCCCCACGCCGCAGAACGTCGTCGAAGCCGGACAGGACGCGATGGGGTCCGGACACACGGGCTACACCTCCTCGAACGGCGTGCCCGAACTCCGCGAGGCCATCGCGGAGAAACTCCGCGGCGACGGCATCGACTGCACGTCGGACAACGTCATCGTCACGCCCGGCGGCAAGCAAGCCCTGTTCGAGACGTTCCAGTCGCTCATCGACGACGGCGACGAAGTCGTCCTCTTAGACCCCGCGTGGGTGTCCTACGAGGCGATGGCCAAACTCGCCGGCGGGTCGCTCAACCGCGTGGACCTCGCGCCGTACGACTTCCAACTGGAACCCGCCCTCGACGACCTGAGCGACGCCGTCTCCGACGAGACGGAACTGCTCGTCGTCAACTCGCCGTCGAACCCGACGGGTGCCGTCTACTCCGACGCCGCCCTCGAAGGCGTCCGCGACCTGGCGGTCGAACACGACATCACCGTCATCTCCGACGAGATCTACGAGCGGATAACGTACGGCGTCGAACCGACGAGTCTCGCCTCCCTGGAGGGGATGGGCGACCGGACGGTCACCATCAACGGCTTCTCGAAGGCGTACTCGATGACCGGGTGGCGTCTCGGCTACCTCTGCGCCCCCGAGGAACTCGTCTCGCAGGCGGCGAAACTCCACTCGCACTCGGTGTCGTGTGCGGTCAACTTCGTCCAACACGCCGGTATCGAAGCGCTGGCGAACACGGACGAAGCGGTCACCGAGATGCGCGACGCCTTCCGCGAACGCCGCGACATGCTTGTCGACCTCTTCGCGGACCACGACGTGGACGTGCCCGTCGGCGACGGCGCGTTCTACATGATGATTCCCGTGGACGACGACGACCAAGCGTGGTGCGAGGGCGCGATAGAGGACGCCCACGTCGCCACCGTCCCCGGAAGCGCGTTCGGGTCTCCCGGCTACGCCCGCATCTCCTACGCGGCCAGCGAGGAACGCCTCCGCGAGGCCGTGGACCGACTCGCCGAACACGACTACATCTAACCCGCGCGCGCCGCGACCCCCGTCTCTCCTCGCTTTTCGACTCGGTCTCTCCTCGCTTTTCGACTCGCGCCGTCTCGGCGGGCGCGTTCGACCCTCGAAATTATGCCGGGTGACACCGATTAGCGCGGTATGATGCGCGCAGCAGTGTTCACCGGCCACGGAGAACCGCTCGAAATCAGGGAGATAGCCGAACCGGAACCGGACGCGACGGGGGTCGTGGTCGAGACGGACGTCTGCGGCATCTGCCGAAGCGACTGGCACGCGTGGCAGGGCGACCCGGTCTGGCAGGCGCGGGGGTTCGACGAGGGGCACGTGTTCGGCCACGAACCCGCCGGCGTCGTCGTGGACGTCGGCGATGAGGTCGAACACGTTCGGGAGGGCGACCGGGTCACCGTCCCGTTCAACCTCGCCGACGGGAGTTGCCCCTCCTGTCGGAACGCGCACTCGAACCGCTGCGACAACCGGATTCCGCTCGGACTCGCCCCCGAGTCGAAGGGGGCCTTCGCCGAGCGATTTCACGTCCCGTGGGCCGACTTCAACGTCGTCCCCCTGCCGGACGGCGTCTCGCAGGTGGAGATGGCCGGGATGGGCTGTCGGTTCATGACCTCGTTCCACGGACTCGTCCACCGGGCCGACGTCACCGCCGGCGACTGGGTGGCGGTCCACGGGTGCGGCGGCGTCGGCCTGTCGGCCGTCCACATCGCAGACGCCCTCGGCGCGAACGTCGTCGCCGTCGACCTCTTCGACGAGAAACTGTCGTTCGCCGCGGAGTTGGGTGCCGTCGAGACGGTCAACGCGGAGGAGGTGGCGGACGTGCCGAAGGCGGTGGCCGCGATAACGGACGGGGGTGCCGACGTCTCCGTGGACGCCCTCGGCATCGCCGAGACGTGCCGCAACTCGGTACACAGCCTCCGGAAGGGCGGTCAACACGTCCAAATCGGCCTGACCTCCAGCGAGGAGGGCGGGGAGGTGTCGCTCCCGACTGACCTGATGGTCCTCAAGGAGATCGAGTTCGTCGGGGCCGTCGGCATGCCGCGACCCCGCTACGACGAGATTTTCCGGATGATAGCGCACGGGAAACTCGACCCCGAGGCGATAGTCTCCGAGACGGTACCGCTCGAACGGGTCCCCGAGAAACTCGACGCGATGACGGAGTTCGACACGACGGGCATCCCCGTGGTGGAGTTCTGAGGGCGAGTGGGGTCGGGCGGGGGTCCGGACGCGTCGCGGCGTCGAGGTTACTTCCGCAACGCCTCGACGGGCGTCTCGTTGGCCGCCTTCCACGCGGGGTACAGTCCGCTGAGGACGCTCGTCACGAGGGCGAACAGCATCGCGAGCGCGATGTAGAGGAGGTTCGCCGGGTCGAAGGTGAGCCACGGGTCCGAGATGACGACGGTGTTGAGGACGAGCCCTGCCCCGACGGAGAGGATCGCCCCGAGGATGCCGCCGACGACGCCGAGCAGGCCCGCCTCGGCGAGAATCATGCGGACCACGTCGAGCTTCTGGACGCCAACGGCGCGGAGGACGCCGATCTCCTGTCGCCGTTCGACGGTGCTCATGAGCATGACGTTGAGGATGCTCACGCCCGCGACGACCAGGGAGATGGAGCCGATGCCGATGAGGAAGGCGTTGAGGATGCCGAAGAACTGGTTGATGCCCTCGGTGATGCTCCGCAACTCGAAGACCGTGACCTTCTCCTCGCGTTCGTTCAGCGTCTCGCGGACGGCGGTGGCCGTCTCGTTGGCGGCGGCCCCCGAGGGGGACTTGATGACCACCTGCGAGTAGCCGGACTCGTTGAAGTCCTCCGCGGGGATGATCACGGCGTTGTTCGGGCTCATCAGCGAGATGCTGTTCTGCTCTTCGAGGACGGCGGCGACGCGGTACGTCCGGTTGTCCACGGTGATGCTGTTCCCGGCTTCGAGGCCGAACCGGTCGGCGAGCGACGACCCGACGAGCGCGCCCTGCCTGAGTCGGTCGGGGACGCGGCCGTCGGACGCCGCGTACAGCGCCCCCGGGTTTGAGACGCCGTAGGTCGTCACTATCGACTGCTCCCGCCCGCGGACGACCGTACTGCTCCGCTGTCGGACGGGGACCACCGCCGACTCGCTGTCGGCGACGCGACGTATCTCGGTCACGTCGCGGTCGGAGAGCGTCTCGTACCCCTCCGCGGCGTTCGGCGAGACGGATATCTCGTTGCCGATGTCGCCGAGTTGCTCGGTCGCCCCGGCGCGGAGCGTCGTGCCGAACATGCCGAGCGACGCGATGGCGACGACGCCGATGATGATGCCCAACGCCGCCAGCGCCGAGCGGAGTCGGTTCCGAGAGAGGTTGCGCCGGGCCATCAACAGCGACGGGAACCGCCGGTAGAGGCCGTCGAGCCGGCTCATGTGGCGAACTCCTCCGTCGCCTCCTCGGTGAGGCGCCCGTCCACGAGGTTCACCACGCGATCGGCGTACTGCCGCAGTTGGTCGTCGTGCGTGACGGCGATGATGGCGACGTCCTCCTCGACTTTGAGCTCCGTGAACAGTTCGAGGACGTCCCGCCCCGTCTCCCGGTCTAAGTTCCCCGTCGGTTCGTCCGCGAGGAGGATGCGCGGCGAGTTGATGAGCGCTCGGGCGACTGCGACGCGTTGCTTCTGCCCGCCCGAGAGTTGGTCGGGCCGGTGGTGGAGCCGTTCCCCGAGGCCCACCCGGTCGAGCAACTGCGTCGCTCGCTCTCTCGCCGTCGGGTCGTCGCCGAACAGCGTCGGTATCTCGACGTTCTCGACGGCGGACAGCGTCGGAATCAGGTGGAAGTTCTGGAAGATGAAGCCGATGGAGCGCTTTCGCTCCCGCGTCATCTCCTCGTCCGAGAGGTCGGTCACGTCGCGCCCGTCGAGGCTGACGACGCCCTCGGAGGGCACGTCGAGGAGTCCGAGGACGTTGAGCATCGTGGACTTCCCGCTCCCGGACGGTCCCATGACCGCGACGAACTCCCCGGGTTCGGCGGCGAAATCGATCTGTTTCAGCGCTTCGACGGTCTCGGAACCGCTTTCGTAGCGCTTCCACACGTCTGCGAGTTCGATTATCGGCATCGGATTACCGCCGTCTGTACGCGTACGCTCCCACGCCGACGACGAGGAGGAGGGCGACGACGCCGCCGACGAGGAGGGCCGTCCCCGGCAGCGAACCGCCGCCGCCGCTCTGCGCCGGTTCGGCGGGTTGCAGGTCGCGCACGTCCACCTCGGTGCGCCTCGTCTTCCGTTCGCCGTTCGAGAGGTACGACACCTCAAGCGGCACGGAGGAGGCGTTCTCGTCCACCTCCGCGTACACGTCGAACGAGACGAAGTCGCTGGACGGTATCGACCCGACGAAGTACTCCCTGGGGCGGGCGGGCGTGACGTTCTCCGTCGGCAGGACGCGGACCACGACGCTATCGACCTGCGAGAGGCCGACGTTGCTCGTGCTCCCGGAGATGTGGAGTCGCCCGCCTTCCATCTCGTAATCGACGCCCGTCAGTTCCACCGCGCCGGGGTTGGCCGTGTAGTCGAGCGTCGTCGTCGCCTCGCCCTCTCGCCCGCCCGTCTCGTATCTGAGGCGCACGTCGAGGGGGCCGCCGGAGACGCCCGAGACGTTCACCTGCGTCGTCGCGGACGCGTCGGAACCTATCGCGCCCACCGGTCGCCGGAAGACGACGGTCCCGTTTCTGACGCCCTCGACCACGGCGTCTTCGAGGGGGGCGTTCCCGAGGTTCGAGACGTCGGCGACTATCGGCGGCGACGCCCCGGACGCGGCGACGCTGGCATCGACGCGGACGTCCTCGCGGAGGGGGTCGGACCGCAGCGTCGTCGTGTCGGCGACGACGCGCGTGTTCCCGCCCCGCGTCGTGTACTGGAGTCGCGCTTCGAGTTGCGACCGTCGCGCCGACGGCGTGACGGAGACGTTGAAGGTGCGGGACTCGCCCGCGGCGAGTGTCGGCAGGACGCGCGTCGAACTCTTCACGTCGGCGTCGGTTCCCGACACCGACAGGCGGAGGTTCCGAACGGGGGCGTCCTCGCCGTTGGCCGCGGTCACCTCGATCCTGTTCTCCGCGCCGACCACGCCGTCGTCGGCGTCGATGCTGACCTGCGGTCCGCCCTGTCTGACGGTGACGACGACGGGGTACTGCAGGCGGACGAACTCGCCGTCGCTCCGACCGACGACGAACACGCGGAGTTCGCGCGTTCCGGGGTCGTCGAACGACGCGGTGAGGGGGACCTTCATCTCGGCTCCGGGCGGTATCGTCCCGAGGTTCTCCACTCGGGTGACGTCTCTCGTCCCGCCGCGGGTGCGGACGTAGACGTCCGTAATCTCGAACGACGAACCGCTCTGGTCGGCGTTCCTCACAGTCGTCGAGATCGTGAACCGCTCGCCGGGGGCGGGTTGGTCGGGCGACACTGTGACGTTCGAGACGAAGGCGGTCGCCGGTGCGCCGTCTACCGCGCCGACGCCCGCCAACGCGGACGCGACGACTACCGCCGTCAGGAGGAGGGCTCGCTTCATGTAACCTGAGTAATGACTTCGCGCGACGTCTCAAAAGAGTACCGCTGGTATCCGCGGGCGGTGGCCGCGCGCGCCGGTCAAGGCGGGCGTTCCCGTCCAGTGCATCCGCGCGAGTTTTTATGGTAACACGGGACCAGACACGGACAATGCACGTCCGGGACCTCCCCCTGCCGGACCGGATACGGGCCCACTACGAGTCGAAGGGTATCGAGCAACTCTACCCGCCGCAGGCCGCCGCGGTGGAGGCGGGCGTCGCCGACGGCGACCGGTTGGTCGCCGCCATCCCCACCGCCTCCGGGAAGACGTTCATCGCCGAACTGGCGATGCTCACCGCCGACGGGCCCGCGTTGTACATCGTCCCCCTGCGCGCCCTCGCCCGCGAGAAGTACGAGACGTTCGCGGAACTGCCCGGCGTCAGCGTCGGCATCTCGACGGGCGACTTCGACTCGCCGGCCGAGGACTTGGGCGACAACGACATCGTCGTCGCCACCGCCGAGAAGGTGGATTCCGCCATCCGAAACGGCGCGTCGTGGGTGTCGGAGTTGGCCTGCGTCGTCGTGGACGAGGTGCACCTCCTCGGGTCGGACGGCCGCGGCCCGACGCTCGAAGTCACCCTCGCCACCCTGCAACGGCGCGCGCCCGGCGTCCAAATCGTCGCCCTCTCGGCGACGGTGGACAACCCCGAGGACATCGCCGCGTGGTTGGACGCGGAACTCGTCGAGACGACGTGGCGACCCGTCTCGCTCCGAACCGGCGTCTACGCCGAGGGCTCCGTGGAGTTCGACGACGACTCGACGCTCGACTGTTCGCCGGGCGACGTGGGTCCGAACGACGACCGAGACACCGAGGCCACCGCGGCACTCGTCGCCGACGCCGTGGAGAACGGGGGACAGAGCCTCGCGTTCGTCCGGTCGCGCCGCGAGGCCGAATCGCTGGCCGAACGCCTCGCGCGCGAGGAACTCGTCGCCCGGCCGGAGATGGCCGACGCCGTCACCGAGCTAGACGGGACGGAGACGGGCGAGAGACTCGCCGACTGCGTCCGAAACGGCGTCGCCTTCCACCACGCCGGACTCAGGACGGGCCACCGCGCCCTCGTGGAGTCGGCGTTCCGCGACCGGAAACTGAAGGTCATCTGCGCGACGCCGACGCTGGCGGCGGGCGTCAACGTCCCCGCCCGCCGCGTCGTCGTCCGCGATCAGAAGCGCTACACCGGCGAGGAGATGGCGTGGCTCCCCGTCCTCGAAGTCCACCAGATGTGCGGCCGGGCGGGCCGCCCGCACCTCGACCCCTACGGCGAGGCGGTCCTCGTCGGCGACGACCGATTCCGCGAGGAACTGTGGGAACGGTACGTCGAGGCGGGGCCGGAGGCGGTGGAGTCGAAACTCGCCGCCCGCGACGCCCTCCGGACGCACGTCCTCTCCGTCGTCGCCTCCGGGTTCGCCGACTCGAAATCCGGCGTGTTGGACCTGTTGGACGCGTCGTTCTTCGCGCACCAGTCGCCGGACGTGGACCTCTCGGGACTCGTCGACGGCGTGGCCGCCGAACTCGCGGAGATGTCGATGCTGACCGTCGAGGGCGACGCCCTCGCGGCGACGACGCTGGGCGAACAGGTGTCCCGGCAGTACGTCCGCCCGGAGACGGGCGCGCGCATCGTCTCCGGCGTCCGAACCGCCGAGGGGATGGCCGACGAGAACGTGACGGCGCTGACGGCCCTCGAAATCGTCTGCGACACCCCGGACATGTACGGCACCTACCTCGGCAACAGGGAACGGGCGGCGATGTACCGCTTCGCCACCCGCCACGCCGCGGAGTTCACCACCGACATGAACGGCACGGAGAACTTCGAGGAGTGGCTGAGCGCGGTCAAACTCGCGCGCATCCTCCGCGAGTGGGCCGACGGCGAGTCCGTCGAGACCATCGTGGAGAACTACCGCATCGGACCCGGCGACTTGGAGTCCCGAATCGAACGCGCCGAGTGGCTTCTCGGGGCCGCGGACGCCGTCGCGGGCGTCGTGGACGCCGACCCGAGCGTGTTCCGCGACGTCCGGTCGCGCCTCTGACCGCCCTCCTCCCGCGTCTCGCCCGTGCGCCGTGCGAGACGATACCGTGCCATATCCGACGAGAGCGTTTCTAACGCCGTGAGAATCGCCTGTCGTATATATGCCGTCTCCGCGCGTTACTACGGTTGTAAGAGGTACATTACGATGGCAACTTCAACCAACACCCAACTCAGCAACACCTTCGAGAGCACCCTCGGCGGCATGACTGTCCGGGGGCGCGCCCACTCGCTCAGCGCGTGGTTCGTCCTCGCACTCCGTCTCATGATGGGCGTGGCGTTCACGTGGGCCGGCGCGACGAAGATTATCGAGGGGTTCAGCTCGCAGGGCTACCTGGTCGGCGCGACCGTGGGCAACGGAAGCCCCGCGGCGGACCTGTTCGTCGCGATGGGCAACACGCCGTGGTTCGTCGCCTTCCTCGACGTCGCCGTCCCGTGGGGTGAACTGTTCATCGGTCTCGGACTGATCGTCGGTCTCCTCACCCGCCTCGCGGCGTTCTGGGGTGCGTTCATGATGTTCATGTTCTACCTCGGAAACTGGGACATCGCCCACGGCGTCATCAACGGCGACTTCGCCTACATGCTCGTGTTCCTCGCCGTCGCGGCGTTCGGCGCCGGCCGCATCCTCGGCCTCGACGCCATCGTCGAGAACTACGACGTCGGCGGACAGACCCTCGTGGAGAAGTACCCCGCCCTCGACTACATCCTCGGCTGAGATGGCCGACGGACGTAGCGACCCTTCTTCCGAATTCGGTACGAAAATCATACGGGCGACATTTTGACGCGCGATTTGGAGCATCTGAGCGACGCGTACGGCCCCGAGCGAATCAGAACGCCAAGCCCAGAATCCCGAGCAGAACGAAGAGCGCTCCGGAGACGCGGTAAAACGCTATCGCGTACCCGCCGAGCGATATCGGTTCGTCGGTCATCGGAGCGTACCAGATTTGCAGACTCCGCTCGGGCCAGAGCAGGCAGAGAGCGCCGAGAGCCAAGAGGAGGAGGGAGGTGAGGTTCCCGACGCCTCGGAAGAACGCGCGTACGCCGATCGGTATCACGAACGGCGTTCGTTTTCCGGCGGTAATGTTGCTTTCCGAACACGCGTTCGGCGCTGTCCGACGCCGTTCGGTTCGCCCCTCACTCCACGTACAGCGAGTACGTGATGACGGCGAACCCGACGAACGTCAGCACGGAGTCGACGAGGACGCCCATCGCCAAGGAGATGTCGAGGAACGTGTCTATCACGCCCGCGACGAATGCGCCGAAGGTGACGATGCCGAACCCGACCGCTAACGCGCGCAGCGCCGGCGATCTGGTTCGGCGGTACGCCTTGAAACTGAAGTAGGTGATGAGTCCTCCGAGGAGGAGGATACCTGTCTTGACGATTATGAGCGCGGTTGTGACGGCGGGGGATGCGGTGTTGTGTGGCATTATGTCTCCTCCCTGACGGCGGTCCAGATGTCCGCGAGTCGTTCCTCCGGGGAGCGTTCGGTCCGTGTGATATCGACCGAGAGAGCCCGCTCGTCGGTGAGCAGGATTCTGACCTCCTCGAACGCCACCTCGTAGGTGGTGGCGTGGTGACCGTCGGCCCGAATCTCCGTCCCTTCGAGGAGGAGGTTCGCGTCCGTGAGGAGGTCCAACTTCCGATACGTGGTCGAGAGGGGGATATCGCAGTCGTCGGATATCTCACTCGCCGTCATGGGTTCGTCTAGCGTTCTGATGATGTCTCTGGCGTCCGCGTCGTCCAAGGCGCCGAGGACGGAGTCGAGCTCCGCCGACTCGCTCGCGGACTGCTCGCGTGCCATTGAATGGCCGTCGTCAGCGGAGGGTAATAACCGTGGGGATGTCGCTTCCGAAGCGTCGCTCCCCCCGTTCGCGGGCGTTCCGCGAACCGTCGGATTGGCGAACGTTCTTCCCCATCGGGGGCGAAAGCCGGTCGATGACAGACCCGAAGCCGTTCCGCTTCGACACGGAGGTTCCGCCGGGCGAGAAGCGCCACCTCCGCTACGAGGTGAGCGAGACGTACCTCGGCGACTCGGTGGAGATTCCGGTCACGATAACCAACGGCGAACGCGGCGGCCCGACGGCGTTCATGACCGCGGCCCTTCACGGCGACGAACTGAACGGCGTGAAGGTCCTGCAGGAAGTCGCCGCCCGCTACGCCCCCTCCGACGTTTGCGGCACTATCGTCTGCATCCACGCCGCCAACGTCCCGGGCTACCCCGCCCAACAGCGCTACATCCCCATCTACGACCTCGACCTGAACCGCTCGTTCCCCGGGCGCGGGAGGGCAACACCGCCGAACGGATGGCGAACCAGATATACGAGCGGTTTATCCGCCCCTGCGACTTCGGCATCGTGGACCTGAGGGCAGAGTTCCCACATACTACTTAAAATTGCTCTGATTAGATGTAAACTGCTGGACATGGCTTCCGAATCTCAACCGCAGTTCGATACCGTCGTGATTGGCGGCGGTCAGGCCGGTCTAGCCATCGGGTATTACTTACGGAAACAGGATCGAAACTTCCTCATTCTCGATGCCGGCGAGCGTATCGGAGACACGTGGCGCGATCGGTGGGACTCGTTGCGACTGTTCACCTCGGCCCGGAATAGCAGCTTGCCGGGGATGTCGTTCCCGGCATCAGGCGACTATTTCCCTACCAAGGATGAGATGGCCGACTACTTGGCGGCGTACGTCACCGAATTCGACCTCCCAGTACACCTCGATACGAAAGTCGAGTCGCTCACCCGGGACGACGACCGGTACGTGCTAGAAACCGGGTCTGATCGGTTGACTGCTACCAGTGTCGTCGTCGCAACGGGGCCGTTTCACCACCCCCGGATTCCCGCATTCGCTGACGAGCTCGATCCGTCGATCACGCAGCTCCACTCGAGTGACTACCAACACTCAGACCAACTTTCTGCTGGCGATGTCCTCGTTGTCGGTGCCGGGAATTCGGGAGCAGAAATCGCTGTCGAGCTCGCCCGCGCCGGTCGTAGCACGCGGTTGTCAGGTCGTGACACCGGGCACATTCCGTCGAGCGTCTTCAACTCTCGTCCCTTCTGGTGGCTGGCCACTCGCGTGTTCACCGTCGATACGTGGTTGGGGCAGAAGGTGAAAGAGCGCAGTCAGGGACGCGGTGATCCGCTGATTCGTCTCACGCCAGCGGACATCCGCCAGAGCGGAGTCGAACGAGTGGCTCGGGCGGCGGGCGTAACAGACGGGAAGCCGCGCCTCGAAGACGGATCCGTCCTCGACGTAGGTGCGGTGGTGTGGGCGACAGGGTTCCGACCCGATTACGAGTGGATCGAGGTTCCGGGACTGGCTCTTGACGCGAACGGCTACCCAGTTCACGAGAAGGGCGTGGTAGACGACGAACCGAGGCTGTACTTCCTCGGCCTCTCCTTCCAGCGGACACCTGTTTCGGCGACTATCAACGGTGTCTGCCCCGACGCTAAATACATCGCATCACGACTGAACGCTCGTGGGTGAACCGGGATTGAAGAGGTGCACTCTGCTGCGGGTTTCAACAGAGCCACGCTGCGGTAGTAACCCTAAAATCGCATCAGTCACTCTACTGGGCCTCTCGTCACTCCCCGTCGCCGCGAACCTCCCCCGCGACGCGCCGGATCGTCTCGTAGTCCTCCTCGCCGTAGGCGACGAAGCGAACGTCAGAGAGCGACGACGGTTCGTAGTCGGCGAGTTCCTCGGCGATGATGCGCGCGCCCTCCTCCAACGGGAACCCGGCGACGCCGCACCCGAGTGCCGGGAGGACGAGCGACGAACAGCCGAGTTCGTCGGCGCGTTCGAGACTGTTGCGGGTCGCGTCGCGGATGCTCTTCGCCGTGGCCTCCCCGTCGCCGAAGTGCGGCATCGCCGCGGCGTGGATGACGTGTTCGGCGTCCAACTCGTAGGCCTTCGTGACGGCCACGTCCCCCAAGTCGATGGGGCCGTTCCTGACCGCCGCGTCGTTCAACGCCTCGCCGCCCTCTCGGCGGAGTGCGCCCGCGACGCCGGACCCCATGCGGAGGCTCGTCCCCGCGGCGTTGACTAGCGCGTCCGCCGACTGCTGGGCGATGTCTCCCTGAACCACGGTGAACTCCATAGCGGGCGTACGGGCCGACGGACGAAAAATGTCGGTGCGCCGCGGGGTCAGGCGTCGTCGCGTCGCCCCGACCGAATCGCTCTTGCCGTCGCGCGCCCGGCCACCTCTATGGAGGACCACCCGAACGCCGACCGGGACGGGTCGGACGTCGCCGACGCCGACGGACGACGTCCGTTGGGCCGCCGAGATTCCCTCGGCGACGTAGTCGAGCAGAGCTCGACCGCCCCTCGGACACAGTCCGATGACGCCGACCCGACCCTCGACGAACTGGCGACGGTAGCGACGCGGGCCGTCCGCGCGAGCGGCGACTATCTCCGGGACGCGTTCCGCGGCGACGAACTCGACGCGGAGTACGGGACCGACGACGTGAAGGCCGACGCCGACCGCGCCGCGGAGGAGCGCATCCGGTCCGTCCTCCGGGAGTCGTTCGCCGACCACGCCTTCCACGGCGAGGAGTCCGGCCGCGACGGCGACCACCGGTTCCGGTGGGTCGTGGACCCCCTCGACGGCACGAACAACTTCGCGTCGGGGCTCCCGTCGTTCGCCACCGCGGTCTGCGTCCTCAGGGACGGCGAGCCCGTCGTCTCGGCCATCTACGAACCGCTCCCGGACTCGCTGTACGTCGCCCGCCGCGGCGAGGGGGCGACGGTCAACGGCGAACGCCTCGCCGCCGGGAGCGACGTCCCCCTCGACCGGGGCACCGTCTCGTTCGTCCGCGGCCTCTCGGCCGTCCGCGACCCGGAACTGGCGGCCCTCGGCGACCGAATCGAGGCTGCCCTCCGGCCTCGGTGCAAGCGCGTCGTCCAGACGTGGTCGCCGTGCGTCGATTGGGGACTGCTCGCCCGCGGCGGCATCGAGGGCATCGTCTGCCTCCGCCCCGAGGTGTACGAACAGCACGCGGGCGAACTCCTCGCCGAGGAGAGCGGCGTTCGCTCGCACGGACGCGGCGTCGAGGGACTCTACGTCGGCGCGGGCGACGACGCGACGCTGTCGGAACTGCGCGACGCGGTCGAATCCGCCCGGTAGCGACCGCCTCGCGCGACGAATGCGCGTGGGCCGTCGGTCGAACGCACGCGGAGAGACGAACCCGTAAGCGTATAATTACGGCTCGCGAAGGGCGTCTATGGCACCATCCTTCTCGGAGCGAACGCGAGGCGGAGAATCGACCCGCGACGGCGGCGGCGGAAGCGGAGACGGCGAAATCGGAGGCGTCGGAAGCGCACTCCGGTACGTCTCCCTCGGCGTCGCCCTCGGGTTGTTCGTTGCCGGGTTGGCCGCCCGCCGGTACCGCGATCGAGGGGAATCCTCGGCGTCCTCGACGGGGGGGCGGCCGGAGGAGACGGAGTTTTCGGGGTCGTCCGTGTACGTCTGGCGACCGACGCGCGACGACGTCTCGCCGCATCGCTGACGCGGTTCGCGTCTCACTTCTCGGAGTGTCCTGGACGTGCGCCGGTAGACGCCGGGTCGCGGGCGTGGCACGACCCCCGCCGCGCCGAAGAACGTCCCCCGACGCTGACCGAACCCGACGGTTACGGCTGTAGGTTCATCGCCTCGGCGCGTTCGACGGCGAGTTCGGCTATCTCCTCGACGCTCGCCGCCGACTGGTCCGCGAGCACTCGCGTCAGCATCCCGAGTTGCTCGGTGGCCGCCTCCCGGAGTTCGCGTTCGTCCACGTCGTTTCCGAAGTAGTACTCGTTCGCGCCGTTTTCGTGAACCAGCCCGAGGTATATCGAGATCGGCTCTCCCTCCTCGAGGGCGGCGACGGCCCGTTCTCGAACCCGCTCGAACTCGTCGTTCCCGTCGCTACCGTCGGCGTCTGCTTCGTCTGCCATACGCCGTCCCTACCGGGGCCGGATACAAAACAGAACGGGCGTGGCCGTCCGCCCGCGACCCGTCGCCGCGGACGACCGGTCGGAAACCGGTAACGTTCAAACGGCGGCGAACGGAGGTGTCGGTATGCTGGTCGATACCGCCGTCACGGTACTGCACGTTCTCACGGGCGCGTTGTGGGTCGGAAGCGTCGTCTTCGTCGCGGGCGCGATTCTCCCCGCCGCCGTCGGGGGGTCGCTCGACGCCGCCCCCCTCGAATCGCTGTCCCGAACGCTCGTGAGGGGGTCCCGCGGCGCGTCCGTCGTGATGTTCCTCACCGGCGGTCACCTCGCCGGGACGAGATACACTATCGAGACCCTGATAGGAACCGGACGCGGTCACCTCGTCCTCGCCATGCTCGCACTCTGGTTGGCGCTCGCCGCCCTCGTCGAAGTCGGCAACGGGCGACTCTCCGACGGCCTGCAGGAGAAACGCGTTCGAGCGCCCGCCAGAGACGCTATCGGCGTCTTCCGCGCGGCGGCCGTCGTCGGCGTCCTGCTCCTCGTGGACGCCGGTCTGTTGGCTACCGGCGCGTCGTTCTACTGAGTGTACCTGTCACTATAGAGAGAACATACGGATACGACGAAGAACGTATAATCCATACGATATTTTTAACCCCGGAGCGGGCGCATCACCCGACGAGATGCAAGGGGACGACACGCAGCGAACCGACCGGAGCGACGCCCCGTTGACCATCGAACTCCGCGAGTCGGACGGACGAATCGTCGTCCGCCGCGACACCGCGCTCGGAACGTACGAGCGAACCGTCGAGCGATGAGTCTCGACGCGTACCCCGACGACGAGTTCGCGCGCTCGGACTCGGCTCCCGGACCGCTCCTCGCCCGACTCTCGCGTCCGCTCTCCCCGACGCGGACGCGAATCGCCGTCGTCTCGGACCCGCACGTGACGCCCACCGCGTCCGGGACGTGGAAGGCGTACCACCGAACCGAGACGCGACTCCGGGCGGCCGTGGCCGCCGCCGCCGACGCCGACGCGGACCTGACGGTGTTCCTCGGCGACCTGACGCGCGACGGCCGGCCCGAGGAGTTCGCCTGCGCGGACGAGGTGCTCCGGGAACTCGACGGTGAGTGGGTCGCCGTCCCCGGCAACCACGACGTTCCGAAGGCGTGGAACGACTACGAGACGCCGCCCGTCTCCGAGTTCGCCGACCGGTACGCCGCGGGCGCGCTTCCGTTCCGCGTCCGCGCCGGCGGCGTGGACGTGCTCGGGTTAGACAGCGCCGGCGGCGACGGCGAACTCGCCGACTCCCACGAGGGATTGATCCCGGACGCGCACCTCGCGTGGTTGGACGAGACGCTCGCGGACGCCGAGACGCCCCTCGTCACCCTCCACCACAACCTGTTTCACCCGCGGGAGCACACCGGCCCGTTCGCCGACGGCGACTTCTACCAACTGCGCAACGCCGAGGAACTCCTCGAACTCCTCGCGGAGCGGAGCGTTCCGCTCGTCCTCTCGGGACACATCCACTGGCCCGCGACGGCGCGGAAGCGCGGCGTTCGGGAACTCATCGCGCCCGCGACGTGTTCGTACCCGCAGGCGATGCTTCTCGTGGACGTCGGCCCCTCGGGGACCGACGTTCGGATGGTTCCGCTCTCCGGGGCGAACGGGCGCGCGGAGGCGTACGAGTTGGTGCGGGACGGGAACGCCCACGGGCGGAGCATCGCGGCCCACGCCGCCGACGGCGCGCTCGCGGGGTCGAACGTCCCGTTCGCGGACGAACGCGAGCGGGCCCGCTCCGGCGAGAACGTCGCGGAGCGAAGCCCCGCGGCCCATCGGAGGGAGACCGACTACGACGACGTGCCGGAGGGGATTCGATGGCGCTGAGGCGGACGCACGTCGAAGAAGCGAGGGAGTCGCTCGGGCGCGAACGGCAGCGGTGCGTGGACGAGAAGGCGGCGTTCCGGTCGTTCCGCTCCGCCGTCGCGGATGTCCAGCCCTCGACGGCCGCCGGGTCGGCGAGGGGGCCCCTCGGGGTGAAGACGGCCGGTCGGGAGACGCCGCCCTCGCTCGCCGCCGTCCGGAGGGCGTACGAACGGACGGTCATGAACGTCCCCCACTACGAGGAGGAGTACGGCGACGCGTACCCCGAAAGCCTCGCCGCGGAGTTCGGCGACGAGATAGCCGCCGGGATGACCGCCGGGCCGGGGCTCTCGCCGGAACTGCGGGGGGCCGTCGTCTCCGCCGCAGCCAACGCCGTCCGCGAACGGGAGGAGTTCCTCGGCATCTTGGACGAGGAGTTCGCGTCGCTGAACGCCGTCGAGGAGGGAGTCGAACGGGTCGTCGGGGAGCTCTCGTCGCTGGACGACCGACCGCTCTCCGCCCGGTCGTTCGACGAACTCCTCGCCCTCCGCGAGGACGTCCTCGCCCTTCGGGACGGGCTGGACGAACGCGCGCGGGAGCGCCAACGGACGCTCGCCGCCCACCGGCGAACCCTCTCTGGTCTGGTCCCGAGCGTGACGGAGTACCTCTATCACGACGTGGACTGCTCGCATCCCGGACTGGACGCCCTCGCCTCGGCGCGCCGCCTCGTGGAGACGGCGCTCTCCCGCATCGACCGGACCGTCTCGACGACGGCGTGAGGCGGCGCGGGCGGTCGGTCGCGGCCACACCTATTTATCCCGCGAGGGGAAATTCTCGCCCATGCGCACCATCATCGCCTCGCCCGCGTCCCGACAGGTAACCGCCGGTCGCGCACGACGATGACGCGACTGCACCCGCGCGTCCAAGTGCTGTGGGCCGGTCGCTCGGCGATTACCGCGGCGAT
Source organism: Halopelagius fulvigenes (assembly GCF_042662625.1). Taxonomy (GTDB): domain Archaea; phylum Halobacteriota; class Halobacteria; order Halobacteriales; family Haloferacaceae; genus Halopelagius; species Halopelagius fulvigenes. The sequence continues at coordinate 724,822 of NZ_JBHSXH010000015.1, forward strand.
ACTCGGCGGTATCGCCTTCGCCGTCGTCCGCTTCTTCGCCCCGCCGTTTCTCCCCTCGTGGACGCCGTTCGCCGTGGGCGGCACCCTCCTCGTTCTCGGCGTCCTCCTCGCCGTCGCGCGGTACCGGTCGTGGACGTACGAGGTCCGCGACGACTCGCTGTACCTCGAACGCGGGGTGTTCACCCGCGTCCGCACGGTCGTCCCGTTCGTCCGCATCCAGCACGTCGACTCCGCTCGGAACCCCACCGAACGGTTCGTCGGACTGGCGCGAACCGTCGTCTACACGGCGGGGTCCCGCGGGGCCGACGTGACGGTTCCGGGGCTCACGCTGGAGGGCGCGGAGGAACTACAGGAGCGGTTGAAGCGGCTCGCCATCCGCTCCGAAGGCGAGGACGCGGTCTGAGATGCCCGAGCAGCGACTCTCGGCGCTCTCGGTGCCGTACCGCGTCATCCAACGGGGCGGGAGCGTCCTCGCGTTCGTCGCGTTCGCCCTCGCCACGGGGGGGATGAACCTCCCGTTCGTCGGACTCGCCGGTCCCGCCGCGTTGGTCGTCGTCGCCGGCGGCGGCGTCGCCCTCCTGATCGCCTACGAGGCGGCGTACTACCGCCTGTTCGGGTACGACCTCACCGCCGACACGCTGGACATCCACTCCGGCGTCGTCGCTCGTCGGACGCGCGAGATACCGCTCCGGCGCATCCAGAACGTCGATATCTCCCGGAACGTCGTCCAACGAGCGGTCGGCATCGCGGCGGTGAACTTCGAGACGGCGGGCGGGAGCGGAACCGAGGCGCAGCTCCGCTACGTCTCCTTCGAGGAGGCGAAACGCCTCCAGCGGGAACTGCCGCGCCTCAAGCGCGGCGAGGACGCCGAACCGGAGACGCGCGCGCCCGCGGAGGAACTGTTCTCCCTCGACGACCGCGAACTCGCAATCTTGGGCGCGCTCTCGTTCGACTTCCGCATCCCCGGCGCGGTGTTCCTGTTCGCCTCGGGATCCGTCCCGTTCGTCACGTCGCTCCTGCCGGACGCGTTCGGGTTCCCCACCGCCGTCGTCGGCGTCGTCGTCCTCGTCGTCGCCGCGGTTCTCGTCTCATGGGTGGCCGGCGCGACGGTGGCCGTCGTCAACTACTACGGCTTCCGCCTCGTGCGGTCGGAGGACGAACTTCAGTACGAACGCGGGCTGCTCCAGCGGTACGACGGGTCGATTCCGTTCGACAAGGTGCAGACGCTGACCGTCGCGGACAACCCGCTGAAGCGGTGGGCGGGGTACGCGACGCTCCTCATCGAGACGGCGGGGCACGGACCGGGCGGCAGCGAGAACGGCCGCGGGTCCGAGGCGGCGATTCCCCTCGCGCGGCGGGAGCGAATCGACTCGCTCGTGAACGACATCGAACGCGTCGGGTCGCCGGCGTTCGAACGCCCGCCGAAGCGGACTCGCCGCCGGTACGCCGCGCGCTATCTCATCGCGCTCTCCGTTCTCACCGGCGTGCTGTACGCCGCGAACACCGTCTTCGGCGGGATTCCGTGGTACTGGACCGGGCTCGTCCTGCCGGCGATTCCCGTCGCGGCGCACTACAAGTGGAAGCACCGCGGCTACTGGCTCGGTCCGGACCACGTCGTCACGCGAAACGGCGTGTTGAAGCGCGAGACGAAAGCCGTCCCGTACTACCGCATCCAGACGGTCATCGACACCCGGACGATATTCCAGCGTCGCCTCCGCCTCGCCACCGTCACCATCGACACCGCGGGGTCGCTCTCGCTGGGCGGGAGCGACGCCGCCGCCGTCGATATCGACGCCGCGAGCGCCGACCGACTCCGGGACGAACTCGACAGCCGACTCATCGCCGCCCGCGCCGCCCGGCAGGCCGAACAGCGTCGAACGCGGCGGGCCGCCGCGGAGGCGGAGTTCGAATCGGAGGCCGACTCTGAAGGCGAGGGCGAAGGCGACGCCGAGGGCGACGGTGCAGGAACGAGCGGCGTTCCCGAGGGCGACGACGCAGTCGTCGAGAACAACGCGTCGGAAACCGACGGCGCGTCCGGCACCGACGCCGATATCGCGGACGAATCCGACGCCGCGGACGACGACTCGGTCGTCCGGGACGAGACGCGGGGCGAGGAGTAGCCGGCGACTCACCGGCGGTTTCCGAGGGGGTTCTCTGCTCGTAGTTCAGACCGAAGTACCCGCCAGTGTAGCGCGTATCGTTCTCCCTACGGAACCGACTCGGTCAGTTCAGAGGTGGACTCAGCGGACGGGTGGCCTCCATACGGTATCGTGTCCGAGTAGGAGCCGGACGAAGAACCCGCCGGCGACGACCGTTTCGGCGACGGTGATTCTCCGTCGGTGAGTAAACCATTTTTCCCGGTGGCTCGCACCGTCCCGTATGGTCTCGAACGGACTCCGGAGACTGCTGGAAGGTAACGAGCGACACGTACGCGACACCGCCGCCGACCACTTCTCGGGGCTCAGAGAGGGCCAAGACCCCGACGTGGTGACGGTCAGTTGTTCGGACTCGCGCGTCCCCGCCGAGGGCGCGTGGGACGTGGCGGAGGCGGGCGAACTGTTCACGTCGGTCAACGTCGGCAATCAGGCGTGGACGGACGCCGACGGTGAACTCGTCGCCAACGACGCCGTCGGCTACGCCGTCGATTCGCTGGACGTGGACGACGCGGTCGTCCTCGGCCACACCGGGTGCGGGGCGGTCACCGCCGCCTACCGGGCGGTTAGCGGCGAGGGGGGCGACGCCCTGCCGGGCGTCGAACAGGCGATATCCCGACTCGTCCCGTACGTCGAGGCGGCGGCGGAGGAAGGCATCTACGACGAGGAGACGGAGACGGAGACGGGCGAGGCGGTCAACCGCCTCGTCGAGTACCTCGTCCGCGAACAGGTGAAGTTCCTCGTCGAGAGCGACGCCGTCCCCGAGGACGTGACCGTCTCGGGGTTCGTCTACGACTTCCAACGGGCGTACGGCGACGACGACGGGGCGGCGTACCTCGTCTCCGTGGACGGGGAAACCGACGGTGACGCCCTCCGCGAACGCGTGCCCGAGGAGTACGAGGACCGCGTTCGCTCGCTGCTCTAATTCCGAGCAGACTCTATCGCGTCGGTGAACTCGCGGGCCGTCTCCGTGATGGACTCGTAGTCGCCCGACTCGATGGCGTCGGCGTCCATGATGGAACTGCCCGCCCCGACGACGAGTGCGCCCGCCTCGATGAAGTCTGCGGCGTTGTCGATGTCGATGCCGCCCGTCGGCATGATGGGAATCTGCGGAAGCGGCCCTTGAATACTCGATAGGTGCTTCGGCCCCGCCGTGGAGGCGGGGAACAGTTTCACGAAGTCCGCGCCGGTCTCGAAGGCGCGTATCGCCTCCGTCGGCGTGAAGATGCCCGGCGCGACCAAGGTGCCGTGGCGGTTGCTCGTCTCGACGACGTCCTCGTGGAAACTCGGGCTGACGACGAACTCCGCGCCCGCCCGGATGGCCTGCCCCGCCGTCTCCCCGTCGAGGACCGTCCCGGCGCCGACGATAGCCTCGTCGTCCGTGAACGACGCCGACAGTTCGCGGATGAGTTCCATCGCGTCGGGGTTGTCGGCGGTTATCTCGTACGCCGTGACGCCGCCCTCCTGAAGCGCCTGCGCCACCTCGATGACGGTGTCTGCGTCGGCCCCGCGCATCACCGCGACGACGCCGCTCTCGGTGAGTCGTTGCATGTCCTCGTGTACGTCGAGTGCGACCATGTCGTCTCCACCTCCGCCGCGTTCGCTATTAAGCCCCCGGGACCGACGGACGGCACCGACTCGGCCCCCTCGTCCGACCTCCGCATCCGCCGACGGTTCTTCCGTGGCGAGTGTGAACGCGCGACAACCTCTTCACCTCTCGACCCTTACCCGACGTAAGCGACCCCGAGGGTCGTACACCACATGTTCGGAGAAACCGATTACGAGAGGCTGTACCGCGACGTCATCCCCTCCGTCGTCTCGCTGTACGTCGGCCGCCGCGCGCCGAGCGTCGGCGCGGGGTCGGGGTTCGTCTACGACGACCAGCACGTGCTGACGAACCAACACGTCGTCGACGGGGCCGCCGCCGTCGAACTCCGGTTCGCCGACGGGGGCTGGGCGACGGGCGAGGTGGTCGGGACGGACGCCTACACGGACCTCGCCGTCGTCGCGGTGGAGGACCTCCCGGAGTCGGCGACGCCGCTTCCGGTCGCCGGCGAGAACCCCTCGCCCGGCCGGCCCGTCGCCGCACTCGGCAACCCGCTCGGACTCGACGGCTCCATCACCGCGGGCATCGTCTCCGGGTCGAACAGGTCGATGCCCACCTCCGGCGGGTTCGCCATCCCGGACGTCGTCCAGACGGACGCGCCCATCAACCCCGGGAACTCCGGGGGTCCGCTCGTCGCCCTCGACGGCGACGGCGGCTACGAAGTCGTCGGCGTCAACCGCGCCAGACAGGGCGACAACATCGGCTTCGCCGTCTCGCCCACCATCGTCGAACGCGTCGTCCCGGAACTCGTCGAGTCCGGCCGCTACGCGCACTCGTACCTGCGGGCGCGGACGCTCGACGTGACGCCCACCGTCGCGGAAGCCAACGGCGCGGACGAACCCCGCGGCGTCCTCGTCGTGGACATCGCCGAGCAGAGCTCTGCGGGCCGTCGGGGACAATCCGACGACATCGCCGAGCAGAGCTCGGCGGGCCGCCGGGGACGCCCCGACGACATCGCCGAACGGAGTTCAACGGACGGTCGGACGCAGTCCGACGAGACGGAATCGGACGCCCTCAGGGGCGCGGACGACACCCGCGACGTCCGCGGCCAACGCGTCCCCGTCGGGGGCGACATCATCGTCGGCATCGGCGGCAACGAACTCCGCTCGCACGAGGAGTTGATGCGCTATCTCATCACGGAGACGCGCCCCGGCGAACCCGTCGAGATAGACGTGATACGCGACGGCGTAGAGAGGACGCTCTCCGTCACCTTGGACGAACGCCCCTCGCCCGAGGACCGCCGCCGCGAACGTCGCGCGCGGGAGGGCGGGCGCGGCGGCGCGCGCCGCGGGTCGAACGTTCCGGTCCGCTGACCGTCCGTTTCGGGGGCAGAACGCACTTCCCGGCCGCACCGTTACTACGGAACCGATGGCTCAACACCACGAGGGAGAGACGGACGTCCGCCTTCGGTCGTACCGCCGGGCGGCGCGAACAGTTCCGTCGAAGGTACACGAGTGGGTGTTCCTCGACGGGAGCCGACTGGTCTTGGCCGCCATCCTCCTCGTCGTGTTCGGGACGTTCGTGAGCCTCCTCGACTGGTGGTTCAAGGTGAGCCACATCAAACTCTCGCCGGTTTACTACCTGCTGAGCGCCATTTTCGGCGGAAACTTCACCCTCGTGGCCGTCGTGCTCTCCATCAACCAACTCGTCATCTCCCGGCAGTTGAGTGACCTCGGCGAACTCCGCGAGCAGATATCTGAGGCCAGAGAGTACCGCCAGAAGGCCGTGGAACTCACCGCTGTGGACACTGCGCCGGTCACCCCGGCGGCGTTCGTAGAAGTGCTCTTCGAGGGTATCTGCGACGCCCTCGGCGACATCGAACGCCAGCGGGAACGCCTCGGAAGCGAGTTGGACGGGGAGGTCGAGGAGTGGTCGAAACCGCTCGACAGACACGCGGCGTCGGTACTTCGCGGCATCAAGGACAGCGACTCCGAGGTGTTCGGCACGCTCGTGTTGATGTTGGACTCGAACTACTCACAGGAGATGTACGACATCGTCGAGTTCCGCAAGAAACGCGGCGACGATCTCCCCGACGAGATGGAGGAGACGCTCGAGAGACTCGTCGTCCGACTCCAGCAGATAGACGTGGCGCGGCAGTACCTGAAGACGCTCTACATGCAGGTGGAACTCGCGCGCCTGTCGCGTCGCCTCCTGTACGTCGGGACGCCGGCCATCCTCCTGACGATGACCGTCCTCACGATACTGTCGATTACCCCGTCGACCGTCGCCAGCATCGGCCAACTGTCGTTCGTCATCCTCGTCGTTTCGACCGTCGGCACGGCTCCACTGATGGTACTCATCTCCTACGTGCTGCGCCTCTCCGTCGTCTCGGAGCGAACCGTCGCCATCACGCCGTTCACCACGCCGACGCAGGAACAGCCCACGTTCAAATCGCCGTGAGAGAACCGGGAGCCGACGTTCGCTCTCTCGGCGTCGCCTCAGTCCGTCCGCGGAATCGCGTACGCCCCCGCGGCGAAGAACGCGACTGCCAACGCCGTCAGCACGGCTAAGTTGAACAGCGCACCCCCGGAGGCGTCGGCGTACGTCACCGCGCGGACGCCGCGGGCGAAGTACGTCAACGGCGAGAGGTTCACCGCCGGGCGGAACCACGCCGGCAGGAGGTCGGGCGTGACGAACGTCTCCGAGAGGAACAGGAGGGGCAACGCGATGGCGTTCGACGCCGCGATGACGCCGTCTTGGGAGTCGGCGACGCGGCCGATGACGGCACCGAGGCCGCAGAACAGCGTCACGCCGAGGGCGACGAACGGGACGACCAAGAGCGTCTCGGCGGTCAGCGGAAGCGACACGCCGGTCACGAGAACCGTGAGGACGAGAAGCGCCAACGCGGCGAGGCCGATGACGACGACGTTCACAAGCGTCTGTGCCAGCAACCACTCCGCGCGCGTGAGGGGCGTCGTCGCCAACTTCTCGAAGCGGTTGCCCTCGCGGTGGCGGGCGATGCTCGACCCGACGCGCGAGAGTGGGGTGAACAGGACGACGACGGCGAGGTAGCCGGGGACGTAGTAGCCCGCCGGTTCGGCGAACAGGCCGCCGCCGGTCGGTTGCGTCTGCACCAACGCCCCGAAGATGAGGACGATGATGACGGGGAAGAAGAACGTGAAGAACACCGCCGTCCGGCGGCGGAGGAACGAGTGCCACGACGCGAAGAACGTCGAGCGAACGCGCCCGGCGGCGGTCATCGGCGACCACCTCCCGCCTCGGCGACCGGCGCGTCGGCGTTCGAGTCGGCGTCCGCCTCCGCGGCCGCGTTCGGCCGCCTGCCCGCCTCGAACGACTCGCCCGTCAGCGACAGGTAGACGTCTTCGAGGTCCGGTTCCGTCCACGTCAGCGAGTCGAACGCCACGCCCGCGTCGTCCAACGCGCGCACGGCGTCGCCGATGTCGCGGGGCGTCAGACCCTCGAAGATCAGTTTCTCCCCCCGGGTCGAGACGCTGAACCGCCCGTCGGCGAGGGCGGCGGGGTCGGGGTCCGCCGTCGTCTCCACGAGGAGTCTGCTGTCGCCGCCGTGGGCCGCCACGAGGTCGGCGGGCGTCCCGACGGCGACGGGTTCGCCGTCGTTGAGCAAGCCGACGCGGTCCGACAGGCGTTCGACCTCGGCCATCGAGTGACTGGTGAGAAACACCGTCGTCCCGCCGTCGGCGAGCGATTCGAGCAGGTTCCACAGCGACCGCCGCCCCGCGGGGTCGATGCCCGTCGTCGGTTCGTCCAAGAACAGCACGTCGGGGTCGTTGACGAGGGCCGCCGCGACGCACGTCCGTCGCTTCTGCCCGCCCGAGAGGTTCTCGTACCACGCGTCGGCGTCGTCGCCCTCGATGCCGACGTCCGCCAACGCGGCGTCTGGGTCGCGCGCCTCGTCGTAGAGGCCCGCGTAGTAGGAGACGAGTTCGCGGGCCGTCAGGCGACTCGCGGGCGAGAACGACTGCGGGAGGAGGCCGACGCGGGACTCGTCCACCGCCGCCGGGTCGGACCCGAGGACGCTGACTTCCCCCTCGACGGCCGTCGTCCCGGTCAACGCCCGGACGAGCGTCGTCTTCCCCGCGCCGTTCGGGCCGATGAGTCCGAACACCTCGCCCTCGGCGACGGAGAGCGAGACGCCCGAAAGCGCCTCCACGTCGCCGTAGGACTTGCGGACGCTCTCGGCGACGAGTACCTTGTCCATACCTCCGGTTCGGTGTCGTCCGGTGGTAAGGGATTCGGAATCCGGCGCGGAATCGAACGGGGAACCACCCGACCGACCCGCCGGAGGAGGCTTTAATCCGGCCCCGGCCCCAGGTCCGCCCATGGTCTCCGTGGACAGACGGCGGTTCCTCGGCGCGTCCGCCGCGGCACTCGCGGGCGCACTCGCCGGGTGCGGCGGCGACTCGTCTGGGACGGACACAGCGACGACGGACTCCGACGGTACCGGTACCGCCGCCGGCACCCCGTCGCTCGACGACGCGACGGTCGGACTCGAACGCGTCGCCGAGGGGTTCGCCGCGCCGGTGGACCTCTGCGCGCCGGCGGGAATCGACCGCCGGTTCGTCGCGGACCAACCCGGCGTCGTCTGGTCGGTGACGGAGGACGGCCGCGCCGACAGGCCGTATCTCGACCTCCGGGACCGCGTGGTGGACGTGAGCGGCTACTCCGAGCGCGGACTGCTGGGGATGGCGGCGCACCCCGACTTCGCGGAGAACGGCCGCCTGTTCGTCAGGTACAGCGCTCCGAACCGGGAGGGGACGCCCTCGAACTACAGCCACACGTTCGTCCTGAGCGAACTGACGGTGGACCCCGGCGCGGACGACCCCTCGCCGGCGGAGCGAACGCTGTTGGAGATTCCGGAACCGCAACCGAACCACAACGCCGGGTTCGTCGTCTTCGGCCCGGACGGCTACCTCTACGTCGGCGTCGGCGACGGCGGCGGGAGCGGAGACAGCGGGACGGGACACGCCGAAGACTGGTACGACGCCGTGTCCGGCGGCAACGGGCAGGACGTGACGCGGAACCGCCTCGGGAGCGTCCTGCGGATAGACGTGGATAGCCGCGCGAACGATAGGCCGTACGGGATCCCCGACGACAACCCCCTCGTGGGGCGCGAGGGCTTCGACGAGCAGTACGCGTGGGGCTTTCGCAACCCGTGGCGAGCGAGTTTCGACGGCGAGGACCTGTACGTCGCCGACGTCGGCGAGAGCGCGTACGAGGAGGTGAACCGCGTGGAGAGGGGCGGAAACTACGGGTGGAACGTCCGCGAGGGCACCGCCTGCTTCGAGGCCGACGACTGCCCCTCGGAGACCCCCGCAGGCGAACCCCTCGCGAACCCCGTAATCGAGTACTCCCACTCGGGCGACGGCCCCTCGGGCGCGGCGGTCATCGGCGGGTACGTCTACCGCGGCGACGCGGTTCCGGCCCTCTCGGGGGCGTACGTCTTCGCGGACTGGCAGGCGGACGGCCGCCTGTTCGCCGCGAACCCCGACGCCGGGGAGGTTCCGTGGCCCGTCTCGGAGGTGTCCGTCGTCGGGTCGCCGTCGCTCGGTTCGAACGTCCTCGCGTTCGGCCGCGACGGCGAGGAGTTGTACGTCCTCACGAACGAGGGCGGCGTCTCCGGGTCCTCCGGCGCGCTCTCTCGACTCGTCGCGCCGTGAAAAATCGGGTGCTCTCCCTCGTCAGTCGTTCTGAACGGGTTCGACGGGTGATTCGACGTTCCCGTCGAGGCTCGCGTCGACGTCGACGCGGCGGCCGGAGTCGGCGGACTCGTACGCCGCCTCGGTGAGTGCGGTCACCTTCACCGCGTCCGCGGGGGGAATCTGAGACTCCGCGTCGCCGCGAACTGCGTCGAAGAAGTTGCCGAGTTTCCGCTCCGTGAGGTCCTCGAACGACGGTTCCTCGGGCGTCGCCTCGTACGTCGTCCCGTTCTCGGTGACGCGGATCGTCTCGCCGTCGAAGGAGACGGAGCCCTCGGTGCCCCAGACGGAGAGCATCTCGCCGGGCGCGGGCGCACTCCGCCCCGCGCCGGAGACGCCGACGCTCGCGGTCATGCGGCCGTCGTCGCGTTCGAGCGTCACGGCCAGCGCCGAGTTCACGTCCACGTCCGCGCCGCGGGCGTCCACCGTCGCGGCGACGGCCACGGGCGTACTCCGCGTCGCCCACAGGAGCGAATCGAGCAGGTGCGACCCCGAGTCGTAGAGTTGGCCGCCGCCCGACAGCGCCGGGTTCCCGCGCCAACTGTCGCCGACGGCGTCTATCCACACCTGTTCGAGGTGGCAGGTCGCCATGTGCGGCGTGCCGATGCGGCCCTCGTCGATGACGCGCCGAATCTCCCGGAACCGGTCGTCGAAGTGTCGCTGGTAGCCGACGGCGAGGACGCAGTCGCGCGCCTCCGCCTCGCGGGCGAGGGTGCGCGCGTCCGCCAAGTCCGTCACCATGGGCTTCTCCAGGTGGACGTGGACGCCGCGTTCGAGACACGACATCGCGTGCTCGAAGTGGAGGGTGTGCGGCGAGGAGATGATGGCGGCGTCGGCGTCCACGGCGTCCAGCAGTTCCTCGTGGGAGTCGTACGCCGGCGCGTGCAGTTCCGATTCGAACGTCGCGCGGGCGGACCCGGAGGGGTCCGCGCCGCCGACGATTTCGACGTCGTCGAGCGAGTTTGCGATGTGGCTCTCCAGTCTGCCGAGGGAGCCGAGACCGATTGCGACCACCGAAAGATGCGTCATGCCGTCACCGGGGAGTTCCGGAGTGAAAAACGTTCCGACAAGAACGAAATTCTATCTAAATTGAGACACGACCGATCCGAACGTTTCCGTCCTCTGTAATTCGGATCTGACTCCGCTGAGAAGACGGGTGTTCGATTTGGAGATTGAATGCGAGACGGAGGGGTTCGGTTCGAACACTCTCGCCGGGAGTCCCGCGAGCGAACGAAGTGAGCGAGTGGAACGTCGGTGAGACCATCGAGAAGAGAGGACATCGACCGGAGGGAGATGGCCTCGCCGGGAGTGTCACGTTTTTCACCGACGCGTGAGACGTGTTCACTATGAGCCTCAACTACCGACGACTCGGGACGACAGGGACGAAAGTCTCCGAACTCTGCTTCGGCACGTGGCGGTTCGGCCGGAAGACCGGCGGCGTATTGGAGACGTCGAAGGAGGAGGCGCACGAACTCCTCGACGCCTACGTCGAACGCGGCGGCAACTTCATCGACACCGCCAACGTCTACGGCGACCCGAACGGGACGAGCGAGGACTGGATCGGCGATTGGCTCTCGGACCGCGACAGAGAGCAGTTCGTTATCGCCTCGAAGGTGTACTTCGGCTTCGACGACGACAACCCCAACGGGTCGGGCCTCTCGCGGACGCACGTCCGAAACCAGATAGAGGGGACCTTGGACCGACTGGGCACCGACTACCTCGACCTGTACTACATCCACCGCTGGGACGAGGAGACGCCCATCGAGGAGACGCTCTCGACGCTGAACCGTCTGGTCGAGGAGGGCAAGGTGAACTACCTCGGCGCTTCCACGATGGCGGCGTGGCAACTCACCAAGGCGCTCTGGAAGTCCGACGTGGAGGGCTATGAGCGATTCGAGGTGACCCAACCGCTGTTCCACGCGGGCTACTACGAGGACGTGGCCGACTACCTCGACGTCTGCGGCGACCAAGGGCTGGCGGTCTGTCCGTACTCCCCTCTCGCGGGTGGGTTCCTCACTGGAAAGTACGAACGCGCCGACCCCGACGACCCGACGATAGTCGAAGCGCCCGACGGGTCGCGCGCCGACTTCGACGAACGGTTCGACCAGTTTTACCTCTCCGAACGCGGGTGGCACGTCTTAGACGCCGTGAAGGAAGTCGCAGAGGAGGAAGACGCCACGCCCGCGCAGGTGTCGCTCCGCTGGTTGATGGACTACCCCGACGCCACCGTCGTCCCCATCGTCGGCGCGCGCACCGTCGACCAACTCGACGAGAACGTCGGCGCGGCCGAGGTGGACCTCTCGGACGACCAGTGGGAGCGAATCACGAACGCGCGCTACGACGAGGACGGCGAGCTCTGGGGCCACTCCCGGTAACTCAGGCGTACCCCAAGTCGCGGAGGTAGTCGCAGAGGACGTGCGCGTAGAGGACGACGGCGCTGAAGACGGCCACCCCGCCGAGTCCGACGGCCACGAGGCCGAAGACGAGGACGCCGCCGACGACGTGGTGACTGAGGAGTCGCCGGGGGCGGAGCACGTCGTCGTACCCCGCGAACACCTTCTCCTGTTCTATCAGGCCGACTCGCGGGTTCGTCACGGCCAGTCTGAGGTGTCGCCAGTCGCCGACGACGACCCGCGAGAGGAGGAAGTGGTCCAGATCGACGAAGACGCTCAACAGGACGCCGTACGCGACGAACGCCGCGAGGAGGGGGAGCGACTCGGTTCCGACGAGAAGGAGGGCCGCGACGCTCCCGACGACTGCGCCGACGGCGGCGTGTTCGCCCGACTTCACCGTCTCAAAGCGCCTCGCGGACGCGGCGCGTGATGTCGTCCACGTCGTACTCGTCGTCCGCTTTATCCCAGACCGTCTCGCCGTCCACCGCGACGGTCAGGACGCCGTGGTCGCCGGTCACCAGCGCCACCCTGTCGAGCTTCTCGCCGAACTGCCGCAGGAGCGAGTGCTGAATCTCCTCGGCCCGGTCGAGGAAGCCGCAGGGGACGCAGTACTCGATTTCGACGGTCGTCATGCGCGGACGTTCTCCGCGGAGGAAGGTAAACCCGGCGCGACCGAACGGGCGGCGCGGCGGGCGCGACCGACGCCCCCGGCGTTCACTCGCCGCGGCGGAACCCGAACGGTCGCCAGTAGAGCAGTCCCACGGTGACGAGGAACACCGCCGTCGAGATGTCGTAGGAGAAGTCGAACGCCACCGCGGCGACGGCGGACCCGCCGCCGACGACGCCCGTCAGAAGCGAGACGACGATGGGCCACGAACAGGAGACGCACGACAGGAGGCCGAGGAGTCCCGACACCGCGGACCCCGCGGCGTCGATGACGGTGGCGTAGACGAGGTACGCCAACGCGAGGTAGCCGACGACGCGGGCGGGCATGAGAACGACGGCGGCGTACGGCGTCGAGAGGACGGGCGCCGGTCCCCACCCGGGCGCGAGCGTGGCGATTCTCATTCCCCACTCCGCCCCCGGAACCTGTCCCGCGGCGGTGACGACGACGCCGCCGGCGACGGCGAGGAGGGCCGCGTAGCCGACGGCGACGGCGGCGGCCCGACGCCGCGTCGTCCTGTCCGTCGGGGCCACGTCGGTTTTCCAGACGGCGAGGACGCCGACGAGTATCCAGACGAGTCCGTACAGCGCGTACCGCGGTCGGGTGACCGAGATGCCCGCCGCCGCGACGTAGGCGAGAGCGGCGAGAACGAGCGTGTTGGCGAGGAGTCCGGCGAGGAGGAGGTCGTCGCGCGAGGGCCGGGAGAACGCGGCGGAGACGGAGGTCATAGCGCCAACGTGTCCACGACGACGGCGAGAAGCACCGTGCCGAGATAGGCGTTCGAGGCGTGGAACGCGCGGAACGCCGCCCGCTCGCTCTGCTCGTAGTGCAGGCGGACGACGAAGTAGAGGAACAGGCCCCCGAACGCGACGCTCGTGAGCGCGTACAGCAGTCCCAGCGCTTCCGTCGCCGCCAGCACGCCCGCGGCGACGAGCGTCGCCCCGAGGTACCAGAGGATGTGCTTCCGCGTCGTCGTCTCGCCGCGGACGACGGGCATCATCGGGAAGCCGCCGCGCTCGTAGTCGTCCTTGTACGCCAGCGCGAGGTTGTAGAAGTGCGCGGGCGTCCACAGGAAGATGACCGTCGCCAAGACGAGGCCGCCGAGTCCCACGTCGCCCGTCACGGCGACCCAGCCGATGAGCGCCGGGAGCGCGCCCGCCGCGCCGCCGACGACGGTGTTCTGCACCGTGTTGGGCTTCAGCATCAGCGTGTAGACGACGCTGTAGAAGATGATGGCAGCGAGGCCGAGCACCGCCGCGAGAACGTTCACCCACGCGAACAGCGCGAGCGACGCCGCCGCGAGGGCGAGTCCGAACGCGATGGCGTTGCGGACGGGGACGAGGTCGGTGGCCAGCGGTCGGTCGTTCGTCCGCGACATCCGGCGGTCGATGTCCCGCTCGAAGACGTGGTTGAACGTCCCCGACGCGCCGATGGAGAGGACGCCGCCGCCGAGCGTCGCCAGCACTATCTCGGGGGAGAGTCCCCCGGTCGTCGCGCTCGCGAGGGCCATCCCCGCCGAGGCGACGAGACAGAGCAGCCACATCAGCCGCGGTTTCATCATCCGGAAGTACGCGTTCGCCGTCGCCTTCGCGCGGGCGAGGGGGGCGGTCGGAACCTCCGGGCCGTGCGACTCCGCGGGCGGGAGGTCCGGTTCCGGGTGGCCGGTCGGCGACTCCGAGGGGTCGCCGGTCTCGGATTCGAGCGACCATGCCAACGCCGCCACGAGGCCGCCGAAGATGGCCATCCCGACGGCGAGGTGGAGGGCGGAGAGCGTCCCGCCGCCGCCTTCCGTGGCGACGAGAGCGCCGAGTCCCGCCTGCACCGGGTACAACGCGCCGGCGACGAGCATCGGCACGAGGACGCGACGCTCGACGTCGGCGCGGAGGGCGGCGACGAGCGTCACGACGCCGAGCAGTCCGACGGCCACCGCCGCGATTCGGTGGCCGATGGCCACCCACCCGGCGAGCGTCGTCGGCGTGGCGAAGCCGTCACCGCAGGCGGGCCACGCAGTACACGCCGCGGCGGCGTCGGTCACGGCCGTCGTCGCTCCGACGAGTAACAGGAGATAGACGCCCATCGCCGTCGCCGCGAGGAGGCCGTGGACGGTATCGTGTGTGCGAGTCGATTCCACGAGTAAGCACCTGAGAGCGGTTTCGAACGCACTCTATTTAGGACCCGCGCTTTCGCCCGTGGGGGCCGCTGTGCGGGAGTCAGCAACTATTTAGGCCCTTGTTCCTAACCCTCGATAAGATGCGAAAGACGCGCTTGGCGCTCGTTCCTCTGCTCTCGATGCTGGCGATGGCGCTCGCCGCACTCCCCGTCGCGGCGCAACCGTCGTCTAGCGCGCAGTTGATCAACGAGCTGAACGGAAAACTCCTGTACGTGGCAGTACCCATCACCCTGCTCGTGGAGGCCATCCTCCTCTACACGGTGGTGAAGTTCCGGAACAGCGGTAACCCGCTTCCGACGCGGGAGAACCGTCGCCTCGAAATCACCTGGACCATCGCGACGGCCATCATCCTGCTCTTCGTCGGCGTTGCGTCGTACGGCGTCCTCGCGGACGTGACGTACACGCAGGGTTACAACGCCGCGGAACCGCAGGTCGAACAGGGTCAGGGCGACCCCGTGGTCGTCCGCGCAGAAGCGTACCAGTGGGGCTGGGAGATGTCGTACCCGCAGGCGGGTAACTTCACGACCGGCACCGAGATAGTCGTCCCCAAGGACAGGACCGTCATCATCCACGTGACCAGTCGGGACGTGGTACACGCGTTCCACGTGCCCGAGTTGGGCCTGAAGCAGGACGCGATGCCCGGACAGCTCAACACCATCAACACCGTCCCCTACGAGACGGGGACGTACCAAGGCTACTGCGCGGAGTACTGCGGCGTCTCCCACTCGCAGATGTACTTCACCATGAAAGTCGTCCCGCAGGACGAGTACCAGCAGTGGCTGAGCGAGCAACAGAACAGCAGTAGCGGCGGTAACAGCACCAGCACCGGCGGCAGCGGCGGTAACAGCACCAGCGGTAGCGGCGGTAACAGCACCAGCGAAGGGCAGTAACGTAACCGTCCACCCGCACTTTCTTCGGCCGACTCAACGCGCCCAGCGGAGGGTGTCGCATCCTCGATCCGTCGTCCGGCGACTGCGTCTACAGTTCCTTCTTCATCTCGACGACGGTCCCTGTCACCCCCGTAGACTCGTGACCCGAGAACTCGTGGGTGTACTCTCTCACTCGCACGTATCCGCGGGCCTCGTAGAACGAGACCGCGTTGAGCGAGGCCGAGAGCCCGAGCGTGCGGACGTTGTGCGTTCTGGCCCGCCGTTCCAACTCCGAATAGACACTCGTCCCCACGCCCCGGCGAACGGCCGAGGGGTGGACGTACACCCCCGTGACCTCCGCATCTACGTCCGCTTCGTACCCGTCCGGGGGGAGCAGTTTCAACGAACCGAACGCCTCGACTTCCCCGTCGAGTTCCGCGACGATGAACTCTCTCTCGTTTGCCTCGATGGCCGAGACGTAGTCCGCGGACTCGCATCCCTCGGCCCACGCGTCTACCTGCTCTCGGCTGTACGCTCGCGGACCGAGTTCTTCGATAGCACGGTAGTGGACGGTCCGGATAGCGTCGGCGTCGGCGGGGGTCGCGTCCCGAGTCCTCATGCGCGTCTCTCCGCTAGCGGGCGGATTGAAGGTTCGGTGAAGGGCGGTACTGCGACACGCCCCTCGCGTCGGGTTCCGAGACTACGCTGCACGGGTCGACCGCCTCATCCGCGCCGTTCGAGGATGCGGTCGACGATTCGGCCCGTCGAGAGCAGTTCGCCGTCGTACCGCGCTTCGCAGGGCGACGCGCGGGTCACGTCGCAGTCGATGCCGCGTTCCGCGAGGGCGGCGCGGATGCCGTCCTCGTCGTGGTGTTGGTCGTGGCCGAGGACGATGACGTCGGGTTCGATGCGTTCGATGGGGACGAAGATGTCCTCGCGGTGGCCGAGGTGCGCCTCCGCGACCATCTCCAAGGCGTCCACCATGTCCCGGCGTTGCCTGTCGGGGAGGACGGGTTTCGCCTTGTGGGTGACGTTCTCCCGCCGCGCGACGATGACGTGGAGTTCGTCGCCGAGGGCGGCGGCGTCGCGAAGGTAGTGCAGGTGGCCGGGGTGGAGGATGTCGAACGTCCCCTGCGCGATGACTCTCTCGGTCATGCGTCGTCCAGGTCCAAGTCGTCCTCGGTGAAGTCGAAGAACTCCTCGGGGTCGTCCAGTTCCACGTCGAGGACGTCCAAACTCCGTTGGTCGCCGTACTGGTCGAACGCCCGCCAGTCGGTTCGTTCGTACGGCGCGCCGACGATGATGTGGACCTTCCCGTTGCCGAACGTGTCCAAGTCGGCGTCGCTGGGGCGGAGGACGCCGTTCGGGTGGGAGTGAATCGACCCGACGGCGCGCATGTCGTTGGGAATCATGTTCGAGTCCACGGTGGCACTCGTCGGGTCGGACTTCGTCCCCGGAACGATGAGGACGTCCGTGATGACCGTCCCCTGTCGGTCGAGTCCGAGACTCCGTGCGTCTTCTCCGCGCAGGAACCCCATGTACTCGTTGGGGTGCGTTTCGCGGGAGGCCTCGAGTGCGAACTCGAGTGCGTCCTCGGCGATGCCGAGAATCTCTCCCGACCGAAAGAGGCGCATGCTACGAACTCCGGCGCGTCGCCTTCTAAGAGTTGCGGTCCTGCCGACGGCGGAATCGGCAGACGGCATCGGATTCGCCGATCGACCCCCGGCGATTCGGAAGCGTCAGCCTCACCACCGTCACCGTCCGACGGGGAGTATGGCCGCAGACGACGCCCCCGAGACGCCGACGCCGGAGGAGATTCGAACCCGCGTCGAATCGCTGTTCGACGCGCCCGCGACGGACCTGACCGAACTCGACGGCGGGTTCGTCGGAACCGTCTACCGCGTCTCCGTCTCGGGCCGCGACCCCCTCGTGGCGAAAGTCGGGGGCACGCCGCTCACCGTCGAAGCCGAGATGCTCCGGTATCTCGCCGCGGAGTCGCCGATTCCCGTCCCCGAGGTGTTCCACGCCGAGGACGACTTGCTCGTGATGGAGTTCGTCGAGGGCGAGGCGGACCCGACGTTCGGCCCCGCCCTCCAACGGAACGTCGCGGACCACCTCGCCGCCCTCCACGGGGTGACCGCCGACGCCTTCGGGTTCCCGCGGGACACGCTGAGCGGTCCGTACCGCCAGCCGAACCCGTGGACCGACTCGTGGGTCGAGTTCTACCGCGACCACCGCCTCCGCCACTGCGCGGACGAGGCAGTCGCCGAGGGGAGTCTCCCCGCCCCGTATCGGCGGCGAATCGAGGCGTTCGCCGAGGACATCGACGCCGTCCTGACCGAACCCGACGCGCCCGCCCTCGTCCACGGCGACGTGTGGGAGGCGAACCTCGTCGTCTCCGGCGCGGAGGTGCGGGCGTTCTTGGACCCCGCAATCTACTACGGCCACCCGGAGGTCGAACTCGCCTACGTCGTCGGAACGAACGCGTTCGGAGACGCGTTCTTCGACCGCTACCGCGAACGCCGCGGCGTCGAAGACGGCTTCTTCGAGGAGCGACGCCCGGCGTACCGCCTCTACCCGATTCTCGAACACGTCCGGGTGTTCGGCGACCGCTACCTCTCGGAGTTGGACGAGGCGTTGGAGCGTCTCGGCTACTGACCGGCGGGACGCGCCGCCGGGCGCACGTATCGCCGTACCGCCGGCCGGTCCCGCGGTTCAGCGCGAGATATCACCCCGCACCGCTCGTCGGCGTATCATGTAAAGCTTAACACCGCCCGACTACTAGGCGCGACCATGACTCTCGAAAACGCCGGAGATTCCGGCGGCGAGTCGGCTCCGGATTCGGACGCCGACTCGCGACCTGTCGTCTTCGATCTCGCACCGAACTGCACGCTCGACGATGCGGACGTGAACGAGAACTACCACGCCGTCGTCAACGGCGTCGTCGAGTACGGTATCTTCGTCGATATCTCCGACGAGGTGTCGGGTCTCGTCCACGAATCGAACCTCGACCGCACCTACGAGGTCGGCGACCGCCTCATCGTCAGCCTCGACGAGGTGAAGGAGAACGGCGACGTCGCCTTCTCCGCGGTGGACCCCTCCGACTACCGAACCGTCGTCGTCGAACACGAACACGACATCACGCCCATCGCGGACCTCTCCTCCGGCGACGCCGTCCACGTCGAGGGAGTCGTCGCGCAGATAAAACAGACGGGCGGTCCGACCATCTTCCGCATCGTGGACCAGTCCGGCATCGTCTCCGCCGCCGCGTTCGAGGAGGCCGGCGTCCGCGCCTACCCCGACGTCGAACTCGGCGACGCCGTCCGCCTCGGCGGAAGCGTCGAGAACCACGAGGAGAGCCTCCAGTTGGAGGTCGAATCGCTCACGAAACTCGACGGCGACGCCGCCGCCGACGTCCGCGACCGAATCGACGACGCCCTCGAAGCCCGCGCGGAACCCGCCGACGTCGACCCCCTCGTCGAGTGGGACGCCTTCGAGAAACTCCGCGACGACCTGCGCGAGGTGGCGCGCCTACTCCGCCGAACCGTCCTCGAAGGGCGGCCCATCCGCGTCCGCCACCACGCCGACGGCGACGGCATGTGCGCCTCCGTCCCGGTCCAACTCGCCGTGGAGAACTTCATCGCGGAGGTTCACGACGACCCCGACGCGCCGCGGCACCTGTTCAAGCGCCTCCCCTCGAAGGCTCCGTTCTACGAGATGGAGGACGTGACCCGCGACCTGAACTTCGCGCTCGAAGGCCGCGCGCGCCACGGCCAGAAACTCCCCCTCCTCCTCATGCTCGACAACGGGTCCACCGAGGAGGACGTACCCGCCTACGAGAACCTCGCGCACTACGACGTGCCCATCGCCGTCGTGGACCACCACCACCCCGACCCCGAGGCGGTGAACCCCCTCCTGGACGCGCACGTCAACCCGTACCTGTACGACGAGGACTACCGCATCACGACTGGCATGATGTGCGTCGAACTCGCGCGGATGATCGACCCCTCCATCAGCGACAGTCTGCGCCACGTCCCCGCCGTCGCCGGCCTCTCGGACCGGTCGAAGGCCGAGGCGATGTCCGACTACGTCGCTCTCGCCGAGGAGGAGGGGTACGACCGCGAACAACTGCTCGACGTGGGCGAGGCCCTCGACTACGCGGCCCACTGGCTCCGCTACAGCGACGGACAGACCATCGTCAACGACGTGCTGAACGTCGGGTGCGACGACGAGGAGCGACACGAGGAACTGGTCGAGTTCCTCGCCACCCGCGCGGAACGCGACGTGGAACGCCAACTCGAAGCCGCCGAGTCCCACCTCGAACACGAACGCCTCAACAGCGGTGCGCACCTCTACAAGATAGACTTAGACGAGTGGGCGCACCGCTTCACCTACCCCGCGCCGGGCAAGACCACCGGCAAACTCCACGACCGGAAGGTGACCGAACTCGAAGAACCGGTCATCACCATCGGCTACGGGCCGGACTTCGCCGTCCTCCGCTCCGACGGCGTCCGACTCGACATCCCGCGGATGGTCGCCGAGTTGAACGAGGAAGTCGTCGGCGGCGGTGTCTCCGGCGGCGGTCACCTCGTCGTCGGGTCCATCAAGTTCGTCAAGGGGATGCGCGAGGAGGTCATCGACAGCCTCGTCCGCAAGATGGCCGACGCCGACATCGACGAGGAGATCTCCTCGCAGGCGTCCGTCGAAACGGACCTGCAGTAGGACCGCTCAGGCGTCGAACCGAACCGTCTTCTTCGTCACCCACGCCGCGAGCGCCAGCGAACAGAGCGCACCGACGACGAGCGTCGCCGTCGTCTTCGTCTTCTTCCCCCACCGCCCGCCGCCGGGTTCGCTCGCCCGCCAGTCGGCCTCGAACGCCGCCGCGTAGTACGACGCCGGGCCCTCGCCGACGAGTTCGAGGACGACTTCGCGGTTCTCCGTCGCGGCGCGGTCGTTCCAGTTGAGACTGCCGACGAACGCCCGTTCGCCGTCCACGACGGCGCCCTTCGCGTGGACCTTTCCGAACCGCCCGTCCGGACGGGCGACTCTCGCTTCGATGTCGTACCCCCTCTCCCGGAGCGTCTCCGTCCGGTTCACCAGCGCCGCGTTCGCCTCCTCGTCGTACCACGCGTTCGACAGCAGTATCCTGACGCGGACGCCCCGGCGCGCCGCCCGTCGGAGCGCGTCGAAGAAGCGACTCTCCGGGTCCACCCGCGGGGCGAGAACGTCGATACCGCGCTCCGCCCCGTCGAACCGTTCGACTATCGCCGACCCGGCGTTCCCGGGCGCGGTCAGGACGCGCACCTCCCCGACGGCGACGGACTCGGCGGCGGTGGACTCGGAGACGACCCGCCGCGGGAAGTCGCCCTCGACGGGCGAGGAGTCCGCGAACGTTCGCCCGCGCCGGTACTCCCGCCACGGCGCGGCGTCCGCGCCGCCGAAGTCGTGTGCGAACACCGACGCGAGTTCCGCGGCGGTTCGCGCGTCATCGACGCGGACGCCCCACCCGCGGTTCTTCCGGCCGCCGGTCCCGGTGGGTTTCCAGTTCTCCGTCGAGACGAGGGCCGCCCCGTCCGCGACGGCGTACTTCACGTGGTGGTAGTCGAACCGCGCCCGCGGACCGGAGACGACGCGGACGGCGACGCCCGCCCGCGTGAGTCTCGTCAGCGTCTCCGCCTGCCGCGTCGAGACGCCGCCGACGGGGCTCCCCTCCACGAGGACTCGCACGTCCGCGCCGCGGCGGTGGGCAGCCACGAGTGCGTCGGCGACCCGAGTCGAGGAGAGCGTGTAGCCAGCGAGCAGGATTCGCTCGTCGGCCCTCCGGAGCGTCTCGCGGACGACGCTCGGGTCGTCGGGGAGGACGAACGCCGTCGCGTTCGCCGGGCCGGCGGAGACGGGTTCGCGGAGGGCTAACCCGCGCGGGACCCACCGTTCGGTCGTCGCGTTCCAGCGTTCGGCGTCGGGCGCGCGCCCGTACGTCGTTTCGCCTACGACGACGCCGCCCCGCCGGAGGACGAGACGTTCGCCCGCGTTCGACAGGTCGAGGCGCGCGGCGACGACCGGACGGTCCGTCAGGTTCCGCGCCCGCGACGGGTCGGAGGCGACGGCGACGACGCCGGCGTCGGGCGGGACGGAGGCGTTCGATTCGCCGTCCGAGAGCGTCAGATTCGCCGCTCCGCCGGTGCGGACGACGACGAACTCGCCGGTATCGCCGTCCGTCAGGGGGTTCGGGTAGGCCGAGAGAATCGACGGCGACCGACCGGAACCGTCCGGCGTCGACGTCGCGTCTGCCGTCGCGTTCCCTGTCGTCGGCGCGTTCCCTGTCGCCGTCGCACCCGCTGCCGTTCCGACGCCGTGCGAGGACTCGGCGGGGGCGGGCGCGGCGGCGACTGGCGCGACGAGCGAACAGAGCACCCAGCAGACGGCGAGCATCGGGGCGGCGCGGGTGAGCGACACGGCGGGGGTGGCCGCCCCATCCCACTTGAACGCTCGGAGGGCCGGGCGGGGTCAGAAGACGACAAGCAGGGCCGCCACGACGACGGAGACGTAGACGGTGACGACGGCGGCGTAGCGGACGTACTCCCGCCAGTCGAAGCCGTAGACGATCCCGAGGACGCCGACGAACAGGAAGCCGAGCCAGAGGTTCGAGACGCCCGCCCCGTACATCACCGAGACAAGCGAGGGGACGAGGTCCGCGCCCGCGGCGACCACGGCCGGTCCCTGCACGACCCACACCGACCCCGGACTCGGAATCAGCACGCCGACGAGGAGGGCGACGACGTAGGAGGCGACCTGCGTGAACCCCGTCGCCGCCAGCGCGTCGCCGATAGCGGCGTACAGGCCCGCCTCGGACAGCAGGGCGTACACGCCGGCGTACAGCAGAAACGGGATGGCGACGTGGTTCGCCCACCGGGTCGCGTTTCGGGTCTTCGCGACGAACGCCATCGGTCGCTCCTGGACGAGGATGCCGAGCATCATCAGCCCGAACAGGAGCCACAGGAGCGTCAGCCCGCCGCCCGTGGCGAAGTACGCGCCGAACGAAATCGCGCCGAGCAGGAACGTCACGACGCTGATGAGGCGGGACTGTTCGAGTCTATCGGCGACCACCCACTCCTCGGCCGGCGGCGGTTCGTAGTGCGCGAACGACTCCGCTATCGTCCCCTCCAGGAGTGACGTGTACGACGACAGCGGTTCGCGCTCGCTCTCGTCGTCGGGAGCCAACGCCGCCAGTATCGCCGGGAGGGTGAACAGGAACAGGAGCACGGAGACGACGTTCGCGGGGTGGAGCAGGAACGCCGACACGTCGGCGACGAGTCGCCCCTGCTCGGGGTTCACGAGGAAGTTCGTCGTCCCCTCGGCGTCGGCCATCATCAGCGCCCCCGGACTCGACAGGCCGACGTTCGCGACAACCAACGAGAGGAGGGCGGCGGTCAACACCAGCGGGTAGTGGACCCGAACGCCGTTTTCCTCCGCCTCCCGGCAGAGTCGCTGGCCGACGTAGACCGCACCGATGAGGCCGAACGCCCAGTTGACCCACCCCAACAGCACGGCGAGGAACCCCGTCGCGTAGACGACCGACCGCTGGCTCCCCGTCGGCACCGCGCCGGCGAGTCGGTCGAGCAGTCGGCCGACCCGCCGCGATTCGACGACGGTGGCCGACAGCACCCAAAGCAGGATGAGCGGCATCTGGACGGTGAACAGCGCGAAGAAGCCGGTCGCGAACAGTTCCAGTTGCGTCACGGCCGGCAGGTACGGAATCGTGACCAGCAGTGCGAGTACCGCGAGCAGGGCCGCGAGGGTCAGCGACTCGGGGAAGAACTGTCCCATGGCGGGGACGAACCCGTCGTCGCCGTCCGCCGTCGCCGCGCCGGAGGTGTCTGTCGCCATCTCACGACACCTCCTAGAGGACCCCCATCCCCATGAGCAGCGCGCCGATTCCCATCACGATGCCGCTGAAGACGAACAGGACGCCGACGTAGCCCATCATGTCGCGGATGGACAGTCCCGCGATGCCGAGGACGGGAAGCGCCCAGAACGGCTGGATCATATTCGTCCACTGGTCGCCCATGGCGAACGCGACGACGGTCTTGTCGATGGCGACGCCTTGGATGCTCTGTGCGGCGTTTATCATCACGTTCCCGGTGACGACCCACTGGCCGCCGCCGGAGGGGACGAAGAAGTTCACCGTCCCCGCCGAGAGGAATGCCGCGAGGTACCACGTCGTCTCCGTCGAGTACTGCGCGGCGGTCTGAGCGATGAGCGTGGCCAGCCCCGACCACGCCATGATGCCCATGATGCCGCCGTAGAACTGGAACTGGATGAGTATCTGGCTCGCCCCCTCGATGGCGTCCCGGAAGACGTCGATGTAGCTCCGGAGCGTCATGTGGAAGATGAAACCCAACCCGAACATCACGGAGATGAAGACGTTCAGGTTGAACACCGACATGAAGTCGTTCGTGGCGAACAGGTAGCCGAGGTATATCCAGATGAGGACGCCGAGGCTCACGCAGACGGCCTTGCTGTCCAACAGCGCGGACTTCCACCCGGCCTCGCGCAGACGAGTGGGCGGGACGGCCGCGCCGCCGTCCGTGACCGGTTGTTCGGCCTTTCGGAGTTGCTCTTCCGGGACGGTTATCAGGTCCTCATCGTCGTCCGGGGCCATGAGCGGCATGAGGACGACGGTCACCAGCACGACTCCCGCGACGATGACGAGGTTGGCCGGGCTGAAAATCGTCTGCGAGACGGGGATGACGCCGATCTGGCCCGCGAGGAAGTGGTCCGGCGTCGCGACGAGAAGCGGCGCGGCGCCGGAGAGCCCCTGGTGCCACGGGAGCAGTCCGGCGTAGGCCGTCGCCACCAAGAGCGGGTAGTGGACGTCTACGCCCTTCTGTTCCATCGCGATGCCGACTTCGCGCGCGAAGATTGCCGAGGCGATGAGGACGACGCCCCAGTGGAACAGTCCGAACACCATCCCGACGACCGCGGTGGCGAATATCGCCTGCGTCTGCGTCTCCGGAACGTCGGCGACGCGTCGGAGCACCCGCTTTATCGGCGGCGAGTCGGCGAACGCCCACCCGGTCATGAGGGCGAGAGACGCCTGCATCGAGAAGGTGAGGACGTACCAGAACCCCCGGCCCCAGTGGGCCACCACCTCGCCGGGCCCCTTGTTCGTGAAGACGACGGCGAGAAGCATCGTCGCGAACGTGAGCAGGAGCGCGAAGATGAACGCGTCCGGCAGGAAGCGCTGGACGATTCGGCTCGCGCCGTCGCCCAGGCGCGTGAAGAAACTCCGATCCGAAGCGGAGCTCATCTGTCGATCCTCCCCCGATACCGAACCCGGTTAGCTGTCGTTTCCATGAATCGCCACCCAACGGCCGATGTTGACGCGGTAATTTCATAAAAGTTAGTGTATAATTCGGCGGCCGGTCAGAGCGCGAGGTACGGCCCGACGGCGAAGAGGACCGCGCCCAGCGCCACCTTCAATCGGGCCGGGTCGACCAAGTGGGCGATTTTCCAGCCCGCGACGACGCCGACGAGCAGGGGCGTACCGACGAGGACGGCGAGTGGAAACAGGACGTTGCCCTGCACGAAGTACCCCGAGGCGGCGAACGCCGCGATGAATATCGACTGCACCTGCGCGACGGCGAGGGCGGGCAGCATCGGGACGCCGACGAGCACCAAGGCGGGCACGGCGATGACGGGGCCGCCGACGCCCAGGAGTCCGCTCGCGACGCCGAGGCCGAACCCGAGGACGGCGAGGACGACCCGTCCCATCGTCGTCGCCACGTCGAGGTCGTAGACGGGGCTGAGTCCGCGCCGCTCCCGGTAGACGAGGACGACGCCGGTGACCATCGCGACCGCGCCGAGGAGGACGCCGAACAGGTCGCGGGGGACGAACGAGTTCGCGTACGCCCCGAGGAACGCGCCGGCGACGCTGGAGACGCTCAGGATGGCCGCCATCGTCCGACTCCCGCTCAGGTGCATCTCGCCGGAGTACGTGTACATCGCGCTCGCGAGCAGACCCGTGGCGACGAACGTCAGGTGGGCGGTGCCGGCCACCTCCCCCGACGAAATCGGCGTCAGCGAGTAGAGGGCGATGGTGACGAAGATGCCGCCCGGACCGATGGTCGTGATGCCGACGCCGGAGACCAGCGCGATCAGGACGAGGGTCAACTGGAGCGCCGGGTCGAACGGGAAGTTCACCGTCCGGTCACCCCGTCTCTTCGACCGCGACTCCGACCCCGACGACGCCGGAACGGGTCGCTCTCGCCGCCCTCGGGCGTCGGCCGTCGGTCGGCGTCGCGGGTCACCGGTCCATCTCGGGGCCGCTCTCCGGCCGGGCGAGCACCTCGTCGAGCAGAACCTCCGCGATTCGCTCGTTCGTCTCCGGGCTGTAGTGCCCGCCCTCGCCTCGCTCGACGTACAGCGACTCCACGTCGCCGTCCGCCGACAGGTGCCGAGCCACGTCGACGGTTTCGAGCGCCGGGTAGCGCTCGTCGAGTCGGTCCAGCAGGTCGCCGTAGATGGGGCCGTGGTCCTCCTCGTACGCCGCGTAGCGGAGTTGCTGGACCATCACGAACACCGGCGTGAACTCCCGCTCCTCGGCGTACTCGACGAACTCGCCGACGATTGCGGAGAACAGGTCCTCCTTCTCGTCGAACAGCGCCTCGTGGTACTTCACCCGGGGCTGTTCCAGTTCGACGGTCGTCCGGGTCAGGCCCTCGCCGGGGTCGACTCCCGGGACGGAGACGCCGTACTCGCGTTCGACGTCCCGGAGCGCCGCGTAGAGCGCGTACCGCAGGTGGCGGGAGTCGCCGAACAGGGCCGGCGCGTACGGGAACTCCACCAAGTGCGGCTTGAACCAGTGTTCGTAGTGGTAGTCGTGGCTCCGGAGGAACTCCGCGTAGTCTTCGAGGTGGAGGAGGTCCTCCCTCTCGCGGATGGGGGACTCGACGAGTCGCAGTTCGCCGTCCTCCAGCACGTACCGCGGCTTCACCGCGAGGACGTTGCCGAACTCCTGGTAGTGCTTCCAGACGCTCAGGATGCGAGCGATGGACGACGCGGTGACGACCATGAACACGTAGTCGGTCGGGTCCTCGGGGTACCTCCGCTTCAGGCGGAGGAGTCCTTGGTCGAGGCCGTAGTTCCCGCCGCCGTAGTTGCCGACGTGGGCGTCTATCTTCTCGGCGAGGTGGTTCTGGAACGTCTCGTCGTCGTCCACCTCCCGGCAGAAGCAGTACGAGTCGCCGTACGTCGAGACGCGAACGTCCTCCTCCCGGCGGTCCCTCGCGGGGCACACCCGACTCCCGTACTCGTCCGTCGAGTACGTGACCACCGTCCGAACCTCCTCGCCGGGGAGGTGTTCGCCGGTGTCCTTCTGCTTCGTCGTGTTCGGTTGGGGACTCCACCCTAACTCCGGGTCGAAGCTGGTGAACTTCCCCAGCAACTCCCGGTCGACGTCCGGGAACTCCTCCATGACGACCGTGGGGATGCTGTTGAGGCCGCTCCCGTACCGCTTCAGCGTCCGATACGAGACGACTTCCAGCGCGGCCAACGCGGCGGCGACGGCGAGGGCCTTCGCTCCCGTTCGCCAGTCACTCATAGTCCGTCGGTAGGGTTGTGAACGATAAATAATTATGGTCGTCGCGGGTTCGGTGAAGGCGGCGAGACGCCCGGCGCCGTCGATTCGCCGACTTCGGAGTTCTCGCGCGACGGGGCGGGGACCGGCGGTCGAACCGGGGAGCAGAGGTCGGAACGTCGCTTACGCGGTCGGCTTCTCGGTGCCCGCGGCGTCGGACTCGTCGGAGGAGAGCCACTCGGCGGCGATCTCGGCCTCGTTCTGGACGAGGAACGAGCGGTCGTCGGTGTACTCCGCGGCCGCTTGCAGCGCGTCGTCGGTTCCGATTTGGCGAAGCGCCCACGCCGCGGCGGCGCGGACGTTGTTACTCTCGTCGTTCTTCAGGGAGTCGGTCAGCGGCTTCACCGCGCGCGTGTCGCCGATGAGGCCGAGGGCGCGCGCGGCCAACGGGCGCACCGTGTCGCTCTCCATCTCCAGTTTGTCCGCCAGCGCCTGCGTCGCGTCCGGCGAGCCGATTTCGCCGAGGGCCTTGAACGTCACCTTCTGGAGTTGCGGGTCGGAGTCGGCGTCGACGTACTCCGCGAGGGTTTCGACGGCCTCCTCCGCGCCGCGTCCCATCTTCCCGAGCGCTTTGATGGCCTGCTTGTCGCGGCGTTGGGCGAGTTGGTGCATCTCCTCGAACGCCTCGGGGTCGCCCAGTCGGATGAGCGCCTCCATGCAGTGTCGCTCCATGAAGTCCGACTGGAGGCTGTCCATCGCGAGCAGAATCATGTCCACGCGGCCGCGCTTCTCCCACTCCTTGAGTGCGGCCCACTCGGGCGGATAGTCCTTGTAGTGGCCGAGAACGTCGTAGTACCCCTCCGCTTCGAGCTTCTCGTTCGTCTCCAAGTCGTCCCACTCTTGGGCGTCTTCGAGTCCCGATTCCAGTCCGTCGGTCGCTTCCAGAAGCGACGCGATGGTCTCCTCGTCGTCGTCGGCGTCGAGGTCAGCCCGTTCGACGGCGGTGATGCTCTCGTCGAGGGTCGCGATCAAGGCGCTCTCCGACGCTCCGGTGACGGTGAGGGACGCGCCGAGAATCTCGTTCACGTCGGCGGCGAACGACTCGACGACGTCGACGATTTCGTCCTCGCCGCGTTCGGTCCAGCGGGTGTCGGAAATCTTCGACTGCGCGGACTCGATGTCTTCGACGACGTCTTCGCCGTAGGGGCCGCGCTTCGCTTCGAGTTCGTCGCGAAGCTCCGAGAGGGTCGATTCGAGCTCCTCGCGGGGGTCTTCGGCGTCCTCGTCCTCCTCGTCGTCCTCGTCGGATTCCGGGAACTCGGCCGCATCGAAGTCGGACTCGATGCTGTCGAGTCTCGCCTCCACGTCGTCGAGGTCGGACTCGGTTTCGGCGGCTTCCAGTTCCTCGCGCGCCTCTTCGAGGCGCGTCTCCAGAGACTCGGGCGTGATGGCTACCGACTCGTCGGTATCTTCCGCTCCGGACGATTCTTCGGCGGGCGTCTCGTCGTCCCCGTCGCTCATATGCGAGAACTCGGAGCGTGTACGAAAAGAGCGTTTCCCTTCGGATTTCGTGTCCGACCCGAAGGCGAAGACGCTTGGGGCCGTGCCGACCGGCGCCCTACCCATCGCCGCGGGCCATGACACGGTCCCGCGACGGACGAACTCGGTCGTACGCTGGCGGTGAGTACTGTGACGGATGCTGACAGCCAGCGGTCTCTCTTCGTCGGGGACGCACTTGACGGTACCGCGGCGCTTCAGTCGATGCGTCGATGCATCACGGTGTGAGAGTGTGCCCCGCGTACGAACGTTCGCACCTCCGGCCGAGAACGTCCGCTCGGGCGCCGTTACCGCGCGATTCGTCCGGCGCGCCCGGCGTGCGTCGTTACCGTTCGATGGAGACGACGGCGTCCGCGGAGACTGCTATCCATCCGTCCGCGTTCCCTCGCTCGGAGAAGACAGTCCGGTCCGGAGACGTCTGGTGCGCGAAGACGGTGGCGTTCGATTCGTCGGGACCGCTGGCGCCCGAGTCCCAAGCGTCCGTAGGTTCCATGAAGGAGCGATACGGACGCGTCGGTATGAGCGTATTGATTTAGGAACCGTCCCGAAATCTGTCGGGTAACCGTCAACCCCGCGCGAACTTCCGCGGTCGGTAGGGGTTTTGGTGCGTCGCCCGAACGACCGACGATGACCGATTCGCTGTTCACGCCGTTGACGCTTCGAGGGACGGAGCTGCCGAACCGGGTGATGGTGTCGCCGATGTGTCAGTACTCCGCCGAGGACGGACTCGCGAGCGACTGGCACCTCGTCCACCTCGGCAGTCGGGCCGTCGGCGGCGCGGGCGTCGTGATGACGGAAGCCACCGCGGTGTCGCCGCGCGGCCGCATCTCGCCCGGCGACCTGGGAATCTGGTCCGACGAACACGCCGACGCCCTCGCGCCGGTCGCGGACTTCGTCCGGTCGCAGGGGAGCGTCCCGGCGATCCAACTGGCGCACGCCGGACGCAAGGCCAGCAAGCGACCGCCGTGGGAGGGTTCGACCCCGATTCCGGAGGACGAGGGCGGGTGGGAGGTCATCGCGCCGAGCGACGACCCCTACCCCTACGAGGAGGGCGACGCGCCCGAGACGCGGTCGATGACCGCGGAGGACATCGACGCCGTAATCGACCAGTTCCGCTCGGCCGCGGAACGCGCACTGGAGGCCGGATTCGAGATAGCCGAGGTGCACGCCGCCCACGGCTACCTCCTCCACGAGTTCCTCTCACCGGTGACGAACCACCGCGACGACGAGTACGGCGGGTCGTTCGAGAACCGCACCCGCCTCGTCCGCGAGGTGACGGAGGCGGTCCGCGACGTCTGGCCAGAGGAGAAGCCCGTCTTCGTCCGCATCTCCGCGACGGACTGGTTGCCGGACCGCGAGTCGTGGGACGTAGAGCAGTCGGCGCGCCTCGCCCCCCTCCTCGCGGAGGCGGGCGCGGACCTCGTCGACGTGAGTTCCGGCGGCACCCACCCCGACCAGCAGATTCCGCACGCGGGGCCGGGCTATCAGGTCCCCTACGCAGAACGCGTGAAGGAGGCGACCGACATCGCCGTCGGCGCGGTCGGCGGCATCACCGAACCCGAACACGCGGACGCCATCGTCCGGAACGGACGCGCCGACCTCGCCGTCGGCGGGCGGGAGCACCTCCGGAACCCCTACTTCGCGCTGGAGGCGGCCCACGAACTCGGCGAGGACGTCGAGTGGCCCGTGCAGTACCACCGCGGCACGTTCGACTGACGGCGGCCGCCCCTTTTTCTCGGTCCGCGTCGAAGGGCGAGCCATGAGTCCACGACGCGACGACGGCCGCGACGACGCCGACGAACGACGTTCGTCGGACCGTCGGACGGAATCCGACGAGCGACTCGCGGACCTCCTCTCGGACCTCGAATCGACGCTCGGAGACCTCCGCCGGGAACTCGACGCGCGGGGCGGGCGGGGACCGACCGACCGCGAACGCGACCGCTACGGCTACAGACCGCCGGAACGGGGAGGATGGGACCGCGGCGGCGGCCGAGAGGGCGAGCGACGACCCGAGGACCGCCGCCGCGAACGTCGCGGGCGGCGGGAGTCGCCGCTTCCGCGCCCGCCGAGCGTCGGCGAACTCCTGCGATTCACCGAGGAGTACACCATCCCCACCGTCGTCGCCACCCTGGAGGCGACCGTCCGGTCGCTCGAACTCCTGCGGCGCGTCCTCAGACTCGTCGACCCGGGGCGGTCGGCGTTCGACGACGCCGACGGACGGGGTCCGTCGGGCCGCCGAGGTTTCCTCGGCGACGCCCGTGACGGCGACCGGACGGCGGTGGACCGACTCGCGGGGAGCCGGATGGGTCGGGACGCCCTCGACGGCGTGGACGCCGCGCTCTCGGAGATGCGAACCGCGCTCTCGGAGGCCGACCTCCCCGAGGACGAGGAGTCGCGCTCCGTCCTCGAAGAGGCGCGCGGACTCGTCGCCGAGATAGAGGCGCGCATCGACGAGGCGGAGCGACGGCGACGCGACGCGGACGGGGAGAGTCGACGCGGCGAGCGAACCGGTCGGGACCCCCGAGACGGAGACGCCCGGGAGGACCGAACGCGGGGGCGGAGCGAGTCGGTCACCATCGACGTGACCGACGAGAGCGAGGGGAGCGACGGCGACGAGGACGCCGCGGAGGCGGAACCCGAAGACGACAGGCCGCAGGTGGACGTGGAGGCCGAGTTGGAGTCGATACGGCGGGAGATTCGCGGCGAGTCGGCCTCGCCCGAGGCGTCGGACTCGGAACCGCCGAGAGGCGAGGACGGAGCGGACGCCGACGGCGAGAGCGAGAACTCCGACGCCGAAGGCGACGAGGGCGACGAGGGCGACGACGCCGACGAGAGTCGGTGACGGCGCTTCAGGACTCGGCCGCGGAGGCGGTTTCTCCGCGGAAACCGCCCGCGCGGGTTTAGGTTCGCGGCCGCCTCTCTCCGTGTATGACCGAGACGCGACCCGGCGGGGGCGAGGCGTGGCAGCGACGGTGGCACGAACTCCACGGCGTCCTCTCGGGGAAGTGGACGTTCCACGTGCTCCGACTCCTCGACGAGGAGGACGCGGGGTTCAACGAACTGAAGCGCCGCCTCGAAGGGACAACGGCGAAGACGCTCTCGGAGCGACTGCGAGAACTCCGCCGCCTCGGGGCCGTCGAACGCGAGGTTCGACCCACCTCGCCGCCGACGACGACGTACTCGCTGACGCCCCGGGGGCGGCGGTTCATCGCCCTCCTCCGCGAGATGGAGTCGATGGTCGATATCGTCCCCTGCGACCCCTGCGAGGGCGACCCGTGCGAAGGCGAGGAGTGCGACGTGGCGACGGTGGACGAACGGGCGACGGCGGCGGCCCTCAGGGACCTCTGTTAACTCGACGAGGCCGACCCGTCGGCGTCGTACGCCGACTCGAAGAACGCGACTTCCAACTCCACGGTCCGGCGGAAGAGCCGTTCGAGTCGTCGTCGACGGCGGGGCGAGGCGGCCTCGCCCTCCCGGTCCAGTTCCGAGCGAAGCCAGCCCACGAACGCCTCGAACTCCTCGTTGGCGTGGAGAGCTATCCACTCCGCGAGGGCGACTCGCCGTCGACGGCGTCGGCCCACTCCAGATACACCCACTCGGCGGGTACGAGGACGGCGAGGGCTTCGGCGTACCCGCCCTCCGCTCCGGCCCGGCGCAACAGGTCCTCGAACGCCCGCGTCGTCGGCGTCGTCTGCGGGTCGGCGTACTCCGCCTCCGGGACGCCGAGCGCATCGAAGGAGCGCTCGAAGTAGTCGTTCTCCTCGGCGGTGAGCGTCCCGAGGAACTCCGCGAGTCGCGCCTTCGACGCCATCGTCGGCGCGTCCCCGAGGGCGTGTCCGAACGTCCCGACGAGCGTTTCGAGGAAGGCGTAATCCTGCACCAGATACCGCCGGAACGCCTCGTCGTCGAGTTCGTCGCGCCCCAGTTCGCGCGTGAACCGGTGCGCCGTCGCGTTCGACCACGCCGGTTCCGCGCGTTCGCGGAGCCAGTCGGTGAACCGTGCCTCCTCGCGCGCCTCGGCGTACGCGCCGTAGGCGTCCGAGACGCTCCCGCCGTCTGTGAACATCACGTCCTCCCGTGGGCGCTTCGGGAATGTATACGTTGGTGGTACTACTCGGTCGTCCGCCGTGCGCTCCGCTCACTCCACCTCCGAACTCGACGCGCGGTTCAGGAAGTAGACGGCGACGGCGCCGAGAACCGCGTCGAGGGCGGCCAGAACGGCGAGGGCTGGGACGAGCGTGTTCCACATGCCGCCGAAGGCCGTCACCTCGACGACGGTCATTACGTCCTGCCCCAGCATCAGGGCGCGCGCGGCGTCCACGCCGTAGGTGATGGGGTTGAGGGCGGCGAACGTCCGGACCCACCCCGGCAGGATTTCCAGGGGGAGGAAGGCGCTCGACAGGAACAGGAGCGGGAACTGCAGCAGGTTCACGCCGATGATGGTGGACTCCTGGTCGCGCGTGACGAGCGCCGTGATGTTCGAGAACGCCGTGAACCACACGGAGAAGACGATGCCGACGCCGACGATGCCGACTGCGCCGAGGACGCCCGTGGCGACGTAGTCGCCGAACGACGCGCCCGTGTCCAGGGAGAGGAGGACGTACCCGAGGACGAGGATGATGGAGGTTTGGACGACGATGCGGAGCACCTCCGAGAGCGACTTCCCGAGGAACACCGCCGCGCGGTGCATCGGCGAGACGAGCACCTTCTCGAACATCCCGTTCTCGATGTCCTCGACGAGGCCGATGCCGGACGTGGTGGCAGCGATGAGCGACGTCTGGACGACGATGGCTGGGACGAGGTAGGTGACGTAACTCACCTCCGCGCCGACGCTCTGGCGTATCGCCCCGCCCGTAATCTGCCCGAACACCTCGGTGAACAGCACGAGGAAGATTATCGGGTTCAAAAGGGAGACGGTCATCACGAACGGGTTGCGGGTGGTCTTCAGCACCCACCGTTTCAGGTTTATCCACGTGTCCCGGAGGAAGCCGTTTCCGGTCGCCTTCCGCCCCGCCCCGGCGTCGGCGCTCATTCGGCCACCTCCGCCACCGCGGAGTCCTCGCCCTTGCCGTCCGCCCCGTCGAGTCCGTCGCCGGTGATTTCGAGGAACACGTCGTCCAGCGTCGGGTCGCGGACGTTGAACCCGACGACGGTGAACCCCGCCTCGCTCAACGCGACGAGGAGGTCGGTCCCGCGCCGCCGGGCCTCCGCCGACCGGACGGTGATGCCCTCGTCGGTCGTTTCGACGGCCGCGCCGTCGAATATCTTCGATTCGGCCGCTATCTCTCGGGCGCGTTCGAGGGTTTCGGCGTCGGGGTCCTCGAACTCGATTTCGAGCACCGCGCCGCCGACGCGGGACTTCAGTTCGGCGGGCGACCCCGAGGCGACGATGGTGCCGCCCCGGATGACGCTGATGCGGTCGCAGAGGTGGTCGGCCTCTTCGAGGTACTGGGTCGTGAGAAACACCGTCGTGCCGCGGTCGTTTATCTCCCGGAAGTAGTCCCACAGGCGGTTGCGCGCCTTCGGGTCGAGTCCCGTCGTCGGTTCGTCGAGGAAGACGATGGGCGGTTCGTGGACGAGTGCGGTGGCGACGTCGAGGCGCTTCTTCATCCCGCCGGAGAAGTCCTTCGCGCGCTTGTCCGCCACGTCCGCGAGGTCCACGAGGTCTAACAGGTCGTCGATTCGGTCGCCGCGGTCGGTCGGCGAGACGCCGTACGCCTCGCAAGCGAAGCGGACGTTCTCGCGGGGCGTCAACTCGGGGTCGATGCTCGTCTCTTGGGCCATGTACCCGATGGACTCCCGCACCGCGCGCGACTCCGTCTCGGCGTCGTACCCGTTGACGGTGACGCTCCCGCCGGTCGGTTTCAGGAGCGTCGTCAGCACCTTGATAGTCGTCGTCTTCCCGGCCCCGTTCGCGCCGAGGAAGCCGAAGAACTCCCCCTCCGGGATTTCGAGCGTCACGTCCCGCACGGCCTCGGTCCCGTCCGAGTACGTCAACTGGACGTGCTGCGCGTCGATTGCGTTCACGGGTTCGAAGAGGAAGTGACAATGCATATACCTTATTAATGAATATTCATTCACCACGACCATGTCGGACCCGTTCCGCTCCGCCGCGGAGGACACCCACGCGGAGATGATGCAGGCAACGTACGATGCGCTACGGAAGCACGGCTACTCCGAGTTGACGATACAGCGAATCGGCGACGAGTTCCCGAAGAGCAAGTCGCTCATCTACCAGCACTACGACGGGAAGGACGAACTCCTCGTCGCCTTCCTGGAGTTCATGCTGGAGCACTTCGAGTCGGAGTTCGAGGCAGAACCGCCGCACGACGCGCGAGAACGACTCCGAGAGACGGTGGACCGCCTCCTGCCGGCGGCGATGTCCGACGAACAGGACGCGTTCGTGCGCGCGCTAACGGCGCTTCGGGGGCAGGCACCGCACGACGAGGCGTTCAGGCGGCGGTTCACCGAAACCGACCCGGTGTTCGTGTCGCACATCGCGGATATCGTTCGGAAGGGCGTCGCGGAGGGGACGTTCCGGGGCGCCGACCCGGAGCGAGTCGCGCAGTTCGTGGTGACGACGTGTCAGGGGGCGGCACTCAGACACTCCACGACGGACGGCGAACTCGACCTGGCGACAACTCGGAGCGAACTCGACGAGTACCTCCGCGTCCGCCTCGGGACGGAGATTCTCGGGGAGTGAACGGGCCGTCGGTCACTCGTTGAGTTTCCGTCTGGCCCCGTCTATCGCCAGCGTGATGAGGAGAAACAGAACCGCGACGGCGAGCGGACTTCGCCACGACTCGACGCTCCGAAGGTACTCCCACCCGAACAGGACGAGAAACACGACGAGGGCCTGTCCCCCGCACGTTCGGGGAGCGTCCGACGGTGTCCATGTCCCGGAGTGCGGACTACGGGCGTATCGAATCCCCTCGATTCGGTCGGCGGGGGGTCAGACCGGTTCGAACCGGTAGCCGTCCCACTCCTGACTCTCCCTCTCGCGGATGCCCGCGTCGGGGTCGCGGAGTTCCTCGCAGTAGACGGGCCGCACCTCGTCGCCGATTTCGACCGCTCCCTCGTCGGCGGCGTTCGCGACGGTGAGTTGCCCGATGGCGCGGACGGGTTCGCCCTCGACGTCGAACTCGACGACGGCCAGCGAGTTCGGTTCGCGGACGCCCGGCGGCGTCGCCGTCGAGGTGGTCCACGTGACTACCTCGGCGGTGTACTCGCTCAGATCGACGGTTCCGACGGGTTCCTCGCCGTCCGGGCCGACCGGGTGGCCGGGGTAGGTGATGCTGCCGTCGGAGTAGCGGTACGCCTCCATCGGGGGGTTCTCGTCGCTCATCGTCGTGCCTCCATGATGGTCGTGGTGACGCAGTTACCGAATCCGCCGACGTTGCAGGCGAGGCCGACGTCCGCCTCGACCTGTCTGTCGCCCGCCTCGCCGACCAACTGCTTGTAAATCTCGTACGCCTGCGCGACGCCGGACGCGCCGAGGGGGTGGCCCTTCGACTTCAGGCCGCCCGAGGTGTTGATGGGGAGTTCGCCGTCGCGGTCCGTGACGCCCTCCTCGACGGCCTTCCAGCCCTCGCCCTTCTCGAAGAAGCCGAGGTCCTCCGACTGGAGGAACTCGAGGATGGTGAACATGTCGTGTAGTTCCGCCACGTCCACGTCGTCGGGGCCGAGTTCGGCCATCTCGTAGGCGATCTCCGAGGAGTTGACGACGCCGCCCATCGTCGTCGGGTCCGCGCGTTCGTGGACGACGTGCGTGTCCGTCGCGCCGCCGATGCCGGAGACGACGGCGTACTCGTCGGTGTACTCGCGGGCGACGGACTCGGGGCAGAACATCAGGGCCGCCGACCCGTCGGTGATAGGGCAGAAGTCGTACAGGCGGAGGGGGTCGGCCACAACGGGCGACTCCAGCACCGTCTCTAAGTCCACCTCCTTCTGGAACTGCGCGTGGGGGTTGTCCACGCCGTTCTTGTGGTTCTTGACGGCCACCCTCCCGAGGGCCTCCCGCGGCGCGTCGTACGTGTCGAGGTAGAGGCGCGCGGTCAGACCGGCGAAGGAGGGGAGCGTGACGCCGTGTTTGTACTCGACGGGGTGCGTGAGGGAGGCGATGACGTCCGTCGCCTCCGCCGTCGAACGGTGCGTCATCTTCTCGCCGCCGACGAGCATCGTCATCTCCGAGGCGCCGGAGGCGACGGACTGCCACGCCGCGTAGACGCCCGCCCCGCCCGAGGAGGACGTCTGGTCGATGCGGGCGGTGTAGGCGGGAACCGCCGCCAAGTCCTGCGCGAGAGCGTTCGGAACCCCGGTCTGTCCTTCGAACTCTCCGCTCGCCATGTTGGAGACGTAGAGGTGTTCTACCTCGTCCGGCGCGACGCCCGCGTCGTCGAGACAGGCCTGTCCGGCCTCCGCGAGTAACTCGCGTATCCACGCGTCGCGTTGCCCGAACTGGGTCATCGACGCGCCGATGACTGCTACGCGTTCCATACTCCGAAACTACCGGCCACCCGTTTACCGATTTCCCTTCCGATCGCGTGTCGAATTCTTTAACAAAACAGCGTTCCGACGGCCGACTATGAACACCGAGTCCGTCGCGTCGGCCGTCGGCGCAGTCGCCTGCCTCCTTCTGGCCGCCGTCGTGTTCGCCCCGGCGCTTCTCGTCACGCAGTCGGGCGTCGGCGTGGCCGCCTACTACGCCGCCGGGCCCGTCGGCGTCTCCGTCGTCGGCTTCCTCGGGTTGCTCGGTGTCGTCGTCTTCCTCGCCGGCAGGGAGGGCCGAACCGACCCCGCCACCGTCGCCGGACTCGTCGTCGTCGTCGGCCTTGCGATGCTCGGGTTCGCCCTGCTTTGGGCGGTGTCGATAGACCCCAACCTCGTGTTCAGCTTCCCGGCCGAGTACGCGTGGATAGAGAACCACCGCTGGGCCGTCGTCGCCGTCGCCGCCGTCGTCGCCGTCGCCGGCGGCGCGTACGCGCGAGGGACCCTCAAGTGACGCACCGTCGGTGGCGTTCTCCCGCCTCCCCGCCGTCCGCCGATTGAGGCGACCCCGAGTCGAAAGCCCCTTATGTGGCGACCGGATAGGTAGAGGTGGACTAGGTCGGGCAGCCAGGCCCTGCCCATTTCCCGCAATTTCGGCCTTTAGCGGGGACCGAAACCGGGGGCGTCCGGTCAGACCGGCGCGGGCCCCGGGAGCCAACGTCGAAGCCTCGTCCTTCGGGGACAGCGGACCGCGGAAGCCGACCGCAGGGTCGGCTGCACGCGGTTAATCGGTGATACCCCGCCAGGCGCGGAAGCGAGCAACGGACCGCCGAACGTGCGTCGCTCGGAGGATCGCGGGGTGGAGGAGGCAACCGGGACTACCCGTGCCGGAACGCCGGGCAAACCCGTCGTCCACACTCATACCTCATCGACACTACCGCCCCGAGCGACCGGTCTCTCGCGACGAAACACCGCGTAGCCTTCCCGTAGGGTGTGATTTATACCAAACAACCCCGTTTCGATTCGAATACCGACGATGGGCTCGCGAGGCGGCGGAACCGTGGCGCTCTTCCGCGACCGAGAGTTCGCGGCACTCGCGGGAACGGCGTTCGCGCGGAGTCAGGCGTACTCGACGATACTCATCGCACTGGCGCTCTACGCCGAGCAGTTCGACACGACGGGGTTCGTCGAGGGACTGTTCGGCACCGCCTTCGCCATCGTCCAACTGCTCATCGTCCTCCCCCTCGGGCGGAAGATAGACACCGGCAACGCCAAGCGCTATCTGCTCGCCGGCCTCGCCCTCAACGTCCTCGTCTTCTTCGGCTTCACCCTCGTTCAGAACTCGACGCACGTCATCCTCGTGCGGATGCTTCAGGGACTCGGCGCGAGCATGCTCTGGATAACCGGTTCGACGGTCGTCGGCGAGATCAGCCCGGAGGACGCCAGCGGTCGGTGGCTGGGCGGGTACAACCAGGTGGCGGCGTTCTCCAGTCTCGCGGGCGACGTGGTGGGCGGTTACCTGCTGTACGCATACGACTTCGCGCTGACGTACGCCGTCCTTAGCGCCGTCACCGTCGTCGCGTTCCTCCTCGTGTGGCGCTACCTCCGGTCGAACCCCGGCGGGACGAAAGACCCCGAGGAGGCGACGGGCGTCGAGACGCTCCGCGCTCTGCTCGGTCGGCCGATGATTCGCTCGCTCGTCTTCTTCCGACTGGCGTTCAGCGTCGGCAAGATGGCCGTCATCATCTTCCTCCCCATCTTCGCCCGCGTGGAGTTCGGCATCAACGCCTTCGCCATCGGTTGGATCCTCGCCGGCGGAAAAC
The DNA here is from genome assembly GCF_042662625.1 of Halopelagius fulvigenes. Lineage (GTDB taxonomy): Archaea > Halobacteriota > Halobacteria > Halobacteriales > Haloferacaceae > Halopelagius > Halopelagius fulvigenes. The sequence goes on from NZ_JBHSXH010000015.1 coordinate 763,800, forward strand.
TGACGAAGACGCTCGCGCAGGGGTACATGGGCGATCTGACCGACCGCCTCGGCGGGAGACACCGGTTCGTCGCCGCCGGCGCACTCCTCTACGGCGTCGGGACGGCGCTCATCCCCCTCGCGCTGTTCTTCGAGGGCGTCGTAGAGCCCATCACGTTCTCGGCGTTCGGCGACACCCAACGGCTCGGCGGCGCGTTCTTCGCGCTGTTCGGCGCGTACGGCCTCCTCGGCGTCGCCGACAGCATCCGCCTCCCCGCCAGCATGGCGCTGTTCGTCGAGGAGGGCGAGCAGTTCGACTCCGTGGCGTCGAGCATGTCGCTTCGCTCCACCTCCTGGAAGGTGGGACAGGTGGTGGGGCCGGTTCTCGTCGGCACCATCAAGGACTTCGTCTCCACGACGGCGGCGTTCCTCACCGCCGCCGGCTTCATCCTCGTGGCGACGGGCGTGTTCGTCGCGACGTACTACCGGTTGGAGAAGGCGGAGGCGGCGTCGCCGACGCCGGGCGACTGACGCGACGTACCCGTCGCCGTCCGGACGCCTCGTCCGTCGCTCCCGCGAGGCCGTCGGCTCGCGGGGATACCGCGTTCGAGAGAAAAACGAATGCCGCGTCGCTGTCGGTGTGAGCGTCGTTCAGGCCGCGGTGGTGCGGTCGGTGTCGTCCGTCTCGCTCTCCGTCTCCGTCTCCACGTCGTTCTCGGCGTCGTCCGACGTCGCCGTCGCTTCGCGGAGTTCCGTCTCGATGTCTTCGCGTCCGCGCTTGAACTCGCCCATCGCCTGTCCGGTCGAACGCGCGAGCTTCGGCAGTTTGTTCGCGCCGAACAGCAGGACGACGATGAGGAGCACTATGAGCATCTCCGGTCCGCCGGGGATACCCGGGAACAGGGGCACGAGGCTGTATGTCATCGAGCGTTCTACGGGCCGAGGCGTTATCAACTTGTCAGCCGCGTCTCGCCAGCCGAGAATCGGGTGGGGCGAGGGATACAGGCCTCTTCCGCCCCGATTTCGCCGTTTAAGCGTCTCGGAGTCGCGGTCGCCGCGTCACCGACTCGTCACGGGCCGGTCGGCGAGCAACTGTCGGAACAGCGTCTTCTCCGCCTTCCGGAGGTGTTGGTGGAACGTCGGCGCGCTCACGCCGAGCGACTCGGCGACCGCTTCGCCCGAGCTCTCCCGAGGCCACTCGAAGAATCCGGAGTAGTACGCCGTCTCCAGGGCGTTGCGCTGTCGCTCCGTCAGCGTATCCGTGAAGTCCTGTCGCAGGCGGTCTCGGAACGCGCCCTCGACGGACACCATCCGTCGGGCGACCAACTCGGCGTCGGGGTACGTCTCCCGGACGATGTCGATGACGCGCCTGACGTCCGTCGAAACGGAGAGGTGGACGGTCAACTCGAAGTCCCCGTCCACCATCTCGGCCGACTCGACGTACCCTCCGAGGGAGGCGACGGCCGACTGGATGGGCTGTTCCGAGAGGTACAGCTCGAACCGGTCGGGCGAGGAGTCGCGCTCGAACGTCGTCAGCGACTGCCAGTGGGGCACCTCGTCCACGAGCGAATCGAGCACGTCGAGGACGTCCGCGCTGGCGACCCCGTACTCCAGATACGTCCCGTCGTCGAGGGGGACGGTCCGGTCGATGCGGAACACGCCGTCGGATGGGAGCGTCTCGCCGTACTCGCCGAACGGGTTCCGAACCCGGAACTCGACTTCGACGGCTTCGTCGCTCATGAGCGCCTGTTTTCGCTCGTTGGCCGCGATGGCGTGACCGACGATTTCGCCCACCGGACCGAGCGCGCGCCGTTCCTCCTCTTCGAACGCGTCCTCGCGGTCGGCGTACACCCCGATGAGTCCGTACGTCGTCCCCTCGTACTCGATGGGGACGGCCGCGACCGACCGATAGCCGTACTCGTGCGCGAGGTGACGCCACGGTGCGAAGTCCTCGTCGGTGAAGGCGTCGTTGACGACCTGTATCTCGCCGGTCCGCACGGCCCGACTGGCCGGACCGCTCTCCTCTAACGTGTTCAGCGACCGGGCGTCCGAGAGGTCTATCTCGTCGACGTAGCCCTCGACCCCGACTTCGACGCGAGGGGTGAGTTTCCCCCGCCTCGGATCGACGCCCGAGATCCACGCGAACAGGTACGACTCCGAGGACGCGAGCGATTCGCAGGCCGCGCGCTCTATCTCCTCGCGCGTCGAGCGATTGATTACCGCGTCGGAAATCTCCCTGACGACGGCGTTGACGCTGTTGAGGGCGGTGAGTCGCTCGCGTTGGCGTTCGTACCGCTCTAACTGCTCCTTCTGCGCGGTCACGTCTCGGACGACCGCTATCCACCGGTGGGAGTTCTCGCAGGGGTAGTACCGCGTGACTCGGGACTCGATGGGGACGCGTTCGCCCGCCTTCGTCACCACCTCGGCGTCGACGCTCACCACCTCTCGGCCCCCCTCGAACGCCTCTCGGCAGTACTCAAGGGCGCTCTCTAACGCCCCCTCGGCGATCACCCTCGTCGGCATCTCGCCGACGAACTCCTCCGGCGGGTACCCCGTCAACGTCTCGAAGGCGTCGTTCGCCTCCACGAGACATCCGTCCTCGTCGAAGACGCAGATGGCGTCGTCGATGGTGTCGAATATCGTCTCGTAGCGTTCCAGTTCGCGTTCGCGCCGCTTTCGCTCGTCGATGTCCCGAAGGTACACCGAGGTGCCCGTCTCCGAGGGGTGGACGTGCCCTTCCATCCACCGCTCCAGCGGTTCGAAGTACTCTTCGAACGTCACCGACGACTGCGTCCTCGCCGCCCGACGGATCGCCTCGCACCCCTCCGATAGTTCGTTCTGGGGGAACACCTCGTCGATGGGCCGGCCGATCACCTCGGAGGCGTCGCGTTCGAACAGTCGTTCGGCCCGCGGGTTGAGGTAGGCGAACCGCCCATCCCTGTCGAGAGCGAACACCGCGTCGTCGATTCGCTCGAACGCCTCGTCGAGTTCCCGTTCGATGGCCGCGTGAGAGTGCTCTAACTGCCGGACCAGTCGCTTCGAGTCGGTGATGTCGTAGTAGATTTCCACCCGTCCGCCCGCGAACCGTCCCGACTCGATGGGTCGGCTTCGATGCTCCAACCACCGCTCCGCGCGACGCTCTCCGGCGGTCACCCGGCACTCGAACTCCTCGGCGTACGTGTTGTCCTCGTACGTCGAGAGCACCGTCTCGGCGAACGAGTCGGGGTCCGCCACGGCGTCGAGAACCTCCTCGTCCAGGAGTCGGCGCTTGTCGCGCCCGACGACCGTCTCGCAGTCGAGTCCGAAGTACCGTTCGACGCCCTCGCTGGCCCAGACGACGTCGAAATCGCCGTTCAGGACGAAGACGCCGACGTCCGCGTCGTCGAGAACGTCGAGCAACAGCGGTTCGTACCCCTCCTCCGGGTCGGTCTCCGTCGTCTCCGTCGCCTCGGCCGTCCCCTCCCCCGAGGACTGCGGTGCGCGCCACCAGACCCGCCCGCGCGCGCCGACCTTCTTCGTCTCGACGTCTCCCCGGTCGGCGAGTCGGTTCAGTCGGTCGTACGTCGTCCGGCGGGTACACGATAACGCCTCGCAGACTTCGCTCGTCGTGAGCGGAACGTGAGGCGACTCCCGCCGGTCGAAGACGCCGAGCGTCTCCGCGAGGGAGTCGGAGTGAGAATCCTCGAGGCTCATAGGCGATCTCATACGCCGATGGGTGATAAATCTCCGTTGAAGGAATACGGACATTCCGAGGGGTGCACACGTCGCTTCCGCGCGGATAACCGCTTCGAACATCCCGGTATATTCATAGATTATACCATTTGATTGTCTCAGTCGGCGTTGGCTCCGCGAGCGGAGCCTATCATATTAACCCCACACGCTATTGGCCGTCTTCGTCATTATTCGGACAAGCAGCACCGGTCACCGGTGACTGACCACGAGTAGATAGATGAGCAACCACATCCCCCCCTCACCACCCGACTCGCTGGCGGAGACCAGTCACGTCTCCCGTGACGACCTCTTCGAGGCTCTCGCCAACAGTCGACGCCGTACCGCTCTATCAAAGATAGCCGATGCCGGGACGCCGATCGAGTTACGGACGCTCGCGCGGGCCGTCGCCCGCGAGGAGGCGGAGTCGGACGACGCGGAGATACCCGACGAGACGTTCGACAACGTCTCGCTCTCGCTCTATCACACGCACTTGCCGAAGCTCGCGCACCTCGGACTCATCGAGTTCGACGCCCGGCGGCGGGTCGTCGAATCCGCGATCGACGGCATCGAGCTGCTGCCGTCGTAGGCGACGGTACGCCGGACACGACCCCTTCTCGCGCACTCCTCCCGGTCCGTTCCGAGCGGTGATGCCGCACGCCGCCCCGCGTAGCGCGGGCTTGCAAGTACAGGCTAAACCGGCTTGCTCCGTGCCGTCGTGTTGTGTAAAGCACATGAATTCTGACTCGTCGAACGCCGACCGGCGACGCCGAACCGCGAACGTCAACCGCTGTCTCGTGACCGACGGCGGCGAAGAACAAGCGGACGCCGACGATTCGTCTCAAGAGAACGCGGACGCCGAAGGGAACGAAGAACAGGCGGAGACGGAGGAACAGAGCGACGAAGAGCAAGCCTCCGACGGTGACGAGGAGCAAGGTTCCGAGGCGGAAGGCGACGAAGAGGAAGGAGCGGACGAAGGCGACGAGGAAGGAGCGGACGACGACGAGAACGAAACGGAGGTTCTCCTGTTCAACCTCGAGGGACTGCACCTGAACCTCCTCGGGTTAGACATCGAACTCAACACGCTAACGCTCGACGTCTCCGCAGAACGGGGCGAGGGCAACTTGGTCGGTAACCTCCTCTCCGCCATCGCCGGATTGCTCAACAAACCCGGTGACCTCACGAGCGGCCTCTCGGATGCGCTCCCGTCGATGAAGGATATGCTCCCCGAAGCGCCGGAGATGGGCGAGAAGATTCGCAGCATGGCGAAGAACGTTACCGACGAGCTCCCCCTGCAGGACATCCTGACGCAGGTCATCGTCGGCCTCGTCAACCAGTTGTTCGGAACGGACGTCGGCGAGGACGAACAGGAAGCGTCCGAAGGCGAGGAGGAGGGCGCAGACGAGCAAGAGGGTGAGGAGACGCCGGAAGGCGAGGAGTCGGAGTCCGACGAGGGGGAGTCCGAAGAGGGCGAGGACTACTCCGAGACCGGACAGGAGGACCAAGAGGCCGAAGCATGAGCGGGTCGATGCTCGACCGTATCGACGTGACGGAACTCCTCCGCGACATCGACTACGAGGAAGCCCTCGAAGGCACCAAGTGGGAAGGCATCACGGAGGAGGACGGCCTCGGCGAACGACTCGGCGCGCGCGCCGGCGAGTGGCTGGGCGGCGTCCTCGGCGCTCTGTTCGGAGAGCTCGCGGGCGACGTGCTCGTCGGCGAGATGCTCGAACGGGTCGGCGGCGACGCGCAGTCGCTGGGAAGCGGTGACGGCGCGAACGACTCGCCGCAGGAGGCGAACGCATGAGCAGCGACACCTCGGACGGCGACACGGGGCTGAAGAGCGTCATCGCCGACGAAATCGAATCGCAGATAGACAGCCAGAAGATGGGCAAGAAGGTCGGCCGGAAGTTCGGCTCTCGGGCGGGCCGCGAACTCGGCGCGCGACTCGGCGCGACGGTGGACGAAACGGTCCGTCACGGCGTCGAACAGGGGAAGCGACCGGCGGAAATCGCCGGCGAACTCAAGCGGACGCTCGCGGACTCGATACAGGAGTCCCTCGGCGACAAGGAGTCGGTCAAGAACACGTTCGCCGACCTGCAGGAGTCGATTCGGAACGCCGAGAGCGACGCCGCAGAGTCGGCGACGGAGGCCGTAGACGAGACGGCGGAGAGCGCCGAAAGCGTCGTCGAGGAGGCGACGGACGCGGGCGAAGAGGCCAAAGAAGAGGTCGAAAACGCAGGCGAAGAAGTCAAACAAGAGGCCGAAGACGCCGGCGAGGAGGCGAAAGAACGGGCCGATGACGCCGGCGAACAGGTGCAGGAAGCCGTCTCGGAGGCCGCGAGCACCGTCGAGGACACGCTCGAACGCGCGGACGAGACGGACGAGGAGACGGAATCGGAGGTCGAATCCGAGGCCGAAGCGGCCGAAGCCGAAGCCGAAGCCGAATCGGAGGCCGAAGGGCAGAGTCCGAAATCGGTGGACCCGGACGAAGTTCGCCGCGAGACGTACCGCGAACTGCTCGAAAACATCTCCTACCGCGAACTGCAGTCGATGGCGAAGGAGGCCGACATCAAAGCGAACCAGAGCCAAGAGGACCTCGTCGACGCCCTCGTCGAACGGTTCGACGAGAAGAGCGACGGCGGAGACGAGGACGACGCTGACGCCGACGGAGACGAGGACGACGGCGACGACTGACCGACGACATGGAGGCGGCGGTTCGCGGCGCGTCGCGCCGACTCGTCCCGTCGTTCGGCGCTGACCGTCGCCTCTCTCCCCCATGAGCAAGCTGAACCTCGGGTTGGCGCTGATCGGCGGACTCGTCCTGTTCCTGAGCGTCGTCGTCGGCGCACTCCGCGCCAGCGCCTACCTCCCGTCGGAACCGATAGTCGCGGTAGTCTTCGGCGTCGCCCTCGGTCCGGTCGGATTCGACGTCCTCCGCCTGACGCCGTTGGGACCGCCGAGGGCGGTCCTCGAACAAGTCGCCCGACTGACTATCGCAGTCGCCGTCACGAGCATCGCGTTGCGCCTTCCGCCGTCGTACTACCGTCGCCGGGCGCGGGCGTTGGCCGCCGTCCTCGGACCGGGGATGGCGTTCATGTGGCTCGCCAGTTCCCTCGTCGCCTACGCGGCCCTCTCGCTCCCGCCGTGGACCGCGCTCCTCGTCGGCGCGGTGGTCACGCCGACAGACCCGGTACTCGCGAACACGATAGTCGTCGGCCGAACCGCGGCGGAGAACATCCCCGAACGCCTCCGGTACTTCCTCTCGGGCGAGGCGGGCATCAACGACGGCGCGGCGTACCTCTTCGTCTTTCTCCCGCTCCTCATACTCAGATACCCCGTTGAGGCGGCGCTGAGCGAGTGGGTCGTCTCGACGCTGGTCTGGGAGGTGGGCGGCGCCGTCGTCCTCGGAGCGCTCATCGGGAGCGCCGTCGGACGCGTCGAACGCTGGACCAGCGAACGACGGTACGTCGAGAAGGCGTCGGTGCTCACCGTCACCATCGCGCTGACCTTCGCCGTCCTCGGGTTCGTAAAGCTCCTCGGAAGCGACGGTATCCTCGCGGTGTTCGTCGCCGGCGCGGCGTACAACTGGCAGGCCAACCCGCGCGACGAGGCGAGAGAACAACGCGTAGAGGAGGTGTTCAACCGCCTGTTCACGCTCCCCGTCTTCGTCTTCTTCGGCATGTCCATCCCGTGGGTGGGGTGGGCGACGCTCGGATGGCGCGGCGCGGTACTCGTCGGCGGCGTGTTGGCGTTCCGCCGCCTGCCGATGATTCTCCTCCTCCGACGGTACGTCGACCCCATCGACGACCTCCGGGCCGCGCTCTTCGCCGGGTGGTTCGGACCAATCGGCGTGGCCGCGATATTCTACTCCCTCCTCGCGGTGCGCGAGACCGAACTGGAAATCGCGTGGACGGCGGGCAGTTTGCTCGTCGGCGGGTCGCTTCTCGCGCACGGCCTGACCGCGACGCCGCTTACGCACCGGTACGGAGAACTCGGGGACGACGCGGAGTAGTACGAGCGCGTGTCGTCGCGGCGAGGCGCGTTCCCAAACGACTGCGAGGGGCTACTCAGCCGAACTGGGGTGAATTCGGCGTCAAAGACGAAGGGTCTACCGCCGGACGAGACCATCATCTAAATAAGAATGTAAAGATGCGCTACGGAAACGATACTACTCGCCGCGATGGTCCTTCTGGCCGGATGCGTCGGCGGATTCGGAGGCGGCGCGGACGCACCGGCGACGGACGAGTCGACGGCGAACGCCGGAACAACCGAACCGACGGCGGAGACGACCACCGGAACTTCGGCGAACGACCGGCAGGGGAGACTCAACTTCTACGTGAGCGACGAGAAGAACGCCATCTCGCAGTTCGAACACGTCAACGTCACCATCACGCGCATCGGTCTGCACCCGGTCTGGAGCGAGACGGACTCGGGGTCGAGCGACGGGACGGCGGACGACGAGAACGGAACTGCCGAGTCCGAAGCGGACGACCGCCGCGACGAGAGAGAGGGGTGGAAGACGTACGACGTCGACAACAGGACGGTCGACCTGACGGAACTTCAGGGCGACAACGCGGCGAGACTCGCGTCGTTCGACGTCTCGAACGGGTCCTACGACAAAGTGTTCGTCTACGTGTCGGAGGTCAACGCGACGCTGAAAGACGGACCGTCCCAGCACGTGAAGCTTCCGAGCGGGAAACTCCAGATAACCGAGCAGTTCACCGTCGATGACGGCGAGTCCGTCGACTTCGTCTTCGACATCACCATCGTCGAGGTGGGCAAGAGCGGGAAGTACATCCTCAAGCCGGTTATCTCCGAATCCGGTACCGACGTCCGCATCGACAGCGTGGACGACTCGGACGACCGGAACGCCGCTGAATACGAGTACGAAGAGGGGAACACCGCCGAGAACACCTCCTCGAAGGCCGAACTGAACGCCTCGTTCGCGGACGCGGTCGAACGAGGGGAGAACGCCACCCTCTCGATCACGCGAGACGGCTCTCCCGTCGCCGACGTCACCGTCGCGGTGAACGGCGAACGGGTCGGCACCACCGACGAGACGGGGAGTTTCACCGTCTCGGTGCCCCGGAACGCGACGAAACTGAAGGTCACTGTCGCCGCCGACGCGGAGGCGGAACTCGAAGTCGAGTTCGAGTCCTCCTGACGCGTCACGGCCGGAACGCGGAGCGACGAACCTCTCCGTCGTGGTGAGGAGATTCTCATAAAAGGTATTTTCCCCCGCCCTGACCTGCACTGAGCGTCCTCCGGCCGGCCGGCGCACTGCCACAACTGTTTCGGACGTGAGAGCGCTACTCGTAGAGTGATATGTCAATCGTCGGATTTGAACCGCCGGACGACCGGGCCCGTATCGGCTGGTGGGTGTTCATCCTCGTACTCGCGGCGGCGGCGGCGTTCATCGCCTACTCGTTCGTCGGGATGTTCGTACTGGGCGTCTTCGGCTACTACGCGACCCGTCCGATCTACCAACGGCTCAAGTCGACCCTCGGGTCGGACAGTATCTCGGCCGCGCTGACGCTCCTCGTCGTCCTTCTCCCGATCTTCGCACTCGTGTCCTTCGCCGGGTTTCAGCTGTTCCAGCAGATTCAGCAGTCGCTCGGCGGTGTCACCGGCCCCCTCGCTCTCGTCGAGCAGTACTTCGGTATCGGACCGTTGGGGAGCGAACAGCGCCGGACGCTCGCGTCGGTTCTTCAAAATCCCCAGCAGCTCGTCACGAACCCCCAGCAGACGCTTCAGAAGGTCCTTCAGACGGGGCTGCAGGTGGTATCGGCCATCATCAGCACGCTGTTGCTGCTGGCGCTCGCGGTGACGCTCTCGTACTTCCTCCTGAAGAACGACGAGGAGCTCTCAGACGCCCTCCGCCGACTGTTCGGCGGCGGGGACACCACGGCCTACGCGTACGCCTCGGCCGTCGACGAGGACCTCGAATCCGTCTTCTTCGGTAACTTCCTCTTCGTCGTCGTCATGGCGATCATCGCGGCGGCCGCCTACTGGGGGACGAACGTCCTCGCGCCGTCGGGACTCAGCGTCCCCATGGTCTTCGTGCTCGCGTTCCTCACCGGCGTCGCCAGCCTGATTCCCATCGTCGTCGGGAAAGTCATCTATCTCCCTGTCGTCGGCTACCTCGGTCTGCAGGCGATTCGCCTCGGCGGAAACCAACTGGTGTTCGTCGCCGGCGTGCTCGTCGCCTACTTCCTCCTCCTCGATATCCTCCCGCAGACGTTCCTTCAGCCGTACATCACGGGCCGCCAACTCGACATGGTGATGATGATGTTCGCGTACCTTCTCGGCCCGGTGCTGTTCGGCTGGTACGGCTTCTTCCTCCTTCCCATCGTGTTCATCCTGATGCTCGAAGCGATTCGCATCGTCCTCCCCGAACTCGTCCACGGTGAGGCACTCACGCCGACGGCGTCGATAGGCGAGTCGGTCGGAGCCGACCCCGTGTCGGCGCGGGAGGAATCGCTCGACGGCGACGACTCCGAGGCGGGCGATGACTGACGGCGGTTCTAACGCCTTCACGTCGCAGGGAGAACTCGCGGGACGACTCGACGGTCGCTCTCGGAACCGGTGAACGGTCGGACGTGCCGGCCAGTTCGTGAGCCTCGGTCGGAGGCTCCGCTCGCCCCTGTCGGTCGCCCGAGAGGAGCGAAGATGCCGCACTCGAACCGATGAACTGAACCGCCGTTCGGCGGTCGGTCACTCCTCGGCGGTCCCGATTCGCCCCCCGAGGACCGCGTTGACGACGGCGCCGCCCAACAGCAACAGTCCCGCGAGGTAGAGCCACAGAGCGAGGAGGATGAACCCGCCGAACACGCCGTACGTCCGGTACTCGCCCGTCAGTTCGAGGTAGAGAGCGAAGATACGCTGGAGGGACGCCCACCCGACGCCCGCGACCACCGCCCCGGGAATCGCCTCGGCGACGGAGACGTCCACGTCGGGAAACAGGAGGTACAGGGGGAGGAACGCCACCGTCGCTCCGAGGACGACCACCAGCGAACGGAGGAACGCCAACCCCGGGAAGCTGCGAACGTCTCCGAGTCCGACGGTCGCACCGTAGAACGCCAGCACCGCGAACGTCACCGCGAAGAACGCCACCGCTCCGTCGCGAATTCGGTCGACCAGCGAGTCCTCGCCCGTCGTCCCGTAGACCGCGGAGAACGCCGTATCGAGCCGTCTGAACACCTTGAGCGTGCTCCACAGCAACACCCCGACGCTCAACGCCGACGCGCGGAAGCGGTTCTGGTCGTCGGTGATGACGTCCGCGACGAGGAGCGTCTCGCCCGGCGTCAAGTATCGCTCGGTACTCTCGACGACGAACACGGCCAGCGGTTCGTCCACGACGAACCCCGTCACGACGAACAGCAGAAAGAGGAGCGGTAGAAGCGACACGAGAGCGTGGTACGCGAAGCTCCCGGCGAGCAACGGGATGTTCTGTTCGCGAATCTCCCGGCGGATGGTCCCGAGTACGACGACGACCCGATTCGCGCGAACCCGCCGCCGGAGCGACTTGATTCCGCGCACGAGTCCCACACACGAGACGCTCTGGCTTGTAAAACTCGGCCGGGATCCGAACTTCGCTCGCTCACTGTCGTTCGCTCGCTAGTTCAGAATCCCGTCGTAACGCATTCGCTCGTCACGTTCGTTCCTCGCAGAATGCGCCGGCCGGGATTTGAACCCGGGCCATGAGCTTGGAAGGCTCAGGTCCTACCACTAGACCACCGGCGCTCACTCACGCTGTTCGTTCGCGCCGAGCCTCCACCTCGTTACACTCGGTGGAGACACCGGCGCACCCGTCTCGAACGTCGAGACGCCAGCGCTCACTTCCCTCTTTTCGACGCCACAATAAGGGTGTTACTCTTCGCGTTCGTCGTCCGACGGTAGTTGACACGGCCCGCACCGACGGACGGCAGTCGGACCGCGGCTCACGCGCCGGTCGGACAGGTTCGGTGCGCGAGTTCGACGCGCCTCGTGGGTTCCGGGCCGTCGAACCGGGTCGGCTGTTCGACGTAGTAGACGGTCACGTTAGTCAGTTCGTCCGCGTGACTGCCGTTCCAGCGCCGACAGAGGAAGTCGCCGAACGCCCGCCGGAGGTTCTCGCTTCCGGCGCTGCGCGCGCCGACGAGGTACTTCCGCCAGCGTGCGCTCGGATACATCGCCAGCGTGGCAGGCCGTTCGTCGCCCGTCGGCGACGAACGGTAGAAGGCGTCCACTCGCTCGCCGGATTCCAGCGTCCCGGGCGCGGCGTACCAGCCGTCTATCGTCGGCGGGTTCGGCGCGAACATGGTCCACGTGTGGTCCGTCGGGCTCAACCGCGCGTCGGTTCCGGGGGCGTCGACCAACCCGACGGCGACGGCGTTCCAGACGAGCATCACCGCCAGCAACGCGGCGACGACGGCTGGGACGACGCGCCTCGCGTACCGACGCCCCGCCGCCGCGAACGATGCGAGCGACGCGAGCGACGACGAACCGAACGGCGGCGACGGCTCTCGGGGGCGGAGTCGACCGAGTCCGGCGTCGATGCCGAACCGCTCGGCCGACCGTTCGACCGGGTTCGACAGGCGGAGGAGGCGATTAGTCGTCGTCCGCCGCCGGTTCCGCGCCCGCGTCCGATTCGATGGGCGGCGCGCGCGCCGCCTCGAACTCCGCGGCGGCGTCGCGGACGCGACGCCCGAGTCCGGGGAGTTCGTCCGGCGAGACGGGGCCGTTCGCCTCGATGTCGTCGAGTGAACGGGGGAACTCCCGGAGTTCCATGTGGACGGCGATGCCCGCCTTCGCGCCCTCGCCCATGGCGACCGGAACCTGATTGTGGCCGGGGGTGAAGTCGCCCACGGCGAACACGCCGTCGACGCTCGTTCGGCCGTGGTCGTCCACGACCACCGTTCCGTCGTCGTTCAGGTCCGCGCCGAGTTGCTCCGCGAGTTCGGAGTTGTACTCGGACCCGTACATCGGGAACCCGCCGCGGTAGTGGCGGACGGACCCGTCTTCGAACTCGAACGCCTCCAACCACCCGTCGTCGGACTTCCGCATGCCCGAAATCTCCGCCTCAACGACGTCTATGGGGTGCGCGCGGAGGCGTTCGTCCGTCTCCTCCCTCCACTGCGGTTCCTCACCGCGAAGCAGGATGTCCACCTCGTCGGTGAAGTTGAGCATTATCATGGCGACGAACGCGGCGCTGTCACCGTGGCCCATCACGTACACCGGCCGGTCGATGAACATGTACGCGTCGCAGTGCAGGCAGTAGTGCAGGCCCTTCCCGGTGCGCGGAAGCGGCGGGTCCGGGCGCACGTCGTTGAACCCGACGGCGAGGACGACGCGGTCCGCGAGGTACGTCTCGTCGTTCGCGGTGACGCGGAACCGACCGTCGTCTCCGCGTTCGACGTCGGTCACGAGACCGGTCACGATGTCCGCCCCGTAGGACTGAATCTGCTCGCGGCCCGTCCGGAGGAACTCGTTGCCCGAGACGTCCTCGGTGACGCCGACGACGTTGTGGGTGTCGAGCATCATCGCCGCGCGGCCGCCGCCGCGGTCGATGACCGCCGTATCGTGTCCCAATCGCGTCGTGTACAACGCGGTCTGCAGTCCGGCGGGACCGCCGCCGACGACGATAACCTCGTACTCTCGTGCGTCGCCCGTCTCGCTCATCGTCTGTCGCTTACCTCTCCCCGGACTTAAACGCAAAGCACGAGTGCGAGCGAGGCGACCAGCCGCGAAACGCCGCCGGACGGCGGGCTACGCCGGCGAGACGACGGCGTAACAGTTCCCACTGGAGACGAACGCCTCGCGCACGCGCAGGTCGCTCTCGCCGAGGTCGGACTCGAACTCGTCGGGGGCGTAGATGTGGTAGAACCGCGGGACGCGTTCGCCGCCGGGGAGCGTCCAATCGACGGTGGTGTCGAACCCCTCCGTCTCCTCGAACCGGTCGTGTTCGGTGGACCAAGCGCTGACCACCGCCCGCCCTTCGGGGCGGAGGACGCGCGCCAACTCCGAGAGGCTCCGCACGCGGTCCTCGCGCGTCCGGAGGTGGTGGAGCGTCGCCACGTACACGGCGATATCGAACGCGTCGTCGCGGAACGGAAGTTCGGCGGCGTCGCCTCGGACGAGTTCGACGTCGAACCCTCGCTCCGCCGCCCGTTCGGCGGCCTGGTCGAGCAACCCGCGACTCGCGTCGAAGCCGACGACGGCGGCGACGTCCTCGGCCATCGCCTCCGCGTGGCGGCCGTTGCCGCACCCGAGGTCTAACCCCCGCGCCGAGTCGGCGGCGTGGTCGTCGAGGAACGACGACACCTCGGGCCACGGGTACTCGCGGGTCGATGCGAAGTGCTCGGCGATTCGGTCGTACGTCTCGCGCGGCGTCTCCGCACCCGTCGGGCCGTCGGCGTTCGTGCCGCCGTCGTCCGGGCCGCGTCCATCGTCCTCGCCGTCCATACCCTCCGGTCGCCGTCGGCGTACAAAGGCGCGACGACCCGCGGTCGCTACAGGAAGGCGAAGAGCAGGTACGCGGCGGCGAGCAGTACGGTCGCGTGCTTGACGCCGTCGCAGAGGCTCCCCTCGCCGAGTTGCCCAGCGACGAGGCCGGAGCAGACGCCCTGTACGGCCGCCACGTGGAAGAACAGCAGTTCGTACGCCTCCGTATCGACGGCCCGCAGGCCGGAGAAGAGGCCCGTGGAGACGCCGCCGACCTCCCCGCTCCCGAGGGCGGGCGAACTGCCCGCGGCTTCGACCGCCGGGATGAACGCGACGGTCAGCGCCGCGATGATGCCGAGGAAGACGAGGAACGAGACGTAGATGACGACGAGGTAGGTAAGCATCTCCTGTCGTCGCTCCTCGCGGAGTCGGCGACCGTCCCGCGCCTCGTCGGCCGCGATGCGGAGGACGGGCGCGATGTCGCCGCTGGCGACCATCGCGTTCGTGATGAGCGTCACCGCCCGCGAGACGAGGGGCGTCCGAACGCGCTCCTCCATGCGGCGAAGCGCCGTCTGCGCGTCCTCACCGCTCTCCGTCGCGTCCCCGCCGTCACCCCTCGCGTCGTTCGGTTCTGACATGCGTCCCCCTTCCGAAGGTCACCGGTCGTTTCGGTCGGAGTGACCTAAATTCGTGCGAACGATTACGTTCGGTCAACCGACAGGAGGACGCCGGCGAAGACGAAGCAGAAGACGACGCCGAGGGGAATCGGGACGCCGGGGAACCCCCGCGTCCACAGGAGGGCGGTGGCGGCCGAGAGGACGACGCCCGTCAGGCCGAGGAGTCCGCCGAGGAGGCGAACCGGGTCGACCGGCCCCGCCTCGACGGCGCCCTCGCGGGCGTAGTAGAGTGCGGCGAACGCGACGGCCGCCGCGAGGACGGCCGCGCCGACCGCCCACGCCTGATAGGCGACCGCTATCGTCTGTCCCGACTGGAACGCGATGGCCGAGAGGGGGTCGGAGACGTGAACCGCGTCGGCGAACGGGACGCCGAACGCGTACCGTATCTGAAAGAACGGGAATCGGACGAAGAGGACGGACCCGCCGGAGACGGCGGACGAGTACGTCACGTTCCACGGGATGAACGCCGTCAACCACGCGGATACCACTGCGAGTGCCCCGGCGTGTTCGGAGCGTACCCAGACCATACCCGAGGCGAACCGTCGAAGGGGTAAAACCTACCGACTGTCATCGACCGCAACGCGTGCCGACCGTCGGCCGAGATACGTGGATAGGCGTTACGTTCATACGCGGTGGGCACCCAACTTCTAGTAACGGAATGAGGCGTGATTACTTCCAGTTGGACGTCGAAAACATCGACTGGGTTGAGACGGATGGGGACGCCGAAAAGCCTCTCGTGCGGATCGACTTCCGGGGTCCGGAGGGGTCGCTCCGAGAGCGCTTGACCGGGACCGAGGAGTCGCTTTTGGAGGCCGAGGAGACGGACGTGGCCTACCGCCTCCAGGACGGCATCGACGACCCCGACGCGACGGGCGTCGTGAGCGTCACGAACAGAATCACCGGGGATTTCGTGCTCGAACTGAACGAAGACGCCGACGACGTCCTCCGGTTCATCCGCGCGGCGCGGGAGTACGGCCAGTACACCGCCGACCCGGACGAGGGACGCTATCGAGTCGAAATCAGCGTCGAGGGCGAACACCTCGTCTCCTACGAGAAACAGACGTTTCTCGTGTACGACAAGGAGGGTAACCTCCTCCGCGGCCAGAGTCTCATCCCCTCCGGCGTCGAACTCTGAGGCGTCGGGGGTCTCGTGACCGCCCGGCGAGGAGTTCGCTCGACGACGCCCGGGTGGAATCACACGACATATTACGCCGCCGTCGCTACTTCTGCGTCGTGGAGAACGTAACCGACCGCACGAGCAATCCCTTCGGCATGCGACCGGCGTGCGACCGGTTCGTTCCGGGGTACGGAGACGCGAACGCGAACTTCCACGTCGTCGGCGACCATCCCGGCGTCCACGGCGGAGAGGCCACGGGCGTCCCGTTCACCAACGAACCCGGGGTGCGACTGCAGGTCGCACTCGCGGAGGCGGGCCTCCTCGATTCGACCGGCGACAGACCGGACGTTCGGAAGTCCTTCTTCTCGTATCTGCACATGTGCGTCCCCGACGGAACGCCGACGCAGGCGGAGTACGACGACATGGAGCGATTCTTCGACGCCGAACTCCGCGCGATAGCCGCGCACGTCCTCCTGCCCGTCGGCGCCCGCGCGACGGCGCACGTCCTGCAGAACTACACGGCGCAGGCGTGGAAGACCGAGATAGACATGGAGGCGCTACACGGCGAGGAAATTCGCGGAAGCGGCTTCCTCGTCTACCCCATCGAGGACCCCGCCGAGTGGGACGAGACACACCACGACCGACTGGTCGAGTCACTGCTCGAACTCCAATCGACCGACTACCGACGCGAGGCCGACCTCGGCCGGTTCGAAGCCGGCAACGACCCGTATCTCGTACGTTAATCACCCGCACGCTTCTCGAAACGGCGATTTCGGTCGATTTTCCCCGGTGAATAACACAGTAACGACCATGAAGATTAAATGGATTTTCGGTTCCGTGCCGATAACGGCCACAATTACCAACCATCCGTCCACTACTCGATGACGAGTTGGATGTTATTGGCAGGAACAAAGGACTTTTGACGACATGCGTCAAAGACCATACTGACGCGCGTGGTGTACTCCGGGCGCGTCAGGTAAGGAACTGCGAGACTGGTGCTCTTCGCAGTGGCTTGGTCAGTCCGGGGCCCCGCTTTCGCGCGGACCCCGCTTCCTTCTCGCCGAACTATCCGAGGAGCGTCAGGTACCGAGCGGTCGGACCTCAACGCCGCCGTTATCCGCCGAAATCGTCAGCGACGGCCCCCGTCGCCGAGCGTTCCGACGATGCGAGACGCAACGTCGTCGCGTCGGCGAGGCCGATGTCGGCAATCTCGCGTCGCTCCGCAGATACGCCGACCGAATCGAAAACGCCCGTGGTCGTTACGCCAGTCTGTCCGCGAGGCGACGGAGCGCCCCGTACCCGTCGCGGGGGAGGGGATAGCCGTGTCCCACGCAGGCCGCCTCGAACGGGGGGACGCGTTCCGCGAACTCCCGGACGCTCTCGGCGTTCTGGTCGGTGTCGTAGTTCATGAACCGGGGGAGCAGTTCGAGGCCCCCGCCGGACTCCTGGACCAAGTCGCCGAGGAACGCCGCCTCGTGGGCGTCGTGGTGGTAGCAGACGTGGCCGGGCGTGTGTCCCGGCGTGCGGTACACGTCGAACTCGCCGACGGAGTCGCCGTCGGCGACGAGTCGAACCTCGTTCTCCGGCACCGTCGCGAGTGGCGCGGTCAGTCGCTGGATGACGCCCTTGGCGTTCGTCAGGAGGGGGACGACTTCGCCCTGCAGGTAGGCGGCGTCCGGTTCCGCGACGTATATCGGCGTCTCCCCGTCCAACCCGAGAGAACCGAGAGCGCCGACGTGGTCCACGTCGTAGTGGGTGAGAAGCACGCGTTCGATGTCGCCCGGCGAGAGGCCCGCCCGGTCCAGCATCGCGCGCATCCGGTCGCCGTCCAACGGCGTGCCGGCGTCCACCAGCGTCAACACCCCGTGGTCGTCCACGAGGTACGCGTTGACCCCTCGCAAATCGAATCGTCTGACCGCGCCCGGTTCGAGGCTCATGCGCCCGTATTCGCGGCGAACTGACAAAAGTTCCGTCCCCGTTCGGCGGGGTCAGCGGTCCGAGAGCAGGAACCAACCCACGTCGCCGAGGAAGACGAGCGTCGCCGCGAGGGGGAGGACGACGAGGAGTGCGAGCGTCGCGCCCGACGGTTCCACGGCCACCGCCGTCCCGAACGAGAACGCCCCGAGGGGGGCGAACGCGCCGACGAGGTAGAGGTACGCCGTCCCGCGGCCGAACTTCGCCACCGTCCCGACGAAGACGAGTGCGAGGAGGGCCGCGCCCGCCGGGAACGCCAGCCCCACCGAGGGCGGCGCGGCGACGGTTCCGAGGACGAACGCCCCCGGCGGCGTCAACCCGTGACTCGCCGACAACGCGGCCGTCGGGTCCGCCGTCGCCGCCGACGCGAGAACGGAGAGCGCATCGAGGTTCGACCGCAGGTAGACGGCCAGACCGGCGACGTACCCGACGCCCGCGAGGAACACCGCGGTCCACGCGTACCAGAGCGGACTCCGCGTCGAACCCTCGTCGGTCGCCGCCGCGTCGGACTCGGAGGCCGATGCCGAGTCCGACGTTGACCCGTCCGCGCCGCGGTCGGTTCGACTCCGCGACCGAGTCCGGGAACGCGACGCTCGGTCCCCGGAGGACCGGTCGGAGGATCGCCGCGACCGACCGCGCGACGACCGAGAACTCCGCGTTCCCGTCGAGGACGACGCGGACGACGAGGACCGCGTCGACCCCGCGGACGACGTCGCGGACCGGGTGGAAGCGGACGACCTGGAGGACCGAGTGGACGACGAAGAGCGAGTGGAAGTGGACGACGAAGACCGGGTGGAGGAACTCGAAGAACGCGACGACCCCGAGGCGGTCGACGAAGGCGACGACGACGCGGAGGTGCCGCGGCCCGACGCCGACGAGGACCGACCGCCGCCCGTCGAACCGCCCGACCGAGAGGCGGTCTGCCAGCGGTTCCCGCCGGCGTTCGAGGGGCGGGTCATGCCCGCCGTCGGGAGGCCGTCGAGTCGCTTCGAGACGTAGTTCGCGTGTCCCATCCGGTCGTACGCGGAGCGCTCCGTCTCGTCGGAGAGCACCTCGTACGCCTTCTTGAGCGTCTTGAACTGCGCGGTCGAGCGGTCGTCGTCGTTCACGTCCGGATGGTACCGTCTGGCCTTCGCCCGCCACGCCGCCTTTATGTCGTCGTGGGAGGCATTTTCGGAAACCTCCAGCAGATCGTAGAAGTCGTCCATTCCCGTCGCTACCCGGTACGAAATCACCTGCTTTGAATGTACCGGCGCCCTACTGGTCAGTCATTCGATATGAACGAGGTAGGCGACGACGTAGAGGAGCACCGTCAGGACGACCGCGGTGACCGCGGAGTAGGCGTGAATCCGCCGCGCCTGTCGCCTGTCCGCGCGGCGGTCCTCCTCCACCGACACCTCGCGGCGGTCGTCGCCCCCCTCGCTCACGTCGTAGATGCCGAGCGAGGCGAAGCGGGGGCAGAACTCGAACTGCCCCTGAAAGAACCCTTCTGCCGCGCCGAACAGGGGAAGCGCGCAGAGAACGAGCACCCACATCGGGCCGTCGGTGGCGAGCACCCACGTGATGAGGACGAGCGTCGCGACGGACGCGACGCCTCCCAGCGCGTAGCGTCGCCGTTGCTCGGCCTCGCCGATGTTGCACTCGCCGGGTTGATACTCCGACATATCGGCCCGTTCGCCCCGGAGGCCTGAAACGGTACGGTCCGCGGCGATTCGAGGGGATGAAAACCCTCATTGACCCGCTTCTCGTCCGGCGAGACATGGACCTCCACCGCATCCGACTCGGCAACGCCGTCTTCGAGGGGCGCAACAACGCCTACCTCCTCCGCGGCGACCGGACGACGCTCGTGGATCCCGGGGCGTCGCTCGATTCGGTTCGCGACGACCTGCATGCCGGCCTCGCGGCGGCGGGCGTCGAAGTCGCCGACGTGGACCAGATTCTCCTGACCCACTGGCACGCCGACCACGCCGGCCTCGCGGGCGAACTCGCCGCCGAGAGCGGTGCGACGGTTCGCGCACACGAGGCGGACGCGCCGCGTATCGCCGGCGACGGGGACGCCCTCGACGCGGAACGGCGGCGCAGGGACCGCCGCTTCGAGGAGTGGGGTATCCCGGCGGAGAAGCGAGCGGAGTTGGTCGAGTTTCTGGACCGCCACGGCGACCTGCGGGGCGAGGCCGTCGAGGTGGAGACGCTCTCGGACGGCGACCGGGTGTCCGCGGGCGACGGGGAACTCGAAGTCGTCCACCTGCCCGGCCACGCGGCCGGACTCGTCGGGTTCGTCGCCGGGGCGGACGGGGCGGCGGAGGCGTTCGTCGGCGACGCCATCCTCCCGAAGTACACCCCGAACGTCGGCGGGGCGGACCTCAGCGTGGACGGGCCCCTCGAACGGTACGTCGAGAGTCTGGTCCGCCTGATAGACCGCGACCTCGACCGGGCGTGGCCCGGCCACCGCGACCCCATCGACGACCCGACGGCGCGGGCGCGGACCATCCTCGAACACCACCGCGACCGGACGGAGCGAGTCGTCTCGGTCCTCCGGGAACGCGGGCGCGCGGACCCGTGGACGGTGAGCGCGGACCTGTTCGGCGAACTGGAGGACATCCACATCCTCCACGGACCGGGCGAGGCGTTCGCCCACCTCGACCACCTCGTCCGGCGGGGCGCGGCCGAACGGGCGGGCGACGAGTACCGCCTCTTGGAGTCGGACCCGAACGTCGCGGACCTGTTCCCGAATACGAAATACTGAAACGCCGCCGCCGGGAAAGGAGGGACATGGAACTGCGGGTCATCGATAAGACAGACGAGGAACTCCGCATGGAGATCGCGGGCGAGGACCACACGTTCATGAACGTCATCAAGGGCGCACTCCTGGAGACGGAGGGCGTCGCCGCCGCGACGTACGACGTGAACCCCGAGCAGTCCGGCGGCCAGACGGACCCCATCCTCTCTATCAAGACGGTGGACGGCACCGACCCCCTCGACGCCCTCGCGGACGCCTCCCGGCGCGTACAGAACATGACCGACGACTTCACGACGGCCTTCGAGGCCGCACTGTAGACGCAGACCGTTCCTGCGTCCGTTCTTCCGACGGAACCCGGCACCCGGCGAGAGGCGTCTCCGTCGTCGGAGAGACGGTCGCTCAGAAGCGAATCGGAACGTCCCTGTCGGCGAGATACCGCTTCGTCTCCTCTATCGAGTAGTCCCCGTAGTGGAAGATGGAGGCCGCGAGTCCGGCGTCCGCGCCCGCCTCGGTGAACACCTCGTACATGTCCTCGGGGCCGCCGCACCCCGAGGAGGCGATGACGGGCGTCGAGACGTTCTCGCAGACGGCCCGCGTCAGGGGGATGTCGTAGCCGTCCCTCGTGCCGTCGGCGTCGATGGAGTTGACGAACAGTTCGCCCGCGCCGCGGGACGCCGCCTCGCTGGCCCACTCCACCACGTCCACGCCGGTGCCCTCGCGGCCGCCCTTGACGGTGCACTCGAACCAACAGGACTCGCCGTCGACCCGTTCGTAGTGCTCGCCCTCCTCGTCGAACCGGCGGCGGGCGTCCACGGAGATGACGATGCACTGACTCCCGAACGACCGCGCGCCCTCGTTGACGAGCGAGGGGTTCCGCAACGCGGCGGTGTTGATGGACACCTTGTCCGCGCCGGCGCGGAGGGTCTCTTTGATGTCCTCGCGGGTGCGGATGCCGCCGCCGACGGTGAGGGGGATGAACACCTCGTCGGCCACCCGCGAGACGGTGTCGAGCATCGTCTCGCGGCCCTCCGCGGAGGCGGTGATGTCGAGGAAGACGAACTCGTCGGCCCCGGCGCGGTTGTACGCCTTCGCCATCTCGACCGGGTCGCCGGTGTACTCCAAGTCCTCGAAGTTGACGCCGGTGTAGACCGCGGGCTCGCCGTCTTCGTCCAGGTCGACGTCGATACAGGGGATGATTCGCTTCGTGAGCATTCGCTACCCGAAGGTTCGTCCAACGACCGTTTGACGGTTTCGACTACGGCGACGAC
Organism: Halopelagius fulvigenes; assembly: GCF_042662625.1. GTDB lineage: Archaea > Halobacteriota > Halobacteria > Halobacteriales > Haloferacaceae > Halopelagius > Halopelagius fulvigenes. The sequence continues at coordinate 785,687 of NZ_JBHSXH010000015.1, forward strand.
CGGTTCACGCGGTCACCGGTTCGTCGAGGAGGTACACCCGCGCCTCCCACGGACGCAGGTCCAGCGTGTCGTTTATCCGCCCGAGGGGGGTGTTGTAGTTCCCGACGAGGAACTCCGCCTCGCCGACCACGTTCGCGGGCGGGGCGTACGTCGTCGTCGCGCTCGAAACGTTGAGGACGACGAACAACTCCGCGTCGGGCGTCACCCGCGAGTACGCCCACACCCGGTCGTGGTCCGTCGTGTGGAGGACGTAGTCGCCGTAGACGAACACGTCGTGCTCGTCGCGCGCGGAGAGAAGGTGCCGGTAGTACCGGCGGACCGACCGTTCGTCGCGCCGCGCGGCGGCGACGTTGACCTCCGTGTAGTTGGGGTTTACCGGCATCCACGGGTCGCCCTCGGTGAACCCGGCGTGTTCGTCGTCGTGCCACTGCATCGGCGTCCGCGCGTTGTCGCGAGAGCGGTACTGGACGAGGTCCAGAACCTCCTCCTCGGATTCGAGGCGGCCGCTCTGGCGGGCCACGCGGACGTTGTTCAGCGTGTCCACGTCGCGCACCTCCGTCAGCGACTCGAACGGGTAGTTCTGCATCCCGATCTCCTCGCCTTGGTACATGAACGGCGTCCCCTTCAGCGTCAAAAGCAGGGTGGCGAGGAGTTTCGCCGACTCGCGGCGGTACTCCTCGTCGTTTCCGAACCGCGACACCATCCGCGGTTCGTCGTGGTTGTTAAAGTGAAGCGAGTTCCACCCGTCGCCTTCGAGTCCCTTCTGCCACTCCGTCAGCGTGTCGCGGAGTTCGTCGAGGGTCCACTCGCCCTTCGACCACCGGCCGCCCTCGGGACCGAAGTCGAGTCGGAGGTGGTCGAAGTTGAACACCATGCTCATGCCGTCCTCGCCGAACTTCTTGGCCTCCTCGACGGAGACTTCGGCCATCTCGCCGACGGTCATCGCGTCGTAGTCCGAGATCACCCGGTCGTGCATCTCCGAGATGTACTCGTGGACGTTCGGCCCGTTGACGAACTGGTCCGCGCCGCGGACGATGGCGTCGGAGTCCTCCCCGTTCGGCAGGCCCTCGGGCTTGGAGATGAGGTTGATGACGTCCATCCGGAAACCGTCGATACCCTTCTGTAACCACCACTCCATCATCTCGTAGATCGCCTCGCGCACCTTCTCGTTCTGCCAGTTGAGGTCCGGTTGCTTCTCGTCGAACAGGTGGAGGTACCACTCGCCGGTCTCCTCGTCGTACGTCCACGCCGACCCCCCGAAGAACGACTCCCAGTCGTTCGGCGGCAGTTCGTACACCCCCTCCGGGAGGTGGTAGTCGGCGGGGTCGAACTCGGCCGCAGAGACCCCCGCCTCTCCGAGCGATCGCCCCTCGCGCCAGATGTAGTAGTCGCGGTACTCCGAGTCCGGCGAGGAGCGAGAGCGCTGGAACCACTCGTGTTCGTCGGAGGTGTGGTTCACGACGAGGTCCATGATGAGGCGCATGTCGCGTTCGTGCAGTCCGGCCAGCAGTTCCTCCCAGTCGGCCATCGTGCCGTACCGCTCGTTTATCGACCGGTAGTCGGCGATGTCGTAGCCGTTATCGACGCCGGGCGACTCGTAGACGGGGTTCAACCACACCACGTCCACGCCCAACTCGTCGAGGTAATCGAGTTTCTCGACGATGCCGGGGATGTCCCCGACGCCGTCGCCGTTCGAGTCGTTGAAACTCCGCGGGTAAATCTGGTAGACGACCGCCTCCTTCCACCACGCGCGGTCGAACTGCGGCATAGTTGAAATTCCTAACTGTCTCATGTTCACTCCATCGGTTCGGTCCCTCGGTCGTGCGGTTCGATACTCCTCGGCGGGTCGGCGAGTCGGCGAGTCGCCTCAGAGTCGGTACACTCGCGCTTCCCACGGACGGAGTTCGACCGACCCCTCGGTGATGGCGTCGGCCCGCGCCTCCGAAACGTCGTAGTTGGCCAAGAGCACGTCCGGGCCTGCGCCCGTCGCCTCCGCCTCCCCCTTCTCGTCGCCTCCGACGGCGGCGGCGACGGCGTCGGGCACCTCGAACGCGGTCGGTTCGCTGGCGAAGTTGAGCGTCACGAACAGCGTCACGTCGCCGAGCGACCGGGTGTAGAGCCACAGTCGTTCGTGGTCCCGCAAGTACGGTTCGTAATCCCCGTAGGCGACGACGTCGTGTTCGTCCCTGAGTTCGAACAGTCGTCGGTAGTAGTGCCACACCGACTCCGAGTCGCGCCGTTCGTCTTCCACGTTGACGCGAGAGTAGTTAGGGTTCACGGCTATCCACGGGTCGCCGTCGGTGAACCCGGCGTGGTCGTCGTCGCTCCACTGCATCGGCGTCCGGGCGTTGTCCCTGCTGTTGTTCCGCAGGCCGCGTTTCACCTCCTCGAACGACGCTATCTCGCCCGTCTTCTGCGCGCGGCGGACGCGGTTGAGCGTCGCCACGTCGCGGAAGTCGTCGAACGAGGAGAACGGGTAGTTCGTCATCCCCAACTCCTCGCCCTGGTAGACGTACGGCGTCCCCTGAAGCGTGTGCAGGAGCGTTCCGAGGAGTTTCGCCGACTCGCGGCGGTACTCGCCGTCGTTCCCGAACCGCGACACCATCCGGGGTTGGTCGTGGTTGTTGAGGTACAGCGAGTTCCACCCCTCCTCTTCGAGCCCCTTCTGCCACCGGTCGAAGACGCGTTTCAGGTCGGTGAGGCTCCACTCCTCCACGTCCCACATCAGTTCGCCCCTGTCGAGGACGACGTGTTCGAAGTGAAACAGCATCGAGAGGCCGTCGCCCTCCGGGCCGGGGGTGACGTACCGCCGCGCCTCCTCCATCGGCATCTCCGGGCCGACCATCTCCCCGACCGTCAGCAGATCGCGGTCCAAGACGGCGTCGCGCATCTCCGAGATGTAGTCGTGGACGTTCGGCCCGTTCGCCACCAGTTCGACCGTCGTCGTCTCCGACCCGACGTTCGGCAGGCCCTCGGGCTTGGAGATGAGGTTGATGACGTCCATCCGGAAGCCGTCGATACCCATCTCCAGCCACCACTCCATCATCTCGTACACCTCTTCGCGCACGTCCTCGTTGCGCCAGTTGAGGTCCGGTTGCTTGCGGTCGAACAGGTGGAGGTACCACTCGCCGGTCTCCTCGTCGTACGCCCACGCGGGGCCGCCGAACAGCGACCGCCAGTCGTTCGGCGGCGCTTCGTCCTCGGGGCCGACGGCGGGGACGGGGCCGTCCACGTTCTCTGCGTCGCGCCCCTCGCGCCAGATGTAGTAGTCGCGGTACTCCGAGTCCGTCGACGAACGGGAGCGTTCGAACCACTCGTGTTCGTCGGAGGTGTGGTTCACGACGAGGTCCATGATGAGGCGCATGTCGCGTTCGTGGAGGCCCGCGAGTAGTTCCTCCCAGTCGGCCATCGTCCCGAACTCGTCCGACAGGGAGCGGTAGTCGGCGATATCGTAGCCGTTGTCGGCGTGCGGCGACTCGTAGACGGGGTTGAGCCAGATCACGTCCACGCCCAACTCGTCGAGGTAATCGAGTTTCTCGACGATGCCGGGGATGTCGCCCACCCCGTCGCCGTCTGAGTCGTTGAAACTCCGCGGGTAAATCTGGTAGACGACGGCCTCCTTCCACCACCGCCTCGGTTCGCCGTTCGGGAGGACGTCGTCCCCCGCGCGGGCGTGGTTGTCGTCGGTCACGTGTACAGTTCCGGACGGGCGACACTTAGCCCCGGCGAATGTTTGCGTCGGCGGCGTCATCCCGCCCCCGTCGCGGCGCGCCGCGCCGTTCGGGTTAGGTGCGCTTTTGTACGGGGGGTTCGTGCCCCCGAGTATGAGCGACCACGGCCACGCGCCCGCCGAACACGACGAGGGAGAGGAACCGGGACGGACGACTGCGCCGATGCAGGAGTTCTCGACGGGACAGGTCACCACCGGCTTCCTCGTCCTCGCCGTCGGCCTCGTCGTCGTCTTCGGCGTCCCCCTCCTCCTGTAGGCGACGGCGGGTGCGGTCCTCCGCCGTCCGCCGATTTTCCGCCCGCATCGAAAGTCCGCGAGCGGCGAGAAACGCGCGTTTTGACGGCTCCTGAGAGTTATTGGCGCAGTCAGCGACTACTAGGACATGCCGACGACCACCTTCGAGGTCGGAGACTACGACTTCGCGGTCGAACCGTGGGGGCCGATAAAGCGCCGCGTCGTCGTCCGCGGCCCGGAACGGGAGGGGGGCGGGCGCGACGAGGCGACGTTGCTGTTCGCCGCCGACCGGTCGGAGACGGGCGTCGCGTACCACGTGGACGAGGAGGGGCGCGGCACCGCGGTTTGGGCGTACTTCGACGCCGAGGACTACGAGGACGTGATTCACGTCTTGGAGACGGGGACGCCGCCGTACCTCCACTACGGGTACACCAGCGGAACGGGAACGACGCGGACGCTGTACTTCGTCTCCGTCGAGACGTCCGCGAGAGTCCCCGGCGCCGGCGACGACCCGGACGGCGGCGGGAGGAGAGAGGATATCGAACGGTCGCTCCCGATGGGCGCGTACGACCCCGAGGAGTCGATGGACCTCGTGGACGACGACTCGGCGGACGCGGAGGCGTTCGACAGGATAGACGGGCGGAACGCGAACTGATTAGTCGAGCTCGCGGGCCAGAACGTCCCGCAGATCGGCGATTTCGGCGGCCTCGTACGTCAGCGTCTCGTCGCCGACCGAGAGGGTGAGGCGGCCGTCGCCGGTCGCCTCGCCGAGCGTTTCGACCGGCGCGACGCCGTCGAACGCCTCGCGAACGGCGTCGGCGTCCGTCGTCTCTATCACGGCGCGGCCGGGCGTCTCGTCGAACAGTGCGAGGGTCGAATCGACGGCGGCGTCCGCGCCCGCCTCCGCGGTGACCATCTCGGCCAGAGAGACGGCGAGGCCGCCGTGGCTCACGTCGTGGACCGCGAGCGTCGAGTCGAGGTCGGCGACCGACGCGAGGGTCGCGACCGTCTCGAACCCGTTCTCGGGAAGGGTCGGGAAGGCGTCCGAGCCACCCCGTTGTGCGAGGTACTCCGACCCGCCGAGTGCGCCGCCCGCCTCGCCGACGACGAGGAGTTCGCCCTCGTCCGAGAGCGAGAGGGGCGGGGCGTCGTACCCGGCTTTCGTCCCGACCATCGCCAGCGTCGGCGTCGGCGGAATCGGGCCGGAGACGGAGTCGTTGTACAGCGAGACGTTGCCGCCGACGACCGGCACCGAGAGGTCCCGGCACATGTCGGCGAGGCCGTCCACGATGCCCTCGAACCCGCCGTACACCTCGGGCTTCTCGGGGTTCCCGCCGTTGAGGCAGTCCACCGCGGCGAGGGGCGTCGCGCCCTTCGCGGCGAGGTTGGTCGCGTTCTCCAACGCGACGGCGCGCGCGCCCTCGTACGGCGCGCACGTCGTCCAGTTGGGGTTCGCGCCCGAGGAGATGGCGACGCCGGTTCCGGCCTCCCGCACCGCGACGACGGCGGCGTCGTCGCCCGGCCGGACGGTCGTCCGCAGACCGACCTCGTGGTCGTACTGCCGGTAGACCCACCGCTTCGACGCCGTGTTCGGGCTGGCAATGACGGACTCGAACGCCGCCGTCGGGTCGGCGTCCGGCAGGTCCCGGTCCGGCGTCTCCGGGTCAACCGAGTCCAAGTCGTTCATCGGCGCGCCCTCCGCGAGGAACTCCGGCGGCACGTCCACGACGGTTTCTCGCCCTCGCGGTTCGCTCTGTTCACCGCTCGGGTCGTCCGAGGCGCTACGCGCCTCGCTCTCGTCGAACGTGCAGACGTAGTTGCCCTCGGCGACTTCGCCGATGACCGAACAGCCGAGGTCGTACTTCTCGGCTATCTCCGCGACGCCCTCGACGTCCTCGGGGCGCACCTCGTACACCATGCGCTCTTGGGACTCCGCCAGCAGGATTTCGAGCGCGCTCATGTTCGGTTCGCGCTGGTGGACGCGGTTCAGGTCGATCCGCGCGCCGAACCCGCCCTTGGCGACGAGTTCCGAGGACGCGCCGCCGAGTCCGGCCGCGCCCAAGTCGCGGGCCGACCGGACGAGGTTCGCCTCGACGAGTTCCTCGTTGGCCTCGACGAGGAGTTTCTCCGTGTAGGGGTCGCCGACCTGTACCGCGGGGCGGTCCTCGGTTTCGGCGTCCTCCGCCAGGTCCTCGCTGGCGAACGACGCGCCGCCGAGGCCGTCCCGGCCCGTCGAGTTGCCGACGAGGACGAGTTTGTTCCCCGCCTCCTGCGCCTCGGCGGTGACGAGGCGGTCGGGGTCGAGCAAGCCGACGCAGGCGACGTTCACGAGGGGGTTGCCCTCGTAGTTCTCGTGGAAGTCCACGCTGCCCGCGACGGTGGGGACGCCGATGGCGTTGCCGTAGTCGGAGATGCCCTCGACGACGCCCTCCAAGAGGTACCGGGAGTGCTCTCGGTCGAACGCGCCGAAGTAGAGGCTGTCCGCGAGGGCGATGGGGTACGCGCCCATCGAGAGGGTGTCGCGGACGATGCCGCCGACGCCCGTCGCCGCGCCGTCGTAGGGGTCCACGTACGAGGGGTGGTTGTGGCTCTCGATGCCCATCGTCACGTACATCTCCTCGCCCTCGTCGCCGTGGACGGGGAGGGCGACCACGGCGGCGTCGTCGCCGGGGCCGACGACGACCCGTTCGCCGTCCGACGAGAAGGCCGAGAGCAGGGGCCGCGACGAACGGTACGCGCAGTGCTCGCTCCAGAGGTTCTCGAAGAGTTCCGCTTCCGCCGCCGTCGGGTCGCGCCCGAGTTCCGACGTGATGCGGTCGTAGTCCGAATCCGGCAGGCTCATTCACTTCCCTGTTCAAAGTGACCGGGTTAATGCTTTTCTGTGTGCACAGACGTGCATTACACCGCGGGGAGCGGCCGCGGCCGACGCGGACCGGGTGGCTTTTTTAGACCGGGAGAGTACGACCGGGCGTGTTACGGGTCGAGTTGCACGCTCATTCGGCGCTCTCGTACGACGGGCGCGACCCCGTCGAACTCCTCTTGGAGCAAGCGAGTGCGGTCGGATTGGACGCCCTCGCGGTCACGGACCACGACGAGATAGACGCGAGTCTCGAAGCCGCCGACATCGCCGAGGAGTACGGCCTCGTCGGCATCCCCGGGGCCGAAATCACCTCCGCGGCCGGACACGTCCTCGCGTTGGGCATCGAGGAACTGATTCCCGCCGGCCTCTCCTTCGACGAGACGCTCGACCGAATCCGACAGCAGGGCGGCACCGCCGTCGTTCCGCACCCGTTCCAGTCTTCGCGGCACGGCGTCGCGCCGCACGTCACCCGCGCGCAGCTCGCCTCGGCGGACGCCATCGAGATATACAACTCGCGGCTGTTCACCGGACTGGCGAACCGGCAGGCCGAACGGTTCGCCACGGCCCGCGGGTTGCCGATGACCGCTGGGAGCGACGCCCACATCAGCGAGATGGTCGGGCAGGCGGTGACCGAGGTGGGAACCGACACGCGCACCGCCGAGGCCATCTTGGACGCCATCGAGGCCGGACGGACGAGCGTCATCGGGAAGAAGACGCCGTGGCGCATCTCGCTCCAGCAGTTCGGCGGCGGCGTCAAGCGGCGCATCGTCCGCGGCGTCGCCGACTTCCTCTGATGTCTCGACTCCGCGGCGCGGACGAACGGACCGTCCGGGAGGCGATGGAGACGGGCGACCCCCTCCCCGGCACCGCCGGGTTCGCGGGCGAGGTGGACGGACACCTCGTCCGGGACGTTCTGGGCCGCCACCCGCTCTGTCACGAGGCGGCCGACCCCGGAACGTGGAGCTTCGACCGCCGGGACCTGGCCGACCCCGTCTCCCTCCCGGCGGGCGTCGTCCGTTCGCTCGATTCGGACGCCGACGTCGACGCCGACTCGCCGGCGAGGGGCGACGGCGACGGACCGACGTGGACGCTCCCGAACCCGGACCCGTACGCGGACCCGGAGGCGGGACTCGACGCGGTTCGGGTGGCCGTCACCGAGTCCGTCGAGTCCGTCGAGTCGGACGGTCTGGCCGTCGCCTTCTCCGGCGGCGTCGATTCCGCCGTCGTCGCCGCGGGCGTCCCCGACGCGCCGTGCTACGTCGCCGGGTTCGAGGGGAGTCACGACGTGGCTGCCGCCCGCGAGGCGGCCGCCGCGATGGACCGCGAGTTGCGCGTCGTCGAACTGACGCACGACGACCTGCGGGAGACGGTACCCGAACTCGTCTCCGTCCTCGGGCGGACGAACCCGATGGACCTCCAGATCGCCCTCCCCCTCCACCTCGTCGCCCGCCGCGCCGCCGAGGACGGGTTCGACCGCCTCGCGGTCGGACAGGGCGCGGATGAACTGTTCGGCGGGTACGCGAAGGTGCAGAAGGCCCCCGACGACCCGCGCGTCGCGGCCGACACCGTCCGCGGCGCGGCCCGCGAGATGGTGCTGACGCTCCCCGACCAGTTGGAACGGGACGTCCTCGCCCTGCGGGCGGCGGGCGTCGAACCGGTCGCGCCCCTGCTACACGACCGGGTGGTCGAGGCGGCGCTTCCGCTCCCCGGCGAGTTGCTGGTCGACGGAGAGACGCGGAAAGTCGCACTCCGCGAGACGGCGCGGGCGATGGTCCCCGAGTCCGTCGCCGCGGCGGACAAGAAGGCCGTCCAGTACGGGACGTACGCCGCGCGGGAACTCGACCGCCTCGCGCGCCGGGCGGGGTTCAAGCGGCGGATGGACGACCACGTCGAGAAGTACGTGAAGTCGCTCGTCGCCGAGGCTTAGGAGTTCTCCACGGCTTCGATGGCTTCGAGCCCTATCCGCACCGTGTCGGCGTCGAGTTCGCTCTCTCTGAGGTCCGAGGCGGTGTACCAGTCCCACAGCTCCGGGGGCGCCTCGCCGTCGGCGGGGGCTATCTCCCGGGAGTCGGCCCGCGCGAAGTAGACGTGGTCGATGTGCTGGTGTCCCACGCGGCCGTCCTCGTGGACGTTCACGTCGTACAGCATCGTGTACGCCGGTTCGGGGAGCGCCTCGCCCGCGGGCGCGTCGATCTCCGGCGTCTCGGCGACCAGCGTCGCGTCGAGGCCCGTCTCCTCTCTGACCTCGCGGAGGCCCGCCTCGTGGGGGAGTTCGTCCCTGTCGACGTGCCCGCCCGGCGGGACGCGGATGCCGAGCCTGTCGTGGCGGTGGAGGGCGGTTGCGCCGTCCGCGACGACGTACACCGTCGCGGTGAAGTGTCGAGTCGTCTCCATGCCCGTGCGTTCGCCCGCCGGGAGGTGGGTCTTGCGAAACGTCGTCGCTACGAGGGGAGACGCGATGACGACGAACGCGCCGAACGGCGCCGTCGCTCGCGGCGCGACGAACGGAAAAGAACAGCCGACGGCTTACGGCATCGAGAGCTGTTCTTCGGCTTCGAGGAGTTCGTGGTAGCGGTTGCGGATGGTGACCTCCGAGATGCTCGCCACGTCGCTCACCTGACTCTGCGTCACCTTCTCGTTCGTCAGGAGCGACGCGGCGTAGACGGCGGCGGCCGCGAGGCCGACCGGCGACTTGCCCGAGTGGACGCCCTTCTGCTTCGCGTTCTTCAGAAGCTGCCGCGCGCGGCGTTCGGACTCGTCGGAGAGGCCGAGTTCCGAGGCGAACCGCGGGACGTACTGCTCGGGGTCCGCGGGCTTTATCTGCAGCTTCAGTTCGCGGACGACGTAGCGGTACGTCCGCGCGATTTCGTCCTTCCCGACGCGCGAGACGTTGGTGATCTCGTCGAGCGAGCGGGGAGTCCCCGCCTGTCGCGCCGCCGCGTACAGCGACGCCGTCGCGACGCCCTCGATGGAGCGTCCCGGCAGCAAGTCGTCGTTGAGCGCGCGGCGGTAGATGACCGAGGCCGTCTCGCGGACGTTCTCGGGCAGGCCCAGTGCAGAGGCCATGCGGTCTATCTCGCCGAGCGCCTGCTTCAGGTTGCGCTCCTTCGAGTCGCGGGTGCGGAACCGCTCGTTCCACGTGCGGAGGCGCTGCATCTTCTCGCGTTGGCGCGAGGACAGCGACTTCCCGTACGCGTCTTTGTTCTGCCAACCGATGTTGGTCGACAGGCCCTTGTCGTGCATCATGTTCGTCGTCGGCGCGCCGACGCGGGACTTCTCGTCTTTCTCCCGGGAGTCGAACGCGCGCCACTCGGGACCGTGGTCTATCTCGTCTTCTTCGACGACGAGGCCGCACTCGTCACAGACAGTTTCACCGTGTTCGTTGTCCGTGACGAGACTCTCTGAACCGCACTCGGGGCAGCGCAGTTGCTCGTCGTCGCCCTCTTGCGTCTCCTTCTCGTTGTCACGCTCGCGCGCGCGTGCGCGCTCAGACGTGAAGCTTCGGACGCTGTCAGTCATAGTTGGGCAGAGAAACGGGCTGGAGCGTTCTCCGGTTACGACTACCCGCGGGTTTTACTTATATGTGTCGGCAGTATCCGTTCGAAATTCGGCCGAAAATTACATGGCGTCGGTACGATCGCGGGAATCAGTCGTGTTGGACACAGAACAACCAGTGTTTCATTCGGGTGAAGGGAGGAAATATTTACCAGTTCCGCCGACTCGCGTCCCGCGAACCTCCGTCGCAGTCGCCGCACTGCCGTCGTAGTAACACCGGAGGCGTCTAACTTGGGTGTCACGGCCGGTCCGTCGCCGCGGCGAGAGCGCCGACCGGTCGGCGTCGGAGCCCGCGTCTCTCGCACACCGAAACCCTTACTCCCGGCCCCCGGTTTCGCAGATACATGAGCGATACGCCCGTCGACGCCGAGGAAGTGCGGCACGTCGCCGAACTGGCGCGGGTGAACCTCGACGAGGAGGAGGTCGAGGAGTTCTCCGCGCAGTTCGCCGACATCCTCGAATACTTCGACGCCCTCGACGAGGTTCCCGAGGTGGACGCCGACTCGGACCTCGTGAACGTGATGCGACCCGACGAAGTGCAGGACAGCCTCGAACAGGAGGAGGCGCTTCGGAACGCCCCCGAGACGGAAGACGGCTTCTTCAAGGGACCGCGGGTGTCGTAGATGAGCGCGAACATCTTCATCACCGAGGAGACCATCGAGGGCGACGACGACGGCCCCCTCTCGGGTCTCACCGTCGCCGTCAAGGACAACATCAGCACCGAGGGCGTCCGCACGACGTGCGGGTCGGCGATGCTCGAAGAGTACGTCCCGCCGTACGACGCGACGGTCGTCGAACGACTGAAGGAGGCCGGCGCGACCATCGTCGGGAAGGCCAACATGGACGAGTTCGGGATGGGCGGGACGACGGAGACGTCCGCCTACGGCCCGACGAAGAACCCGGTGGACGAAGAGCGCGTCCCCGGCGGGTCCTCCGGCGGATCCGCCGCCGCCGTCGCCGCCGGCGAGGCGGACGTTGCGCTCGGGTCCGACACCGGCGGGTCGGTCCGCAACCCCGCCGCGTTCTGCGGCGTCGTCGGCCTCAAGCCGACCTACGGTCTCGTCTCCCGGTACGGCCTCGTCGCGTACGCGAACTCGTTGGAACAGATCGGCCCCATCGCCTCGAACGTCGAGGACGCCGCGAGACTGCTCGACGTCGTCGCCGGCCCCGACCCGCGGGACGGGACGACGCGGTACGACGAGGACGGCGGCCACCCGGCCGAGAACTCGGACTACGCCGCCGCCGCCGACGGCGACGCTGACGGTCTGACCGTCGGCGTCATCACGGACCTGTTGGAGGGCGCGGACGACTGCGTCGTCGAGACGTTCGAGGCGGCGCTCTCGGACCTCGAATCCCGCGGCGCGGAACTGGTGGACGTGAGCCTCGAATCGCTCGAACACGCCGTGCAGGCGTACTACGTCATCGCCACGTCGGAGGCGTCCTCGAACCTCGCGCGCTTCGACGGCGTCCGCTACGGCGTCTCCGGCGGTTACGAGGGCAACTGGAACGACGCCTTCGCCCGGTCCCGCGAGGAGGGCTTCGGCGAGGAGGTCAAGCGTCGAATCCTGCTCGGGACGTACGCGCTCTCTGCGGGCTACCACGACAAGTACTACAAGAAGGCCCAAGACGCCCGCGCGTGGATAAAGCAGGACTTCGACGCCGCGTTCGAGGAGGCGGACGTGCTGGCGACGCCGACGATGCCCGTCCTGCCTCCGCGACTCGGCGAGAGCCTCTCGGACCCGCTTCAGCTGTACCTGATGGACGCGAACACCGTCCCGGTGAACCTCGCGAACCTGCCCGCCGTCTCCGTCCCCGCGGGCGAGGCCGAGGGCCTGCCGGTCGGCCTGCAGTTGGTCGGCCCGAAGTTCGGCGAGGAGACGATCATCCGGGCCGCCTCGGCGGTCGAAGACGCACGGTCGTAGTCCGCTCGCCGCGCTCCGTTTTTGGCACCCGTCGCCGGGACGCCCTCACGTCGCCGGAGCGGTACGTTTTCAACGCGCCGCCCCGAGCGAATCGTACGAGTCGCTATGTATCTCATCATCGTCGGAGCGGGCAACATCGGCACTCCGCTCATCGAAATCGCCACGCAGGGCGGTAACGAAGTCGTCGTCGTGGAGAACGACGAGGAGAAAGCCGAGGTAGCCGCCTCCGAGTACGACTGTCTCGTCCTCAACGACGACGCGACGGAGAAGGAGACGTTGGTCGATGCGGGCGCCGACCGGGCCGACGCCCTCATCACGACGACGGACAAGGACGCGACGAACATCATGGTCTGTCTGCTCTCGAAGGAGTTGGATATCCCCGACGTCGTCTCCGTCGTCCACAACGCCGAGCACATGGACATCTACGGTCGCATCGGCGTGAACACGGTGGAGAACCCCCAACGCCTCATCGCGGAGTACCTCTATCGGGCGGTCAAGCGCCCCTCCATCGTCGATTACATGCGCATCGGCGACGAGGCGGAGGTGTTCGAGATCCGCGTCAACGACGACGCGCCCATCGCCGGCAAGAGCCTCGAAGAGGCCGCCTCCGGCGGTCTGCTCGGCGGCGACGTCCTCATCGTCGCCATCGAACGCGACGGCACGGGCGACCCCATCACTCCCCGCGGGGGGACCGTAATCGAGGGCGGTGACCTCCTCACCGTCTACTCAGCGACCGGTGCGACGGCCGAGGTGACGGACGTGTTCGGCCACTTCGAGGACCACTGATGTCGCAGTCCCGACGCAGTACCGTCGCCGGGTTGCCGGCCGACCTCGCCACCATCGCCCGCGACGTGGGGTCGCTGTTGGCGATGCAGGCGACGATGATGACCGCGACCGTCGTCGTGGCACTCGCCTTCCGCGAGTGGTACCCGGCCGTCTCGTTTCTCATCTCGGCGGGCGTGACCGCAGTCGTCGGACTCGGCGCGCGCCGGGCGTTCGCGGACGCCCCCAACCCGCGGATGAAACACGGCATGATAATCGCCGCCAGCGGATGGCTGATGACGGCGCTGTTCGGTTCGTTGCCGTTCCTGCTGACGGCGCACCTCACGCCGCCGGAGGTGTTCTCGACGTACGTGCCCGCGGGCGTCGAGTACACGGAGTCGAGTCTCGTCTACTTCAGGAACCCGCTGCACGCCCTCTTCGAGAGCATGAGCGGGTGGACCGGGAGCGGACTGACGATGGCCGTCCACGAACCGTCGCTGCCGCGGACGCTGCAGTGGTGGCGGTCGTTCATCCAGTGGGTCGGCGGCGTGGGCGTCATCGTCCTCACGACGGCCATCCTCGCGCGGCCCGGGAGCGGGAGTTACACCCTCTACCGCTCGGAGGCCCGCGAGGAGCGCATCCACCCGAGCATCATCTCCACCGTCCGGGAGGTGTGGAAGATATTCCTCCTCTACACCGCCCTCTCCATCGCGGCGCTGTTCGTCGCCATCCGCCTCTCGGAGTACGGTGCGGGGCTCCCCCTCTGGGAGGCGGCGTGGCAGGCCCTCAACCACGCGATGACGGGCCTCTCGACCGGCGGGTTCTCCGTCACCGACAACTCCATCGCCACGTACGACTCGCCGCTCATCGAGACGGTGCTGCTCCCCATCATGACGCTCGGCGCTATCGCGTTCCCCATCCACTACGCGATTCTCCGGGACCGCCAGTTCTGGCGGTTCTGGACGGACCTGCAGACGCGGTGGCTGTTCGTCGGCTTCTTCCTGGGCGTCGTCCTCCTCTCGTTGCAGAACGTCACCTCCGTCGGTGAACAGGTAGACGCATTTACCGGCACGAAGAACTGGTTCGGCGTCGCGCCCCTGCTCGGGTTCCCGACGGCCGACGCCCTCCGGGACTCGGTGTTCCAGTTCATCAGCGCCCTCACCTGCACCGGCTTTCAGTCCGCGCCCATCGGACGGTGGGCCGCGGGCGGGAAACTCATCGTCTCGGTCGCGATGGTCATCGGCGGTGCCGCCGGTTCGACCGTCGGCGGCATCAAGATAGTCCGCGCGTACACCATCGGCCGCGGCATCAAGTGGCAGTTCTCTCGCGTGTTCCTCCCCGAGAGCGCCGTCGTCAGCATCCGGATGAACGGCCGGCGACTCGACCGCACCGAGATGGACCGCGAGTTCAGCGAGGCGGCCATCGTCTCGCTGCTTTGGATCGGCCTGCTGATCGTCTCCAGCCTCGTCCTCGTCAACCTCACCCCCGCCGACTTCACGTACGCCGACGTGTTGTTCGAGGTGGCGTCGGCGCAGGGGAACGTCGGCCTCTCGACGGGCATCACCGGCCCGGGGATGCACCCGCTGGGCGAGGCGATGTTCCTGCTGAACATGTGGATCGGTCGGCTCGAAATCATCCCGGTCCTCGTGTTCCTGCGCTCCGCGCTCTACGGTCTCGAACCGTAGCGGAGCGAGGGAGGGTTCGGGGCTCGGGTCCCTTTTTCGCGGTTACCGCCGCCAGTACTCCGGCGTCAGGAGGACGAGGACGGGCAGGATCTCCAGCCGTCCGATCCACATCAGCCCGACCATGAACAGTTTGGAACTGTTCGAGAAGCCGAGGTAACTGCCCATCGGGCCGACGACGCCGAAGCCCGGACCGACGTTTCCGAGCGTCGCCGCGACGGCGCTCATCGTCTCCAGAACCGAGAGCGGTTGGCCGTAGCGGGTCGCGTCGAGGAACAGGAGCGCGACGGAGACGAAGAAGATGACGAAGTACAGCAGGGTGAACGCGTAGATGCCTCGGATGGCGCGTTCGTCGAGCGCCTGCCCGGCCAGACGGACGGGGCGAACAGCCTCGGGGTGGGCCGTCGTGAACAGTTCACGACGGACGGATTTGACGATGACGTACCAGCGGACGATTTTCACCGACCCGCCGGTCGAACCCGCCGACCCGCCGATGAACATCGCAACGAGGAGGACGTACTGCGCGGCCGGCCCCCACGTGTTGAAGTCCGTGCTCGCGTACCCCGTCGTCGTCACGATGGAGACGACCTGAAACGCCGCGTGCCGCACGGCGGGTTCGACGTTCCCGATGATGGTCTGCCGAACGCTCTCCAGATACGCCGCGTCGAACGTCTCGCCCGCGGGCACGACGGAGATGATGCCTCCGGTGAACAGGAGGAGCGAGATGAGAGCCGTGAGGACGGCCATGACGCCGACGTAGGTGCGGAACTCCGAATCCTCGACGATCCGCCCCGGATTTCCGGTGAGCGCGTGCCAGAACAGCGCGAAGTTGGTCCCGGCGGCGATCATGAAGGGGATGATTATCCACTGGGCCGCCGCGGACAACGCCTCGATGCTGCGGGCCTCCGGCGAGAACCCGCCCGTCGGCATCGTCGTCAACGCGTGGGCGACGCTGTTGTAGAACGTCAGCTGCGGGTCGATGCCGAGGAGGAAGAGCGAGTACAGGAGGATGATTTCGAGGACGGTGAAGCCGAGGTACGCCCCCCAGAGGGCGCGGGCCGTCTCGGCGATTCGCGGCGAGAGTTTCTCGATGCCGGGACCGGGAGCCTCGGCGTCCATCAGTTGCGCGCCGCCGACGGAGAGCTCCGGCAGGATGGCGACGGCGAGGACGACGATACCCATCCCGCCGAGCCACTGGGTCAGTTGCCGCCACATCATCACGCCGCGGGTGTGCACGTCGAAGGAGATCTCGCCGAGGACGGTCGCTCCGGTGGTGGTGAACCCGCTCATCGTCTCGAACAGCGCGTTCACCGGGTTGCCGAGCGTCGATTCGGGGTTGATCGGCGCGAACAACGGCGGCAGGCCGTGTGCCTCGACGAGGTACGGAATCGACCCGACGACGGCCACCGCCAACCACGTCACCGCGACCATCAGAAAGCCCTCGCGCGCCCGGAGGTCCGGATCCGGGTCGAGTCGTTCGAGTCCCGCGCCCACCGCGACGGTGACCGCGATGGTCACGACGAACGGCAGCACCGTCTCGTCGTAGACGAGAGCGACGACGAGGGGGAGACAGAGCGGGACGGCGAGATACTTGAGGACGGTCCCGACGAGGCTGAGACTGGCTCTGTAATCGACACGTAGTTTCATCAGATAGTCACCGAGGGTGCCTTCGGGTTACTCACACCGCCTGCGGCTTTAGTGTACGGAATCTCGGGCGGCCGCGAGGGGTTACAGTCTCGGCGCGACGGCGTCCACCACCTCAGTGGCGGCGAAGAGGACGACGTGGTCGCCGGGTTCGACGACGGTGTCCCCGCGCGGGGTGATGAACTCGTCTCGCCGGGTTATCGCGCCGATGACGACGCTGTTCGGGAGGTCCGCGACCGACTCCTTGATGGGCCGCCCCGCGAGGATGCTCTGTTCGTCCACCTCGATTTCGAGCACCTCGGCCTTGTTCGACTCGATGAGGGCGACGTTCTCCGCGCCGCCCTCGCGGGTGAACCGCGTTATCTCCTCCGCGACGACTTCGCGCGGGCTGACGCCGATATCGACGCCGACGGCCTCGAACAGGTCCACGTACTCGGTGGTGTCGATGACCGCGACGGTGCGTTCGACGCCGAGGCGACCGGCCAGAAGCGACACGAGGAGGTTCTTCTCGTCGGAGTCCAACGCCGCCACGAGGAGGTCGGCGTCGCCGACGTGCTCCCGTTCGAGGAAGTCCATGTCCGTCGCGTCGCTCTCCATGACGACGGTCCCGGGGAGGTCCTCGGCGAGTTTGCGCGCGCGCAGGTCGTCGCGTTCGATGAGTCGGGGGTTGAAGCCGCGTTCTTCGAGGAGGCGGGCGACGTGGTAGCCGATTTCTGACCCGCCGACGATGACCACCTCCTCCGCGGTGCCGGGCGACTCGTCCGGGGCGACCGACCGGGCGAACTCCTGGACGCTCAGCGGCGTCCCGATGACGACCACTCGGTCGCCGGGTTGGATGACCGTCTCGCCGCGCGGAATCTCGACGCTCCCGTTCCGCAGGATGGCGGCGAACGTGAGTTCGTCGAAGCGGTCGGCCTCGCGGATGGTGACGTTCGAGACGGGACTGTCCCCGTCCACCTCGAACTCGGCCATCTGGACGCGCCCGCCCGCGAAGGGGTCCACGTCGCGCGCGGCGGGGAGGCCGACGACGCGGACGATGGACTCGGCGGCGAGCAGGTTCGTACACACCATGAAGTCAATGCCGAACGCCTTCTTCGAGCGTTGCCACGTCCGCAGGTACTCCGTGTTCTTCACCCGAGCGATGGTGAACGCGTCGCTGATGGCCTTCACGGTCGAACAGACGACGATGTTCGTCTCGTCGTCGTCGGTCGACGCGATGACCATGTCCGCGTCGTCGACGCCCGCCTCTTCGAGCGTCGAGACGGCCGTCCCGTCGCCGGTGACGGCGAGGACGTCGAGCGTGTAGTTCAGATCCTCCGTTCTGTCGGGGTCGCTATCGACGACGACCACCTCGTGCGTCTCGTCGAGGTCGGCGGCGATGCTCGACCCGACTTGGCCGGCACCGACGACGACTACTCGCACGAGAGACACCTCAGGTCGTGCATGTTCATGGTTCCGAGGGGGCGGGTGATGTGCGTTTCTTTCTCTGTCGGTTGCGGGGTCACGTGTCCCGCCGTTCGACGGTCAGTTGGACCGGCCGTCGGCGGCCTTCGAGGTCCTCGACGACGCGTTCGAGAATCTCCTCGGCCTCGGACTCTATCTTCGGCGACACCTTGTCGATGACCCACCCGAGGGAGACGAACCGCGGCAGGTCAACGTTCCCCTCCGCGCTCCGGGGGTCGTAACTCACCTCGAAGTAGACCCGGCAGGCCGTCTCCGCGTACGCCGGGGCGTCGGCCGGTAGTTCGTCCAACGGTTCGACCCGCCACCGGCCGCGCGCGCGGAAGTTCTTCACTATCCTCCACTCGACGCGTTCGGGCGGGTCGAGCTCCGTCACCTCCGAGACGACGGTGTAGTCGAGTTTCCACCACGAGAACGTCAGTGCGTACCGGGTCCCCGCCGACCCGTCGCCCCGACGCGTCTCGACGCGTTCGAGGTGTTCCGAGTAGTTCGCGTACCGCGGGAAATCGACGACGAACTCGTACGCTTCCTCGGGGGGTACGTAGACGACGGTGCTGACGACAATTTCGTCCACGACCCGTCCGTTCGGGCCACGAAACCAAAGACCTGTGGGGCAGACAGTTCCCAGAACTGACTTGTATCCATACGCGAAAGTATTTGACAGAGACGCACAGAGATGCCCGCATATGGTCGGCGGAACGCTCCGGGATATTCGCGAGCACGTCGAGGCGTTGTCTGCCGAAGACGGTCCGTACGCGGTTGTCTGCGGTCGAACGGGACGAGAACCGGTGCCGGCGGCGGGCGTTCGCTTCGGCGACAGAGAGAGCGCGGCGGAGGCGGCGGAGGCGTCGTCGGAGTACCGGTCGGTCCTCCGGCGGTACGACCCGCAGGTGCAGTATCTCGAACCGTTGGTCCACGAGGTGTCCGACGGACCGGTCGGCCCCCTCGCGTCGGAGTCCGACGACGTGCGCGCGCGGTACTTCTCGTTCTGCCACGACGTGGCGGGGGCGGTGTTCGAGGCGCTGTCGGCGACGGGCCACCGCGAGGTGGAGTCGGCGACGATGGAGACGTACCTCACCCTCGCGGAGGTGGTGTCGGACCGCGACGACTTCTGTCTCACCATGCTGTGGAGCATGATGAGCGAACTCGACGTGCGCCTCGGCCCGGGCCGGCAGGCGACGGTGGTCCGGTCCGCGGCCGACATGCTCGGGTCGCCCGCCGTCGAGTCCGCCGCGAACTCCCCCGTCGAGGCCACGATGCGCCGCCTCTCCTCGTCGTCGTTCGTCGGCGACTACCGCGTCGTCCCCTGCCCCGACGGCGACGCGTGGGAGATTTCGTTCGGAGACTACGCGCTGGCGGAGCGAACCGGGCGGCTTCCGACCCTCCCGCTGGCGGTCGACCTCGTCCGCCGCGTCCCGGACCGACCCGTCCGCTTCACGGACGCGACGGCGCTGTCGGACTGCCGGTGGCGCGTCCGCGTCGAGATGGACCGCGACCCCGAGGGACTCACCAGCCTCACCGCCTCCGACGATGGCTACCTGAACGACCCCGACTACTGCCTCTGACGGCCGGCTTCTCGCCGTTCCGCTATCCGGCCGCCGACCGACGAACTGATACTGTCCGTCGAGTCACACGAACCATGGACGAACACGCGGACGACGGAACGGAGACGGACGTCATCGTCGTCGGCGGCGGCGTCGCGGGACTGACCGCGGCGACGTTCGCCGCGCGCGCGGGACTGGAGACGCTCGTCGTCACGACGGGCGAGAGCATCCTCGCGCGGAACGCCCACTTGGAGAACGTCCCGGGCTTCCCCGCGGGCGTGAACTCCCGGCTCTTCTTGGAGATGCTGACGGACCAAGCCGAACGCAACGGCGTCGAGATTCGGCGCGGGACGGTGACGGCGGTCGAACCCGCCGACGGCGAGGGCGAGGCGGAGGGCGACGACGCCGCCGAGGGCGTTCGCTTCCGCGTCCGCGCCGAGGCGGAGGGCGAGGACGTGCGCCTCGGCGCGCGGTTCGTCGTCGCCGCCTCGTGGTCGGACGCCGACTACCTCGACGGACTCGGCGTGGAGATACACGACGCGGGGAGCAAACGCTACGTCGAGACGGACGAGGGCGGCCGGACGAACGTCGAGGGCGTCTACGCCGCCGGCCGCCTCTCGGAGACGTACCACCAGACCGTCGTCGCCGCCGGCAACGGCGCGGAGGTGGGCCTAACTCTCGTCCACGACTCCGAGCGAGCGTACTACCACGACTGGGTGACGCCGGAGGGGTACTTCACCGACCGCGGGCGGGAGGTACCGCCCGGGTGCGAGGAGATAGACGCCGAGGAACGCGCCCGCCGCGAGGCGGAGTCCCGCGAGGTGATGCGAGAGTACTTCGCGGACCCCCACCCCGAACCGCAGCGAACCCACCCGAGCCTCGTCAAGGACGAACTCGGGCGACTGGACGAGGGCGCGGACGACTGAGCGGAGCGTTCACTCGAACGCGACGAGGCTCCCGAGCGTCGTGGCGGCGTAGACGCGCCCTCCCGCCAGGACGACGGCGGTCACGTCGCCCTCGACGGTTCTCCGCCACCGCGTCTCGCCCGTCGCCGCGTCGAGGGCGCGGACCGGGTTCGCCGACGCCTCGGAGTACCCCGCCACGAGGCAGATGTCGCCCGCGACGGCGACGGACCCGCCGAACTCGTCGGTGATATCGATATCGTCGCGTTCCCACGCCGTCTCGCCGGTGGCCGTCTCGACGGCTTCGACGGTTCCCTCGCCGGCGACGGCGCCGAACCGGACCGAGACGGCGAGCGATTCCGCCTCGGAGACGGCGAGTCCGACGACGGACCCGTTCGCCGACGACGTCCACCCGCCCTCGCCGTCGACGTCGAAGGCCGACAGGCTGTGGGTTCGGTCCGTCTCGGTCGTGAGGCCCCCGTCGCCGACCAGGACTCGACCGTCCGTGACGACCGGCCACGTCCCCGGCCCCGGCGAGCCTCGTTCCCACGCCGGCGACGGCCCGCCGCCGAACGGTGCGCCGAGCGGAGAGGGGCGCGAGAGGGCGTACGTCGGCCCCGGAGAGCAGACGTAGATGCGCCGTCGGCCGCGGCGGGGAAGAACCCGCCCGCGCCCCCGCGCCCGAACGTCCAACGGTGCGCCCCGCCGCCGGCGTCGCCGAGGTTCCCTCGGCGGCCCGACGGACGTCGTCCGTCGGCGTTGTCAGGCGAAACCTGACTGCTTGCCGAACCGGGTTCGGCAACGTCGAAGGCGGCGACGCCGCTGTGGGTGCCGCACAGCACTCCGTCGTCGGTCGGAAGCAGGCCGTACACGCGGGTGGTGTTGCCCTCGGGGAGGCCGGGGTGGCGCGTCTCCCAGCGCAGGCTCCCCTCGGTGTCGAACGCCCGAACCGCGGTACCGTCGGCGGTGTAGAGGGCGTCCTCGCCCACCGCCGCGACGCGGGTGATTCCGTCGGCGGGCGTCTGCCCCGCGCCGGCGGTCGTTCGTCTCGTCTCTCCCGTTTCCGGGTCGAGGAGCGTCGTCTCGGTCGGTCGGACCGCGTAGACGTTCCCGCGGGCGACGAGTATCGACTCAACGCGCCCGTCGGGACCGAACGACCGTGTCCACGCGACGGCGGGGTTCGTCGGGGGCGTCGCGCCGGGCGCGTACGCCGCGTTTCGGGCGTCGCGGCGGGCGGTTCGCCACTCGCCGGGCGGCGTCGCCGGAGCGTCGAAGGCTCGGCCGACACAGCCCGCTAGCGCGCCGATGCAGAGTGCGCCGCCGGCGCGGAGTACGTCGCGTCTGGAGGGCATCACGTCAGTCTGCCGGACGGTTCGGCATCAGTCTTCCCGTCTCCACCCGGGGTACGAGGGGTTCTTTTACCCCGCGCGGCGAACCGCACGACCATGCTCGAAGGCGTCAACGTCGCGTTGGGGGTGTCCGGAAGCATCGCCGCGGTGAAGGTGGTCGAACTGGCCCACGAACTGCGGCGGCGGGGGGCGTCCGTCCGGGGCGTGATGACCGAGAGCGCGCAGGGAATCGTCCACCCGTGGGCCGTCGAGTTCGCCACCGACGACGACGTGGTCACCGAACTCACCGGCCGCGTCGAACACGTCGAACTCTGCGGGCGCGAGGGGTGGGCGGACGTCCTCTTGCTCGCCCCGGCGACGGCGAACACCGTCGGCAAGATAGCCGCCGCGGTGGACGACACGCCCGTGACGACGTGCGCGACGACGGCCCTCGGCGCGGGCGTCCCCGTCGTCGTCGCGCCCGCGATGCACGAACCGATGTACGACCACCCCGGCGTCCTGCAGGCCATCGGTCGCGTGGAGTCGTGGGGCGTCGAGTTCGTGGACCCGAGAATCGAGGAGGGGAAGGCGAAGATAGCCGCCGAGGAGGCCATCGTCACCGGCGTCGCCCGCGCGACGACCGAACAGAGTCTCGACGGGAAAGACGTCGTCGTCACCTCCGGCGCGACGTCCGAACCCATCGACCCGGTTCGCATCCTGACGAACCGCGCCTCGGGTCGGACCGGACGGGCCGTCGCGCGCGCCTGCGCCGTCCGCGGCGCGGACGTGACGCTGGTCCACGACGGCGGCGACGTCCACTACGCCGAAACCGTCTCCGTCGAGACGAGCGCCGAGATGCTGGACGCGGTTCTGGACGCCTCGGAGGGCGCGGACGCCCTCGTCTCGGCGGCGGCCATCTCCGATTACACCGTCGAGGCGTCCGAGGAGAAACTCCGCTCCGGCGAACCGCGGACGCTCGAACTCGAACCGACGCCGAAACTCATCGACGCGGTGCGGGAGGAACACCCCGAGATGGCCATCGTCGGCTTCAAGGCCGAAACGTCGGGCGACGACGAGTCGATGGTCGAGGCGGCGCGCCGGACGGCCGACCGGGCGGGCCTCTCGTTCGTCGTCGCCAACGACGCCGGCGTGATGGGGAAAGAGGAGACGCGGACGCTGTTCGTCCGGCCCGACTCGGCGACGGAGTTCGTCGGGTCGAAGGACGAACTCGGCGCGCGCGTCGCCGAGGAACTGGCCGGCGAACTGGTGTGAGTCGTCGAAAGAGAGTTTCCGGGGCCGTTCAGCCGAGGAGTCCGACTAACGCCGCGGCCAACACCAACACGACGAGCAGGATGCTCGTGGCGATGGTCGCCCGGAGGGACCCGGGGCCGATGTCGTCCGCGCCGTCGCGGGAGAACGCCGAGGCGGTGCGCCGAAGCGCCGGGTACGGGTTCGACACCGCGCCGGCGACGGCGTACGACCCGCCGGCGACGACGCGGTCCACGGCGGCGAACAGGTCGGTGACGCCGCGGACGAGCGTCCGCGTCGTGTAGAACGCCGCGGGGTTCAGAAGCGAGTCCACGTCCGGCACCGCGCCGCCTATCTTCGAGAGCGGCTTCTTCAGCACGGCGAACCCGACGACGCCGAGGAGGGCGAGGACGAGTCCCTCGCCGATGTGACTCGTCGTGAACGGGTGCGCGTCGTGGGCGTCGCCCGGGAGAATCCCGAACAGCAGGTCTGGGAAGAGGCCGAACAGGACGCAGAGCCCCGCCACGCCGAGCATGGCGACTACCTGCCCGTTCGCGGCGCGTTCGACCGACGGCCACGAGCGGTCGGCGTCGCGGAAGAACGCGTAGTAGCCGAACTTGATGAACGACATGAACGTGCCGACGCCCGCGGCCAGGAGGATGTAGTAGACGCCGTCCAGATGCTCGTGGTGCGCGGCGGCGGTTATCATCCCCTTGCTGACGAAGCCGTTGAAGCCGGGGAAGCCGCTGATGGAGAGGGCGGCGATAGTGAACGCCAGCGCCGTCAGCGGAAGCGCCCCGCGGAGGTTGCCGAGGTACTTCAGGTTCTCCTCGTCGACGCGTCCGACGACGACGCCCGCCGTCATGAACAGAAGCGCCTTGTAGAGGATGTGGTTGAACACGTGGGCGAACGCGCCGGCGGTGGCGAGTGCGGTGCCGATGCCGACGCCGGCGACCATGTACCCCACCTGCGACTGGATGTGGTACGCGAGGAGTCGCCGCATGTCGTTCTGAAGCAGGGCGTAGACGACGCCGACCATCGCCATCGCCGCGCCCATGTAGGCGATGAGGAGGTGGCCGTCGGGGAACGCCCGCGCCATCCCGTAGACGCCCGTCTTCGTCGTGTAGACGGAGAGGAAGACGCTGGCCGCGATGTGCGGCCGCGGGTAGGTGTCGGGGAGCCATGCGTGCAGGCCGACGAAGCCCACGTTGACGCCGATACCCACCGCCGCGAGTGCGGCGGGGATGCCGGGGACGATGCCCTCCGCCGCCGAGAAGAGGAACGATCCGACTTCGACGTACTGCCAGACGATGGCGGCCATAAACAGGCTGCCGCCGAGGGCGTGGTAGATGGCGTAGCGGAAGCCCGCGCGGACGGCTTCGCCGCCGTAGTCCCACACCAACAGGGTGCTGGTGACGGCCATCAGTTCCCAGAAGAAGATGAGCGTCAGCCAGTCGCCCGCGAACACCGCGCCGAGACTCGTGCCGACGTAGCCGAGGGCGTACGCAGTCTGCCGATTACTCGCCGCCGAAGAGTACGAGTAGAGGACGGCGGCGCAGGCGATGAGGCCGAAGATGATGCCCATCAGGCGGGAGAAGGCGTCCACGTTGAACAGCACGGCGTCGAAGCCGAGGAATGTCACCGGCAGGTACGTCCCCGCCGGGACGAGGTACGACCAGACGGCGACGCCGCCGGTGGCGAGGACGCCGAGTCCGTGGCCGAGTCGCCGCGGGAGCAGGGGCATCAGGAGCGCGACGGCCAGCACGACGAACGCGGGCGGAATCAGCGTCAACAGGGGCGAGGACACCGTCGTGGACGCCGATGCGGACTCGACCAGCATCAGAACGCCACCCCCGTCGCACCCGCGACGACTCGCTCGATGAGCGCGAGGAACACCATCGCGTACGGTGCGATGCCGAGCGCAATCGCGCCCGCCGCGGCGGTGGTTATCGGCCCGAGCATGAACCACGTGCTCTCTTTCCCGAGGGCGCGGCGCTCCCACCCGTCGGACGGCGGGCCGCCGTGGTGGTCGTCGTCGTGCGCGCCGTGGGCCTCCTCGGTCGCTCCTTGGCCGTGAGCCTCCTCGGCGTCGTCGCGGACGTGGTCGCTCGGGTAGCGGTCCACGGCGTACGCCGTCTCGTCGTCGGCGTCTTCCGCACCCTTCGACTTTCCGCCGTCGGAGCGGGGTTTCCCGCCGTCAGCCTTCGCCGCCGACGGCGAACCCACGCGGGACCGCCCGCCGAACGGCGACTCTATTACGGGCTTGGCGTCGGCGTCGTCGGGCGTCTGGAAGAACGCCTGGTAGACGATGGGCCAGAAGTACGCGATGTTCAGCAGGCCCGACAGCAGGAGGACGAACGCGAACACGACGTATCCGGCGTCGATGCTCCCGATGAGGAGGTACCACTTGCTGACGAACCCCGAGACCAGCGGCAGGCCGGCCATCCCGAGGCTGGCCACCGCGAAGGCGGCCATCGTCACCGGCATGCGCCGTCCGATGCCCGCCATGTCGCTGATGTCGTCGGTGTGCGTCTCGACGTGAATCGCGCCCGCGCAGAAGAACAGGGTGAGTTTCATGAACGCGTGGGCGGGGATGTGGAGCAGTCCGCCGACCAGCGCCGCCGGCGAGAGCAGTCCCAACCCGAGGACGATGTACGATAGTTGGCTCACCGTCGAGTACGCGAGGCGGCGCTTCAGGTTGTCCTGCCGGAGCGCCATGATGCTCGCGGTCAGGATGGTGAACGCGGCGACGGCGGCGAGGGGGAGGCCGACGCCGAGGTCCGACACCGTCTGCGGGCCGTACACGTCGAGGACGACCCGAGAGATGCCGAAGACGCCGCTCTTCACGACGGCCACCGCGTGGAGCAGGCCGGAGACGGGCGTGGGCGCGACCATCGCGTCCGGGAGCCACGAGTGGACCGGCATGAGCGCGGCTTTCACGCCGAACCCGGCCGTCAGAAGCGCGAACGCGGTGCGGGCGACCACCGGGTCGGCGTTCGCGAGCGCGGCGATACCGCCCGACGCGAAGTTCACCGTGCCGGTGGACCAGAAGATAAGCGCCGTCCCCGCGAGGACGGCGACGCCGCCGCCGAACGTGTACAGGAGGTACTTCCGGCCGGCGCGGCGCGCCTCCTCGGTCTGGTCGTGGGTGACGAGCGGGTACGTCGCCACCGTCAGGAGTTCGTAGAACACGTAGAGGACGATGAGGTTCGACGCGAACGCGATGCCGACGGCGGCGCTGACGCTGCCGGCGAACGCGGCGAAGTAGCGCGTCTGGGCGTGTTCGTCCAGTCCGCGCATGTACCCGACGCTGTAGAAGCTGGTGACGATCCAGAGGAAGCTCGCCAACAGGGCGAAGACGGTTCCCAGCGGGTCCGCCCGGAGGACGAACTCCACGCCGGGGACGAACGTCCCGAGGTCGGTGACGTACACCGTGCCGTCGAGGACGCCCGGGACCATGCTGGCGACGAGGGCGAACGTCGAGAGCGCCGAGACGACGGTGAAGCCCTCGCGGACGTTCGGTCTGCGGCGCGATGCGACGATTGCGACGATGCCGAGGGCGGCGGCCAACACCGCGGCCATCGGTCTCAGTGAGTCAGTCATGCGAAGTACACCTCCAGCACCGGTTCGAAGACTGCTATCAGGTCAGAGGCGACGACCCCCAGCAGGACGGCGGTGACCGCCGCCGCGACGACGACGACGCGCATGCCGACGGAGACGGGCGGGCGACCGGCGTCTCCGGCACCCCCGTCCGCGACGGTCCGGGCGTCCGCCCCGTGGTCCGACACGTCGGCGAAGTAGATGCGCTCGATGAACCGCGCGAAGTACGCGAGCGTCAGGAGCGTGCTCACGACGACGACGGCGGCGACTATCCACTCGCCCGCGGCGACGGCGCCGAGGACGATGTTCCACTTGCCCACGAACCCGACCGCCGGCGGGATGCCGACCATCGAGAACGCGAGGACGGCGAACGCCGCGCTGGCGACCGGCGCGCGGTCCGCGAGTCCGGCGAAGTCGTCGAGCGTTCGCGCGCCCGTGCCCGCCGCGATGACGCCCACCGTGAGGAACAGGCCGCCCTTCATGACGGCGTGTCCGACGAGGTGGACGAGCGCGCCGAAGACGGCGGTTTCGTTCGCGATGGCGACGCCGGCGACGACGAGGCCGAACTGCGACACCGACGAGTACGCGAGCATCCGCTTCGGTTCGGACTGCATCACCGCGAGCGTCGACCCCGCGACGACGCTGATCGCCGCGAGGGCGACGAGGATGTCACGCGCGGCGGGAACCGCCGCGAAGAACTCCAGCGTGAACACCGCGTAGATGATGCGGAACAGCGCGTACGCGGCGACGGTGGAGACGAGCGCCGAGATGTACGCGCTGACCGTGTCGGGCGACTCCGCGTACGCCCCCGGCTGCCACGTGTGAAGCGGGAACAGCGCCACCTTCACCAACAGCCCGGTCACTATCAGGCCGAACCCGGTCAACACCAGCGGCGACGCGTACCCGACGGTCGGGAGCGTCTCCGCCAAGTCGGCCATGTTCAGCGTCCCCGTGGCGACGTACAGGTAGCCGACGCCGAGCAGGTACAGCGACGCGCCGATGGTGCCGACGAACAGGTACTTCAGGCTCGCCACCGCCGCCCGCGCCGACCGATCGCTGGCGACGAGGGCGTACGTCGCGAGCCCCGTGATTTCGATGAAGACGTACAGGTTGAACACGTCGCCGGTGGCGACGACGCCGGAGACGCCCGCCGTGAGCAACAGCAGTTCGCTGTAGAACGTGTTCGAGCGCGGCCCGGCGCGGCGCGCGTAGGCGACGACGCCGAGGGTCACCGCCGCGATGAGGACCAGAAGCGTCGCGGAGACGCCGTCCCCGATGAGCTCGATGCCCATCGGCGGCTGGAAGTCACCGACTTCGTAGCTGAACCGCCCGCCCGTCAGGACGCGCCGGAGGACGACGAGCGACAGTCCGAGTTGGACGACGGCGGCGACGGCGGCGACGGCCCACCCCGCGCGCTCGAAGAACGTGCCGAGCGCTATCGGGAACAGCGCCGCGACGATCGGCGCGACGACGAGGAAGACGAGCGCGTCAGTCATTCAGCCGCACCTCCTTTATGACCTCTTCGTCCAGCGTCCCGTACTCCTCGTAGATTCGCACGATGAGCGCGAGCGCGACCGCGGTCAGGCTCACGCCGACGACGATGGCGGTGAGGATGAGGACGTGCGGGAGCGGACTCGCGTACGTGCCGTGACCGCCGCCGCCGTGGACGACGGGCGGACTCCCCCCGTCAACGTAGCCCGTCGTCACGAAGAACAGGAAGATGCCGACTTGGAAGATGTTCATCCCGATGACCTTCTTCACGAGGTTCGAGCTCTCGATGACGCCGTACAGGCCGATACCGACCAGCGCGACGAACACGAGGTAGTTGTAGTGGGTCGCGAAGATGTCGAGCACGCTCACGCCCGCTCACCTCCGTCGGCTTCGGCGGCGTCGGCGTCGTCGAACCCGGAGGCGTCGAACCCCGCGGCGAGGCTCAAGAACAGCGCCACGATGACGCCCGAGACGACGGCCCCGATGCCGAGTTCCACCAGTTCGATGCCGTACTTGACGCCGTGGTGGATACCGTAGGCGGCGTAGTCGAGGAACGCGCCGCCGGAGAGGACGGCGCCGATGCCGATGAGGGCGAACGCGCCGCCGCCGCCTGCGATGATAGACCGGACGAATCCGTCGCTGAGCCACTCGCGGGTCGGCTCGATACCGAAGGCGAACGCGAGCATGAGGATTCCGGACGCGACTATCGCGCCGCCCTGGAACCCGCCGCCCGCCGACTCCGCGCCGTGGAACATGACGTACAGCCCGAACGTGAAGACGAACGGGACGATGACGCGGACGGTGGTCATGATGACGGTACTCTCGACGTACGTTCGGCGCTGGGAGTCTGCGTCGCTCATACGAACGTCTCCTGTCGAAGCACGACGAGAACGGCGACGCCGGCGGCGATGACGACCGTCGCCTCGCCGAGGGTGTCGAACCCGCGGTAGGCCGCCAACACCGCCGTGACGACGTTCTCGACCCCGGTCTCGGGGTAGGCGTTTTCGAGGTAGTACGCGGTTATCTCGGAGGTGGCGACGGGCGAGTTCGGGTCGCCGATGCGCGGGAGCGACCCGACCGTACTGAACAGCACAGCCATCAGCGCGGTGACGAGGGCCGCCGAGCGCCATCCGATCGGCTCGAACAGCCTGTCGCCGCCGGGGCGCACCGTCCGGGCGATGGTGACCAGGAACAGCACCGTCGTAACGCCCGCGCCGACTGCGGCTTCGGTCAGCGCCACGTCCGGCGCGCTCAGGAGCACCCAGACGATGGCGACGCCGAGGCTGAACCCGGCGAAGACGATGATGGCTCCGAGGACGTCGCGGAGGAACGTCGCCGCCAGCGCGGCCGCGACGACGAACGTGAGCAGGGCGGCGTAGATGGGAAGCTGCACGGTCAGTTCTCCCCCTCCTCGGGCGTCCACGGTTCGATACCTTGGTCGTGGGCCGCCCGAGCGATGGCGTGGGCGGCCGTCGGGTTCGTGATGAACATGAACAGGAGCAGAAACACCGTCTTGACCGCGGTGAAGTCGGCGCCGAAGACGATCGCGACGCCGGCGAGGGTGAGCACCGAGCCGAGCGTGTCGCTCTTCGACGTCGCGTGCGCACGAGTGTAGAGATCCGGCAGTCGGATGATGCCGACGGCGGCGACGAGGCCGAAGAACAGCCCCGCGGCGACGAACGCCACGACGGCGAAATCGACGAGCGCCATCTCAGATGACACCCCCGCGTTCGACGGTGAACTTCGAGATGGCGATGCTCATCAGGAAGTTCAACAGCGCGTAGACGAGCGCGATGTCGAGGTAGCCCGGCCGGTCGAGCGCGGCCGCGACGAGAGCCAACACGACCACCGTGTTCGTCCCGATACCGTTGACCGCGATGACGCGGTCCTGCATCGTCGGACCGCGGATCACGCGGTAGAGAAGCACCAACGCGAGCACGACGAAGGCGGCGGCGGCGCCGAGTAACACGGCGTCCACCGGGAGAGACTGCACCATTAGTCCGCTGTCTCACCCGATTCGGCGTCGTCCGCGGTGATGCTGCCTCGCTCCGCCGGCGAGGGGATGCGAGCGGCGGCCCGCCCGTAGAAGAGGAACCGCACGGCGCGCTCTAACGCCCCGTCCTCGAGGCCCTCCCGGGACCCGGCGTCGAGAGAGTGGATGAGGAGGCCCTCGCGGCCCACGTCCACGGTGAGCGTCCCCGGCGTGAGCGTGATGCTGTTGGCCAGCGTCGTCACCGGGAGGTCCCCCGAGACGGCCGCCCGAAAGCGGCGCATCGCCGGATCGATGGGCAGGCTCGGGTGGAGGATGAGGTACGCGACCGACAGGTTCGACTTCGCTATCTCCCACAGCAGGTACGGCATGTAGAGGCACGCCCGCGCGAGTCTCACCGGCGTCTCGCGGAGCGTCGGCGATTCGACGAACGCGACGCGCGAGAAGAACACGGTGGCGAGGGCGGCCGTCAGCGCGCCCGTCAGGAGGTCGAAGGGTGCCAGCGTCCCCCCCACGAGGAGGTAGAACCCGTACGTCGCGCCGAACGTGACGGCGGCCTTCGAGAGGGACGCGCGCCCGATGAGCCTGCCGCGCCGGGTCCGCCGTTCGACCGGCGCCTCCTCGACGTCGAGGTCTGACTGCGTCAGTTCGGCCTCAAACGGGCGGAGCATCGGCGCGTTCCCGCCCGGTTGGTACTCGGGGTCGACGATGACGCGGTCGAGACCCTTCCCGTGGGCGTACTCGAGGAGCACGTCCGCGAAGTCGCCGGGGCTGAACAGGTAGCGGTCCTGCCCGATGACCGCCGTCTCGATGCGGACGGGCACGTCCTCGTCGGGTTCGCCGTCCTCGTCGTAGTCGAGGTCGGTCTCCGCCCAGACGCGGGCGCGGTCGAGTAACTCCTGGGCTCTCGCGGCCGACCGTTCCTCCTGGTCGATGAGCTGCCACCGGGCCGGATAGACGAAGTGGACGGTCGCCTGCTCCCCGGTCTCCTCCGCGACGGAACGCGCCTCGCGGACGGCGTAGGCGACGGTGTTGCGGAACGTCATCGACTCGCCGGCCGGAACGAGGATTCGGGGACTGGCGTCGGACATCAGCCGCCTCCTCCCCCCCTCGGTACCGCCTCTCTTCGGTCGTCCTCTCGACTCATGATTACGTGGAGGTTACCGAGGCCGAGCAAAACGTTTTCCGCTATTCGGTGAGTCTCCGTAGAAACGATATCTGGCGGTTTCGGGCGGTATGCGCCCCGCTCGACCCCCGTTCGTCGCCCGCCGAACGCGTCCGCCGAACGCGGCCGAGTCGTCGCGCCCATCGCCTCGAATCGGCGCGTTCGGCGGGTCGTTCACTCGGACGTTCCGTCGGGGAGTCGGTAGACGCCGTACACCGACAGGACGACCCCGGCGGCGACCAGCTGACCGCCGGTGTCCCAGTCCGCGCGGAAGTATATCAGCATGGCCCCGAGGCTGAGAAGCAGGAGCACCGCGTTCCACAGTATCACGTGGAAGAGAAACAGCGACGCGAGCTTCGAGTCGCCGGCGTTGTCGGCGGCGGAGTCGGGCGACGGCACGTTCACGGACGGCACGTCCACGGACGGAATCTCGACTCTCGGCCCCTCGGTGCCGGGAGGGTACGGGTTGTCCGGGTCGTCGGAAGCGTCGTCGTCGAACATCGCCGTCGTTGTCGGTGCGTGGAGACGCCCGCGTAACTCGTTTGCGGTTATCTCCGCCCGCGACGCCGTGCCACCGACTCCGATAGGTATGCGAACTGCCACCACTCCGCGCCCGAATCAGTCTCTTCTCTGATATTCAGGGAAATTGATTTATGCCCCCCGTCTCCCCGTACACCCATGGGTGAGGAGAGCGGGGACGTGGGAATCCTCGACGCGTTGGGTGACGAGGAGGCGAGACGACTGCTCGCGTCGGTGAGCGAGCGGCCGCGGTCCGCGAAGGACCTCGCGACGGAACACGACCTGTCGCTGCCGACGGTCTACCGTCGTCTCGAACTTCTGATAGACACGGGACTCGCCTCCTCGCAGATGTTCGTCACGGAGGAGGGGGGACACTACAAGGTGTACGAGGCGTCGTTCCGGCGGGCGGTCGTCGATCTGGACGACGGCGAGTACGGGGTTCGCCTCGGCGAGGGCGACGGCGCAGCCGAACCGGTCGGCGCGGACGCGGGAGACGACTGAGACGGCGGCAGACGACGCCGCGGGCGGCGACGGACGCGACGTACGGGAGGGAGTGACGCGCACCGTTCGAGCGGTATCGCCCTCTCCCCCCGGAGATATCTGACTCCTCAGTACACTTTCTCTGCATTTGAAATCTCACCTTAAGATTTATATAATACTCTGACAATAAAGAGTTGCATGACAGTTCCAGACGTGGATTCGGGGGACGGGACACTCCCGCGTCGGAACACGGAGGGTTGTAGGTGATTCACAACCCCGCACGGATGAACAGCGCGAACTGGCCGGGTCCCGATAGGGGCGTCGTCCTCCAGTCGTTGGGGGACGCGGTGGAAGGGCCGCTCGATCTCGTCGCCGTCTATGGCGCGACGTCGTTCGACCTCTTTCACGTCGGAGACGAGTTATCGGACTCGTTCGACGGCCGCGAGGACCTGATTCGCCGCCTCACGAGTCTCGCCGAAGAGACGCGACGAGACTTCGTACGGCACGGCCTCTTCTCGGGGCTTCGACCGACGCACGAACGCGTCGAGTACAAGACCCGAGAGGTGGACGGACGAAAACTGCTGCAGGTGTACTGCGGCGGCCGCGGAATGCTCCTGTTCGTCAGTCCCGACGAACCCGAGGAACCCCTCGTCCGAACGGCGATGGGTC
Organism: Halopelagius fulvigenes; assembly: GCF_042662625.1. Lineage (GTDB taxonomy): Archaea > Halobacteriota > Halobacteria > Halobacteriales > Haloferacaceae > Halopelagius > Halopelagius fulvigenes. The sequence continues at coordinate 818,473 of NZ_JBHSXH010000015.1, forward strand.
TGCTGAGCGTCTGAAACGGGCGCGTCGAGGCGAAGGCGGTCCGGTGGGCCGTCCTCGGTGAGACATACGCTCCCACGAACCGTGAGGAGAACCCGTACGGAACCGGCGAACCGCCACCTTTTATTTCCGAACCGGTGAACCGACGACATGGACCAGTTGCGGCAGTCGCTCCTCGAAGCGCCGATAATCGAGAAGGGAGACTACGAGTACTTCGTCCACCCCATCAGCGACGGGGTTCCGATGCTCAAACCCGAACTCCTCCGCGAAATCGTCATCAAGATCATCCGCAAGGTCGATCTGGAGGACGTCGACAAGATTGTCACGCCCGCGGCGATGGGCATCCACATCTCGACTGCGGTCTCTCTGATGACCGACATCCCCCTCGTCGTCATCCGAAAGCGGCAGTACGGACTCGACGGCGAAGTCGAACTCAGTCAGGAGACGGGCTACTCCGAGAGCGAGATGTTCATCAACGACGTGACCGAGGGCGACCGGGTTCTCGTCCTCGACGACGTCCTCTCGACGGGCGGGACGATGTGCGCCGTTCTCGACGCCCTCGAAGGCATCGGCGCGGACGTGGTAGACACCGTCGCCGTCATCAAGAAGGCCGGGCCGAACCAACTCGACGAGACGGATCACCACGTCAAGACGCTCATCAACGTCCGCGTCGAAGACGGCGAAGTCGTCGTCGTGGACGACGAAGGCGACGACTGAGGGACCGCCACCGTCGTCTCGGCGCGACCCGTCGCCGAGGCGTTCGAGACGGCATGCAAGGCGGACGCGCCGGAACTCCGACGCACGTCCGCCGGGGGTCGGGCGGCGTGTCACCTCGTCGAGTCCGCCGGAGAGGAGGCGAGTGCGGGGACGGACGCGGGGTCGTCGCCCTCCGACACCGCCTGACGCTACCCACCGCGATTTTCCGAGTCCGCGGCGCTTTTTCGGCTCCCGCCCCTACGGTTCGCCGTATGACCGACGAAGCCACCGCGCTGTTCATCGTGAGCGAAGAGGGGTACTGGGCCGAGGAGTGCATCGAACCGCTGACGACGCTCACCGACGCGGGCGTCGATATCACCGTCGCGACGCCGTCGGGGTCGGAGCCGGTGGTCGACGAACGCTCGACGGATCCCGAGAACGTGGGCGAGGAGACGGCCGAGCGCGTCCGCGAGGTCATCGAGAGCGACGACCGACTGGCGAACCCCGAACCCCTCGCGACCGTCGACGCCGAGGCGTACGACGCGGTGGTGTTCCCCGGCGGTCACGGCACCGAGTGGGACGTGAATCAGGACCGCCACGCGCGGCAGGCGCTTCTGTCCGCCGTCGGCGGCGACGAGGGCAAAGCGCTCGTCGTCTGCCACGCCGTCGGCATCCTCGCGTTCACCCGCGAGGCCGACGGGAGCTTCCTCGTCGAGGGTCGCGAGGTGACGGGCTTCCCGAACGAGTGGGAGGAGGAGATCGTCGACGACAACGACCTGATGCCCGACGGTCGGAAGCTCCCCTACTGGGTGGAGGACGAAGTGAAGGCCGTCGGCGGCGAGTGGGACGCCGAGCTCGACGAGGACGCGAGCGTCACCGCGGACGGCGACTTGGTGACGGCCCGCGGCCCCGAGTCGTCGACCGCCGCCGCGGAGACGTTGCTGGAGGAGCTCGAACTCGAAGTTCCGGCCTGACCGAACCTGCTACTATTTTTACCGGACGGGGAGATCGACGGGCGTGTCTCCGACCTCAAGGAGACGTACTCGTCCGCGTGCCAAGTCTGCGGCGCGAGACGGCGGCGGGAGGTCGACGCCGGATACGCCGAGGGCCACCACCTCAAACCGCTCGGACGCCCTCACCACGGCCCGGACGTCGAGGGGAACGTCCTCGTTCTCTGCCCCAACCACCACGCGGACTTCGACTACGGACTGATCGCTATCGACCCCGATTCGCATCTCGTCTCCCACGCGTACGATTCGACCGTCGACGGGCGGACGCTCCACGTGAGGGACGAACACGAGGTGGACCCGGAGTGCCTCGCGTACCACAACCGCGAGATAGCGGACTTCTGAGCTACTGTATCACGAACGCTGGTTCTTCGATGCGTTCGCTCCGGCACTCCGGACACCGCGAGGGGTAGTTTATCAGGTCGTCGAACGCCGAGAAGCCGCACTCGCGGCACTCCGGCGGCGCGACCAGGAACTGCTCGTCGGCGTCGTTCGAATCGACGGACTGAGCGACGTGTTCGAGGTGGTCGTACGCCGCCGCCCGCGGGATGCCTATCTCCTCGGAGATGTCCGTCGCGGTGTGAGGCTCCGTCCGAAGGGCGTCGGCTATCTTCGTTCTGGTCGTCGCGTCGCCGTCCGACTCGGGCATGCGTCCCGGTTCGTCCCGGAGTACCGTATGCCTTCCCCGTCCGTTCGTCGCGGCGAGTCCGCATCGGCGATGTCCCTCGATTGCACCCCAAACACGTCAGTAAATATGGGAAAAGAACTTGATAGCAGCGGCAGTCTGACAGAGCATGAAAGCCGTGGTTCTTGCCGGCGGGTACGCGACGCGACTCTGGCCTATCACGAAACACCGGCCGAAGATGTTCCTCCCGGTCGGTGACGGAACTGTCATCGATATTATCTTCGACGACTTAGAGGACGACGACCGCATCTCCGAGGTGTTCGTCAGCACGAACGAGCGGTTCGCGGAGACGTTCGAGGAGTACCTCGACGAGACCGGCTACGAGAAGCCGACGCTCTCCGTCGAGGAGACGGTCGAGGAGGACGAGAAGTTCGGCGTCGTCGGCGCGCTCGAACAGCTCATCGACCGCGAGAACGTCGAGGAGGACCTCGTAGTCATCGCGGGCGACAACCTCCTCTCGTTCGACGTCGCCGAGTTCGTGGACTTCTTCGAGGAGAAACAGACGCCCACGCTCGCGGCGTACGACGTCGGGTCGAGGGAACGCGCCAAGTCGTACGGGCTGGTCGAACTCGACGGGGACAAGGTGGTGAACTTCCAGGAGAAGCCCGACGACCCCAACAGCACGCTCGTCTCCATCGCCTGCTACGCGTTCCCCGCGGAGACGCTCCCGAAGTTCGACGAGTACCTCACCGGCGGCAACAACCCGGACGAACCGGGCTGGTTCCTCCAGTGGCTACAGGAGAGGGGGGACGTTCACGCGTTCACGTTCGACGGCGCCTGGTTCGACATCGGGACCGCCGAGAGCTACCTCGACGCGGTGTCGTGGTACCTCGAGGGCGAGAACTATATCCACGACTCCGCCACGGTCGAAAACTCCGACCTCGGCGAGAACGTCCACGTGATGGCCGGAACCACGGTCGAGGACTCCTCGCTCGACCGGGCGGTGGTGTTCCGCGACTCCGACATCCGCGACGCTGACATCCGAAACACCATCGTCGACGAGGACACCCACATCGAGAATCTCGACCTGTCGAACGCGCTCATCGGGGCGCACTCGCGACTGCAGCACTGACGCGCCGTCTCTCCGGCCTCGAATCGCCGTCTCGCACCGAGCGACTATCCCCGCGCCGCGACGCTTTTCGCGACTCCGTTCCGACGCCGAGCGACCGGTTCGGCCGGGCGTCCGACCGAGACGCCGTTCACCCGAGGGAGGCGTCGGTGATTTCGAGGTAGCCGCGCGTCCCCTCCCACACCGTCTCGTACTCCAGTTCGACCGGGCGGGACATGTGCGGGCCGTCGGTGACGAACGTCTCGAACTCGCCGCCCTCGCCGAGGACGTGGACGCCGTACTCCTCGTTGAGTCGGGTCAGTTCGTCCAGCGCCGCCGCGTCGAGCGTCCGGCCGAGCCACGACTCGTCGAGTCCGTGCGCGGCCACCTGCAGGATCGTTATCTCGAACCCGGCGTCGAGCATCGCCTCTCCGAGTTCGAGCGGGTCCTCCCGCCAGAGGGGCGCGAACAGGTCGATGCCGAGTCGGTCGCACATTCCCCGGATCCGACTCGTCTGGTACTCGCTCTCTATCGCGCCCGCGGTGACGCCCACGAGGTTCAGTTCGTCTCCGAGCGCTTCGACGGCGGCTTCGAGGGGTTCGAGTTCGGCGTCGCCCTGCGCGGTGGCGTCCTCGGCGTTGGGCGCGTCGAAGTCCTCGGGGAACACCTCGACGTGTTCGATACCGACGCTCTCGGCGGCCAGCGAGGTGAGGTGCGTCGCCGGGACGTGGTACATGAAGGAGTCCTCGCTCGGATGGACCGTGAGCAGGCGCGTCACGTTCAACCCCTCCTCGAGCGCGCGGTAGAGCGCCCACGCGGAGTCCTTCCCGCCGGAGAAGAGGCTCACCCAGTCGCCGGATGCGGTCATTGGTGGCGGTAGGTCGGAGGGGTACTAACCCCCTGCGGTTCGCGGAGTCGCGTCACATGTAGCCTAAGTCCCGGAGCCGGCCCATCAGGTCCTCCTTGTCCTGCGCCCGCCCGGCGCGTTCGCCGTCCGCGCCGAGGTCCTGCACCCACGCCGGCCGGTCGTCCTCCCTCGCGGACCCCGACTCGGTGCCGAGAGAGCGGAAGCCCTCGAAGTACTTCGGCGAGACGGGGATGTCGGCGGGCGAGACGCCGGCGGGGAGGTCCGCGGCGGACTCGGGGACGTGGCCAGCGGGGTAGTCGGGCACCGCGTCCGGCACGACGACGTTCCAGAACGCCGCCCACACGTCGGCCTCCTCGAACTGGAGGATGGTGTGAACCCGGTCGTGGGGCGGGTACTTCTCCGAGTCGTGCCGCGGCGAGAAGAACGTCTCCGCGGCGCGCGACTCCTGTTCGTCCCAGCGGACGCCCGAGAACACGCCGTCGAACCCGCGCGCTTCGATTACTTCGTTGAGGGCGACGGTCTTCAGGAGGTGATTCCCCTCGAAGGTGTCCGCGTCGAGGGTGAACGTCTCGCCCTCGTATCCGAGTCGCTCGAGTTCGCGTCCGTTCCGGTCGCCGAGTTCCGCGACCGGAATCTCGTCGCCGGGGGCCGCGCCGAGTCGGGCCACGCCCTCGTTCCGGGCGACGACGAGGTCGAGGTTCCACCGGTCGGCCCAGCGTTCGACGAACGCGACCGTCTCGGGGAAGTGCTGGTAGTGGTCGATGAAGACGACGGGCGGCGTCTCCGCGCCCAGTTTTGCCGCGACGTCCATCGCGACGGCGAGGACGAGCGTGGAGTCCTTGCCGCCGGTCCACGTCACGGCGGGGCGTCGGTACTGGGTCAGGGCCTCGGCGGTGACGTCCGCGGCCTTCCGCATCTTCTCGTCGAGGGTGGGGTAGTCCGCGGCGGTCCGTCCGCGGCCGTCGTCGTAGTCGAGAGACAGGTACGACGGGAACGTCTGAGACACGAGACCCGTACGCGCGAGGGGAGCATCTACCTTTCTGCGCGGACGCGACGCTGTCGGGTCGGCGTCGCAAAAAGAGAAAAAGCGTGTCAGAGGCCGTCGAGAGCGGTTCTCCGGCCGAGTTTACATGTAACCGAGGTCGCGCAGACGCTCCATCAGGTCCTCTTTGTCCTGGGCGCGGCCCGCGCGTTCGGTCGTGTTCTCCATGTCCTGCAGCCACGCCGGTTCGTCGGTGGTCTTGTCCGTGGAGACTTCGCTGCCGAGCGACCGGAAGCCGGCGAAGTACTTCGGCGAGACAGGGATGTCGTCCTGCGTGAGACCGTTCGGCAGGTCGTCGCCCGACTCGGGGACGTAGCCCTCTTCGGGGAATCCTTCGACGGTGTCCGGAACGACGAAGTTCCAGAAGGCCTCCCAGACGGCCGCCTCGTCGAACTGGAGGATGGGTTGGATGCGGTCGTGGGGCGGGTAGATCTCCGGGTCGTGACGCGGCGAGAAGAACGTCTCGTCGGCGCGCGCCTCCTGTTCGTCCCAGCGGACGCCGGAGATGACGCCGTCCACGTCGTACTCTTCGAGAGTGTCGTTCAGCGCCACCGTCTTCAGGAGGTGGTTGCCGACGTACGTGTCGAGAAGGAACGGGAAGGTGTCCTCCTCGTACTCCAGCAGGTCGCGGACGTGGTGCTGGTTGTGCTCGGAGAGCTCCGAGACCGGGATGTCGTCGCCGGGTTCGAGGTCGTTCTCCTCGACGTACTGCCCGACGTCCTCGTTGCGGGCGTAGATGACGTCGAGGTCCCACTTCTCGGCCCAGTGGTCGACGAAGTCGTGAATCTCGTCGAAGTGCTGGTAGTGGTCGATGAACACCGCGGGCGGCGTTTCGAGGTCGTACTTCTCGGCGACCTCCTTGATGAAGTAGAGCGTGAGCGTGGAGTCCTTGCCGCCGGTCCACATCACGGCCGGGTTCTCGTACTCTTCGAGACCCTCCTTCGTGACTTCGATAGCCTTCTCTATCTTGTCCTGGATGGTCGGATAGTCTTCGGGCGATTCGCCTTCGCCGTCTGTGTAGTCGACGTCGAGGTAGTCGGGGAAGCCTTCCGGCATCGTGTAATGAGATATAATTAGCACCGTAAAGTGTCTTTTGACCTCCGCAAACGGTGAGAACGGATGCCAACGAATCGGACGCGGACACAGTGTTCGGCGGAGATCGGTCGAGACGCGCCGCGAGTCCGAGCGTCGGCGGACGGCGGGGGAGAGCGATCCGAGGCGGCACCAACCGGTTTCCGCCCGCCGCCCCTACACCCGTCGTGATTATCATCGTCTGCGGCCTCCCCGCGTCGGGCAAGACGACGCTCTCGACGGGGCTCCGACGTCGCCTCTCCGACCGCGGGTACTCGTTCGAGTCTCTTCACTCCGACGATTACGACCGCCGGACGTACGAGCGGATGTACGAGGATACGGCCGAGCGGTACGAACGCGCCGGGACGGGCGCGACGGTCGATCTGATCTTGGACGGCACCTTCTTCGAGCGACGGTGGCGGAACCGGTTCTACCGGCTCGATACCACCTACGAGGTGTGGGTGCGGGCGTCGCTCTCGACGTGTCTGGAGCGGAACCGCGAACGCGCGGACGCGATTCCCGAGGAGGGTCTGCGGGCGATTCACGCGCGATTCGAACCGCCGCGGGCGGACTTGGAGATAGACACCGAAGCCCTCGACGCGGAGGCGGCGCTGAACCGACTGGAGGAGGCGGTCCTCGGGTGGATGCGAGAGCGACGGGAGAACGGTGAAGAGAGGAAGCAGTGAGAGAGCGAAGAGAGCGAAGAGGGGAGAGAGCGCCGTCGGTCCGCAGCGTCGCGGGGCGAGAAACGGAGAGTCGAACGCGGTGTTTCGAGCGGTGCCCGGAAGGAGACTCCGAACTTACGAGATGAACTTGTTGTCTCGCCAGTTGACGCCGCCGCCGTTCTGGCTGTTCTGGCTGGGGTTCTCGACGACTTCGATGGAGGCGGGGCGTTTCTCGCCCTCGACGATGCGCGTCGCGTCGAGTTCGCCGTCCGTCTCGGTGATGGCCGTGAGCGTCCCCTTCTCTGCGATGAGCGCGATTTCGCGGAGAACGAGGAACATGGGGTACTGCAGGGCCGTGTTCTGGAGGACCGTCTCCCGGTCGCCCTTGAAGCAGGCGAACTCGACGAGCTCCGAGGGAATCTCCTCTTCTTCCTCGTCGCCCCACCGCGGGCCGCCGGCGCGCGGCGGTTCTTCCTCGTAGACGCGGTTCTCCGTGACGCTCGCTTTCAGCTGTGCGGTCGGCGTGTACTTGCTCAGATTGTCGTCGGCGGCGACGGCCTTGAGGATGAGCGTGTTGTTCCGCCGAGTGACTTCGACGTTCTCGATTTCCGGCGGGAGGTCGGGGGAGCTGTCGAAGTATTCCTCGACCTCTTCCAAGGGCAGTTCAAGTGTCGAATGGAGTCGATATACGCGGCCTGACATTGTTGGATGAGTGGTTTGGGTTCGGAGCGCGATCGGCGCGACGTCGATACCTACGTGAAAATACGGGTCGCGGGCTTATATGGCCTACTCTTTGGTTCGCGTCTCGAAGCGTGACACGAAGTAGGACTCTCCCGTGACGGACAACTTACGCTTTCAGCGTCTCTTCGAGCTCGCCGCGTTCGTCGAGTTCCGCGAGGATGTCGCTCCCGCCCACGAACTCCCCTTCGACGTACGTCTGGGGTATCGTCTCCCAGTCGCTGTGCGAGGAGAGGGCGGTACGGTACTCGTCAAGGGCGGGAAGGACGTCCACCGTCTCGAACTCGTCGACGTGCTGGGAGATGAGCTCTAACGCCTTCGCGGAGTAGCCGCACTGCGGCATGAGGCGGTTGCCCTTCATGAACAGCACCACGTCGTTGCTCTCGATGGCGTCGTCGACGCGCGCCTGCACGTCCTCGCCGGACATCTCGCTTCCGGGTTCGAAAGTCATACCCTACGGTAAGCGACGGGAGGTGAAAGGAGTTGCGTCGGGCGAAAACGCGGCGACGGAGGTTACTCGTGTCCGACGCCGACCACGTCGATGAGCGAGTACACCGGAACGTCGTCCACGTAGTCGATGCCCTGCTTGTCCACGATGACGACGCACGCCACCGGGCGGCCGCCCTCGTCGCGGATGGCGTCGATGGTCTCGCGCATCGTCGTCCCGGACGTGACGGTGTCGTCCACGACGTAGCACTCGCGGTTGCGAATCTGCGAGAAGTTCCGCGAGAACGACCCGCCGAGGTCGTCGATGTCGCCCTCCTCCCACTGGTGCTTCGCGGGCGCGTACGTCCCGAGGTCGGTGTCGAGCTCCTGTGCGACGACCGTCGCGAGGGGCGCGCCCGCCTTCTCGATGCCTATCGTGAGGTCGACCTCGTCGCCCTCGCCCGCGAGGAGGTCGGCCATCGCCCGCGCGACGTGCGTCATCCGCTTTGAGTCCCGGCCGATTGCGCTCCAGTCGACGTGGATGTCCTGCGGGCCGCCGGTCTGCGGTTCCTCCGCGGGCGTCGTCTCGGGACTCGACACGCCGCTTCGCTCGACCAGCCAACTCGCCGTCTCCCGGGAGACGTTGAGTTCGTCAGCTATCTCGCCCTTCGAGAGGCCCCGGTCTGCGAGTTCTGCCGCGCTCGAAATGAGGTCGTCAACGTTCTTCATGTTCGCTGAATTGGACGGCGGTTTTTATAGTGGTATCGTCGTCGACGAACGCCGCCTCGAAGTCGTCGAGACCGTGCACGCCGGTGACCAGCGAATCGACGAACCACGGCGGAAGCTCCGCCAGCGTGCCCGTCGCCGCCTCGAAGTGCTTGACGTGGGAGTTGACGCTGCCGACGAGCGCCTTGTTGTGGAGGACCAGCTCTCGGTGGAGCGACCCGCCGTCCACCTCGAACTCCCACGGGCCGGGCACGCCGAGAAGCGCAGCGACGCCGTTCGGCGCGAGGGCGTCGACGCTCTCGAAGGCGTGTTTCGCGTAGCCCGTCGCTTCGTAGACGAAGTGCATCGGTTCGTACACGTCGGCCAACTCGTCGACGGGCGTCTTCCGGGAGTTGACGTACGTCGCGCCCAGTTCCTCGATTATCTCGATGGTCGGGTCGGGGCGTTCGCGCCGTCCGAGGCAGTAGAGGCGGTCGAAGTCCTCGCGGAGGAGCGCGACCGTCAGCAGGCCGAGGCTGCCGTTCCCGAGCACGATGGTCGATTCGGGCTCCCACGTGAAACTCGACCGGGAGGCGTAGGCGAGTTCGACGGCCTTCTCGGAGATGGAGAGCGGTTCGATGAGGAAGCCGAGCGACGCCAGCGAGTCGGGGATGCGGACGAGATACTCCTCGGGGCTCGTGAAGTACTCGGCCATGAACCCGTGCGCGCCGACGATGCCGCGTTCGTGGTACTCGCCGGAGGGAGCCATGTCCGGTTCGCCCCGTTCGAAGTACTCGTTCTCGCCGTTGGGCGCGCGCCTGACCGTCGGCACGACGACGTCGCCGCGTTCGAACCCCGTCCCGTTTGGGTCCTCGACGACGCCGACGGCTTCGTGGCCCAACACGAGGTGGTCCTCCCCCTCCGGGTAGTCGCCGTGGCCGCCCGAGATGACCTCGTGGTCCGTCCCGTCGACGCCGACGCGAAGCGTCCGAACGAGCGCTTCGCCCGGCCCCGGCGACGGCCGCGGTTTCTCTACGAGCGACGGCTTGTTCTCCCCCCGCTTGACTGCGATAGCTCTCATGTACGTCCCTTACTCTCCACCCCATCAAAAGATTTATTCTATTTCGAGTAAAGCGTTTATCGCGGTGAGCGTTCCGCGTCACCTCAGCCCGGACGCGTCGCAGACGCGGTATCTATCCAGCCCGCCCGTGTCTCGCTCACCGAATCCGTGCCACTTTCGGTCACCGACTCCTCGGTGACTGCGCTCTCTCCTCTCCACCGGCGGCTCACGTTCGATCCCTTGAAACACCGGAAAGCCGACGTTCAGGGGACCTGTTTAAGGAATTCGCGCGCGAGTCACAGGACATATGAGCCAACCAGTAGCCGAGAGTAAACTCGAACACGTGGACGTGGTCGGCCCGCCGGACGCGCCGCCCATCGTGTTCGTTCACGGAACCGTGTTCAACCGGACGATGTGGGCGCCGCAACGAGAGGCGCTCTCGGAGGAGTACCGCGTCATCGTGCCGGACCTGCCGGGACACGGCGGCCGCAGGGACGAGTCGTTCACCCTCGAATCGGGCGTCGAGACGGTCAGGCAAGCGGTCGAACAGTTCAGCGACGACCCCGTCCACCTCGTGGGTCTCTCCCTCGGCGGGTACGTGGCGACGGAGTTCGCGCACCGGCACCCCGAGCAGGTGGCGGACCTGATAATCTCGGGGAGCAGTGCGAACCCCGTCGGACTGCTCGGGAGGATGAGCGACGCGGTGGGCCGCGTGACACTTCGCGTCTCCGAGAGCGAACTGGCCGAGAAGGCGGTGGACCGCCTCGCCGCCCAGTGGGTTCGAAGCCGCGACCTGCCGCCGGACCAGAAGTCCGAAATCGTCGACGCCGGGTTCGACCTCCGACCGTTCGGGGAGGCGGGGCGCGAGATCGCCGGGACGGACTTCCGGTCGGCGTTCGCCGACTACGACGGACCGAAACTCGTCCTCAACGGCCAGTGGGACGTGCTGATGCGCAGGGGGGAGAAAGCCCACGCCGCCGCCGGCGACGCCAGCGTCGCCGTCGTCGAGGGCGCGGGCCACGCGTGCAACCTCGAACGCGACGAGAAGTACATGCACATCGTCCGCCGCTTCATCGAACTCGACCGGTAGGCCGCGGACGCGGACGCCGCCGCGGCGACGCTAATCCTGCTTCGCCTCGTCGAGTTCGGCGGAGTGGACGTCGAACTCCGCGGCGCGGTGCCGCCAGAACTCCTCGTACGCCTCCTCCTCGCGTCCGCCGACGGTGCTCTCGCCGGAGGAGACGCGGTCGAGTTTGATGTTCACCTCCTCCAGCAGTTGCTCGCCGATTTCGTCGGAGACGATTCCGCTCCGCACCGCGTCCATGACGGCGCTCTTCTCCCGTTGGAGCAGTTGCCGTTCGCCCGTGAGCAGTTCCTTCCGCCGTATCTCCGGGTGCGTGGCGTGGAGTTCCCCGATGGCCTCGTTGAGGTCCTCCCGTTCGCGTTCGTACTCCTGCGTGAAGTCCTCGTAGACGGACGGGGAGATCTGTCGCCTGTCGCGGAGTTCGTCCGCCGCTTCGAGGCCCGCGTCCACGGCCCGGACGCGCCCGACGAGCAGTTCGTACAGTTCGCCGGCGTGCGACCGGGTCACCACGTCGAGTTTGTCGAGCAACCAGCCGATGGAGAACCCCTGCACGATGAGGCTGAACGCGGCGACGCCGAACACCATCGCGCGCAGTTCCTCGCGGAACGGGAACGGCGTGCCGCCCTGCACCGTCTGCGGCAACCCGAGGACGAGGGCGATGGGGATCGAGGCGTGGAGGCCGCCCCACACCATCACGTGCTGGTAGTCGAACGACACCTCCGTCGGGATGAACCGGTTCGCCAGCGCCGACATCGGGTAGACGGCGGCGGCCCGCGCGAGGACGACGAGGACGATGGCGATGAGGATGAGGCGGCCGTGCGCGAGGAGGCGGTCGACGGGCGTCTGGACGCCGATGGCGACGAAGATGAACGTGTTGACGATGAACGCGGCGGTCTCCCACGTGTTGAAGATGGAGATCTTCGTCTGCGGGCTCATCGCGTACTCCGCGCCGCGGTTCCCGATGAACAACCCCGCGACGACGGTGGCGATGACGCCGCTGACGTGGAGGTAGTGCTCCGCGAGCAGGAAACTGCCGTACGCGAGGATGGCGGTCAGGACGATTTCGGTCATGTGCTCGTCCAAGTTGACCATCACGCGGTAGACGGCGTACCCCGCCGCGAGTCCGACGAGGACGCCCCCGGCGCTAGAGACGGCGAAGTCCAAGACGACTTCGCCGAGCGTCGAGGGGTCGAACAGCGCGTCCGAGTCGACGCCGGAGGTGACGAGTCCGAGCAGCGACGAGAAGATGACGACGCCCACGCCGTCGTTGATGAGGCTCTCACCCTCCACGAGCGTCGAGAGTCGCTCCGGCGCGCCCACATCGTCGAAAAGCGCCAGCACGGAGACGGGGTCGGTGGGGAGGATCATCGCCGCGAACAGCATGGCGACGAGGAGCGGAAAGCCGAACGCGTAGCTGCCGAGGAACCCCAACACCGCCACCGAGAGGATGAGTCCCGGGACGGCCAAGGTGAGGATGACCGGCAGGTTCGTCCGGAACTCCTCTAAGTCCGTCGTCGCCGCGCCCTCGAACAGCAACGGCGGCAACAGGACCAACAGGATGATGTCGTGAGAGAGTTCGATTCCGAACTCGATTCCGAGCACCGACGCCGCCAACCCGGCCAACAGGAGGGCGATGGTGTAGGGGAAGCGGCCGATTCTGGCGACGACGACGCCGACGACGCCACCTAACAGAAGAACGCCGATGAGGTCGAGCAACTCGGCCTCGACTCCGACTGCCATGAGACGGCGTTCTCCCCCCTGTCGGAAATAAGTTTTAGCGGACGGGGTCCGGAGACGCCCGACGGCGCGGCGACGGGGACGGGCCTACGAGTCGTCGAGTTCGCCCACCAGTTCGTCGCCGAGGCCGACGTACGTCGCCGGCGAGAGTGCGCGGAGTTCCTCGCGGACGGGTTCGCTCACGTCCAACTCGTCGAACAGGTCGCGGAAGTCCTCGATGGTCACGTCGCGCCCGCGGGTGAGTTCCTTGACGCGTTCGTACGCCTCGGTGTCGCCCTCCCGGCGGAGGATGGTCTGGACCGCCTCGCCGACGAGTTCGGGGTGGGCGTCGAGTTCCTCGCGCATCACCCGTTCGTTCGGGACGACCTTTCGGAGGCCCGCCGCCGCCTTGCCGTACCCGACGAGACAGTGCGCGAACGCCGCGCCGACGTTCCGCTTCACCGTCGAATCGGACAGGTCCCGCTGGAGGCGGGAGTTCGTCACGTAGTCCGCGAGGAACGTGAGGTCGGAGTTCGCCTTCGAGAGGTTCCCCTCGCTGTTCTCGAAGTCGATGGGGTTGACCTTGTGCGGCATCGTCGAGGAGCCGGTTTCGCCCGCCTCGGCCTCCTGTCCGAGGTAGCGGTCCGAGACGTAGAGCCAGACGTCGAGGTCCAAATCGAGCAGGACGTTGTTGACGCCGCGGAGGGCGTCGAACAGGGCCGCGAGGTCGTCGCAGGGGTTCACCTGCGTCGAGAGGGAGGTGTGTTCGAGGCCGAGTCCGGTCACGAACTCGCGGGAGAACGCCCGCCAGTCAACGTCGGGGTAGGCGGCGACGTGGGCGGCGTAGGTGCCCGACGCGCCCGCGAGTTTGCCCGACAGCGCGTCGGCCGCCTCGCGCACCCGGCCGAGTTGCCGGCCGAGCCGGGACGCGTAGACGGCCATCTCCTTGCCGAACGTCGTCGGCGTCGCGGGTTGGCCGTGCGTGCGCGCGAGCATCGGCGTGTCGCGGTACTCGCGGGCGAGTTCGGCGAGTTCGTCGCGCACCTCCGTCGCGGCGGGGACGAGGACGTCCTCGACGGCCGGTTTCGCCAAGAGGCGGTGCGCGAGGTTGTTCACGTCCTCGCTGGTGAGGCCGAAGTGAATCCACGGGTGGACGCGTTCGGGCGTCTCCGTCCGCAGGAAGTACTCGACGGCCTTCACGTCGTGGTTCGTCGCCGAGTACCCCGCCGCGCCCTCCGTCTCCAGTCGTTTCACGAGGCGGGCGTCCTCGGCGTCGAACTCCTCGTACAACGACCGCAGCGTCGCTCGTTCGTCCGCCGAGAGCGACACGGGCGTGGCGTCCAGGTCGGCCAGAGCCAGCAGGTACTCGGCTTCGACTCTGACGCGCGCCCGGATGAGCGCCGCCTCGCTGGCGTACGGGACGAGCGGTTCTGTCCGGCCCGCGTAGCGACCGTCGAGTGGCGAGACGGCCGACAGGGGGTCCGCTCGGGGAAGGTCGTCCATGGGCGAGGATGCCCCCGGCCCGACCTAAAGCGTGTCGATGGATGTCTCCACTACCATGTATAAATCGACGCACCGAACACCGCATCTCCGCTGAATATATCCACGAACGAGCATACATCTCCCTCGAACATCGCAACTGTTTTTCTCCCGGCGGGTGGGCGTACCACCATGACCAAGATTGCGGGCTTGGCGAGCAACCGCGGACGGAACCTGCTTCACATCGACGAACGCGCGCCGGGCGGCGCGGAACTGGCCGTCGTCCTCTCGAACGAGGAGGGCGCGCCGATCCTCGACGCCGCCTCCGAACGCGGCATCCCCACGGAAGTCGTCGCGCGCGACGACGGGGAGTCCCGCGAGTCCCACGAGAAGCGCATCCTCGACCGCCTGTCGGCGTACGACTTCGATCTGGTCTGTCTCGACGGGTACATGCGCGTCCTCACTGAGGAGTTCATCGACAACGCGCCGACGACGCTCAACGTCCACCCCTCGCTCCTCCCGTCGTTCCCGGGGATGGACGCCCACGAACAGGTTCTGGAGGCGGGCGTCCGCACGACGGGGTGTACGGTCCACGTCGTCACCGAGGAGGTGGACGGCGGGCCCATCGTCACCCAAGAGGCCGTCCCCGTCTATCAGGACGACGACGAGGCGTCGCTGAAAGAGCGAGTTCTCCGCGAGGGCGAGTTCGTCGCCTACCCACGCGCGGTCCGGTGGTTCGCCGAGGGACGGGCGGACGTCACCGACGAGGGCGTCGTCGTGGAGGGCGACGACGGCGGCGACTTCCCCGAACGCCGCGTCGTCTCGAACGACCGCGCCTCGGAACTGCGCTACGGCGAGAACCCGCACCAGGACGCCGCCGTCTACGCCGACGACGCCTGCGAGGAGGCCAGCGTCGTCCGCGCCGAGCAACTGAACGAGGGCGCGAAGGCCCTCTCATACAACAACTACAACGACGCCGACGGCGCGTTGAACCTGATAAAGGAGTTCGACGACCCCGCCGCGGCGGTCATCAAGCACACGAACCCCGCCGGGTGCGCCACCGCCGACACCCTCGCGGAGGCGTACGACCGCGCCCTCTCGACGGACCCGATGAGCGCGTTCGGCGGCATCGTCGCCCTCAACCGCGAGTGCGGCGCCGAGACGGCCGAACAGATCGTCGATTCGTTCAAGGAAGTCGTCGTCGCGCCGGGGTACACCGACGCCGCCCTCGACGTTCTGACCGAGAAGAAGAACCTGCGCGTCCTCGACGTCGGCGAACTCGGCGAGCGAACCGACCGACTCACCGAGAAACCCCTCGTCGGCGGGCGACTCGTCCAAGAGCGCGACCTGTGGGCGCCCACGGAGGAAGACGTGGACGTCGTCACGGAGACGGAACCCACGGAGGAGCAACTGGAGACGATGCTGTTCGCGTGGAAGGTGCTGAAGCACGTGAAATCGAACGGTATCCTGTTCGCCTCCGGCACGGAGACGGTGGGCGTCGGCATGGGGCAGGTGTCCCGCGTGGACGCCGTCCGCCTCGCCGCGATGAAAGCCGAGGAACACGCCGAGGGGAAGGACGCCGAGGGTGCCGTGATGGCCTCGGACGCGTTCTTCCCGTTCCCGGACGGCATCGAGGAGGCCGCCGAGGCGGGCGTCGAGGCGGTCATCCAACCCGGCGGATCCGTCAACGACGAGGACGTCATCGACGCCTGCGACGAACGCGGTATCGCGATGGTGTTCACCGGACGGCGGTGTTTCCGTCACGACTAGTGGCGGAAGCTCGTGGCCGAGCGATAGCGAGGACACGGTGCTTTAGACACGACTGACCGGAGTGAAGGAGCGTCTAACGCCAGCGAGACGAACGGAGTGAGTCTCGCGCGGTTTCCGTCACGACTGAGCGGAGCGAAGAAGTGACGGAAGTTCGACGGGCGAGCGTAGCGAGTCCGTCGGTATTTCCGTCACGACTGGCGGGAGCGCTCGAAAGTACGGAGCGTCTGTCCGAACCGAACTCAGACCGGAAGTCCTCTCTTGTAGACGACCCAGTACGAGAGGGGAACTACCACCAGCAGAATCACCGGAATCGTGAGTATCTGCGTGTACGGGTCCGGGGGTGTGAGCAGGGCACTGACGGCGAAGCCGAGAGCCACGGGTGTGGCGGAGACGAGGAGGAACCGTGTCCACAGCGACTGGTTCATATCCGTACATGTGAATTAGACTACATAAACCTGTGCTGGTCAGCGTTCCGGTCGTCCTCCCGGGCAGGCTCGGGAGTCGGTACGCTCCCGCGGCGAGTGACCCGTTCGCAGGTTCGACCGGTCAGATGCTCACGACGAGAACCGGCCGGTTCGTGTTCTGGACGACGCGTTCGGTGACGCTGCCGAGACTGGCGAGTTTGTCGCGTCCGGTGCGTCCGTGGGTCCCCATCACCACCAAGTCCACGTCGTGTTCGTCGGCGTAGTCGAGGATACAGCGGTACGGGACGCCCTTTCGGACGGCCGTCGTCGCCTGCACGTCGGCGTCGCGCGCGGCCTCGGCCACCGCATCGGCGGCCTCTATCGCCCTGTCGTGCAGCGAGTTCGCCACGGCCTCTCGCTGTTCGTCGCCGGCGGCGAGGCGGATGCGCCGGTCGACCACCGAGAGGGCGTGGACGGTTGCCCCCCGCGTCTTGGCGATGTCTAGCGCGTGTTCGAGGGCGACGGCGGTACCCTCGCTTCCGTCCGTCGGGACGAGTATCGAGTCGTACATGCCCCACCGTTCGGCGCGGGCGTGCTTGAAGCGATACGGTGGTTCTCGCGGGGCGACGACGGAGGCCGCCACCCCCGGCGTTCGGCCCGCGCACGCAGGTCCGACAGTCCTAAGCGCGGCCCGCGTCACCTCGGAGTATATGGAGTACCACGAGGCGGTCAACTTCCTCTTCGACCTCCGCAGGTTTCAGGTGAAGCCCGGGACTGCGTCGGTCCGGTCGCTCCTCGCCGAGTTCGACGACCCGCAGGACGACGTGTCGTTCGTGCAGATCGCCGGGTCGAACGGAAAGGGAAGCACCGCCCGAATGGCGGAGTCGGTCCTCCGCGAGGCCGGCCTCACGGTCGGCCTCTACACGTCGCCGCACTTCGAGGACGTCCGCGAGCGCATCCGCGTGGACGGCCGGAAGATCCCGGAGTCCGCACTGGCCGAGTTCGTCGCGGCGGCGAAGCCGTGGCTGGTCGAACGCGCCGCCTCGGGCGAACCGCTGACGTTCTTCGAGGTGATGACGGCGATGGCCATCTGGCGCTTCGCGGAGGCGGACGTGGACGTGGCCGTCCTCGAAGTCGGCATGGGCGGGGAACTCGACGCGACGAGCGTCGTCGACCCCGTGGCAAGCGCGGTGACGAACGTGACGCTCGAACACACCGCCGTCCTCGGCGACACCGTCGAGGAGATAGCCGAGAAGAAAGCCGCCGTCGCGCCCGACGACAGACCCCTCGTCACCGGCGCGACGGGCGACGCCTTGGAAACGATTCGAGCGCACGCCGAGGAGACGATAACCGTCGGTACCGCGGACGCGGAGATGGAACCCGGGCCGAACGTGACCGTCCGGTACGACGGCCGGGTGAACCACCAGGAGTCGGCCGTCGTCGTCTCCGGCCCCTCGTGGGGCGTCGAAGCGAACATCCCGCTCCTCGGCGCGTATCAGGCGACCAACGCCGGTATCGCCTGCGTCGTCGCCGAACAGGCCGCCGACGCGGCGGGGACGACCATCGACGCGACGACGCTCGAACGCGGCCTCAGGCGGGCCAACTGGCCGGGGCGGTTCGAGGTGATGGAACGGAACCCGCACGTCGTCTTGGACGGGGCGCACAACCCCGGCGCGTGCGAGGAACTCGCGTCCGTAATCGGGGAGTTCGATTTCGAGAACCTCCACCTCGTCTTCGGCGCGATGCACGACAAGGACCACCGCGAGATGGCGGCGGCGCTTCCCCGCCCCGCCTCCGTCGCGACGTGCAGGCCGAACAACGCCCGGTCGGAGGACCCCGAGACGCTCGCCCGCGTATTCGAGGACGCGGGCGCGGGCGACGTGACCGCTGAAACCACCGTCTCCGCGGCGCTTCGGACGGCGCGCGAACGCGCGGGGCCCGACGACTGCGTCCTCGTCACTGGGTCGCTGTTCCTCGTCGCGGAGGCGCGGACGGCGTGGACGCGGACGGTGGTGCCGAAGCGCGTGGAGACGCTCTCGGACGCCGACCGCCTCCTCTCGCGGGCGAGCGTCCCCAACGAGGACGCCGAACGGGTGCGCGGCGATACCGTCCACCGCGTCTACCGGACGACGGCGCAACGCCGGCAGGCCCGCCGCCTCCGCGAGGAGATGCTGGCCGTCGGCGGCGACTGCGCCGTCTCCGGGCACCGCGGCGAGGGCGAACAGGTGGACGTGGTCCTGACTGGGACGCGCGCGCAGTTCGAACGCGTCCGAGCGAACCTCGCGTACGCCGACGAGTACGGCCTCTCGGAGTTCGCCGGAGCGCTCGACGCCGCCCTCGACGCGCCGCCCTCCGGGTCCGCCGCGCCCGGACCGGCGGACGAAACGGGCGAAGCGGAGTTCCCGTGGACCGACGGCACCGCCGTCATGGGTATCCTCAACGTCACGCCGGACAGTTTCCACGACGGCGGCGAGTACCGCGACGCCGACGACGCCCTCGAACGCGCCGAGGCGATGGTCGAGGCGGGGGCCGACATCATCGACATCGGCGGCGAGTCCACCCGCCCCGGCGCGGACGTCGTTCCGGTCGAAGAGGAGATAGAGCGCATCGTCCCGGTCATCGAGTCCCTCGCGGATACGGACGCTCTCGTCTCCGTGGACACGCGGAAGGCGGACGTCGCCCGCGCGGCACTCGACGCCGGGGCCGACATCCTCAACGACGTGACCGGCCTCGAAGACCCCGAGATGCGCTTTCTCGCGGCCGAACGAGACGTTCCGGTCATCGTCATGCACAGCATCGACGCGCCCGTCGTCCCCGGGAAGGACGTGGCGTACGACGACGTGGTCGAGGACGTGATAGACGAACTGAAAGAGCGGATTCTGCTGGCGGAACGGGCGGGCGTCCCCCGCGAGAACGTCGTCGTGGACCCCGGCCTCGGGTTCGGAAAGACGGCCGCGGAGGACTTCGAGATGCTGGACCGGATCGGCGAGTTCGAAGCGCTGGGCTGTCCGATCCTCGTCGGCCACTCCCACAAGTCGATGTTCGAACTCGTCGGCGAGGAGGCGGGCGACAACCTCGAAGCGACCGTCGCCGCCACGACCATCGCCGCCGACAGGGGGGCGGACATCGTCCGCGTCCACGACGTGCGCGAGAACGTCGCGGCGGTGAACGTCGCCCTCGCGGCGCGCGACCCGAGTCGGTTCGCGGACGGCGGCGACTGAACGACTCCGCCCCGTTCGCTCCGCCTCTCCTCACCGTCCCGTCCCCGACCGGCCGTGCGCGCCGCCGACCGACCGGCGAATCGTTTTCCCCCTCACCCCCCTACACGGCGACGTGTGTACTCTGACGATAGCGTGGCGAGCGTTCGACGAGGCGCCCGTCGTCGTCGCGGCGAACCGCGACGAGGCGTTGGACCGACCGTCGGAACCGCCCTCCGTCGCCGAGGGCGACCCCGCGTTCGTCGCGCCGAGAGACGCGGAGGCCGGCGGCACGTGGGTCGGCTACAACGACCGCGGCGTGTTCGTCGGCATCACCAACCGCTGGGTGTCCGTCGAGGGCGGCGGCGAACGCTCCCGCGGCCGACTGGTCCGCGACGCCCTGCGGTGTGAGTCGGCCGAGGACGCCCGGACGATGGTCGAGGACGCTGTTTCCGACGCCGTCTACGACGGGTTCAACCTCGTCGTCGCCGACTCCGAGGCGGCGTACCTGTTCGAGTGGGACGGCGGCCTCCGGATGACGGCGTTCGACCCCGGCGTCCACGTCGTCGTGAACGTGGGAACAGATAGCGAGTTCTTCGAACCGCCGGCGAGACCCCGAGCGGGCCGCGAACAGGCGGAGAACGCGACGAAGGTCCGGTCGGCGCTGGAACCCGAACCCGGCGAGTCCGCGGCGGAGTGGCGCGAACGCGCCGCCGGCGTCCTCGGCGACCACGAGTACGGCGTCTGCGTCCACGACCCCGAGGGTCGGTTCGGCACCGTCTCCTCGTCGCTCGTCACCCTGTTCGCCGACGGGACGGCCGAGTACGAGTTCGCCCCCGGACCGCCCTGTCGGACGGCGTACCGGCGGGTCGAAAGTCAAGTTTAAACCCGTCGCGGGCGACCGTCGAACCATGAGCGCAGGCGAGGCCGAACCCGACCTTTCGGAAGCCGAACGCGCGGGACTGGAACTCATCCGCGAGAGCGGCGGTATCCACCAGAGCGACTTCTGGAAGGAACTCGACATCTCCTCCCGGAAGGGGAGTCGCGTCGCCGAGCGTCTCGCGTCGCTCGGCCTCATCAAACGCGAGGACACGGTGTACAACGGACACAACACCTACTACCTCGAACCCGCCGCGAAGGACCTCGAGTTCTCCCTGCTGATGGCCGGCGACATGCTCTCGCCGTTCATCGGCGAGGAGGAGATAAACGCCAACAGCAACTCCTTCTCCCAGTGGCTGATGAACCTCGCCTACGAGGAGTACTGAGCCGCTTTCTCCGTCCGTTCGGTCTCTCCTTCGAGAGGCGCGTCCGTCTCGCCGAGTGAGAGACGCGTCCGTGGGCCGTTCGATACCGCCGGCGAGAGCGAGGCGCGTCCGAAACGGAGACGAGGCGTACCGACCGGTACCGAGCGGCGATTCGAAGCGACGGTCCGGAGAGAAAAGATAGTCGAGTGCGTCGATTTCGGCGGCGGGACGGCCTGAGACCCGAAGCGGGCGTTACTCCTCTTCTTCGGCCGCGTCTTCGTCGTCCTCGTCCGTGGGTTCGAGGTCGTTCTCGGTGATGTACGACTCCACCTCGTCGTTCGTCAGTTGGACGTACTCCTCCGTCTCCGCGGAGACGGTGGCGACGTCGACGCCCTGGGCGTCGAGCTGGTCGTCGTTCGTCGAGGCGATGGCGCGGAGTGCGAGTCCGAGGCCCTCGTCTAAGGTCAGGTCGTCGCTGTAGTTCTCCTCGAGGTACTCCTGGAGGTCACCGCGTTCCGCGCCGATGGAGACGGCCTTCCACTCGTACGGCGTCCCCGAGGGGTCCGTCTCGTAGAGGCGCGGCGTGCCGTTCTCGACGCCGCCGATGAGGAGGGCGACGCCGAACGGGCGCGCGCCGCCGACCTGCGTGTACTGCTGGATGTGGTCGGTGACGTTCTTCGTCAGCGTCTCGATGCCGATGGGTTCGCCGTAGCGGAGTCGGTTCACCTGCGCCTGCCGGCGGGCGAAGTCGATGAGTTGGCGGGCGTCGGCGACGTGTCCCGCGGAGGCCAGACCGATGTGGGTGTCGGCCTTGTGCAACTTCTCGACGCTCGTCGGTTCCATGAGGGGAGAGCGAGAGCGCTTGTCCGCGGCGAGAACGACGCCTTCCGGCGTTCGGACGCCGACGCTCGCCGTGCCTCGCTTCACCGCCTCGCGGGCGTATTCGACCTGATAGAGACGGCCATCAGGCGAGAAAATCGTTATCCCGCGGTCGTATGCCTGCTGTTGGGCTTGTCCCTGCATATAGTATCACTCGAAATCGAGTTTCGTCGCGCCCGCGAACCCGTCGGCGCCGCGGACGTCCACGCGCGAACCGCGGACGACGGCGGGCCGAGAGTCGTTCTCGAACACGACGTTTCTCTGTTCACAGTCTCCGGCCCGCCCGTTCAAATAACTTTCCTCACAGGCACGCACGGTGCCCGAAATCCCGCGGATTCGGAGTCCCACGGGGTCGCCGCTGACGCGACTCACGCAGGCGACGGCGGCGCGGGCGCGGTCGGTTCGCCCCCGGTGGGCGCGGACTATCGTCTCGCCCTCGCCGTCTTCGAGGCGAAAGGAGAGGACGGTCAGGTCGGCGTCCGCGCTTCCGGCGTCGCCGTAGAGGTTCTGGGCGGCGTACCACAGGTCGCGCTGGAAGTCGCCGCGGTCAAAGTCGGCGTCGGGCCACGCCTCGATTTCGACCGCGAGGTACCGCCACCGCGGGCGGATGTGCTTCGGGAGGTGCTTCATCTACTCTTCGCTCTCGTCGGCCGCCGCGCCGAGTTCGATTTTCTCGCCTGCCTCTCCGAACCGTTCGGCCACGAGGACGCCCACCTGTTCGTCGACGCGTTCGACGGCGGTGAGGACGAACCCCTCGTCGGTCAACGCGTCCACGAGGACGCCGACGGTCGCGGGGTCGTCCACCTCGGGACTGTAGAACGGTTCCTCGGGGTCCGGCGTCCCGAAGAACATCACGTCCCCGAGGACGAACCGGTCGGGGTCCAGGTCGGCGACGACGCCGATGGCCTCGCGTTTCTCCTCGTCGGAGAGGTGGTGCATCGCGAAGTTCGAGGTGATGATATCGACGGGGCCGTCGTAATTCGGGTCGCGGAACCGCCCCTCGCCGAACTCGACGTTCTCTACGCCGGCGTCTTCGGCCTTCTTCCGCGCCTGTTCGAGCATCCCCTCGCTGATGTCGCGGCCGACGACTCGCTTCGCGTCCGGCGCGAGGGCGAGTGCGATAGCGCCCGTCCCCGTCCCGAGGTCCAACACCACGTCGTCGGCCGTCGGCGCGGCGTGTTCGACGACGAGGTTCGCGCAGGCGAGGTACTCATCGGAGTCCTGCGAGTCGTCGTACTCGGCGGCGGCCTTCGAGAACCGGTCGGCGTGTTCCTCAATCGTCTTCTTCATATCCGTCACGTTTGACGCCGGGGGCTATGAACGACTCGGACATCCGCTCGCGGTTCCGCGCGGCGACGTCGCCCCACGCGGCCAGTCCCTCGCGGACGAACTCGCCGCCGAGGCCGATTTCCTCGCCGACGGCCGCCAGTTCCCGCGGCGAACGCACCTGCAGGTGCGACTCCGCGCCGACGCTGACGACGTGCGGCGCGTCGTAGTGGTCGATTAGTCGAGACAGTTTCCGGAGTTTCCGCAGGTGTTGGACGCGCGTCCCCCCCGTTCGCCGCAGGACGGGGCCGAAGTTCACCTCGACGGCGACGCCGTTGTCGCGGGCGGCCTTCGCGAGGACGTGGTTCACGTCGCCGTCGCCGTCGAACGGGCGGGCGAGGACGTCCACGCGCGCCTGTTCGACCGCGAAGCGGTTGAGTTCGTTCGTCCCGCCGCGGACGACGACGAGGGTGCGGTCTGGGCGGAAGTTGCCCACCGCGCCGCTCGCGTTCCGCGGGTGCGGCGCGACCACCTCGGCGGCGTCCACGATATCGACGCCCGCCTCCCCGCGGAGGGCCTCGTAGTCGGGTCTGGCGTCCACGGCGCGGACGACGAGTCCGTCGTAGCCGTGTCTCGCCGCCGTCGCCGCGAATCGAGACACCGTGGCGTCGCCGTCGGGGTGCGCGTAGACCGCCTCGTACATGTGCGCCCAGAGGCCGAGGCGGGGTTTCGTCGTTACGGTTTCCCGGCCGAGGGGGACGGCGCGGTCACCGGCCGACGAGTTCGGCCGCCGCGTCGGTCAACGCCGCCGCCGCTGTCCGCACGTCCTCGACGCGGACGTACTCGCGTTCGGCGTGGGCGACGGCCCCCTCCTCGTCGGCGAGGACGCCCGGCCCGAAGACGACGACGGGCGCGGGCGAGAAGTACGACGCCTCCGTCGCCGCCGTGAAGGGACGCACGTCGCCGGACCCGCCCGCCCGCCGGGACGCCTCGGCGACGGTTTCGACGAGTTCGTGGTCCTCGTCGGTGGCGAACGCCTCCAGGAACGGCGTCGGCCGGTCGGTCAGGTCGAACGAGACGCCCACGTCGTCGGGGACGGCCTCGCGGACGGCGGATTCGATGCCGTCGCGGAACGCCGCGGCCGTCTCCGGCGGAACGCTCCGCCGGTCGAGGACGAGTCGGCACTCCGCGGGCACCTGATTCGTCGAGTCGCCGCCCTCCACCGTCGTCGGCGTCAGCGTGGCGGACCCGAGAGCGGGGTGTTCCTCCCGCCCCTCGTCGTAGGAGCGAATCGCCGATAGCGCCCGTTCGAGTGCGAACACGGCGTTGACGCCCGACTGCGGTTCGGCGGCGTGGGAGGCGACGCCGGAGAGCGTCAGCGTCCCCTGAAACCGCCCCTTCGCGGCGGTGCAGACGTCGAGGTTCGTGGGTTCGCCGACGACGTACATGTCGCTATCCACGTCGAGTGCGTGCGCGCCCGTCGAGAGCACTTCCTCGTCGGGCGTCACCGCGAGGGTAACGCGGGCGTCCGAAGCCGGTTCGACGGCGAC
The DNA here is from genome assembly GCF_042662625.1 of Halopelagius fulvigenes. Taxonomy (GTDB): domain Archaea; phylum Halobacteriota; class Halobacteria; order Halobacteriales; family Haloferacaceae; genus Halopelagius; species Halopelagius fulvigenes. Next base: position 843,070 of record NZ_JBHSXH010000015.1, read on the forward strand.
GAACGCCGCGAGAAGCGCCGAGAGCGGTCCCTTCGCGTCGCACGACCCCCGCCCGCGAATCACGTCGCCGTCCCGGCGGAACGGGACGTGCGGCGAGACGGTGTCGATGTGCGTGTTCAGTACGAGGTGGGTGTCCGGGTCCGCCGCCCCCTTCGAGGCGAGGGTGTTGCCTGCCCCGTCCACCTCGGGGTCGAACCCAGCGTCTTCGAGCGTTTCGACCAACAGGTCGCGCATCTCTTCGACGCCGTCGTTCGAGGCGACGGGCACCGCGCGTTCGAGGAAGTCGATGGGGTCGAACGCCGAGGCGTCGGCGTCCGAAGCGGAGTTCATGCGGTGACGTTCCCCCGTTTCGATATAAAAAGAATCGGACCGCCCGCCCGCTACTCCTCTAAACGAACCAGGTCGTCGAACGTCTCCCGGCGGCGGGCGACGCGCGCCTCGCCGCCTTCGAGGGCGATTTCGACCGGGCGGGGTTGCGAGTGGAACTGACTCGCCATCGCGTAGCCGTACGCGCCGGTGTGGCCGATGGCGAGGATATCGTCGCGTTCGGGGCGCGGAAGCGGTCGGTCGCGGCAGAACGTGTCGGAACTCTCGCAGACGGGGCCGCCGACCGTCAGCGGTTCGACCGGCGCGTCGGGGTTCGTGAGGTTGCGGATGCCGTGGTAGGCGTCGTACATCGCCGGGCGAATCAGCGTCGTCATGCTGGCGTCGATGCCGACGACGGTCGTCTCGGGCGTGTCCTTGACGGTGTTGACCGTCGCCAACAGACACCCGGCGTCCGCCAACAGGTACCGACCCGGCTCTATCTTCAGCGTCGCGTCCAAGTCGCCGAGGGCCTCTGCGGTCCGGTCGGCGACCGCCTCGATGTCGAGGGGGTCCTCGTCGTCGCGGTAGGGGACGCCGAACCCCCCGCCGATGTCGAGGAATTCGAGGCCGCCCACCTCGCGGGCCAACTCGCCCATCTTCGCGACGTACTCGGCGTGGGCGTCCATGTCCTCGTCGAGCATGCCGCTTCCGGCGTGGGCGTGGAGGCCGACGAGGTCCATATCGTACTCCTCGCGGACGCGTTCCGCGACCTCGGGGACGCTGTCGTACGGGATGCCGAACTTCGGGTGCGCGCCCGTCTTGACCTTCTCATGGTGGCCCGCGGCGATGCCGGGGTTGACGCGGAGGCAGAGGCGGCCGTCGAACCCGCGTTCCGCGAGGCGTTCGACGCTGTCCTCCGCGCCGACGTTGAGCGTCATGCCCGGCGCGTCCTCCCAGACGCCGACGACGTAGTCTAGGTCGTCGTCCGGGGGGTTGACGCCGGTGTACTGTATCTCGTCGGGGTCCGCGCCCGCGCGGAGGGCGCGGAACACCTCGCCCGCGGCGGCGCACTCCATCGGGACGCCCTCGTCTAAGAGCGTCTCCACGACGGCGCGCCCGGAGTGGGCCTTCACCGCGAACATCACCGTCGGGTCGTCGAACGCGGACTCGAAGGCGGCGGAGAGTCGCCGGTAGTTCTGCCGGATGCGGTCCAAGTCGATGACGTACGCCGGCGTGTCGTACTCGTCGGCGAGGTCGCGGAGTCGGGCCGCGTCCCAGTCGCCGAGGCGACGGACCGCCGGGTCGACGTCGGTGTCGGATCCGGCCGTCGGAGCCCGGTCAGTCATCGTCCGCCGGTTGGGTCTCCTCGGACACGGCCGGTTCGGTTTCGACCCGGGGAGAGCGACCCACGCGGCCGCCGTCCGGCGCGGGGGCCGGCGCGGCAAGGGACGCTTCGGACTCGCGTTCGCGGACGACGGCGGCGTTCGTCCCGTCGTCCTCGGAGGAGAGCGCTTCGACGAGGACGCCCTCCCCGTCGGCGACGGCCCGGTACGTCCCCGTCTGCGTGTCGAGCAGGACGGTCTCCTCGCCGATTCGGTCGATGGCCCACGCGGCGGCGCATCCCGCGGCGGCGGGCGTGACGCGTTCGACGACGCCCTCGGGGTTCACGAACGTCGTGACGACGCGCGGTTCGGCGTAGCTCTCTTCGAGTGCGAGAAAGAGGACGCCCTCGGCGTCCTCCTCGGACTCGCAGGCGGCGCGGACGAACGCCCCCCTGTCGGGGACGGCCTGGGCCGCGTCGACGGCGAGAAGTCGGCAGTCGTGGTTTTCGCTTCGGTACGATTCGTACGAGATAGTTCGGTCGGATACGTTCATGGGTGGTGCTAGCGCGGTGGCTCGGTCGGATTCCGATATGGCCGCGAGTGGTCGGACACGGGAGTCACGCGAAAGAGAGAGGTTCGAGCGTTCGCGGATGCTCCCGTGCCGTTCATCGGAGGCCTCTATGTCTCCCCCCTATATATGTTCTGGTGACGATGACATTCGTTGCCACGACCGATGGTCGTGGGAGTCGGTGTCAGAGCGGATTACTCTCGGAGCGCTTCCTCCCTGCGGGTCTTGTCCAGCGTCTCCTCCTCGATGTCGAGGGCGACGACGGCGGGCTTGAACGCGCCGCCGGCGAACAGGTCGTGGTCGCCGATGGACGACTCGACGTAGCGGGTGAACGCCCGGCGGTTCGCGGGCAGGTGCCCGTAGACGACCTCCTCCTCCACGAGGTCGTACACCGGGATTCGCGGCGACAGCAGCGTGTTCTCGCCGACGACGGTGTTCTCGCCGACGTGGAACCCCGAGGTGACGCGGCACCCCGCGCCGAGGGAGACGTTGTCCTCGATTATCACGGGCGCGTCCTCGACGGGTTCGAGGACGCCGCCGACGAGGGTGTTCGCGCCGAGTTTCACGTTCTCGCCGATCTGCGCGCAGGAGCCGACGGTGTCGCAGGAGTCCACCAGCGTTCCGTCGCCGACGTGCGCGCCCACGTTGACGAACGAGGGCGACATCATGATGCAGTCGCGGCCGAGGTACGCGCCGCGGCGGACAACGGTCCCGTCCGGCGTGTTCCGCGTGCCGCGTTCGCCGAGGTCGGCCGTCTCGCGGAGGGGGAGCACGTCGTAGTAGGTGACGCCGCCGTGCTCGCGGCCCTCCGTCTCCCGGAGGCCGAAGTTCAGCAGGATGCCCTGCTTGACCCACTCGTTGACCTCCCAGCCGTCGGGACCGGACCCGCCCGTCTGTTCGGCGGCGCGGACCTCCCCGCCTTCGAGGGCTTCGAGGAACGCGTCGAGCGTCGCCAGTTCCTCGCTGCCGGCCGTCGTGACCGAGAGGGCGTCGTCTTGGTATCGCTGCCACAGGTCGTCGATGTCGGATTGCATGCTCATCGTTGGTCGAGTACGTCGTCGAAGTCGTACCGCCCGGCGTCGCGTCCCGCGACCCAGACGGCGGCGTCGAGTGCGCCGGCGGCGAAGACGCCGCGGGCACCCGCCCTGTGCGTCAGAGAGAGGAGTTCGTGGTTGCCGGCGAGAAGGACCTCGTGCTCGCCGGTCACGTCGCCCGCCCGCCGCGCGTGGACGCCGATTTCGCCGTCCTCGCGCGGTTGGTCGCCGACGCGTCCGTGGACGCGTTCGGACTCGCCGCGGACGTCGTCAGTGTCGCCGGACCGCGTCCGGCGGTTCGACGAACGGACTTCGTCGATGTCGTCTAAGATGGTGTTCGCCGTGCCGGAGGGGGCATCGCGCTTCCCGTTGTGGTGCGTCTCCGTCACCTCGATGTCGTAGCCGGGAAGCGCTGCCACCGCCTCGCGGACGGCGCGACGGAGGGCCGCGACCCCCCGAGAGAAGTTCGCCGCCTTCAGGACGGGAACCGACTCGGCGGCCGAATCCAGCGTCGCGCGGCCCTCCTCGTCGAACCCCGTCGTGCCGACGACGGCGGCGACGCCCGCGTCGGCGCAGGCGGCCACGTAGTCGGCGCTGGACTCGGGACCGGTGAAGTCCACGAGGACGTCCGGCATCTCCACCGCCAGCAGTTCGTCGATCCGCGCCGCTTCGCGGACCGGGACGCCCGAAATCTCCTCGACCGGCGACCGGTTGACCGCGAGCACCACGTCCACGTCGTCGCGGTCGGTGGCGGCGTCCAGAACCTCCCGGCCCATGCGTCCGGCCGCGCCCGTGACGGCGAGGCGAACCGCCTCGGCCATCTACTCGGCCCCCGCCGCCGCGCCCAGCGATTCCTCGCGCGCCGCGTCGAGTTCGTCGAGGATGCGCCGCAGTTCCGCGGCGTTCTCCTCGCGCAACTCCGTCAACGGCGGGCGGAGCGCACCCGGGGCGTGCCCGCGCATCTCCACCGCCGCCTTCACCGGAATCGGGTTCGTCTCGACGAACAGGTGGCGGTTGAGCGGTCCGAGTTCGTGGTGGAGTTCCCGCGCCCGGTCGTAGTCGCCGTCGAGGGCCGCCTCCACCATCGCGACCGTCCGTTCGGGTTCGACGTTCGCGGTGACGGAGATGGTGCCGACGCCGCCCACCGAGAGGACGGGGAGCGTCAGTGCGTCGTCGCCGGAGAGCACCGCGAACTCCTCGCCGCGCGTGCGTTCGACGACTTCGGATATCTGCCCGAGGTCGCCGCTCGCGGCCTTGTAGCCGACGATGTTCTCGTGTTCGGCGAGTTCGGCCGCCGTCTCCGGTTCGATGTTTCGGCCCGTCCGCGAGGGGACGTTGTACACGATCTGCGGCACGTCCACCTCGTCGGCGACCGTCCGGTAGTGGTCGGCGAGGCCGGCCTGTTCGGGCTTGTTGTAGTACGGCGAGATGAGGAGGAGTCCGTCCGCGCCCACCTCGGCGGAGCGTCGGGACAGCTCCAACGCCTCGCGGGTGGAGTTCGACCCCGACCCCGCGATCACGGGCACGTCCTCGACCGCCTCCACCGTCGTCTCGACGACTTCGACGTGTTCGTCGTGCGTCATGGTGGCGCTCTCGCCCGTCGAACCGACGGGGACGAGGCCGGCGACGCCCGCCTCTTCGAGGCGTCGCACGTTCTCAGCCAGCGTTTCGTGGTCGATACTGCCGTCCGAGGCGAACGGCGTCGTCATCGCGGGGAAGACTCCCGTCAAGTCGAGTTCCGTCATGTGGTGTCGTGTCTGTGTGTCTGCGTCGCGTCGGTGGTCGAACGCCGGTGCGCACCGTCGAAAGCCGCCCGAGACGGGGTCGCTACTCCCGCCACGAGCGTTACGGTGCGCGTTTTTTTGGTTTCAGAAGAGCCCCACGCGTCGCTGTCGGCAGGCGGACACCCGACCGGGACGGCGTGGTTCGCGTCACACGCGAGAAACCGGACCGTGCCCAAATATAACTTGCGCAGCGCGCAACATCCGCCGATCGGACGAGGGCGCCGACGGCGGCGGCCGGAGCGGTCAGCGTGACGACCGTTCGCGCGCACGCGTCCGGGCGGGCGCGGGAGACCGGAATCGCCCCACAATTCATTAGGTGTCGTCCCCCCCAGTGAGGTATGACCGAGATTCACCCGGGCCAACGCGTCGCCGTTCTGGCCGACGCGCAGAACCTCTATCACACGGCACAGAGCCTCTACTCGCGGAACATCGACTACTCGTCGCTGTTGGAGAAGGCGGTCTCCGACCGAGCGCTCACGCGCGCCATCGCCTACGTCGTCCGCGCGGACTCCCCCGACGAGGAGCGGTTCTTCGAGGCACTCGTCGATATCGGCTTCGAGACGAAGATAAAGGACATCAAGACGTTCGGCGACGGGTCGAAGAAGGCCGATTGGGACGTCGGGATGGCGTTAGACGCCGTGACGCTCGCCAACCACGTCGATACGGTCGTGCTCTGTACGGGCGACGGCGACTTCTCCCGACTCTGTTCGCACCTGCGTCACGAGGGCGTCCGCGTGGAGGTGATGGCGTTCAAGGAGTCCACCGCCGAGGAACTCATCCGCGAGGCGGACGCCTTCCTCGACATGTCGGAGCGAACCGACACGTTCCTGCTGTAGCCTCTCAGAGCGCCGACTCCTCGCTCTCGTTCTCGAAGTCCGTAGCCTCGGCGAACTCCTCGGGTCGCGCACGGGGTTCGTGAGCGCGGTAGAACGCCGTCGCGTACGTGCGCTGGAACGTGAACAGGAGCATCGTCGTCGCCAACGAGATGACCGAGACGAGGAGTACCTCCTGCGTCGAGAAGCCGAGCGCCTGCATCGGGGCCGCACCGCCCGCGACGGCACTGGCACCCGCGCCCGCGCCGGCCCCCGCACCGTCTTGGAGCTGCGGGAGGTTCTGGAACGTTTGCCAGACGACGAACCCCGTGATGGGAATCGTCGTCAGGATCGAAACGACGAGGTTGATGACGGAGTAGCCGAGGGCGCTGACGAGATTGTCGCGCACGAGTCGGTAGCTCTCGCGGAAGCCGTCGAGCGCTCCCGCCTCGCCGACGACGATGGCGACGGAGTAGAACTGGATGAAGAAGTGCAGGACGAGGAGCGCGAGGACGAGGACGACGACGAGCGCGCCGACTGCGAGCATCGCACCGCCGCCGGCGCCGCCCGCGCCGCCCGCGCCGAGGAGGCCGACGGCGGCGACGACGCCGACGATGGTGGCGACGACACCGAACACGAGGAGGATGGCGAACTCGACTATCGAACCGACGAGCAGGGGGACGTAGCGGTCCCTCCCGACGCGGGTGAGCGTCGAGAGCGACGTCTCTCCGTCTAATCCTTCCGACGCCATGCCGAGGAGGCCGGCGACGACGAACGGCGTCACGAAGAACGTGAGGATCTGGAGGGGGTACGACAGGAAGGAGAGCGACGTCAGCGAGAGCGCTTGCTGCGGCAGGACTATCAGGCCGTACAGCAGTCCTACGAGGAACAATACGGGATTTCGGCCCAGTGCGGAGAGGGCCGAACGGAGGGCATCGATTGCGGCCATACTATCCGTTTGTCGCAGCGTTCCTTAAAGATGAATGAACAGAACCGCTGTCACGTCCGGTCGGCGGCCGCCGCGATACGATTACGGCGTCGAGAGGCCGCGTTACGAGCGGTGTCAGGCCGTCGCGCCGTCGGCGTCCCGTCCGGCGCGGAGGGACGCGACGACGGTGGAGGCGGCGGCGAACGCCGCGATGGCGGCGGAGACGCGCCCGTCGACGCCCGTCTGCAGGAGGAAGGCGCTGCTCGCCAGAAGGAGCGCCGCTCCAAGCGCGACCTGCCGCATGTCCACGGTCATACCCGGAACCGACTGACAGTCGCTACTTAGGGTTTTTCTTCGAAATCGAGCGTGGTAACGAACTGCACGGGGCGAGGGCGGACCGCGACTGACTTCACGGACCGGCGGGAACGACGACCATGAGCGACGACAGCGACGAGGCCGGCGGGGACCGGACGCTCGCCGACCTGCGGACGGTGGCCGACTACCAGTTCGGCGCGGGCGCGGGCGAGGCGCTCTTTCCGAGCGACGCCGAGGCGGAGTTGACGGTGACTCGCTCCACCAGCGGTCGGCCGAGGCAGATACGCGCGCCGGCGGGGCGACTCGTCTCCTACGGGACGGACGGTCGGTTCACGCTCGGGCACGCGGGCGGCGTCCGCCTCGCGGCGGCGTCGGAATCGCCCGCGAACCGAGTCGTCGTCGGCGACGAGAGCGAACCGTTCGTCCGCGACGGCAAGAACGCGTTCGCGAAGTTCGTCACCGACGTCGACCCGGACGTTCGACCCGGCGACGAAGTCGCCGTCGTGACGCCCGACGACACCGTCGTCGCCACGGGCCGCGCGGAACTGTCGGCCGACGCGATGCTCGATTTCGAGACGGGGATGGCCGTCCACGTCCGCGAGGGTGCGGGACCGAGAGAGGAGTGACGCGACGGTAGGTTACAGGCCGAGCGCGGTCAGAATCGGCACGCCGGCGGCGAGCGACCCGACGAGGTAGCCGCCTATCGCGCCGCCGTTCAAGAGCGGCAGTCCGGCGTGCGCCCGCCCCTTCAGCACCATCCACAGGAGGACGAACAGTCCCGCGAACGTCCCGACCATCGATGTCAGCGCCGGGAGGTTCAGGGCGGGGAGGAAGCCGACGCCGAGCGACTCCGCGGGCGAGAAGAACGCCGCCGACGCGATCATCACCGTCGGCATCACGGCGTCGCCGAGGCCGATGAAGAGGGCGTCCCGAACGCCGTCGTCGGAGTCGGAGTCGGCTTCCGTCTCTGCGCCGTCGCGGGCCGGCGAACTCGGTTCGTCGCCGCCGTTGGCCGCGGCCGTCGCCTCGCCGTCCGTCGTCGGGTTCGCCTCCGCGTCCGTTCCGTCCCCCTCGTGGACGTCGTTCGCGCCGGAGAAGTCGTCGTCGAGGAGCGAGTACGACAGCGTCGTCGGCATGACGAGGACGACGGGGATGCGGAGGTCCATCACGCCCTCCGCCAGATCGAGCATGTGCTTCGTCCCGTAGACGCTGATGGCGTCGTAGACGGCCAAGGCGGCCAAGAGGAGTATCGCGGGGAGCAGTCCGAAACTGATGCCGAACAGTCCGGCCGCGCCCGCGCCCATCAGGACGCCGGCGGTGTCGATGACGTACCACTCGGGGTACGCCACGAGTGCGGCGGCGACGACGACGGCGGCGACGGCGGCCGGAATCGCCGGCAGGACGGCGGAGAAGACGTACCACGAGAGCCACCCGCTGGTGAAGACGATGAGCGCGCGGACGGCCCAGTCGAAGTCGTACTTGAACGCCGCGAGCATCACGGCCGTCGCCACGAGGATGGCGCCGATGTAGACGAGGCTGTTCGTCGGGTCCGTCGGGTCCTCGACGGTCTGGTAGCCCTGCTCGTAGAAGGTGGGGACGAGCGCGAGTGCGCCCAACTGCACGAGGAGGAAGACGAGCGCGGCGATGGCCACGCCGAAGTACGCGCGCTTTCGCATGTCGCCCCGTTTCGGCCGGTGCGGTATGGGGGTTGTGCTTCGTCCGCTACCGGGCGTACAGTTTCGTCCCGACGAGCGACGCCGGCGACGCCCCCTCGTTCGGCGCGATGGCGACGTACGGTCGCTCGACGGGGCCGAAGATATCGACCACGCGCCCGACGCTCGACAGCGACTCGTCCACCACGTCGCGGCCGATGTCGGGGTGGGTCTCGCCGTCGGCCCGCGCGATGAGGAGGTTCTGTGCGGTCCGCGAGACGGTGCCGACGCGTTGCATCGCCATTATCCCCTGAGGATGCCGACGTACGCGGCGACGGCCTGCACGAGGTCGTTCTTCGTCGAGTCCTCCGCGCCTTTCACGAGGACGCGCCCGCGGGAGTCCCACTCGCGCGGGTGGGTCACGTCTCGCTCGATGACCGCGTCGTAGCCGACCTGCTGGACGGCTTCCGCGATCTCGTCAACCGTCGGTTCCTCGACCGCGGCGCGGAGGGGGACCCGACGCCCCTCGGACCGCGACTTCGACGCATCGATGTAGACGGGCCAGATGACGTTCTCGACGGCCATACCGAAAGGGGTGCGGCGCGGCCGTAATACGGTTGTGGTCCGCGGTCACCGGTCGCCGACGGTCGGTCGTCTCCGCGGTCGGTCGTCCGCCGGTCGAAAAAAGAGCGAGTCGTCCGAAGCGACGGGTCGTTCGGTTCTACCGTCGGCGCGCCAGAAGCGACGCCCCGAGGAGGGCGACGACAGACGCGGCGACGCCGAATCCGGGCGCGCCCGTCTGCGTCTCCTCGGCCGTCGTGGTGGCGGGCTGTCCGGCGGTCGAACCGGTCGTCTCCGTCGCCGCAGTCGTCCCCGCCGTCGCCGTCTCGTTCGACTGCTGCTTCATCGAACGGTACTCCTCGTACGCCTCGGGGTGGACCGCCTGCATGATCGTCTCGGCGGCGTCCACGGCCCGCGGCGCGGGTTGCTGGAGGTTGTTCTCGTCCACTCGGACGACGTTCCCCTCCCGAATCGCCGTGGTGCTGTTGTAGGCGTCGTTGTTCGGAATCGGCGACCCCTCGGGCGCGACTATCCACGTCGGGTCCATCTGGACGACCGTCTCGTCGTTGAGTTGAGCGAACCCGGAGACTCCGGCCTCGGCGGCCCCGTTCCGGAGGCCGGCCGTGGTCATCACGTCGCCGATGAACGTGTTGTTCCCGGAGGTGTAGCCGTAGAAGACGTTGAGTCCGACGGGTTTCTCCTCGTCGGCGAGGGCCTTCCGCATCAGGCGGGCGGACTCGCAGACGTCGGCGGCGGTCCGCTGTCCCGCCTCGCAGTTCCCGGTCAGGCGACCGATCGTCTCCGTCTTGTTGGCGACGAACTCGAGGGAGGTGCCCGTCCCGAAGACGTACACGGGGACGCCCTGGTCGCGAATCTGCTCGACGCGGTCCTTCGCCAGCCCGTACGTCGAGTTCGGCACGAGGACGAGGTCGGGGTCGGCCGCGAGGACCCTCTCGACGCTCGGGCCGCTCGCCCCGGAGACGTTCGCTTTCTCGTCGGCCCCCTCCAAGTAGGAGGCGTACTGCGAGACGCCGACGACTTCGTCGCGCGCGCCGATCTCCCACATCGTCTGGGCCGCGCTCGGGTTGAGCGTCACGACCCGTTCGGGGTCCGCTTCGAGCGTTACGTCCGTCCCCGTCGCGTCCGTCGCGGTGTAGGGGAAGGTGCACGATCGCTGTCCGCCGGACGCGCCGTCGTCGGTCTGTGCCGCCGCCAGCCCCGCCGTCGGCGCTACCGCGGCGACGACGAGGACGAGGGCGAGAACGGCTGTTCTGTGTCTCATGTGTCCTCCCGTGACCCCTATCGCAACAAGTATTTACCTAAACCAACTGCGATTGGGTTAGAAGCACATGGACGTTCGTGCCCGCACCCTCGCGTGGTCGGGGGGGCTGACCGGCCTCCTCGTCGCCGTCGTTCTCGTCAGCGCCGGCATCGGGCCGGTGTCCATCCCCGCCCGAACCGTGGCGAAGGTGGTGTTGAACGCCGTCGCGGTGCCGTCGGGGGTCACGCTCTCGCCCGCCGCGGTGCCGTTCCCCCTCGTCGGCCGGGCGAACGTCCTCGCGCCGCACCTCGAATTCTCGCCGGTGTTTCGGTTCCCGGTCGAACGGACCCACACCGTCATCGTCCGCAGCGTCCGCCTCCCACGCATCGTCCTCGCCGCCCTCGTCGGCTTCGCACTCGCCACCGCCGGCGTCGTCATGCAGGGCTTCTTCCGGAATCCGATGGCCGACCCCTCCATCATCGGCGTCTCCTCGGGCGCAGCCGTCGGCGCAGTCGCCTCCATCGTCCTCCCCTTCGCGCTCCCGTTCGGCCTGCAACTCCAGAGCGCGGCGTTCGCGACGGCGCTCCTGACGGCGTTCGGCGTCTACCTGCTCGCCTCCGAGGGCGGCCGCACGCCGACGGCGACGCTCCTCCTCGCGGGCGTCGCGGTGCAGACGTTCCTCGGCGCGGTCATCTCCTTCATGCTGCTCCACAGCGGCGAGAGCCTCCGCCGCGTCGTCTACTGGCTGATGGGCCACCTCGGCGGCGCGACGTGGGACGAGGTTCGAACCGTCGCTCTCGTCCTGCCGCCGCTCTTCGTCCTCTTGCTCGCCTACGGCCGGGACCTGAACGTCCTGCTCCTCGGCGAGGAGGACGCCCACAGCCTCGGCATCGAAGTCGAGCGGACCAAACGGATCCTCCTCGCCGCGTCGAGCGTCGTCACCGCCGCCGCCGTCGCCGTCACCGGCGTCATCGGCTTCGTCGGCCTCATCGTGCCGCACGCCGTGCGCCTCGTCGTGGGCCCGGACCACCGGATACTCCTGCCGACGAGCGCGCTGGCCGGGGCGTCGTTCCTGGTCGCCACCGACACCCTCGCGCGGTCCGGGGCGGCCGAGATCCCCGTCGGCATCGTGACGGCGGCCCTCGGCGCGCCCTTCTTCCTCTACCTCCTGCGGACGCGAGAGGTGCATCGGCTGTGACCGACCCACTCGTCCGCGCCTCGGACCTCCGGATCGACCTCGGGGGGACGACCATCCTGGACGGCGTCTCCCTGACCGTCGATTCGGGGACGTTCGTCGGCCTCATCGGCCCGAACGGCGCGGGGAAGACGACGCTGCTCCGGGCGTTGAACGGCGCGCTCACGCCAGCGCGGGGGCGCGTCGAGGTGGCGGGCGAGCGAATCGGCCGCCTCGGGTCGAAGGCCGCGAGCAGACTCGTCGCCACCGTCCCGCAGGACACGTCCGTCTCCTTCGACTTCGACGCCCGCGAGACGGTGCGGATGGGTCGGACGCCCCACCTCTCCCGGTTCGGCGGGTGGAGCGACGAGGACGCGGCGGCCGTCGAACGCGCGATGGAGCGGACGGATGTGACCGGTCTCGCCGACCGCGCCGTCACGGGTCTCTCGGGCGGCGAACGACAGCGAGTCCTCATCGCCCGCGCACTCGCGCAGGCGACGCCGCTTCTCCTCTTGGACGAACCGACCGCCAGCCTCGACATCAACCACCAGGTCCGGACGCTCGAACTCGTCCGCGAACTCGTCGCCGAGGGGAAGACGGCCGTCGCGGCCATCCACGATCTGAACCTCGCGGCGCACTACTGCGACGAACTCCTCCTCCTCTCGGACGGGCGCGTCGTCGCCGCCGGCCCGCCCGCCGACGTTCTCACCGAGGCGAATCTGGAGGGCGCGTTCGGCGCGAACGCGGTGGTGTCGCGCCACCCCGTCACCGGGTCGGTGTACGTCACGGCGTTGCCGGAGACGCGGGCGGGCGACGCCGAGGGGCGCGTTCACGTCGTCGGCGGGGGCGGCACCGCCGCGAGGCACCTCCACATCCTCTCGGCGGCGGGGTACGACGTCTCCGTCGGCGCGTTGAACGAGGGCGACACCGACACCGAGGCGGCGCGGAGCCTCGGCTTGGACGCGGTGACGGTGGCTCCCTTCTCGTCGGTCGATTCCGCGGCGCGCGACGCCGTGGCCGCGCGGGTCGAACGCGCCGACTGCGTCGTCGTCGCGGACGTGGAAGTCGGGCGGGGGAACGTGGCGAACCTCCGCGCGGCCGCCGACGCCGACAGCCTCGTCCTCGTGGAGGAACGACCGTTCGCGGAGCGGAACTACGCCGGCGCAGAGGGCGAACGCGTCTACGAGCGACTCAGGGCGCGTGGCACCGTCGTCTCGGCGGGGGACGTGTTGGCCGCCGTCACGGCGGCAGTCGAGGGCGAGACGGAGAGCGTAGAGACAGGGACGACGACGGAGACAGAGGGAGAGGTGGCGGGGGACGCGGAGGCGGAACGAGAGAAGACGGGGACGGAGGAAGCGGGTCAGTCGGACTCCTCGGCGACGTAGCGAGCGTAGATGCGGTCGGCCGCGAACGACCCGACGACGACGGCGGCGACGGTACAGACCGCCCGGAGGCGCAGTCGGTCGGGGGTTCGACCGGCGTCCGGCGTCGTCACCGAGCAAAGCTCGGCGGGCCGTGAGACCCAATCTCACGACGGGAGCTCGTCGTCTCGACTCATCGTGGTTCGCTCGGGACGCGAGCGTGTTCAATCGTCCGTTAAGCGAACACCCGACCGGCTAACACCTCGGTAACGCCGTTGTATTGATACGGTCACGGCGCGTGTGTGGTGGCGACTGGCTCGTCTCAGGTGTTAAACATGAACGTCGCACTCATCGGGGTCGGACTGGCGGGGGGGAGAATCGTCGAGTCGCTCCTGGCGTACGAGGCGGACGCGGGCGTCGATTTCGTGACGGACGCTCTCGCGGTGAACACCGCCCGCGCCGACTTAGTGGAGCTCGAACGCCTCCCGGAGGACCGCCGCGTCCTCGTCGGTCAATCCCGGGTGAAGGGCCACGGCGTCGGCGCGGACAACGAACTCGGCGCGGAGGTGACCAGAGAGGACATCGGGAACGTCCTCTCGGTGGTGGACGAGTTCTCGACGCACGAGGTGGACGCCTTCCTCGTCGTCGCCGGACTCGGCGGCGGCACCGGAAGCGGCGGCGGCCCGGTCGTCGCCGAGGAGCTCAGCCGGGTGTACGCCGAACCGGTGTTCGGACTCGGCGTCCTCCCGGGGCGCGACGACGACGAGATAAACACGCTCAACGCCGCGCGGTCGTTCCCGACGTTCGTCCGCGAGGTGGAGAACCTGATCCTCTTCGACAACGACGCGTGGCGGCAGTCCGGCGGGAAGATTTCGGACGGCTACGAGAGCCTCAACCGGGAGCTCGCCCGACGCCTCGGCGTCGTGCTGAGCGCCGGCGAAACCGACGAGACGGACGACGACGGCGCCGTCCGGACGGCCGACGTGCGCGACACCCTCGCCGGCGGCGGCGTCTCCACTATCGGATACGCGAGCGTGGAGGTGCGGCGTCCCAAGCGCGGACTCGTCGCCCGACTCCTCGGTTCGACCCCGGACCGCGACGAGGGGAAGGTGACGAACAGGGTGACGTCGCTCGTCCGGCGGGCGACGCTGAGTCGCCTCACCGTCCCCTGCGACGTCAAGAGCGCCGACCGGGGGTTGGTCGTCGTCGCCGGACCCCGCGGCGAGGTGTCCCGCCGAGGGGTCGAACGCGGCCGAGAGTGGGTCCGCGAGGAGACGGCGTTGACGGAGATTCGCGCCGGCGGCTGCCCGATGAACTCCGAGTCCGTCGCGGCGGCCGTCCTCCTGTCGGGCGTGAGCGACGTGCCGCGACTGACGGAACTCCGGCGGACGGCCGTCGAGATGCGCCGCGACATCCTCGAAAAGGACTCCGCGGGCGGCCACCGCTACCGGAGCCTGATTCGGGCGTCCGGCGGCGACGACGGCGACGAAGAGTCCATCGAACCCCTGTTTTGAGCGTCGACGCGGAACGCCGACGAATCGTCGGCGACGACAACTATCCGGTAAGCAATCCGCCACCACGGTTTTGACTCGACCCTCCGTTAGGTAAAATCGAATTCGGGACCGGCGGCCGTTCTCGCCGGTTCGAAACCAAATCTATGAGCGACACCTCCTCGGTAACCGCGCGCCGCCGCGGTGAGACGGACGAGACGCGAACAGAACGCCCCGAACGCGAAGACGGGGACGAGAAACGTCGATGTCCGGAGTGCGCGTCGTCCGCACTCGTCGCCGACGAGGAGCACGGGGAGACGGTCTGCGACGACTGCGGACTCGTCGTCGAGGAGGACTCCGTGGACCGCGGCCCCGAGTGGCGCGCCTTCGACGCCGCCGAACGCGACGAGAAGTCCCGCGTCGGCGCGCCGACGACGAACACGATGCACGACAGGGGCCTCTCGACCAACATCGGTCGGGAGAACAGAGACAGCAACGGCAACGCCCTCTCGTCGCGGCAACGGAAGCGGATGCACCGCCTCCGCACGTGGAACGAACGCTTCCGCACCCGCGACTCGAAGGAGCGCAACCTGAAGCAAGCGCTCGGCGAGATCGACCGGATGGCCTCCGCGTTGGGCCTGCCCGAGAACGTCCGCGAGACGGCATCGGTCATCTACCGCCGCGCACTCGACGACGGCCTCCTGCCCGGACGCTCCATCGAGGGGATCGCGACGGCGTCGCTGTACGCCGCCGCGCGGATGGCGCACGTCCCGCGTTCGCTCGACGAACTCGCGCGCGTCTCCCGCGTGGACGAACGGGAGTTCCAGGGAGCGTACCGATACCTCGTCCGGGAACTCGGCCTCGAAATCGAACCCGCGGACCCGGCGGAGTACCTCCCGCGGTTCGCCTCCGAACTCGACGTGCCGGCGGGGACGGAGCGAACCGCCCGCGAACTCCTCGACGACGCCAAGGAGGCGAACCTCCACTCGGGGAAGTCGCCGGTCGGGCTGGCCGCCGCCGCCCTGTACGCCGCCGTCCGACTGACGAACGTCCACGTCACGCAGACGATGATAGCCGACGTGAGCGACATCTCCGAGGTGACGATTCGCAACCGCTATCAGGAACTCCTCGACGCGAGCGAGGAGTCCGCCTTCTCCGACGGTCCGGGCGCGACGCGGCCGAGTCCCTGACTCCGGAGGCGGGCGAACCGCCGCCGGCCGGTCAGAGGATGGACGGGTCGGGTGCGCGCGCGGCGTCCTCGTTCAGAATCGACAGGAGATTCTCGTACGGAACGAACGCGAGAAACGTCTCCTCTCCGTCCGACGGCGTCCGACGGGCCGACGGCCGTCGCTCCTCGACCGAGTACAGTTCGACCCCGTGGTCGCCCAACTCGAAGCGGTCGCAGACCACGTCGCGGTTCCGGGTGACGGCGCGGTACGTCATGGGTGGCGGTACGCGCTCGACGCGCTTGAACGTGAGCGTCTCGCTCACTCCACCACGACGACGCCCTTCATCCCCATCGCCCGGTGCGGGGTGCAGAAGTACTTGAACGTCCCCGCCTCCTCGAACGTCCGAGAGAACGTGTGCCCTCCCTCGCTCGTGCGTTCGGACGCGAACGAGTCGTCGGCCGCGACCACGTCGTGGGCGTTGCCCTTCCCGGTCCACGTCCAGACGACCGTCGTCCCCGCCGAGACGCGAACCGCGGCGGGAGAGAAGCCGTACGCCCCGCCGTTCGCCCGCGAACCGACCGTCACTTCGACCTCCGAGGCGTCCGTCTCGTCGACCACGCCGTCGTAGTTCGTCGTCGCGCCGAGCCATCCGCCGAAATCGCGCTTCGACGCCGCGTCCGAGGACCCCTCTCCGCCGGACCCCTGCGACGGCGTAGTGCCGCCGCCGGAACAGCCGGCGAGGGCCGTCAGCGTCGCTGTCGCGGCCGAACCGACGAACGCCCGCCGCGAGAGACTGTCTCCGTGCATCGTCTCCCCGTCGCGGCAGGCCGGCAAAACCGGTTCGGTCCGTTCCCGGCGACCGGGAACGACCGAGCGAACCGTAGGTGGGGTCGCTCGTAGGCGGACGTATGAACGGGGACGACAAGAACCCGGACGCACTGGACGCCGACGCGAACGCGGACGCGAGACGCGCCGGGACGGACGCACGACGCACCGAGGACCGCCACCCGCGGCGGGCGCGCCCCGACGCGGGGAGGGAGTGGGAACTGTTCGTCCGCGAGGAGGCGGCGGAACCCCTCCGACACGTCGGCAGCGTGAGCGGTCGGACCGCCGCCGTCGCGCGCGAACGGGCCGAGTCGCTGTTCGGGTGGGCCGCGGAGGGGATGTGGCTCTGCCCGGCCGACGAGGTGCGGCGCGTCGGCGGGCGGCCCCTCGACGGCGAGGAGTGCGCCGACGACGGAGCGGACGCAACGCGCGCGGACGGCGGCGACCCGACCGGCGAACGCGTCGCCGACGTGGACTACTGCGGCAACGTCCACCCCACACAGTTCTGGCAGGGGTACAGCCTCGGAAACGTCCGCGACAGGCCGTTCGGGGCCATCTGGGAGGACGAGTCGAACCCTCTCCTGACCGCCCTCCGGGAGCGAGAAGGCCACCTCACGGGCCGGTGCGCCGACTGTCGGTACCGGGACATCTGCCGCGGCGCGTCCCGCCTCCGCGTCCTCTCCACCGGGGGCGGCGTGTTCGCGCCCGACCCGCAGTGTTACCTCACCGAGTCGGAACGACTCGGGACGGACTCCGCGGACCCCT
This sequence comes from Halopelagius fulvigenes, assembly GCF_042662625.1. Taxonomy (GTDB): domain Archaea; phylum Halobacteriota; class Halobacteria; order Halobacteriales; family Haloferacaceae; genus Halopelagius; species Halopelagius fulvigenes. The sequence continues at coordinate 860,397 of NZ_JBHSXH010000015.1, forward strand.
CGGGAACGGGGACGGCGGCGGACTGACTCGCTTCCACCCTACTCCCCGGCGCGGACGGTCAGCACGGGGGCGTCGCACCGCCGGACGACCCGTTCGGTGACGCTTCCGATGAGCGCTCGCTTCAGCCCCGTCCGGCCGTGCGTCCCCATCACGACGAGGTCAGCACCCGCCTCCGCCGCGGCGTCGAGTATCTCGACGTGCGGGATGCCTATCGTCACCTCCGTCTCGGTGCGGACGCCCGCCTCCGCGGCGCGTTCGGCGGCGTCGTCGACTAACTGCTCCGCCCGCCCGCGGAGCGAACGGCGCACGCCGTCTACGGGTGCGCTCTCGGGCGACAGCATACCCGCGTCGCCGATATCCACGACGGAGAGGATGCGGAGCGTCGCGTCGTACGTCTCCGCGAGTTCTATCGCCCGGTCGAGGGCGGCGTCCGCCGGGGCGCTTCCGTCGGTGGGGACGAGAATCGTCCGGTACATGGGGAGTCGTACGCGCCGCAGAACCGTGTAGTCACCGCCGATTCGGGCCGAGTCGCCCGTCGCCCGCCCCGAGTCCCTCCGTGCCGCCGGGACGGCCTCCCGGCTTTTTCTCTCTCGGTCCCCTACCGCACGCCATGGACGGACTCGACTCCTGCGATCGCGTTCTCGTGCCGACCGACCGAGACGACCACGTGGTCGCCTTGGACCACGCCGTCGAAATCGCCCGCCGGTGCGACGCCGAGGTGTACGTCCTCTCGGTCGTGAACCCCTACGACATGTCGACGGTGGCGGAACGGGAGGAGGCCGAGTCGCGCGCCGAGGAGGTGGTAACGGACGCCGAAGAGAGAGCCCGCGCAGAGGGCGTCGCCGCCGACTCGGCCGTCGAGACGGGAGAACCGAGCGAACAGATACTGGAGGCGGTGGACCGGACGGACGCCGACGTGGTGGCGATGGGGACGCACGGGCGGCGCGGCACGGAGCGATACGTCGTCGGGAGCGTCGCCGAGAAAGTCGTCCGACACTCGCCCGTCCCGGTGTTGACGGTCAGAATCGACGCGCCCGGCGAGTTGCCGTACCGGGAAGTCGTCGTGCCGACCGACGGAAGCGAGGCGAACGACCCCGCCGAGGAGTGGGGCGTCGCCGTCGCCGCGGCGTTCGACGCGGAGGTCCGCGCCCTCTCGGTCGTCGAATCTTCCCGAATCCCCGGCGGGGACTCGGAGGAGGAACGGGACGCGGCCGCCGAGGCGGCGGTCGAGGAAGTACTCGACCGGGCCGAGCGCGCGGGCGCGGCGGCCGCCGGCGCGGTCGAACGCGGCGACGTCCACGAGGAGATTCTCTCCCACTGCGAGGCGGTGGGCGGTGACCTCGTCGTGATGGGCACGCACGGCCGGACGGGACTGAAGCACGCCCTCATCGGGAGCGTCGCCGAGAAAGTCGTCCGCCTCTCGGACGTTCCGGTTCTGACCGTCCCCGGCGACGGCGAGGACGGTACTCGGTGATCGAGACGGGCCGAACGCCAACGAGGACGGCGGGCGGTCGAACGAACGCGACGGAACGCGAGACGATAGCAGCGATTCATTGCGTTCGCCGACGTACGGACGGGCATGGACAACGTCGAGTTTGTGTACATGGTCGGGATGGACGAGGCTGACGTCGCGCGCCGCCTCGAAGAGGGCTTCGCGGGCGTTCTTTCGCTCGCTAACGACGGTGTCGCCTACGGCGTCCCGGCGTCCTATCACTACGACGGCGCGGAGAACCGACTACTCGTCAGGCTGAGCGACGACGGAGAGAGTTCGACGGTTAGGTTCCTCGGCGAAACCGAGCAGGCGTCCTTTCTCCTCCACGACGTCGCGGACGAAGACGGCCACTCTTGGAGCGTCATCGTCTGCGGTTCGCTCCGTCTCCTGCCGGACGAGATGTTCACCGAGACGGAGATAAACGACCTGTTCGACCCCGTATCCGTCTTCGACGAGGACGTCGCCGACGTTCGAATCCGCGTCGCTGAACTGACGCCGACGCAAGTGAGCGGCCGCATGACGGCACCGGGTCAGTAACGGATGAGCGACCGCACTCCGAACCGGGAGGACGCGTTCGAGGGCGTCGTCCTCGGCGGCGGGTACTCGACTCGCTTCGACGACGAGGACAAGGCCCTCGCGGAACTCCGGGGCCGTCCCCTCCTCGCGCACGTCGTCTCCCGACTCGGGACGGTGTGCGACCGGGTCGTCCTCAACTGCCGCGAGGAGCAAGCGACGGCCCACCGCGCGGCCGTCGAGGACTGCGACGTGCCCGTCGCCGTCGCCGTGGATCCCGAACCCGACCGCGGCCCGATGGCCGGCATCGCCGCCGGACTCCGCGCCGTCGAAGCCGAATACGCCGCTGTCGTCGCCTGCGACATGCCGTTTCTCGACCCCGCGTTCCTCCGCTACCTCCGCCGGCGCGCCGAGGGGCGGGACGCCGCCGTCCCGCAACGCGAGGACGAGTGGTACCAGACGACGCAGGCGGTGTACCGCGCGGAGGCGATGGCCGACGCCTGCGAACGCGCACTCAAACGCGGCGAGGGGAAGATACTGGCCGCACTGGAGGAGGTAGACTGGGCGACGGTCGGCGAGGCTGACATCGCGGCGCACGCCGCCGCCGACACCTTCGAGAACGTCAACACCCGCGAGGAACTGGCCGAGGCGGAGCGGAAACTCCGGGAGGGGTGAACGCTACCGCATTACGACGTCGACGACGGGGTCCTCGGCGGTCATCCGCGTGAGGAGCACTCGGTCCACCGCCGACGCCGTCGTTCCGTCGAGGACGCCCCGCGCTATCTCCCGGGCCGCGTCGGCGAGTTCGGGCGTATCGACCATGTTGACCGTCGGGATCGCCCGCGCGCCGTCCGGAACGCCTTTCAGGCCGCCGTTCTCGTGCCCCAGGACCGCCGCGACGTGCGACGGGCGAATCTCCTCGCCCTCCTCGACGCCCGCGAGTTCGCTCACCCTCTCGGGTCGGTGGACCGCCCGTTCGGAGAGGGGTTCGCCGACGACGCGCGCCGACGCGAGAGGGAGAACGTGCGTCGCGGCGGCGGGTATCTGCGGTTCGCGGTCGTTCGGGGCCTTCAGCAGGCGGGTCCGCGCGCCGTCGGCTTTCACCAGTAGGGGGCCGACGCCCGCGGCGGCGAGTGCGTCCACGACGCCGGGGTCGTAGCCGAGGTAGCGGTCCTCCCGTTCGCGTTCGGGCACGAGACCCAACGGTCGCCGCGCCTCCTCGGCGGCCGCCGCCTCCGGATCCGCCGTGACGACGACCCGTTCGACTTCCTCGTCGAAGATGGGAATCCTGACGGTGGCGGTGACGACGCCGCCCGTCTCCGCGGCGAGGCGGTAGAGCGTCGTCTTCTTGCCGCCCGCGCCGACGACGGCGACGACCGAGTCGTCGTCGATGGCGAGCGTCTCCGAGAGCGTTGGTTCGGTCACTGGGGTGTCACCTCGGCGAAACCGTCGCGCGGCGGACGGATAGGCGTTTCCTCGGCGCTCTCCCGCCGCCTCGGACCGCCCGCCGGCGAACCGCCGAAGCGTCACGCTTACTCTCCCCCGCCGGCAGGTTCGGGTATGAACGTCCCCTGCGTCCGCGTCCCGCGAACCGACGGCGAGGCGACGCGCCGCGCCCTCGCGGAGGCGGACTGTATCGACCGGGACTTCGAGATTGCGGTCGAAGACGGGCACCTCTACATCCCCGTGACCGACGCCGCGGCGGTCCCCGAGGAGTTCGAGGTGGTCGAGTTCGACGCCGAGGCCCGCCGTCGACAACGGACGCCCGCCGACATCCTCGGCTTCGAACCGACGTACGAACGACTGGGCGACATCGTCATCGTAGACGAGGACGACGACGAACGCGCCCGCGAGATAGCCGACGCCGTCGTCGAATCCGACCTCCCGGCCGACACCGTCGTCAACCGGGCCTCGAAAGTCAAGGGCGAACTTCGCGTCCGCGACTGGGACGTCCTCGCGGGCGAGGACACGGAGGCGGTCCACCGCGAGTACGGCTGCGAGTTCCTCCTCGACATCGCGGAGGTGTACTTCTCGCCGCGACTGGCGACGGAGCGACACCGCGTGGCCGAACAGGTCGAACCCGGCGAGAACGCGTTCGACATGTTCGCCGGCGTCGGCCCGTTCGTCGTCCCCTTCGCCAAGCGAGGCGCGGCGGTGGTCGGCTGCGACCTGAACGAGGCGGCGATTCGGTACCTCCGCGAGAACGCGCGCCGCAACGGCGTCGAAGACCGGGTGACCGCCGTCCACGGCGACGTGCGCGAGGTGGCCGGAGCGTACGAGGGGTGGGCCGACCGAATCGTGATGAACCTCCCCCACAGCGCCGACGACTTCCTCGACACCGCGGTCCGACTCGCCGGCGACGACTGCGTGGTTCACTACTACGACATCCAACACGAGGACGACCCGTACGGCCCCGGTATCTCGGCGATTCGCGACGCCGCCGAACCGCGGTACGACGTCGAGGTACTGACCGAACACGCCGTCCGGTCGTACGCGCCGCACGAACTCAACGTGTGCGTGGATGTCAGGCTCACCTCGCGCTAATTCGGAAGCCTTTTCTTGTTCATCGGGTTACCAGAGAGTGCGTTCCGATGCACGCACGCGCCGGTGTAGCTCAGCTGGCAGAGCGATTCCTTCGTAAGGAATAGGCCGAGGGTTCAAATCCCTCCACCGGCTTACTTCTCTCTTCACTCAGCCTTCGAGTACCTCGGTGTCCGTCTCCGTGTCGCGATTCGGAGAAGACTCGGGCGGGCGTTACTGCCGGGCGAATCGAAGCCGAACGTCCCCGACCGTCCGTTCCGTGACCGTCTGCAGTCGGAGGGGTTCCATCGAGTTACCGACGACGGCGTCGTACGTCTTCGAGACGGTGAACTCCTCGTGGTCGGTCGTCCCCCAGACGACGGCGTCGATGACTTGGGTGTCGTTCAATTTGACCTCGGATCGGTCGTCGGTCCAGAGAACCGTCACGGGCATCTCGTCCGCGTCCCCGGCGGAGTCGGAGGCGTTCGAGGGGGTGGCGGCGGCGGCGCGGAGACTACCGTTCGATTGTGTATGTTCGATCATAGATACTGAAATGGATACTGACGTGTCTCCGGCGGAGACACGCGTTCAAATGTGTATCGAAGTTCCGAAGGCGGTCGCTCGCCGGCGACGCCCGCCGCACTGGCGAGTGGACGCCCGGTCCGTCCGGCACCGTTCGATGGCACGGGGACGACAGTCCTCGCGGCCGGTCAGAACGCGACGCGTTCCGGTGGCATCGCTCGCGCCCGTCGGTCCTCTCGACGACCCCCTCCGGCGCGGTCACCAGGCGCACCGGATTCGCGGGGGTGTCGTCCGAACAAACCAGGGCGTTCGTACGCCCACCGGTAGTATATCCTCCCGGCTTAAATTTGTACTGTACTGACACGTGGCGGTCGTCGCCCCGTCGCTTCAGGCACTTTATCATCCGCGGCGGCGGAGGAGGGGGTATGCTCACGTTCATCGGTCTCGGTCTGTACGACGAACGTTCGATAACCGTCGAGGGCAGAGACGCGCTTCGAGAGGCGGACCGGGCGTACGCGGAGTTCTACACGAGCAAACTCCTCGGTGCGACCGTCGAGGAACTTCGGTCGTACCACGGCGCCGATATCGAGGTTCTCGGACGGGAGGGCGTCGAACAGCGTCCCGACGAGATGCTCGACGCCGCCGAGACCGAGGACGTGGCGTTTCTCACCGCCGGCGACACGATGATATCGACGACGCATGTCGACCTGCGGCTTCGAGCGATAGCGCGCGGTATCGAGACGCGCGTCGTCCACGGCGTGACCGCCCAGTCGGCCGCGAGCGGTCTGAGCGGACTTCAGAACTACCGGTTCGGCAAGGCCGTGACGCTCCCGTTCCCGTACGCGCACGGCGCCGAGGGCGTCCCGCAGAGCGTCGTCGATTCCATCGAGGCGAACCGAGAGCGAGGGCTCCACACGCTGGTGTACCTCGATATAAAGGCCGACCGCGACGAGTACATGACCGCGGACTTCGCCGCCGGGGAGCTGGCGTCCGACTGGAAGGACGTCCTCGGCGTCGTCGTCGCCCGCGCGGGGAGTCCGGACCCCGCGGTGGCGGCGGACCGGCTCTCCGCCCTCGCCGACCGCGAGTTCGGCGACCCCCTTCACATGCTCCTGATTCCCGGTGACCTCCACCACGTCGAGGCCGACGCGGTGGGAACGCTCGGCGGCGCGCCGGACGACGTGGTCGCCGAGAACGAACTGTAAACCGCTCTTGACCGCTCAGACGCTTCCGCCGCGGTTCGTCCCCTGCACGTCCTCCACGTCGAGCGCCTCCGCCAAGTCGTACTCGTCGCCGGTGAGCATGTACAGCACGTCCTCGACCACCGTGAGGAGCTCCGGCAGTTCGCGGACGACGAGGTAGGTGATGCCGACGAGAGCGACGACGGCGAGCAGTTGACTGATTATCCGATCGGAGATGAAAAACGAGACCATGTAGGGGTCGCTCGACCCGAACAGAAGCAGTATCTCGTCGACGAAGAACTGGAAGTACTGCTTTCCGAACGCGATGGTGATGAACGTCGTCCGGAGCAGGTTGAGCGCGTAGATGATGGGGATGGCGATGGCCAGCGCGCGGAGTTTCCGCCGGAGCGGAGCCTTCACCGCGGCGATGAGGCCCGCGAAGATGGTCATGCTCCCGAGGCCGGTACACGCGAGGACGACGGACACTTCGAGGCGGTGGTCGCCGGCCCAGAAGCGGAACGTGTTCAGATAGCCCTGTTCGCCGACGACGAGTTCGGGGTGGTAGCCGAGGGCGTTGACCAGGAACCCCGTCTGCGCGGCGACCGTCTCCATCAGGACGCCTCTCGGCGCGGGCACGCGGAGTCCGAGGAGCGTGAACGCGGGGATCGTCTCGAACGGGAGGTAGACGGCACCCATCACGGCGACGGCGCGCGAGAGGACGAACAGCGTACTTCGGCCGGAGTAGAGGAGATAGCCAGCGTAGAGACACGCCGGGACGGCCGCGAGCGAGAGGAACCCCTCGATGTAGCTCTTGTGGACGAACGCGAAGTGGGGGACCAACTGCAGCCAAAAGAGCGCGAAACCGGCCCACGCGGCCACGGTGACGTATCGCGCGTACCGCTCGTCGCGGCGTTCGAGTAACGCGCCGGCGACGAACGTCAGGATGACGACCCACGCGAGGCCGTCGGAGAGAACTCCGGGCATAGACGAACGATATCGCGTTCGGATTAAATCCCTTGTCGTTCTGTGCGCCGTCCGAGTCGAAGCGCGAACGGGCGACTACCGGCGGTACGGCGGGTGAGACGGAGCCGTCGCTCGCCGAACGAGTCCGAAAGAAAGGAAAAAGGACCGAGTCGGAGGGAAACCCTCCGGGGGCTCAGTTAGTTAGTCGCGGCGGACGGCGAGGAGCGCCGCAGCGAGGAGCGCGATGACAGCGACGACCACGCCGAAGCCGGGCGTGCTCGTGTCAGTCGGCTCGTCGGTTGCGGGCTGCTCGGTCGTGCCAGCGTCCGTCGTCGCGGCCGTCGTCGTGGCCGGCGTGCCGGTCGTCGCCGTCTCGGTCGGGCCCTGCGTCGTGACCGTACCGTTGTCCGTCACGGTTTCGGTCGTCTGGGAGCCCTCGACGACGTTACCCTCGAACGATTCCTGCTCGTCGAAGGAGGTGCCAGCGACCGAGCGCACGATGAAGTCGAACGTGTCGCCGGTGTTCTGACCACTGAAGTCGAACGTAGCAGAGAACGTGTTGTTCTCCGTGACGTAGACCGACGAGGTCTTCAGGAAGCTCGGCTGCGTGTCTCCGCTGCTGCGGACGCGCAGGCTGAGCTGCGTACCGGGTGCGAGAGTGGTCTCGCCCTCGACCGTCTGGCTGGCGGCGTTCGAGACGTTGACGGGCTCGTCGACGCTGACGGTGCCCTCGACGATCTCGTAGTCGACGGAAACGGACTCGTTGTTGCTCACGAGCGCGTTGTCGGCGCTCTTGTTGAGCTTGAACGTAGCCGTGAGGCCGTCGCCGTTCTGCAGCGACTTACCCGATTCTTCGCGGATCACGTCGCTCGTGTCGAACATGACGAAGTACGTGTCGTTCTCCGCGTCGGAGACGACCGTCACGTCGTCGGAGTAGTTGACCGTCCACGGCTGGCGGTTGACGTTAGCTTCGGTCTGGTTGACCTTCAGCGACGCGAGGTCGCTCTCGAGGAGAGCGACGAACGCCGCCGTCTCGTCGTTGCCCTGGTTCGCGAGGTAACCCTCGAGACCCGAGGCGTTGATCTGGTGGATAGCGTAGTCGCCGTTGGCGATTTTGCTGTCCAGCGTGACGTTATTGTTCGCGGCCGCCTCGTAGAGACCGGACTTGTCGAGGTCGTTCGCGCTCAGACCCGAGGGAGCGGTCCACGTGTTGATCGAGTCCGTGGAGCGCTCTTCGAGGACGAGCGTACCGAGGTCGGTCGACTCGGCGTCGTTGTATTCGTTACCGGGGTCGACAGAGAGGTCGTACTCGCCCGCATCGAGGAGCGCGTTGACCGTGTTCTGTTCGTCGGGGTCGACGTTGTCGAGGGAGTCCTCGTCGCCGACGACGGTCACGACATCGCCACCTGCGCTCGCCGCGTAGGTGTTGAACTGGAGCGTGACCTGGTTGTCGTCATCGTCACCGTCGGAGACGGTGGCGTTGAGACGGTAGCCGACGTCCGGCGATCCGATCTGGACCGTCGCGGTGTCGGTGTTTTCGAGCTGGACGGTGATGTTCGCAACGTCACCGCGCTGCTCGGTGACGATCTTCTGCGTGAAGGACGCGTCAGAGTTGCCCTTCGCCTTGAGGTTGTACTTCGACGTCGTCTTCGTGACGCCGGAGTCGACGTCCGTCACTTCGACCGTGTACGTGCCCGTGCTGAGGCCCGAGGTGTCGAAGTTGAACGTGGCTTCACCGCTGTTGGAGCCGGTGGTGAGCTCTTGCGTGCTACCGACCTGCGTGTCCTTGGAGTTGTAGAGCTTCGCCTCGATGGTGCGGCCGCCAGCGTTCGTGCTGACGGTGCCCTTGATGGCGTCGCCCTTCGTGACGTTCAGGCTCGAAGCCTTCACGGAGAGACCGAGGTCACGGAGACCCAGGTCGAAGCCGCCCTCGGCGGACTCGAACTGGTACGTCGCGGTGGCGTTGCGTTCCGAGGTGTTGAAGAGGTAGTAGACGCTGTTCGCGCCGGTGTAACCGTCGAAGATGAACTTACCGGATTTCGTCTCGACAGAGACACCTTCGTTCTCGTTCGCGGTGACGCCAGAGGCGTTGTACGCGACGAGCTCGCCCTGGTAGGCGTTGCCGTCCTTCGTACCGTCAGGCTGACCGGACGTCTCGCTGATGACACCCGAGGTGACGGTCACCGACTCGTTCTCGACGGTGATGGAGTTCCCCTGTACGTCAGCGACGGGGGTGGTGAAGTTGACTTCGACGTCGGAGTTAGCCGAGACGTCGCCCATGACGAGGTCGAACGTGATGCGACCCGTACTCTGGCTGAACGTCGTGGCGTCGATGTCCTTGGACTCTCCGTCAACGAAGACTTCGACTTCGCTAGCCGAGAGTGCGGTAGAACCATCCTCCTGGTAGAGCGTCTCGTCCGCGTCGAACGAGACTTCGATGGTACCGCCGGCCTCGATAGCGCTGTCGAAGGATGGGGCATCGGCGTCAACATCGAAGGAGCCCGTTGCTTCCTTCGTGTTGGTGCTACCAGATTCGTAGGCGTACAGCGTGTACGTGCCCGATTCGTCCGGGACGTTAGCCGCATCGAAGGAGTCACTGCCAGCGCCTTCAGTGCCGCCATTGTCGTCAGTGACAGTGATCGAAGCTTCTCCACTCTGCTTCGTCCCGTCTCCGTTCGTGTCTATCCAGATAACGATATCATCTGCTGTAGCGTCTCCGTCACTCGCCTGTACGTTGAGGCCAGAGTCAGCCCCGACAGGCGCGTTAGTCGCGGAAACGCTAGTCGCGGCCGCAGCAGCCGTGCCCGTGAACGCGATGGTGCCGGCGAAGACCGACAGGACCATCAGCGCGGCGAGCGCGACGGCGCGGATTTGCTTTTGTTTGCTTGTCATGTTTAGTTTGGGTAGGTCGCAATCGGCAACAGCATCTTTCTGCCGTCCCGCGTGTCCGACTCCCGACGGAGCCGAACCCGGACGGCGGTACTCGGTGTTGTCACCTTGGGTAGGGGTACTGGCAACTACAGAGAAGCCACGTTATATATTTTGTGTATTTCACTCTGAGTTGTCAATCAGTAATTAGTATGTGAGTGGTGCAGTACGGGACGTACAGAACGTCTCACCGGCGATTATCACTCTGCGCGAGGGTGGTGCCGGCGGCGTTCGGGGGTGCATACTCGGCGGTCTACGGCCGGTCGAACGGCGAACGAGTCACTGTCAGGGAACGGTCTGGTCAATTTCCGCGGAAATCATCCTCGCCCGGAGGTGGTCGATTCGAGGCGACGGAGTACGAGGAGGCGGACGTTCCGACTGCGAAGCATCTCGGACGGACTCCCGTGAAGGACGCGTCTACTCGCGTGAGAGGTCCTGGAGAACGCCGTCGAGCGAACGCACGTTCGGTGGAAAGCGCGTTTGCGCCGGTGTGGGACCGTCGCAAACGCAGTCCCCACCTCGTTCGCCGAGGAACGAGGCGTCGAAATACCCCAGCGTCCGACGACGCTGTCAGCCGGTCGAACGGTCCCCTTCCGCAGTTTCCGAACGGGAGGTGACCTACTGACCGTACTGAGACTGATTTGCAGATAGAGAGAAACAATTTTCGGAGTAGATATTCACATAATTTTATACTACGTGCCGGAGGGCGTGGTCCCTCGTCGGTGGGGAATCGACGAGGCGCGGTGGGGGACGATAGGGGCGACGAAGAAAAGTCGTGACGGCGATGCGTCGAGGCGGCGGACGTTCGGACTCAGTCGTCGGGGTTCAGAATCTCTATCTCGTGGCCGTCGGGGTCCTTCGTGAACGCGTAGCGCTGGTCGCAGGACTCGGGGTCGCGGTAGTCCTCCGCCTCGCGTTCCATCAGGGTATCCCAGTACTCGCTCAGGTCGTCCGCGCGGACGCAGACGTGTCCCCAGGCGTCGCCCATCGTGTAACTACGGCCGTCGTAGTTGTAGGTGAGTTCGACCGCCATCGCCTCCTCGGCGGCGTCCTCGGGCTTCATGAAGTAGTTCGCGAACGTGTCGGACTCCCAGCGGCCGGTGTGTTCGTACTCGAACTTCCGCGTCCAGAAGCCGAGTGCCTCGTCGGCGTCCTCGACGCGCATCATCGTGTGGTCGATGCTCCACTTCGCGCCCTGGTCGCGTTGGACGATTTCGACCTCGTGGCCGTCGGGGTCTTTGACGAACGCGTAGCGTCCGCCGCAGGACTCGGGGTCGCGGTAGTCTTCGACGCCCTCGTCCATCAGTTGCTGGTAGGCGTCTTCGAGTTCGCCCTCGGGAACCCGGACGGCGATGTGGCCCCACGCGTCGCCCATCTCGTACGTCCGGTCGTCGTGGTTGTACGTCAGTTCGAGGACCGCGCCGTCCTCGTGGACGTCCTCCGGGCCGAGGTAGACGTTCGTGAACGTGTCTGCCTCCCAGCGACCCTTCTCCTCATAGTCGAAGTGAGTCTGGTACCAGTCGAGCGATTCGTCGAGGTCCTCGACGCGCATCATCACGTGGTCAAGTACTCCGGACATACACGTAGAGGATCGGTCGGCGCGTCGAAAAGGGTACCGAACGCGGAAGCCCCCGACGCCCGTTCCCACGGCCGTTTGGGACGCTCTATCGCGTCGTCGCGTCACTTCCGCCGCCGCTTCGCGCGCGGCCAGTACGCCCACCACGCGACGGTCCAGAGGGCGAGCGTTCCGACGGGCCACGCCGTCCGACCGGGTTGCACGGAGAACCCCCACGCGAGAGACAGTTGCGCGACGCCGGCGAGGACGAGGAGTCCGCCCGTCACGCGCGGGTCCTCCGGTCCCCCTCGCCATCCGACGACGGCGCTCACCGCCGCGCAGACGTAGAACGCGACCGAGAGCGGCCACGAGAAGATGTACTCCGGGAGTCCCCGGGTGTAGACGAACAGGAAGTCGGTGAGCGTCGTCGCCCGCACGGGCGCGGTGTTCAGAAGTCCCCACGCGAACAGGAGCGTCGTCCCGCCGTCGGCGTAGCGTTGAACCGACCACGGAACCGCCAGAAGTGCGAGGAGTGCGAGGACGGCGCGTTCGTCGGAGGGAGAATCCTGTCGGCCGGTGCGTCGGGACACGGACGCCGGTTCACTTCCGCGAGACGATGCGGAGGACGTCCTCGTCCCGCAGTTCGTGGTCGCGTCCGACCTGTTGTTCGTCGTGTTTCGCGCTCGGGCCCGTGACGCGCGCGAACCGGAACCGTTCGTCCAACGTCCCGCCAAGTCTGTCGAGGGCGTCATCGACGGTGTTCTCGTCCTCCGTGAGGACGAGGGGCTCCTCGTAATCGACGCCGCGGCCCGGCTTGTCCATGTAGATGCGGATGAGTCCGAGTTCCTCCCACATCTTCTCCTTCAGGGCGTCGAGGCCCTTCTCGGCCTCCGCGCTGATGAAGACGGCCTCCTCGGGGTCGATACCGACCTCCCTGAGGTTCTCCTCGACCGTCGGCAGGTAGTCGCGGTCGATGAGGTCGGCTTTGTTGACCGTGACCATCGAAGGCAGGTAGACGCGGTTGTCCATGATGCCGTCGATGAGTTCGTCTATCGTCAGGTCGCCGCGGACGGTCACGTCGGCGTTGACGTACCCGTGTTCTCTGAGGACGTCCTTGATCGTCCCCTCGTCGAGGGACACGTCGTCTGTCGTCGTGACCTGAAGCCCGCCCTTCCCCGTCTTCGAGATGGTGAGGCTCGGCGGTTCGGAGTCGAGTCGAATCTTGTTCTCGTACAGTTCGTGGCGGAGGCGTTCGTAGCGCTCGATTTCGAACACCGAGAGCATGAACACCACGAGGTCGGCGGTCCGAACGACCGAGAGCACCTCCTTGCCGCCGCCGCGGCCGCCCGCCGCGCCCTCGATGAGGCCCGGCACGTCGAGGATCTGGATGTTCGCCCCGTTGTACTTCAGCATCCCGGGGTTGACGTTCAGCGTCGTGAACTCGTACTCGCCGACTTCGCTGTCGGCGTTCGTCAGGGCGTTGATGAGCGTCGACTTGCCGACGCTCGGGAATCCGACGAGCGCGACGGTCACGTCGCCCGTCTTCTCGACCGCGTAGCCGTGGCCGCCACCGCTGGAGGACTGTTTCTCGAGTTTCTCCTTCTTTTCCGCGAGCTTCGCCTTCAGACGCCCGATGTGCGACTCCGTAGACTTGTTGTAGGGCGTGTTCGCGATCTCCTCGCGGAGTTCTTCGATCTCTTCCTCCAGTCCCATCGGTTACTCGTCGGCCACGTGCGTCGAAAAACCTGTTCCTTCGTCTCGGTCTCGGTGGTTGTGTCGCGCACGCGAGGGCGCGCGAGAAGCGCTTCGATAGCGTTATACTGGGGACTCGTGACCGAGGAGGTAGACGAGATGCCGGACGCTTCCACGTTTCGGGACAGGACGGAGATAGTGGTTCCGTGCGAGTCGTTGAGCGAGGTTCGGAACGAACTCGAATCGGAGTTCACCGTCACCGTCTTCCCGAGGGACGGCGTCTGCCGCATCATCGCCAGCCCGGTGGAGATTCGGGCGGTCGAGCAGTTTCTCACGAACCACGGCGTCACCGTCCCCTGATCCGTTCCGAAGCGCTTTGTACCCCGCGCGACCAACCTCCGGTATGGACGAAACGCCGGGACTCTCCGACCAGTACCGGATGGCCAGCCCGTGGCCCCTGTTCGTTGCGCTCGGAATTCCCATCTCCGAAATCGGCATCCTGTTCGACCTCTTCCCCGTGGCGGTCGGCGGACTGCTCCTCTTCTCCGGGAGCGTCGCCGGGATGTCCCACGAGTCGGGGTACGCGAAGACGCCGTGGCGGGCGCTGGTCGTCCTCGCGGCGATTCTGCTCGTCTCCGGCGGCGTACTGGCGTTCGCCGGCGTGGGCCTCGTCACCCGCGGGTACGCCATCGCCGTCGCGGGAGCGATACTCCTCGTCGCCGGCGTCGTCGGCGAACTGGTCGCGGACGAGGGCACGGAACCGTACTGAGGGCGCGACGTTCGCCCGTTCCGACCGGTAGCGAACCAACAACCTATTTGATTCCGGCCGAGAAGACACTACCATGGCGAACAAGATCTTCGACAGGGACACGGTGTTGGACCTGACGGTCAACGTCATCCCGTTGTTCATCATCGTCTTCTTCATCGTCGGATTCGCGGTGTACCCGGCGTTCGGAACCGACCTGCTCCCGTCCGCGATTCAGTTCGGCCTGCTCGTCGTGCCGTTCGTGATGCTGACGGTGCTGACGTACCTCTCGGGGAAGGCCGTCTCCTCCGCCGAAAAGACGGCGACCGTCTTCCCGCCCGGACAGGCGACCGTCCCGGGAACGAAGCCGCTTCACGAGGCGGAGCACGAGGCCGAAGCGGTCCCGGCGGAACCCGACGCTTCGACCGGCGAAGAATCCGTCGCGGCGGGCGCCGAAGCGGCCGAGTCCGACAGACAGTAGCGACCTCGCGTCGACCCATACCCGCACCTTTCATTACCCTCCGTTCCTGAGAAGCACGCATGGAGATCAACGGACAGTTGGCGCTGACGGTCCTCATGGGGGTCTTCCTCGTGGCCGTCGCCGCGTGGCTCGCGCGGATCGAAAACTGGCGCTCCTACACGCCGCTTGCCGGCGGCGGTGGCGTCGGCGGGCACGAGCAGCACGTCCACCAGGAGAAACCGTCCGGGCTCATCCGATGGTTGACCACGGTAGACCACAAGGACATCGGCATCCTGTACGGCACCTACGGACTCATCGCGTTCGCCGTCGGCGGGTTGATGGTCGTCCTCATGCGGGCCGAACTCGCGGACCCGAACGCGACCCTGATGTCGAACACCTTCTACAACTCGCTGATGACGAGCCACGGCATCACGATGCTGTTCCTGTTCGGGACGCCGATCATCGCGGCGTTCGCGAACTACTTCATCCCGCTTCTCATCGGCGCGGACGACATGGCGTTCCCGCGCATCAACGCCATCGCGTTCTGGTTACTGCCGCCGGGTGCGCTCCTCATCTGGGCCGGCTTCTTCCCCATCCCGGAGGTCATCCCGGCGCAGACGGGGTGGACGATGTACACGCCGCTTTCTGCGGGCGTCGGAAACGGCAATCAGGCCAACGCCGGTACTGACCTGATGCTCCTCGGCCTGCACCTCACCGGCGTCTCCGCGACGATGGGCGCTATCAACTTCATCGCGACCATCTTCACGGAACGCGCCAAGGAGGTCACGTGGGCGAACCTCGACATCTTCTCGTGGACGATACTCACCCAGTCGGGGCTCATCCTCTTCGCGTTCCCCCTGCTGGGGAGCGCGCTCATGATGCTGATTTTCGACCGTAACTTCGGAACGTCGTTCTTCGTCAACGGCGGCGGGCCGATACTCTGGCAGCACATCTTCTGGTTCTTCGGCCACCCGGAGGTGTACGTGTTGGTGCTGCCGCCGATGGGCATCGTCAGCCTCGTGTTGCCGCGCTTCACGGGCCGTCGGCTGTTCGGCTTCAAGTTCGTCGTCTACTCGACGCTGGCCATCGGCGTCCTCTCGTTCGGCGTCTGGGCGCACCACATGTTCGCGACGGGTATCGACCCGCGCCTCCGCGCCTCGTTCATGGCCGTCTCGTTGGCGATCGCCATCCCCTCTGCGGTGAAGACGTTCAACTGGATAACGACGATGTGGAACGGCAACGTTCGGCTCACCACGCCGATGCTGTTCTGCATCGGATTCGTCTCCAACTTCATCATCGGCGGCGTCACCGGCGTCTTCCTCGCGTCGATTCCGGTCGACCTCGTCCTCCACGACACCTACTACGTCGTGGGTCACTTCCACTACATCGTCATGGGCGCCATCGCCTTCGCGGGCTTCGCGGGCATCTACTACTGGTTCCCCCTCTACACGGGGCGGATGTACCAGCGCACCCTCGGGAAGGCGCACTTCTGGCTCTCGATGGTCGGGACGAACCTGACGTTCTTTGCGATGATTCTGCTCGGCTACGGCGGCATGCCGCGCCGGTACGCGACGTACCTGCCGCAGTTCACCGACCTGCACCTTCTGGCGACGGCCGGGGCGTTCACCCTGCTCGTTGGTCAGATAATCTTCGTCGGAAACATCGTCCAGTCGTGGCTCGAAGGTCCCCACATCACGGACGGCGACCCGTGGAACCTCAAGGAGAACAACCTTTACACCTCCGAGTGGGACTGGTTCAGCCGCAAACTCGAAACCGCAATCGCCGACGGCGGCGAGGAGGAGGAGACTCCCCTCACCGACGGCGGCTGTCCGTCCGACGCGGACGAGTAATTCCGGTCGCGCAGTTCGCTTTTCGTTCTTTTTCGCGTCTCAGCGTCGTCTCTCACCGCTCGCCGAAATCGAAGAGTCGGGCGCGGCGTCGCACGGGCGCGTGCGGTCGCTCAGGCGCCGTTCGTCGGAGGGTGCGGCCGAGACGGCCGCCGGTCAGAACACGAGGACGATACCGGTCAGGAACATCAGCGCCGCCACCGCGGCGAGAACGATGCCGAGGAGGTCCTTGTCGGACATATCCGAACGTTGGCGTCGAGGGACAAAGACTCGTCGGTGTCGCGAGGGGAGAGCGGAACCCCTAACCCGAACCGGTCGTAGGTTCGAACGTGAGTCAGTCCGTCTCCCAGTCCGACGGTTCGGGCGTCGACGGTCCGCGGTTCGTCGGCTACCTCTACGTGCTTCTCGTCTGTTTCGCCGGCACCGCCGGATTCCTGCTCGGTACGTTCGTCGAGAACCTCCAAGCGCCGCGCTTTCTCTTCGTGATACCGTTCCCGCCGACGCCGTTCGGCTTCGCGGCCTACGGCGCGTTGACCATCGCCGTCGCGTTGGGGATTCCGCTGCTCCTCGTGGTCTACGTCTCCGAGAACGTGGTCGAGGAGTGACTCCGACTCCGAAGCGAGTCGGCGCGTCGGGAGGTGTGTGGGCCGAATCCCGCCGCCGTCCCCCAAAAGACTAAGCCTCGGGGGCAGTCATCTGTGCCTATGTATCACGTGGTAGTCGGCGTCGACGACGAGGAGGAACACGCGCTCCGGTGCGTGGAAGAGGTCGTCGAACTCCCCGGCGGACCCGAGGAGAAGAGGGTGACGCTCATCCACACGTTCGTCGACAACCCCAGCGGTGCGTCGGCGACGCAGGTCCAGTCGGTTCGGGAGGCGGCGGACTACCTCGAGGAACGCGGCGTCGAGTACCAAATCGAGGAGTCGAGCGGCGACCCCGCGGACGCCATCGTGACCACCGCCGACCGGGAGGAGGCGAACCTCATCGTCGTCGGCGGGCGGAAGCGGTCGCCCGCGGGGAAGGCGTTGTTCGGGAGCGTCACGCAGTCGGTCATCCTCGGCGCGGAGCGACCGGTGATGGTCACCGGCGTCGAGTAGTCGGCGTTCGGCGTCGCGGCGTCGTTTCTCGGGGAGCACTCGTACCGAGCGACGGCAACACAAAAGGAGACGACTGCGACGAGCGGAGCCTACGCGCTCCCGCCGAACGCCTCGTCGAACCGTTCTGCGAGCGTCTCCGGACGGCAGCGTCCCGTCAGCGTCTCCCGCAGTTCGCCGCCGCGGAAGACGAGCACCGCCGGGGCGCTATCGACGCCGAACTCGCGGCGGGCGGCGTCCACACCGACGCCGTCGGAGCGTCGCAGTCACCGATAACCGAATTCACCCCGTGCGAACCCCACGAGCGTGAAGTGAGGAACTCCCGTAGGGAACCCATGGACGTGAGGGATGCTAACAAGGATGACGCCGAACAGATACGCTCCGTCGCCCGCCAGTCGCTTCTGGCCTCGTACGGGCACGCCTTCGACGAGGAGACGCTATCGGAGGCGGTATCGGAGTGGTACGACCGAGAGCAGGTGACCGCCACAGTGAGCGACGACGACGCGGTGTTGGTCGTCGGAGAAGACGACGGCGACGTCGTGGCGTTCGCCGAGAGTTACATCGCCGAGAGCGAGGTGGCCGTCGGCGAGATAGACTGGCTCCACGTCCTCCCCGACTACCGGGGGGAGGGCCACGGGACGCGGTTGCTCCGACACGTCGAGCAACGACTGGTGGACGAGGGGGTCGAGCGAATCCAGGGCCGCGTGCTGACCGAGAACGAGGCGGGGACGACGTTCTACGAGGACCACGGGTTCTCGGAGGGGCACGAACGGGAACTCGACATCGGCGACGAGACGTTCGTCGAGCGGATATACACGAAGCCGATCGACGACAGTCCGGCGCTGGAACCGCACGAGACGCCCGACGGCGAACGCCTCTTCGTCGCCTACGACGAGGCGTCTCGGGGGTCGAAGTCGCCGTTCGTGGCGGCCTACGCCGACGAGAACCGCGAGAACCTGCACGGGTGGATGTGCTCGAACGACGATAGCTTCGACTTGGCGATGGACACGATGGGACGAATCGAGTGCAACACCTGCGGCAACAAGCGGAAGGCCACGCGGTGGGACGCCTCGTACCTCTAACCCTGCCCGACCATCCGGTCTTCGTCCTCCCACTCCTTCTCCCGCAGTTCGTACTTCTGGACCTTCCCGGTGGCCGTCTTCGGCAGTTCGGCGACGAACTCTATCTCCTTCGGTACTTTGAACGTCGCGATGCGCTCCCTGCAGTAGTCGAGCAAGTCGGACTCGGTGACGCCCGGGTCCGCGGGGTCGCCGTTCGCGGGCACGACGAACGCCTTCGGCGACTCGCCCCATTCCTCCGAGGGCGCCGGGATGACCGCCACGTCGCCCACCGCCTCGTGGTCGAACAGGGTGTCCTCCAACTCGATGCTGGAGATGTTCTCGCCGCCGGAGATGATGATGTCCTTCTTCCTGTCCTGAATCGTCACGAAGCCGTTCTCGTCCACGACGGCCAGATCGCCCATGTGGTAGTAGCCCTCCAGACGCTCCGAGAACGCCTCTTCCGTCTCCTCGGGTTTGTTCCAGTAGCGGTCCATCACCTGGTTGCCGCGGACGACTATCTCGCCGATGGTCTGGCCGTCTCGCGGCACGTCCTCGCCGTTCTCGTCCACGACGCGGACGTCCGTCCCGACGTAGCCGATGCCCTGTCGCTTCTTCAGGTCGAACCGCGCCGGGTCGTCGTCGTCGAAGAAGCGGCGGGCGTGCGACGTGGTGATGAGGGGCCCCGTCTCCGTCGCGCCGTAGACGTGCATGAGGTACCAGCCGAACTCCTCCTCGACGGTCCTGATGGTCGCCTCCGGCGGGGCCGCGCCCGCGGTGGCGACGCGAACCGGGTTCGCGCCCGTCGTCTCCACGCCGCCCTCCCGGTCGTAGTGGTCCATCAGCAGGTTCAGCACCGTCGGCGCGGCGCACATGTAGGAGACGCCCTCCCCGCGCACGGCGTCGAAGATGTCCGCCGCGTCCACGCCGCGGGTGCAGACGTGCTTCGCGCCGTGTCCCGTCACGGAGTAGATGTGACCCCACCCGTTGACGTGGAACATCGGGAGCGTCCAGAGGTACACGTCGTCGTCCGCGAGTTCCTGATGCATCGAGACGAGGTAGGCGTGGAGCGTCTCCGTCCGGTGGGTCCGGCAGACGCCCTTCGGGTCGCCCGTCGTCCCGGAGGTGTAGTTGATGGTGACGACGTCGCCCTCGTCCATCTCCGGGCGGTCGTACGCCGCGGAGTCCGCTAGTTCCTCGTCGAACGAGAGCCACTCGCCCTCGACGGCGTCGGCGTCGTTCGTCACGAACGTCTCCGTCGGCACATCGTCGCGTATCGCCTCTATCTTCTCGGCGTACTCGTAGTCGGCGTAGACGACGTCCACGCCCGCGTCGTTCAGGATGTACTCGTAGTCCGCGGGGACGAGTCGGTAGTTCAACGGCGTGTGGACCGCCCCCACCTGCATCGACCCGTAGGCGGCTTCGAGGTGGTAATGCGTGTTCGGGTCGAGGACGGCGACCCTGTCGCCCTTCTCCACCCCGTATCGCTGCAACGCCGCCGAGAACCGGTCCGCCCTGTCCCCCAGTTCGTCGTACGTGTAGCGCTCTCTGGTCGTCGCCACGACGGCCTCTTTCGACCCGTAGTACCGCCGCGCGCGGTCCAAGAAGTCGGTGACGAGGAGTGGTTTCTCCATACCGACCGTACATAATCATCTATCAGTATAAAATTGCGGTTCGCCGGGCTCTCCGTGCGGCTATTGATGTCACGGCAGCGAGAGGTACCGCTCTTTCACTCCCCCCGGACACGGGTTACCTACCTATCAGTTCGCAGAAAGTAACTTACCCGCTCGCCCCGTTAAACCCGGCAATGGCTCTCTCAGACTACGCCGGTCGTTCGCCGAACGGGCGGGACGACGCGACGGTGTTGCGCGTCGCCCCGCACCGCCTGTGGCGGCCGGGAGACGAACGAGTCGAAGCGTGCGCCTACAGCGGCGAGGAGATTCCGCTCTCGGAGAGACACCTCCTCGTCGTCCTCGACGTCGGCGGGAACCGGGTCCGAAAGTACGTCAGGGACGAGTCGTCCCTGGAGGCGTGGCTGAACGGCGAGTGACCGGGCGACGGGCGGACGGAGGCGGCGAATCCGCTCGGCGTTCGGTTCGTCGCGCGAAAAAAGCGTTCGGGGAGTCGAATCACCGCCGTCGGACGACGCCGCGGCGGGCGCGTCGCGCCGTCAGTCGCCCTGCACCTTCGTTTGGATGTCGGTGACGATTTCGGGGTTGCGGAGCGTCGTCGTGTCGCCGATTTCCTCCTCGTTCGCGATCTCCTCCAGCAGACGGCGCATTATCTTGCCGGACCGCGTCTTCGGCAGTTCGGGCGTGAACACGACCTGTTCGGGGCGGGCGATGGGGCCGATGGCGTCCTCGACGCCCTCGACGATTCGCCCGCGCATCTCGTCGTCGCCCTCGTAGCCGTCCTCGGTGATGACGTAGGCGTACACCGCCTCGCCCTTCACCTCGTGGTTGCCGCCGACGACGGCCGCCTCCGCGACGCCCTCGACGCCGACGATGGCGGACTCTATCTCCATCGTGCCGAGGCGGTGCCCGGAGACGTTGATGACGTCGTCCACGCGGCCGAGGATGGTCATGTAGCCGTCCTCGTCTATCTTCGCGCCGTCCTCGGGGAAGTACACCCACTCGTCGGCGTCCTCGTCGGAGTACTCGGCCCAGTACTCGTTGATGAACCGCTCGTCGTTCTTGTAGAGGGTGCGGAGCATCCCGGGCCACGGCTTGTTCACCGTGAGGTAGCCCGCGCGGCCGGGCTCTATCTGCTCGCCCTCGGTGTCGACGATGCGGGCGTCGATGCCCGGAAGCGGCGGGCCGGCGGACCCGGGCTTCATGTTCTTCACGCCGGGCAGGGTCGTTATCATCATCCCGCCCGTCTCGGTCTGCCACCACGTGTCCACGACGGGGCACTCCTCGCTGCCGATGTGCTTGTAGTACCACTTCCACGCGCGGGGGTTGATGGGTTCGCCCACCGTCCCCAGGAGGCGGAGCGACGACAGGTCGCGGCGTTCGGGGAACTTCGAGCCCCACTTCATGAACGCGCGGATGGCCGTCGGCGCGGTGTAGAACACGTCGACCGCGTACTTCTCGACGATGTCCCACAGGCGGTCGCGCTCGGGGAAGTCAGGCGTGCCCTCGTACATCACCGTCGTGGTTCCGAGCGCCAGCGGTCCGTAGACGATGTAGGAGTGGCCCGTGATCCAGCCGATGTCGGCCGAGCACCAGTAGGTGTCCTCGGGCTTCAGGTCGAGGACGGCGTGTGAGGTCCACGCCGTGTACGCGAGGTAGCCGCCGGTGGTGTGTTTGACGCCCTTCGGCTCTCCGGTCGTCCCGGAGGTGTACATGAGAAACAGCATGTCCTCGGCGTCGCGTTCGACGGGGTCGACGCGCTCGCCCCGCTGTTCGTCCATCAGGTCGTCCCAGTCGTGCTGGTTCTCCGCCAACTCGTGGCCGAAGCCGTCGTCGCCGAGGCGGTTCACGACGACGGTGGCTTCGACGTCGTGGTCGACGCCTTCGAGCCCCTCGTTGGCCTTCTCCAAGTGGTCGAGGGCGTCGCCGCGGCGGTAGTATCCGTCGCAGGTGACGAGGTAGTCGGAGTTCGCAGAGTTCATCCGCGTCGCGAGGGCGTCCGCGGAGAACCCGGCGAAGACGACGGAGTGGGGCGCGCCGATGCGGGCGCACGCGAGCATGGCGATGGGGAGTTCGGGCACCATCGGCATGTACAGCGTGACGACTTCGTCCTCCTCGACGCCCATGTCGCGGAGCGCCGCCGCGAACTCGTTGACCTCGCGGTAGAGGTCCTGATAGGTGTACGTCCGCGTCTCGCCGTACTCGCCCTCCCACTTGATGGCGACGCGGTTCTTGTCGCCGTTCTCGACGTGGCGGTCGACGCAGTTGTACGACGCGTTGAGCGTCCCGTCCGAGAACCACTCGTAGAACGGTTCGTTCGAGTCATCCAGAACCGTCTCGTACTCCTCGTCCCAGTCGAGCAAGTCGGCGGCCCGTTCCCAACAGTCGGGCCAGTTCTCCTCGAACTCCTCGTAGATGTCGGGGTCCGAAACGTTCGCCTGCTCGACGAACTCGTCAGAGGGCTCGAATTCTTCCTGTTCAACCAGCCGTGCCTCTAATTCACCGTCACCATCTGACATAGGTCATGGTAATAAACCGAATCCTGCATGATAAATCTATGCCAACCCGCAGCGGGTGGATTCCCGACCCGTCTGCGAATTTTGCCGCTGGCGATACGTAGGCTCGGGGGTCGGTTCCATCGATCCGACCTCAGACGGCGGTCGCACCGGCGGCGACCGGAAGCGCGACGCCGGTGACGAAGCGAGCGTCGTCGCTGGAGAGCCACATGAACGCCGCGCTCACGTCCTCGGGTTGGAGGATGTCCTCGAAGAGGTTGTCCGGCCCCGTCTGCTCCGCGATTTCGGCGATGTCCTCGTCGATGGTCTCGACGATGCCGGAGGTCATCTCCGTGTCCACGGCCGTCGGGCAGACGGCGTTGACGGTGATGTCGTGCGGCGCTAACTCCATCGCCAGCGTCTTCGTGAGGCCGATGACGCCGTGCTTCGCGGCGGTGTAGTGGCCGAGGCCGGGCGACGCGCCGAGGCCGGCGGTCGAGGAGGTGTTGACGATTCGTCCCCCGTCGCCGCGCTCTATCATGTGGCCGCCGACGTGCTTCGCGCAGAGCCACATCCCCTTGAGGTTCACGTCGAGCGCGAGGTCCCACGTCCGTTCGTCCAGTTCCATCAGCCCGGAGACGGGCGCGACGCCTGCGTTGTTCGCCAAGATGTCGATGCGGCCGAACTCCTCGACCGCCTCCCCGACGGCGCTCTCCACGTCGCCCTCGTCCGAGACGTCCATCTCGACGCCGAGGGCGTCCTGCCCGCGTTCCTCGACGAGTTCGACCGTCTTCTCCATCTGCTCTCGGCCGGAGAGTTCGTACTTCGACTCCTCTTTCGTCTCGCAGATGTCCGTCACGACGACGTCCGCGCCGTTCTCGGCGTAGTGGAGCGCGTGCGACCGACCCTGCCCGCGGGCCGCACCCGTGACGAACGCTACCTTCCCGTCGAAGTCGTACGTGGCCATACGGCCGACGACCGACGGCTACGTTATCACCCCTCTGCCTGCACGTTCGGCGTCGCGCGCCGAGACGCGGCGACGGTCGCCGAGAACGGCAACAGCCCTTTTCTCCGTCGGCGGAGGACGGTAGGATAATGCGAATCCTCGTCGCCGCTCACGACTTCTACCCCGACCCGGGGTCCGGCGGAAGCGGTCGCTACGTCTACGAGACGGCGCGGCGACTCGTCAGCCGGGGCCACGAGGTGTCCGTCGTCACCCGACGGCGCGGAGACGTCCCCGCGCGCGAGACGGTGGACGGCGTGGACGTCCGCCGCTACGACCTCTCCGTGGCGAACCGGTCCGCCCCCGAGATCCTCCGGCAGTTACCGGACGCCGCCGGGGCGGTGAACGCCGCCTGCAAGGGAATCGACCCGGACGTGCTGAGCCTCCAAGGCCCCGTCACGGGCGTCCTCTCGGACCGCGCCGTGCCCGACGACGTCCCCCGGTCCTGCACCTTCCACAGCCCGTGGCCGACGGAGTACCTCCTCAGAACGCGGGACGGCGACCTCCCTCGGTGGCGGCGGGAACTGAACGCGAGCCTGCGCCGGCAACTCGAACGCCGCCTCCTCGAACGCGCCGACGACGTGGTCACCCTCAGTCGGTTCATGGACGACCAGCTGTGCGGCGTCTACGGCCCGGTCCACGACGCCTCCGTCGTCCCGGGCGGGGTGGACACCGAGACGTACCGCCCGGACGCGGGAACGTACGACCGCATGGAGGGGGGAGCCGACGCCGACGGCACCGCGTTCCTCACGGTGCGGCGGTTGTCCCCCCGGATGGGCCACGAACTCCTCTTGGACGCCTTCGCCGACCACGCCCCCGACCACCCCGACGACCGCCTGTACGTCGCGGGCGACGGCCCACTCCGCGAGGAGTTGGAGGCGCGGGCGGCGCGTCTCGGTATCGACGACCGGGTGACCTTCCTCGGGTACGTCCCCGACGCCGACCTGCCGTCCGTGTACGCCACCGCCGACGCGTTCGTCCTCCCGACGACGCGACTGGAGGGGTTCGGACTCGCCACGTTGGAGGCGCTCTCGTCGGGGACGCCCGCCGTCGGGACGCCCGTCGGCGGCACCGTCGAGATACTCTCGGAGTGCGAACGCTCGCCGGAGATACCCGAACGGATGCTTCTGGCGGGCGTGGACGAGGACGAACTCGCCGCGGCCCTCGGTCGGTGGTCCGCGCTGTCGCCCGCCGAACTGGAACGCGCCGGCGAGGCGTGCCGGCGGCACGTCCGCGAGCGGTACACGTGGGACCGGACGGTGGAGAAGCGGGAGAAGCGGTACGCGGAGCGAGTGGCCTGAGGGCGTCCGACGCGAACGCGGCGGCACCGCCCGCGTTCGCACCTCACTTTTTGCACGCTCCCGGCGATAGCGCCCCATGGGAGAGTTCGACCCGGTCTCGTGGGAGACGAGAGACGCGGTGTTCGGCCGTTTCGGTGCGGAAATCGAGGAGTACGTCGAAGAGATAGACCCGCGAGCACGCGGAGAGGACCCCTACGAGGCGGTGAAAGCCGTCCACGACGCGTTGAGTTCGACCCTCGGAGAGGAGGGCCGGACCGTCTCGGGCCTCGGGGAGGTGTTCGTCACCGCGTACCTGCTGGAGAGGCGGGGCGTCGTCGCGCCCGGGGACGCCGAACGCGAGTACCGTTCGCTGGCGGACCGCCGTCCGACCGACGAACGCCTCGCGGAACTGTTCTGGGAACGAGAGCGGACCCTCTGGTGATAGGCGTCCTATGCGGGGTTCATCCGTCGCTGGTGTCGTACTGGCTCTCCGAGGGCGACATCCCCCTGATGGAGCGGAACTTCACCGAGGAGTCGATGCGGCGGATACGCACGTATCGGGCGGGAAGCGAGGGGTGAGTCGGCGCGGTACGCTCGCGACGGCCCGACGGTGATAAACTGCAGTCGCCTGCAAGCAGGCCCGTTAGTGGCGGAACGGGAGTATCTGACTTCGTGCGCGTACTCGTCGTCCCGGAGGTGTACCGCGCGGACGCCGGGGCGTGCGGAACGCTCCGCGACGCGGCGACGTGGGTCCGCGAGTGGTTGGACCGCGACCCGACCCTGCACGTCTACTGGTTGCTCCCGCCGCGCGAGGAGGCCGGGTACGACCGCAAGGACGTTCTCGCCGACCGGCGGCGCGTCACTCTCCTCGAAGCGCGGACGCTCGGCGGGGTCGAGGACCGCGAGGTGCTGACGGACTGCGGGTACTCGACGGCGCAACTGGCGGTCCTGCGCGACGAGATATTCGCCGAGGGCGCGTACCTCGACGCCGTCGTGGACCAACTCCGCGGCGGTCGGTTCGCGCTCTACGAGTGGTTGCTCGACCACGTGGAGCAGTGGGCGGCGTCCGTCCGCCCGTTCGACGTTATCGCCAACGTCCACGACCTGCAGGTGCCGTTCAAGTACCGGTACTGCTCGCACCGCAACGACTTCCAGATGGTCCACGAACTGTGCGCGGCGACGTTCGCCGACGGCCGGTGGTTCACCGCGGGCGTTGACCGCCGCCAGTTCCGCGAACGCGCGGCGGAGTTCCTCGACTCGGGCGCGGTCGAAGACGCCCTCGAAGACGCCGTGACGACCGGGAGCCCGATTCGCGTCGGGCGGTTCGAGGAGTCCTACGCCGAGGAACCGCGGACGCTCCACCTCGCGGGATCGCTCTGGGACAAGAAGAACGCCGACCGACTGCTCGCCGTCGGAGAGCGGTTGCACGAGGAGTTCGGAATCGAGACTGCGCTGACGAGCATGGAGGAGATACCCGAACGCTACCGCGCCCCCGAGTGGGTGCGGGCGTTCCCGAACGCCGACCGGGAGACGTACGAGCGAATCCTCCGTGAGGGCGACCTGACGGTGTGCGCGAGCGAGTACGAGACGATGGCGCGGACGTGGTTCGAACAGGCCGCCAGCGGACAGGTCCTCGTCGCGCGCGACGAACCGTGGGTCCGCGAGTGCGTCCCCGACGGCTACCGCCTCCTCGCAGACGTGGACGGCCTCGCCGACCGCGCGGCGCGGGCCGTCGAGGACTGGGCCGAAGCCGTCGCGGAGAACCGCCGCCTCGTCGAACACGTCCGGGAGACGCGGAGTCCCGGCGCCGTCGGCGACCGGACGTACGCCGACTTGCGCCGCCGCGTCGACGCGAAGTGCGACGCCTACGAGTCGGACGCCGGCCCCGAACGGGCGGCCGTCGCGGCCGTACTGGACGGAGCGGACGGCCCTCTCTCGCTCGACGCCCTCGTCGAACGCACCGCGGCGTTCACGGACGACGGCAGACCGGTGACCGCGAACTCCGACGTCGCCCGGACGGACGTGCGCTACGCCCTCCGTTCGCTCGGGTACGCCGACACGGGGGACCCCGGGACGCCGGCGTTCGCGTCGACGGAAGAACTGTGGTAATTTATCGCATAGGTACTTAATGCGCCTGCAAAAGTAGCCTGTCGGGTTAGACCGTCACCGTTCGAACGGAGACGGTATGAGCCCCGGAGAGACTGACGCGAGTGTAGCGAGATACGACGAGACGACGTCGGAACCGGGCGATTCGGGATCTGCCTCCGTCGCGGTGATTCACATGGACCTGATGTCGAAGGGCGGCGGAGAGGCCGTGGCGATGAACGCCTTAGAGGCGTTGCAAGCAGAGTACGACGTGACGCTCATCACGCTGACCGACCCCGACATCCCGGCGCTCAACGACTTCTTCAACACCGAGGTGGACGCCGAGGCGTTGACGGTGCGTCGGGCGGGCGTCCTCGCGCCGACGATGCACGAGACGTTCGGGCTGAAGTACTACATCCTCCAGAACGCCCTGCTGGGACGGTACGCCCGCCGTCACGCCGACGAGTTCGATCTCCTCGTGAGCACGATAAACGAGCTCGGCTTGGAGACGGACTCCGTGCAGTACGTCCACTTCCCGTTCGACTGGACGGTGAGTTGCGCCGACAGGGACCACATCTTCCACCCCACCGTCGAGGACGACTCGTGGTACGAACGCCTCTGCACTCGGGTGGCGGGCGTCAGTCGCCGCGACATCCGGGCGAACACGCTGTTCGCGAACTCTCAGTGGACCGCCGACGTCGTCGAGGACGCCTACGGGACCAAACCCGAGGTGCTCCACCCGCCCATCGACACGAGCGAGTTCGTCAACCTGCCGTGGGAGGAACGCGAGGACGGGTTCGTCACCGTCGGCCGCATCGAACGGAGCAAGCGCATCGTCGAGATGATACGCGTCGTGGACGGCGTGCGCGAACGCGGCCACGACGTCCACTTCCACGTCATCGGGCCGACGGTGGACGAGGAGTACCGCGAGGAGGTGGCCGCGATGGCCGCCGAGAGAGAGTACGTCGAACTCGAAGGCGAGGTGCCGCGGAGCGAACTCGTCGAGCGAATCTGCACCCACAAGTACGGCATCCACGGCAAGGAGTACGAGCACTTCGGCATGGCCGTCGCGGAACTCGCCGCGGGCGGCACCGTCCCCTTCATCCCCTCGAACGGCGGGCAACACGCCATCGTCCGCGACGAGGAACTGCTGATGTACGACTCGCCCGAGGACGCCGTCGAGAAGATAGTACACGTCCTCGAAGACGAGTCGCTCCAGCGAGAACTGCGGATGAGCACCCGCGAGATAGAGCGTCGCTTCGGCCGGCGGCGGTTCAAGCGGGAGTTCCGCGGCGCCGTCGCGGGCGCACTCGCGCAGTCCCGCGCGGGCGAACGGGAACGGACGGCCGCCGTCGTCTCGAACCCGGCGTCGAACGAGAACTGACGGCGTTCGCGCCCCGCGCCGCCTCACCCCTCGTTCTCGAACACGGCGTCCGCGAGTGCGTTTTTGTGCGTCTCGTTCGGACCGCCGGCGATGGTGAGCAGTCGGGCGTCGCGGAGGTAGCGTTCGACGCGTCGCTCCGTCGTGTAGCCGACGCCACCGTGCAACTGCACCGCGTCGTTGGCGTTGTCCACCGCGGCCTGCGTCGCGCGTATCTTCGCCATGCTCGTCTCCCGGCGGACGTCCGCGCCCGTCTCCGCTCTCTCGGCCCTGTCCGCGGCCCGGAGCGTCAGGAGTCGGGCGGCGTCGACCCGTTCGGCCATCTTCGCCACCTCCCAGCGGACGCCCTGAAAGTCGGAGATGGTCCCGCCGTGTTGCTCCCGTTCGCTCGTGTACGCCACGGTGTCTTCGAGTGCCGCCCGCGCGATGCCGACGCCGCGCGCGGGGACGTTGACGCTGGTGTGGACCTCCCCCCGCCGGACGTACGCCTCGCCCTCCTCGCCGACCATCCGGTCGTCGCCGACGCGAACGTCCGAGAGCGTCACGCGCGGGGACTTGACGCTCTTGGCCCCGAGCGTCTCCCACACCGTCTCCACCTCGAACTCCTCGGCGGGGACCAGAAACGCGCTGACGTTGTGCGGGGCGTCCCCCTCGGGTCCGGTCTTCGCGTACGTCAGCACCACGTCGGCGTCGAAGAAGTTCGTCACCCACTGCTTGTGGCCGTTCAGCACCCACTCGTCTCCGTCTCTCTCCGCGCGCGTCTCCATCGCGAGTTTGTCGGTGCCGGCGTCCGCCTCGCTGAGACCCAACGCGCCGACGGTGTCGTACGTCGCCATCTCGGGGAGGAAGCGCTCTCTCTGTTCGTCGGTTCCGAACCGTTCGACGACGGCGGCGACGCCGAGGTGCAGGCCGAGTGCGCTGGCGACGGACATCAGCGCCGCCGACAGTTCCTCGACGACGAGTGCCAACTCCACGAGTCCCTCGCCGCGCCCGCCGTACTCCTCGGGGAGGGTGAGTCCGGCGTACCGGCGTTCGCCGAGTTCGGCGAGAATCTCCTCGGGGGACGACTCGCTCTCGTCTAACTCCCCCGCGCGCGGTTCGATTTCCGTCCGCGCGAACTCCCGCGCCTCCTCGCGCAGGGTCCGTTGCGCCGCCGTGAGTTCGAAATCCATGCGCCCCCTACAGAGAGGGCCGACAAAACAGTTCACCGCGCGCCGGGGTCGGTCACATGACGCCGATCTCCTCGCGGTACGTCCCCCACTCGTCGGCGAAGACGTCCATTATCTCGCCCATGGTGGCGTACGCCTTCACCGCCTCGACGAGTGCGGGCATCACGTTCTCGTCGCTCTCGACGGCCTCGCGGACGCGTTCGAGCGATTCGGTCACCGCCTCGTCGTCGCGTTCTTCCTTCACCGACTCCAGTCGGGCGAGTTGTCGGTCCTGCGTCCCCTCGTCCACGTGCAGGAGGTCCGGCTTGGTGTCCTCGTCCATCACGTACTTGTTGACGCCGACGACGACTTCCTCGCCCTCCTCGACGCGTTCTTGGTACTCGTAGGACGCGCCCTGTATCTCGCGGTGGAAGTACCCCTGTTCGATGCCCGCGAGGATGCCGTCCCGAACCGAC
The DNA here is from genome assembly GCF_042662625.1 of Halopelagius fulvigenes. Lineage (GTDB taxonomy): Archaea > Halobacteriota > Halobacteria > Halobacteriales > Haloferacaceae > Halopelagius > Halopelagius fulvigenes. The sequence goes on from NZ_JBHSXH010000015.1 coordinate 890,466, forward strand.
CCCTCGCCCATCTCGCGGAGTTCCTCGATGTAGGCCGTCGCTTCCGCCTCCACCTCGTCGGTGAGGGCTTCGACGAAGAAACTCCCGCCGAGGGGGTCGATGACGTCCGCCGCGCCGGACTCCTCGGCGATTATCTGCTGGGTGCGGAGGGCGACGCGGACTGCCTCCTCGCCGGGGAGGGCGAACGCCTCGTCGTAGCTGTTCGTGTGGAGGCTCTGCGTCCCGCCGAGGACGCCCGCGAGGGCCTGAATCGTCACGCGGACGACGTTGTTGAGGGGTTGCTGGGCGGTCAGCGACTGCCCGGCGGTCTGGGTGTGGAACTTCAGTCGGGTGGACGCCTCGTCCTCGGCGTCGTACCACTCCCGCATCACGCGCGCGTAGATGCGCCGCGCGGCGCGGAACTTCGCCACCTCCTCGAAGATGGAGTTGTGCGAGTTGAAGAAGAACGACAGGAGGGGACCGACGGTGTCCACGTCCATCCCGCGTTCGAGGGCGTCCTCGACGTACGCGAACCCGTCCGCGAGGGTGAACGCGAGTTCCTGCACCGCCGTCGAACCCGCCTCGCGGATGTGGTAGCCCGACACGGAGATGGGGTGGAACTTCGGCGTCTCCTCGGCGCAGAACTCCACCGTGTCGGTGACGAGTTTCAGGGATGGTTCCGGCGGGACGACCCACTCCTTCTGCGCGATGAACTCCTTCAGCATGTCGTTCTGGAGGGTCCCCCTGAGTTCCTCGCGGGGGACGCCCTGTTGGTCCGCGATGGCGACGTACATCGCGTAGACGACGGGCGCGGAGGGGTTGATGGTGAAGGAGGTGGACACCTCGCCCACGTCGATGCCGTCGAACAGAATCTCCATGTCCCGCAGGGTGTCGACGGCGACGCCTTCCTTTCCGACTTCGCCGTCCGAGAGGGGGTCGTCGGAGTCTTTACCCATCAGGGAGGGCATGTCGAACGCCGTCGAGAGGCCGGTCTGGCCGTGTTCGATGAGGTAGTGGAAGCGCTCGTTCGTCTCCTCGGCGGTGCCGAACCCGGCGAACTGCCGCATCGTCCACGTCCGACCGCGGTACATCGTCGGGTAGACGCCGCGGGTGTAGGGGTACTCGCCGGGGAACCCGAGGTCCTCCTCGTAGTCGATGTCGGCCACGTCCGCGGGCGTGTACAGGTCCTCGACTTCGAGATTCGAGACGGTGGCGAACCGGTCTTTCCGTTCGCCGTGTCGTTCGCGCACCGGGTCGCGCGTCTCCGCCTCCCACTCCTCGCGGGCCTCGCGTATCGCCGCGAGGTCGTCCTCGTCGTACATGGCGCAAGTTTTGCCGGGCTAATGATTAAGGATTCGGGTGAGTCCGGCGACAGTTCGAGGCGAGTCTAAGAGACGGGTGTCCGCGCGCGGACGACCGACTCAGCCGAAGTTCTCGACTTTCGCGTCGTCGGCGTCGCCGCCCGCGGCCTCCACCGCGTCCGTCGCCTCCGCCACGAAGTCGGCGAAGCCGTAGACGAACACCTGTTCGCCCTCCTCGGCGGTCACCGCGTCCGCGACTGCCTCCTCGATATCGCCGTCGGTGACGACGACGGACGCGCCCGACTCGCGGAGGGCGTCGAGTCTCTCCTCGTGCGCGGGCGCGTCCGTCTGGTAGACGATGGCCACCTCGTTTCCGTCCTCGGCGGCCAACTCGCCGATCGCGACGGCGGGGCCGACGCCCGGTCCGCCGGCGAGGACGACGACGCGCGACTCGCCCTCGTAGTGGTCGTCGCCGAACGGACCGGTCATCTCCAGTTCGTCGCCCGCAGAGAGGTCCACGAGGCGTCGGCTGAACGGCCCCGCCTCCTCGGGGTCCGCGCCGACGGTCACCTCGAACGTCTCGGCCACGCCGGGAGAGGAGAGCGTGTAGAACCGGGAGTACTCCTCGCCCTCGACGGTCCCGGAGAGCTTCACGAACTGGCCGGGTTCGGCCTCGAACCCCTCGGGCGACTCGAACTCGATGGCCACCGTGTTCGGTCCGACGTCTCGAACGGCGGTGACGGCGACGGTTGCGTCCATGGGCGACGATTCGGCGGCCCCGGATAAATGACCTTGCTCTCTCGGACGAGCGAACTCCGGTCGGGGGCACTTACTGTCACCGTAATATCTACTGCCGCCGGGCGAACTGTCGGTGGACGGTCGGTCGATTCTGATCCGAATATCGGAGCCATTTCTACTATGTGGGCGATTGATGCCCGATTTTATTGGCTGTACGTCCAGATTTGCCCGCATCTAATTCTTCACCGTTTTCAATGGCTTTCAGAAGGCTTTTCAGCACTCCATGGCAACTCGTTACCCACATGCCTGCGGACTTCAACTGGGCCATCGGCGGCGAAGCCGGCGATGGTATCGATTCGACGGGGAAGATATTCGCTCAGGCACTCTCTCGGGCTGGACGGCACGTGTTCACCTCCAAGGACTTCGCGTCCCGTATCCGCGGCGGATACACGGCGTACAAGGTCCGCACGTCGGTCGACCCGGTGCAGAGCGTCGTCGATAGACTCGACGTGCTCATCGCGCTGACGCCTCGTACCATCGAGGAGAACCTCGAAGAGCTCCACGAGGGTTCCGTCATCGTCTACGATGGCGAGCGAACCACGATGGAGAACATCGAGATACCCGAGGGGATGATTGGGCTGGACGTTCCCCTCAAGCGCCTCGCGGAGGAGGCCGGCGGTGCCATCATGCGAAACGTCGTCGCACTCGGCGCCGCCTGCGAAGTAACGAATTTCCCCATCGAGAACCTCGACAGCGCACTCGAGAAGCGCTTCGGCTCGAAGGGACAGTCGCTCGTCGACAACAACAAGGAGGCCGCCCGTAGCGGCCAAGACTACGTCAAGGAGAACTTCGACCACGAGTTCGAGTACGACCTCGACACCACGGACAACGACTACGTCCTCCTGAACGGCGACGAAGCCATCGGGATGGGCGCGATCGCCGCCGGTTGTAAGTTCTACGCCGGCTACCCCATCACGCCCGCGACGGACGTGATGGAGTACCTCAAGGGCCGCATCGAGCAGTTCGGCGGTCACGTCCTCCAAGCGGAGGACGAACTCTCCGCCATCAACATCGCACTCGGCGCGGCGCGCGCCGGCGCGCGGTCGATGACGGCGACGTCCGGTCCGGGTATCGACCTGATGACCGAGACGTTCGGCCTCGTCGCCCAGTCGGAGACGCCCCTCGTCATCGTGGACGTGATGCGCTCCGGTCCCTCGACGGGGATGCCGACGAAACAGGAGCAGGGCGACCTGAACATGCTGCTTTACGGCGGCCACGGCGAGATTCCGCGCTTCGTCTTCGCGCCGACGACGATTTCGGAGTGCTTCTGGAAGACCGTCGAGGCGTTCAACATGGCCGAGAAGTACCAGACGCCGGTGTACCTCACCGCGGACCTCTCGATGGCGGTCACCGAGCAGACGTTCTCGCCGGAGGAGTTCGACATGGACGACGTCGAAATCGACCGCGGGAAGGTCGTGGACGACGACACCATCGGCGAGTGGCAGAACGAGAAGGGGCAGTTCCAGCCCCACGCTCTCACCGACGACGGCGTCTCGCCGCGCGCGTTCCCCGGCACTGAGGGCGGCGCGCACATGTCCACCGGTCTCGAACACGACGAACTCGGCCGCCGGACCGAGGACACCGACATGCGCGTCAAGCAGGTGGACAAGCGCGAACAGAAGGTCCAGACGGCGCGCGACGAGGAAGACTGGAATCCGCGCGAGTTCGGCGACGAAGACGCCGACACGCTCGTCATCTCGTGGGGGTCCACCGAGGGCGCGATGCGGGAGGCGATAGAGTTCCTCGACGACGACGGCGTCGACGTGCGATTCCTCTCCGTCCCCTACATCTTCCCGCGACCGGACCTCACCGAGGATGTCGAAGCGGCGGACGACGTCATCGTCGTCGAGTGTAACGCGACCGGTCAGTTCGCCGACGTCATCGAGCACGACACACTTACACGCGTCAAGCGCCTCAACAAGTACAACGGTGTCCGGTTCAACGCGGACGAACTGGCAGCGGACATCAAGGAACTCCTCGCAGAGGAGGCTACCGCATAACCAATGAGCTCCGACATTCGCTTCACCGACTTCAAGTCCGACAAACAGCCCACGTGGTGCCCCGGTTGCGGGGACTTCGGGACGATGAACGGCATGATGAAGGCACTCGCGAACACGGGGAACGACCCCGACAACACCTTCGTCGTCGCCGGTATCGGCTGTTCCGGGAAGATAGGTACGTACATGCACTCGTACGCCCTCCACGGCGTCCACGGGCGCGCACTCCCCGTCGGCACGGGCGTCAAACTCGCCAACCCCGACCTCGAAGTGATGGTCGCGGGCGGCGACGGCGACGGCTACTCCATCGGCGCGGGCCACTTCGTCCACGCCGTGCGGCGGAACGTCGACATGACGTACGTCGTCATGGACAACCGCATCTACGGCCTCACGAAGGGGCAGGCCTCGCCCACCTCCCGCGAGGACTTCGAGACGTCCACGACGCCGGACGGTCCGCAGCAACCGCCGGTGAACCCCCTCGCACTCGCACTCGCCGCGGGCGGGACGTTCATCGCGCAGTCGTTCTCGACGGACGCCCAGCGTCACGCCGAAATCGTCCAGAAGGCCATCGAACACGACGGCTTCGGCTTCGTCAACGTGTTCAGCCCGTGCGTCACCTTCAACGACGTGGACACGTACGACTACTTCCGCGACAACCTCGTGGACCTCGCCGACGAGGACCACGACCCCTCCGACTACGACTCCGCGAAGGACAAGATCCTCGACGCGGGCAAGGAGTATCAGGGGATCATCTGGCAGGACGACGAGTCGGTGCCGTACGACCAGAAACACGGCCTCGACTCCAACATGTCCGAAATCGACGAGGGCGCGCCCGAGGGCGCAATGGACCTCGTCCGCGAGTTCTACTAACTCCGGACGGCGGTCGCTCGTCTCCGTTCTTTCCGCCCGCTACCGCCGAGACGGCCACGTCCGACCGGCGGCGTTCGGGCGTCGCGGGTCGCGGACGGCCGAGACGGCCCGGGGTCAGGCGTCGCCGTCGCCGTCGGCCCGTTCGACGTACAGGCGGAACGGAGTGCCGCAGTCGAGACACCGAGACGTGTCGGATTCGATGAGTTCGGTGATGACGACTTCGCCGTACTCGCAGTCCGGACAGTCGTAGACCAACGTGTCCCCGGCGATTCGGTGGGCGAACGCGTTCGTGTTCTCCGTGGAGAGCTCAGGCATATATTGCCACCAGTACTACGCCAACGGCTACCACGGTAAAGCTGACGGCGGGTCGGAGTCCAGCGGGCGACTCGATTTGCCACCGGTGCCCAAAGTTCGGGTGCAGATACGGTTTATTTTTATGACGGGCGACGAAATCAGTAGAGTATGCCTGCGGAAGCCTACGACATGGTCGTCGTCGGGGGGGGAACGGCGGGAGCCTTTGCGGCGGCGACCGGGGCGTCGGAAGGCCTCGACGTCGTCCTCCTCGAACGGAAGTCCGAGGAGGAGGCCGGCCACATCGCCTGTGGGGACGCCATCAAGGGGAAGAGCACGTTTCCGGACGTCATCGACCTCGACCGCCTCAAGGAGGAATCGTTCACCAACCAGAACATCCGTCGCGCCGTCTTCGAGAACCCTCGCGGCGAGACGCTCGACATCCCGTTCGGCAGTTCCGGGGCCGTCATCGACCGGCGACGCTACGGAGAGATAATCTTAGAGGAGGCCGAACGCATCGGCGCGGAACTCCACTTCGACACCGTCGTCCAAGACGTGACGCAGGCCGACGACGGCACCGTCACCGGCGTCCGCGCGAAGCGCAACGGGAGCGTCGTCGAGTACGAGGCGGAGGTCACCATCGACGGCGCGGGAGCGCTGTCGATTCTGCAGGACAAGACCGACTTCACGGGGACGTACTTCGATACGAACGTCTCGTACTCGCAGTTCTGTTCGGCCTACCGCGAGGTCATCGACGTCCCCGACCCCGTCGAGTACGACGACGCCATCGTGTTCAAACCGACCGAGGAACTGGGGTACCTCTGGTACTTCCCCCGGTCTTCGACCGAGATAAACGCCGGACTGGGCTTTCAGATGACCGAGAAACCGATGGAGTTGGTGGACGCGCTGAAACGCGACCTTCGGAATCGCCCGGAGTTCGCGAACGCCACCGTCAAGGACAAACTCGGCGCGGCCCTGCCGACGCGTCGCCCCTACGACTCGGCGGTGGCGAACGGCTTCATCGCCGCGGGCGACTCGGCGGGGCACGTCAACCCCACCACCGGCGGCGGCATCCCCGGCGCGGCGAAGTCCGCCCACTGGGCGGCGAAACGCGCCGTGAAGGCCATCTCCGAGGGCGACGTGAGCGAGGCGAACCTCTGGGAGTACAACCGCGACGTGATGACCGACTTCGGCAGGCGGTTCGCCGCGGTGGACCTGTACAACATCTGGGGCACCGCCCACGAGGTGAACGAACTCGTCGATATCGTCTCGTCGCTCCCGGGTCAGCAACTGGTCGACGCCCTCAGTAGCGGCACCTCCGAGATGAGCCTCAAGCTCAAACTGGAGACGCTCGTGAAGACGTTCGGCCACTGGGACGCCCTCTACGGGCTCTACAAGGTGAGTCGGAAGGCGTCGGAGATTTCGACGCTGTACAACGCCTATCCCTCCTCGCCGCGCGGGTTCGAGACGTGGCAGGAAGGGCGCGACGACATCATGGACGACCTGTACGAGATCAGCGGCGCGGACCCGAAGTACTGACGATAACGGTTCGCACGCTTTCCGGCACGCCGTTCTCCCTTTCACAACGTCTTTCCCGCCGACGCCCCTTCGTTCTTACAACGTATGTCCCACCAAGTACCCGATAGTGACGACGTCCCCGAGACCGACGGGATGCCGATGCTCGGACTCGGCACGTGGCAGAACGACGACCCGGACGACTGCGCCGACGCGGTGGAGACGGCGCTGAACACGGGGTACCGTCACATCGACACGGCGCAGGCGTACGGCAACGAGGAGGCCGTCGGCCGCGGCATCAAGAACGCCGACGTCGACCGCGAGGACATGTTCCTCGCCACCAAGGTGTGGATTGACAATCTCTCGTACGACGACGTCCTCTCGACGACCGAGGAGAGCCTCGATAAACTCGGCGTCGACTACGTGGACCTGCTCTACGTCCACTGGCCCTCCCGGGAGTACGACCCCGAGGAGACGTTCCGCGCGTTCGACGAACTCGTCGAGGACGGGTCGATAGAGCGCATCGGCATCAGCAACTTCGAACCCGAACAGGTGGGCGAGGCCGTCGAGACGGCCGACAACGCCATCTTCGCGAACCAGGTAGAGCTCCACCCCCTCCTCCCGCAGGAGGAACTCCGCGAGCACTGCGCCGACCGGGACATCGAGATCGTCGCGTACTCCCCCCTCGCCCGCGGCGAGGTATTCGACGTGCCCGAACTGTCCGAAGTCGCCGAGAAACACGACGCCAGCGAGGCGCAGGTGTCGCTCGCGTGGCTTCGCGAGAAGGGCGTCACCGCCATCCCGAAGGCGACGGGCGAAGACCACATCCGCGACAACTGGGAGTCGCTGGGCGTCGAACTCGACGACGAGGACGTCGAGAAGATAGACGCCATCGACCGAACCGAGCGTCAGGTGGACCCCGGGTTCGCCCCCTGGTAACGGGGACGTTTCGCGCCGCCGTCTCCCCACCGTTTCCGTTTCCGCTTCTCGCCGTTTTTCGCCGCGTCGGACGCCGAACCGAGAGTAAGCGATTAGTCCCGCCCGTCCGAACGACCCCGCGTATGGAGTTCGACATCACGCGAACGGCCGTGCTGTTTCTCGTCCTCGTCGCCGCGGGCGTCGCCGCCCTCCTCGCGATGGGCGTGATGGCGACGAGTACGGTCCTGATGATGGTCGCCCCCGCGATGTTGGTGTTCGGGGCGGTGTGCCTCGGAATCGGCATCAAACACGGCGAGTACCGCGCCGGGGGAACCCGCTGAGGGGCCGACTCACTGCTCGACGGCGTCTTCCACCGTCTCGTCGCTCACGCTCGCGGCGATTCGGACGCCGACGATGCTGACGACGATGCCGCCGACGATGAAGAGGGCGAGTCGCTGGCGGGCCGACAGAACCACGTCGAACAGCACCGCGTTCCCCAGGACGCCCTCGCGTTGGAGGAACCACCCGGAGAACCCGCGGACGACGAGTCCGAGGGCGACGACGCCGAACGGGAGGTTGAGGTACGGCGTCCGGACGCCGTCGGAGCCGATGAGCTCGTCGATGAGTCGGCCGGCGCTGGCGGTCAACGCGGCGAGCGCCAACCACGGCACCGCGTTGTAGACGAGCTGCATCGCGGGCAGCACCACTCGCTCCGAGCCCGTCGGCGTCGTCACCGAGAGCGCGCCGAGGAAGAGACCGACGAGCGACAACCCCCCGGCGGCGGCGTACGTGACGACGGACACCTGTCCGGAGTACAGCGCGTCCCGGACCATGTCGGGCACGTCCGCGACGAACTCGTCGATGGCGAACCCCTTGTACAGGAGCACCGCCCCGAGGACCGCCGCCAGACCCGCGAGCGCGACGGCGGGCGAAAACTGCGTGAGCAGGAGCGGCATCAGAACCAGCGTCGCCCCGAGGGGGACCAACACCGTCGTCCGAAGCTCCTCGTCCGCGAGGAACTGCTTGAGCAGGTAGTACGTCGATTCGATGTCGTGCGCCTGCCTGACGACCACGCGGTCCACGGAGTCGATTCGGAGGCGACTCTCTATCACCGGCACCACGCGTTCGTCGCCGGCGCTGTCGATGACGACGATGGTCGATTCGGGGTCGTACTCCTCGACGAGGCGGTCAACCTGCGCGGCGAGCGACCGGTCCGCACCGACGAGCGAGTCGCTCCCGCCGGAGACGACGGCGACGACGGCGTCCTCGTCGCCGTCCCGCAGGTCCCTGACGACGCGAAGCGACTCCAGAAGGCAGTTCACGCTCGAATCCTCCGGGTCGGCGAGACCCACCTCCGTCACGAGCGATTGGACGGCCTCCCACCCGACCACGGGCGTCCGGAGACCGGCCTTCCGCCCGATGTCGTTCGACCGGTCGACACAGAGGACGAGCGTGGTCACAACCGTGCGAACGACTCACTTAGTTAAAACGCTCCCGGTCGTCGCGGCCGAACCGTTATCGGCCGGGGGTCCGTGGGTCGGCCATGCGACGAGAGGCGATTTCGAGCGGTACCGAGTGGGAACCGAGAGTCGGCTACTCCCGCGCCGTCCGCACCGGCGACGTGATTCGCGTCTCGGGAACCACGGCGACGGACGAGGAGGGGAACGCGGTGGGGGCCGACGACGCGGGCGCGCAGGCGAAGCGAGCGCTCTCGAACGTGGTTTCCGCGGTGGAGGAACTCGGCGGGGAGAAGGAGGACGTGGTTCGGACGCGGATGTACGTCGCGGATATCGACGACTGGGAGGCCGTCGGCGAGGCGCACGGGTCGTTCTTCCGCGACGTTCCCGTCCGCCCCGCCTCGACGATGGTGGAGGTGAGCCGACTCATCGACCCGAACTTACTGGTCGAAATCGAAGCCGAGGCGGTGGTCGAACCGGACGAAGGCTGAGAGCGGTCAGAACCGGAATCGGAAGTCGGCGGCGTCGTCGGCGTCGAACGCCGAGGCGACGCCCGCGCCGAACGCGTACGCGACGTGCGCCGCGCCGCCGCGGAGGCGAGAGGCGACACCCCGGCGGGGCGTGAACTCCCGGACGCTCACCTCGTCGACGCCGAGAAGCGTCGCGACGCGGTCCTCCACGTCGTCCCGCGTCCCCACCCGGTCCACCAGACCGAGTTCGACGGCGTCCTCGCCGAGGTAGACGCGCGCTTCGGTGTCTCGCACCGTCTGGGGGTCCATCCCTCGGCCGGCCGCGACCCGTTCGACGAAGTCCTCGTAGTAGTCGTCCACGATGCCCTGGAGGTAGTCGCGTTCGTCCTCCGAGACGTCTTTCAGCGCCGTCCCGGCGTCTTTGTACTTGCCCGCGGCGAATCGCTCGTAGGAGACGCCGAGTCGGTCGGCGAGCTCCGAGACGTTCACGGACGACCCGATGACGCCGATGCTCCCGACGACGCTCACGTCGTGCGCCCACAGTTCGTCGCACCCGGTGGCTATCCAGTACCCCCCGCTGGCGCAGACGTCGGTGGCGTACGCCACGGTGGGGCCGTCGAACTCCTCGACCGCCCGCCTGATGTCCTCGCTCGGCAGTACCTCGCCGCCCGGCGTGTTCAGCTTCACCACGAGGGCGTCCACGCCGCCGTCGTCGTCCGCCGCGCGGACGCCGTCCACGATGTCGTCCGCCGGCGTACCGACGCTTCCGCCGGGCGCGGGGCCGGGGCCGCCGTCGCGGGTTATGGGCCCCTCGACGGCCACCTCCGCCACGTCGTAGTCGGGGTGCGTCCTGTCCGCCAGACGCGCCCCGAGGCGGACGCCGACGCCGACAACGCAGACGACGAGGACCGTCCCGAGGAGGTCGGCGAGGTCGTCCGGCGCCGCGACGAAGAGATACCATCCGACCGCGGCGACCACCGCCGCGACGAGGAGAACGACGGCCGCGCGAGCGACCGCGGTCCGTCGGCCGGCCGTCACGATCCGTCACCCGTCAGAGACATACCGACGCCTCTCTCGGGTGAGGTGAAAAACGTATCCGAAACGGAGAGAGAGAAAGAACCGGTCGGCTTAGAGAAGCCCCGTCTTCTGGAGCTTCATCAGGTCCTCGGTGTCGAGGGTCTCGCCTTCCTTGAACTTCTGGTAGATCTCCTCGGCCTCCTCTTTGGCCGCTTCGCGCTCCTCGGCGCGTTCGGCGTCGCGCTCCTGCTCTTCCTGCTTGTCGAGCTCGCGGAGGCGCTTCTGCACGCGGACGAAGTCCTCGTGGTGGCGGTCGGCCGCCTCTTGGGCTTCGACGAAGAGCTCGTGCATCGCGTCGGCCTTGTCGCGGATGTCGTCGGCCTCGCGGTAGGCCTCGATCATCTGGTTGTGGTGCTCTTGGGCCTTGTCGGCGAGCTCCGTCACCTTCTGGTGGTGCTGGGACGCCTCGGAGCGGACCTCCTCGGCCTCCTCGATGAGCTCTTCGAGTTCACCGCTCTCTTCGACCTTGTCCTTCTTCTGACGGAGCTGCTCGCGCTTGTCCTCGATCTTCTCGATGAGTTCGCGCTCGTCTTCCGTCGAGAGAACTTCGGTCTGCTGTCGGAACTCGAGCTGCTCTATCTCCTCTTTGAGCTCGTCGATGTCCTTCCCGTCGTTGAGCTCGAGGTCCTGCTTCATCTCTTCGACCTTGTCGAAGAGTTCGTTGGCCTCGGCGTTGAGCTCGTTGCGCTTGTTCTTGTGCTCCTGAACCTGCTCGTTGAGCGAGTCTCGCTGCTCTCGGTGTTCTTGTGCCTCGTCGACCTTCTCGCGAGTCTTCGCGTTCAGGTCGTCGCGCTTGGACGCGCGCTCGGAGGCCATCTGATTCAGGTCGTTACGACGGTCGCGGAGCTGCCCCGCGAGTTTGATAAGCTCGCCTTTCGAACCGTCTTCGAGCTTGTCGTCTGTGAGTTCGACGTTGTTGGATTCGTCGAGCTCTTGTACGTCGTATTCTTGGAGAACGTCTTGCTTTGTCACCATGCGTAATCAAACCTCGATACCATCACCGCTCCGGACAAGGCGGCCGCTCCTTGTGATGCTGCCGACCGTGGATAAGAATTCCCGATCATTCTGCGTGCGGTTCCGCCGGAACGCCGGAGGCGCTCTGGTACTCTCTACTTGACCCTATCCGGATATAAATCCTTCGGTGGTTGCGGGCGTGAAAAGAGGTACCATACTCCTCGAATACGCCGTGCTACGACGTATCAACCGATGGGGAGACGTACATAAAATACGGAGCGCACCGTACTCGGCCGCCCGCCGTTCCGTCGGCGGAACGATCGCCCCATCGGCGGAACGGTCGTCCCGTCCCGGCGGGTCGGACGCGCCTCGTTCCGCGCCGAACCGTACGCGCTTTACCGCGGCGACGGCGACGGGGAACCATGACCGAACGACGCGAAGTCGTCCGCGCGCGCGGACACGAGAACGTCGCGGCCGAACACGCCAGCACGTTCGAGGTGACGTCGGACGATTGGCTCACGCCCGCGGGAGACTGTATTCTCGCGGTCGAAGCCGACAGGGTGCCCGCCGACTTCGACGAGGAGTTCGTCGAGGCGTGCCGCGACGAAGACGCGACGATTACGGCGGAGATAGCGGTGGAGACGGACGAGGGGGAGACGTTCGCGCAGACGGTCGCGGGGCGCGGCCACCCCGACCTGACGTTCGAGGACGACCGAAGTCACGTCGGGCGGACCAGCGACTACGTGGACGACCGAACCGTCCTCGTCGGCGCCGAGGGTGCCGCCGCGGACTTCGACCGCGAACTCGTCGCCGCCCTCGCTGACGGGGCGTCCCTGACGCTGACGCTCACCGTCGAGTAGGCGGACGCCGCCGGAGAAAGGACTGAGCGACGGTGTTCCGTCGGGGCGGTTATGTCCGACCAAACGGGGTCCCCGGTCGCGTTGTACCTCCTCGTCTTCTGCGGCTTCGTCCTCCTGTCGGGGGTCGTCGGCTTCATCGCCGTCTACGTCCGACTGTTCGAGACCGACTGAGAGACCGGGCGGTTTTTCGCCGCGGCGGTCGAACCCCCACCCATGCCCGAGGAACCCGCAGAGAACATTAGCGGCGGCGAGGCCGGCGGCGGCACGGCCGCGATGTTCGAGGAGGGGGACGCGGAGACGCGCGCGGAGGCGGTCGTAGACGAGTTAGGGAGACTGTACTGGCGGAAGGCCTACGGCGGACAGGACGCCTTCGAGTGCCTCGTCCGAACGATACTCAGCCAGAACACCAGCGACAAGGCGAGTCAACCGGCGCACGACGAACTGATGACCCGGTACGGCCCGGCCAAGGACCTCGCGGAGACCCTCGCGGCGGCCGACCGGGAGGCGATAGCCGACGCCATCTCCGCGGCGGGACTGTACAACCAGAAGTCGAAGATGATACGCGGCGCGGCCCGGGAAGTCGTCTCCGAGTTCGGCGGGTCTGAGGGGTTCGACGCCTACGTCCGCGAGGAGGACCCCGCCGCCGTCCGCGACCGGTTGCTGGAGATTCACGGCGTCGGCCCGAAGACGGCCGACTGCGTCCTCCTGTTCGCCGGCGGCCGGGGCGGCGTCTTCCCCGTGGACACGCACGTCCACCGAATCTCGCGGCGGTTAGGCGTCGCGTCACCCGACGCTGACCACGAGGAGGTGCGCCGATCGCTCGAACGCGACGTTCCGGCGGCGAAGTGCGGGTTCGGACACACCGCGATGATCCAGTTCGGACGCGAGTACTGCACGGCGCGGACGCCCGCCTGCCTCGACGGACTCGACGCCTGCCCGGTGTCGGCGCTGTGCGACAGGGTGGGCGTCGACCCCGAGTCCGGCGAGGTGGTGGACCCCGTAGAGGCGACATCCGGCCCGTAACGCCCGGAAGTCGACGCCTTACTCGGCTGACGGACCCGCTAACGTCATACTTTATCGCGTCGGCGCGCGCCGCGGAAGCCCGACGCCGCAATAATCGGGCGGTTAACCGTTGGAGCGTACTGACAGTAAGGGATTTTCTCATATTAACAGTCATCGCACTTTATGTGGGGATAGAGAGTAGCGAGTCGGTGAGAATACAATGGTATTCGGAGACAGGAGTCCGAACCGAGCACGCTCCCGGGGGGGAGACGATGGTTGAGGACGGAGTCGGCGGCAGAGACCCGTCGGCACCGGCGGAGGAGTACCACGCGATGCACGACTGGTCGGACGACGAACCGCTCAGTTTCAGCGTCGTCCGAGCGGTGTCGATGTTCGCGGGGAAGGAACCGGAGGCGTTACCACCGCTGTACGACGTCATCGACCCCGACGCGCTCGACTCGTTGTTCACCGACAAGGCTGGTCGCAACGGGACTCTCTCGTTTTCGCTCGACGGCTACGACGTGACTATCCACGCGGACGGGAGCATCGTCGTCCAACGCGCCGACGCGAACTACCCCTCCGGACCGTCGCCCTGACGGTTCGAGCTTAACACGCTCTCGTCTCGACGCCGGACACCGGCGACTCCTCGGAAGCGTACGACGACCGATCCCCGCCGAGAGACGAGAACATCGGAAGATCGAACGAGTAGTCGTAGACTATCGCGAACCGGGAGAACGGGTTCGAGAGGAACGCCCCGGCGTCGCCGACGCCGTTGAAGACGACGCCCGTCCGAAGCGAGACGATGGTCGCGTTCAACGCGGTGCCGCGGGCTTCGAGACCGAGTGCCCCTTCGCCGCCGAGGTTCGAGAACAGCGACGTGTGGACGGTCATCCCGATGCCCGGACCTTCCGTACCGACGCTGAGTTCGTGACCGCCGGGCGGGAAGCACCGCTTTTCGCCGCCGTCCGCCGCCGCCGAGTCGGACGACTGGGCGGCGACCGGACCGACGACGGGCGCTCCCAACGTCGCCAGTAGAACGACTACCGTGGCAACAGTTCGTATCGAGCGTCGCATACACCGGTGTTCGGCGGGGAGGTGTTAAGCGTCGGGATACGATTCTCAGCGGTGAGACCGGGTCTCGGATTCGAGCTGTCTGACGAGTTCGTCGAGGATGGCGTCGGCGCTGGAGAGGTTCGTCGCGAGGGGGATGGAGTGGACGTCGGCGATGCGCAACAACGCCGTGATGTCGGGTTCGTGCGGTTGCGCGGTCAGGGGGTCCCGCAGGAAGAAGACGCCCGCGCAGTTCTCGTCGGCGATCTCGGCGCCGATCTGCATGTCGCCGCCGATGGGGCCGGACTGCTTGCGTTCGACGTCGAGGCCGGTCTCCTCTTGGAGTCGCTTCCCGGTCGTCCCCGTGGCCATCAGGTCGAACCGTTCGAGGTCCGCCTTGCGGTTCTTCGCGAACTCGATGAGCTCCGGCTTCTTCTCGTCGTGAGCGATAAGCGCGAGACGCATGGCTCAGTCTGCGTGGAGAACGGGCTTGAATGTTGGCCGCGGGCGCGGGCGGCGAAAACCGGAACGAAACGCGAACGCGGGTCGGGCGCGGACGACGCGGAAGCTTACGCGGTCACTTGAAGCGGAACGTTTCGAGGTTCTTCGGCGCGAACGTCCGCATGTTGTAGTTATGATAGAGGGCCGACGAGAGGTCCTGCACGGAGCGTTCGTCGCCGTGGACGCACAGCACCTTCTCGGGTCGGGGGTTCATCGTCTTCACGAAGTTCTCCAGTCCCTGCCGGTCGGCGTGGCCGGAGAACCCGTCCACCGTCTCGACGTCCATCTTCAGTTGGAGCGTGTCCGAACGGCCCATGCCGTCGCGGCCGTTGACGGGAATCTCGTCCCACCCGTTCTGGATGCGGCGGCCGAGGGTTCCCTGCGCCTGGTAGCCGACGAACACGAGTCGGGAGTCCGGTTCCGTACCGATGTGGCGGAGCCACGACATGATGGGGCCGCCGGTGACCATCCCCGAGGTCGAGAGGATGATGCATTGGTCGCCGTCGGCGACTTCCTGCCGTTCCTCCTCGCCGCCGTCGATGTGGTTGAACTCGTCGGCGAGGAACGGGTTCTCGTCCTCGTGGAAGATTCGGTCGCGGAGTTCGTCCCGCAGGTACTCGGGGTACGTGGTGTGGATGGCCGTCGCCTCCCAGATCATCCCGTCGAGGTGGACGGGCATGGAGGGAATCTTGCCGCTCCGCATCGCCTCTTCGAGGACGAGCATTATCTCCTGGGACCGACCGACGGCGAACGCGGGGATGAGTATCTTCCCGCCCTTGTCGTACGTCTCGTTGATTATCTCGATGAGGTTCTCCTCGGAGTCCTCCTGGTCGGTCTGGTAGTCGTTCCGGCCGCCGTAGGTGGATTCGAGGACGAGGGTCTCCACGCGCGGGAAGTCGTTGACCGCGCCGTTGAACAGGCGCGTGTCGTCGTAGTGGATGTCCCCGGAGAACGCGACGTTGTAGAGGCCGTCGCCGATGTGGAAGTGCGAGACGGCGGAGCCGAGGATGTGACCCGCGTTGTGGAACGTGAGCTTCACGTCCGGCGCAATGTCCGTCACGTCGCCGTATTCGAGCGGGATGCAGTGTTTGATGGCCTCGCGGACCATCTCGGACTCGTACGGCGGCGTCCGGCCCTCCTTGGCCGCCACGTCGAGGTAGTCGAGTGTCAGGAGACCCATCAGGTCGCGGGTCGGTTCGGTCGTGTAGATGGGGCCGTCGTACCCGTACTTGAACAGGAGGGGGATGAGCGCCGAGTGGTCGAGGTGGGCGTGCGTCAGGACGACGGCGTCCAGCGAGTTCGCGCCCGCCCCGAGGGCCTCCGGCACCTGCAGGTACGGCACGTCGTCGGACCCCGGCTTGTCGCCGCAGTCCACGAGGATGCGCGTCTCGGGCGTCGAGACGACGAACGAGGCGCGACCGACCTCCCGACAGCATCCGAGCGTCGAGATGCGGACCCACTCGTCGTCGGAGAGCTGTTCGCGGTGAATCTGCCGCCCGACCCGTTCGAGAATCTGCCGCCGGTCGTCGCGTTCCTGCTTCAGGAAGTTCCGGACGTTCGAGACGGTCGACGACTCGATGGGCGGGGTGCGGACGACTTCGGGCGTCCACCCGACCTGCTGGGTTATCTTCCGGAGCGTCGACCCGTGGCGGCCGATGACCATCCCCGGCTTCGACGCCTCGATGACGACTTCGCCGGTGTCGGCGTGGAAGTCGAGGTCGGTGACGCCCGCTTCCTCGGGGATGACGTCAAGGATCTGTTCCTCCGCGTTACGGGGACTCGAAAGCGCCTCTGGGTCGGGCCTGACCGTGATGCGCTTCCGCAGTTTGCTGGCGAGTTTCCGGATGAGGTCGCCGTTCTGCGCGAACCGCTTCGGGTCCCGAGTGTAGACGACGAGTTCCGGCCCCTCGTATTTCACGTCCGACACGGAGATGTCGGACGGCAGTTCGTTCGTAATCTCTGCTTTCAATTCCTCAAGTTGCTTATCTACTGAACTCATAACTGAGTGGCCTCGCCCGGTGCGTTACGGGCGGTGTCGGAGAATCGCTGCCTCGAAAGCTGCCGACCGGTGCCGATACGCCTATCGGGGGACGGTCTGACCCGGTCGTCGATTGAGAGAGCATAGTCAACGAGTACGGTGGTATCTCTGGCTATCCTGACTGCGGGAAGAGGCAGGGAAAACCCGCTTACTCGGAGGTACTTTCTCGTCGGTATAAAAGCCTTCGCAAAGTGGAAGCCCTCGGACGCGCAGATGGGCGGTATGGAGCTGACACCGGAGGCCGTCGAACGCGAGGCGGAGTGGGTGCGAAACCGCGGCGACGCGGTGGTTCCGCTGATAAACGACACGCGCGCGCGGTTGGGCGAGCTGTTCGAAACCGACGTGGACGAGGTGACGCCCGCGGCGTACCGCGAGGAGGTGGACGCCGTCTTCGCCGACGGCGAGGTGGCGGTGAACGTCGCCGGGTTCGTCCGCATCCTCCGCGAACTCGACGTGGAGGGCGACTACCCCGGGTTCGTCGTCGACGAGATTCTCGGGCGCGAACTCGCCGCCACCGTCGCGGGCGGGCACCCCCTCTCGCTTCTCGCGCAGGCGACGTTCCACTTCGCGGACGTCCGCACCCACACCGAGGGGCGCGCGGGCGCGGACGACTTGGACGCCGCACTCGCGGCGGGCTTTCAGACGCGGTTGCCGGGGTGGTCGTGGCGCGACGGCGACAGTCCGTTCGCCGTCCGGCGCGACTGACGCGGGCGCGAACGGGAGCGGCGTCGCCGCCGCGCCGGCCGCGCGGCCCCTCCGCCGGGACGCGCGGAGTCGCGCGCTTCGGGGTCTTTAAGAGTTCGCTGGGGTAAAGCGAGGGTAATGAGCGACGATCAGGAACTCGGGATAACCGAGTCCAAGGAGTACAACACCGGCGAGTGGTACGCCGAAGTCGTCCAGAAGGCGGGGTTGGCGAACTACGGCCCGGAGGGGATGAGCGGATTCATCGTCACGCGGCCGCGCGCCTACGCAGTCTGGGAGCGCATCCAGAGCTACCTCGACGGGCTGTTCAAGGAGACCGGCGTCCAGAACGCCTACTTCCCGATGTTCATCCCCGAGAGCTACCTCGAACGGGAGAAGGACATCGTCGAGGGGTTCGACCCCGAAGTCGCGTGGGTCACCCACGCCGGCCGCGACGAACTGGAGGAACGACTCGCCGTCCGGCCCACCTCCGAGTCCATCATCGCGCCATACCTGTCCCGGTGGGTCCGCAGTCACCGCGACTTGCCCCTCCGCGTGAACCAGTGGGCGTCCGTCGTCCGATGGGAGGCGACGGAGACGAAGCCGTTCTTCCGCACGAAGGAGTTCCTTTGGCAGGAGGGCCACACCGCGCACGCGACGGACGAGGACGCGTGGGACGAGACGCTCACCCGCCTCGACCAGTACCAGTCCGTCTTCGAGGACCTGCTCGCCATCCCCGTCCTCCGCGGCGCGAAGCCCGAACACGACAAGTTCCCCGGCGCGGACACGACGACGACGGTGGAGGCGCTCATGCCCGACGGCAAGTCCGTCCAAAGCGGCACCTCCCACCACCTCGGCACCTCCTTCGCGGAGGCGTTCGACATCACCTACACCGACGAGGACGAGGAGAGCCAGATCGCTCACACCACCTCGTGGGGCCTCTCGTGGCGGTCGATGGGCGCGCTCATCATGACCCACTCCGACGACCAAGGGTTGGTCCTGCCGCCGACCGTCGCGCCCGAACAGGTCGTCGTCGTCCCCATCTGGCAGTCCGACACGAAGGAGAAGGTGCTCGAGTACGCCGAGGGAATCACCGAGGAACTGGAGGAGGCGGGCGTCCGCGTCGAACTCGACGACCGGGACGAGCGCAATCCGGGCTTCAAGTTCAACGAGTGGGAGCTGAAGGGCGTCCCCGTCCGCTTCGAGATCGGCCCGAACGAGGTGGACGACGACGTGATAACCGTCGTCCACCGCCCCGACGGCGAGAGCAAGGAGGTGGACCGCGAGAACGTCGCCGAGACGGTGCGCGAGGAGTTCGACGAGGTGTACGCCAAACTCTACGCGAAGGCGGAGGATAACCTCGAAGAGAACGTCCGGGAGGCGGACTCCCGCGCGGACATCCTCGGCACCATCGGCCAGCACGGCGGGTACGTGAAAGCGCCGTGGTGCGGCGACGAGGAGTGCGAAACCGAGATCAAAGAGCAGATAGCCGCCGAAATCGTGATGGTCCCCCTCGACGACGAGGAGGCCGAGATTCACGAGGGCGACTCCTGCGCCATCTGCGACGGCGACGCCGTCGAGACGGCCTACTTCGCGAAGACGTACTGAGCGACGCTCGTTCCCGCCCCGCCCCTTTTCTGCGCTGCTGTTCGCACACTTCGCGCTGCCGTCCGTATCCTAGATGAACATTCGATAAAGTAGAAATAGACCATATATCCTTATATGTAATAGTATTTCCCTTATGCTTTCAGGATAAATGCCTTATGGGAGTTCGGTGTCTGGTCACACATGACCAAGCCACAGAGAGACACCCCTGACGTTTCGGAGGGGCTCGCCGACCCCACCGACCAGCGCTCGAACTGCGGCGTAGGCGCCGTCATCGACCTCGACGGCGGTCGAACTCACCGGACCGTCGCGGACGGCGTGGAACTGTTAGCGAACCTCGAACACCGCGGCACGACGGGTGCCGAGGAGAACACCGGCGACGGCGCCGGCATCATGATTCAACGGCCCGACGAGTTCTTCGAGGCCGTCGTGGACGCCGACCTGCCGGAGACGTACGCCGTCGGTTCGGTGTTCATGCCGCAGGACGACGCCGCGCGCGAGGGACTGTTCTCGATATTCGAACGCTCCGTGGCGGCCCACGGGCTGGAGGTGTTCCACTGGCGGGACGTGCCGACGGACAACTCCGACCTCGGGAAGACCGCGCTCGAATCCGAACCCGACGTCTGGCAGGCGTTCGTCCGCCCCGACGCGGAGATGGACGCCGAGGCGTTCGACCGGAAGCTGTACGTCGCCCGCCGCGAGGCCGAGAACCGCGTCGGCGAACTGGAGTCCGCGGGCGCGGCGCGCTTCTACGTCTGTTCGCTCTCGCGGAAGACGCTCGTCTACAAGGGACTGCTCAAGGGCGACCAACTGCTCGATTACTTCCCCGACCTCGCGGACGAACGCGTGAAGACGACGCTGACGCTCGTTCACGCGCGCTTCTCGACGAACACGCTCGGAGCGTGGCACCTCGCGCACCCGTACCGCCACATCGTACACAACGGCGAGATAAACACCATCCGCGGCAACATCAACTGGATGCGCGCCCGGGAGACGGACCTCGAACACCCGGCGTTCGGCGACGACTTAGAGACCATCAAGCCGGTCACGAAGGCCGACCAGTCCGACACGGCGGTGGTGGACGACGCCGTCGAACTCCTGCTTCACTCGGACCGCGAACTCCCGCACGTCCTCCGGATGCTCATCCCCGAGGCGTACCGCGGCGACGACGCGATGCCGCGGGAGAAGCGCGACTGGTACGACTACCACGCATCGCTGGTCGAACCGTGGGACGGCCCCGCCCTCGTGGCGGCGACGGACGGCGACCGGGTGGCGGCGGTGCTGGACCGCAACGGCCTCCGTCCGTGTCGCTACGACGTGACCGCCGACAACAGGGTCGTCATGGCCTCGGAAGTCGGGGCACTCGACACCGAACCGAGCGAAATCAGGGAACGCGGCCGCCTCCAACCGGGGCAGCTGTTCATGGCCGACCCGACGGAGGGGCGTGTCATCCCCGACGAGGAGGTGTTCGACTCCCTCACCGACGAGAAGTACGGCGAGTGGGTCGAAACGGAACAGCGACACCTCGACGATATCGCGGACGAGAGCGACTACGAACCCCGCGGCGAGGTGGACCACCTCCGCGCATACCAGGCGGCGTTCGGCTACACCCACGACCAGGTGAACCACCTCATCGAACCGATGGCGAGAGACGGGAAGGACCCCGTCGGGTCGATGGGCGACGACACCCCTCTCTCCGTCCTCTCGGACTTCAACCGGCCGCTCTTCACCTACTTCAAGCAGCTGTTCGCGCAGGTGACGAACCCGCCGCTGGACTACATCCGCGAGGAACTCGTCACCTCCCTCGAATCTCGACTCGGCCACCAGCGGAACCTCTTGGACGAGACGCCGGAGCACGCGCGGCAACTCGTCTTGGACTCGCCCGTCCTGACGGACGCCCAGACCGAGGCCATCGAGGACTTAGACGGAGACATCTCCTCGGCCGTGGTGGACATCACCTACGAGACGGACGAGGAGATGCGCGACGCCGTCGAACGCGTCCGCGAGGAGGCGAAGGCGGCCATCGAAGCGGGGGCGAGCATCGTCGTCCTCTCGGACCGCACCCTCGGCCCCGACCGCGTGGCGATTCCGAGTCTGCTGGCGACGGGCGCGGTCCACCACAGTCTCGTCCGGAACGGCCTGCGGAACCACGCCGGACTCGTCGTCGAGTCGGGCGACCCCCGCGAGGTCCACCACCTCGCCGCCCTCGTCGGGTACGGCGCGGGCGCGGTGAACCCGTACCTCGCCTACCAGACCATCGGCGACCTCGTCGCCGGCCCGGACGGCGCGGAGGAGTCCGAGGCCGTCGCGGCGTACAAGAAAGCGCTCGAAGACGGCCTGCTGAAGACGATGGCCAAGATGGGCATCTCCACGGTGGAGTCCTACCAGGGCGCCCAGATCTTCGAGGCCGTCGGCCTCGACTCGAAGTTCGTCGCCGAGTACTTCGAGGGGACGGAGATTCGCACCGAGGGCATCGGCATCGACGTGGTGGAGGATGACGCCCTCACCCGCCACGCCGTCGGGTTCGGCGCGGACCCCGACTTAGAACGGCAGGGCGAGTACGAACACCGCTCCGACGGAATCCACCACCAGTGGAACCCCAAGACCGTCGGAACGCTCCAACAGGCGGTCCGCTCCGGCAGTTACGAGAAGTACCGGGAGTTCGCCGAACTCGTCAACGACCAGTCGGAGGAACTGCAGACGCTCCGCGGCCTCTTGGAGTTCGACTCCGACCGCGACCCGGTCTCTATCGAAGAGGTCGAACCCGTCGAGGACATCGTCGAACGGTTCTCGACGGCGGCGATGTCGCTCGGCAGTCTGTCGCCGGAGGCCCACGAGAACAACTCCGTCGCGATGAACCGCATCGGCGGGAAGTCCAACTCCGGCGAGGGCGGCGAACCGCCGGAGCGGTTCGGCACGGAGAAGGAGTGCAACGTCAAGCAGGTCGCCTCCGGCCGGTTCGGCGTCACCTCCCACTACCTCTCCAGCGCCGACGAGCTTCAGATAAAGATGGCGCAAGGGTCGAAGCCCGGCGAGGGCGGCCACCTCCCCGGCAAGAAGGTAAACGAGATGATAGCGCACGTCCGCTACGCGACGCCGGGCGTCGGCCTCATCTCGCCGCCGCCCCTCCACGACATCTACTCCATCGAGGACCTCAAACAGCTCATCCACGACCTGAAGGCGGCGAACTCGGACGCCGACATCAACGTGAAGCTCGTCTCCGAGGCGGGCATCGGAACCATCGCCGCGGGCGTGGCGAAAGCCAACGCCGACGTCGTCCACATCTCCGGGCACGACGGCGGGACGGGCGCGTCGCCGAAGACGTCCATCAAGAACGCCGGTCTGCCGTGGGAGCTCGGCCTCGCGGAGGCGAACCAGATGCTCCGCGCGACGAACCTCCGGTCGCGCATCCGCGTGACCGCCGACGGCGGCATGAAGACCGGCCGCGACATCGCCGTCGCCGCCTTGCTGGGCGCGGAGGAGTACGTCTTCGGGACGGCGTCGCTCGTCACGTCGGGCTGCGTGATGGCCCGCCAGTGCCACGAGAACACCTGCCCCGTCGGCGTCGCCACCCAGCGCGAGGACCTCCGAAAGCGCTTCCCCGGCCAACCCGAGCACGTCATCAACTACATGACGTTCATGGCGCAGGAACTGCGCGAGATACTGGCCGAACTCGGCTTCCGCACGGTGGACGAGATGATCGGTCGTCCCTCGCTGCTCCGCCAGCGAGAGACCGACCACGAGAAGGCCAAGCACCTCGACCTCGCGTCGGTCATCGCCAAACCCGCCGAGGGCGCGCGCTACAAGACCGAAGAGCAGGCCCACGCAGACTTGGAGACGCAACTCGACCACAAGCTCATCGAACAGGCGCGACCCGCACTCGAACGCGGCGAACCGGTCCAGATTCGGGAGGACGTCTCGAACGTGGACCGCGCCGTCGGCGCGATGCTGTCGAACCGCATCTCCGACGAGTACGGCGGCGAGGGCCTCCCGGACGGCACCATCGACTGCGAGTTTTCCGGCATCGCCGGACAGTCGTTCGGCGCGTTCCTCGCGAGCGGCGTGACGATGCGCCTGACCGGCGCGTCGAACGACTACGTCGGAAAGGGACTCTCCGGCGGTCGAATCGTAGTAAAGACGCCCGAGGACGCCGCCTACGACGCCGCCGAGAACGTCCTCGTCGGCAACGTCGCCCTCTACGGCGCGACGCAGGGCGAGGCGTACGTCAACGGCGTCGCGGGCGAGCGATTCGCCGTCCGCAACTCGGGCGTGAAGGCCGTCGTCGAAGGCGTCGGCGACCACGGCTGTGAGTACATGACCGGCGGCGTCGTCGCCGTCCTCGGCGAGACGGGGCGCAACTTCGCCGCGGGGATGTCCGGCGGCGTCGCGTACGTCTACGACTCCGACGACGAACTCGAAGCGAAGGCTAACACCGGCATGGTGTCGCTCTCCGACGAACTCGAAGAGGGCGACGAGGCGATGCTCCGCCGCCTCGTGGAGAACCACGCCGAGTACACCGACAGCGACCGCGCGAAGTCGCTCCTCGCCGACTGGGAGAGCGTCCTCGGCGACTTCGTGAAGGTGATGCCCGACGCGTACGCCGCGGTCATCGCGGAGAACGCGGACGCCGACGTGCGGACCGACGTTCCGGACCCGGTGAAGTCGGTTCCCTCCGACGCGGACTCCGGACTCGCACAGACCAGCGACGACTGACTCGGCCGTCGCTACCGGAATCGGCCGCCGCATCTCCCACGCTTTTCTCCGGCCCACCCCTCGGGTAGCGTATGGACTCGGCACTCGTCGTCGGCGGCACCCGATTCATCGGTCGCCACCTCGTCTCCGACCTCGTAGAGAACGGCTACGACGTGACCATCTTCAACCGCGGGAACCACGAGAACCCCTTCAAGGAGGACGATTCCGTCCGACGAATCGAGGGCGACAGGAAGGACGACGGCGCCCTTAGGCGGGCGAAGGCCGCCGCCGAACCGGACGCCGTCTTCGACTGCGTGGCGTACCAGCCCAGAGACGTGGTGTCCGCGACGGAGATATTCGCGGACGCGGACGCCTACATCTACGTCTCCAGCGGTGCGGCCTACGGCGCGGAGGAGATTCCAAAGCGAGAGGGCGTCACGGAACTGTGCCCCTGTTCGGACGACCAGTTGACCGACGACTCCTCGGAGAGCTACGGCCCCCGGAAGGCCGAGGGCGACAGGGTGGTCTTCGACGCGGCGACCCGCGGCGTGAACGCGATGTCCGTCCGGCCCACCATCGTCTACGGCCCGTACGACTACACGGAACGCCTCGACTACTGGCTGAACCGCGTCGAGAACTACGACCGGGTGGTCGTCCCCGGCGACGGGACGAACATCTGGCACCGCGCGTACGTCGAGGACGTGGCGTCCGCGATGCGCGTCGTCGCCGAGGAGGGCGAGGCCGGCGAGGCGTACAACGTCGGCGACAGGCGGGTGCTCACCCTCGAAGAGACGGTCCGAACGATAGCCGACGCGATGGGGATCGACGTGGAGGTGGTCCACGCGGGCGAACGCGAACTCGCCGCCGCGGAACTCTCACCGGACGATTTTATCCTCTACCGGGACTACCCGCACGTCCTCGATACGAACAAACTCGCCGCCCTCGGGTGGGACTCGACGCCCGTCGAGGAGGCGATGGCCCGAACCGTCGAGGAACACCGCGAGTCCGACAGAGACGGGTCCGAACACGACCCCGGCCGCGACGCCGAGGAGTCGGTCCTCTCGATACTCGACACGCTCTGAACCGCGGGTCCGAAAAAGCGGGGACCGGGCGTCGGTCGCCGTCGTCAGTCTGGCCGAGGCGGCCGACTCAGGCGCCGAACTCCTCGTGGTCCATGCCGGGGACCTCCTGCTCTAACCACTCGCGGAACCACTTGACGCGCTTGAGTCGTTGGTGGGCGATGCTCTCGGCGGCGTCGCTCTCGATGCGGTCCGTGGCGTCGCGCCCCCGTTCGAGGACTCGTTCGACCATCTCGGAGGCCTCCATGTGGGTGCGCGCCTCGTACCCCATCCGCAGGAGCATCAACGCCGTGCCGTTGGCCCCGACCTTATCGAGGATGTCCGCCTCGATGAGACACCGCGTCTCCAAGGAGACGTCCGTCAACGGGCCCTGATAGGAGTGCGTCGAGACGACGTCGCACACCTGCTCGACGAATGACTGGGGAAACTCCGCGCGCGCCTCCAGATACTCGCGGGCGACGCGCGCGCCCTCCTCGGCGTGGACCTCCTGTTCGGCCTCCAACTTCGAGATGTCGTGAAAGAGCGCTGCGACGCGGACGACGTCCACGTCGGCCCCCTCGCGGCGGGCGATGTCCGAGGCGAGTTCGACCACGTTGAGGATGTGGTTGAAGCGGTACTCTGAACTGTGCCACGGGTACCAGCGCATCCGGCCGCCGTCGTCCTCGTTCTCGACGCTGGCGGAGAGGTAATCTCTGACGAACCGCTTCATCTCCCCGAACTCCTCGTCGGAGACCGAGGACTCCTTTATCTCAACGCCCACGGTGCCACCTCCACGTTCGTGGAGAGGGGGGCGTTCGAACGTTCGCGTTTGAGTTCATTACCCGAATTAATGGCTGTTCCGCTCTTAGGCGTTACGACGTTTAGAACCGGTCGGGAGCGGAAAACGACGCAGGGAGTGCCACTGAGTCCCACAGTTCGAACGCGAACGCCGGACCGGACGGACCGAGGGTTGATGTGTCACGGGAGACGAACGAGACGTATGATCGACCACTCCGTCCGTTCGCGGGCGCGGGGGACGCTCCTCGGCCTCGCGTGCGGGGACGCCCTCGGCAGACCGGTCGAGTTCCGAACGTCCGCGGGAATCGAGTCCGAGCACGGCCGCGTGACGGAGATGCTCGGACACGGGACCCACGACCGACCGCCGGGGACGATAACCGACGACACGGAGATGGCGCTGTGCATCGCGCGGAGTTTGGTCGAACGCGGCGGGTTCGACGGCGCGGACGTGGCGCGGCGGTTCGTCGGGTGGTACGAGTCCGGCCCGTTCGACATCGGCCTCATGACCGCGGATTCGCTCGCGCAGGTGCGCGAGGGGGTCGCGTGGACCGACGCCGGGCGGAAGGCTTGGGAGGGCCGGACGGAGGGGAGCAACGCCGGCAACGGGAGCGTGATGCGCTGTGCGCCGTACGCGCTGGCGTACCTCGACCGGCCGGGCGTCCTCGCGGAGGTGAGTCGCGCCTCGTCGGAGATTACGCACGCCGACCCGCGGTGTACCGCCGGGTGCGCCCTGTTGAACGAGGTTGTGCGCCGCCTCGTCTGCGGCGAGTCCGACCCCGACTCCGTCGTCGGCGATGCGTTGACCCTCGTCGACGGGAGCGGTGCGGTCCCGGACGAACTGTGGACGCGCGTGGCGGGCCTCCCCGAGGAGACGGACACCGAGACGCTCGGATACAGCGGCTACGTGTTGGCGACGCTCGAATCCGGACTGTACCACGGCCTCTCCGCCGACTCGTTCGAGGAGGCGGTCGTCGAGGCGGTGAACCACGGCGACGACGCCGACACCGTCGGCGCGGTGACGGGTGCCGTCGCGGGCGCGCGGTTCGGCCTCGACGCGGTGCCGGAACGCTGGCGGGACGAACTCGCCGAACGCGGCGAACTGCGCCGACTGGCGGACGAACTCCTCGAACTCGCGCCGGCGGAGGACTGACCGCGCTTCGCGTCGGACGGGACCTCTTTCTCGCGGATACGTGATTTCTCCCGCGGCGATTCTCTCCCGGAATTGATACTCAATTTAAGTAAAGTAAAAATAGCAGTGACACGAGTAGTCACCGTGACATCCGAAAGTCGGCATCGACGTTTCGGGGTGATGCCGTTACATCGGCTCTCCGTCGCCCCGTTGTACACCGCATCGTTCGGGATGCGGATGTTCACCCACGCCGTGGGGGCGTTGAACCCGCCGAGCGAACGGAGAAAGCGGGAACGCCGCGAGCGTCGGACGGACGACGAGGGCCTCCCGTGGTCGTCTCGGGGGCGGTACGGCGGCGTCGGCGGCCACGAGTGGTTCGACACGGACCCGGGCGCGTCGCGGACGCCGGTCGTGTTCGTCCACGGGAACGGCCGGACGCACGCGGACTGGTCCGACCACGCCGACGCGCTTCTGGAGGAGGGGTTCGCCGGCGACGAACTGTGGGCGATAACGTTCGCGCACCCCAACTCGACGCACCGCGAGATGTCCGACCAACTCGACGAGTTCGTCCGTAACGTGCGCAAGTACACCGGGTCGGACGCGGTTTCGGTGGTCGCCCACAGCCTCGGCGTCACCGGCGTTCGCTTCTGGTTGGAGCGTCGGAACCGCTACGAGTGGGTCGATACCGTCGTCTCCATCGCGGGGGCGAACCACGGCGTCTCGGTGTGTAGCGGCGAGGAGGACCCGGGGACGCTCGGCGAGTACGCGCGGCCGAGTCGCTTCGTCGGCTACCGGTACCGCGAACGGCCGAACCACCCGCTCAAGCGGTTGAACGCCGGCACCGAGACGCCGGGCGACGTGACGTACTACACGATTCGCGGGGCGTACGACCACTACTACTGGCGCGACCCGGCGAGCCCGAAACTCGACGGCGCGGCCGAGAACGTCCTGTTGTGGACGAACCACATCGGGACGCTACGGTCTGCGCGAACCCGCGCCCTCCTCGCCGAGTGGTTGCGGGAGGAACCAGACGACGGCGCGGCGGACGGGAGCGGTCGGACGGCCGCGTAACCCGCCGTTCGACCGGAGAGTACTGCGAGGAGAGCGTTAGACGGAGAGCGAAGACGAACCGCAGAGAGAGGAGAACGTCGAGAGACGAGCCCGGAAGAACCGAGAGACGAATCGCAGAGAGGAGAGAGCGGTACCGTTCAGTCGGCGTTCTGCGGAGCCGAGTGAGTCGCTTGTTTGCCGTGGCTGTGGTCGTCCGACCCGATAACGTCGTCGAAGGGGTGCGGCGAGCGGAGGATGGCGATGACGCTCCACATGAGACCGGTGAGTATCGACCCCGCCGCGGACATCGTCATCCCGAGGGTGAAGAACGTCGTCCCGTAGACGATGCCGATGGTGGCGGAGGGCACCGAGGTGCCCAGCGGAATGTTCGTCGTCGCGTCGCGGAGGGCAGGCACCAGCACGAACAGCGAGAATACGCTTCCGGCCAGGAAGATTAGGTCCTGCCAAATCATCGTGTTTCCCCCGTCGTAGCGAGCCCCAGAGAGATTGTCCCAGTCATCAAACAATACGAGGACGCCCGACCATATAACTTACTCGGTTTAGAGTAAACTTGTTTAACGAAAGATAACGGCACTCAGAACGTCGTTCGTGAGGAATTATGGTACTCCATAATCGCTCCCTACGACGTCTCTGTGGTCGGTATCGGCCGAAACAGTCCGTTAACTGATACTGTCCGTCGGCCGTCCGGGGCGTCCCTCGATGCGGGGGTATATGTCCTCGTTTATCGACCCGAGGCGGCCACCTCCGGCGGGCGAAACCGAGAACGACGGCGGGGAGGGCGGGGCGATGACGGGGACGGAGAGGACAACGGCGGGACGAGACGGACACCGGCGGTGGGGGAGGAGTATCGACAGCGAACGGAGGAGTAGCGACGGGGGAAGATGTGAGCACCGGCGGAGCGACGAGGCGGGCTCCGCGGAGAGGCTAGGCGAGTGCCGACGGAGAAGCGGAGTGGAGCGGCCGAATGGACGAACGGACGACGGCGAGAGAAGGAGGAACCGACGGCAGGAGAGGGAAGACCACGGCGGAAGGAAGCGGGACCGAGGACGGGACGACGCGGATGCTCCGCGCTCTGCGGGATATGGAAGACGGAGAACGAGAAGAGGTGAGGAGAGACGAGGCGGACGACGTGCTACCGAGCGACTACGACCGGAAGATACGGTTCGCCTGCCAGTCGTACTCGACGATTCCGTGGTCGTCTAACAGGGGGAGGTGCACGTGGTGGAGGTCGGTTTCGACGCCCTGCGTCGCCGGGACGGACGCGTCGGCGCCGATCCCCGTCTCGCGTTCGGCGACTTCCTCGGCCAACTCGCCTACCGTGAGGGGGAGTTCGAGTTCGGTGAGCGTCTGGAGGACGATTCGTCGTCGTTCGTCCGAGAGGAGGCGGTAGTACTCGTCCTCGGTCAGGCCGGCGGGCGATATCAGTTCCTCCGTCACCCGCTGCGTCGGTACGGACATTATCGACTCCCCTCCTCGGCGGCGTTCCGCGTCATCTCGTTCACACCGGAAAGAGAGGTTCTTCCCGGTTAACGCCACCCCCTAACTCGTTAGGACCTTCGTCGCCGGTAAACTGTCAATTATCGCCCTCGTTCCGGTCGACGCCCGTCGTGTTATCGGCTGAATAGATCTTCGTTCGAATGAACGTAAGGTGTTACGGCCACCTTCCGACAACGGAGGCTTAATGAATCGAAGAGGCGTTACGGAGGGTATGACTTCTGGCTCGTTGAGCGACGCCCTGCGGGAGACGCTCGCCGTCTTCGAGTCGGTTGGCGACCCGGGGGAGCCGATGACGACGGCCGAGGTGACCGGACACCTCGACGTGTCTCGTCGGAGTACGTACACGCGACTGGAGAAGTTGGCCGACCGGGGGTTTCTCGGCACGAAGAAGGCGGGGGCGAAGGGGCGAGTGTGGTGGCGTCCCCGGGACGGCGAGGGGGCGGACGGTCTCGC
This sequence comes from Halopelagius fulvigenes, assembly GCF_042662625.1. Classification (GTDB taxonomy): domain Archaea; phylum Halobacteriota; class Halobacteria; order Halobacteriales; family Haloferacaceae; genus Halopelagius; species Halopelagius fulvigenes. The sequence continues at coordinate 920,528 of NZ_JBHSXH010000015.1, forward strand.
CGCACTCGTCGACGACCTTCCGGGCGTCGTCTACCGGCGACGAGACGAACCGGGACGGCCCGCGGAGTTCGTCGGTGGGGAGTGCGAGCGTCTGACCGGATACGCCGCGGAGTCGCTACGCTCCGGCGCGGTCAGTTGGGAAGACGACGTTATCCACCCCGATGACGTCGCTCGCGTGCGCGAAACCGTCCGAACGGGACTCGACGGCGACGGGCGGTTCTCGGTTCGGTACCGGATTCGGACGGCGGGCGACGACGTGCGCTGGGTGTCGGAACGCGGACACGTCGCCGCGCGCGACGCCGACGGGGAGACACAGACGCTCGTGGAGGGGTTGGTAACCGATATCTCGGAGGTGAAAGCGGAGAGCCGGCGTTTCGAACGCGAGATCGACGAGGTGTTCGAGCGAATCGACGACGCCTTCTACGCAGTGGACGAGGAGTTCCGGTTCACCCACGTCAACGAACGCGCCGAGGAACTGCTCCAACACCCCGAGGAGGAACTGCTCGGCAGGAGCGTCTGGGAGGTGTTCCCGTCGGCGACGGAGACCGACGCGTGGGAGAGTTTCCACGAGGCGCTCGAGATGCAGACGCCGACGAGTTACGAGGTGGACTACGACCGGCTGGGCTTCTGGGTCGAGGCCAACGTCTACCCTTCCGAGACCGGCCTCTCGGTGTACTTCCGGGACGTGACGGAACGGAAGGAGCGCGAACGCGAACTCGAACAGTACGAGACGCTCGCGAAGACGGCGTCCGACGTCATCGTGACGATGGACGAGCGCAGCGTCGTCCGAGACGTGAACGCGGCGGTCGAAGACGTGTTCGGCTACGAATCCGACGAACTCGTGGGCGAGTCGCTGACGAAACTGATGCCCGACCGATTATCTGACGTCCACCGAACCGCCGTCCGGCGCTACCTCGACGGGGAGGGACGCCACCTCGATTGGGACTACCTCGAACTCCCGGGCGTCCGCGCCGACGGGAGCGAGATTCCGCTGGCGATTTCGTTCAGCGAGTACGAACACGACGGCGAGCGCTACTTCACCGGCATCGTCCGCGACGTGACGGACCGCAGGGAGATGGAGTCCGACCTCCGCGAGAGCGAGCGGAAGTTCCGAACGCTCGCGGAGAACTTAGCGCAGGTCGTCTGGATGACCTCGGAGGACCCCACGGAGTTTCTCTACGTCAACCCCGCCTACGAGGAGGTGTGGGGCCGCGACCGAGAACACCTCTACGAGGACGGCCTCGACTTCCTCTCTTCGGTCCACCCGGAGGACCGAGAGCGGGTTCGGGAGGCGTACACCGGCCTCCCCGAGGAGGACTACGAGGAGGAGTACCGCATCGTCCGCCCCGACGGGTCGGTTCGGTGGCTTCGCGCGCGCGGGGTCGTGGTCGGTGACGACGGCGGCGACGACGTCCGCATCGTCGGAATCGTCGAAGACGCGACCGAGCGCATACGGCGAAACCGCGAACTCCAGCGGCGGGTCCGCCAACAGGAGGTGATAACCGACTTCGGTCGACGAGCGCTCGGAGACCGGGAACTCGACGACCTCGCGTCCGAGGCGGCCGCCCTCGTCGCGGAAACGCTCGACAACGACTACTGCGCAGTCCTCGACTTCGACGCCGACGCCGACGAACTGCGCCTCAGTCGGGGCGTCGGGTGGGACGAGGGCGCGGTCGGGTCCACGCTCTCGGCCGTCGAAGAGGGGTCGCAGGCGGCGTACACGCTAACGTCCGAGCGACCCGTCGTCGTGGAGGACCTCGACGCCGAATCCCGGTTCGACGGTCCGTCCCTCCTCACTGACCACGGCGTGAAGAGCGGAATCAGCGTGGTCGTCGGGTCGTCCGCCGAACCGTGGGGCGTCCTCGGCACGTACGACGCCGACGGCAACCGCTTTTCTGAACACGACGTGAACTTCGTCCGGTCGGTAGCGAACATCCTCGCGACGGCCATCAACCGCCGGGAGTACGAACGGGAGTTGGTCACCCGGCGGACGGAACTGCAGGAGCGCGAACGAACCTTGCGCGGGGCGTACGAGATAATCGCCGACCCCTCGCTTTCGCTCTCGGAGCGAATCGACCGACTGCTGAGCGTCGTCCGGGAGACGGTGGGGACCGACTACGCGACGCTCTCGCGGGTGCAGGACGGCGAGTACGTCTTCGAGGCGATAGACGCGCCCCCGGACGCCGACATCCGGCCGGGCGACTCCGTCCCGCTGACCGCGACGAACTGCGAACGCGTCGTCGAGACGGAGCGAACGCTCGTCCTCAGGGACGTGGACGCGGACGCCCCCGAGTTGGCCGACCGCGTCGGGAACGCCGAGTGGGGCATCTCCTGTTACCTCGGCGCGCCGGTGTTCGTCGACGGCGAGGTGTACGGCACCTTCTGTTTCTACGACATGGACGCGCGCGCCGAGGCGTTCAGCGACTGGGAGGTGACGTTCATCGACATCCTCAGCAACTGGGTGGGTAACGAACTCGAACGCGAACGCGACACCGACCGCCTCACGGCGCTGAACAGCCTCAACGCGGTCGTCCGAGAGACGACGGAGGCGATCATCGAACAGTCCACCCGCGAGGAGATAGAAAAGACCGTCTGCGAACGCCTCGCCGGCACGGACTCGTACCTGTTCGCGTGGATAGGCGACATCAACCTGCCGTCTCAGACGGTGAGCCTCCGAACCGAGGCCGGCGTCGAGGGGTTCCTCGACGGGAACGCCGCGCCCCTCGGTCCAGGCGACGAACGCGGCGAAGACCCCACGAGCGAGGTGCTTCGGACGGGAGAGGTGCAGACAGTCCAGAACGTCCAGAACGACCCGAAGTACCGACCGTGGCGCGAAACCGCCGAGAGACACGGCTTTCACTCATCGGCGGCGATACCGGTCGTCCACGAGGACACGGTGTACGGGGTGTTGAACGTCTACGCCGCCCGTCCGCGGGCGTTCGAGGGCGAGGAACGGGAGGTCATCGCCCAACTCGGCGAGATCGTCGGCCACGCCATCGCCGCCGTCGAACGCAAGCGGGCGCTGATGAGCAACGAAGTCGTCGAGCTCAAGTTCAGCGTCCCGGCCATCCTCGACGGCTACGATGTCTCGACCGACTGTAGGTTCACGTTGGACGAGACGGTCCCCCTGCAGGACGGCGCGTACCTCCTCTACGGAACCGCCGACGAGGGCGCGACCGACGCGGTGTCGGCGTTCGTCGACGCGCACCGCCACTGGGAGGACCTGACGTTCCGCGACGACGGCCGCTTCGAGATACGCCTGTCGGACCCGCCGATACTCTCCACGCTCGCGTCCCTCGGCGGGTCCATCGAGGAGGCCGCCTTCGAGGACGGGACGCTGAATCTGACGCTCCACCTCTCTCCGAGCGTCGACGCTCGCCGACTCATCGAAGTCGTCCGCGACGGCTACCCCGCCGCGGAGATGGTGACGCGAAAGCAGGTCGAACTGGGGGACGGCGACGCGGAACGGATCCACGAGACGTTCGTCGAGGCGTTGACCGACCGCCAACGCGCCGCCCTCCGTGCGGCCTACCACGCGGGCTTCTTCGAGTGGCCGCGCGAGGCGTCCGGCCAGGAGATGGCCGAGGCCCTCGGCGTCACGCCGCCGACGTTCCACCAGCACCTCCGAACCGCCGAGCGGAAAGTGTTCGACTCGCTGCTGTCGTCTTCGGTTCGGAGCGTCGAGTGAGTCGGCGGCGGGGCGGTCCTTACCGGTCCTCCGGAACGGGGAGCGTAAAGGAGAACGTCGACCCCTCGCCGGGTTCCGACTCGACCCAGATGTCGCCGCCGTGACGCTCGACGATTCGCTCGCAGAGCGCCAATCCGATTCCGGTACCCTCGTACTCCTCTCGGCTGTGAAGCCGGTCGAAGACGTCGAACACGCGGTCCTGATTCTTCGGCTCGATGCCGATTCCCTCGTCGCGGACGGATATCACCAACTCCTGCCCCCGCCGTTCGGCGCCGACGTGGACCCGCGGCGGTTCGTCCCCGCTGTAGGTGATGGCGTTCTCGAGCAGGTTCTGGAACACGTGCCGGAGTTGGCTGGCGTCGCCCTCGACGGTGGGGAGTCGTTCGGACTCGACGTCGGCGTCGCTCTCCGCTATCTGAATCTGGAGGTCGGCGAGAACGTCGTCGAGCACCGCGTCCAACGCGACCGGTTCGAAGGGGTCACCTTTCGTCTCGATGCGCGAGTACTCCAGGAGGCAGTCTATCATCTCACGCATCCGCTCTGCGCCGTCGACGGCGAACTCGAGGAACTCCTCGCCGTCCTCGTCCAGTTCGTCGCCGTACCGCTTTTCGAGCAGCTGGAGGTAGCTCGTGACCATCCGAAGCGGCTCTTGGAGGTCGTGAGACGCCGCGTAGGCGAACTGCTCTAACCGCTCGTTCGACTCTTCGAGCGCGCGTTCGCGCTGCTTCTGTTTGAGTTCGTACTTGACCCACTCGCTCATGAGGTGGTGGAACGTCCGTTCGGTCTCGGTGAACTCCCGGTCGCGGGAGTCGGTGGAGACGAAGAAGAACGTCCGGTCGGGCTCGTTGTCCAGGGCGATGTGCGTTCCGAGGTACGTCTCGACGCCGAACTCCTCGTGGGCGATGGCACTCCCGTAGCCGTACTTTTCGGGGTCGTTGAGGCCGGCGGTTCCGCCCTCGACGGCCAGCTGGCAGTACGTCTCCGAGAGCGGTGCCTCCGCGCCGGGTACGAGATGCTCGTGGTCGCCGCTGACGGCCTCGACCTCAAACGTGTCGGTCGCCGGGTCGACGCGAGCCAGTCCGCCCAACTCCAGGTCGAACCGCTCGCGACCCAACTCGAAGATGTCTCCGAGCTTCTCGTCGAACGAGTGCTCGGGTTCGGCCATTATCTCGCACAACCGCTGTTGGTAGTGCTCCCGCCGTTCGCGTTCGAGTTCGTAGCTCACCCACTGGCCGATCATGTCGAGGAGCGTGCGTTCGGCGTCGGAGAACTCCCGGCCGCGGGGGTCCGTGTCGCCGAACCAGAGCGTCCCGTACGCCGCGGCACCGCTCGTGACCTTCGTCCCGACGTAGCTCCGCAACTCGAACTCCCGGTAGACCTGGTCGTCGGTCCAGTCGGTTTCGCGCACGTCCGGCACGCAGACGGGGTCGTCCTCCTCGACGGTCCGCCGGCAGAAACAGCCGTCGCCCGGGTCGGTCCACAGCACCTCGTCCTCGGCGACGCCGAGGCCGACGCCCCTCTCCAACCGGAACGCCCCGTCCCACGTCGGGAGGTGGTTGAGTCCGCCCATCTGGAGGTCGAACCAGTCACAGCCCATCTCCAGCAACCGCTCGATCTTCTCGTCGAACGAGAGGGTCGGGTCGGACGTTATCTCGTAGCTCCGCTGGAGGAACGCCTCGCGTTGCCGGCGTTCGAGTTCGTACTTCGCCCACTGCGCCATCAGTCGCAGGAACGTGCGCTCGTCGTCCGAGAACGCCTCGTCCCGCGAGCGCTCTGAGACGAAGAAGAACGTCCGATCGGCGTCGCCCTCGACTTCGATGCACGTTCCGAGGTACGTCTCGATGCCGAACTCGTCGCGGACGGTGATACCGTCGTACCCGGCTTCGACGGGGTTCTCGACGCTCTCGACGCCGCCGGCGTCGATAGCCGCGGTGCAGTACGTCTCCGACAGCGGAAGCTCGACTCCGGGCGCGAAGTGCTCGTGGTCGTCGCTGACGTACTCGACTTCGAACCGGTTCTCGCCGGGGTCGACCTTGGCCATCGCACCGAGTTCGAGGCCGAACTGCTCGCACCCGAGGTCGAACAGCGCACGCAACTTCTCCTCGAAGTCGAGCGCCGGGTCGGACGTTATCTCGTAGCTCTCGCGGAGGTACTCCTCGCGGTTCCGTCGCTCCAGTTCGTACCCGAGCCACTGGCCCATCAGGTCGAGGAACGTCCGCTCGGCGTCGGTGTACGGGGCCTCCCGCGGCGTCTCGGAGGCGAAACAGAGCGTTCCGTACTCGGTGCCGTCGACTTGGACGGTCGTCGCGAAGTACGCGTCTAGTCCGAAGCGCTCGTAGGCGGGGTCGTCCGTCCACCCGACGTCGGCGGCGTCCGTCACGGAGATGGGACCGGGCGACGCGAGCAGCTTCTCGCAGTACGTATCGCACAGCGAGTCCGTGACGCCCGTCTCGATCACGTCGTGGTCGCCGACCGCTTCGACGATTTCGAACGTGGTGTCGCGGGTCCGCGTGAAGTACCCGATTTCGAGGCCGAAGCGCTCGCGCCCCAGTCTGAGGAGGCGCTGAATCTTCGTTTCGAACGACGCGTCGGGGTCGGCCAGCGTCTCGTACAGTCTGCGCTGGTACTCCTCGCGCGTTTCGAGCGCTATCTTCGCCGTGGTCCGGTCCACCAGCGTCCGCAGTTTCCGCTCGTTGTCGTTTTCGGGTCGCTCTGGGCCGAAGTACTCCTCGGGCGGGGTGTAGTAGACGTTCCGGCAGACGGTGTTGTCGTAGACGAGAAGCGGGTGCGTCTCGATGACGTCCTCGATGACCGCCGGCGGAAGCGCCTTGCGATTGTACTGACAGAGCGCCATCGCGTCCCCGTCGAGGAGTTCGTTGATGTGCGCTTCGCACGTCATGAACGCCTCCTGCGCGCCTTCGTCGCCGACGAGCCACGTCTCCTCGGCGGCGACGCGGAACCCCTCGTACTCGGCGAGTCCCCCCTCCATCTCGGTGCGGAGGAGGTCACGCGTCGCGTCGAGGTTGAACTCGCCGCCTCGGAGGTACGTCTCCTCGGCGGTGCGAATCGAGAGTTGCCCCGACTCGAACGCGGCGTCCACGTCGACGCCGCCGTCGCGCAACGCGGCGGCGATGTCCGCCGGCGAGTTCTCGTCTGCGACGTAGAGGCAGCGCTCGCCGGCCTCGATTCCCTCCCGGACGAACGGGACGACCGTCTCGAACTGCTCGGCTCGACTCTCGTAGACGAGCGCGAAGTGGTCGGCGTCGTCCCGCCTCTCGCCGGAATGCGCGGGGCCGCGGAGGCTGGCGCTCGACCGGAGAGCGTCGCGCTCACCGCCGAGTTCGGACGCGGCGCGCCGGTCGGTGTCGTTCGGGATGTGCTTGCTCATCTCCACCCCGCGCCCTCCGAACGCCCGGAAACCGTAGGCGCGTCCCCCTCGTCGCTGCGTACGGAAGAGAAGATTCGTATCCGGGATTGATTCATTACCACGACGAAGGCCTGCATCGGTGAAAAGAGCATCGTGGGTCGCACTCCCACCCGCTCGAAACCGCCGACTCGGAGCCTCGTCGCCCCGTCAGTCGTCGGCGGGGTTCCGCGGATTCGCGTCGTCGGGGCGTTCGTCCGCGACTTCGGAGAGCGCGTTCGCGACCGTCCCGTGTTCGGACGCGTGCGGACGGCCGGGGGCGTCGTCGTAGCCGTAGTCGAAGATGCGGTTGCGATTGAGGCTGAGCTTCGTGAACTCCGGCTGGAGCAGGTCGAACAGCTCGAACCGGTCTTCGAGTTCGGGGAACCGCGCCTGATAGTCGAGGACGGCCGTCCGCGCGTGGGTCCAGAACTCCTCTTCGGAGTAGTCTTCGTGCTCTTCGAGCACGTCCGCGACGTACCTGAGGACGCAGACGAACAGCCCGCAGAATACGAACTGACAGAGCCCCTCCGGCGGTTCCTTCCGCAGCACCTCGTGCATCTCGTCGGGGAGCGCCTCCAGTTCGGGGAGCGGCCGGTCGCTCACGTTCACGTCGTCCACGAAGTCCTTGACCGCGAGGCGCGTCGGAACCCCGTCCTCGACGACGAGGATGGTGTTCTGGCCGTGCGGGGAGAACACCGTCCCGTACCGGTAGAGGAAGTGCAGGAGCGGCGGGAGCACGGTGTCGAAGAACTCCGCCAGCCACTCATCGAGCGTGAGCCCGGACCGTTCGACGAGGCGCGAGAGGTACGGTTCGCCGTCGCCGTCGACGTGCATCAGCGAGGAGAGCGTTATCGCCCGCTCGTCGTCTTCGAGGAAGGAGTAGATGGACTCCCGCCAGACGACGCCCATCAGTTCGTGGTACTGGTAGGGGGAGCCGTCGATGTCGGTGAAGTCCGAGTGGTCGTAGTTGATGCCGGCTATCTCGCCCGGGAGGACGAGTCCCTGTTCTTGGAGGAAGTCGTCGCGCCCGTAGATCCCCTTGATGTACTCGGTGACCGTCGGCGCGAGCTCCGTCCGTTCGCCCGGCAGGCCGCGCCAGACGAGCGTGTTGAGGATGCGCATCGGCACCTTCACGTGGTGTTTCTCGTCGTCGTCGACGTTGACGAAGGTGCGGACCGACTGCTGGGGGAGGTACTCGTCGGGGCCGTCGCCGAGGGGCACGACGTCGTCGGCGGCGATGTCGTCGGCGAACAGGGGGACGATGCTGTTCTCCCACTGCCAGTCGTGGACCGGCATGAGGTAGTAGTCATCCGGGTCGAGGCCGCGCGCGCCGAGTCGGTCGCGGAACTTCCCGTAGCGGTCGCCGAGTTCGCTCCGGACGAGCGGATCGTGCTCGACGTCCTCGGTGGCGACGAACGTCGCCTTCTCCCTTCGCACGGCGACCCACGAGAGCGTCACGGGCTCTTTCCGCTCCGGCGCGTACCGCTTGTAGTCGTCGTACCCCCACCCGAGGCGGCCCTTGTTGTAGGTTATCCACGGGTGGCCGTCCATCTCGCCTTCGAGGTGGGCGTAGTCGAGTTCCAGCGGGTCGAACTCCGCTCGCTCCCGCCGGCGGGCCTCGATGTGGGCGTCGGCCAGCAGCGTTCGCTTGTACTCGCGGACGAGGTTGCCCTCGGTGAGTCCGTCCAAGTCCGTCGCCTCGCCGACGTCGCGCAGGAGGGTGAGCGGGTCGCCGAGTTCCGCCCAGCCGTCGTCGTCGCGGCGTTCGACGGTCTCCCCGTACACGTGAAGGCTGTCCATCATCCGTTCCGCGGCCTCGAAGCGGTACGCCGCCTCTCCGAGGTCGAAGCGGTAGGTGGCCCGTTCGTCGCCGGGCGTCACCTTCCGCGGCGCGACTATCTCCTCGTAGGCGAACTCTTCGAGCATCTTCGTCAGGAGGCGGCGCTCGACCGTCTCCCAGACGTCCGCGTCCAGTGCGTCCTGCAGCGTCGTGTCGTTCGGGTTCATGTTAATCGTCCTGCGTCGGTGTGTGGGTCGGTTCGCTCCCGCGCTCGCGGGAGGCGCCGGGCGCGCGTTCGACGAACTGTTCGACGGAGAAGTCCTGATAAACCGTATCGGTGTCCTCGGGGTAGGCGTCGCGTCCGACGAGCCGATTGACGAACGCCGCGTTGCGGTAACAGCCGAGGCCGAGGTCGGGGACGCCGACGCCGTGCGTGTGGAGTTCGGCGTTCTGGAGGAACACGTCCCCCGGGACGTCGATGTCCAAGCGGTGGTCCTCGGTCACCTCGTACCGACCCCGCTCGTCCCAGTTGATGGCGTCGTCGAGCGGTTCGAGGAACTCCGGGACGAACCGCTCGTAGCCCGTCCCGAGGACGACGACTTCGCTCTCGTGGACGAACGACTCCTCGGCCTGCCACTGGCGGCAGTCGAGCGCGTACGCCCCGCCCGCGGGCGCGATATCCCGCACCTCGGTCATGGCGAAGAGACCGACGTCGGGCTCCCTGTCGCCGATGGAGCGCCGGTAGAGCAGGTCGTATATCTCGGCGCTCGTCTCCGGGTCGACGCCCTTGTACAGCAGGTCCTGATTCGGGATGAGGTCGTCTTTGACTGCCTGCGGGAGGTCGTAGACGTACCGGTCGTACTCGGGCGTGAAGTGCTGGAGGCCGAGCTTCGAGTACTCCATCGGGAAGAACCCCTCCGACCGGGTCAGCCAGTCGAGGCGGTAGCTGTGGTCCGACTGGCGCTCCAGGAGGTCTTGAAACACCTCGGCGGCGCTCTGTCCCGACCCGACGACGGTGACCGAGTCGGCCGCGAGCGCTCGCTCGCGGTTGTGGCGGTACTTCGACGTGTGGAACACGTCCTCCTCCGGGTGGCCACGGAGGTGTTCGGGGACGGACGGTCGGGAGCCGATTCCGAGAGCGAGGCTCTCGCCGCGGTACTCGAACCGTTCGCCGGTATCGGGGTGGCGGGCGGTGACGACGTAGTGGTCGCGGTCGGCGTCCCACCGAACCTCGGTGACCTCGCGATTGAACCGACAGCTGTCGAGGTTCGCTACGACCCACCGGAGGTAGTCGTTGTACTCCCGCCGGGGGATCTGGAACGTCTCGTAGAAGTAGAACTCGTAGATGCGGCCCGTCTCCCGGAGGTAGTTGAGGTAGCTGTGGGGGTTCGTCGGGTCCGCGAGCGTGACCAGATCCGCGAGGAACGGCACTTCGAGCGTCGTCCCCTCCAGCAGCATCCCCTCGTGCCAGTTGAACTCGGCGTCGCGTTCGAGGAAGGCGGCCTCGACGTCCTCCTCGACGCCGTCTATCATGGCCGCGAGGCCGAGGTTGAACGGTCCGAGGCCGACGCCGACGACGTCGTACGCCTCGTCGGTCATTCGGCGCTCACCCCCCGCGTCCGCGCAGTCGTCGGGTCGGCGAGCACCTCGGACTCGAACCGATCGCGCTCGCAGACCAGCAACAGCGCGTCCTTCTCGGCTTCGTCGAAGCGGAACTCCGTCCGCGGTTCGAACCCGCACTCCTCGAAGACGTGGACGACGCGTTCGTTGCGGACGTCCGGTTCCGCGATCACGCGGTCCGTCTCGGGGTGGCGGAACTGCATGGCGACGACCGCCCGCATCAGCGGGAGCGCGTACCCGCGGCCCAGGTACTCCTCGGGGCCGATGAGCAGGTGGACCCCCCGGTCGGCCGGGTCGGCGTCGTAGTGGTTCGCCACGTCGTCGTCGGCCGCCCAGTAGCACTCCCAGTAGCTCATCGGGACGTGGTCGAGACAGCCGACGTACGGCGTGAGGTGGTCGTCCGCGAGTTTCTCCGCGAGGCGGTCGCGGAACGCGGGCAGCGGTAGGTCGAGCTGCCAGTACGGTTTCACGTGGTCGCTCCCGAGCCACGCGTGGAGGCGGCCGAGGTCGCGCTCCAACGACGCCGGACGGAGCGAAATCGTCTTCTCGATGCTTCGGTCGTACGTCTGGTAGTCGTACGCCGCCGCGATGGTCGCGTCTGGGCCTGTCATCTGTCGAGTTCGGTGACGAGCGGGTTCTTCACGTCTGCGTAGACGGACTGGTTCTCCAGGTCGTTCTCCAGTTCGTCCAATCCCCGGAAGCGGGTGAGCAGGTTCGCCTTGCAGGGGACGGTCGGCGACTCCAAGAGCGGGTCGAGGAACTCCGAGGAGGGGCGGTCGTACCGTTCGCGCGCCCGTTCGAGTTCGTCGCGGAGGAGCCCCAACAGGCGTCGCTCCCCGACGAGGCCGGCGGAGCCGAACGCGTTGACCACGCCGAGGGCGTTGTTGAGAATCACGTAGTAGCGGAGTCGCTCGTCGGCGACGGCGTCCGAACAGACGGTGTCCGCGCGTTCGCCGACGCTGGGCAGGTACGCTTCGACCTCGGGATAGACCGACGCGGGGAAGTAGAAGCCCTGATTGTCGCGGTAGCGGAACTCCGCGGGGTACCCCTCCTCGTCGAGCGTGAGCACGGAGTTCTGCTGGTGGGCCTCGACGCCGACCCCCTGTGCGAGGTAGAGCCACACCACGGGGCGGACCGATATCCGAAGGTAGCGGCGGAACCACTCCGCGCTCACCTCGTCGGCGGGCCGGCCCTCCCGGTCGGCGATGGACGCGACCAGCCGACCGAGACGTGAGCGCCCGGCGACGGCGTCCTGACAGAGCGAGACGAGCGGCGTCGCGTTCTCCGCGGCGTCGCCTCGGAACGGGTTGGCCCGCAGGACCGTCTCCAGCCCCGACTCGCGCCCGTCGCCGACGTCGAGCGCGAGGTACGCGGGGTCGCGCACGATATCGAAGTCCGGGAACGCCGCTTCGAGTTCGTCGCCGAAGTCGGTGTCCAGCAGTTCGGCGACGGCGACCCCCCGTTCGAGTTCGGGGCGCTTGTTCGTCCGGACGGAGTTCGTTATCTGCACGTTCAGCGACGACTTCACCATGAACGGGGCGTCCTCGCTGTAGAGCGTCCGGACCGACGTGGTCGGGTAGAACTCCCGACCGACCGCTCCGAGGTGTTCGAGCCCGTCGCCGAGATGGCGCCGGACGCGCTCTCGTTCGAGGAGGTGCTTCGCCTGCCACGGGTGGACGGGCAGGAGCGCGTCCTCGCTTTCGACGTGTTCGGCGACGAACGACGCGGGGACGTCGGGGTCGTCGCGGAGGGCGTCTTTCACCCACGCCGCGGCGCTCCGGTCGAGCGCCGAGTCGGCCGAGACGAGGTCCGGGGCCGCCCTGAAGTAGTGCAGCGGGAACGACCCGCGCAGTTCCGGCGCGTACGTCGCCCGATTTCGCGCCGCGATGCCCCGCCGACTCTTCGGCGTCGGGTGGCGGTGGTGGCCGAAGACGAGCGCCTGCTCGGCGTCGCGGAACGAGAGCTGTTCGGCGTAGAGTCGCTCCTCGTCACCCCCGCGCGCCGCGACGAACGACTCGACGCTTCGCTTGCTGCGGAGGACGCGCTCTAACAGCTCGTCCGGGACGGCGTCGCCGTCGCTCGCGACGGTGAGGTCCTTCACCACGAGCGACGCGAGCGTCGCCGCGTCGGCCGGATGCGCCTTCTTCTCCTCCGCGAGGCGGTACCGGACGGGCGTCTCGAACAGGTGACGCTCGGTCGGCGAGCGGTGTACGAGCGGCGCGAGTAGTTCGACACCCTGCTCGGGGAGCGTCGTGCGGAGGATGCCGTCGGGACCGGGTTCGACGCCGCCGACGGCCGCGTCGGCGACTTCGTAGTCGCCCGTCTCGCGCAGGTAGCAGTTGAGGAAGGCGTGGACGGTGGCGGCGTCGGCCCGGTCCGACGGGTCGACGTCGGACTCCCCGCGCCGTTCGGCTCCGAGGCTCACGCCGCCACCTCCCGGTCGGCGGCGACGGCGGACCCGCAGTCCCGAACGGCCTCCAGCATCGCTGCGACGTCGTCGAGCGTCGCGGTCGGGTTCAGGAGCGTGAACTTCAGGCTGGTCACTCCGCCGACGTCGGTCCGGGCCACGACCGCGCGGCCGTCCCGGAGGAGCTCCCGCCGAACGGCGGCGTTCAGCCGACTCACGGCCCCGTCGTCCATGCCGTCCCGCGGGCGATAGCGGAAGACGACGGCGTTCAGCGTCGGGTCGCCCAGCAGCTCGAAGTCGTCGGCCGCGTCCACGAGCTCCGCGGCCTCGTCGGCCAGTTCGAGGGTCCGTTCGACGAGGGTCGCCAGTCCCGTCCGCCCGAGGGCGCGGAACGCGACGTAGGGCTTCAGCGCGTCGAAGCGGCGCGTCGTCTGGACCGACTTCGCGACGAGGTTCGGGACGCCCGCCTCGTCGTGTTCCTCGGGGTTGAGGTACGCGGCGTTGCGGGCCATCCACTCGAAGTCGTCGCCGTCGCGGAGCAGGAACGCCCCGCAGCTGATGGGCTGGTAGAACAGCTTGTGGAAGTCGACGGCGACGGAGTCCGCCCGCCCGATTCCGTCGAGGAGGTGGTCGTAGTCGTCGCTCAACGCGAGGGCACCGCCGTAGGCCGCGTCCACGTGGAACCACAGGTCGCGTTCGGCCGCCCGGTCGGCGAGGGCCGCGAGGGGGTCGACGCTCCCGAAGTCGGTGGTCCCCGCGGTGCCGACGAGGGCGAACGGTTCGGCGTCGCGTTCGTCGAGCTCCGCGAGCGTCGAATCGAGCGCGTCGGGGTCCATCCGACGGTCGTCGTCGGTCGGAACGGTGACCACCGCGCGCTCCCCGAGTCCGAGGTGGTGGGCGGCCTGCTTCCCGGTGAAGTGCGCCTCCTCCGAGCAGAGGACGCGGAGCGATTCGGCCGCCGCCGGGAGGCCGTCGGCCTGCACGTTCCGACCGAAGCGCCGGTCGCAGTGGCGGTCCCGGGCGAGCAGCAGTGCCTGAAAGTTCGACTGGGTGCCGCCGCTCGTGAAGACGCCGTCGGCCCCCGCCGGGAGCCCGAACAGGTCGCAGAGCGCGCCGACGACCCGTTCTTCGAGGACCGTCGCGGCGGGCGCTTGGTCGAAGGAGTCGAGCGACTGATTCGTCGCGGCGAGAAGCGTCTCCGCGACCAGTCCGGGAATCATCGGCGGGCACTGGAGGTGGGCCGCACAGCGAGGGTTCGACGCGTCGACGGAGTGGGCCAGAACGCGCTCCGTCACCTCGTCTATCGCCGCGTCGAGGCCGCGCCCGTCCTCCGGAACGACGGGGTCGTCGAACTGCGCGGCGAGCGCGTCCGGCGACGTTCCCGAGTAGGGGTCGTCGCCGTCGGCGAAGGAGTCGAGGACGGCCTCGACCGCCCGACCCATCGCCTCGCGGTACGCGGCACCGCCTCGGTCGCTCCCGAGGAACAGTTCGTCGGCGCTCATGCGGTCACCTCCCGCGTCGAACGCCGCCCGTTGGCGACGGCCTCGACGGCTTCCTCGAAGATGGCCGCGACGTCGTCGGCCTGCCCTTCCGAGAGGATCAACGGCGGGAGGAAACGCGCCGTGGCGCTTCCGCGGCCGCCGAGTTCGACGATGAGGCCGCGCTCGAAGCACTCCGCTTGGACCGCTTCGGCGAAGTCGCCGTCGGGCGCGTGCGGGCCCGGACCCCGCCAGTCGGCGTCCTCGTCCACGAACTCGACGCCGAGCATGAGGCCCCGGCCGCGAACGTCGCCGACGGCGTCGAAGCGGTCGGCGGTGGACTCGAGGCTCTCGCGCAGGCGGGCACCGACCTCGGCGGCGCGGTCGTCGAGGTCATGTTCGAGGACGTAGTCGATGGTCGCCTCGCCGGCGGCCATCGCGAGTTGGTTCCCCCGGAAGGTACCGGCGTGAGCCCCCGGCTCCCAAACGTCGAGCGACTCGTCGTAGACGACCACCGCCAGCGGGAGGCCGCCCCCGACCGCCTTCGAGAGAGTGACCACGTCGGGCGCGATGTCCGCGTGTTCGAAGGCGTACATCTCACCCGTGCGGCCCAGCCCCGCCTGAATCTCGTCTACGATCAGGGGGACGTCGCGTTCGCGGGTGATGCGTCGCATCTCGCGGAGCCACTCGTCGGGTGCCGGTACCGCGCCCGCCTCACCTTGGACCGGTTCGAGAATCATCCCCGCGGGCTCGGTGATGCCGCTCTCGGGGTCGTCGAGGAGGTTCTCGACGTATCGGCTCGCGATTCGATGGCCCTCCTCGCCGCCGACGCCGAAGGGACAGCGGTAGTCGGAGGGGTACGGGAGGTGGTGAACGTCGCTCATCAGTCCGGAGATGGGCTCCTTGGCGTCGGTGTCGCCCATCAGGCTGAGCGCGCCGTTCGTCATCCCGTGGTAAGCGCCCTGGAACCCCAGCACGCTCCGGTTACCCGTCGCCGTCTTCACGAGTTTCAGGGCCGCTTCGACGGCGTCGGTCCCCGCCGGGCTACAGAACTGAATCTTCGCCGAGTCGGCGAACGCCGACGGGAGACTGTCGAACAGCGAATCGACGAATCGCTCCTTCGCGGGCGTGGTGATGTCGAGGGTGTGGAGCGGTCGGTCCGCGTTCAGGGTTCGCTCCATCGCCTCGACGACCCTCGGGTGGTTGTGCCCGAGGGCGAGGGTGCCCGCGCCCGCCAGACAGTCGTAGTACTCGTCGCCGTCCATATCGGTCACGGTCACGCCGCGCGCCTCGCGGATAGCCAACGGGAGGTGGCGCGGATACGTTCGCGCGTTGGACTCCCGTTCTGCCTGCTGGGCGAGAATCGTCTCGTTCCCGCGTTCGAGGTAGCTCACGGGGAGCCACCTCCGCGGTTCGGCGTTCCTACCGCCCGGAGCCGTCGCTCCTGCTGTCGAATCTGGCGCATGCCATGTTTTAGGCTCGCCTAAACCATTGTAAATCTGCCGGATTTTAGGGAGCCCTAAAACTGATGTAGATGTCCGTCGTTCGTCGTCCGTATCTAATCTTTCGGACGAGAGACGCGAGGAGGAGGACGCGCCGGGGGAGACGGCGCGAGGGATTCGCGCGACTGCTTTCCGCGTGCGGCGGGCGCGCCGCGAGAGGGATAGGAGTCGCCCTCCCCGCGGAACCGTCGGGGCGGTTCAGTCGGCACTGCGAGAACGAAACGGAGTCCTCTCTCGGCGTCGTTCTCCGTTCGCTCGTCCGAACCCGGCCGTTACGGCGGGCGGTCGAAACCTGGTACTACCGGCACGAGGTGTACGAGAGTACGTCGGACTCCGACCGCGAGTGCGACGGGAAGCCGGCGCCTTGTTCGAGGTGAAAGCGAGAAGGAGTGTACGCGACCGGTAAGCAGCGCCGTCTTCGTCGCGCAGGAACCCGCGTTCCCTAGTCGGGATCGCGCAGGTGGGGGTTGCGGGAGACCGTATAGGGCCACCCTTCTAACTCCGACGCCGCTTTGAGCAACTGATCTCTCCGTTCGCTCTTGGTGAGGGACACCTCGTCCTCGTTCTGTTCGATGATGCTCAACTCGCGTAACAGGGGGAAGTGAAAGTGAACTAATCGGACGTGGGCGCGTTCGATGTCCTCCTCGCTGAGCGATTCCGGCGAGATACGGTGTCTGCGGGCGGCGACCCGGCGAGCGAGCTCTTCTTCGGCCACCCCTCCGTCCGTGCGTACGAGTTCGTGGAGCAGAATCTGACGGTCAGCGCTGCCGAGGATCCGAAACGCCTCCGTCTCCTTCATCAGTACACGGAAAACGATTTTCGTTGATAAAGCAATCGTGGCTAGGTGCTTGGGTATCCGCCACGATATCCTCCATATACCATCAAAACTGAAGTGTGTTGTCATCTGCCACTGATAGACGTAGACGGGTTTCGGACGACGTGGGCCGACGACGTGACCGAAAGCGTCGTCCTCGCGTCGGATTCGGGCATCACCGCCGCGGCGTTCGACGAGACGCTCGCAGAGCGCTCAACCGACGCCCGATCCGCCGCTCTCTCCCCGAATCTGGAGACTGTGGACCCCTGAAGACCGCGAAAGAGAGGCGTTAGATGTCGGTGAGCGTTTCGACGGCGCGTCGTGCCGAACTCGTCTCCTCAGTCGGAACGGCGAGACGGTCCTCGGGGGAGTACTCGAGAACGCCCGCCTCGTCTAACTTCGGCAGGTGGGAGTGGTGCAGTTTGATCTTCAGTCGCTCTCGTTCCGACCGAGAGGGGCCGTCGAGCGATACGTTCCGAGTCTCCGCGGCGACGCTCTCCGCCAACAGCGAGAGGCTCACGGGGGCGTCCTCCTCCGCGAGGATGCTGACTACGGTTCGTCGGTCTGTGTCGTCCAGGACGGCGAGATAGTTACGAAGCGGTTGGTCGGACGAAGCGCCGTCTTGTTTGACTGCCATTCTATCTCTACAACCGTTCCGCACCCCTGAAAGGTACGCGCCTAAAATAATTGGGCGGGTGGTGACTGTCCGCCGAGAGAAGAGTTCTCGCCGCCCTACAGACGAAGGACCGGTCGTCGCGCCCGGTCGGTGGGGCCCTCCGGCGCTCGGTTATCCGACAGTACGGGAAGCGTGGGTTGGGACGTCGGAGTAACATGTACGCGTTCGAACCAAAGTGAGTAGGTATCCACGCTACGAGACGGCTCGCCTTACGAACCGGTGATGTACGTCCTCCGCTGCGTCTCTTGCGATTTCAACGCGACTGTCGATTCACTCTCCGGCGCACTCGATATCGTCGAAAGCCACCAGGACAGATACGGTGACCATCACTTCGTCGAGTTCGACAAAGTATCGGAAGACGAGTGAGCCGCGATTCGTCACCCGGACGCGCGGGTCTCTCGTCGCCGGTAACCCGCCCATCTCTCTCGGGGCAGCATCTGCTCACTAGGTGGGGACTCGGTCCGTACGGAAGTCCGACCGTCGAGGAGCCAGTCTGCGACATCGCCTCGTTTGCACTGTCATCAGTCCTTTACTGATAGCGAGTAACGATTCGGACGTATGGCTACCGAGGCGACGTTTACGGTCCCGTCTAACCAGTTTCCTCTGGGAACCGTGTTCGAACAGTTGCCGGGAGTGACGGTCGAACTGGAGCGGATCATTCCCGCGCGAGACGTGGTGATCCCGTACTTCTGGGTTCGGGGGGTGGAAACCGACGACATCGAGGGTGCGTTTTCCGAGCATCCGGGAGTGAGGAAAATCCAATTCGTCGATGCCGTCGCGGACGAGTATCTGTTGCGTGTCGAGTGGGCGATCGACTACGACGACGTGCTCACTACACTGACGGAGACGAAGATCGCGCTCATCGAGGCCGTCGGCACGGACCGGCAGTGGACGTTCGACATCCGAGGAGACGACCGACAAGACATCGCGGAGTTCCAACACCGCTGCCGGGAGTTAGAGATACCGATCACGCTCACGAAACTACACGCGCTCACGCCCCTCGAGTCAGAAACCGAAGCCGCACTCACTGACACGCAACAGGAGGCACTGGTGCTCGCGTACGAGCGAGGATACTTCAATACGCCGCGCGACGTAACGATGGAAGACCTCGGCGCCGAACTCGGCATCTCCCAGCAAGCGGTCGCGTCCCGACTCCGTCGCGGAATCAGTTCGATCCTCGGAAGTACGCTGCCCCATACCCGACCTCCGGAGTAACTCACCTTATAAATGATTTGTATACCCAAAAGTAGGGGTGAACTACACAAGTCAGCTAGGTACTCTAATGAGTAGGAGTCTCTCCGAGTTCGATACGATACTCGACCTCTGTGAAGATAAGCATCGTCGTATCGTCCTCGCAGTCCTCGCAGAACAGCAGCGGTCGTTAACGATGGACGACCTCACCAAGATGGTCGTCAAACACGACCACCAGACGCCGCTGACAGAGATCTCCGGCGAGATAGTGACGCGGATCAAGATCGGCCTGCGTCACGCCCATATCCCGAAGTTAGAGGAGGCCGGACTCGTCGACTACGACTCCGATCGGCAACTAGTCGAACCGACGGCCGAGTTCGATCGGGTAGAGCCCCACCTTTCGGCGATCCTCGGTGCCGATCCCGAGCTTGCAACATCGCTGTGGGAGGAACGTCCGGCCTGCGTCACAGAGTCGAACGAGGATGGAGAATGGACCTCCTGATGTGTCGGTCCTGCGGCGAGTTCACAGAGGCGATCGAAGAAGACGGAACGTTGGTGCCCAGGAAAGACGAGTGTCAGCACTGCGGGGGGACAGAATTCAAGGACAACAGTACCGGGAAGACAGTTCGACTCGGCGACTAGAACGGCAATCGTAACGAGCGGTATCTCTCGGACGTAGTCTGAGGGCGGTTTGTATATCCCTCTCAATCAGTTAGTTCAGGCCACTCCCACACGGGACAGGGGGTGTGCGATAGCATCCTGAATCCACCGTCCGCTATTTAGCTTCACTTCGTTCAGACAGAGCACTCCCGGGCGGATCCGAACCGCCAAACTCGCATTCGCTCGTCCTCTAGGTCATAAATCCGCGTAGGCCACTATCACTGCTCGCTGACGCTCGCAGAAAATAGTCCCGGGCGGATTCGAACCGCCGTCAATGGCTCCAAAGGCCATTATGATTGGCCACTACACCACGGGACTTCGTCGTGTTACTCCTCGTCCCGTGTACCTCGTGAATCCTTCGGATTCACTCACCACCACGGGACTGCGCTTCGCTCGTCCCCTGAGACTCGCGATTCCACGGAACCGCTCACCACCACGGGACTGCGCAGTATCTACTCGTCGGTCCGCCTTTGAAAACCCATCGGGTTCGGCCGACCGCGGGGTCAGTCGATCGCGAGGTCCGGGTCAGAATCGAGTTCGTGTTCGACGGAGAATCCCCCGCAGTTCGGGCAGACGTGGTACTCTACGTCGTACGAGACGCCGCATCCAAGACAGACGTACGGATACTCGGTGGTCGTCGTCCCCACCCCGTCTCTGGGCCCCAGTCCGGCGAGACGGAGGAGACGACCGATAGTTGCTGTCCCATCCATACTCGGACGCAGGAACTGGATTCCCTTAATCGTGGGTGACACTTGCAGCTTCGGCTACCTGTTTGCTCGCGGTGAATTAGTCCGCGGGCTTCTCCTCGGCCTCCGGAAGCTCCAGATACTCGCAGGCGTCCGTCTCGGCGTCGAAACAGTCGGGGCACTCGCCGTGCCGGTCGATGATGGTGTCCAGTCGCTCGGCCACCGTCCCGTCGATGACGGGTTCCAGTTCGCGGGCCTCCGCGCGGAACGACTCCACGTCGAGGACGTTCGCGAGGAACCGTTCGATGATACAGTAGGTCTGGAGGGCGTCCCGGGCGCGGACGATTCCCTCGTCGGTGAGGGTGACGCCCTTGTACTTCTCGTGTTCGGCGAGTCCGCGGTCCTCCAGTTTTCCGATCATCTCGTTCGCGCTGGCGGGGCTGACGTCGAGCATGTCCGCGAGTGCGCCGGTCGCCGCCGGGCCGTCCTCCATCTCTTGCAGTAGGTAGATTGCCTTGACGTACTGGTCTGCGGTGTTCATCGTTTACCTCCGTCTCGGTGTGGGTGTCTGATCGCGCTCATTCGCGCTGCTCCATTATCTTGGTCACCGCCTCGACGCCGTCGGCCTCCTCGTCGCGTATCTCCGTGAGCACGGAGATGAGGCGGTCTCGGTCGACGGTGAACTGCGCGTCGCTCGCTCGAATCGCACCGATGAGGTCGTCGTAGAACTTGTAGGCGGTCTCTTCGTTGCACAACTGGTCGTAGAGGACGCCGTCGAAGTCGTCGGGCTTCGTCTTCCCGTACTGCGCTTCGACGAGCGTCTCGATGTCCTCGAAGGGGACGCTCTCGGCGTCGAGTTCGTCCACGATGGACGCCAGACGCTCGCGGTGTTCCGCGGACTCCTCCGCGGCGTGTTCGAGGAGGTCCTCTAACTCCTCGTCGAGCGCTCTGTCCTCGTCGGCGAGCGACTGGTAGTGGTGGTACGCGCGGGCCTCGACGACTTCCTCGAGTACCACGCCGATCTGGAGGAGGCGGGCGAGCTGGTGGTCCGAGGTCACCCGGTGGCCGACGCTCACGCCCCACACCCTCCGTTTGCGTGCGATACCCTGTCGGTCATACCTTTTGCTCCGCGTGTGACGGACTTAAGCGGTTCCCTCGCTCGCCGTCGGGCTCTGTCGTCGGATTCGCGCGGTGCGACACGGTCGATCCGTATCCGAGAGAAGGAAAGAGAGCGGGAAAAGGTGCGGCTTACCTACCGCAGGCGCGCCGCGATGAGTTCGCGCAGGTCGTCGCGGAACTCGTCGACGTCGATCTCCTCGAGGACGGGGACGAAGAAGCCCTCCACGAGCATGTTGCGAGCCTGCCGGTCGGGGAGCGCCCGAGAGACCATGTAGAAGAGGTCCTCTTTGTCCACCTGACCGACCGTCGCGGAGTGACTCGCTTCGGTGTCGTGGTTGTGGATGATGAGCTTCGGGGACGCGTCGGCCTCGCTCTCGTCGGAGAGCATCAGCGTGTTCTCGCGCTGGTAGGAGTTCGTGTCCCACGCGTCGCGGCCCACGTCCTGGACGCCCTCGTACACCGACCGCGCCTCGTCGTCGAGGACGCCGCGGGTCACGAGGTCCGCCGTCGTGTGCTCGGCGTTGTGCCAGACGCGCGCGTTCACGTCGAAGTGCTGGTCCTCGTGGCCGAAGAACGCGCCGACGATCTTCGTCTCCGAGGAGTCGCCGTCGAGGTTCGTCTCGATGTCGCTCCGCGTGAGACGGGAGCCGAGGTTACCCTCGATCCAGTTCAGCGTCGAGTACGTGTCGGTCGTCCCGCGCTTCAGCGTGTAGTTGTACGTCTCGTCGTCGAGGTTCTGGAGCGACCCGTACTGGACGTACGAGTTCTCGCCCGCGTCGACCTCCACGAGGTTGCTGAAGTAGCGGTCGCCGTCTACGCCGTCGTCGCCGCTCTCGATGCTCTCGAGAATCGTCACGGAGGAGGACTCCTCGGTGACCACGAGCGTGTGGCTGAACAGCGACCGGGAGTTCATCTCCGCGCGGATCTTCACGTCCTCGGCGTCGACGTCCTCGGGGACGTAGATGAACGTGCCCGTCGTGAACAGCGCCGCAGACAGGGCCGTGAGGTAGTTCGACTCCGGTTCGACGATGGAGCCGAACTTCTCCTCTATGAGGTCGCCGTACTCCGAGAGCGCCTCGGTGAAGGGGAGGACTTCGACGCCCTCCGCGGTGACGCGCTCTGTGGTGTCGGCCTGGTTCAGCGGGTCGACGAGCTGTTCGAAGTCGAGCGCTTCGAGGTTCGTCCAGCGCCGGCCGGGCGTCTGGATGACGTCCGGCAGCGGCGCGTCGTCGAGCGCCGACAGCGCGTCGAGGCGGGTTTCGAGGAGCCACTCGGGCTCGTCGCGTTCCTCCGAAATCGTCCGAACCGTCTCCTCGGAGAGGTTCGCTGGTAACTGCGCGCTCATATTATCCGAGACTACCCTCCATCTCCAGTTCGACCAAGCGGTTGAGTTCGACCGCGTACTCGATGGGCAGTTCCTCCGTGATGGGCTCGATGAAGCCCGAGACGATCATCTGCTTCGCGTCGTCGTCGTCCAGACCGCGCGACTGGAGGTAGAACACGTCCTCGTCGCCGATCTTGCCGACGGTCGCCTCGTGGGCGACGTCCACCTGACTCTCGTTGATCTCCATGTACGGCATCGTGTCCGAGGTGGACTCGTTGTCGAACATCAGCGCGTCGCACTCCACCGCGGTCGAGGAGTTGCGCGCGCCCTCGGAGATGTGGACGAGGCCGCGGTAGTTCGTGCGGCCGCCGTCCTTCGAGATGGACTTCGACTCGATGGTCGACTTCGTCTCGGGGGCGTTGTGGTACACCTTCGCGCCGGTGTCGATGTTCTGGCCCTCGCCCGCGAAGGCGATGGTGATGTGGTTGTCCGAAGCGCCGCGACCCTTCAGTATCGTCGCGGGGTAGAGCATGGTGGCCTTCGAGCCCATCGAGCCCGAAATCCACTCCATGCGGCCGTTCTTCTCGACGATGGCGCGCTTCGTGTTCAGGTTGTACGTGTTCTTCGACCAGTTCTGCACGGTCGAGTACTGGACGTGAGCGTCCTCGCCGACGAACACTTCGACGCCGCCGGAGTGGAGGTTGAACGCCGAGTACTTCGGGGCGGAACAACCTTCGATGTAGTGGACCTCCGAGCCCTTCTCGGCGACGATGAGGGTGTGCTCGAACTGGCCCATCCCCTCGGAGTTCATGCGGAAGTACGCCTGAACCGGCATGTCGACCGTGGTGTCCTCGGGGACGTAGACGAACGACCCGCCGGACCAGATGGCGCCGTGGAGCGCGGCGAACTTGTTGTCGCTCGGCGGGACGCACTTCGTCATGAAGTACTCCTTGACGATGTCTTCGTGCTCCTGGACCGCTTGGTCCATGTTCATGAAGATGACGCCCTTGTCCTGCCAGCGCTCCTGCATGTTCTGGTAGACGACTTCGGACTCGTACTGAGCGCCGACGCCCGAGAGGGCGTTCTTCTCGGCTTCCGGAATGCCCAGTTTGTCGAACGTGTCCTTGATCTCGTCCGGCAGCTCCGTCCAGTCGTCGACGCTTCCGCGCGTCTCGACGTCCGGTCGGATGTACGGGATGATCTCGTTGACGTCTACTTCCGAGAGGTCAGGCTGGCCGGGCCAGTCCGTCGGCATCGGCATCTCCTGGAAGTGCTTCAGCGCGCGGAGGCGTCGCTGGAGCATCCACTCGGGTTCGTCTTTGTCCTCGGAGATGACCCGGATGGTCTCCTCCGTGAGACCCTTTTCGGCTTGGAAGGAGGAGCTCTGCTCCTTCTTGAACTCGAAACGAGCCTCGGTGTCTGTCTCTTTGAGGTGGTCTTGATCGGAACTCATTTTCTTAGTAGTACCTTGGTGTCTGGCCTTATCAGGCTGTCCCGTACACTTCCTCGCGAACCCAGTCGTACCCCTCGTCTTCGAGTTGCTCTGCGAGGTCAGCGCCGCCGGATTTCGCGATTTCGCCGTCCAGCATGATGTGGACGTGGTCGGGTTCGACGTAGTCGAGGATGCGCTGGTAGTGGGTGATCTGGAGGATGCCCGTCCCCTGCTCGTCGCGGAGGGCGTTGATGCCCTTCGAGACGTCCTGCAGGCGGTCGATGTCGAGACCGGAGTCGATCTCGTCGAGGACCGCGAGCGACGGTTCGAGGATGGCGGCCTGAAGCACCTCGTTCTGCTTCTTCTCACCGCCGGAGAAGCCGGCGTTGAGGTACCGCTGCATGAACTTCTCGTCCATGTCGAGCAGTTCCATCTTCTCTTTCAGGATCTGCTGGAACTCCGCGACGCCGACTTCGCCCTCGTCCGCGGGGCCTTCCATCGGGGACGTCTCGTAGCCCGACTCCTCTTCTTCCTCGTCCGCCTCGGCCTCGTCTTCGTCCTCGAACAGCTCCTCGCGTTCTTCGATCTTCGCGTTGAGGGCCGTCCGCAGGAAGTTCGTCATCGTGACGCCTTCGATTTCTGCGGGGTACTGGAAGCCGAGGAAGATACCGAGCGCCGCGCGCTCGTTCGGTTCCAGTTCGAGGAGACTCCACGTCAGTTTGTCCTCGGGGATGTCGAAGTCCTCGCCGAACTCGTCTTCGCTGAGATGGAGAAGAATCTCGCCCTCGGTCACCTCGTAGGCCGGGTGACCCGCGATGATCTTCGCGGTCGTCGACTTCCCGGACCCGTTGGGGCCCATGAGCGCGTGAATCTCGCCCGACTTGACTTCCAGGTCGACACCACGAAGGATTTGCTCGCCGTCCTCCTCCGCGACGCGCGCGTGGAGGTTCTTGATTTCCAGTGTAGCCATTGTTGTCTCGTTGCCTCGTACTGAAACGTGGGCTAGTGCGACCCATAATGCTTACGGATTCACAGCAGACGCTTTGTCCGAGAGAAAATTAATTTTCTTTTCGGGAAAGGGAACGCGGAGACGGAGACGTTCGTCCGGGTTTCGGTGGACCGAACAGAATGTCCCTCGACGGCGATTTCGGGCGTCGGGCGCGGTTACGTGAAGCTCCCGAGGCCGGTCTGCTGTTGGCCGGACTTCACTTCGTCCCACGACATCCCGAGTGCCTCGATGATGCGCGCGATGGGACCCTTCAGCGTCTTGTCGAGCATCTTGTCCCAGTCCACCTCGAACTCCTCGGGGACCTGGTCTTCGTACTCGAAGCAGATGACGTCGGGGTCGCGTTTGAACTCCTTGTACAGGTCGTCCGACTGCGGGTCGAACCTCCCGTCGGACTCCATCTCTCGGAAGAAGGAGGGGTGGACCTTCCGCAGGTAGAGACGCTTCGGCTTCGACCCGCGGTCGAAGTTCGTCCCGAGGAGCAGATTCGCGTACTGCGCGCCGCGAACCTGCGCCGTCGCGGTGTCGTACGCTTCGAGGCGTTTCCCGATGCCGCCGGGGATTCCCACCTCGTCCAGCGGTAAGTTCCCCTTCTGGAAGTCCTCGATGACGTCGTGGACGTAGTCTTTGATGACGTCGTTGTCCTCGCCGTACACGATCATCTCGATGACCCGCTTTTGGACCTCCTTCGTGATGGGCGCGATGTCCGAGCGCTTGTACTCGAAGCCGGTGATGTCGATGTCGTCTACGTCCTTGCCCTCCTTCCAGACGATGTGGCCGGCGTAGCGCTTCTTCTTGCCCGCTTGGAAGAACCGCCGGTAGAGCTTCTCGAACTCGATCTGGAAGCGGTGCTCCTCCGCGCCGAGTTCCTCGCTGGCGAAGTCGTCGTAGGCGTCGTTGATCCGCTCTTCTATCTCGAAGGACTGCTCTATCGCCTCCTCCTTGGAGACGTCCGGGCCGAGTTCGAGCATCACGGAGTCGGTGTCGCCGTAGGCGACTTCGTGGCCCATCTCGTCGGCCTTCGCGTCGGTGAAGTTGATGACCTCGCGTCCGGTGGCGGTCACCGCCGCGCCCATCTCCTTGTCGTACAGGCGGAAGCGGTCCCACCCGAGGACGCCGTACAGCGAGTTCATGATGACCTTCACCGCGGCCTGTTGGCGGTCGAACTGCTCGTACGCCGAGGAGTCCGGGTCGTGGTCGTTGCGGCGGCGCTTCTTCTCCTCGCGTTCCGCGAGGAGTTCGTCCACCATCTCCCGGATGATGCCGTCGGGTTCCTTCCGGAAGTGCGTCCCGTTCGGCGCGCGGAACGTCTCCCCGTCGTACGCCTCGGGGTCCACCTTCGTCTCCGGCGACGCGTTGATGGTCACCATGCACATCGGGTACAGCGACTTCAGGTCGAGGACGGTGACGTTCTCCTTGACGCCCGTGATGGGGTCGAAGACGGCCCCGCCCTCGTAGTCCTCGGACTCCTGTTGACCCTTCGACGGCAGGGCGAACTCGCCGTGGACCTTGTGCAGGACGTAGATGTCCACGGTGTCGCCCGGCGTCGGCGCGTCTTCGAGTTTACAGCCGACGAACGTCCGCACCTCGTCCCAGAAGGCGACGATGTCCTGTTTGCGGTCTATCTCGACGCAGAGTTCCACGTCGCGGACGTTGTACTCCAACAGCCTTTGGGGGTCCTGTTCCCAGAGGTCGCCGATGCTGCCGGAGTACCGCTCTTTGCCCACGTCGAGTTCGAGTTCGCCCACCGCGTCCAAGCGGTACGACTCCAGTTCGGTGAACTGCGTGCGCTTGTAGGCGTACAGCAGGTCGAAGACGACGCGACCTTTCACGTCCGGGCCGCCCCATCCGCTTCGCCACACCTCGCCGAGGCGGGAGAGTCGGTCCGGATCGAGGTCGTACTCGGAGGTGGGGTCTACGACCTCCATCCGGTCGAGGAAGTACGGCATGTCGAAGTCCTCGAAGTTCCACCCCGTTAGCACGTCGGGGTCCGTCTCCTCGATGTAGGAGACGAACTCGTGGAGCATCTCGTCCTCGCGGTCGTACGCGCGAATCTCCACGTCAGTGTCGGACTGGAGGGGTTCGTAGTCGCCGAGACCCGCCGGGGACTCAACGCCGTCGCCCGCCTCCGGCGCGTTGTACAACCACGCGATGTACTCGTCGCGGTAGGAGTCGTGGGAGGTGAGACAGACGATGGGTTCCTCGCCCTCCTCGGGGAACCCCGAGCGGTCGTCCACCTCGATGTCGAACGTGTTCACCCGCAGGTCGGCGTCGACGTCCGCGGGTTCTATCTCATCGTGCGGGATCTGGATCGTCCCGTCGTCGAGTTCCCGCGCGGGGACGCGGACGCCGCTTCTGATGTCCTTGTCGATGAGGAGGCGGTTCGGGAAGAGGATGTCCGCCTCGAAGTGCTCGAATTCGTCGCGGATCTGCCCCACGTCGCGGGGCGTCCGAGTGCAGATTTTCGTCAGTTCCTCGCCGCGGATGCTCTCGTACCCCTCCTCGGTGCGCGTGATGACGCTCTTGTCGAGTTTGTCGTCGGAGAGCGTCTCCGTGGGCGCGTAGAAGTACGGTTCGAAGCCGAGTACTCGGACGTGCTTGGTCTCGTTCTCCGGCGTGCGGCCGAAGACGTGGACCACGGGGTACTCGGTGCGACCGGACCCTTCGACGGTGTAATCGACCTGCGTGACCGCGAGTTCGACCGTGCCGTCGGCGTCGGGGAACTTGATGTCCTCCGCATCGATGACCTCCGAGACGTGTTGGCCCGTCTCGCCCGCGACCCACGCGGCCTCCTCGTCGGGGCGCGCGTCGCCGTCGTCGGCGACGGTTCCACCCCCGCCGAAGTCGTCCGTGAGCCCTGCCTGTTTCATGCGCGTTCCTTCGACGTAACGGGCTAAAAACCTCGGCTTTTCGCCGGACGCCGCGTCGGAGTCGCCCGAGGAACGCGGCGACGCGCGCCCGGGCGAACGGGGCCAAAGATCCTAATTCTCGGTGCGCCGGGCGAGACGCCGCAAGTCGTCGGAATCTGCGATTCCAACCGGCGAGGGGTCTAGACGCAAAACATATACCGTGCTATGACATACCATGGGCTAGAACGATGGCCGACCACGCAGATTCCGAGCGGACGAATCGGTCGCAGGCCGCCGCATCGCGGCCCAGCGAGACGAACGGACTCGACGCCGTCGAGTCCTACGAGGTGGACGGCGGGGTGGTCTTCTACGACCCCCAAAATCCGCTCGCGTG
This sequence comes from Halopelagius fulvigenes, assembly GCF_042662625.1. Lineage (GTDB taxonomy): Archaea > Halobacteriota > Halobacteria > Halobacteriales > Haloferacaceae > Halopelagius > Halopelagius fulvigenes. The sequence continues at coordinate 948,560 of NZ_JBHSXH010000015.1, forward strand.
GGTCGAAACGTCGCAGACGTACGAACTGGAAGACTGTCTGTAGACTCGCGGACGGAGTCGCACTCGCTCTCGGGTTCGCGACTCCGCCGGACTCGTTCTTTCGACGCTTTCGCACTCTCTCCGAGGACTCCCGACGCCACCCGCGCAGGTTCGGACGCGGCCGACGCCGCCGACATGAAGCGGACGGAACGTCGCCTCCAACGAACGAACGACGACTATCAGGCGGAATCTCTTTCCGCGGGTCGCTCCTCCGTTCGACCATGCAGACGGTTCGTGACGACGCCGGGAAGCGCTACCTCCTCGTGAAGCGGTCCGGCGAATCGAGTCGCATTCGGGACCCCGAGACGGGCGAGGAGCGGTACCGCTCGAACGACGAACTCACGTTCGAGGGCGTATCCCCCCTCGTCACCGCCGCCGACGCGGTTCCCGACTCGGTCCGGCGGGTCCTGACCGCGACGCACGACGACCGCTCGCTCGGACTCCTCGTGGAACTCGCCGACCGGGGTCCGCTCTCGGTCGCGGAACTCCTCGACGCCTACGACCTGTGCGAGTCCGACCTCCACGGCCTCCTCGGGGAGTTCCGCGCCGCCGGCCTCCTCACGGAGACGCGCGTCCACGGCGAACGCGGGTACGACGCGACGGAGACGACGCGCGACGCCGTCTCTCGCCTCCGGGCGGCGGCGGACGACCCCGAATCGACCGACGACGACGGCGGGCGGCGGCGGTTCGACGGCGAGACGACCGAGGCAAAGACGACCGAAGCCGAGAGGGAAGAGTAGCGGTTCCGGAGGCGGCGCGACACCCGCCGCTCAGTCGTCGGCGAGTGACGCGGCGGCCGCGAGGTCGGCGGCGTCCTCGTGGCGGACGGACGACCGGTTCGTCGTCGGGTTCTTCTCGACGGTGACGAGTTCGTCGGCGGCCCCGACGAGTTCGTCGTCGTGGCTGACGATGATTATCTGGCGGACGCCCAGTCCGCGCATCTCCGCGACGAGGTCCACGAGGCGCGAGACGTGCCCCGAGTCGAGGAACACCGTCGGTTCGTCGAGGATGAGCGGCGGCATCGGGGCGGCCCCCTCGATACCCTCGGCGAGCAGTCGGTAGATGGCGCATCGCAGCGAGAGGTTGAACAGGGCGCGTTCGCCGCCGGACAGCTGTTCGGGGTCGAGCGCGGTGCCGTCCTTCTGGAACACGGTGAGCTCGTACTCGCCGTCGAGGCGGATTCGAGAGTAGGCGTCGTTACCGTAGACGAGGTCGAACGTCTCGTTCAGCATGCGTTCGAGGCTCTCGACGTTCCGGCGGCGGAGTTCCGCCCGCAGGTCGCCGTACATCGCCTCTAACTCCTCGGTCTCCTCGCGGAGCGATTCGAGCGCGTCGACGCGTTCGGCGAGCTCCGCGCGGTCCTCGCGCAGCGCTTCCAACTGCTTCAGTTCGCCCTTAACGCCGCCGATATCGTTCTGCAGGCCGTCGCGTTCCTCGCGAAGTTCCTCCAGCTTCACCTCGACTTTCTCCAGATACTCCTCGGCGTCGTCCCGTTTCTGCTCGGCTTCCGCCACCTTCTCCTCGTCTACCTTCTCCGCGAGTTCGCGCCGCCGTTCTCGCTTCTCGGCGAGGAACTCCCGGCGTTCGTCGTTCCGGTCGGCGATGTCCTCGCGGCGTTCCCGGAGGCGTTCGACGCGCTCCTCGGCGTCGGAGCGTCGCTCCCGAAGGTCGTCTATCGCGTCGAGTCGCTCCCGTTCGGCGTCGAGTTCCTCCAGGTCGGATTCGAGGTCGGACACCGTCTCTCCGACCTCCGCGGCGGCCTCCGCCTGCGTCTCGGCCGCCTCGCGTTTCTCTTCGGCCTCCGCGTCGAGCTCTTCGGCGCGTTCGCGGTTGGACTCGGCCTCCTCGCGCTTTGACTCCACCTTCTCGCGCGCGTCGGCGATGCGTTCCTCGAACAGGCTCCGGTTACGACGGAGCTCCTCGATGCGGTTTTCCGTCTCCACGAGGCGTTCGGCCGCCTCGAACCGTTCCCGGAGCAACTCCCTGCGCTCGCGGGAGGAGTCGAGTTCCGACTTCAGTTCCTCGATGCGCGCCTCGTACTCCTCGACGGAGTCCACGTGCGGGGAGTCCTCGACCGGTTGGCCGCACTCGGGGCACTTCCCGGCGTCCAGCAGTTCCTCGGCGTCGGCGAGTCGTTCGCGGACCGACTCCAGTTCCGCCTTCGCGTCGGCGACGTCGTCGCGCACCGCGTCGAGTTCCTCCAGAATCGACTCTTTGTGATCCGCCGCCTCGCCGACCGAGGCGGGGGCGTCGTCGAACCGGGCCGTCAGGTCGTCGAGTTCTGACTCCAACTCGTCGAGGTTCGACTCCCGCGTTTCGAGCTCGGCGCTCGCCTCCTCGGCCTCGGCGTCGAGTTCCTCGGCCCGACTTCGCTTCTCCGCGGCGCGCGACTCGAACTCCTCCGCGCGTTCCGCGAGTTTCTCGGCCTGATTCGAGAGCATCGTCTCCCGCTTCCGCGCGTCGGTCAGCTCCTCGCGTATCTCGTCTTCGCGCGCGCGCAAGTCGTCGCGGCGGGATTCGACCGCCTCCTCCTCGACGGACGCCAGTCCCTCGGCCTCGCGTCGTTCTTCCAGCGTCGACTCCAGCGTCTCGATTCGCTCGCCGGCGTCCCGCACGTCCTCGCGCAGGTCCTCGCGGGTTCGCTCGTCGGCCGCGATGGACTCCCGAAGGTCCTCGATGTCCGATTCGAGGGCGTCGAGCTTCTCGCGCCGTTCCTCGTACTCCGAGAGGATTCGGTCGTTCTCCTCGTACGTCTCGCGGGCGCGTTCGCGGTTCCCCTCGAAGCGTTCGATTTCGGACTCGACCTCCGAGAGGTCCGTCTCCAACTCGTTCAGTCGGTCGTGGAGTCCGGCCTCCTCCTTGGCCTCGATCTGGGAGTCGAGTTTCGATAGCGCGCCGCGCTTCTCGCCGAGGACGTCCTCGATGCCGAGGCGCGCCTGCCCGGCGCGTTCGCGGTACTCCTCCAGTTTCCCGAGTTGGAGGAGGTCGTCTATCATGTCCTGCCGTTGGGCCGGCGTCGCGTTGATGAGTTTGTTCACCTCGCCCTGCCGGACGTACGCGCAGTTGACGAACGCCTCCGCGTCCATCCGGAGGAGGGAGGCGACGAACGAACGCACGTCGCGCGCGCCGTCCACCTCGACGCCGGGGCCGTCGAGCGTGCAGGTCGCCGTCTGCACCCGGTCGCCGGACCGGCGCAGGCGGCGTTCGACGTGGTACTCCTCGCCGTCGTGGGTGAACCACAGCTCTATCTCCGTCTCGTCCTCGCCGGTCGTCATCACGTCGCCGAGGTTCTCGTCGAGGGCGTGCGCGCCGTAGAGGGCGAAGAAACACGCCTCCAGAAGGGAGGACTTCCCGCTCCCGTTCAACCCGTGGATGACCGTGACGCCGTCCGAAAGCTGGAGGTCGGTGTCGTCGTACGGCTTGAAGTTCCGGAGTTTGATTCGGTCGAAGCGCATCTAGAAGTCCTCCATCGTGAACTGCCCGTTCGCCTGCGCGTCCCGTTCCGTCTCCGCATCCGGGTTCGGATCCGCGTTCTCGTCCGCCTCCGGGTTCGGATCCGCATTCGTCTCCGCATCCGGGTTCGCGTCCGCGTCACCGTCCGCCGTCGCGTCGGCGTCGGGTTCGGCGTCCGCACCTGCTTCCGCGTCGGCCGCCGCCGCGCGTCCGTTCTCGGCGGCGGCCACCGCCTCGACGGCCGTCTCGTCCGGCGGCGACGGCGTCTCCTCGGCGGAGGCGGCGTCCGCGGTTCCGTCTCCCTCGGTCGAATCTGCCGCGTCCGTCTCCGAATCCTCGCCGGCGTCCGCGTCCGTCTCGGCCGCCTCGGCCGCCTCGAACGCCGACAGGTCCCCCTCGTCCGCGAGGGCGGCGACGCGCGACCGGACCTCCTCGCGGACCTTCGAGTCGGGCGTCTTGCTCGCGCGAATCGTCTCGTCCACGTCGAGGGCGGCCGTCGAGAGGCCGAGGTCGGACACTCGCTCTCGCACCGCGTCGTCGGGATCGGCGAAGGAGACGTCCAGCGACGAGTCGGTCTCCAGTTCGCGGCGGTCGGTCACGCGGGCGATTAGCGCGCCGCGTTCGGCGGCGAACTCCTCTATCGAGGCGGGCGTCACCGGTTCGCCCTCGCCCGTCACCTCGACGACGACGACGGCGTCCGTCAGGTCGTATTGGCGGACCTGTTCGCGGACGCGTTCGACGCCCTCGCCCTCCTTGAGTTCGACCGAGACGAACCGAAACGGCCGGGTGTTGAGCGACTTCCGGCGGATGTCTACCTCGCCGTCGAGGGCGACGATGTTGTACCCGCGTCCGGGTTCCTCGCTGGTGCTCGCCCGTTCCGTCGACCCGCAGTAGGTGACCCACGTGTCCCGCACCTCCTCGACGCCCGGCGCGTGGTTGTCGCCCAGCAAGACGGCGTCGAACGAGACGTTCGACTCCGAGAGGACCGTCTCCGTCTCCCAGTTCGCGTGCGCGAAGGGGGTGAACAGTCCGTGCGCGACGAGGACGGTGTGGGCGGCGTCGTGCGGTTCGAAGTCGTACGTCAGGTCGTCGCGGCGCGACTCCGGCACGTGGTCGAGTCCGTAGAAGGCGGTGTCGCCGACCACTCTGGGTTCGCGCCCGAGTCGTTCCGCGAGTCCGAGGTTCTCGAAGAGGTCCAACCACTGTCCGCCCCGCGTCGATTCGTGGTTGCCGACGATGGCCAAGAACGGTACGTCCGCCTCGTCGAGGCGGCGGAGAGCGGAGAGCGTCCCGAGCAAGTCGCGGAGTTCGGGCCGCCTGTCGTGGAACAGGTCGCCCGCGTGGACGACGGCGTCCACGCCCTCCGAGACGGCGTCTTCGACCACTTGCTCGAAGGCGTCGAGAAAGTCGCGGCGGCGTTCCGGCGAGTGGTACTGCTGGTACCCGATGTGGGTGTCGCCGGTGTGTATCACCCGTGTCATCTGTCCCGAGGTTGGCCAGCGCCCGGTAAAACCGTTCCGCGACCAGAGCGAAACTGGTCGGCGTCCCCACCCTCGGCGTCGGTTTCGGCCGCCGCCCGGAGTCGCCGGAGGACGGCGAGTGCGCGACGGCCGCGTTCGACCGCCGCCTCGTCGCCCGCGGCGCGGGCGTTCCCCAACGGCGCGCGCGAGGGCATCGACGTTCCCCTCGGCGACGAACGCCGCGGCGTCGCGCGCGCACGGCAAGCGCGCTACCGCGTCGTCGATGGTCGCCTCGTACGACGCCCCCCTCCGAGGTGCGGTCCCCTCGGCGAGTTCGCGGAGGGCGTCCCGAACCCCCTCGTTCGGGTCGGATGCGGCCGCGGCGGAGTCGGACGCGACGGCGTCGAAGTCAGATACGTCGGCCGTCGTCTGGCGTGGTGGCGTCTGCGTCACGGGGCGAATGACCCCGTTATCTGACTTAAATGTTCAGCGTGTAGAGACGCTTTCGCGCGTCGGAGAAGGAGAACCGGGAGTCGACGGCGTCGGCGTCCTCCAGTCGGGAGAGGGCGTACCGGACAGTCCGCGGCGGCAGAAGCGTCTCCTCGGCGAGTTGGCTCTGCGTCATGGTGTCGTTGTAGTCGAGGACCTTCGCCACGAGTTTCGCGCTTGGGGGCATCTCCCGTATCGGCTCCCATCGGTCGGAGGTCCCTTCCTCTGCGGCGACTGCCTCGGTGGTGCTCATTCTGCATCTCACTCGGAGATGTAGCCTAATAATATTTGCTGTATAGAAATATTACCTAAGCGAATATTAAACGATTGAACGCTAGCGCGAACGAAATGGCTGAAACGACGTTCGTCCCGGCGAGAGGGTTAGGGCTACCCGAAGCCTCTTATGAACCCGTCCCCTACGGCTGGTGATGACCGATACTGTGGACGACGTCGAACTTCCGTACGATGAGGAGACGACGTCGCAGCAGGAGAAAATTAAGGCTCTCCAAGAGCGCCTCGAAATTCTCGAATCTCAGAACGAAGAGATGCGGGACAAGTTGCTGGACGCCAACGCGGAAAACAACAAGTTCCAGCAGAAACTCGAACGCCTCACGCACGAGAACAAGAAACTCAAGCAGTCGCCGCTGTTCGTCGCCACCGTCCAAGAGATAACGGACGAGGGCGTCATCATCAAGCAACACGGCAACAACCAGGAGGCGGTCACGGAAGTTACCGACGAGATGCGCGACGAACTCGAACCGGACTCGCGCGTCGCGGTCAACAACTCCCTCTCTATCGTCAAGCGTCTGGACAACGAAACCGACGTTCGGGCGCGAGTTATGCAAGTCGAACACAGCCCCGATGTCAGTTACGAGGACATCGGCGGCCTCGAAGAGCAGATGCAGGAAGTCCGCGAGACGGTCGAGATGCCCCTCGAACGCCCCGAGATGTTCGAGCAGGTCGGCATCGACCCGCCGTCCGGCGTTCTCCTCTACGGCCCGCCGGGCACCGGGAAGACGATGCTGGCGAAGGCCGTCGCGAACCAGACCGACGCGTCGTTCATCAAGATGGCCGGGTCGGAGCTCGTGCACAAGTTCATCGGCGAGGGTGCGAAGCTCGTCCGGGACCTCTTCGAGGTGGCCCGCGAGAACGAACCCGCCGTCATCTTCATCGACGAGATAGACGCCATCGCCTCGAAGCGGACGGACTCGAAGACGTCCGGCGACGCCGAGGTTCAGCGCACGATGATGCAGTTGCTCTCTGAGATGGACGGCTTCGACGAACGCGGCGAGATTCGCATCATCGCGGCGACGAACCGCTTCGACATGCTCGACCCCGCGATTCTCCGCCCCGGTCGGTTCGACCGCCTCATCGAGGTGCCCAAGCCGAACGAGGAGGGTCGCTCCATCATCTTCAGAATCCACACGCGCAACATGAACGTCGCCGACGACGTGGACTTCGAGGCCCTCGCCGAGATGGCCTCCGACGCCTCCGGCGCCGACATCAAAGCCGTCTGCACCGAGGCCGGGATGTTCGCCATCCGCGACGACCGCACGGAGATATACATGACCGACTTCGTGGAGGCGTGGGAGAAGATTCAGGCCGAGGCCAACGAGGAAGACGCCGTCTCCCGAGCGTTCGCGTAACCGCACAGCCGACCGACCTTCTCCGTTTTTCGACCGCCGAGCGGCCGCTACAGCGCGCTGAACAACAGGTACGGCACGACGAACAGGGCGAGAAACATCGCGGCGAGGACGAGGAGATAGCCGACGCCCGTCCCCGCGCCCGCGCGCCACGCTTGCGACCCGAACCGCCCCGTCTCTGCGTCGCTCTCTGCCATACGTTCGCCTCCGCGCGCGGTGACGTTAGTTCTTCGCGTCCGAACCCGAACCACTCAACACCGCCCCGTCCCACTGGCGGATATGGGCACGCGCCTCGACTCTCGGGAGGAACAGGTACGCGAGGTACTCGACCGTCTGTACGAGGAGTACCCCGACTCCACCATCTCGCTGAACTTCTCGAACCGACTCGAACTGCTCATCGCGGTGATGCTGTCGGCGCAGTGCACCGACGAACGGGTGAATCAGGCGACCGAGGAACTCTTCGACCGGTACGAGACGGTGGACGACTACGCGGAGGCCGACGTGGACGAACTCTCCGAGATACTCGGCTCCGTCACGTACCACAACAGCAAGGCCGACTACGTCGTCAGTTCGGCGCGGACGATACGAGACGAACACGGCGGCGAGGTGCCCGACACGATGGACGAACTCACCGATCTGAAGGGCGTCGGTCGGAAGACGGCGAACGTCGTCCTCCAACACGGCTACGACGTGGTCGAGGGCATCGTCGTCGACACCCACGTCCAACGCCTCTCGCGCCGACTCGGCATCACCGAGGAGGAGACGCCCAAGAAGATAGAGACGGACCTCATGCCGGTCGTCCCCGAGGAGGACTGGCAACAGCTGACGCACCTGTTCATCAGTCACGGCCGGGCCACCTGCACCGCGCGCAACCCCGACTGCGCCGACTGCGTCCTCGAAGAGATCTGTCCCTCCTCGAAACTCGACCACGACGTGGACCTCGCGAGCGGCGAGACGTGGGACTGAGTCAGACGATGTATCCCGTGACGTACCGGTAGATGCCGAGTACCCACGCGAATATCCAGAAGAGGACGTACCCGAACACGCCGATTCGGAGGCGGCCACGCCACGCGCCCATGTTCTCGTGGAGGTCGTCTAAGTCGACGTCCTGGTCGGGGTTGTCGTACAGGTCCGCCTCGCGTTTGACCTGCAGGATGCGGACGATACCGGTGAGTGCGAACACCAGTAGCGCGTACGCCTGCAGGCCGAGAACCGCGTGCAGGGCGGCGAGTCCCCCGAACTGGTTGAACAACCGCGGAATCATCCACCCGACGACCGGAATCGTGTTGAGGACGAGACCCGGAACGATGAACTTCAGGTGGTAGGTGAGGACGCCCCACGTCACCGTCTCGGCGTCTATCATTATCCACGCGCCGTAGATGTAGAAGGGAAAACTCGCGGTGACCATCAGGGCCGCGCCCGTGGCGATGGCCGTCTCGGATACCATCAGACGGGATTGAACCCCGGCCGTCCTAAAGGGCCCGACTCCGCCGCGACGCGCGACCGGACGTGGAACGCCTACCCGCCCGCCGAAGCGATTAAGACTCCGTTAATCTGTCGTCGAGCAGTTCCCGGATCCACGCGGCGAACCCGTGGTCGTAGCCGTGAGACCACACCGCCGTCTCCCGCTTGCTCCACGGACCGTCCCCCGTTTCGAGACCGCTCGCGAGGACCGACTGCTGGTCGCCCATCACCAACTGACCCGGCCACTTGTCGACGACGGTGTTGGACTCCACGAGGTCGGGGATCACCCGAACGTCGGCACCGGGGGCGTGTTCCTCGATTCGGTCGCGGAGCGACTCTGAGGGGACTTCCGCGATGACGGTCACTCCGCGGTCGGCCGCCTCCGACAGTCCCTCCAGAATCGTCTCGGTGACGACCGATCCGTCCGCGACCAGATAGTGAATCCGGTCGTCCGCGTTCTCGAAGAGGGTCAAGATTCGGTCTTCGATGTGTTCCGCGTCCGCAATCGACCACGTGCCCTTCTGCTCTTGGGTCTCAGCCGACCCGACCCCCTCCAACGCCGCGTCGGCCTCCTCGACGTTCTCGTCGAACGACGAGCGCAGTTTCTCGAACGCTTGCTCCTTCGAGACGGCCCGGTACTGCCGCGGGTCCGACTGTTGGACGTCGACCAACCCGCGCTTGTGGAGTTTGTCGACGGTGTCGTACACCCGAGACCGAGGGACGTCCGACAGCTGGCTTATCTCCTTCGCGGTCGCTTGCTCAACGCGGTTGAGGGCGATGAAGCATCTCGCCTCGTACTCGGTCAGACCGAGGTTCCCCAACGCTTCGACGGCGTCCGGCCCGGTGTCCATAGGAAAAACGTGAGCGCTCGACTCACCTCAATCTAGCGACTCCTACTCGTCCGCGGCGAGGGAGTCGAGGATTCGCTCGATTCGGTGAGACTCCTCGTAGTAGACCAGATCCTGCTCTTGGGAGTACTCCGCCACCCCGACGTCGACGAGCTTGGGGATGTGCGCGTGATACAGCGAGAGATACACCTGCATCACGTCCTCCGCCGGAATCTCGGTGAGTGGCTGTTCCTGTTCCCGCACGGCGACTTCGTCCGCGAGGTCCGCCAGCGTCATCGGGGTGTCGTACTCGCTGAGACAGCGAAGGGCGAACCGGCGACGCTGGTCGGTGAGGACGTCGAACAGCGAATCGAGGCGGGAGGCGGGAGCGGAACGCGAGTCGGCTATCGACTCCTCATTCCTCCTCGGGGTGGAATCGCTCACAACGTGTGCAAGAGGGGTGACGAAGTATAAACAAATTGTGAGTCCTCCCGGAGTATGTTCACCGTTCTTACTGTAGTGACAACCGAACACCCCTATCTAGGAACCAAACGTTCAGATAGTCGTGTACTTCCGACCGATACGTCTCATTACTCGTCGCGGAGACGCGTCCGAGGAACGTCGGGGTGCTTATGCGGCTTCGGGACGGAAGGTGGGGCAATGAGTGACGCCGAGGACGGACGGGGTGACGACCAGCCTCCGGACTCGGAGGACTCCGAAGCGGAGTCGCTGCGGGCGTTGCGAGAGGAAGTCGAGGAGAAGTACGACTTCGATAACTTCGGCCCCGAGGACATGGCGAAGATGTCCCTCGACGAGTGGGAGGCGGCGTTCGACCCGGACACGTGGATAACCGGCGAGGAGCTGTTAGACCGCGTCGAGCGGGAACTGAAGAGCCGAATCGCCTATCGAGAGGTGTTCGCCGTCCTCGAACGCGTCGAACGCGACGGTCAGGACCAGTTGCTGGTGTACTCCGACGAGGGGTACGCCGTCGTCTACCCCGACGGGAGCATCGAGGGCCGAGGGACGGTCCTCCGCGACGTGAAACCGACCGTCGCGCTCTGCTCGATGGAGGACTACGAGGTGGACGACCCGCCGGAGGACGTGACGCTCCCCCGGCCGGTGGACGTGACGGAGGGGAGCGGCGAGTTCGGCAACCTGATGTTACAGGTCGTCGCCGGCGCGCAGATGCTCGTGGGAGTCGGCCTCCTGACCGTGTGGCTGTTCTTCCCCGCCGTGAACGGCCTCTTCGGAACCTCGCTGCCGACGGTGAGCACCATCTTCGCGCCCCTCGTCGCGGGCGTGTTCCTCGTCATCGGGTTCTTCCTGTTTCTCGTCGTCGCCAACGCGCGCCTCTCGGACCGGTTCCGCGCCGAGGAGTACCGGAACCGACTCCGGGCGGTCGGCGCGGAGGAGGGGGACCGCCCCGACTTCCTCCCGTTCGACGAGTCGGGTGGTCCGCGCGTCGAACCTCGGGGAGACGACGCCGACGCCACCGCAGAGGGCAAATCCGAGGGAGCCTGAACCGGCGGCATCGGGCGGTGCGGCGGCAGTCGGTGGGTTTAAGCGCATTCCATCCTGAGAAAATCGTGTATGAAAAGGCGGGACTTTCTGAGAGCGGCAAGCGTCCCTGCCGCGGCCGCGACGGCGTCTGCCGCCGCCGGCGTGACCGCCGCCCAAGAGGGCGGCACCACGACGTCCGCTGGCGGAACCGGAACCGCATCCGGTACGGGCACCTCGTCCGGAACCGCGCAAGGGACGGGTACCGGAACTGGAACCGGCACCTCCGGCGGCGGTGGAGGCGGCGGCGGTGGCGCGACGAAGACCGTCGAAGTCGGCCCCGGCGGTGACCTCGTATTCAAGCCCGGCACGGACCAAGCGCTGGAGATAGCGCCCGGAACGACGGTTGAGTGGGTCTGGAAGTCGGACAACCACAACGTCGTCCCCGACGCCCAACCCAGCGACGCCAACTGGTCGGGTCACGAACCTATCGAGAACTCCGGGTTCTCGTTCAGCCACACGTTCGACGTACTCGGCGACTACGAGTACTACTGTCAACCCCACCAGTCCGCCGGGATGGTCGGGACGATATCCGTCGTCGAGAACCCCAGTAGCGGCGGGGGCGGCGGCGAGAAGGAACTCCACGAACTCGGCGTACCCATTCAGGCCCACTGGGTCGGCGCGGCGACGATACTCGGAATCATCGTCACCGTGGTGTTCACGTTCTACATCCTGAAGTATGGCGAGTCCGCGAACACCGGAACGGGGAGGAACGGATAATGTCCTCCTCGGGCAGCACCTACGGGGATATCCACCGGTACGAACCGGCGAGAGAGAGCACCGCCGCGGCCATCGCCATCGTTCTCCTCACCATCATCGAAGTGGTTTTCGTGTTCCTGTTCAGTTACGGCCTCGTCTCCGGCTGGGGTCTCAGCGACACCGGGAACATGTTCCTCGGCGGCATCCTCGCGGTCATCTTCATGGACCTCGCGTTCATCCTCGCGCTCTACCGCAAGGAGTTCCTCCCGGACGTGATGATCGTCAAGAAACGCCGTCGCAAGTGGGAGGACCTCTACATCCGAGAGGAGGACGTAGACGGCGTGCCGTTCAGTACGGGCGCGTGGGACCAAGTCAAGCGGGCCATCTACCCGTACTACAAGAGGTAATTCATGAGCTTAGAACGAAAAGACGAGTACGACCACAAGGACTGGATGAAGAAGAAGGACCTGACTCCGGTCGAGTCTACGTTCCTGATGACGCTCATCTGGTTGGACAAGCGCCTCCGCATCGTGGACTACCTGGAGCTGATGGAGACCCTCTACTACCGGGTCAACCTCCAGATGCCCAAGAGCCACACCGAGCAGTACGACCTCGACAACAAGTTCTGGTACTGGTATCCGCTGTACACGCTCGGACTGTTCTCGACGCTCGCGTACGTCGTCGCGGCGATAAGCGGCGCGCTCTTGGGGTTCTACTACTCCCCGGCGGCGACCGGCGACCCGACGGCGGCGTACAGTTCCATCGAGTTCATCATGACCGAACTGCAGTTCGGCTTCATGCTCCGGTCCATCCACCGGTGGTCCGCGCAGGTGATGGTGGCGGCGGTGTTCCTCCACATGCTCCGCGTCTACTTCACCGGCGCGTACAAGGAGCCCCGCGAGCTGAACTGGCTCATCGGCATCATCCTCATCAGCCTGACGATGGTGTTCGGGTACACCGGGTACCTGCTCCCCTGGGACCAGCTGGCGTACTGGGCCGGACAGATCGGCGTCGAGATGGCGCTGTCCATCCCGCTCGTCGGCGAGTGGGCGGCGCAGTTGCTGTTCGGCGGCTTCTCGCTGAGCCAGTCGACGCTACAGCGGATGTACATCATCCACGTGTTCCTGCTCCCGTTCGTCGTGACGACGCTCATCGCCATCCACATCGGTATCGTGTGGGTGCAGGGAATCGCAGAGCCGCACTAAGATAGGACAACAACAATGAGCGACACCGAATCCGACGCAGACGAAACGCAGGTTCGCACCGACGGCACGGGCATCGTCGCGCCCGACGACGAGACGCCGACGTGGAGCGAACGCAAACAGCGCAGCGACGGCCTCTCGCGCCTCACGTACGAGTACTTCGAGCGCTCCCGCCGCGAGGACCAGGACCTGCGTCAGGAGTCCGACTACGTCGAACGCGACGTGTTAGGCTTCCCGACGTGGCCCCACGAGATGATTCGCAACCTCTCTATCGCGAGCTTCTTCGTCGGCATCATGCTGTTCCTCTCGGCGACGATGCCGCCGCACATCGGCGCGCCGGCGAACCCCAGTTCCACGCCGGCTATCATCCTGCCGGACTGGTACCTCTACTGGTCGTTCGGCCTGTTGAAGCTCGGTCCGCTGAACCCCGAGTTGGCCGTCCTCGGCGGGCAGAAGCTGACGGCCGACCGGACGTACGGGGTGTTAGCGAACGTCGTCGTCGTCGGCATCATCGCGATGGTGCCGTTCCTCAACAAGGGTAGCGCGCGACGGCCGGTCGAACAGCCGTTCTGGGCGGCCGTCGGCGTCGGCGGCGTCACCTTCGCGTTCACCATCTCGATACTGGCTATCAAGAACTTGGTGCCGATGAACGTGGACTTGCTGTTCGACCTCACGTTCATCCTCCCCATCGTGATGTTCTTCGTCACCTACGCCGTGCTGAAGACGATGCGCGAAGGGTACATGTACGGCCTCAACAAGCGCTACTACCGCCTCCGCCCGCCGCGGTAACCGCCCCACGGACTGCCGTTTTCGTTCGGGTCACGCCCGAACCGGGTCGGACGTTTTTCGGAGGGATCGACGCGTACCGACGAGCGTCGTCTCCGTCGCCCGCGAGTTCGTCACGCGACGAGGTACGCGCCGACGTCCATCAGGACGACGCCCGACGCGAGTTTCAGACGGGTGGGGTCGATGCGGGCCGTCTCCCACCCGACGACGAGGCCGATAGCGACGAGGGCTGCGAGGACGGCGGACGGAACCGCGGGACCCACGGGACGCTCAGAACCCTCCCGTCGAGATGAGTCCGAGGAAGTCCCGAATCGACAGCGCGGCCAACACGACCGCGAGCAGTACGAGGAGCGCGTTGACGACGTTCAGCTTCCACCCGTTTCGGTACTCGCCCATCGTCTCGCCGTCGTTGACGGCCCAAAAGAGGAGGACGGCGGCGACGGGCAGCGAGAAGATGCCGTTGTACATCGGAAACAGGATGACCATATCGACCACCGAGAGGTTCAGGACCGAACTCACGACCGGCGAGAGGACGCCGATTCCGGTGCCGAGGGAGAACAGGAGCGTGAACAGCCGGGTGTCCCTCGGCGAGTCGTACCCGGCGGCCTGCGGGACGATGTACGCCGGCGTCCACATGATGGGGATGATGCTGTTGAAGGCGGCGGCGATGACGCCCCCAATGAACAGCACCATCGCCCACGTGCCCAGCACCTCCACCAGCGCCCTCCCCGGGGTCATGAACGTCTCCAGCGACGTGTAGCCCATCGGGCGCAGAAGCGCTGCCGCGGCGATGAGGATAGCGACGGTCGTGACGCCGCCGACGGCGTAGCCGACGGCGAGGTCCCTGCGCGCGTCCGGGAGGTCGCTCTCGTCCGTCCAGCCCTTCGTGTGGACGAGAATCGATTCGAGGAAGAAGTTCGGCCACAGCGCGGTCGTACCGAGGATGCCGGCGGCCATCGTCAGTGCGCCGAGGGAGTCCGCAGTCGGGACGAACCCGAGCGTGATCGCCGCGGGGTCCGCACCGCTCGGAAGCGCGACGACGACGTAGACGACCATCAGCGCCAGCATCATCCCGATCATCAGGTTCTCCACGGCCTCGTAGTTCAGCAGTCCGACGAGAATCGCGGCGACGGTCGTCACGACGGCGATGGGCTGCCAGCCAACCGCCCCGCCGAGCAGGAAGGAGACGCCCGCACCGACGGCGGCGACTAACCCGAGGGTCCACGCGACGCACCCGATGGAGAGGAACACCGCGATCGCCGTCGCCGCCGGTCGTCCCATCTTCCGGCGGACGAACACCATCAACGACTCCCCGTGGATTCCCAAGCGGGCGCTCATATTCTGCGCCATGAATCCGAGCAGGGCGGCGCCGAGGACGGCCCACAGGAGCGTGTAGCCGTGTACCACGCCGGCTTGGCTCGCGATGTACACGGAGCCGGAACCGAAGTAACTCGCGACCATCACGAACGCCAAGCCGTACTTCTGTATCAGTCCGGTCAGCACGTCCGGAACCGCAGCGTGTCGTATACTCATAGATGAGGTGGTCCCCTCCTCGCGGACGCCGAGCAGAGCCGTCGCTCGAAAGCGCGTTTGTCGTGCGACCAACGGATGCCTGGGAACGTCGCCGACGGCGTTCGTCGTCGCCGGGCACCGACGGATGCCGTCCGCGAGTCGCCGCGCCGAATCGAACGCGAGCGCAGCGTCAGGGGTCGCCGTACGATCAGCGTCCGGTTCAGTTGGGGAACTGCCCGAAATAGCGCAGTTAGTCGGTTAAGGGTTCTGTCGAACTGTTTAACCGTGCGCCGGGTGAGCGCGCGAAACTCTCGGCCGGTCAGCCGCTTCTCGGGCGTCCGCTACGGCCCCCTCGCGGGACGCGTCGGCGCGACGGCACACGGAAAGGCCCTTCTCCCCCCTGTGCGTACTGTCGCCGATGACAGACGGAGACGGCCCCGGCGACTCCGCGGCCGGTTCGACGACGCGAGACGGGCGGCGGGACGTCGTCGTCCCGATGCGACTGTACAAGACGGTGACGGTGTTCTCGACGCTCATCGCCGTCGTCTGCGTCGTGTTCGGCTTCATGCTTCTGGACGCCGCGACGCTGAACGTCAGCTTCCTCGGCGGCATCGTCCGGGGGGGCCTCTCGGCGATCGGAGTCTCCGTCGGCGACGGCGTCCTGAGCACGGCGTTGGCCGTCGTCGCTCTCGGGATTATCGGGTTCGGGGCGGGCGTCTACACGCTCGGGACGAGATTCCGCGCTCGCGGAATGGGAAAGTCTCAAGAGGACTCCAACGAAGATTCAGACAACAATGGCTGACGAGTTCATCAAGGGGCTCGGTATTTTTACCGGAGCGGGTCTCGCGTGGATGGTCCTCGCGGGCTGGTACCGGACGAGCAGTTTCGAGAGCAGCAAACAGCTCATCGAACCGGTCCAAACCGAGTCGATGACGATGTTCGACACCATCGGCGTCATCCTCTTGGACGCGTTCCTCTGGTTCGCCCTCCTCGGTGTGCTCACGTTCTGGGTGCTCATCCCGGCGGGCCGGCAGGCCAAACGGGCGATAGAGAACCGCCGCGCGCAGTAACCGACCCGACCGCCCCTTCTCCGCTTCGTCACGTCGCAGTCCGACAGCGAGTCGCATCTCGCCGCCCGCGCCGTCCGCCACCGCTCTGACGCGATTGGAAAAACTCTAATGACTCGTCTACCGAGAATGGAGTATGCAACCGCTACAGTTCGCTGTCCCGCTCGGCGCGCTCGAGGTGCTGGAGCCGTACATCAGGTACATCATCTTGGGCCTCGTCCTCGTCAACATGGTGACGCGGGTTCTCGCGCACCGGAAGCACGTGAACCAAGCGGAAGACGGCGAGGACGACGAGGAGCTCTCGCGGTTCCTCCCGCACAGCATCACGACGGTGTTGCTCATCCTCGCGTCGTTCACGCTGTTGCTCATCGAACCGCACGGAGGGATGGTCATGTCCATCCTGGCGCTCGGACTGTTCCTCACTGACTTCTTCGAGTACGAGTCTCGTCGCGTCGAGGCCCGAACCGACAAGAAAATCGAGAGGCCGAAGGCCGCCGTCGGCGCCTCGGTGCTCCTGTTGTTCTACGCCGCGTTCCAAGCCCTCTTCTTCCTCGTGGAGGGCTACTGGAACGCCGTCGTCTGAACGCGCGTTCCGCCCGTTGAGCGGGAGACGCCGGTCGTCGGTTCGACCGGCGACCCGCCGTAGCGGTCTCCTCCGAGAACGTCTTCTGTAGCGGTCGGGCCGACTCAGGATCGCGTCCGACCGGCCGTCCCCGGGACGCGGAGGAGCGGAACCTCCCCGTCGGCGTCGATTTCGACCGGAACCTCCGGCGGCACGTCCCGGACCACCTCGTCGTCGAGGATGAGCGAGACGGCGGCGTCGTCGCGCCGCACCGACAGCGTGACCGGCGGTCGAAGCACCCACGAGTCGGTCGCCGTCGCGTAGGGCGCGACGGGAACGACGGCCAGACCGGCGTCCGCGTCGAGAACGGGGCCTCCGGCGGCGCGGGCGTACCCCGCGCTTCCGAGCGGAGTCGCCGCGACGACGCCGTCGGCCCGGAACGAGTCCACCTCCGCGCCCCCCTCGACGTCCGTCGGGCCGCCCGAAGGAGGCCGCTCCGCGACGGCGTACTCGGAGATTCGAGCGGGCTCGCTCGTCATCAGCGTCACGTCCGTCAGCGCGCGCCCGGCCGCCTCCCCGCCGACGCGGACGCTCACCGTCGGGTGGCGAACCGTCCGCGCCTCGTCGGAGCGGACAGCCTCGACGGCCAGTCCGACCGCCGACGAATCGAGCGAGTGTCGGCCGTAGCCGGCGTCGACGGGGAGAACCGGCGGGGTTTCGCCGTCGACGCGGGAGAGAAGCGCCGCTTCCCCGACGGCGAGGACGGCGTCCACGTCGTCGGCGTCGGCGTCGAACGAGACGGCGTCGAACGGGACGTCGGCGGCGACGCGCGCGGCGACGACGCCGCCCGCCTCTTCGACGGCGGCGGTCACCGCGGACGCCTCCGAACCGCCGCGGACGACGAACGTCGGTGCGTCGTCGCCGCTCACGTTCGTCCCCCCGCCGACGCCGCGGTCCCCCGCTCGCAGGTGCGAGACATCGTCACCGGATACGCCGCGACGCGGTAAAAGAGTCGGCGGTTCGGCGGGGCGCGCCCGACGGGGCGCGCCGGCGGCGAGTCGTCCGCGCCGGGGGCCGGTTCAGTACGGCCAGTCGCCGGTAATCTTCATCCCCTCGGCGTGGTCCTCGGCTTCGAGGGCGGCGGCGATGTCCTCCGGCGCTTTCTTCGGCACCTCGGTGTCCTCGTCGGCGAGTTCGACGGTCAGTTCGGTCAGGAGGATGGCCTGTTCGCGGAGCGTCCGCGGTTCGAGTTTGTCGAGGGTGTCGGCGAACGTGTGCCCCCACCCGCGCCCGCGGCCCTCCGACTCGCTTGCGACCATGTAGCCCGGCACGCCGTGTTGGACGAACGGCCAGTGGTCGCTGTGCGGCATCTGTTCGGGGACGGTGGACATCGGGTGGTCGAACCGCTCGGACACCGCCTCGACGGCGTCGCCCAGGGCGTCGAATCCGTGGGTGTAGAAAGAGAGCGTCCGCCCCCCGCCGACGCCGTCGTTGTTCACTATCGCCTTGATCCGCTCTCGGTCCTCGCCCATCCGGTCGGACTCGCGGGCCGACCCGACGAGGCCCACCTCCTCCGCGCCGAAGCAGACGAACCGGACGTGCGCGTCGAGTTCCTCCTCGCGGGCGGCGAGTGCGCGCGCCACCTCGACGACCATCGCGGTGCCCGCGCCGTTGTCCAACGCGCCCTCCGCGATGTCGTGGGCGTCGAGGTGGCTCGTGACAAGAACCTCCTCCTCGGTGTCGGGCCCGAGTTCGGCGTGGACGTTGCCGCTCTCTGCGGGGTACGCCTCGCACTCGACGGAGACGGTGACGTCCTCGCCCTCGAACCGGCGGGCGAGTCGCGCGCCCACCTCCTTGCTGACGCCGACGGCGGGGATGTCGCCGATGGGCGACTCCTCGGTGCCGACGCTCCCCGTCGGGGGGAGACAGCCCTGGACGTGGTTGCGGAAGACGAACGCCGCCGCGCCCGCCTCGACTGCGTGGTAGTACTTCTCGCGGCGGTGGATGAACCGCTCGTAGTGGTCCGGAACCGTCGAGGACACCATCGCCACCTTCCCCGAGAGGTCCCGATCGAAGTCCTCGGGCAGGCCGTAGCCCAGATCGACCAACTCGCCGGACGCCTCCTCGGACGGACTTCGGGGGAGGGCGATGCAGTCCTGTTCAGTGTCGCCCGCGCGGACGACGCTCTCGCCCCGGTCCCACCCCTGAATCTCGAACGCGTCGATGCGCGCGTCGCGCGCGCCGACGTCCGAGAGGGCGTCCCGCGTCAGTTCCATCGCCTCGCGCTCTCCGGGGTGGCCGGCCATCCGGTCGCCGATATCGACGAGCGACCGGAGGTGGTCCCAGCCGACGTCGCTGGTGAACGTCTCCGCAATCCACTCTGCCATGACGCTCCGTCCTCCCGACGTACGAATACCCGTTACGGTGTCCCACCCAGTGCGCCGGTTTCCCCCCTCGCCGTCGGATCGCGGTGCCCGCGACCGGCAGGTTCTTACCTCATTTATCACGTACGTTTCGGCATGACAGACGTTCGAATCGCGGGCGTCGGCCTCACGCGGTTCGGTCGGCACGCCGACCGGACGGGACGCGACCTGTTCGCGGAGGCCGCACTCGCGGCCCGCGAGGAGGCCGGCGCGCCCCGAGACGACTTCGAGGCCGTCCACTACGGGAACTTCATGGGCGCACTCGCGGAGCGACAGGGACACCAAGGCCCCCTCGTCGCCGAGGCCGCCGGTCTCGACGCGCCGGCGACCCGCCACGAGTCCGCCTGCGCCTCCTCGGGCGTGGCCGTCCGCGAAGCGGTGAGGGGAATCCGCTCGGGCGAACACGACGTCCTCCTCGCCGGGGGGATGGAGCGCATGACGAACCTCGATACGGCCGCCGTCACCGAGTCGTTGGCCATCGCCGCGGACGAACTGTTCGAGGTGCGCGCGGGGATGACGTTCCCCGGCGCGTACGCCCTGATGGCCCGCGCGTACTTCGAGGAGTTCGGCGGGACGCGCGAGGACCTGGCGCACGTCGCCTCGAAGAACCACGCGAACGCCGTCGCAAACGAGTACGCGCAGTACCGCCGCGAGGTGAGCGTCGAGGAGGCACTCGACAGTCCGCCCGTCGCCGACCCCCTCCACCTGATGGACTCCTGCCCCATCACCGACGGCGCGAGCGCGGTGGTCCTCGTCAGCGACGAGTACGCCGAGGAACACGGGATAGACGCGCCCGTCGCCGTCTCGGGGACCGGGCAGGGCGGCGACAAGTTCGCCCTCCAGGACCGTCGGTGGCTGAACCGGACGCCCGCCGCGCGAACGGCCGCGGAGGCGGCCTACGACGACGCCGGAATCGGGCCGTCGGACGTGGACGTCGCGGAGGTCCACGACTGTTTCACCATCGCCGAAGTGCTGGCCCTCGAAGGACTCGGCCTGTACGACCGCGGCGAGGCCGTCGGCGCGGCGCGACGCGGCGAGACGACCCGCGACGGCCGCCTGCCGGTGAACCTCTCCGGCGGTCTGAAGGCGAAGGGACACCCCGTCGGCGCGACGGGGTGCGCGCAGGTGGTCGAGATGGCGCGCCTCCTCCGCGGCGACCACCCGAACAGCGACGCCGTGCCGGACGCGCGCGTCGGCGTGACCCACAACGCGGGCGGGACGGTCGCCAGCGCCGTCGTCCACGTGTTGGAGGTGCGCGGATGACGGACTCGGGCTTCGACGAGTGGATCGCGGCCCTCGGCGCTACCGAGGGATTCTACCTCGCGTGCCCGGAGGGCCACGGGTCGCTCCCGCCCCGCCGGACGTGTCCGCACTGCGGCGCGACGGACCTGCGGGAGGAACCCCTCCCCGAGGAGGGGACCGTCGAGACGTACACCGAGGTGCACGTCGCGGGACCGGACTTCGCCGGGCTGACGCCGTACGTCACGGCCATCGCGTCGTTCGGGCCGGTCAGACTGACCGGCGCATTCGGCGGTCTGTCGGACGACCCGCCGGACCCGTCGGTGGGACGGCGCGTGTACGCGGACGCCGAGGAAAATCCGAACACGGGCGAGTCGGTGGTCGTCCTCCGACCGGTGTGAGGCGTCGGCTCAGGCGGGGACCGCCAGATCCTCGCGGACGGTGCGGACGAACTGGTCGGGGAACTCCACGTGCGGGAGGAGTTTCGTGTCGTCGAAGACGACGAGTTTCGCGTCCGCCTTGCTCGCGAGGACGCGCCCGTCGCGGAGCGGCGTAATCTCCGCCTCCCGGCCCCACACGAGCGTCGTCGTCGCGTCGAGTTCCGAGAGCGCCTCCGTCAGATCGACCTCCGAGTTGAGATAGCCGCTGACGAACGACGCCGGGGCGAACCGCGCGTTCGGTTGGTGGGCCGTCCGCCACTCGTACTCCATCCACTCCTCGCTCGCCTTCGAGAGGTCGTAGTAGCCGTGGTCGGCGTTGAAGTAGCGGATCGCGGGCTTCGACCCCAGCAGGTTGAACAGGGCCTCGCCGACCACCGGGACGCGGAGGAGTTCGCGGACCGTCTCGGTCGGTTCCGGGCCGCCGCGCGTCGTCGGGCAGACGAGCGTCAACTGCGAGATGTCCGTCTCATCGGCCACCGCGGCGACGTACGCCGACGTGAGCGAGGAGGCGACCACCGCCGGGTCGTCGAACGCCGCGAGGAAGTCGCCCGCGAAGTCCTCGTAGAGGGCCGCCGAGTACCGAAGCGGCGGCCGGTCGGACATCCCGAACCCCGGCAGGTCCGGCGCGACGACGTGGTAGTCCTCCGCCAGCGCGTCGAACACCTCGCGGAACTCGCCCGATGACGCGGCGGCGTTGATGCCGTGCAGGAGGACGAGGTCCTGCGCCTCCTCGTCGCCCGCCTCGGTGTAGTGGACGTCGATGCCGCGCCACCGGAACGTCCGCTGGTCGCCGGAGAGCGCGGGATCCAGCGACGGCGTCCGACGCGAGAGGACGCGGTTCGTGGCGGCGGCGATGCCCACACCGACGGCGACTGCGCCGACTGCGTTTCGGAGTCTCATGCTGGGTGAAATACGCGTGCGACGCTCTTATATTATCACGCCGATCCGTACCGGATCGCCGGAGTTAGGCGGCGCTTAGCCGTCCGAGGGCGGTTCTCCGCCCCCCGGTTCGTCGCCCGGACGCCGGTCGAACGCCGGTCAGGAGTCGTCGCGCCGCGCCTCGACGCACTCCCGAATCGGTCGCAGGACGTCCTCGGCGACGGCGTAGGGGTCCGTCTCCCTGTCGGCGACGCGTTCCGCGAACGCCGCCGCGCCGCCGCGCCGCCGCAGTTCCTCCTCCACGATGGCGTTCGCGTCGCTCCGCAGGAGTTGGCGTATCTCCTCGGCGTAGCGCGTGCGCTCCAGTTCCGCGCGCGCGCCCGTCCGGTCGAGAAACGCCGCGTGGGAGTCGAGCGTCTCCACCAGTTCCTCGACGCCGTCGCCCGTCGTCGCCACCGTCTCGACGACGACGGGTTCCCACTCCTCGGCCTCCGTCTCTCGGCCGTCCGCCTCGCTTGCCCCGTCGTCCGCCTCGCTCCCTCCGTGACCCGCCCCGTCGCCGGGGACGGAGTCGAAGCCGCCGACGGCGTCGCTCCCGTGGTGGCCCGAATCGAGCATCGCGCCGGGGTTCTCGCGGAGGTGGATCATCTCCTCCAGTTCGGCGACGGTCCGGGGCGTCCCCTCCATGTCGGCCTTGTTGACGACGAACACGTCGCCGATTTCGAGGATGCCCGCCTTCAGCATCTGCACGTCGTCGCCGCTTCCGGGTTGGACGAGGACGGTCACGGTGTCGGCGGTGCGGACGACGTCCACCTCGTTCTGCCCCGCGCCGACCGTCTCGACGATTATCTTGTCCTTGCCGAACGCGTCGAGGGCCTTCACGGCGTCCGACGTCGCCGTCGAGAGGCCACCGAGTTGCCCCCGAGCGCTCATCGACCGGAAGAACACGTCCATGTCGCCGACGTTCGACGCCATGCGGATTCTGTCGCCGAGGACCGCGCCGCCGGAGTACGGCGAGGAGGGGTCCACCGCGATGACGCCGACGGTCAGTCCGGCGTCGCGGTACGCCTTCGCCAGTTTGTCCACGAGCGTCGATTTCCCCGCGCCCGGACTCCCGGTGATGCCGATTACGTCCGCGCCGCCGGTGTGGGCGTGCAGACTCGACACGAGTTCCCTGTACCCCGGCGAGCGGTTCTCTATCTCGGTGATGACTCTGGCGAGTGCGCGGTGTCGCCCGGCGAGGAGTTCGTCCACCAGGTCCGGGTCGGCGTCCGCCTCGCTGTCGCGCCCGCCTCCGCCGTCCGGTCCGACCATCAGTCGCGGCGGGGGGCGTTCTCGCGCACGAACTCGATGGTCTCTCTCATCGAGGTGCCCGGACCGAACACCGCCGCGACGCCCATCTCCTTCAGTTTCTGGCGGTCGTCGTCGGGGATGATGCCGCCGACGAGGACGAGCGTATCGTCGAACGCGCCGTACTCTTCGAGGCCGTCTATCACCTTCGGGACGAGCGTGTTGTGGGCCCCCGAGAGGATGGAGAGGCCGAGGACGTCGACGTCCTCTTGGACCGCCGCTTGGACGATTTCGTCCGGCGAGCGGTGGAGTCCGGAGTAGACGACTTCGAATCCGGCGTCTCGGAAGGCGCGGGAGATGACGTGCGCGCCTCGGTCGTGCCCGTCGAGACCGACCTTGGCGATGAGACAGCGGATGGTTCGCTGTTGTTGGCCGCGTTCTGCGTCGGCGCTCATAGGGGACGTTTCGCCGGCGTTCGGTTTGACTCTAACGGACGTTCAGGACGAATACTCGGTCCCTGATTCGTCGGTCGGCACCGCCTCGGGGACGTAGACGAGGTAGCCCGACGCCGACAGGCCGATCCGTTCGAGCGGAACGAGCACCACGGTGAACGAGTCGGACCCCTCCTCGCGGACCGGTCGCTCTATCTTTCGATCCACCAGGTCGGCGTCCCGGAGGCGGTCCGAGACGAGTCGCCGTTCCTCCGCCGTCGGGAACGCCGTCGCCGCGTCCGCGCCGAGTGCGTCCGCGGCCTCGGGGAACGTCCGCTCGTAGGCGGCGTTTATCTCGCGGACGGACGCCTCCCCGCGCCGTTCGGCTTCGACGTACGCGACGGGCACCGGAAGCGCCTCGAAGAACGCGTGGAACCGGTCTCGCTCGTCCCGGAGGGCCGCCTCGCGTTCGAGGCGGGCGAGCGCCTCGTTCGTGTACCCCGCGAGGGTTTCGAGGAACTCCACGTCCCGTTCGTCGTAGGCGTCGGCCTCCTTCGTGACCACTTGGATGACCCCCTGCTCGCCGACGGGGACGCTCACGACGGAGCGGAACCCCCGCTCTTTGAACGTCGCGTCGGGGTCCCCCTGCATGTCGGCGACCACCTGCGGTTCGCCCGCGCGGAGCGTCCGCCCCGCGATACCCTCGCCGATGCCGATGGGACGTTCCGCCTCCATCGGCAGCGTCGAACGGTACGGGACGATTCGGTCGTCCTCGACGAGTGCGACGATGCAGAAGTCGAAGTCCAGCGCGTCGTTGGTCGCCTCGACGGTCCGATCGCAGACGTCGCGGACCGTCTCGCAGCCGGTTATCCGCTTCGCGTAGCGGGAGAGCGCCGTCAGTTTGGCGTTGACCTCTTCGAGGTGGTTCGTCTCCCTGCTCTGGGACACCTCCGCCTGGACGCGGGCGGCCAAGTCGTCGATGCTCGCCGACGGGGGGACGACGGCGTCTACGTGGGTGCAGAGCACCTCCTCGCCGTAGACGACCAACGGAATCGAAGGGTCCGTCTCCGAGACCGTTCGGATGAGGTCGGGGTCCGCGCCCACGGAGACGACGCAGTCCACCGTCGGACCCAGCTCGCGGAGGTACTCCGCGGCGGTCGAACTCGACCTGACGACGGTCTGGCCCGGGAGGCGGGCCGCGAGCGACGACGTGAGGTCGGACTCGCGGGAGACGGCGTCGCCGCCGGTCGTCACGACGAGAACGCGCGTATCGCTCGGTCCGGAGGGCATTCTGGTACGTATCACGCCTACTCTCTCTTAAACGGTTCTACTGAGACGGGTTTCGCGCCGAGTAGGAGCGCTCTCGGGACCGGAGGCGCTTCGGTTCCCCGCTCAGACGTGCTCGTCGAGGAAATCGACTATCCGGGAGTACGCCTCGACGCGGTTCTCCAGCTTCGAGAAGCCGTGGCCCTCGTCCTCGAAGATGAGTTCCCGGACGGGGACGTGTGCGCTCGCCTCCTCGACGAGTTGGTGCGCCTCCGAGACGGGGACGCGCGGGTCGTTCTCGCCGTGCAGGACGAAAAGCGGCGCGCGAATCCGCTCGATGTTGTTCAGCGGCGAGATGGACTGGAGGAACTCGCGGTCCTCCTCTAAGGACCCGTACTCGGCCTCGCGGAGTTCGCGCCGCCAGTCGCCCGTGTTTTCGAGGAACGTGACGAAGTTGGCGATGCCGACGATGTCCACGCCCGCGGCCCACAGGTCGGGGTACTCCGTCATCGACGCCAGCACCATGAACCCGCCGTAGGAACCGCCCATGGCGACGAGTCGGTCCGGATCCACCGCGGGGTGGTCGTGAAGCCACTCCACCGCCGCCTCGATGTCCGCGACGGAGTCCATGCGCTTCTCCACGTCGTCTAAGTGGCCGTACGCCTTGCCGTACCCCGCCGACCCGCGGACGTTCGGTTCGAAGACGGCGTACCCGTGCGCGAGGAAGTACTGCTTCACCGCGCTGAACGACGGCCGGCGTTGGGACTCGGGGCCGCCGTGGATGTCCACGATGACGGGCGTGTCGCCCTCGCCGGTGTCGGTCTGGGGTAACGAGAAGAACGCCGGTATCTCCCGCCCGTCGAACGTCGGGTAGCGGACGAGTTCCGGTTCGACGAACGACTCTCTCGGGATGCCCGCCGTCGCCGCGCGGGTCCACCGTTCGGCCTCGCCCGTCTTCGCGTCCACGACGTACACGTTCGTCGCGTCGGTGCTCGTCGTCACCGTCAGGGCGAACCGGTCGCCGTCGGGGCCCCACGAGACGCCGCCCGCGACGCCGCGCGGCACGTCAGGTTCGGAGGACGGGTCGATTCTGTCGGGCGCGGTGAGTTCGCCCACCGTGAGTCGGGTGTAGCCGTCCGCGTTCCGCGAGTAGGCGACGCGGCGGGAGTCCTCGTCTATCGAGACGCCGTCTATCTCCCACTCGTCGTCCGAGACGACGAGCGAGAACTCGCCGGTGTCGATATCGACGCGCCACAGGTCGAGCGTGTCGCTCTCGCGGTCCGAGACGAGGTAGACGCTCTCGCCGTCGGGACCCCACGAGGCGCTCTGGAAGCGCACCGTCCCCTCGTGGGGCGTGAGGTGCGTCACCTCGCCCGATTCGATATCGAGGACCGAGACGTCCTGGTCGAAGTTCGAGTACGCCTCCGAGACGATGAGCTTCGCGTCGTCGGGCGACCACCCGCCGAGGGTGAGCCACCCGTCGCCCTCGTGGACGAGTTCCGCCCGTTCGCCCCTCTCGTCGCGACCCTGCACGTACACGTCGAAGACGGACTCCTCGCGGCGGTTCGAGGTGAACGCGACCCTGTCGCCGTCGTGGCTCCACCCCCCCCAGCGGTGCTTCGCGTCCGGCATCGCGGTGAGGTTCGTCACCTCGCCCGTGCCGGGGTCGTAGCGGAACAGCTGCTGACGCTCGTTGCCGCCCTCGTCCATCCCGAAGGCGAGTTCGTCGCGTTCGGGCGACCACGAGGCGAACGTGACGCGTTCGTCGTAGAAGGTCTGCTGTTCGGGCCACACGCCGGGTTCCGTTATCGTCCAGACCTGCGGCACGCCCGTCGTGTCCATGAGAAACGAGAGGCGCTCCCCCTCGGGACCGAACGACGCGCCGTAGGCGCTTCTGACGTTCAGATACCGCTCGATGTCGTGCACGGGGGAACGTCGGGGGCCGGCGAGGAAACGTTTCGGGTGGTCGGGGCCGCGTCCGCCGTCAGTAGCTCCGGAACTCGCGTCCGACCTCGGTCAGCTTCGGGCGGAGTTTGTCCGTCGCGAGCAGGTACGCGAAGGTGAGCGCAACCGCGCCCATGACCGCGGCCCACGCGGCGAGCTTCGGTTGGCCGCCCTGCGCGGTGGCGACGGCGAAGGACTCCGCGTAGAGCGCCGCCGCCGAGAGGCCGAGCGACCCGGCGCCGTAGAACAGTAGTTCGAGGAGTTCGGGAAGGAGTTCGAGTAACGCAGTCGTCATTACCGACGCGTCCCGAGCGACCGGCTGAAGTTCTTTCGGTCGTCGGACGGGATTCGACCGCGACTCAGAGCATCCCTTCGGCCTTCAGGCCCTCGATGATGTCGTCCACGAGGGTATCGACGTCATCGTAGGGGAAGCTCTGGTGGCTTCCGAGCTTCGCGGCCATCTCCATCGCGGTGAAGCTGACTTCGCCGTCGTTCGCCTCGAAGCGAGTGCCCGGCCCGTTCGGGAGGGCGGGGACGAGGTCCATCTGGTTTTTCACGGGGAAGTCGGCACCTTCGAACGCGTCTCGAAGTTCGGAGCGGAGTTCCGATTCGGCGTCTGCCATGGCACCCAATGGTCACATGAGGCGCAAAAGCGTTCCGGAACCACGGCAAACGAGTTTACCGTTCTACCGGGACGCGAGTCTTTTTGCGGCGGCGTCGGGAAGGGAGTCCATGGCCGACTACGAGTTCGACTTCGACCTCCTGAAGGAACTGACGGAGACGAGCGGCGTCCCGGGGTACGAGGACCGCGTCCGCGACGCGGTTCGCCGGGAGTTCGAATCGAGCGTGGACGAGGTTCGCTCGGACGCGATGGGAAACGTCGTGGGCACCATCGAGGGCGACGGGGACTACGCCGTCGCCGTCGCCGCCCACATGGACGAGATAGGCTTCATGGTGCGTCACGTCACCGACGACGGGTTCGTCCAACTCGACGCCCTCGGCGGGTGGGACCCGCGCGTCCTGAAGGCCCAACGCGTCCGCATCCACACCGAGGACGGCGACGTGCCGGGCGTCATCGGGTCGCCGCCGCCGCACACCCTCTCCGAGGAGGAGAAGGAGAAGGCCCCGAAAGTTGAGGACGTCCACGTCGACGTGGGCCTCTCCGCCGAGGACGCGAAGGACGCGGTATCCGTCGGCGACGTGGTGACGATGGAGCAGACGACGGTGGAGATGGGCGACGTGGTGACGGGGAAGGCCCTCGACGACCGGGTCTGCCTGTTCTCGATGCTCGAAGCCGCGAAGCGAATCGAGGACCCCGACGTGACCGTCCACTTCGCCGCGACGGTGCAGGAGGAGGTGGGACTCCGCGGGGCGAAGGCCCTCGGCGTCGATATCGACCCGGACCTCGCCATCGCACTCGACGTGACCGTCGCCAACGACGTGCCCGGGTTCGAGGCGGGCGACCGCGTGACGGAGCTCGGCGAGGGGACGGCGATAAAGCTGAAAGACGGCAGCGTCATCACGAGTCCGAAGGTCCACCGCCGCCTCCGGTCGGTGGCCGAATCGGAGGACATCTCCCACCAGATGGAGATCCTGCCCGCGGGCGGCACGGACACGGCGGGCTTTCAGAACACCCACGGCGCGAAGCCGGTCGGCGCGCTCTCCGTGCCGACGCGGTACCTCCACACCGTGACCGAGAGCGCGCACGTCGCCGACGTGGACGCGACCATCGACCTCCTCGCGGCGTTCTTAGAGAGCGAGACGGGCGAATACGACTACGCCTACTGAACCGTCGCCGACGGCCGTCGCGCGTCGCCGACAGTCGCCGCCGGGGGACGGACCCCCCTCTCCGCGAGCCGTAAACCAAAGTATTCACTACAGCCGACTCCCAACCCCCGACTATGACTGACGGCAACGCGGAGATGTCCCGTCGTGCCTTCCTTCGGACCGCCACCGGGGCGACGGCCGTCGCAGGAGCGGCAGGGACCGCCGCGGCGCAGGAAACGGGTACGAGCACGGCGTCCGGCGGCGAAGGGACCGGAACCTCGGGCGGGGGAACCGGAACCTCCGGCGGCGGCAACGAATCCTCCGGCGGCGGAGGCGGTGGCGGTGGCGGCGGCGGTACGCAGACGATAGAGGTCGGTCCCGGCGGTGACCTCGTGTTCAAGCCCGGTACCGACCAACCGGCGCAGGTGACGCCCGGCACGACGGTCAAGTGGGTCTGGAAGTCGGACAACCACAACGTCGTCCCCGACACCATCCCCGACGGCGCGAGTTGGTCGGGTCACAAACCCATCGAGAACTCCGGATTCACCTACAGCCACACGTTCGACACCCTCGGCACGTACGAGTACTACTGCGAACCCCACCAGTCCGCGGGCATGGTCGGGACGCTCGAAGTCGTCGAGTCCATCTCGACGCCCGCGCCCGAGCAAGTGCCGTCCGTCCCCAACTCGGCGAAGACGCTCGGCGTCGCCACCACGTTCGCGATGGTCGCCACGCTCGGTCTGGCGTTCTTCTTCCTGAAGTACGGCGGCGACTACGAACTCGACGACGAGGAGTAATTCCGACCGCCTTTCTCCGATTTTTCGGCCCCGAGAGCGGTCAGCTTCGCTGGCTCGTGAGGCGGGAGCGGTGCCGTCCTATCGTACCGCGACGAGCGAGCGTCAGCGAGCGAGTCGCGGCCTTTTTGGGTCCAGCGTTTTTGGCGGGGTTCGAGGCGACGTCGCCGAACTTCGTTCGGCGGCCCACCGGACGCAGTCCGGTGACGGCATCGCCGTCGCCGAGGACCCCGTGAAAAAGGGTGGTTAGAAGTACCCGTAGTCCTCGACGGCCTCGGTGTAGCAGTCCACGTACTGCCGGACCACGGTCGAGTGGTCGTAGTCGGCGAACGCCTCGTTGACCGTCATCTCGTCGGCGCGGGCGGCGACGGCGATTTCGCGCGCGAGTTCCTGCGGACTCGTCACGCGGACGCCCCGGTCGCAGTTCTCGACGAGTTCGTGCGCGCTGGACCGCGCTTGGTACTCCACGAGGGCGACGCACCCGCAGGCGAGAGCCCACAGCAGTTCGTTCGCGAACGGTTCGACGGCGGCGGTCTGTGCGAACACCCGCGCGCCTTTCATGACGGGGACGAACTCCTCCGGCGGCAGGTCGCCGAGGAACTCCACCCGATCGTCGATGCGGAGTTCGGCGGCCGTCTGCTTGGCGGCGTCGAGTTCCGGGCCGTCGCCGACGACGGCGGCGCGCCAGTCCCTGTCGCGCAGTTCCGCGAGGGCGAGGAAGAACGACTCGACGTTGGCGTGCTCGTCGATGTCGCGGGCGTACACCATGTCCGCGCGGGCCTCCACGTCGCTCTCGCGGACGAGGTCGAAGTCGATGGACTCCGGGACGACGCGGACGGACTCCTCGGACGCGCCGTACTCCCGGACGTGGGTCTTGACCATTCGGGAGGGGGCGATGACGCGTTTCGCCGCGCGCGCGGCGCGCTTGCTCGCGCCCTTCGAGTCCTCCTCGCGTTCGTCCCACCAGTCGACGACCACCGGCGTGCGGAGGAACCGCGCCGCCGTCTTCGCAGCGGTGACGTGGGAGGGCGGACTGTTGGCGGCGTGGACGACGTCGGGCTTGACGCGCCGGAGGGCGAAGGGGAGTTTCGAGGCGAACGACCCCACCGAGGGCGTCTCGGTGACGGCCGCGTACGTCACGTCGTCCTGTTCGAACTCTGACACGTCGCCCTCCCACCACCGCGCGCAGAGGACGGTCACGTCGTGGCCGCGCGCGGCGAGGAGTTCCGCCGTCCGCCGCGTCCGTCTCGTCGCACCGTCGGCGCGACGTTGCTCGGTGTACATCGAGACGAACGCGATTCGCATATCCCACGGCTTGTCTCCGTCCGATAAAAACCCTCAGCATTTCCGCGTGCGATTCGAGGCGGTTCAAGCGGTGCCGCGACGCTCGCCGCCCGCCTCAGAGGGGGGCGGCGACGAGTGCCGCCGTCGCGGATTCGACGTACTTCCAGCCGTAGAGGTGGTTCAACAGGAAGTACGTGACGACGCCCAGAGACAGAGAGAGGAGCCACGACCCGGCGGCGATACGGCCCACGCGTCGGTGCGGCGTGTCGCGGCGCAGTTCGCCCGGCGAGTGCGTCACTCCGAGGACGAGTGCGTAGAGGACGACGGGCACCGCGACGATGGAGAGGAGGATGTGTATCGCCAGCATGGCGAGGTACGGGTAGTAGACGGCCGTCGGGCCGACGAACTCCTTGGTCCCGCCACCGCCTATCTTCGCGAGGTACATCACGAGGAAGACGAGGATGAGGGCGAACGAGGCGACCATCGCGGCGGCGTGCTTCCGCACCTCGTCGCGCCGAATCCACCGCCACCCGGCGGCGATGACGACGACGTTCACCGCGTTCACGAGGGCGATGGCGTCCGAAAGCAGGTTCACCTCGGCCAAAGACAGGTCGGGGAAGACGGTGCCGGGGACGTACCCGAGGAACGTGCCGACGACGAGGCCGTAGCCCACGACGGAGAGCACCGCCGTCACCGCCGCGGGGTGTTCCTTCACCGGATTGTCGGCGCTCGCGGTTGCCATACGGGCGACTTCGAAAGGAACCGCCTTCCGTCTTCGGATTCCGGGCGGGGTTTCGCGGCGCGGTTCGGCCGCGTACGCGGTCAGTCGCCTACTTCGACCGAAACGAGAATCGAGACGGCCTCCTACGGATTCGGGCCCCCACGTACACCGCTAACGCCCGGTAGAGACGATATTTAGCGGAGCGACGGTCGCTACTCGGTGTGCCCTCCTCGAAACGGATAGTCGCAGGGAGCGTGCTCGGAATCGCGTGGGGAGTCACCGAACCGAGGATGTTCGAGGGCTTCTTTTGGCTGCATCTGGCCGCGGCGGGGGCCGCGCTTGCCGTCCTCACCGTCGCGGTTGTCGGATACGGCCCCGTGAGACACCGGAACCTCGGGACGATTGCCGTCGTCCGGACGGTTACGACGGGGTCGTTCGCCGCCGGGTATCTCGTCTACGCCTACCGGTTCGGTTTGAGAGGTTCCCGGGTACGCCTCTGGCGGGACCGCTCCGACGAGTCGTCACCGGAGGTATCGTCAACCGCCGGCCGAGAGAACACCGCTGAGAGATGCTACGGGAAGTTCCGTACTGTACTGTACCGCGACGAGCGAACGGAGTGAGCGAGTCGCGGCCTTTTTGGTCCAGATTTTTGGAGGGGGTTCGAGCGTGCTGGAGGCACGCGAGGACCCCCTCGAAAAAGGTGGGGGCGTTAGATTACGCCCGTGAACGTCGCAGCCTCTATCGCCGCCTCCTCACTGACGCCGTCGCCGAGGATGGTGTACCGGTCGCGGATAGTGTGGGCGGTGGTCAGCGCCTCGATGACCGTCTCGTCGGAGATACCGAGTTCCGAGGCGGTGGTGGGAGCGTCCATCGTATCGAGAGCGTCGCGGATGTCGCGCCACTCGCCCTGTTCGCCGCTGTGGAGGTACTCGGTCACGATGGACCCGACGCCGACTTGGTGGCCGTGGAGGGCGCGGCCGGGGACCAAGCGGTCGAGTTGGTGCGAGAAGAGGTGCTCCGCGCCGGAAGCGGGCCGCGAGGACCCCGAGATGGACATGGCGACACCCGAGGAGACGAGCGCTTTCACGACGACCCACGCGGACTCTTCGAGGCCCTTCTTGATGGAGTCCGAGTTGCCGACGAGCATCTCGGCGGTCATCTGCGAGAGCGCGCCCGAGTACTCCGAGTACTCGACGTTCTTCAGGCGGTGGGCGAGTTGCCAGTCTTTCACCGCGGTGTAGTTCGAGATGATGTCCGCGCATCCGGCGGTGGTGAGTTCCCACGGCGCGTCCGCGAGAATCTCCGTGTCGGCGACGACGGCCAACGGTGGGTCGGCGGCGACGGAGTGGCGGGTGTCGCCCTCCGGGATGGAGGACCGCCCGGAGACGATGCCGTCGTGACTCGCCGCCGTCGGCACGGAGATAAACCCGCAGTCGAGGCTGTCGGAGGCCATCTTCGCGGTGTCGATGGCCTTGCCGCCGCCGAGGGCGACGAGATAGCCCGCGTCCATCTCCCTTCCCGCCTCAATGACGCGTTCGACGGAGTCGAAGCTGGCCTCCGAGATGGTGATCGTCGTGGGGTCGTCGAACTGGGCGCGAACCCGGTCGCCCGCGATGTCGTTCGGCGTCGGACTCGTCACCAGTAGCGGCCGCCCCGAGAGGTAGAGTTCCCCCACCGCCGCAGAGAGTTCGTCCAACACCCCGTGGCCCACGAGGACGTTCCGCGGGAGCTGAATCCACGTCGATTTGTCGAACATACGTGCCTCTCTTCGGCGACGGTTCATACCTTTTCTCGTCCGGAACGGCCGACGACGGTGACGACGGCCGGGGGACGGCCGCTCAGAGCAGACCGCCCGCCGCCTGCGAGAGAAAGAGGACGCCGAACCCCGTGAGGACGACGGCGCTGACGCCCGCGACGACGGGCGCGAAGGCGTCCACGCGCCGTTCCGCGCCGACGAGCGCCGCCGGGAAGCCCATCACCCAGAGGACGATACCGCCGAAGAAGCCGACGACGAGCGCCGGCGACCCCGTCTCGACGACGAGCGTCCCGGCGAGTTCGCCGCCGACGTACGGCGTCTCCGCGAGAACGTCCAGCGTGCCGGGCTTCAGCAGTCCGACGCCGATGGTGAGCCAGAACAGAATCTGGTAGGGGTTCGTCAGGGCGAGGAGGAACGCCTTGCCGAACCCGGTGGTCGCCCGCGACTCCACGGCACCCTCCGTCGCGGCGTTCCCGTCGTCCGTGGCGTCCGCGCCGCCGTCGCCGCGAGCGTCCGCTCCGAACGAACTGCGAACGTCTCTGGCCGCGCCGTACGCGAAGTAGAGCATGAGGACGCCGCCGACGCCGACCATCGCCGCGCGAACCGTCGGGAACCGTTCGACGAACGCGACGACGCCGAGGGCCGCGAGGACGAAGAAGATGGCGTCCGCCGTCATCGCGCCGAGTCCGGCCTTGAACCCCGCGAACCACCCGCGGAGAACGCTCTCCTCGGCGATAATCGCGTTCATCGGACCGGGCGGCGCGGCCAACGCCAGCCCGAAGACGACGCCGGCGAGGAGAGAGGGAGCGAGATTCGTCACGTCACGCGACTACGCGAGACCGTACAAAAAGCACACGGAGACAGAACGGGAGACCGCGGTACGACGGCGGGGCGAACCGGACGGGTCCGGCCCCGACCGGACGGAACCGGTCCCGAGTGGACAGAACCGAACACGAGGGGAGCGAACCCGACACGACCGGGACGAACTGGAGCGAACCGAACGCCGCCGGGGGTCGCAGGTCACGGGTCACAGGAGGCCGGTCACCGCGGAGGCGATGCCGCCGACGGCCGTCTCCCAGACGGAGAAGCCCGTCACCATCGAGACGACGGTGTCGAGGCCGAAGAACAGGAACAGCGCCGCGCTGAACAGGTGGGCCTTCCGCATATCGACCCGGTGGGCGAACGTGTGGAAGAAGTAGGCGTTCGCCAGACTCACCGGGAGGATGGCGAGCATCTCGCCCACCCAGATGGCCGACGTCGCGCCGTACTGGACGGCCAACCCGACGGTGACGAGTTGGGTCTTGTCGCCGAACTCGCCAGCGGCCATCATCGAGAAGATGGGGACGAACCCGCCGAACCGGCCGGAGACGCGGTCTATCGGGGCCGGGAGGTCCCAGTCCGCGGTGAGGCCCCCCGTCCCGCCGTCCGTCTCGGCGCCCGCTCTAGTCGTCCCCGGTTCGGGCGCGGACCGAAACAGCAGGACGGCGAAGGTGACGAACAGTACCGCGGTGACGGCGTCGAGGACGAACGGCGAGAACGCGTCCTGTAACGCCTGCCCGAACCACACTTCGAGGGCGGTCCACCCGGCGAACGCCGACCCCGCGGCGGCGACGACGACGAGGGGATTGTACCGCGTCGAGAGGCCGGCGATGATGAACTGCACCTTCTCGCCGGGCAACACCAGCAACTGCGCGACGAACGCGACGGTGAGCACTTCGAGGTAGCTCGTCACGCCGTGGGTACCTCCTCGCTTCCGCCGTCGAAGTTACCCGTCGCGCGGACGCGAATCGACGCCGCGACGGCGTCCGGAAGGCTCTGCTCGTCGCCCTCGATTCGGTCGCCGTCGGCGACGCGGACGGTCACCATGCCGAACGGGGCGACGTCCGTCACCTCCACGCTCGTTCCGGGGGTGATGCCGGCGTCCGCGAGGTACTCCAGTTCCTCCTCGTTGCGGTCGCTGACGCGCGCGACGACGACCGTATCGCCGACGGAGTGATCCGAGAGTCGCGTCGTCTCCTCGTGGTCGAGGGGGGTCAGATCGGGCGAGGGAATCGGGTCGCCGTGCGGGTCTACGGTGGGGTTCCCGAGGACGTCCGCGACGCGCCGTTCGAACTCCTCGGAGATGTGGTGTTCGAGGGCGTCCGCCTCGTCGTGGACCTCGCTCCAGGAGTAATCGAGGTGTTCCGCGAGGTACGCCTCCAGCAGGCGGTGGTGACGGAGGACTTCCAGCGCCACCGTCTCGCCCTCCTCGGTCAGTTCCGCGCCCTTGTACTTCTCGCGGTGGACGAGGCCGCGGTCGGAGAGCTTCCCGAGCATGCTCGTGACCGTCGGCGGCGTCTTCCCGAGGTACTCGGCGATGGCGGAGGTGGAGACGGGCGGCCCGCTCTCGGCCTGAATCTGGTAGATGGCCTTCAGGTAGTCCTCCATCACGTCGCTCAACATACCCCGAATTAGACGAGTCTAAAGTAAATATCCTCGGGCCTCGAAACCGTGCGGGTCCGGCGACTGTCGCCGCCGCGGATTGGTCGCGTTAGATGCCCTTCCCCATCAGGTGACTGCGGAGGATGTCGGCCGTCTTCGTCCCGGATTCGGTGTTTACGACCACCACGTCGTCGTCCGCGCCGACGACGCCGTCCTCGGCGAGTCGCCACGCGGCGGCGACGGCGGCACCGCCGGCCGCGCCGACTTCGAGTCCGGCGTTCTGCGCGGCGGCGACTGCGCTCTCCAGTATCTCGTCGTCGTCAACCGCGAGAGCGTCGCCGCCCGTCTCCGCGAGGGCGGCGAGTGCGGCGGCCCCGCCGTTCGGGTCCGGAATCTCGAGTTCGCCGACGATGGTGTCCGGACCGGACCACGGTTCCACGTCGTCCGCGCCGCGTTCGTGCGCGGTGACGACGGGCGCGCATCCCGACGGTTGCGCGGCGTACACCGGCGGCACGTCGTCCGTGACGCCCGCGTCGCGGAGTTCGCGGAAGCCCTTCGCGACGCCCGCGACGACTTCGCCCGTCCCCGCGGGGACGACGACGGCGTCCGGCACCGTCCACTCGAGGGATTCGGCCACCTCGAACGCCACCGTCTTGATGCCGTCGTGGCGGTACGGGTTGTCGAACTCCTGCAGGGTGTGCCACTCGGACTGCAGTTGCTCGTGGAGGGCCTCCTCGGCGTCGGGGTAGCGGCCGCCGACGACGCGCATCTCGCCGCCGTGGACGTTCACCATCGCCTTGTTCGGGAACGGCGCGCGCGAGGGGACGAACGAGTACGACCGCAGGTCCGCCATCCCCGCGTACGACGCCGCCGACTGGCCCGCGTTGCCGGGCGTGGCGAGGGCGACGAGTTCCGCGTCCGCCTCGCGCGCGGCGGTGACCGCGGGCGAGAGACCCCGGTCCAACACGGTGCCGGTCGGGTTCCGCCCCTCGTCTTTGATTCGGAGCGTTCCGACGCCGAGTTCCGCCGCGAGCGTCGGCGTCTCCACCGACGGCGTCCCCCCCTCGTCGGCGGTCAACGGGTCCGAGAACGGGAGGAGGTCGGCGTACCGCCACATCGTGCCGGTCGGCGCGTCGTCCAACCCGCCGTCCCCCCACGCGACGGCGTCGAGGTCGTACGCCGGGTCGAGATGCGCGCCCGCGTCGCTCCCGCCGGTCGTCGTCGCCTCGTACTCCTCGCCGCTCTCGGCGCAGCGCAAGCCGAGAAACGCCTCGCTGGTGTCCATACCGGGCGTTGCGGCGCGACCGACAAATCCCTAGCCATTCGGCTTTTTCGACGCTTCGCCGCGCGCGGCCGACCTGCACCGACTGACTGTCGCGCACAGTACATTAGTGCGGTGCGCGAGAAGGCCGGGGCATGGACGAAACCGTGGTCGTCGTCGGCGCGGGCCTCGCGGGTCTCGTCGCGGCGCGTCACCTCGCCGACGAGGGTGCCGACGTGACACTGTACGAACGGCACCACGAAGTCGGCGGACGAGTTCGGACGCAGAAACGAGACGGGTTCACCCTCGACCGGGGCTTTCAGGTGCTCTTCACCGGCTATCCGGCGGTACAGCGAGAACTCGACGTGGACGAACTGGACGTTCGGGAGTTCTCCCCGGGGGCCGTCATCGCCCGCCCCGGCGAGCGTTCGACGCTGTCGGACCCACTGCGCGACCCGAAGTCCGTCATCTCGACCCTGCGGAACGACGAGGTGACCCTCACGGACAAGGTTCGGACGATGGCGCTTCGCCAGCACGTCCGCGGCATCTCGGAGCGCCACCTGTTCGAGGGACCGGACACGAGCATCCGAGAGTACCTCCGCGAGTGGGGGTTCTCCGAGAAGTACATCGAGAACTTCGTCGCGCCGTTCTACGGCGGTATCACCCTCGACCGGTCGCTCACCACCTCCAAGCGCGTCTTCGAGGCGACGTTCAAAGCGCTCTCGAACGGCCGCATCGTCGTCCCCGCCGAGGGGATGCAGGAGATTCCGAAGCAACTCGCGGAGAAGGCCCGACAGGCGGGCGCGGAGATTCGCCTCGAAACGGGCGTCGAGTCCGTCGAGAACTA
Organism: Halopelagius fulvigenes; assembly: GCF_042662625.1. Classification (GTDB taxonomy): domain Archaea; phylum Halobacteriota; class Halobacteria; order Halobacteriales; family Haloferacaceae; genus Halopelagius; species Halopelagius fulvigenes. The sequence goes on from NZ_JBHSXH010000015.1 coordinate 986,083, forward strand.
CGACGACGGCGTGACCGTGCGGACGACGGCGGAGACGGTGGAAGCCGACGCCGCAGTCGTCGCCGCCGACCCGAAGGAGTCGCTCCGACTCACGGGCGTCGACGAGATACCGACGATCGCGCGGACGTCCACGACGCAGTACTACCGCCTTCCGGCGGGGACGGACTTCGGAACCGGGCGCAGACTCCTGTTGAACGCCGGCAGCGACGCGCCGAACACCGTCGCGCCGATGACGAAAGTCGCGCCGGAGTACGCGCCCGGCGACTACGAACTCCTCGCGGCGACGTTCCTCGGAAAGGAGGCGGCAGAACAGAGCGCGATGCAGTTGGCCGCCAAGACGAGGCGGAAACTCAACTCGTGGTACCCCGACGGGTCGATAGACGACATCCAGTCCATCCACACAGACCGCATCGAGTTCGCGCAGTTCGACCAACCGCCGGGAATCCACGACCGACTGCCGAAGTACCGCGACCCGGGCGGGTGGACGTACCTCGCGGGCGATTTCACCGAGTGGTCGTCGATACAGGGCGCGATGCGAAGCGGTCGCAAGGCCGCCGAGGCGGTGGCGTACGACCTGCGACTCTGACTCAGAGCATCCGCCGGAACTCGCCCAACGGCGGGAACGTCAGCGCCTCGTCCGCGCTCTCGTCGTACAGTATCGGGCGGAACGCGTCGATGTCGGTCACGAGGGGCGACTGCACGTCCCGGGTCCGGAGTCGGTTCACCACCACGCCCGCCGCGAGGCGATTGAACGCCGGGAGCATCAGCACGTCCGCGCCGCGGAACGCCTCCTCGCCGTAGAGGAAGCAGGGCCGACGCGTCCCCTCGATGGTTATCGCGGGGTGGTCGTGACCGACGACGTACAGCGACGCCTCCCGTTCCGGGAGGGCGTGCCCGTGGCAGACGACGACGGACGCGTCCGTCTCCCCGCCGAGGACGTACTCGTCGTGGACGGTGCCGTCGAAGACGGAGTCGAGGACGGTGTCGTGGTTCCCCCGGACGAAGACGGGGCGCGCGCCGGCCTCGCGGCACGCCTCGGTCAGGTCGGCGACGCCCTCGCGCGCCCGCGACGTCGCGGACCCGAACTCGTGGAGGACGTCGCCCGCGAAGACGACCGTCTCGGGCGAACGGGCGTCGAGGTGGTCGGCGAGGCGTTCCCGCAGGTCGCGACGCTCCCCGAGGGGGAACTCGACCGACGACGCTTCGTCCCGGCCCACGTGCACGTCCGCGAGGACGAGGGCGTCCGCGCCGGGGAGGTACGCCGCCCTGTCGCGGTAGACGACCTCGAACACGGTGCGAGGCAGGGCCCCGACGCTCAAAGCCGTACCGTTCGGCGGCGGAACCGCGGCGAACGGGTCGGCGACCCGCGGGGGCGACGGGATTTTTCACCGCTCGGTTCGTGCGACGGAGCATGACCGGGGCCCTCGAAGACAAGCGGACGGCCACCCGACTCCGCATCCTCGTCGAGATAGCCGACAGACAACCGGCGGTGAGTCAGGGCGAGATAGCGGACGCGGTGGGCGTGACGAGTCAGGCCGTCAGCGAGTACATCCGGGAGTTGGTCGAGGACGACTACGTCGAGAAGGAGGGACGGTCCCGGTACCGGGTCACGAAGGAGGGCGTCGACTGGCTGTTTCAGAAGGTCAAGGACCTCCGGCGGTTCGCCGACCACGTGACCGACGACGTGTTAGAGAGCGTCCAAGAGGACGCCGCCGTCGCCGCCGAGGACGTCTCCGCCGGCAAGACGGTGACGCTGTCGGTTCGAGACGGCCTCCTCCACGCCGCCCCCGGGTCGTCCGGCCCGGCGACGGGCGTGGCGACGACGGACGCCGAGGCGGGCGACGACGTGAGCGTCACGGGGTTCGAGGGCGTCATCGAGATCGGTCCCGGGCGGGTGACGGTCGTCCAGGTACCGCCCGCGCGGTCCGGCGGGAGTTCCGCGGTGGAACCGTCGGCGCTGGAAACCGCCTGCGACGGCGCGGACGTGGTCGTCGCCGCGGGCGTCGAAGCGGTCGTCGCCCTCCGGAAGGCCGGCGTCGAGTCGGAGACGGCGTTCGCGGCGGGCGAGGTGGCGTCCGCCGCCGCGGAACGGGGGTTGGACGCGACGGTGGTCGCGACCGCGGACCTCGTCGGCAGGGTGACGGACGCCCTCCGCGACGGCGACGCCCTCTACGAGGTCACCGAGGCGGCGCGGGTGGAAGAGGACGGACGATAAAACAGACTCTTCAGGCGGCCGCGCCCTCGGCGTGTTCCCTCGCCGTCGCGTACGCCTCCTGTAGCTCCTTGAACTCCGATTGGGACCCGCCGTGGTCGGGGTGGACGTCCTTCACCCGGTCGCGGTAGGCGCGTTTCACCTCGGCGGGGTCGGCCGTCGTCGGCACGCCGAGGTAGTCGAACGCGGCGGTCACCGGACTCTCGCGGGTCGGCGCCGCGGGTTCGAACTCCGGCACCTCGAACGGGAGGCGACGCCCGAGTCCGTGCGCGGGCATCTCGTGTTCGCAGAGGACAGTGTACGTCCCCGCCCGTTCGAGTCGGAAGTACGCCTGCGCGTCGAAGGTGATGGCCACGTCGCGTTGCGGGAGGTAGAACGCGACCGTCTCGCCGTGGAGGGCGTGGTCCTCGACAAACGGTTCGCCTATCGTCCGGAGGTAGTCGCGGATTTCGGTCCGACGACGGCCCGCCCCGTCGATGTTCGGACCGCGGGACACCGCCTCGTCGGGGAACAGTCGCCCCCCCACGAGGAACACCCCGGCGACGACGAGGGAGGCGACGATACCCCCGACGACGCCGAGGAGAAGCCACGGCGGCGTGAGCGACACCAAGTCCGATTGCACGACCCAACAGAGGTCATCGAGGATAAAGAAACTCTCGGGGCGAGCGGTGCCGTTCCTCGCCGTAGTCGGGTGTTCGGACGCCTCGTTCCGGGCCGGACGTTCCGTCCCCGCCACGCGACGGACGTTTACTGTCTCGGTTCCTACTGCACCCCGTGCGACCGATACGATTCGAGGAGGCCGACTCGGCGGAACGGACGCAGATAGGCGAAGGGTTGACCCGACCCGCCGTCGCCGCCGGCCGGTTGGAGACCGGTCGCGAGGAGGGGAAGTACTTCCTCCGCCACGACGACGGGTGCGCCGTCTGCGGCGAGGAAGTAAGCGCCGGCAAACCGTTTTATCTCGACCCTGAAACCGGCGAGATACTCTGTGAAACCCACGGTTCGGCCAGACGAGAGGAGTGACCGTATTCACCGAACCTAACGTACTCGCGGCCGAGTAGTATTTTATTCATGCTTGCGTTGTCCGGAAAGTACTTATTACGAATTGTGGTGATTAACAAACGCTAATGGCTGTAGTTTGGCTGGACGACGTACGCGCCGCCGATTTGGGTACGGTCGGCGGCAAGGCGGCTTCGCTCGGCGAACTCACGGCGGCGGGACTTCCCGTCCCTCCGGGGTTCGTCGTAACAGCAGGAACGTACCGGGCATTCATCGAGGACGCCGGTATCGACGAGGAACTGTTCGAGGCCGTCGACGTGGACCACGAGGACTCCGCCGCGTTGAAGGAAGCGCACGAACGCGCGCACGAGCTCATCGTGGAGACGCCGGTCCCCGAAGAGGTTCGCGAGGAGATTCTCGCCGCCTACGAGGAGATCGGCGAGGACGCCTTCGTCGCGGTGCGGTCGTCCGCGACGGCGGAGGACCTGCCCGACGCCTCCTTCGCGGGGCAACAGGAGACGTTCCTCAACGTCCAAGCCGACGACTTGGTGGAACGCGTCAAGGAGTGTTGGGCGTCGCTGTTCTCTCAGCGAGCGATATACTACCGCAACAGACAGGACTTCCCCCACGACGAGGTGGACATCGCGGTGGTCGTACAGGAGATGGTCGCCGCCGAGAAGTCCGGCGTGATGTTCACGTCGCATCCCTCGACGGGCGAACCGCGCATCATCATCGAGGCGGCGTGGGGTCTCGGCGAGGCGGTGGTCTCCGGCACCGTCTCCCCGGACAACTACGTCGTAGACCGCGGGACGAAGGCGGTCGAGACGGCGACCGTCGCCGACAAGAAGGTGATGATGGAGAAGGACGAGGAGACGGGCGAGACCGTCGAACGCGAGGTGTCGGAGGACCGCCGGAACGCGCGCGTCCTCTCCGACGAGGAGATTTCGGAGTTGGTCGAACTCGGCGAACGCGTCGAGGAGCACTACGGCGAACCGCAGGACGTGGAGTGGGCCGTCTACGAGGGCGACATCTACATGCTCCAGTCGCGGCCCATCACCACCATCTCCGAGTCGGGGACGGACGCCGACTCCGGGGCGGTGGAGGCCGCCGGCGACGGCGGGGCCGAGGTGGCGAGTGCCGGTAACGGCGCGGACGGCGCAGACGGAACCTCGGACGACGGTGACGTACTCGTGCAGGGACTCGGCGCGAGTCCGGGCATCGCCTCCGGCGAGGCGCGCATCGTCACGAAACTCGACCACCTCGACCAGGTGGGCGACGGCGACATCATCGTCACCGAGATGACGATGCCTGACATGGTGCCCGCGATGAAGCGCGCGGCGGGCATCGTCACCGACGAGGGCGGCATGACCTCCCACGCCGCCATCGTCTCCCGCGAACTCGGCGTCCCCGCCGTCGTCGGCACCGGGTCGGGCACCCGCGAACTCGACGACGACCAACCCATCACCATCGACGGCGACAAGGGCACCGTCCGCGAGGGCGTCGTCGAGTCCGAGGACGTCCAACGCGAACCCATCGAGGAGGCGCGTCCGAAGACGCCGGTCAAGCCGATGACCGCGACGGAGGTGAAGGTGAACGTCTCCATCCCCGAGGCGGCCGAACGCGCCGCCGCGACGGGCGCGGACGGCGTCGGACTCCTCCGGATGGAGCACATGATCCTCTCGACGGGGAAGACCCCCGAGAAGTACATCTCCGACAACGGCGAACGCGCCTACGTGGACCAACTCGTCGAGGGGATGCGCACCGCCGCCGAGGAGTTCTACCCCCGGCCGGTCCGCATCCGAACGCTCGACGCGCCGACCGACGAGTTCCGCCAACTGGACGGCGGCGACGACGAACCGAAGGAGCACAACCCGATGCTGGGCTACCGCGGCATCCGGCGGTCGCTCGACACCCCCGAGGTGTTCAAACACGAACTGGAGGCGTTCCGGCGGATGTTCGAGATGGGGTACGACAACGTCGAGATAATGTTCCCCCTCGTAAACGACGCCGAGGACGTCTACCGCGCGAAGAACCTGATGCGCGAGGCCGGCATCGACCCCGACAAGCGCAACTGGGGCGTGATGGTGGAGACGCCCGCCTCCGCACTCGGCATCGAGGAGATGGCCGGGGCGGGCATCGACTTCGCCTCGTTCGGGACGAACGACCTCACGCAGTACACCCTCGCGGTGGACCGAAACAACGAGAACGTCGCCGACCGCTTCGACGAACTCCACCCCTCGGTGCTGAAACTCATCGGCGACACCATCGAGACGTGCCGCGAACTCGGCGTGAAGACGAGCATCTGCGGGCAGGCCGGGTCGAAGCCGAAGATGGTGCAGTTCCTCGCCGAGAAGGGCGTCTCCTCCATCTCCGCGAACATCGACGCCGTCCGCGACGTGCAACACGAGGTCAAGCGCGTCGAACAGCGTCTCATCCTCGACTCGGTGCGCTGACCCCCGAGTAACGCCCCCGCCACGCGCTTTTATCTCTCGGTCGGCCGTACGACCGCAGTAGTCCATGCCCTCCACCCACGCCTCGTCGCCCCGTCGCGGCGTTCGGTCCGCCGTCGTCGCCTTGACCGTCGTCTCGGTCCTTCTCGTCGTGACGCTCGTCGTCGCGGCGGCGGCCGGAGCGGTGGTCGTCCTCTCCGTCCTCGCGGCCGAACCCGCGGGGGAACGGTCCATCGCTCTCGTCCTCCTCGCGGCGGTGGTTCCGACGGAGGCGGTGTACCTCGCCGTCTCCATCACGTACGCCCACGTCAGGGAACTCCCCGTCCCGGTTCGCGTCCCGACGCGGCGCGACGCCGCCCTCGTCCTCGCGGGGTCCGTCGTCACCGTCGTCGCCGCGACGGTCATCTTCGCCGTCGGCGACGCCGCCGGCGTCAGCCCCGTCTCCAGCGCGTTCGACCCGGCGACGGGGGCCGACCCGTCGGCGCTCCTCCTTCTGGCCCCCCTCTCGATACTCGTCGTCGCGCCCGCCGAGGAGGCGTTCTTCCGCGGCGTCGTGCAGGGCCGCCTCCGGCGGACGTTCGGACCGGCCGCCAGCGTCGGCGTCGCCAGCGCCCTCTTCGCCGCCGTCCACGTGTTCAACTTCGTCTCGTTCGACCGGCCGGTCGGACTCCTCGTGCCGTTGGGGGCCATCTTCGTCGTCTCGCTGGTTCTCGGCGGCGCGTACGAGGTGACCGACAACCTCGTCGTCCCGGTGGCCGTCCACGGCGCGTACAACGCCACATTGGCCGTCGTCTCCTACCTCTCCGTCGTCGGCGCGGTGTGAGAGAACGAGGGAGGGCCCCCGGCGGCCGTCACTTCCGGAACGGCGGTTCTTCGAACTCCGCGCCGCAGTCGGGGCAGACGGTCACCGGCCGGTTCCCGTCCGTCAGCGTCGCTCGCAACTCGTCGCCGCCGCAGTCCGGACATCCCGGCGGAACGCGTTCGGCGCCGCAGTCCGGGCAGACGAGTTTCGGTTCCCCGCCGTCGGTTTCGGCGCGCACGTCGTCGCGTCCGCAGTCGGGACAGGCGACCGGAATCCGAACGTCGGTACTCTCCCGGGGCGCACCAATCGCGAACGCCACGAGAACGCCGTCGGAGTCGTTCCGCCCCGACTGGAACTCGCCGGGCGCGAACCGCACCGCCTCGCCGGCGTCGACGGCGAGTTCGCCGGCCATCGTCTCGAACGTCGCCGTCCCCGCCACGACGACGAACACCTCCTCTTGGTCGGCGTGCGCGTGCAGTCCGCCGGGGAACCCCTCGCCGGGCGCGAGTCGGTAGCGGTTGAGGGCGAAGCCGGTCGTCCCCAACGCGTCCGAGAGGCGGCGTCCTTCGCTCTCGTCGCCGAGAGGGACTGATTCCGCGTCGTCGAAGGAGACGCGTTCCATGCATCCCGATTCGTCGCCGTCCGCATATGCACCGGGGTGGTTTCGGGCGGACGCCGCCGCGCGGACGCGACATCGCACCCGACAGACAACGGAATTGATAAACGCCGCCGCGGGGTAGGAGGTTCCATGCAGCGGGCCGCCCCGCAGGAGTTCACTCGCGTCCTGTCGTCCATGTGCACGGAACCGCATCCGGCGGCGCGGGACGCCGCGGAGCGGTTTCTCGCCTCGAACCCGGGCGACCCCGCGACGTACCGGACGGTCGCCCGACTCGAACACCGGGCGGTCGAGACGCTCGGCGAGATTACGGGCCTGTCGGACCCCAACGGCTACGTGACCAGCGGCGGCACGGAGGCGAACATCCAAGCCGTCCGGTCGGCGCGCAACCGTCGCCGCGTCGAGAACCCGAACGTCGTCGCCCCCGAGAGCGCGCACTTCTCGTTCACCAAGGCCGCGGACGTCCTCGGCGTCGAACTCCGCCGCGTCCCGACGGACGAGGCCCACCGCGCGGACGTGGACGCCGCGCGGGCCGCCGCGGACGACGACACCGTTCTCGTCGTCGCCGTCGCCGGGAGCACGGAGTTCGGACGCGTGGACCCCGTCCCCGAACTCGCCGCCGTCGCCCGCGAGGCGGGCGCGTTCCTCCACGTGGACGCCGCGTGGGGCGGGTTCTACCTCCCCTTCGCCGACCGCGAGTGGGGGTTCGCCGACGCGCCGGTGGACTCGATGACCATCGACCCCCACAAGTGCGGGCAGGCCGCCGTCCCGGCGGGCGGACTCCTGTTCCGCGAACGCGCCGGACTCGACGCCTTGGCGGTCGATACGCCGTACCTCGAATCCACGTCGCAGGCGACGCTGACGGGCACGCGAAGCGGTGCGGGCGTCGCCGCCGCCGCCGCCGCGATGGACGCCCTCTGGCCGGACGGCTACCGCCGCGAGTACGAACGGGCCGCGGAACTGGCGGCGTGGTTCGCGTCGGAACTCCGCGAACGCGGATTCGACGTGGCGGACGTCGAACTCCCCATCGTCGCCGCCTCCGTTCCGGAATCGCTCTTCGAGCGTCTCCGCGAGGCGGAGTGGCGAATCTCGCGCACCGAGTCGGGGGAACTCCGCGTGGTCTGCATGCCGCACGTCACCCGCGAGATGCTCGCCGCCTTCCTCGCGGACCTCGACGACTTCGACGAACGCCGCTCGTCGGCCCCCTGATCGGAGTCCGTTCCGGGTCGGTCGGCCGACGGGACGGCCCGTCACCGGAGTCGGAATCTCAAGACTTACAACCTCTCGTTTGGGAGGAATGAGCAAAGTGTCTCTCGCCGCCGCTATCGAGGTGTTCGCTCAGGGCGCGGTCCCCGTCGGACACGCAGTGGACCCGGCGGCGGTCGGCGCGAGCCTCTTCCCGGAGTTCGGCTTCTCCGACACGGTCCGGCGCGCGACCGGACTGTTCGGCCTCTTCGTCATCTTCGTCTACTCGTTTCTCATCGCCTTCGCCCTCCCCGGCGTGAGCGAAGTCGTCCTCCTCGCGCCGATAGACCTCGGACTCACCTACTGGCAGCGGATGACCGTCATCATCGTCGTCAGCGGAGTCGGCAAGGCCGCGGGGAGCGTCTTTGCGTTCCACATCGGGCAGGAGGCCAAGGAGGCCGGCCCGATCATCCGCGCGCTCCGTCGTTCGCGGTTCGACGTGGTGGAGTGGTCCGAGCGAAAGACGGTCAAACTCGCGCAGACGTGGGGGTACGCCGGCCTCGCGGCGGCCCTCTGCGTGCCGGGGTTCCCCGACACGCTCTCCATCTACGCGTTCTCGGTCCTCGAAGAGGACTACCTGAAGTTCGCGGCGGCGACGTTCGTCGGGAGCGTCGGCCGTCTCGTCATCACCCTCGTCGGCGTCGAAGCCGTCGTCGCGTTCGGATTGCTGTAGCGCGGAACCGAGGTGCGCGCCGCGACGACTCCCGAAGCTGTCCCTCCCCCGAGGAGTCCCAACTCTCCGAGTAAGTGCCGTCTCGCGACCGGTCCGCGCCGAACACGTTCAAAATGTCGGCGGGAATAACTATGTGGTAACCAACCGACAGTGCCATGCACTACCATGGAACGAAGCAGTCGAGCGTTCATCCGAATCGCCATCGCAACCGGTGCCGTCGCGGGAGCGAGCGGAACCGCTCTCACGGGGTGTAAGACCCACGACTGCAACAAGTTCGGCAACCGCGAGGAACAACCGGGGAACGAGAACGGGCAGGCCGTGGGCCACGACAAGGACGAGGGTGATCCCGGCGGCGACGCCCACGACCAGGACGAGGAGAACCCCGAGAAACCGGGACAGCGAGTTGGACACTGCAAGTACGATTGAGCCCCGGCCCGACGAATTTTTTCCATCCGTCGCCCCGGCGGTGACGGACGCGTCTCCCTCGCGAGAGGGTCCGAATCGAGAGTGTAACGTTTCGGAGAGGATCTTCGTTCCGGTTCGGACGAAGCGCCGAACGGCGAGCGGATTTATCCTGCCTCGATTCGTGTCACCACACATGGACGTAGAGACCGGTATGCGACAGATCGACGAAGCGGTCCGGAACACCGTCGGCGCACAGAACTACGACGAGGGGACGGAAGCGGAGTACCGGCAGGTGCTGAAGGAAGTCGAGAGCATCGCCGGCGGCGGTGCCGTCGAAGACGTCGTCGGGTGGATCTCGGGCGAGGTTCGCGGCGAGGAGTCGCTCCCCTCGAAGAACGCCGTCGAGGAACGCGCGGCGCAGATATGCCGCGACTACGACGAGGAGATTCCGTCGTCCTCGCGGTTGGCGAACGCCTGAATCGGCGCGGCGCGTTCGACGGACCCGAGTTACTTTTCTTCGGCGCGCGACTATCGACACCCGTGACGCTCGTCCGCACCGGCCCGATGCGTATGCGCACTTCCTTCTAGCGCCGGGTGGACCCGAGGCGCGGTCGGCGGTCGGTAACGCGGCCGGCGGCCGGGCCCGGCGAACCTCGGGCGCGCGGTTTTCCGCCGAGAGACGCTTCCGAAACCAGCGGGATTTTGGTCCCGCCCCCGAACCACACACGATACATGAGCCACGAGGACTTTCCCACGGACACGCCAGCGGTGGTGACGTGCGGGTTGCCGTACGCGAACGGCGACCTGCACATCGGACACTTACGAACGTACGTCGGCGGCGACATCTTCAGCCGCGCCCTCCGGAAACTCGGTCAGGAGACGGCCTTCGTCAGCGGGTCGGACATGCACGGCACGCCCGTCGCCGTCAACGCCGAGAAGGAGGGCGTCACGCCCGAGGAGTTCGCCCTCCGCCACCACGAGAAGTACGAGGAGACGTTCCCCGAGTTCGGCGTCGAGTTCGACAACTACGGCCACACCCACGACGAGACGAACACCGAACTGACGACGGACATCGTCCGAACGCTCGAAGACGAGGGGTACGTCTACGAGAAGGAGATCCAGGTCGCCTACGACCCCGAGGCCGACCAGTGGCTTCCGGACCGGTTCGTCGAGGGCACCTGCCCGTACTGCGGCGAACACGCCCGCGGCGACGAGTGCGACGAGGGGTGCGGCCGGCACCTCGAACCCGGCGAGATAGAAGATCCCACCTCGGCGCTGACGGGCAACCCCGCCGAGTACCGCGAACGCACGCACAAGTTCTTCGAGGTGTCCGAACTGCAGGAGTACCTGCAGGAGTTCATCGACAGACTCGAAGGGACGCCGAACGCGCAGAACCAGCCCCGAGAGTGGATAGAGGGCGAACTGCAGGACTGGTGTATCACCCGCGACATGGACTGGGGCATCGACTACCCCGGCGACAACCCGCAGGACCTCGTCCTGTACGTATGGGTGGACGCGCCCATCGAGTACATCTCCTCGACGAAGCAGTACACGGACCGCGTCGGACGCGACGAGTTCGACTGGGAGGCGGCGTGGCGCGAGGAGGGGGAGATAACCCACATCATCGGCCGCGACATCATCCAGCACCACACCGTCTTCTGGCCGGCGATGCTCCGCGCCGCCGGGTTCGTCGAACCCCGCGCCGTCATGGCGTCGGGGTTCATCACGCTCAACGGCAAGGGGTTCTCCACGTCGCGGAACCGCGCCGTCTGGGCCGACGAGTACCTCGACGAGGGCTTCCACCCCGATCTGTTGCGCTACTACCTCGCCACGAACGGCGGGTTCCAACAGGACGTGGACTTCTCGTGGGACCGCTTCCGCGAACGCGTGAACAACGAACTCGTCGGCACCGTCGGCAACTTCGCGTACCGGTCGATGCTGTTCGCCTACCGCGAGTTCGAGGGTGCGCCGGACGCTCCCCTCTCCGACGAGGTGCGCGACCGAATCGAACGGGCGATAGAGGAGTTCGAGGCGGGCGTCAACGACTACTCCGTCCGCGAGGCGGGCAACGCCGCCGTCAGAGTCGCGCAGTTCGGCAACGAGTACATCCAGCGGAACGAACCGTGGAAGCTCGACGACGACGACCCGCAGAAGGCGCAGGTCATCCGCGACTGCGTGCAGGTGGCGAAGGCCGTCGCCGTCCTCTTCGAACCCGTCGCGCCGGACAAGGCGGAGGCCCTGTGGGCCGACCTGAACGAGGGGAGCGACGTTCACGGCGTCGGAACCGACGCCGCACTCGAAGCGCCCGCCGAGTCGTTCGGCGAACCCTCGGAGCTGTTCGAGAAGATTCCCGAGGAACGCGTCGAAGAACTCAACGAGAAGCTCCGGTCCCGCGTCGAGGAGAGCGAGGACGAGGCGGAAACCGAAACTGACGACGACGACGAGAGTGATTCGACTGTGAGCGACGAATTCGAACCCGTACTGGACGACCGCATCGACTTCGAGGGGTTCCAAGAGCTCGACCTCCGCGTCGGCGAGATTCTCGACGCCGAGGGCATCGAGGGCGCGGACAAGCTCGCCAAGTTGACCGTCGACATCGGCGTTGAGGAGCGTCAGATCGTCGCCGGCATCAAGCAGCTCCACGATTTAGAGGAACTGCCCGGCACGAAGGTAGTCGTCGTGGCGAACTTAGAGAAGGCGGAGCTGTTCGGCGTCGAGTCCAACGGGATGGTCCTCGCCGCGGGCGAACAGGCCGACCTGTTGACCACCCACGGCGACGCCGTCCCCGGAACGAAGGTCAGATAGCCGGAATAACGAGTCCGTCCCGCGGCGCGTCGCGCCGCGTCTACTCCTCCATCGACACCTGCACCTCGTCGTCGGTGACCGCGACTATCTGCTCGGCCGTCAACGCGAGTTCGCCCGACCCCTCCGAAACCGCCTCCTCCCGGTCGGCGACCGAGGGGGCGTCCGTCTTCATTATCGCCTCGTTCCCCTCGATGCCGGTGATTCGGCCGATGGGTTCGTCGTTCGGGCCGATCACGGTCTTTCCGACGAGTCGTTCGGTCACTTCCTGCATAGTCGGTTCAAGGGGCGAGAGAACCGAAAGGCTGGTGGCGCACCTATCTCCCGGGGAGTCAGTTCAACCAGCTCACACGTCTCGTGAGGACACGAAACGGTTTTGCCACCCTAGGCGAGAGACCGGCCATGTTCTTCGGTCTCACGAGCGAGGATGTCAAACTGGAACGGGGGCCGCCCGTTCGCCTCTCGGAGCGATTGGCGGTCGCTCACTTCTACTTCGTCGCGGACAGTAGCCGGGGCGTGCGGGAGGGAATCGAACACGTCGCGGTGCACGACCAAGGCGACGACACCTACGACGTGCGCTTCACCGGCCACACCGACGGCGCGTACGTCGTAGAGCGCGCGGTTCTGGAGGATATCTGCGCCTCACTCGCGGAGGGCGACCGGTATGGCGAGTGGAAGGCCCGGTTCAGGGGGGAGCGCCCCGACTGGGTGCCGAACAGTATCACGGAAGGCGAGTAGGCCGCGGCGGACGGCGAACCGCCGTTCGTCCGGATGCGGGGCGGCACGGTTCGTGTGTGCGTGGTTTTTCGGCACGGACGGACGTCATCGTCGGGCTTTTTTATCCGATCGGGAGTAACTTGACGCATGAGAAACGCGAAAATCGTCTGTACGCTGGGACCAGCGTCAGACGACCGAGCGACGATTCGGTCACTCGCCGACGCCGGGATGAGCGTCGGGCGCTTGAACGCCAGTCACGGGACGCCCGAACACCGCGCGGAGGTCATAGACCGCATCCGCGCGGTGGACGAGACGACGGAAGCGCCGTTGGCGGCGATGGTGGACCTACAGGGGCCGGAGGTTCGGACCGCCCCCCTCGACGAACCCATCCACCTCGAAACGGGATCGGAGGTACGGTTCGTCGAAGGCGACGACGCGACGCCCGAGGAAGTCGGGCTGTCGTACTCCATCGCCGCCGCGGAGGCGGGCGACACGATTCTCCTCGACGACGGCCGCATCGAGGCGACGGTCGAACGGGTCGAAGACGCCGCCGTTATCGCCCGCATCGACTCCGGCGGCCAACTCAGCGGACGCAAGGGCGTGAACGTCCCCGGCGTGAGCCTCGACATCGACCTCATCACCGAGAGCGACCGCCGCGAGTTGGAAGTCGCCGCCGAGAAGGAGGCCGACTTCGTCGCCGCGTCGTTCGTCCGCACCGCCAACGACGTCTACACCATCAGCGACGAACTGGAGAACCTCGGCGCGGACATCCCCGTCGTCGCCAAGATAGAGCGCGCGGGGGCCGTCGAGAACTTAGACGAGATTATCGATGCGTCGTACGGCGTGATGGTCGCGCGCGGCGACTTGGGCGTCGAGATGCCGCTGGAGGACGTGCCCATCATCCAAAAGCGCATTATCCGCAAGTGCCACGCGACGGGGACGCCCGTCATCACGGCGACGGAGATGCTCGACTCGATGGTCCACGCGCGGCGGCCCACCCGCGCGGAGGCGTCCGACGTGGCCAACGCCGTCCTCGACGGGACGGACGCGGTGATGCTCTCGGGCGAGACGGCCATCGGCGACAACCCCGTCCGCGTCGTCGAGACGATGGACAGCATCGTGCGACAGGTGGAGGCGAGCCCCGAGTACGACGAGACGACGGAGGGGCACATCCCGACCGCCGAGGACAACTCGCGGACGGAAGCGCTCGCTCGGTCCGCGCGCTACCTCGCCCGCGACATCGAGGCCAGCGCGATAGTCGCCGCCTCCGAGTCGGGGTACACCGCGCGGAAGACGGCGAAGTTCCGCCCCGCCGTTCCCGTCGTTGCCACGACGCCGAACGACCGCGTGCGCCGCCAACTCGCGCTCTCGTGGGGGATCATCCCGACGTACTCCGCGTACCGCGACGGCATCGACGAGATGATGGACGACGCCGTCGAAGCCGCACTCGACACGGACGTCGCCTCCTCGGGCGACACCATCGTCGTCCTCTCGGGGATGATGACCGAACTGGAGGGGACGAACACGACGAACATGCTGAAGGTCCACGTCGCCGCGGAGGCCATCGCCACCGGGCGCAACGTCGTCGGCGGGCGCGTCGCCGGCCCCCTCGCGTTCGCCCCCGGCGGCGACCTGACGGACCTGCCGGAGGGCGCGATTCTCGCCCTGCCCGCGGACTTCGACGGCGAGTTCGAGGGCGACGCGAAGAAACTCGCCGGAATCGTGGACGCCCGGCCAGGCATGACGGGCTACCCCGCACTCGTCGCCCGCGAGATCGACATCCCGATGATATCGGGCGCGCCCATCCCCGAGAGCGTCACCCCGGGCACCGAAGTGACGCTTCACGCGGAACGCGGCGTCGTCTACGAGGGGAACGTCATCGAACACGGGAAGGGGCGGCGCTGACGGACGCCGACCCGCGCGCGGATCGACCGCCCCTCCGTGTCGGTAGGCATTTCCCGACCCGTCTCCTACCGTCCGACGATGGACCGACCCGACGACACTGAATCCGCCCGCGAGGGGCGGACTCCCTCGAACCGGGCGCAGTCCGACGAGGACGAGGCCGCGCGGACGGCCGAGGAGGGGGCGACGCCCACCGAGGGGACCGCCGGCCTGTTCTGGTCCGAGGACGACGACGCGGAGACGCCCGAACTCGAACCGCTCGAACCCGGGCGGCCGTCGCCCGAGAACGTCCTGTTCGTCGTCCTCGGCGCACTCGGCACCGTCGCCCTCGTCCTGACCGCCGTCTCGCCGCTCTGAGGCGCGGACGGCCGACACGGGACCCGAGGGCGTCGAAGCGGCCGAATCCGGGCCGTTGGATTATCAATTCTGAGTACCCGACCGTAGTCTTTTATGGGTGATGCCGGGTAGAGGTGCGTAACGTCCCGCGCCGGGCATTCCGATGAGACGCACACACATACTCGCGACGGTGGTGGCGACGATACTCGTCGTCGCCGCGGTTCCCGTCCCAGCAGACGCCCTCACGACAGCCCCCGGTTCGAACGACGCCGTCGCGTTCGACGTTGACGAGACGCAGAGCGTCTCGTCCGCCAACCAGAACGCTTTGCGTTCTGGTGACGTCGCAGAACACGGTTCTGCGGGCAGTGAGACGCAGTCTCGAAACGTTGCCGACGCCTCCGGTTCGTTTCCGGGTGGCAACGTGACGGTCACTCGCGGCGATAGAGTGACGTTCACCGTCAGTCACTCCGGCCCCGCGAACGTGACCATCGGCGGCCCGGACTACGGCTATCACCTCCGAATTCACCTCGGCGGGTCCGGTACCGACGAGGTTTCCATCGACACGTACGCGACGACGAGCGCCGACCCCGACACGTACGTCACGGGCGGCGACGCCACGTTGGTCGGACCGAGCGGAGGCCTCGACGAACCGCTCGAACCCGGCGATTACCTCGTGCGCGTCGACGTGGCCGGCGTCGAACGTGACATCGCGACACTGACGGTCGAACCGCGCGGAGGGATGAGCGCTCAGACGTTCGTCGCCCCCGGCGAGTTCGACCCGAACTCCGTGAACGCGGGCAACGACGGGAACGCCAACGTCGGCCCCCTCACCGGCGTGGCGTCCGCGAGGGGAACCGTCGCCAAGGGCGACTACGCGGTGGTGAAAATCGAAGAGAGCGGATTGGAGACGGCGCTCAACGCCAGCGACCTGAGCGGCGGTGAGGCGGCCAACGGCGTGAAACTGACCTTCACGCAGACGGCCCCCGGCCCGAACCGCGACCCCACCACCTACCTCGCGCACGGAACGACCGACGGAGCGAAAGAAGCGAACGTGACCGTCTACCCGGCCTTCGGGAGCGACCACGTGTACGTCGTCTGGGACACCTCGAACGTCTCCCTCTCGCGGCAGTCCGAGCGGAACCGATACGAGGCCCGTCTGACCCTGACCGAGGGGAACTCGCTGGTGGACGAGGAGACGGTGGTGGCAGCGACGCCCGTCCGGTTGGTCCGTCAGACGGTGAGTCTCTCCCCCGAGACGGACCACGTCCACCTCCCGTGGGAGAACGACACGTACGTCGTCTCCGGGCGGACGAACCGCGCGCCGAACACGACGCTCGAAGTTCGGATCCGGTCGCCCGACCCGAACGCCTTCCTCCAGATTCGCCCGATGACGGTGGACGGAGACGGGCGGTTCAGGGCGTCGTTCGACCTCGGTGACGTCTCCCGCGGCGCGAACGCGACGATGTGGGTGCGCGACCACTACTTGGAGACGATGCAGGAGGTGGCGATAGTCGCCCCCGACCCGAGCGTCACCATCGACGACCAGGACCCCGGCGACGACCCCGAACTGACCGTCGCGCGCGCCGAAGTCCCCGAGGGCGGGTTCGTCAGACTCGTAGACGAGGGGGGAACCGCCGTGGGGCGGTCGAACTACCTCGAACCGGGCCGCCACGAGAACGTCTCGGCGTCGCTTTCGATGCCCCTGTACGACTCTCAGACGATACGCGCCGAACTCGTCGCCGACCGGACGGCGACGAGGCGTACGACGCCGGGAACGACACTGCGTACCTCCGAAACGGCTCCGCGGTGAACGACACCGCGTACGTCGAGTTCCCCGCGGCGCCGACGGAGACCGCGACGCCGACGCCGGAACCGACGGCGACGCCGACGCCGGAACCGACGACGACGCGGTACCCGATTCTGACGGAGACGCCGTTGGACCCCTCGGAGGCGTCGAAGTCGAGCATCCCGCTTCCGATACCCGTGACCCTCACCGCGCTTCTCGCGGCGGCACTCCTCCTCGCCCGACGGAGGGAGAACTGATGACCGTGTTTCAGCCCGCACCTACCACCCCGACGCGTCGAACCGACCCCGCCGAGACGACACCGCACGCCCCGCCGCGGAGCGGAGGTGACGGGCGGTGATTCCCGAGTTGGAACCGGAGGACTTCGTGTCGTTCCTCGGCGACCTCTGGGGCGAACGCGGGTGGGAGACGACGGTGCAGGAGCGAGCGAACGGGACGTACTTCATCATCGGCGAACGCGGCGACGGCAGGCGGGGCGTCCTGTTCGTCTTCCCGACGACCGAGTCGCACGTCTCCGGTCAGCACCTCCGCCGGTTCGTGACGCTCTGCGGGAAGAAGGGCGTGGACGTGGCCGTCGTCGCCACCCAAGGCGCGTACGCCGACGAGGCGCGGAAGATAGCCGACGCGAAGGGTATCCACCTCCTCGATCGGACCACGCTCGAAGGGACCGTCGAGGAGGGCGGCTTCCACCACGTCCTCCGGAAGTACACCGGCGGCGGTCCGTTGGACCCGATTCTCGCGAAACTCAGGGCGCTCGGACTCCCCGTCCCCGAGACGCTCCCCTTCGACCTGCCGTTCGACCCGGCCGAGTTGCAGGCGCGGATCCGGAGCAGACTCGGCGGCTACAGCGACGGAACCGACGACTCGAACGCCGACGGGCCGCCCCCGGACGGCGAGGGAGACGGCGGCGGCGGCGGGCGATTCGACGCGCTTCCGGTGTCGCCGCGGACGCTCCTCCCCGTCGTCGTCGCGGTGGTGCTGTTGGTCGTCGCCGGGTCGGCCACGGGAGCGCTCACCGTCCCCGGGATGGGCAGCGGCGGGGGGGACACGGCGGTGTCCGCCGTCTCGACCGCCGGCGCGAACGCCGCCCTCGACGTCCGCTGGAACGCCGAGACGACCGACAGTGTCACGATAAACGGGACGACGTACGACGCGCCGGAGAACGAGACGTTCGTCGTCGTCCGGATGAACGTGACGAGTCTCTCGGAGTCGCCGGAGCAGCTGTCCCAAGCGCAGTTGGCGCTGGAGGTGGCGGGCGACCGGTACGGTTACCAACCGCTCCGGAACAGCACCGGGTTCCCGTCGGCGGGCCTGTTCGCGCCGGGCGAGTCGCGGGAGGTGTGGACGGTGTTCTCCGTCCCCGCCGACGCCGAGAGCGGGACGCTCCTCGTCCGGTCGGGCGAGGACGTTCCGGGCGTGAAGTTCACGAGAGACACCGCCATCTCCGCGGAAGCGACCGAACTCTGACGGATGGGTCGGCCGCGCCGCCGGATGAAATTCGGCGATGGCGTGACAATCCTTAATCGGGAGCGTTCCATAGGTCCGCTATGCTCGGGTCGTCGCTCTCGCCGTTGCAGCTCTCCATCGGGCCGGAGGCGTTGCCGCTTCTCCTCGTCACGGCCGGACTCGGACTCACCCTCGCCGAGGCCCTCGCGCCGGGCGCGCACTTCATCGTCCTCGGCATCGCCCTCCTCGCGGCCGGACTCGTGGGACTCGTCATTCCGTTCGCCGGACCCATCGTCCTCGGCCTCCTCGTCCTCGTCTTCGGCGCGTTGGCGCTGTACGGCTACCGCGAACTGGACATCTACGGCGGGAAGGGGACGGGCCGAACGTCGGACTCCACGTCGCTCCGCGGGAAGACCGGTCGCGTGACCGAACGCGTGACGCCGACGGGCGGCGAGATAAAGCTGCTCGACGGCGGCGGCTTCAACCCCTACTACGCCGCGCGGTCCGTGAGCGGAGAGATGGCCGAGGGGACGGAGGTCATCATCGTCGACCCCGGCGGGGGCAACGTGGTGACGGTCGAATCGCTCGAGGCGCCGCAGGACGAGATAGACCGCGAACTCGCGCGGGGGCGCGCCCGCACCGAACGCGACGCAGGCGTCGAGTCGGAGACCGAACGCACCTGAACGCGGCCGAACGACCCGACCCGGCCGGCCCGTCGGCGGATTCGGTCGCGTCGCTCGGTTCGCTCGTCATTGTCTCGGGCTAACACTTATCCGCACAACTCACCAACCCCCGGGTATGGTAGTGGACCCCGTAGCACTCCAACTCGGCCTCGGTTTCGGATCGTTCGCCGTCGGACTGTTAGTCCTCCTTCTCGCGGTCGTCACCGTCTACCAGATGGTGGAGATCGTCGACGCCTACGAGAAGAAGGCGCTGACCGTGTTCGGCGAGTACCGGAAGCTGCTCGAACCGGGTATCAACTTCATCCCGCCGTTCGTCTCGCGGACGTACGCCTTCGACATGCGGACGCAGACGCTCGACGTCCCCCGGCAGGAGGCCATCACGCGGGACAACTCGCCGGTCACCGCCGACGCCGTCGTCTACATTAAGGTGATGGACGCGAAGAAGGCGTTCCTCGAAGTCGACGACTACAAGAAGGCCGTGTCGAACCTCGCGCAGACGACGCTCCGCGCCGTGCTGGGCGACATGGAGCTCGACGACACGCTGAACAAGCGACAGGAGATAAACGCGCGCATCCGCAAGGAACTCGACGAACCCACGGACGAGTGGGGCGTCCGCGTCGAGAGCGTCGAAGTCCGCGAGGTCAACCCCTCCCAGGACGTCCAGCAGGCGATGGAGCAACAGACCTCCGCGGAACGCCGCCGCCGCGCGATGATCCTCGAAGCGCAGGGTGAACGTCGCTCCGCCGTCGAGACGGCCGAGGGTGAGAAGCAGTCGAACATCATCCGCGCGCAGGGTGAAAAGCAGAGCCAGATCCTCGAAGCGCAGGGTGACGCCATCTCGACGGTCCTCCGCGCGAAGTCCGCCGAGTCGATGGGCGAACGCGCCATCATCGAGAAGGGCATGGAGACGCTCGAAACCATCGGGCAGGGCGAGTCCACGACGTTCGTCCTCCCGCAGGAGCTCACTTCGCTCCTCGGCCGCTACGGCCGCCAGCTCTCCAACAGCGACGTGCAGGAACAGGCCGGCCTCGACAGCCTCGACTTCGACGCCGAGACGCGGGAGCTCATCGGCCTAGACGACATTGAGGAGATTCTCGGCCAGATAGACGAAGCCGCCGAGATGGACGTCGAAGAGCTCGAACAGGAGGCGCAGGCCATCAAGGAGGGGGCCGACCCCGACATCAAGAGCGCCGACGAGATAATCACGGAGGCGGACACGGAGGACAAAGCGAACATCCGCGACTCCGACGAGGTCGTAGACGACGGTGCCGGCGGCGCGGCCGCCGCCGGGGGAACGTCGGCGGACGGCCCCCCCTCCGACGAGGACGCGGAGGTCGAACGAGAGGTCGAATAGGAAAGAAAGTCTCGGAATCGTACGTATTAACGCCTCACTACAAAATGGAGCGAAGCGCTTTTGCACTCGACCTCCCGTATTTGAGGTAGTACCGATGGCAGACAACGGGGTAGACGAGGAAAAACGGGCCACGCTGCGGCGATTCGCCGCGCTCGGGGCCGCAACGCCGCTCGTGGGGTTCGGAGACGACGAGAGCGAGACCGAATCCGGCGAAACCGGAAGCGACGCGCGCGACGCGATCGTGGGGTACGTGGCCGCGACGCCGGGGGCGCACTTCTCGAAGATACGCGACGACCTGAAACTGGGGACGGGGGAGACGCAGTACCACCTCCGGCACCTCCTGGAGGAGGGCGTCGTGGAGTCGCGCCGCGACGGTGACTACAAGCGGTTCTTCCCGACGGACCGGTTCGAAGAGTTCGAGCAGGTGTCGCTCGGCTACCTGCGCCGTTCGACGCCGCGCGGGATGCTCGTCGAACTGCTCCGTGACCCGGAGGCGACCGGGTCCGACCTCGCGGGCCGACTCGACGTGTCGCGTGCGACGGTGAGCACGTACGCGCGGGAGCTCGACGAGGCGGGACTGCTCTCGCGAGAGGACGGCTACGCCGTGCGCCGCCCGGAGACGGTCATCACGCTGTTGATCCGCTACGCGGACTCGTTCGGGCCCGACGCCGCCGCGTTCGCCGACGACGCCTCGCGGTTCATCCGCTTCGACCCGTAAGCGTCGTCGCGGTTGCGGCGTCGCTGTCGGCGATACCTTCTCGAAAAACGAGCGTCACCGAGAGCGACGACGCCGCCGAACGTCGGCGGTGCGTCCGCGTCTCGTCGTCCTGTCGCGGTGGTACGGTCAGTTAACGTGGGCTTAGACGGTCACTTTCCACGTCGTGCCCGAGGAGTAGCCCCACTTCTCGACGGTCACGTCGTACTCGTCCGACAGGAGCGCTCGCATGTTGGCCCCGACTTCCTTCGCCGAGAGACCGAGATCCTCCGCGATGAGACGGGACTTGAAGTACATCTGGTCGGGCGCGTTCGATTCGAGGTAGTTGAGGATGCGACGCTGTTTCTCGCTGAGGTCGGTCGTCGCGGCGGAGGCGGTGGTGCTCATACTACACGAAAGGCGACAATGGGGTATGAGGGGTTTGGTACGAGCGCTTAACACGCCGTCGTCGTGCGGTTTTCTCCCCCCGACCCCCCCGCCCGCTGGGGCGACAGTCCGTTGCAGGTACAGTCGTCTAACAGTACCATAATCTAGACTATCAGGCGCTCAGGGTGCGTTTGACGGCCAAATACGAAGACAGAAAATTCATACCTGCGGGCCGCCCACGAGGAATACAATGGGTCGTCCGACCGCAAGCAACGCGGTCGACGCTTCACGCGCCGTCGAAGTGAGCGTCGTCCTTCCCGCGTACAACGAAGAGAACACTATCGAACGGACCGTCGAGACGACGCTCTCGGCGCTCTCTTCGTTCCTCCCCGACGACGCCTTCGAGGTCATCGTCGCCGAAGACGGCTGTTCGGACCGAACGCCCGAACTGGCCGAAGAGATGGCCGCCGCCGACCCGCGCGTCCGCCACTTCCACAGCGACGAACGGTTGGGGCGCGGCGGCGCACTCGAACACGCGTTCGAGGCGGCCGCGGGCGACGTTCTCGTCTACTTCGACACCGACCTCGCGACGGACATGCGACACCTCGAAGAACTGGTCGAACGCGTGCGCTCGGGCGACTGCGACGTCGCCACCGGGTCGCGGTGGATGCCGGAGAACGTCGCCGACCGGCCCGCCAAGCGCGGCGTGCCGAGTCGCGCGTACAACGTCCTCGTGCGCCTCTTCCTCCAGTCCGACCTCCGGGACCACCAGTGCGGCTTCAAGGCGTTCTCCCGGGAGGTGTTCGAGACGCTCCGCGACGGTGTGGAGGACGAACACTGGTTCTGGGACACGGAGATGCTCGTCCGCGCCCAACGCGAGGGGTTCGAGGTCGGCGAGTTCGCCGTCGATTGGACGCCGCAGAGCGACACGAAGGTGGACCTCGTCCGCGACGTGTTCGGCATGGGGAGCCAGATACTTCGGGCGTGGTGGCAGCTGTCGGTTCGCCCGCGCATCACGCGCAGAGTCGCGTTAGTCGCCGGCGCGGTCCTGACCGTCGCCGCGATGCTTCTCATGACGCAGTACATCGACTTCGGGGCCGTCCTCTCGGAGGTCAGGCAGGCCGACATGACCTTCGTCGCCGTCGCCACCGTCATCTACATCCTCTCGTGGCCCGTCCGCGGCGTCCGCTACCGCGACATCCTCGAAGAGTTGGGCTACCGGGAGAAGGCGAGCTTTCTCACCGGCGCGGTGTTCATCAGTCAGACCGGGAACCTCGTGTTCCCCGCGCGCGCGGGCGACCTCATCCGCGCGTACGTGGTGAAGGCGCGGCGTGGCATCCCCTACCCGACGGGGTTCGCCTCCCTCGCGGCCGAACGCGTCTTCGACCTCCTCACGATAGCCGGCATGGCGGGCGTCGTCCTCGTGGGCTACACCGTGACCGGAGAGACCGCCGAACTGGCGGCGACGCTCGTCGGCGCGGAGGAGGCCGGGCTGGTCGCCGTCGTCGTCGCGACACTCGTCGGTCTGGCCGCCGTCGTCGCCGTCGCCGTCATCGCCCTCACCGCCCGGTCGGACAGCAACTTCGCGGGGAGTCTCGTCCGCCGGGCGAGTTCCGACTCCTACGCGGAGTACGTCGCGGGCGTCGTCGAACGGTTCGCGGGCGACTTGCAGACCGTCGCCGGGACGCGACGCGGGTTCGCCCGCGTCGGCGCGTCGAGCGTCGTCATCTGGACGCTGGACGTCATCACGGCGGTCGTCATCCTCGCGGCGTTCGACCCCGGACTCGGAGTCGTCGAACTCCTCGCCGTCGGCTTCTTCGCCGTCAGCGTCGGCAACCTCGCGAAGGTGCTCCCCCTCTCGCCCGGCGGCGTCGGCCTCTACGAAGGCGCGTTCACCCTGCTGGTCATGGGCCTGACCGACGTGGGCCCCTCCATCGCCATCGGCGCGGCGGTGCTCGACCACGCGCTGAAGAACGTCATCACCATCATCGGCGGGTACGCCTCGATGATCGGCCTGAACGTCTCCCTGACGACCGCCGTCGAGGAGACGCGCGACGTGAAAGACGCCCCCGAGGGAGCGGCGAAACTCGACGACTGATACCCACCTTTTTCTGCTTCGGGTGCGCTTCGCGCACCCTCACCGCAAAAATCTGGACCAAAAAGGCCGACTCAGCCGTCGAAGACGGCTTCGTCGGTGAACCGCACGCCTTCGGCGCGCGGATGTTCTTACGGCCAACTACCGATACAACTCGCTCACGAACGGCGCGAGGGCCGCCGTCACCGCCGATTCGAGCGCGTCCGTCCGGGACATCCGGCCGCCGGTGAACGCGCCGGCCGCGCCCTGCTTCTTTGCCACGTCTTCGGTCCCGAGAACGTCGTCCATCACCGGCCCGAGTTCCTCGCCGGCCCGCACCCTGTCCGCGATTCGGTCGGGGAGGCGCAGGCTCGGCCCCGCGCCGTACCCCGTCGTCTCGCCGTCGGTGACGGCGGCCCACATCACCAAGAACAGGTCGTCGGACCCCTCGAAGGAGGCCACACCCCCCTCGATGCCGACGCCGAAGTCGTACGCGCCCGCGTCGAGGGCGGCGACGGCGCGGTTCTCCGCGCCGGTGCGCGTCTCCGCGTGCCCCGTCGGTTGCTCCGAGACGCCCGAGGGCACGGACTCGGACGCCACGGTCGCCTCGTCGAAGGCGCGTTCCGTCGCGTCACGCTTCACCGGATTTCCGCTGCCGACTGCGACTCGCATGCCCGCCGGTTCCGCGTCGGCGGGGATGTGCGTGTCGCTTTCGGCGACTCACTCGCCGCCGTGAAGGAGAGACGAGAGCGTCTCGATACCCTCGACGAGGCGGGGACTCGGCTGGTTCAACAGGTCGTCGTCTACGACGTGAACGTCGGCGTCGACGTTCCACCCGCGGGCGCGGAACGACTCGGGGTCCACCCGGTCGCCGTGGCCGCAGACGTGCAACACGACGTGGTCGGGGTCTTCGACTTCGACCGCGGAGCGAGACACCTCTCTGGAGCGTTCGCCGGGCGGGACGAACGGGTAGCGTCCGCCGGCGGCCGCCACCGCCTCGGGGACCCAGTTGCCCGCGGCCATCGGCGGGTCGGACCACTCCTCGCAGTAGACGACCGGGCGAGGACCGTCGCCCGGTTCGTCGGCGACCGACTCTCGGACCGCCGCGAGTCGGTTCCGCGCCTCCGCGGCGAGTTCGGCCCCCGCCTCCGGTCGCCCGACGGCGCGACCCAGCGTCTCGAAGGAGTCTACGACGGCCGCTAACCCGTCGGGTTCGACGTGGCAGACGTCGAAGCCCCGGTCGAGGAGTTCGTCGCGGACGTCCGCCTGCAAGCCGTCGCTGGTGCAGACGAGGTCGGGGTCTAACTCGGCGATGCGGTCGTAGTCGGGGTTCAACCACCCGCCGACGACCGGCCGGTCCAACTCGCAGTGCGTCGTAACGCCGACGACGATGTCGTCCGCGCCCATCGCCGCGAGCGTCGCCGTCGAACTCGGTGCCAGCGATACGACGCGCGGTGCCCCCTCGGCCCCGCGTGCGCCCTCCGGGTCACCCTCCATACCCCCTCTCGAACGTGTGAGCGCAAAGGAGTTACGCGAAGTCAACAGTATATAAACATGAACGACACCCGTTCACAAACGTCGGAAATCGAGGCCTATCGTACGAATTCGAAGAAAATTCCGAACTGCTTATGTGGTCTTACTCGCTCTTTGGGGTACGGACCGCCTCGGGCTTTCTCAGCCGTGTTTCCGCACCGGGGCATTCGTCGCTGTACCAATGAGCGAGAAGAGCACCTTCACTCGCAGAACTGCGAGAACGAGAGAGGAACCGAAAGAGCGGACCGGCGAGAAACGGAACGCCGACTCCGCGGGAGAGAAGTGGGGGCGACCGGCGGACGAATCCGAGACGGAGTCGGAGACGACCGACGAGGAACTGACGTGCCCGGAGTGCGGCGGCAACGTCATCACCGACGACGAACACGGGGAGACGGTCTGTGACGACTGCGGCCTCGTCATCACCGAGGACTCCGTGGACCGCGGCCCCGAGTGGCGCGCCTTCGACGCCCAGGAGAAGGACAGCAAGTCCCGCGTCGGCGCGCCGACGACGAACACGATGCATGACAAGGGTCTCTCGACCAACATCGACTGGCGCGACAAGGACGCGTACGGCAACTCGCTGTCGTCGAACCAGCGCCAGAAGATGCAGCGTCTCCGCAAGTGGAACGAGCGGTTTCGCACCCGCGACTCCAAGGAGCGCAATCTGAAGCAGGCCCTCGGCGAGATAGACCGCATGGCCTCGGCGCTCGGTCTGCCGGAGAACGTCCGCGAGACGGCCTCGGTCATCTACCGCCGCGCACTCGACGACGACCTACTGCCGGGACGCTCCATCGAGGGCGTCGCCACCTCCTGTACGTACGCCGCCGCGCGGATGGCCGGCGTCCCGCGTTCGCTCGACGAGATCACGGACGTCTCGCGTGTCGAGAAGAGCGAAGTCGCCCGGACGTACCGCTACATCGCCCGCGAACTGTCGCTGGAGGTCAAGCCAGCGGACCCAGAGCAGTACGTCCCGCGCTTCGCGTCGGAACTCGGACTCTCCGACGAGTCGAAGATGCGCGCGCGCCAACTGCTGAAGAACGCCAAGGAGAAGGGCGTCCACTCGGGCAAGTCGCCGGTCGGCCTCGCGGCCGCCGCCGTCTACGCCGCCGCCCTCCTCACGAACGAGAAGACGACGCAGGCCGCCGTCAGCGACGTCGCGGACATCTCCGAGGTCACCATCCGCAACCGCTACCACGAACTCCTCGAAGCCGAGGAGAGCCTCGGCCTCGCCTGAACTGCGCCGTTCGCCGCGGTTTTCGGTTTTATCGACGCTCGCAAGCGACCGCTCCGCTCTCCCCGCCGAACCGAGGCGATTTGACCTCTCCCCCGACGGGTTCCGGCCGATTTCGCGCGCCGGGTAAGCGTTTAGTCGCCGCACTCCGGCCTTCGAGTA
Organism: Halopelagius fulvigenes; assembly: GCF_042662625.1. Taxonomy (GTDB): domain Archaea; phylum Halobacteriota; class Halobacteria; order Halobacteriales; family Haloferacaceae; genus Halopelagius; species Halopelagius fulvigenes. Next base: position 1,012,610 of record NZ_JBHSXH010000015.1, read on the forward strand.
TGCACCTCTCGTTCGACTCGTTCGTGTTGGCGGCGGCCACCGCCGACCTCTCGGACGCCGCGGACCCCCTGGTCGACGAACACGCCGATGCGGTGGAGTTTCGGATGGACCTCGCGGATTCGGACCCCGAGTCCGCCCTCGACGCCTACGACGGAGGCGTTCCGCTCATCGCGACGAACCGCGCGTCGTGGGAGGGCGGCGAGTGCGACGACGGCGAGGACGACCGGTTGGCGGCACTCGAACGGGCGGCCGAACGGGACGTGGTGGCGGCCGTCGATATCGAACTCGACAGCCTCCTCACCCCGCGGGGCGCGGCGGCGGCCGACCGGGTTCGGGAGTCGGGCGCGTCCGTCGTGGCCTCCGTTCACGACTTCGAGGGGACGCCCGCCGCCTCCGAACTCCGCCGGAAACTCCACCGGGCGGCGACGCTCGGCGACGTGGGGAAAGTCGCGGTGACGGCGACGGACGACCGCGACGCCCTGCGACTCCTCGAAGCGACGGACGCCGCGACGACGTGGGGCGACACCGTGGCGACGATGGCGATGGGCGAGGCAGGGCGACACACGCGCGCCGTCGCGCCCGTTTACGGGTCGAAAATCGGGTACGCGCCCGTCAGACCGGCGGACGCCACCGCACCGGGCCAGTACGACTTGGAGACGCTTTCTCGACTCGTCGGCGACCTCGAAAGAAATCCGGACACTTAAGCGTCGTGACCGCTTCGGGGCAGGACATGGCGGATACGCGTCGGCGAGCGATGGTCGCCGCCCTCGTGGGCGTACTCGGTGCGAGCGTCGGCATCGCCGGCGCGGGGCACGTCTACCTCCGGCGGTGGCGCAGAGCGGTCGCGTGGTTCACGCTCGTCGTCGCCGTCGGCGTGGGCCTCGTGTTCGCGTTCGCCGACCCGACGACGGTGTCGGTGTGGGACCTCTCGGCTCTCCCTACGGAGGTGACCGGGCCGGTGTTCGCGCTCCTGTTTCTCAGCACGGTGGACGCCTACTACGTCGCCGCGCGCAGTTACCGGACGGACTCCGGCCCGCGGTGTCCGCACTGCGGCGGCGAACTCGACGCGGAGATGTCGTTCTGCCCGTGGTGCGCGACGGAACTGAAGCGTCGGCCCGAGGGCGTCGAGAACGTCGAAGTCGAGGAACGCGGCGACGAGACGAAGTAGAGAGACGGAGCGACGGGCGGAACTCGGATTACTTCTCGATGATGCTCTCTTCGACCGCCTCGCCGAAGTGGCGGGCGGTCTGTTCGTAGTAGAGGAGGATTTCGTCGCCGGCTTCGAGGTCCGTGACCGACGTGCGGCCCTCGCGCGTGTGGACCTTGATAGTCTCGGCGTTCTGCAGGAGCGTCTCCACCCTGTCGCCGTCTACGTCTGCTTCGACGCGGAACATCGGTCGCTTCTCTATCTTCACGCGCCCGACGATGGCCTCCCGCGTCCGACCGGTCTGGTCTACCACCTGCACCTCGTCGCCGCTTTTCAGCTCCGAGAGGTACTTCGTCCCGCCGTCGGGCGTCCGGACGTACGCGTGGACAGCGCCGGCGTTGACGCGGAACGGTCGGGAGGCGACGTACGGCGACTCGGCCGTCTCGGCGTGGACGAAGAAGAGACCCCGGCCCATGCTGCCGACGAGCATCCCCTCGTCGTGTTCCATCAGGTTGCCCGTGTCGACGCAGACCCGGTCGGCCATGCCGGTCCGTTCGACGGCGGTCACCTCGGCCCACCGGAGTTCGAGCGACTCGCGTTCGGCCTCGTCGCGTATCTCGACGGTTCGGCGAATCTCGTCGGGGTCGTCGCTGTCCAAGAGGACGCCGTCGGAGCCGGATTCGAGCGTCTCGAACGCCGTCTTCGCCTCCTCGGCGGAGGTGACGCCCGCGATGAGTTCCGTCTCGTCGCCGATGCGGGCGATGAGGTTCTCCAAGGGGATGATGGTCCAGTCCTCCCCGATGACGATGGTGTGGTCGGCGTCCAGGGCCGCCTCCTCGGCGAACGACTCGTAGTCCTTCGAGAGGATGCGGACGTACGCGCCGTTGGCTCTCTCGTCGTCGCGGCGGAGCGTCGTGAGGTCGGCGGAACCGGAGAAGTCGGAGGGGAGGTCCACGGTGCCGTCGCCCTCGCCGCCCTTGCCGACGAAGTAGGCGTCGGCGTTCTCGTTCGGGTCGGGCGTTTCGTCCTCCGCCTCCTCGACGTCGTCGACGAGTCGCACGTCCCCGTCGTTCCGGAAGGCGGCCACGTTCACGTCGCCGAGCGAACGGACGCGTTCGACGTCTTCCTCGTCTACGAGCACCCAATCGACCCCCGCTTCGAGGCCCGCGGTGATTCGTCGCTTCCTCGTCTCCCAATCGCCGACGGCGTCGTCGGCCTTGAGCCAGACGCTCCGAGTCATTGTGCGAACCGACACGTCAGTAGGGCTTGAACGTGGCGACTCTCAACAGAATTGCCGGACGACGGCGCGGAATCGACGACCGGCGAGACGCCGCGACGGCGGCATCGACCGGGATTAGATATAGCACTCAATGGTTTATTTCGTTCCCGAGGGGCGCCTGCGGCGGCGTCGTTCGCTCCGCGGACGAGTTTCCCCGACGCGGCGTTCAGGTGCCCGAGTCGGACGTGAGAAAGCCCCTTCCCGCGGCGGACGAACCCGCGACGAGAACGGACGGCCGACTCGCCCGGCGGCACCCCCGGAGTTTCGGCCGCGACGACCGCCCGCGGGATCAACGCCGAACCGCCCACCGGCGAAACGGCCGCGTGGGGCACGAGGGTGAGAAGTCGGCGTTCGTCCCGAGGAGAGTCGTCGAGACCGCGGACCGACTCGGTGTCCCGTCGTCTCACCGGATTCGCTCGCCGGGGATACCGAAGCGTCGAGAACTCGCCGCCCGGGAGTACGCACGCGAACCGGTCAGCCCCCCGTTCGTCTCGCTACCGACCGCCCCACCTCCGAATCGCGTCCGTACTCGGCGGGGTCCGACCGCTATCGGAACGGATCCGTGAGCGAAATCGCCCGGAGGGACGTCCGTGACGGGCCGCGGCGGCACTCTGCGAGAACGAGAACCGACGCCGGCGAGAGAGACATACATCAAATACCGCGATACGAAATCGGGGCGTTCCGAGAAATCGGACACTCGGCGGAGGGTGCACGTCGCTCCGACCGCTTACCGGCCGAAACGGGAGAATCTGGAGAAACAGCGACTGACGAGTGCGATTACGCCGGCGCGATGCCGCCCTCCTCTCTGGTGAGGAGGCAGAGGACGAACGAGGAGAGCCAGTGGGACCCGGCGTAGTTCTCGGTGAACGCCCGTTGTAATCCGCGCTCGGCGTGTCTCTCCGCGCTCTGACGGAACGGCTCGGCGTACCGGTGGCCGTCGAGGGCGGACGCGAGGCCCGCCGCGCACCACGCCTTCGAGACGTTCAGTCCGACGAGGTGGAGCGCGACCCCTTCCTCGGGGTCCGAATCGGCGCGGACGGGTTCGAGGACGGAATCGTACGGAGAGCGGGCCAGGTCGGGGAAGAACCCCTCGGCCCACGTTTCGAACTCGTCGCGGTCGTAGACGCGGCGCATCAGGTCCGCCTCGGTCAGCGAGGGCGAGAGGAAGTCCCACCCGAGCGGTTCGTACTCGACCGGGTAGTCCCGATCCTCGGCGAAGAACTCCCTCGCCGTCTCGGAGGCGGCGGATTCGAGCGCGGTGTCGGACACCGTCCGCGCGTAATCGAGGACGCAGTGCAGGGCGAACGCGGAGTTCCGGTGCGTTCCGACCCGGAACGGACGCTCTTGGGTCAGAAACTCCGAGCGGACGAGGGAGACGATCTTCCGCTCCAACGGTTCGAGGACCGAGCGCCACGCTGCGGCGCGGTCGTTCCCCCACAGGTGCAGTTCCGACGCGAGGTGGAGGAGCCACGCCCAACCGTAGGGTTTCTCGAACGCGGGGTTGCGCTCGAACTGTTCGACCTCACGTTCGACGTTCTCGGGCGTGAACCGACCGTCGATGCTCTCTACGATTCGAGAGCGCTCGGGGTGGTCCTCGAACAGTCGGAGTTGGCGAACGAGCGCCCAGTGACTGTGGACCGCCGAGTGCCAGTCGTAGCAACCGAAGAACACCGGGTGTCGCTCCTTCGGTCGCGGCCCGCCGGAGGGGGAGTCCAGAGACCGAGCGTGGTGGGGGAACTCGGTTTCGACCGATTCGAGCGGGTGGTGCGCGAGCGTCTCCGCCGCCTCCGAACCCAACCAGTCGCTCTCTCCGGCGAGAATGGCGTCGATGTCCGCGTCGGCGAACGTATCCATCGGAAGATTCGTTTCTCCCTCTCCGTATTCAATCGGTTGCCGGTGCGGTGTTCAGGGGCGGTACCCGCGGTTCGGGCGGCGGGAGAAGAGGAGAACCGCGTCGGTTTACGCTTCGATGCCGAGTCCGGCCTGCCGGAGTGCGCTCTCTGCGTCGGCGTCGTCGTGGACGACTGCGCTCACCGCGCGCGTGATGGCCTCCGGGTCGTCGTGTTGGAAGATGGATCGACCCATCGAGACGCCCGCCGCGCCGCCGTCCATCGCGCCGCGGACCATCTCCACGGTTTCTCTGTCCGTGCCGCGACTGCCGCCGGCGATGATGACCGGCAGGCGCGTCGCGTTGCAGACGCGTTCGAAGGAGTCGCCGTCGCCGGAGTACGCCGTCTTCACCACGTCCGCGCCGAGTTCCTCGGCGAGGCGGACGGCGTGGGCGAGGCTCTCGGCGTCGTGTTCGTCGATACCGGGGCCGCGCGCGTAGTTCATCGCGAGGACCGGCACGCCGTAGCGGTGCGCCTTCTCGGTCAGTTCGCCGAGTTGCGTCATCTGGTCGGGTTCGTGCGCCGACCCGACGTTCATGTGGAAGGAGACGGCGTCCGCGCCGGAGCGAAGGGCCTCTTCGACCGACCCCGTCATGCGTTTGTCGTTCTCGTCGGGGCCGATGACCGTCGACCCGTTCAGGTGGACGATGTAGCCCTTGCCGTTCTTGTTCGGGTGGACGCGGGGGGCGACGCCCTTCTGCGTCAGAACGGCGTCCGCACCGCCGCGCGTGATGGCGTCTACCGTCGATTCGAGGTCCACAAGGCCCTTGACCGGGCCGAGCGTGATTCCGTGGTCCATCGGGACGACGACGTATCGTCCGCGTGTCGAGATGCGTTCGAGTCGTGCGTGGAGTCCTGCGTGCATTGTATTGTGTGAGACTGTGGCAACCTCGGGTTATGTGCGTTCCGCTTGTGGCTCACGTTGCGCGAATCCGCGCTCCGCTCCGTCCTTCAGTTCGCGCGCCAGCGATTCGAGTCGTTCCGCGACTGCGTCCGCGTCCTCGTCGTTCTCGTGGCCCTCCGCCACGAGGTCCACGAGGGCGCTCCCGACGATGACGCCGTCCGCGCCGCCGGCGACGATTCGCTCGGCGTGGTCGCCCGTCTTGATGCCGAATCCGACCGCCTTCGGCACGTCGTACGCTTCGAGTCTGTCGAGGCTCTCCTCGGTCTGTCCGGACACGTCCTCGCGCGCGCCCGTGACGCCGAGTCGGGCTTGGACGTAGACGTAGCCCGACACCTGCTCCATGATCCGTTCGAGGCGTTCCCCGCGCGTCGTCGGCGCGACGATGAACACGAGGTCCAACCCGAACTCGTCGCAGGCCTCGCGCAGGGGGCCTGCCTCCTCGGCGGGCAGGTCCGGGACGACGAACCCCGAGAGGCCGACGTCGGCGGCCTTCTCGACGAACGGGCGCGGGCCCGTACTCGCGGTTTCACCGCTCGCTTCCGAGGCGCCCCGCGCCTCGCTCTCCCCGTACTGGTAGATGAGGTTGTAGTACGTCATGCAGACGAGGGGCACGTCCACCTCCAGGTCCTCGACGAACTCGAAGAAGCGGTCGGGGGTCATCCCGGCCTCCAGCGACCGAACGACCGCCCCTTGGATGGTCGGCCCCTCCGCGACGGGTTCCGAGAACGGCAGGCCGAGTTCGATGACGTCTGCGCCGCCGCGCGCGAGGGCTTCGACGTACTTCAGCGACGATTCGTAGTCCGGGTCGCCGGCCGCGAGGTACGGGACGAACGCCGGCCCGTCCGCGAACGCCGCTTCGAGGGCGTCGTTCGCCATCTAGAACCCCCCCGCGAACTCGGTCATGTCGGGCGCGATGTCGATGTCGCGCTTCTCCGTCTCCTCGATGACCGATTCGAGGTCCTTGTCGCCGCGGCCCGAGAGGTTCACCAGCACGGAGTCGCCCAACTCCCCGCGGTTCTCTTCGAGGTAGGCGAACGCGTGGGCGGACTCCAACGCCGGGATGATGCCCTCCAGTTGCGAGAGGCGGTGGAACGCCGTCAACGCCGCGTCGTCGTCCACGTTCGCCGCCGTCACCCGCCCCTCGTCCACGAGGTGGGCCAGTTCCGGGCCGACGCCCGCGTAGTCCAGCCCCGAGGAGACCGAGTGCGACTCCATTATCTGGCCGTCGCGGTCCTGCAGAATCTTCGTGCGCGCGCCGTGGAGGACACCCTCCCGGCCCGTCGAGAGGGACGCGGAGTTGGGCGCGACGCCCGACTCCTCATCCACGGAGAGGGAACTGCCGCCCGCCTCGACGGCGTAGAGGGCCACGTCCTCGTCGTCTACGAACTCCGCGAACGCGCCCATCGTGTTCGACCCGCCGCCGGCGCACGCGAGGACGGCGTCGGGGAGGCCGCCCGTCTTCTCGCGCATCTGTCCGCGCGCTTCCTCGGAGATGACCGACTGGAAGTCCCGCACCATCGCCGGGAACGGGTGCGGGCCGACGACGGACCCGATGACGTAGTGCGTGTCCTCGACGTTCGTCGCCCAGTCGCGCATCGTCTCGCTTATCGCCTCCTTCAGGGTGCCGCGACCCGCCGTCACGGGCGTCACCGTCGACCCGTTGAGTCGCATGCGGAAGACGTTGGGACGCTGGCGGTTGATGTCGCGCTTGCCCATGTACACCTCGCAGGGCATGTCGAGGTGCGCCGCCGCCATCGCCGTCGCGGTGCCGTGTTGGCCCGCGCCCGTCTCCGCGACGATGCGCTCTTTGCCCATGTACTTCGCCAAGAGAACCTGCCCGAGGGCGTTGTTGAGTTTGTGCGCGCCGCCGTGGACCAGGTCCTCGCGCTTCAGGTAGACGTTGCAGTCGTACCGCTCCGACAGTCGCTCCGCGTACTGCGTGGGCGTCGGTCGCCCGCCGAAGTCCCGCAGGCGACGCCGGAACTCGTCCATGAAGCCGTCTTCGTTCTCCAGCACGTACCGCTCGTAGGCGTCCGTCAACTCCGTTATCGCCGGCATCAACGCCTCGGGGACGTACTGACCACCGTACTCGCCGAACTTGCCGTCTGTCTGTGTCTCCGTCATTCGGATGTCTCCGCTGTCGTGAATCGTTCCGCGTTCGCTCGCACGTCGCCGTCCATGATGGCCGTGCCGATGAGGAGGGCGTCCGCGCCCGCCGCGCGCATGCGACGGGCGTCTTCGACGCTGGAAACCCCGCTCTCGGCCAGAAGCGTCGCGTCGTCGGGGACGTGGGGCGCGACCCTCTCGAACGTTTCGAGGTCCACCTCCAACTTCGCCAAGTCGCGGTTGTTCACCCCGATTATCTCCGCGCCCGCCTCCACCGCGCGGTCCAGTTCCGCCCGGTCGTGGACCTCCACGAGCACCTGAAAGCCGCGTTCGCGTGCCGCCTCCAGGAGGTCCGGCAGGTCGTCGCCGACGAACCGCGCGATGAGGAGGACGACGTCGGCCTCCACGGCGTCGAGTTGCGCCTCGCTGACGACGAAGTCCTTCCGGAGGACGGGCACGTCCACGGCCTCCCGGACCCGCCGGAGGTTCTCGGTCGAACCGCCGAAGTGCTCCGGTTCGGTCAGCACCGACAGGGCCGTCGCCCCGCCCGCGACCATCTCGCGGGCGAGTTCGACGGGGTCGTCGGCTCTGGTCCCCTCGGTGGTCGGACTCGTCGGCTTCACCTCCGCGACGACGGGCACTCGTCCCTCGTCCTCGGCGGCGTCCACCGCGTCGGGGAACGACCGCGCGTCCACGCTGACGCGCGACTCCCCGCCCGACCGGTCGCGTGCGGCCGCGAGGATGGACCGCACCTCCGGCGCAAGTTCGTCCTCACTAGCGTCCATCGTTGTACATCAACGGACTCATTTGCACATAAGGCTTGCGCGTCGTCGTCAAGGTTCAAGGCCGACGACGGAGTAGCGACGGGTATGGACGCAGGCGTCTTCGCCCGGCGGTCGGACAGACTCGGGCGAACCGTGCAGATCGGCGTCGCCAGCGGTCGAGTCATCAACGTCTCGTTCCCCGAGACGCCGCCGGACGACGCCGAGGCGGACCACCCCCTGTTGGATCGGGTGTTCGACTACCTCGACGGCGAGTCGGACCACTTCGACGACGTGACCGTCGCCCTCACCGTGCCGACGGAGCAACGGCGCGTCCTCGACGCGGTTCGTAAACTCCCGTACGGCGAGACGGTGTCGCTCGGACGGGTGGCGAAACTCGCGGGACTCGACGACGAGGACGAGGAGGACCGACGGACGGTGCGGACGGCCCTCTCGGAGAACCCGGTTCCGCTCTTCATCCCCGACCACCGCGTCCGCGACGCGCCGGGCGGCGCGCCGGCCGAGGTGGCGCGCCGCCTGCGAGAGAGAGAGTCCGCGTGAGGCCGCCTCAGACCCGTCGGATGACGAGGTAGCCGATGAAGCCGAGGACGAAGAACGCCGAGGCGACGGTTTCCACCGCGTTGGACCCCATCCCGGCGGCCCACATCGCGACGGAGACGAACTGCGCGAGGCCCGCGAGGACGAACGCCCCGGCGGTGGCCAGACGGACGCGCGGGTCGGTTCCGCGACTCCGCTCCTCGTAGACGGTGTAGCCGAAGTAGAGCGCGACGACGCCGAATCCGACGTCCACGGCGACGTTCGCGAGGGGGTTGCCGGTGACGACGGCCACGACCAAGAGTGCGAGGTAGCCGACCAGAATCGCTCGTATCGCCGTCTGCCGAGTGTCTGCCATGCCGGAACTGGGGAGGTCCGGACAGTAAAAGGTTCGTCGTTCGAGGATGTTGCGCGGGCGTCGCCGCCGCCGCGGTCGGTCGCTACCGAACGCGGCGCGGGGACGCGTTCGCACTCACCCCGGAGTGGGCGCGCCGGGTTCTTCTCGGTCGTCGTTTCGGTCACCGCGGTTGAGTATCGCGTCGCGGATGCGGTCGAACGCGGACCTGTCCGTGCTGATAGTCAGAGGGTACATGGCCTAGGTGAACGTTAGTTATTGTCACACTTGGTCCTAACGGGGATCGTCGCATCCGCGGTGTCCGTGAGACTCGCTTTGCTCGTCTCGCGAGGTTCGCCTCGCTCACTCACGTTCGCTCGGCGAACCCTTCGTGGACGACGAACTCCAACGCGTTCACGAGGTAGTGCGCCACGAAGACGACGAGGAGGCTCCCGGTGAGGACGAACCCCGCCGCGAGGACGAACCCGAGGACGCCGGTGACGACGACGCCGATGCGGCCCTGCGCGCCGTGCCCGAGGGCGAACGCGACGGAGGAGACGACGGCCATCGCCCACGGCGAGACGTCGAACCCCGCCGAGATGACGCCGACGAGTGCGCCGCGGAAGAGAAGTTCCTCGAACCCCGCGATGATGGGCAGGACGCCGAGGAGAAGGACGGCCCATCCACGGAGCGTATCCGGGGCGAGGGCCTCCCGGAGTTCCTCGCCGCCGCCGAGTCCGAAGCGTTCGCCCACCGCGGAGCCAAGTTCGTTCGCGCCGTAGAGGACGACGCCGAATCCGACGCCGACGAGGGCGTACCACGGCGTGAGCGTCTCGAACCCCGCGCCGAACGCCCACGCGGGGATGTCCGAGAACCACGCGCCGGCGAGAAGGAGGACGGCAAACAGCCCCTGCGACACCGCCACGTTCACGAGGAGGAGGGCTGTCGAGGGACCGGCGTCCGCAGTCGCCTCTGCGGCCGACGGGCGCGGGCGGTTCCGCCCCGGGTCCGCGGCGACGAACTCCTCGGACGGCGTCTCGGCACCCTCGGTGGCGCGGGTTTCTGCCTCGGTATCGGCCTCCGACCCGTCTCCGACGGACGATTCGGACGGGGGGGACGCGGCGTCGGACCGGAGGTCGTACCCGCCGTTCGGACCGGCGTCTCTCGGTTCAGTTCGTACGTCCGCACGCGACTCCGCCGACCGGTGCGGTGCGTCGGGCGCGTTCGACGGCGTCCGCCGGCCGTCGTGGTCGCCGTGGGAGATAACGCCGCGAGAAGCGTGAGAGAGTAAGAGAAGCGCCGACGTGACGAGGCCCGCGAACGCCGCGAACGTCGCCCAGTCGGGCATCCGCCGTTACTGCGGACTCGGGCTGGACGGCCCGGAGACCTTGTTCTCCTGCGAGAGTGCGGAACCGGTGATGCTCTTGAGGCGGGCTACGAGAGAGTCCTTCTCGGGTTCGCCTTCCAGAGCGATGTCGAGCACCTCGCTGATGTGGGAGACGGGGATTATCTCCACCATCTCGCGGTACTCGTCTTCGATCATCACATCCTGCATGTTCGCGGCGGGGATGATGACCTTGTCACATCCGGTCTTCGCCGCGGCCTCGATCTTGTGCGTGACGCCGCCGACGGGGAGCACGTCGCCGCGGACCGACAGACTGCCGGTCATCGCGAGCGACTGGTCCACGCCGACGCCTTCGAGCGCCGAGATGACCGCCGTCGCGACGGTGATGGAGGCGGAGTCGCCGTCCACGCCGCCCTGTCCGGCCTGGACGAACTGGATGTGGATGTCCTTCTCGGAGATGTTCTCGTCGGAGAACTTCTTGATGATGGCCGAGACGTTGTCGACCGCCTCCTGCGCCATCTCCTTCAGCTGACCGGTGGCGATGACCTCGCCCGGCCCCTGCGAGGGCGTGACCTCGGCCATCACGGGGAGCATGATGCCGGAGTCCTCGCCCATGACCGCCAGACCGTTGACGCGGCCGACTTGGTAGCCCTCCGCGACCTGCAGTTCGTAGTCCTTGCGGCGTTCGATGTAGTCGTCCGCGAGCTGCTGCTCGATGGAGCGACTGCGACCCTTCGCCTGCAGGACGTGGTCGCGCGTCACGACGTCCGCGTCCTGTCCGCGGGCGATGTCGCCCGAGACGCGGACGAGACCGCCGAGGTTGCGGAGTTCGAGCGTCAGGTGACCCTTCCGGCCGGCGCGGCGGCGGGCTTCGAGGATGGTCTCCTCGATGGCCTCCGCGGAGAAGTCGGGCAGGCGGCCGTCTTTCTCGACCTCTTGGGCCACGAAGCGCACGTACTTGCGGCGCATCTCCGGGGTGTCCTCGATGGTGTCGTCCATGTACACCTCGTACCCGTACCCCTTGATGCGGGAGCGGAGCGCGGGGTGCATGTTCTCCATCGCGTCGAGGTTACCCGCGGCGATCATGATGAAGTCCGTCGGGACGGGTTCCGTCTGGACCATCGCGCCCGAGGAGCGCTCGGACTGGCCCGTGATGGAGAACTCGCCCTCCTGAATCGCCGTCATGAGGTGCTGCTGGCTGCGGATGTCGAGCGTGTTTATCTCGTCGATGAACAGCACGCCCTTGTTCGCCTTGTGGATGGCACCCGGTTCGACCCGGTCGTGACTCGGCGTCTCCATGCCGCCGGACTGGAACGGGTCGTGGCGGACGTCGCCGAGGAGCGCACCGGCGTGCGCGCCGGTCGCGTCCTCGAAGGGCGCGGCCGTCTCGTCGGCGTTGTTCACGATGAGGTTCGGAATCATCGCGTCGCTTCCGCGAGAGCCGTAGCGGAACGCCAGATAGATGATACCCGCCGCGAGGATGCCGAGCAGAATCTGCCCGGCGATGATGAGCGAGTAGCCGAGGACGATGGCGATGATGATCCACATGAGGAACGACCGCATCTGGTTGCGCTTGCGGGCCTCCTCCTTGTGGGCCTCGACTATCTGCTCGCCCTTGCCGGCGGGGACGGTGCGTACCTTCGGGTTGTTCCCGTCGTCGGGGTTGTGGTAGACGAGGACGTCCTGAAGCTCCTCTTTGGGGAGGAGTTCGGCCATTGCCTTCGCGAGCATCGACTTGCCCGTACCGGGCGAGCCGATCATCATGACGTGGCGGCGCTGCTTTGCCGCCTTTATCACGACGTCGCGGGCGTGTTCCTGACCGATAACCTGATCGACGAGCCTGTCCGGGACCTGAATCTCCTCGGTAGAATCTATCTGCAGACCGCCAAGAAGATCGTCTTCGTCGATATCGTCGGCGACGTCCGCCGTGACCTCGACTTCGCTGCCGAGGTCGTCGATGGTCCCTTTATCGGGGTCGTCAGACCCTGTCTGACGGCCCGCAGAGCCACGCTCTGCGACCCCGTCGTCAGGTCCGGACTCCGGAAACACCTCGTCGTCGGACGACGAGTCGGGGGTCTCGTCGGAGACGTTCTCCCCCTCCTCCGGAAGGTTGTCGTCGGTGTCGGTGTCGTTACTCATAGTAGTCTAACACGCTTTCCAGTTCCTGAGAGCGGCGCTCCCGTCCGGTCGTTTGCCGGTTGAGTGCCTGATACTCATAGAACTGTGTCGCTACTACAATGGTGGGTCGCTCAACTGATATACTTTCTCCCCGCATCCGACCGACGCACTCCCCAATTAAACGGACGTTTCAGGGCGTTTAACAACGGATTAGGTGATTTATTACGACTCGCACACTTTATAAACGATGCGCGGGAAAACAGGACCATGCGGGGGTTCTACATCGGCCGGTTTCAGCCATACCACAACGGTCACCACCAGATGGTCAAAGAGATAGCCACGGAGGTAGACGAACTCGTCCTCGGAATCGGGAGCGCCGGCGACTCCCACTCGACGCGGAACCCGTTCACCGCGGGCGAGCGAATCATGATGGTCACGAAGTCGGTCGTCGACTTCGACATCACCACCTACGCCGTCCCCATCGAGGACTTAGAGCGCAACTCCGTGTGGGTGAGTCACGTCCAGAGCATGTCCCCGGCGTTCGACGTGGCGTACTCGAACAATCCGCTCGTCATCCAGCTGTTCAAGGAGGCGGGCGTCGAAGTGCGGCAGTCCCCGATGTTCAACCGAGGGGTCCTGCAGGGGACCGAACTCCGCGACCGGATGATATCCGGCGAGGACTGGCGGAGCCTCGTCCCCGAACCGGTGGCGGGCGTCATCGACGAGATCGGCGGCATCGAACGCATCCAACGCGTGAGCGACACCGACTCCGGCGGGTATGACACCGACGAGGGGACCGACCCCGCTTGACACGATGATAACGCTCGCTTCCGACTTCGGGTCGCCGTACCCCGCGGCGATGAAGGGCGTCATCCTGCGGGAGAGCGACGCCCGCCTCGTGGACGTGACGCACGAGTTGCCGCGACAGGACGTCCGCGCGGCGGCGTTCTGGACGCGCGAGACGCTTCCGTACTTCCCGCCGGCGGTCCACCTCGTCGTCGTGGACCCCGGCGTCGGCACCGACCGCGCGGCGCTCGTCGGGCGCGTCGGCGACCACGCCGTCGTCGCCCCGGACAACGGCGTCGTCCGCCCCGTCGCGCGGCGCATCGCCGCCGAGACGGGCGAGGACCCCGAGTGGTTCACCTACGAGTACGACGACCCGGCCTCGACGACGTTCCACGGCCGCGACGTGTTCGCCCCCGCCGCCGCCGCCGTCCACGAAGTCGGCGTCGGGGAGTTGGAATCGCTCCCCTCGATAACCCCCGCGGACGACGCGGTGGACCTCCGGTTCCCGACGGCGTCCGTCGAGGGCGACGAGGCCCGCGGCGAAGTGCTCGTCGTGGACGACTTCGGCAACGCGGTCACGAACGTCCCCGGGGCGTTCCTCGACGGGCGGACCGGCGACACCCTCTCGGTGAACGGGACGGACGCGCCCGTCGAGACGGCGTACGCCGCGGTGGAACCCGGCGACCGACTCGTCACCGTGGGGAGTCACGGCTACGTCGAGTGCGACGTGAACCGGGGGCGCGGCGACGACGCGTTCGGCCTCGAACCGGGCGACGACGTTCGCCTGCGGTTCTGAGCGACTACTCGATTCGCCCCCGAAGGAGGCACTCGCGGACCGTTTCGCCGAGCACCTCCGCCTCCCGTTCTTCGACGGCCTCGTACCCCCGCGACCGATAGAACGAGCGCCCGACCCGGTTCTCGGCGAGGACGCGCATTTCGAGCGTCTCACAGTCTTCCTGCCGGCAGAACTCCTCGATTCGCGCCAACAGCGCGGTTCCGACGCCCTCGCCCCAGTAGTCGGGTTCGACGTAGATGGCGCTGAGCGTCGCGACGCCCTCCGTCTCGCCCGGTCCGCCCGCGGCGAACCCGACGACACCGACGGGGTCCGTCCCCCGGTCCGCCGGAGTGCGGCCGGAGGCGTCCGCCTCCAGTTCGGCCACGAAGTACGCCGCGTCGCCGCCCTCGACGAATGCCCGCGTCGCGTCGGGCGCGTACCACTTCGCCATCGCGGCGTCGATCGTCTCCCGCGAGAGGATGTCGCCGTAGGCGGTGTTCCATCCGCGCCGGGCGATGCGTCGGACGGCGGGCACGTCGTCGGCCGTCGCGTCGCGAACCGTCACCTCGGTCATGGCGAGGCGTTCGACCGACTCCGAAGTAAAGACTCGGTGAGAGGAGGGTCGGACGGTCGGGGGACGGAGCGGCGAGAGAAAATCGGGGGAGGTGACGTCGGACGGCGACTACGGCCAATCTGAGCTAGCAACTTCGTTGCTGCCACAGATATGTTCGATTGTGTCGTGGCTACTGCTCTCTTGGGAGGTCTTCTTTTAATAGGTTCAGGCCGCAGCACACGCGTAGTGATGCTACTAGAGCATCTAATAGGGGAGAACAGAGATTCAATCGGTAGTCGGCACCAGTATCCTTACCTCATTGTTGTTCTGATGCTGATGGTAGATGTGATATTATTCCTTTGTCTACCTCAGAAACAGATGTCAGTGGTAATCTCGATTGAAGGACTAATCCTGGACGTTATAGGGGCATCTCTTCTTGCTACCCTTGATACGGAATGGCTGTATGGGCGGTATGCGAATGAGGATGCCTCTGATCGAGTTAATGCATTCTATGACGGCTATGAGGAGCTAAGCCGTAAATTAGAGCTTGATAATACGAACTCCAAGTTCAGGCCTCTCGCTATGGCTGTTAAACAAGCCCTTGATGACAAGGTAGAAATTACAGCCCTCAAGATAGACGTTTCCGAAGTGAATTCTTGGGAGCGGTTGTTTGCTAATCGAGAGAATCCAATTCAGGCATTTGAACAGCATCACATGATCTTCAAGAACCTCCCACAGGTACGCGCTATCACAGATAGTGACGAAGAAATCCCTCTTGGGTCACACCGACATGTAAAGAGAATGGTCCCTGTTCAAAATTATGTTCGTGACCAAAATCAGAAATATTTCCGATCTGCGATGATCATTTTTATATTGGGATTCTCCTTCCAAATTTTCTCATACGCGTTCTAATCTCTATTTTCCAGAGCGAGGAAGGTGCACCACCGATGACTGAATCCCATCGGGCGAGAGTCGGTGATTAACCACCGAAAGCGTAGAGTTCGCCCGACAGAGTATCTCTATTCTCTACTTCGCGGCGATGACGTCGTCGATGCGGAGAATCATCGTCGCGGCCTCCGTCGCGGACTCGACCGCTTCGCGCTTGACGGCGGCGGGGTCGATGATGCCGCGTTCGACGGGGTCGCCGATTTCGCCGCTGCGACCGGTTGAGATGATGCCGGCGACGCCCTCGCTCTCGTAGCGGGCGCGGAGGTCCACGAGGGCGTCGATGGGGTCCATGCCGGTGTTCTCCGCGAGGGTGCGCGGGAGGGCTTCGACGGCGTCGGCGTACGCCTCGACGGCCAACTGCTTGCGGCCCTCGATGCTCGCCGCCGCGGAGCGGAGGTGGTCGGCGATGGCGATTTCGGTCGCGCCGGCGCCGGGGACGACGCCGCCTTTGTCCACCGCGGCGACGACGACGTCGACGGCGTCGTTGACGGCGCGTTCGAGTTCGTCAACCACGTGGTCGGTGCCGCCGCGGAGGAACAGCGTCACGGACTTCGCCGCCGCGCCGCCCTCCACGAAGGTGAGTTCGTCGTCGCCGAACGTCCGGGCCGAGACGGCCTCGGCGCGGCCGAAGTCGCTCGATTCGAGGTCGGCGACCGACCCGAGGCGCTTCGCGCCCGTCGCGCGGGCGATGGCCCGGGCGTCGGACTTCTTCACGCTCTTGAACGCGAGGATGCCCTCGTCGGCGAGGTGGCCCGCCACGCGGTCCGAGATGGACTTCGTACAGAACACCACGTCGACGCCCGCGTCGGCGAGCGTCTTCGCGTAGCCGCGGAGTTCGTCGTCCTCGGCTCGGATGGCGGCGTCGAGTTGCTCGACGGAGGTGATGTTGTACTCCGTGTCGAGTTCGCCCTTCCGCACGTCGAGTTTCACGTCGAGGACGGCCACGGTGGCGTCTTCGACGCGCAGGGGCATGTTGTCGTGGACGCGTTCCTTGTCGATGACGACGCCCTCGACCAGTTCGGTCGCCGAGGAGGAGGACCCGGTGCGCGTCGTGATGCGCACGTCGTCCCGGTCGAACGTCTCGTTGTCGTCGTGGACCATCCGCACCGCCCCGACGACGTGTTCGGCGAGGACGTCGGCGGTCACGTCACCGGTTCCCTTGCCGGTCATCGACGACTCGGCGACCTGTTCGAGGAGTTCGTCGTCCAGTTTGACGGCCAGCAGTTGCTCGTCGATGGCCTCCTGCGCGAGGCGGGCGGCCTCGTTGTACCCCTCGACGATGACGGTGGGGTGGAGGTCCCCTTCGAGGAGGTCCTCGGCGTGGACGAGGAGTTCGCCCGCGAGGACGGCGGCGGTGGTGGTGCCGTCGCCGACTTCCTCCTCCTGCGTCCGGGCGACTTCGACGATCATCTGCGCCGCCGGGTGTTCGATGTCCATCTGTTCGAGGATGGTCGCACCGTCGTTGGTGATGACGACTTCACCGGAGGAATCGACGAGCATCTTGTCCATCCCGCGGGGGCCGAGCGTCGTCCGGACGGCGCTCGCGACGGCCTTTCCGGCGCGGATGTTCGAGTCCTGCGCGGCCTGACCGTTGGTCCGGTTGCTGCCGCTCGCCAGAATGTACAGTGGTTGCTGCATACGTGTCGCCATAGTTATGAAACCTCACCCCTCCAGACGTTTGCAGTTCTATAAATACGTTTCGGCCCTCGGCGCGGCGTAACCGCACGACGGCGGCGGGAGGCGTGCTATCCCGCGTCGAAGCGGAAGCGAATCTCTCAGACGGTTCGGTGCGCCTCGACGGTCACGTCCTCGCCGCTCGTGACCGTGACGACGTACTCGGCGTAGGTGAACGAAAAGAGGCCCTCGACGTGCGTCCGCGACCCCTCGAACAGTTCGTTCAGCGCGTCGGGGTCGATACCGGCGTCGTAGAGGGGCGGAAGCGAAATCTCGGAGACGCCCTCCGCGGCGGCGACGGCGCCGACGACGGCCATCGCAACCGTCTCGTACTCGGCGGCGTCCACGAGAGACCCCTTCTCGTGGACGATCATCTCGGACTGTGGGATTCGCTCCTCTGACTCGGACATACAGAGCACTACGGAGTCACCGGCCGTTACGATGACCGTTGACCGCACAACCCATTTAAGTACTCCCGTCCGGGGGAGGCGGGGGCGGCGCGGGGTGGTGCAACCTACAAGATATTTGAACTCGTGGGGGTTCCGAGAGAGCATGCTGGAGTTGGAACACGGGTTTCGGGTCGTGGACGTCCACGCCCGACTCGACCCCGACGGGGAGTCGGTGTCAACCCGGGGGCGAGAGGTGGGGCCGGAGCGATTGGAACGGGAACTGCATCAGGCGGGCGTGGTGAAAGCCGTCGTCTCGCCGGGGCGTCGCCCGGAGGGGATGGGGTACCTCCGCGCGAACAACGCCGTCGCGCGGTTGAGCGTGGACCGGCCGTTCTTGGCGTTCGCGCGCATCGACGGTCCGCGCGACCCGAGCAACCGAACCTCGGCGCGCCTGCGCAACCTCACGGCCTCGCGGTCGCAGACGCACGTCGACCCCGAGGACGTGGAGAAGTACGCCTACGACGACCGGTTCTACGGGTTCACGCTCGCACCCGCCGCGGACGGCCTGCCGGACGAGGAGACGTTAGACCGGTTGGAGGACGTGGGCCTGCCCCTCCTCGTGCACGCCGGCGCGGAGTTCCCGCCCGTCGCCGCCGCGGAGACGTTGCTCCGACGGGAGTTGCCCGTGATACTTGCCGGGTTCGGCGGCTTTCCGCTGAACCGCGATCTGATGAACGAGGCCATCGAGATGTTGGCCGACCATGACGAACTCTATCTCGACACGAGTTTCGTCCGCTACCGCAACGTGTTGGAACGCGCCCTCCTCGAACATCCCGACCGCGTGCTGTTCGGAAGCGGCGTCCCCGAGACGCACCCGAACGTCGGCGTCATGGAGGTGCTGACGCTCGACGTCTCCGAAGACGCGATGCGCCGCGCGTTCTCGAAAAATCCGGCGCGCGTCGTCCCCGAACTCGGCCCGGGCGAGGACTGACAGCGCTACCGGCGGTCGTACTTCGCGACGGCCCGGTCGGCCCGCTTCGAACAGCCGTGGGGGTTGCGCGCCGCCGACCGGTCGCGCCGCCGGGCGACGAACCCGTCCGAGGAACCCGTCGCTATGCCGACGAGAACGTCCCGTCCGATGCCGAACCAGCCCGTCGGCGAGGCGTCGCCGCGGACCACGTCTCGGGCCGACGAGAGGGCGTCCCGGCCGGCGTGCGACAGCGTTCGCCGCAGGACGGACGGCCGGACGCCGTAGTTCTTCACGAGTCGGTACGAGAGCGCCCGGTACTTCCACCCCCAGTCCCGTTCGGTCACGCCGCCGTCGGACTCGTACTCGGTCCTGACGCACATCTCCGGTCGCCACTCAACCTCGTAGTCGAGTCCCGCGAGTCGGTGCGCCGCGTCGCGCGCGCCGCCCGTCTCCAGGTACTCGTCGAACCCGTCGAGTCCGTCGATGACGTCCGCGCGGAAGGCGACGTTACCGCCGTTGAAGTACGTCACCTCGCGGCCGCAGACGGAGTTCCGCTCAGCGGACTCCGTCGTCATCCCGGCGCGGAGCGTCTGGTGGGTCGGCCCGGTGACGGCGTCGGCGTCTTCGAGGGCCTCCTCGACGGCGGAACGCCACCGCTCCTCGACTGCGAGGTCGTACCGGAGGAGTGCGACGGCGTCGCCCGACGCCGCGCGAATGCCCGCGTTGCGCGCGACGTTCAGCGTCCGGTCGGATATCTCGACGAGAACGTCCACGTCGTCCCGGTCACGCACCATCCCCGTGGTCCCGTCCGCCGACGGACCGTTGACCACGATTACCTCGGCGTCGGGTGCGTGCTCGGCCAGCGCGTCGAGGCTGGTTGCGAGGCGGTCCCGACCGTTGAGCGTCGGGACCACTACCGAGAGATCCATACCCGTCGGTTGCGACGCGGGAACTTAAATTTCTCCGCTCGAACGCGGCGAGGGAGGGAGCGAACCGGACGTTCGTCCGGTTCGCGGACTGTCGCCTCAGAGAAACCGTCGGTCAGTCCGACCGCTCGCCGACGGTGGCCCGCCAGTAGGAGACGGAGGCGAGTCGTTCTCCGAGACTCGTCTCGCCGAAGGAGGTGTCCGCCTCGCGGAACGCGCCGGCGACGCCGTTCGGAATCTTCCGGTAGAAGCCGTACGGAAGCACGAAATCGTTTCGCACGCCGGCGAGGGTGAGCCCCGCGGCGTCGAGCAGTTCGTGGACCTCCTCGTCGCCGTAGAGGCGCGACCCCATCGGCAGGAGCCAGTTGTACGCCACGCGCGCGCTGGTGTCGTTGAACGTGTCGAAGAACACCAACTCCTTCGAGACGCGCGCCATCTCCGCGAGAAACTTCGCCGGCGTGTCCGCGAGGTGGAAGAACCGCATGGCGAAGACCGCGTCGAAGTGGTCGTCGGGGAAGGGAAGGCGCGCGGCGTCGCCTCTGAGGAACTCGATGTGGTCTTCGACGCCCGCGCGGCGCGCCTTCTCGCGGCCCTGCGTCATCATCGCGCGGGAGATGTCGAGCCCCACGATGTTCGCGCCCCGTTCGGCCAGCATCACGGTGAACCGGCCGGTCCCGCAGGCGATCTCGAGGACGTCTTTGTCCTCGACGGGACCGAGTGCGTCGAGGACCGCTCTCTTCTCCCGGTGGTCGATGAGTCGCCCGCCGCGGGAGAACCGCTTCGAGTCGTACTCTTGGGCGACGTCGTCGGCCTGATACCACTCCTTTCCTTTCACACTACCCTGTTGTGCTCACCCGCGGACTAAAACCGTACTGGATGCAGTCGGGTCGGCCTCTATTCGACGCACTCAGCCTCGTCGCCCCGTTCGTCCGGTGGGCTGACGAGCTTCGCTCGTCGACGCCGCCGAACGTCTTCGTCGCCGCCGGTCCTCGACCGACGGACCGTTCGGGAACAGTCCCCGGCTATTCGCTGGTGACCACCTTGTCCGTCGGGATTCGGACGATGACGCGCGCGCCCTCCTCGTCGCCCTTGTTCGGGTACTCCTCGACGTCCATGTACCGCCGGGCGAGTTCGTCGATGTGCTCGACCGCGCCCTCCTCGTCCAACGTCGCCTCGCCGCGGACGGAGACGAACCGGTAGGGGTCGTCCGGGTCGATGACCGAGACGCCCACCTTCGGGTTCGACTCCACGTTGTTCACCTTCTGCCGGCCGCGGGCGCTGTTTATCAGGACGTACTCGCCGTCCTCGTGGTCCACCCACACGGGCGTGACGTGCGGCGTCCCGTCGGGCATCACCGTGGCGAAGTGAGCGAACGATTTCTTCTCGAAGATGTCGCGGTGGGATTCGGGAATCACGGCGGAGGGGTTCGCGCGCGGCGACCAAAGGGAGTTGGGCAGATGTCCTTATACATAGCAGAATGTGTATAAGGTGTCTGCATTGTTTTGTCACACTTGTAGCCAACCTTTACCAAGGAGTCCGCGTTTCGGATAGGTATGAGCACCAGTACCGCAGAGACCACTCGCGAGGACCCCCTTTCGGAGTCGGAATTCCGCGAACGCCTCCGCGAACTCCCCCCTAGCGCGAAGCTCGTCGCCAAAGTGCTGGAGAGCGACGCGCCCCTCTCGCAGGGACAGCTCGCGGAGGAGTCTCTCCTCCCTGACCGCACCGTCCGATACGCGCTGAATCGCCTCGAAGACGCCGACCTGGTCGGTTCCCGCTACAGTTTCAAGGACGCGCGCAAGCAGGTCTACTTCCTCAACACGTAGACGCTCTCGCCGTCCCTTCCCAGACGCTCTCACCGAACTCCGCTACTCTCCGCCCGACCGGTCGCGGCCGCCGCGTCGGGAACGACCAAGCCACCGTCCGACGGCCGCACCGCCACGATTTTCGCGCGACGCGTCGAACGACGAGTCGTGACTTCCATCCGGCGCTTCTCCGTCCCCGTCGAGACGCGTGCGCCGACGGGCGCGACGAACGCGTACCTCCTCGGCGACGACCGCCCCCTCCTCGCGGACCCCGCGGGCCGGACCGCGGCCCTCGACGAGGCGGTCCGCGAGGCGGGCGTCGAACACGTCGCGGTCACCCACACGCACCCGGACCACGTGGGTGCCGTCGCCGACTACGCCGCGGAGACGGGCGCGACGGTGTGGGCGCGCCGCGGCCGCGAGGACCGGTTCGCCGCGGCGGCCGGCGTCGAACCCGACCGAACGTTCGCGGAGGGCGACCGACTCCCACTCGGGGCGGACGCCGCGACCGTCCTCGACGTGCCCGGTCACGCGCCGGACCACGTCGCCTTCGAGACGGACGCGGGAATCGTCGCCGGCGACCTCGTCGTCGCGGAGGGGAGCGTCGTCGTCGGCGCACCCGAGGGCGACGTTCGCGCGTACCTCGTCGCCTTACGCCGCCTGTACGCCCGGAACCCCGACCGACTGTTCCCCGGCCACGGCCCCGTCGTCGACGACCCGCGACAGACGTGCGAACGCCTGATTCGGCACCGCCTCGACCGGGAGCGTCGCGTCCTCGACGCGGTTCGGGCGGGCGCGTCGGACGTGGACGCCGTCCTCGACGCCGCCTACGAGAAGGACCTGACGGGCGTGCGCGACCTGGCGCGGGCCACCGTCGAAGCGCACGTCGAGAAGTTGGCCGCCGAACGCCGCGTTCGCTACGACCGGGAGACGGGGCGGGTCGAACCGGTCTGACGGGGCGGCCTCGCCGACTCGACCGAGGCGGTTTTCCCGCCGGGGCACCGACGACCGGACGTGAACGACCGCGAACCGACGTTGGAGGCGGAACTCGAACGCGCCAGAGAGCTCGACGTCTCGGCCCTCGCGGACGCCATCGAGTCCATCGGCTTCGAGTGCACCCGGTGCGGCGCGTGCTGTAAGGGCCACGGCGAGGGCGACGAGAGGGAAGCCCACACGGCGACCGTCTTCCCCGACGAGGTTCGCGACCTGACCGACGCGACGGAGTACGACTTCCGCGACGCGGCCCGCCCGATGCCGTTCGGGTTGGTCGAGGGCGAGGCGGGTTTGGAAGGCGAGACGTTCGAGTGGGCGCTTCAGACGGACGCCTGCGGCGACTGCACGTTCTACGAGGAGGACGACTCGGGGACGGGCGCGTGTCGCGTCCACGAGGACCGACCGCTCATCTGTCGGACGTACCCGTTCAGCGTCGCCCTCGGCGGGACGAGTCAACCGATGGGCGAGGCGGTCGACTCGGAGGGAATCGTCCGCGCGCACGAGTGCGAGGGCCTCGGACGCGACATCTCCCGCGAGGACGCCGAGGAGTTGGCCGCGGCGCTACGGACGCGGGCGGTGCGGGAGTTAGAGGAGGCCATCGGCGTCAGAGACGAGTTCTCGCCCGTCGAAACCGGACCGGGCGAGGTGGTCGTCCACGACTCCGAGGGCGCGAAGCGGCCCGACGGGTCGCGAATCGAGGAGTGAACGCGTGTTAGCGGCGGTACACATTTAACGTTCGCTAGTGACGACAGAATGGAGGTCTACACGGTGGAAATCTCAGATAAACTCCTGTGTCTGTTCAACACCGACGTGCGCGCGGAAGACGACCGATACGTGGTCGAAGTTCCCAAGCGCGAAGTCGAGGCCGGAACCGTCGAACCCGGCGAGACGTACCGCGTCGCTCTCATCTCTCGCGAAGTGACCGAAGAGGAGGAGGCGACCGAACCCAGCGGAACCTCGAGCGAACCGCAACCGCCGGTCGAGGTGGGCGAACTGCGCTACGTCGAGATAGAGGACATCGGCAAGCAGGGCGACGGCATCGCCCGCGTCGAACGGGGCTACGTCATCATCGTCCCCGGCGCACAGGTCGGGGACCGAGTCAAGATAGAGGTCACGGAAGTCAAGTCCAACTTCGCCGTCGGCGAAGTCATCGAGGAGGACTTCTAACCACCTTTTTACGGTTCGGGTGCGCGAAGCGCACCGCTCGCCGTGAAAATCTGGACCAAAAAGCCGCGCCTCGCTATCGCTCGCTCGGCGCGGGACAACTGCGGGCGACCGGCACGGCGTCGTCTTCGGCCATCTGCGGACTCTCTCCGGTCGGACGACCGGAAACTGTTTTGTGGGATTCGAACACACCGTTGAAGTATGAGTCCTCCTCGCATCGACGAGTCGCCCGGCCTACTCGCCAGATACACCCCCGATAGCCGCCGGTGGCGACGGCGAATCGCCGCCCTCGCCGCCGTCGCCGCACCCCTCGCGGCGTACGCGGCGCTGGCAATCGTCTCGGGCGTGAAGTCGGGGGCGGCGTACAACGTCCTCGTCGCCGCGTTCGGGATGCTCGCGTTGACGCTCCCGGCGGTGGCCGCGGCGTCCCTCCTCGCGCCCGACTCGGGGACGACGCCGGCGGAATCGACCGACGCCGACGAACTCCGTTCGTCGAGCAACCGGACGGGGTCCGGCGACGCCGTGGAGGCGCTGAAAAGCCGGTACGCCGCCGGCGAGATAGGCGACGAGGAGTTCGAGCGACGCCTCGGGACGCTCGTCGCAACGGACGAAGTCGGCCTCGAAGGCTCCGCCGACGAGGGCGTCGGCCCGACGCCGCGCCCGGAAGAAGTCGAGTCGCCCCGTCGGTAGTCCTCGCGGCGATTCGACGGCCCGGCGGCGGTCAGTCCGCCCGGCGTTCGACCGGGTACCCGTCCGTGAACTTCGAGAGGTCCACCTCCGAGACGTTCACCTCGTCCGCCGAGGCGTACGGCCGGTCGATGACGATGTCGCCCGCGGTTCGCTTGCCGATGCCGGGGATGGCCGTCAGTTCGTCCATCGACGCCTCGTTCGGGTCGAGGGGGTGCGGCACGCCAGTCACCGACCGGTAGCCGTGGTCTACGACTGACACGTCGATGGTTCGGCCGAGTTCGCGTTCGCCCGGGATGCCCACGAGGAGGGGGTAGGTGCCGAGTTGCCGGCCGAACGTCCTGCCGTCCTGGTGGTATTCGAGGTGGACGTTCGGGAGCACCGTCCCCACCGGGGCGAGGCGTTCGAGCATCGGCCGGTCTATCTCCTCGCGAACCTCGCGTTTGTACTGCTGGAACAGTTTCTTGTGGTCCTTCGCGATGTCCGCGCCGGAGTCGGCCATCTCGGTGCCCTCGAACGCCATCACCTGCCGGATGTTGATGCGGCGGACCATCAGACCGGCGTCGTAGACGCGTTGGAGGAACCGCTTGTTGTGCTCGAACGTCTCCTCGCGTTCGGCCTTCAGGCCGTGCAGCAGGTTGATTCCGGGCAGGAGTTTCGGCAGGCGGTTCGTCGCGTCGGGGCCGTGCGTCGGCGCGTCCGCGGGGTCCTCGCCCGGCCGCCATCCGGCCTCCTCGTTGACTATCTCGACCGCCTCGAAGCACTGGTCGGCGGTGACGTTGAGCGTGTTCGCCTCCTGCACCACGGGGTCGGCGGATTCGAGGCCGAACGCGGCGGTGTCGCCCGGCGTGTTGTGTTCGGCGATGATGCGGATGCACTCGCGGGACTTCTCGGGCCACTTCACCACCGTGATGGGGTTCATGTTGTCGAGGTGGAGCGTCTCTAAGTTCGGAGCCACCTCGCGGATGCCGCCGTAGAGTCGGCGGAGGGCGTCGGGGTTCGGCGCTTCGCCGTCGCCGCCGAACGCGAGGATGTCCGCCTGTCGCCCGAGTCGGAAGTGCTTCGCGCCGCGGTTCGAGAGGTTCTCCACCTCCTTGACGACGGAGTCGGCCGACCGGAACGCCGGGTTCCCGTACATCGGTTCCGTGCAGAACGAACACCGGTAGGCACAGCCGCGTGACGTCTCCATCTCGCAGATGAGGTAGTCGGGGTGGTTCGGGTGCTGTTCAACGACGAACGCGCCCTTCGCGGCCCAGCGGTCTAACTCCTCGTTGTCGCGGTAGCGGTTCTCGAACCCTTCGAGGCCGTTGTCCACTAAGTCGTACGCCGCCGCCTCCACGTCGGCCATCGCGAGGAAGTCGTAGTCGAGGTTCTGCCGCTCCATCTCCTGTGCGCCGGCGTTCTCCTCGCCGACGCCGAAGCGGATGGGGCCGCCCATGAGCGTCGTTCCGTCCGCCGTCCACGCGAGCTTTCTGACCTCGTCGGGTTCGGCGGGCGTCCCGCCGACGTACTTGCCGGGGACGGTCATGCCGCCGATGTAGACGAACAGGTCCGCGTCGGCCACGTCGGCCCACTTCGAGCGGTCCTCGCGGAGTTCGTCGATGGTGTGGTAGGTGACGTTCCCCTCGGGCACGCCGGCGTCCACCAGTGCGCCCGCGGTGAAGCGGGGGTACGTCGAGATGTACGGCGGGACGCCGAAGTGCGCGGGTTCGTCCACGTACCCGTCGACGAGCGTCACGGAGATGTCGGCCGGGTCGGTCATGTCCGGGCAGAGGCGGCGAACGCGTAAAACCGTGACTACCTCGGTTCGCACGCCCCCTCGACCCGGAACCGGGAGACGTTTAGCCCGCGCCGTCGGTTCCCCGCGTATGAGCGACGAGTCGGATTCGGGCGCGACGCGCATCCGTCCCGTCCGGCCCGGGGACGCCGAGGCGATTTGGGACATCTACGCGCCGTTCGTCAGGGAGACGCCGGCGACGTTCACCCTCGAACCGCCGTCCCCGGCGGAGTTGCGCGAGAAGATTCGGACGGCGCGGGAGGCCGACGAGTACCCGTGGTACGTATTCGAATCGGACGGGTCGGTCGCCGGGTACGCGTACGCGAGTGCGGTGCGCGACCGCCCGGCCTACCGGTGGAGCGTCGAGACGTCCATCTACGCGAACCCGGACTACCACCGCGGCGGCGTCGGGCGGAGACTGTACGACCGCCTGTTCGACACCCTCCGTCGGCAGGGGTACGTCTCGGCGTTCGCGGTGCTCGGTCTACCGAACCCCGAGAGCGAGGCGTTCCACGAGGCGTACGGCTTCGACCACCTCGCGGACTTCCCCGCGGCGGGCTACAAACTGGGCGCGTGGCGAGACGTCGGGTGGTACCGACTCGAACTCCGCGACCCGCCGGCGGACCCCGACCCGCCGCGTCCCGTCTCCGAAGTCGAGTCGGAGTCCGACGAGTTCTGACCGGCCGAGGGCGACACGGGAAACGACCGAAACCGACGGCCCGAACCGACCGCCGGTACCGAAGCCCGCGTGTTTATCAGCGTGGCGGAACAACATTCGAACATGCCTGCGACCCTCGAAGTGAAGTGCACCAACGGGGACTGCGAGATGGATATGTTCGAACTTCACTACACCTACGACATGCCGGACGAGGTGGGCGTCGAGGACTTCGCCTGTCCGTACTGTCGAGAGACCGAACCCCTCGAAGAGATCCAACTATGAGCGGACTCAGGGAGTTCGGCGAGTCGGCGGCCAAGACCGTCCTCGAACGGATCGGGCGCGGCGTCGGGCGCGTCCAGGAGCGTAAACCGCTCCCGTACGACGTGCTCGAATCCGACGACGCCTACCTCGTCGTCTTCGACGCCCCCGGCGCGCAACGGAGCGACGTGCAGGTTCGGTTCCTCGACGGCGAAGTCGAGGTGCGAATCGACCGCTTCCGCGACTTCCACGAGGGGTTCGACATGCGCTTTCCGGGTCGCGGGTTGTCGCTCGAGGGGTCCGCGGCGTTGCCCGACGACGCGTCCGTGGACGCGACGGAGGCGACGGCGACGCTGGCGTCCAACGGGACGCTCCGCGTCCGCATCCCGAAGGACGGCGAGGTCCGAGACGTGGAAGTGACCGAGGAGGGAGCGGAGACGGACGAACTCGGCTCGGACGGGGACTCGGACGTCGAGAAGTCGGCCGTCGAAGAGACCGTCTCCCAGAGCGACGGCGAGACGGTCGGAGACGGCGACGCCCTCGAATCCGACTACCGAGACGAGTAGCCCGTCACTCGACGGCCATCCCTTCTACGACTTCGAACGCCTCGTCGCCCCGGAAGCGGCGGGGGTCGTACGGTTCTATCGACGCCGCGGGCGCGCCGAGCATCGCCGCGGCCACCGCCTCGCCGGAGGCCGGGGCCCACATGAACCCGTGACCGTGCCACCCCGTCGCGACGAAGACGCCCTCGCGAATCTCCCCGAGCAACGGCTTTCGGTCCGGCGTCGCGGTGCAGAGGCCGCCCCACGCGCGTTCCACCGTCGGGTCGTGGCCCGCGCGGGACCGGAGCACCTCGCTCACCTCCGAGACGAACCACTCGTCGCCCGCGCGGGACCACGACTCCGGATCGGCCTCGACGGGTTCGGTGCCGTCGCCCGCCAGCAAGCCCGAGGGGTGCGGCCGGAAGTACGCCCTCGCGGTGGCGTCGTAGCAGATAGGGCCGTCGTAGGGACGCCGACTCACGAGTGCCTGCACGCGGTACGGTTTCATCGCTATCTCGACTCCCGCCTCGGCGAGGAGGGCCTTCGTCCGCGCCCCGGCGGCGACGAGGACCGCGTCGAACGCCTCGGACGCGCCGTCTCCGACGACCCGCGGCGGGTCCGCGCGGACGTCGACTTCGACGCCCGTTCGCACCTCGACGCCGGCGTCGCGCGCCCGTTCGGCCGCGTCACGGACGTACGCCGCGGTGTCCGTCCACGCGGCGTCCTCGGCGACGACGGCGGTGCCCACGTCGTCCGTCGCGAGCGACGCGCCGAACCGGTCGTGGAGGCCCTCGCCGTCCGTCGTCGTCACGTCGCGCCCGTGAACCCGCATCCGTTCGGCCGCCTCCGCTATCGCCTCGCCGGTCGATTCGTCGTCCGCGCGCGCCAACGCGACGTACGGGCACGGTTCGACCCCGAACTCGCCCCCCTCGGACGCGAACGCGCGGAACCGGGCCATCGCTCTGGCGGCCATCCGCACGTCCACGTCCTCGGCGTAGGCGTCGTAGAGGATGCCCGCGGCGCGCCCCGACGACCCGGCCCCCGGGTCCGCGCCGCGTTCGAACACCGTCACCGACGCGCCCGCGCGGGCGAGGTCGGACGCGGCGGTGAGACCGACCGCCCCCGCGCCGATGACGGCGACGCGCGTTCCCGTCCCGTCCGGCACCTCGAAGGGTCGAGCCATCGGATCGCCGCCCGGCGCGTCGGAATCGGTCATACCGGCCACTCGTCGGGGCGGCACTTAGCGTCCGGCGACTCGGCGGGCGGCGGGCGAAAAAGAGCGCCGAGCGGAGCGAGTCGGTCGTTACTCGGCGAACGCCTCGACGCCGCGGGCGGGGTAGCCGACGACGACGTTCGCGCCCGCGTCCTTGAGTTCCGAGATCTGCTCGCGGACCGTTTCGACGGTGCCGACGAGGCCGTAGTCGCGGACGGCCTTCGAGAGGACGTCGCGGGCGCGGCCCGAGGCGTCGGCGTCGGTGGCCGCGCCGTCGGGCAACGCCGCGGCGACGGGGCGTCTCCGGGCGGCGTACGCGCCCACCGCGTCGAGTATCTCGTCCTCGTCGTCCGCGAGGACGGTCGGCGCGTAGACGGCCACCTCGCCGTCGTACCCCGCCGCGCGGAGTGCGCGCAGGTCGCGGGCGGTCGTTCGGGAGAGCAGTTCGTACTGGGTGCCGCCGGCGGCGAGGGCGATTCGCTCGACGCCCTCGGTGCCGACCCACGCGTCGGGGGCGCGGTCGATTGCGGCCCCGAGTCGCGGCGCGACGGCGCGGCGGGACTCCTCCTCGGAGAGGTACGCCGAGTGCCCCGCCACGAGGACGCGGCGCACCGAGTCGGGCACTTCGTCCCAGCGGGCGTCGTCGCCGAGGGGGTCGAACCCGTCCGCGCGGACGGGTATGGTCAGTCTGACCTCCTTCGCTTCGGCCAGTTCCCGCAGGACGTCGGCGTCCGGGACGTGGTCTCGGCCCTCGTAGTCCACCGCGACGGTTCCGACGGGCACGTCGAGGCCCGTCAGTACGTCGCACTCTTTCGGCTTCAGGGCCACCGCGTCGAGGCCCGTCTGCGAGACGCTACGCTCTCCGGTCAACATCGGCTATCACTACTCACGAGAATGGGGTTATCGTCGTCGCGGAACGCGATCCATCGTCTGTGCGACCATGTACGCCTTCGTACCTCTCGGTCGGGGATAATCCTGTCGCTCGGCGGCACGTATTGCGGCGGCCGACTCACACCGGGTAGTCGGCGTCGGGGTCCACGACGCGGTCCGGTTCCGGCGGCATCTCCCAGTCGGTCGTCAGTTCGAGCAGTTGGACGAGCATCCGCCCCGTCGCACCCCAGACGGTGTAGCCGTCCACGCGGAAGAAGTGGAGTCGGATGGGGCCGTAGTGGGGGTGGTCGCGGTGCTCGGACTCGTAGTTCGCGTAGTCGGTGAGATCCGACTCCGCCAAGGCGACGATTTCGGCGACTTCGCGTTCGTCCGGTTCGTACTCCCTGTCGGGGACGCGCGCGACGAACGGCGTGACCGAGTAGTCGGTGACGGTCCGGATGTCGTCGAGACGGCCGAAGAAGTCCACCTCCGAGTCGCGGAGGCCGATCTCCTCGTCGGCCTCCCGGAGTGCGGTGGCGCGGAGGCTCTCGTCGCTCGGTTCGCGCCCGCCGCCGGGGAAACTCATCTGTCCGGGATGCTCGCCGAGGTGGTCCGCGCGCTTCGTGAACAGCACGTGGTCCTCGTCGTCGCGGACGAGAACCGGCGCGACGACGGCCGCCTGCCGCCCCGCGTCGGTCACCTCCTCCGGAACGTGCGACGACACCCGCGAGAGGTCCATGTCGGTTCCAACGGGCGAAACCCTATAGCCTTAGCCCTCCGGGACCGCCGCGTCCGATTCGCCCCGCGTTCCTCCGCTCACCCGTCCAACGCGGCGTCGAGTTCCGCCCGCACGTCGCCGACGGCCGCCGCCTCGCCCGCCCACGCCTCCACGTCGTACGTCACGTCGAGGAGCGTCCGGAGTCGGTCGCGCGTCGCCTCGTCGGGCGCGTCGTCGGCCTCGGCCACCGCCTCGGACGCCTCCGCCCGCAGTCGGTCCGCCGCCGCCGCGGCGACCGTCTCCCGGCCGACGTCTCGGTTCGGAACGTCGAGGATGTGCGGGAGGTCCTCGGCGTTCGGCGGGAGGGAGGGGAACGCGACCGGACCGACCGCGAGCAGTTCCGACTCCGTACCCGCGTCAGCGTCGGCGTCGTCGGTGGACTCGCCGTCCAACGCGACGAGGTAGTAGTTCCGAATCGCGCCGTCCACGGCGTTCGCGAGGGCGTCGGCGTCGGCGTCCCGCCCCTGCTTGAACGCGAGTTCGTCGAGCGACCGTTCGAGTTCCGTGCGGGTGAGCGCGCCGAACAGATCGACGATGCCCGCGAGGTCGTCGTAGAGCGCCTCGCTCTCGGTCACTGCGCCACCTCCCGGATGTCCGCGCGGGCGCGCTCGGCGACCGAATCGGGGTCTAACTCCGTCTCCGCCCACGCGGGCAGGCGGTCGTCCGCCGGCCCCGGTTCGCGGACGGCGTCGGCGTACACGTCCACCTGCTCCCGTTCGCCCTCGCGGTCGAACCGGAGGCCGTTGAGCGCCGCGTCGGCGGCGTACTGGTCGATGAGTTCGCGCGCCGTCTCCCGGTAGCGGGCCGGGAGCGTGGCGAAGTCGGGCGTCACCCCCCGCTCCGCGACGCACCGCAGGAGCGTCTCGCCGACCGACCGACTCATGTCCGAGAGGCCGGTCGGTCCGCCGACGGCGCGGTGGTCGTGTTCGTACGCGCCCAGATCGACCTGCGCCGTGCCGTCGAACCCGGCGGCGTCGAACGCGTCGCCGAGCGTTCCGACCTCAAGCCCCCACGAACGCGGCGCGCGAATCCGCCGGGCCACGTCGCTCGTCGCGGCGAACTCGCCCGCCAGCGCGTACCGGAACGAGTCGAGGTAGCGGAGGAACGGGGCGGCGTGCGCGTCGGCGAGCGTCCGCACCAACGGGACGTAGAACAGTCGGAACAGCCGACCGTACAGTCGGCCGTCCTCGACGCGGGCGTAGTACCCCTTCGAGAAGTCGTACCCCTGCGCGAGGGGGAACAACAGGCGGGCGATGTACGACCGGTCGTACGTCTTCGTGTCGGCGTCGTGGACGACGACGAACTTCTCCGCGGCGGCCCGCCCCAGCGCCAACCAGACGTCGCGGCCCTTCCCCCGCGGCCCGTCGAGTCCGCGCTCCGCGAGGGCCGCCTCAACCCGCGGACCGTCGCACCACAGCACCTCCATCGGGAGGTCGAACTCCGTCAGCCAGTCCCGGAACCGACCCACCTTCTCGGCGGGCGCGCGGAGGGGGACGACGACCCGCGCCGGTTCGACGCGTTCGAGTTCCGCCAGCACGCGTTCGGCCGCGAGTCCGGCGTACTCGCGTTCGGTCATCGGCACGACGACGGCCGTCCGGTCCGTCGGGGCGTCGGGAACCGGCCCCGTCAGGTCGTGCAGCGTCGTCACCCGCTCCTGAACGTACTCCATCGAGCGGAGGTGAGAAGTGACGGACCAAAAAAGGCGAGGAGACGCGAACCGTCCGGCCGTACCGGGTTACTGCGGGAGTCTCCCGGCGCGTTGGAGGCCGACGAGCGTTCCGACGACCACCGCGAGGCCGAGCGCGAACGTCGAGAAGATGACGTCGTAGCCGAGTCCCCCCGCTGGAAGCGCGGGGAGGAGGGGAACGCGCGACGCCGCGGCGGCGACGAACCCGTAGGCCGCCTCCCCTTCCCGAAGCGCGCCGACGGCCCACGAACCGCCGGCCTGTATGACCATCATACAGCCGGAGTACACCGCGTACGCCGACGAGCGGTTCTCGTCCGGGAGTGTCTCCAGCATGTACGTATCGAGCGCCGGGAAGAGGCTGTGGACGGTGTAGCCGACGAACGCCGTGACGAGGAGGAGCGGAATCAACCCCGCCGTCCGCGTGAGGAGGAGGACGCCCGCGACGAACGCGACGAGGATAGAGAGGAGGTACGGGACGCGCGGGAGCCTGTCGGCGAGGCGGCCGGAGACGAAGAACGCCGGGACGCCCGCGGCGAAGACGACGGTGAGCATGTTCTTCGCCGTCGAACTCTCCAACCCCTTCGTCACCATGTACAGTTCGTAGAAGTTGAACAGCCCCTGCCAGACGAACCCGGTACAGCCGATGATGACCACCCCGACGAGGACGACGCGCCACTCCGACCGGGCCGCCCCGAACAGGTCTCTGTCCTCCGCGCCCGCCTCGGGCAGGTCCGTCCGCTCGGCCGTCCGGTAGAGCACGAGGGTGACGACGAACGCGGCGACGCCGATGCAGACGAACGTGGCGCGCCAGTTCACGAAGACGGCGAGGACCAGCGTGACGAACGGCGCGGCGAGGACGGCGGCGAGCTGGCTCGACATGCCGTGGATGCCCATCGCGCGCCCGACGCGTTCGGAGTAGAGTTCGCTCACGAGCGGATTCGCCGAGACGAAGTACGCCCCGGAGGCCAGTCCCATGAGGAGCGCGCCGACGGCCACCATTGCCACGGAGTCCGCGAACGCGGTGAACGTCGCCGCCGCGGTGAGGACGACGCCGGTTCCGAGGACCACCCTGTGTCTGGGCACCCGCGTGAGGAGCCACCCCGTCGGGATGCGCAGGAGAGCGCTTCCCACCCACACGAGGGTGACGATGAGACCCGCGGTGCCCTCGCCGATGGCGAAGACGTCGATGAGTTCCTCTAAGAGGGGCGCGAACACCACCCGCGCCAGATTGACCAACAGCACCAAAGAACAGAGCGTTCCGAACAGCCGTCCTCGTGACACGGACGCTCTTCTCCGCAGGACAGTTCAAGTGTTCGGAAACCCCTCGTAGAGGGCCGCTATCGACGCGTCGCCGCCGGTATGGGAATTAGTACCAACGCCGAGGTCTTTTTATGTACCGCTTACAAACGCGGAGACGGATATGAAATCGACGCGGAAGGGGCTCCGGGCGGGGGAGTTACAGAAGGACACGTACGGACGACTCACGTGCGGTGAGTGCGGAGACTCGTTGAAGAAGCGGAACGACCCGGACGAGGTGTTCTCGGTTCGCATCTGCCCCGAGTGCGGAACCGAGTGGAAGGAACTCCGGTAGTCACTCGAAGACGGCGTCGAACGCCCGCGCGCCCATCGGGTCGAACGTCCCGGCGGCGACGTTCTCGGCCACGTGGTCGGCCGACCCCGTACCGACCAGGGCGGTTTTGACGCCGGGTGCGCTTCGAGCGAAGTTGACCGCCCGTTGCGCCGCCGTGTCCCCGGCCAGTTCCGCGTCCACGTCGGCCGGAAGCCCTCCCGCCAACTCTCCTTGTCCGAGCGTCGCACTCGTCACCACGTCGAGGCCCGCCTCGTGGGCGTACCAGAGTGCGCTCACGTCCTTCTCTTCGGTCGGGTGGCGGTGCGCCTCGACGGTGAACGCGTCCGCCATCGAGACGTTGAACGGCAGTTGGATCGCCGCCAACCCGCACTCTTCGACGCCCGCCGAGGCGGCGGCGGACTCGGCCCGGGAGACAACTTCCGGCAGCGAGAGATACCGGTCGTGGCCGTGAGGGACGCGGAAGGCGTCCCACGTGGCGACGCCGTACGCGCCGATATCGCCGTCTTCGCGCCGCCGTTCGAGCATCTCGAAAGCCGCCTCCAACTGGTCGTACACGTCCTCTCGGCTCCGTTCGGCGAGTTGCGTCTCGGGGTTGTGGACGTAGTAGAGGTCCACGCCGTCGAGTTCGAGGTTCGAGAGCGACCGGTCGAGGCACGACGAGAGGAAGTCGGGCGCGATGGCGTGGCTTCCGCGCGCGAGGTCGGAGACGTCCACTAAACCGGTGCGGACGAACTCGTCGCGGACGTACGCGCCGGGGTCCGCCGGCCTCTCGCCGTCGAACGGAACGAACCCGCCCTTGGTGGCGACGACGACTTCCTCCCTGTCGGCGGCGGCGTCGCGGAGTGCCTCGCCGACGACGCGTTCGCTCCGCTGGCAGCGGTAGTTTATCGCCGTATCGACGAGGTTGACGCCCGAATCGAGGGCCGCCGTCACCGCCGCGCGGTACCGGTCGTCGGTCGCGTCGGTCGGGTCGCCGAGGTAGGTTCCGACGCCGATGCTGGAGGCGACGCCCGGGCCGAAGCGACGGAAGTACGTCCGCCCGAACGCGTCGCCGAACCGGTCCCGGTAGCCCCACGTCCCCTGTTTCGTCGCCATGGCGTCGGCTACGTAACGTGCGGGTAAACGCTCTGCGACTCCGCGCCCGCCCCCCGTCTCCGCGCTCAGATGTCGCCCGACAGCGCGTCGAACAGTCGTTCGACCAGCATCGACCGGTCGAGGTCTGACCCGCCGTCGGTCTGGATGGTGCCGCCGCGTTGCGGAATCTGGCCGCCGCCCATGCGGGCGTGCCCGCCCGCCGAGGACCCTGGCACGTCGGCGAGGGCGTGTTCGAGCATCCGGCCCATGTGGACCCTGTCGTCGCGGGACCGACCGGAGAGGTAGACGGTGCCGTCGCGTTCGCCGCAGACGACGACGGCCGTCACGCCCTCCAGTTGGATGAGTTCGTCCGCCGCCTGCGGGATGGCGTCCACGTTCGAGAGCGTCCCGATGTCGCTGACGGCGAACGGCCCGCGCACGTCGCGTCCGGCGATGGCGCGGGCCTTCAGTTCCAACACCTCCGTCGAGACTTCGGGGTTGGCGATGCGGTTGAGGGCGTCCTCGTCCACGCCGGGGTAGAGGTAGCCCGCCGCCTCGAAGTCGCCCTCCGAGCACCCCGACGTGAGGCGCTTCGTGTCGGTGAGGATGCCGTACAGCATCCCGGTCGCGACGTTCGAGGGGATGGTGTACTCGGCGTCGACTTCGCTCGCGTGGCGGTCCGGCGGGACCGGTTTCGCGCCGATGTCGCGGAAGTACTCCGCGACGATGCTGGAACACGCGCCGTAGTCGGTCCGAACGTCGGTGAAGTGTTCGCCCGTCCCCTCGCCGGGGTGGTGGTCGATGACCGCGAAGGGGAGGACGCCGTCCGCCCCGGCGAACCCCCGTGGGCGGTTGTGGTCCACGAGTACGACCGCCTCGGCGGCGAGGTCGGTCACGTGGTCTATCGGCTCCAGATCGAGGTCCAACACCGTCTCGAACGCGCGGTTCTCCTGGTGGCGTATCTGCCCGGTGTACTGGATACACGCCTCGGTATCGACCTGCTCCGCGAGGCAGGCGGTTCCGATGGCCGCCGCCATCGCGTCCGGGTCGGGGTTGGGGTGCATGAGGACGACCACCTCGTCCAACCCCGACAGCTTCTCCAAGAAGTTCGTCCCCATCGGCCGCTTGAACCAGAGCATGGCGTACAGGCCGCCCACGAGGGCGAACGCTCCGACGAGGAGAGCCGCGACTAACCCCGGATGCGACCCGAACACCGATTGTACCCCATCGAGCACCCGCCCCGTATCCTGTATGGGTACCGACGCCGCCGTCACGCCCATACTCCTACCTCAGAGCCCACGGTCAAGAATATTCCCTCGCTCCGGCGGCGGCGGCCGACGGACGTCACAGACGGGCGTTCGACCGCTACGCACCGGTCTCCGCCCGGTAGCGTTCGACGGCGTCGCGGTATCCCGACCGGTAGGTCGGGTACCGGAACTCGTAGCCGAGCGACCGAAGTGTGTCGTTCGAACACCGCTTGCTCGTCCGGATTCGGCGTTTCGCCGCCTCCGAGAGGTCGCCCTCGGCGAGGCGTTCCTCCTTCGTCCGCTTCGGCGGACGGGGGACGCCGCACTCGTCGGCCAACCAGTCCGCGAACGTCCACTTCTCGGCCGGTTCGTCGTCGGCGACGAGGACCACCTCGTCGCGGGCCGGACGCTCCGAGAGCAGAAACGCGACCGCCCCGGCCGCGTCGTCGCGGTGGACCATGTTGAGATAACCCTCGGTGACCGGCCCCTCAATGTATCGGTCGAGGCGGTAGCGGTCGGGACCGTACAGACCGGCGAACCGGGCGACGGTGCCGTCGATGCCGGCGTCCGCCGCCGTCTCGCGGGCGACGCGTTCGGCCTCGGCCAGCACCGCCGTCTTCTCCGTCGTCGGTTCGACGGGCGTCTGCTCGTCCACCCAGTCGCCGTCGTGGTCGCCGTAAACGCCGGTCGAGGAGGTGTAGACGAGGCGGTCCGGCGGCGACTCCCGCGACCCGTACTCGGCGATGGCGTTCTCCAGTCCCTCGACGAAGACGCGCCGGGCGGCGTCCGCGCCGCGCCCGCCCGAACTGGCCGCGAAGACGACCCACTCGGCGTCCGGCAGGTCGGCGAGGCTCTCGGGGTCGGTCACGTCGGCGCGGCGGGCGTCGAGGCCCGCGTCTTCGACGGCCGAGAGACCTGAGTCGGAGCGTCGGACGCCCGTCACCTCGTGGCCGTCGGCCGCCAACTGCCGACCGAGTTCGAGTCCGACGTAGCCGCACCCGAGGACGACGGCGCGGGCCATCTATCGGTCGTTACGCTCCTCGATGTAGCGCTGGATGGCCGCCAGTTCGCGGAGGGTCATCGCCGAACGCCCCTCTATCGCCTGCTGAATCTCCTGCCCGGAGAGGTCGAGGTCTACGTTCGAGGCGATGGTGTCCACGTCGAGGACGCCGGTCGTCATCCCCAAGAGGAGGTGATCCCGGATTTCGAGGACGATGGTCTCGGCGTCCGGCGCGTCGCCGTCGAGGGCGGCGAGTTCGGCGGCGTCTTCGAGGCGAAGGTCCGGCGCGGGGCCGTCCGCGACGGCCGCGACGTCGGACTCCTCGACGCCGGTGCGTTCGGCCGCCGTCTCGACGCCGACGCGTTCGACGGCGCGCCGTATCTGCGCCTCGTAGGCTTCTCGCAACTCCGCTGTCGAGAGCGACGCCGGGTCGTCCGCCGCGTCGTAGAGCATACCACCGACTCGCCGCCGCGCACTCAAAACCGTTGTCCTGTTCGCGCACGCTCGCGCCGGGGCCGCGCTCGTTTCGGCCGTCACTCCCGCGGACACCGCCCCGTCGGCGTCTCGCACCCCGGGCCCGGTTTCGCGCCGTTCCACGCGGGCGACCGCTCGACCGCGTCGCCGTCTTTGTCGCCGACGCCGAGTCCCCCCGACGGGACGACCACCGGAACGACCGTCCGAACGTTGAACCCGACGCGTTCGCTCCGGCCGAGCGTCTCCTCGGTTCCGTCGCCGTCCACGTCGAGGGAGACTGCGCTCCCGTCGCGGACGTAGGTGACCGGCGTCTCGCCGCCGCGGTCCGCCGAGACGGCGAAGCGAGCGTACTCGCCGCGCGTCTCGACGACCCAGACGTTCGCCGTCGCCACCCACGGGTTCAGCGTCGGCGAGAGGGGGAGGCCGGCGGGCGTGCCGCCGACGGAGGCGTCCGCGTACTTCTCGGCGGTGCGTTCGACGGCGCGTTCGGTCCCGCGCGCCGCCGCGTCCTTCAGGAGTTTCGTCCCGAGTTTGCGCGTCCGCGACACCGTTCGGTTGGTGGCGCGTTCCGGCACGCGGACGTCGGACTCCGTCGCCGCGGCGGCGACATCGACGCGAAGCGCCGTCTCCACTCGGTCGCGGGCCGTCGCGTCCGCCGGTTCGACCTCGGCGGCGACGGCCGCTGCGAACGACCCGTTCGTCGCCGCGACGGCGCGCCGCCCGGTCCCCTCCCACCGGTCGAACGCGGCGTCGACCGCCCGCCGCCGGTCGTCCGCCGGAAGGTCGGTCTCCGCGCCCAACGTCTCGAAGGCCCGCGACCGAACGGCGCGAAGCGAGTCCTCGGTCTTCCGTTGGAGGACGGCGCGGCGACCCGCCAACGTCTCGTCGTCGATGGCCGCGAGCGTCCGGTTCGCGGCGGTGAGCGCCTTCCCCGCGGTTCGGAGCGACACGGAGTCGCCGGACCCGAACAGGCCGTTCACGACGACGTCCGAGGCGTCCCCGTACGGGAGCGTGAACACGTTGGTGTTGCGCGCCGCGAGGGGGTAGTATCTGGTCTCGTCTTCGACGCCGTCCACCCGGTCACCGGAGACGGGTTTCAGAGAGAGGTACGCCGGGTCGCCGTCGGGGACGAACGTCGTCATCCCCCCGAGCGTGGAGTCGTTTCCGTACGCACGTCGGGCGGGCGTCCGCACCGTGCGGTTGGCCGCGAGGCGGTTCGTCCGTCCGGCGTCGACGCCGCGGGAGGCGAGGGCCTCCTCGATGCCGTCGTTTCGGGTCGCGGTCCGGTTCGCCCGTTCGTCGAGGGCCGCGAGGAGTCGGTTCAGGTAGGCCGCCCGCGCCGCGACGCGAACGCGGTCCGCCGCCCCGTCGTACGAGTCGGGGGCGGCGACAAGCGACGCGCGGCGTTCTCTGATGGAACTCGCTAACTGGGCCGCGGGGTTGACGCGTCCGGTCGCAACCGCCCGCGCGGGTGGTTCGACGGCGACGTTCCGAACTCGTTCGCGGAGAGACGCCACGTCGTCGTACACCCACGTGCGGAGCTCGTCCGGGCGTCGGCCGTCGACGGTCGTCACGTCCGGTTCCTCGCCGCCGACCGCGCGCCGGGCGACGGCGTCCGCACCGCCGCGGTCGGAGAACGCATCGCCGGCGGCGGCGGGTACCTCTCGAAGGTTCGGTCCGCCGACCGCGCCGCCGCGTTCGAAGAGCGGTTCGACCGGTCGCTCCGCCCCCGGAACGGGTGTGAGCGACGCGACGATGGCCATCTCCACCCGGTAGACGTCGGTCCACGTCGCCTCGGTAGTTCGGGACGACCGGTTCGCGTGCCGCCACGTCCGTTCGACGCGGCGTTCGACCGCGACGCGCCGGACTGCGGTGTCGAAGACGCGTTCGCCCGAGTCGGTCCGCGGACGCGTCGTCGTCCCGTTCGCCGACTCCACGCGCGTCTCGCGGAACGTCTCCCGTGAGGTCATCGTCCACCCCTCTCCGGGGGCGTCCGGCGCGGGGCGGGACCCGTCGTGGACCGTCGTCGCGTCGGTTCGGACCGCCACCCGCACCCGGTACCCGTCGCGGCGAACCGTCTCGAACCCCGGGCGCTCCCCGCCGCCGCGGAGGAACCCGACGAACGCCTCGTCGGCCGTTCGGCCCACGTCCACGCGGAGCGTCTCGTCCGTAGAGGGCGGTGCGGCGGTCGGAATCGTCGCATTCTCCGACTCGGGAGGCGCCGCGGCGTCGGTCACTCCGTCGGCGACGAACGCCGCCGCGTCGCTCCCCGCAACGGGCGCCAGCACGTCCGTGAGTCCGGTTCGGGCGGTGGCCCGCCGGACGCCACGGCGCGCGTCGGGGTCGGTCCGGCCGAACGCGGCGCGTTGGGCGGTCAGGAGGCCGGCGTTCGTCGAGAGTTCGACGTGCCGGTTCGCGAGGACGTTCTGGATCGGCGCGCCGGCGTACTGGGCGGCCCCCCGGGCCTGCGCGACGCCGAGAAGTCCCGCCGTCGTCCGGCGGGCGAGTCCCGGGGCTTCGAGCGGGTTCGCGTCGAGACGGCGCTGGTAATCGACGGTTCGGTCGTGTAGTCCGAGGACGGGAACGGCCACGGTGAGCGTCCGCGTGACCGACTCCTCGGCGACCACCCGTCCGTCGCGTCGGGCCGAGAGCGAGACGTTCCTGACGGTGACCCGAAGCGCGGTTCCGTTGGCCGCCTTCGCGACCGACACCCGGCGTATCGCCTCGCGGACCGACGACTCGTTCGTCGGACGCGGGAGCGACGCGTTCGCCACCACGTCGCCGCGGACGTGTTCGACCGAGCGAAGCGACTCCGCCGCGGCGAGCGAGATGCGGAGGCGGAGATACCGGCGGAACGTCCGGTTCTCTCCCAGAACGTCGCCGACGGCGGTGGTCGAGTTGTCGGTCACGGGGTCGCGGGCGGCGGCGAGTGCGGCGTCGCGGGCCGCGGTTCGGAGCGCCGTCGTCGTCTCGGCGTCGATGCGGTCCATCGACTCGTCGACGGACCGGTCGGCGGCGCTCGGTCCGCGCGTCGCGAGCGACGCGCCGTACGTCGAACTGGTCACGAGGAGGAGGACGCCCACGAGAGCGAACGGAACGCGTCCGCGGTTGTCGTCCGCGAGGCGCATCAGACGGCCCTCCCGTCGGACTCCCACGTCCGAACGACGACCCGGACCCGGTGGACTTCGACCGCCTCCGCCGCCGCCGCGGGTGACTCGAACCGGTCGCGCAGTTCCGCCTCGACCGTAGGTGCGAGAGCGTCGGCGAGGCGGCGGTTCAGCGCCGTCGTGTTCTCCGCGCGGAGGTCGCGTTCCACGGGGGCGCCGAGTTCGTGCCCGAGGCGACCGTAGCGGTGCCACGCCAGCGCCGAGACGGGGTAGTCGCCGCGAAGGGCAAGCGACGTTGTTTCGGAAGGAACGAGCGCTTCGACGGTTCGCTCGGCGACGGCCGAAGAGAGCGTCTCGAAGTCCTGCGTCGCGGCCGAAGGAACCGGTTCGACGCCGCTCGGAACCGACAGCGTCGCGGCGTGGACCGTCGCCGCCGCCGGCGGTTTCGTCCCGACGCCGACGCGCCCGCCGACGGTCGAACCGGGGTAGGGACGCCACGCCGCATCGACACGGAGCGAGGACGTGTCGAACGCGCCGACGACCGCGCCTCGGACGGCCCGCCGGAAGTCGTCCCGCGACCCAGTCAGTGAACCGTTCCCGAACCCGGCGGTGGCGACGGCGGCGCGCGAGAGGAGGCCCGCGAGCGTCCCGTGCGTCGTTCGGCGGAAGTCCGAGCCGTTCCCGCGGGGGAACGCGGCGGAGGTGCCCCGTACGGGTCCGGTCCCCGGTCGAAGCGCGTACTCCACCGTCGCCGTACTCGTGGCGAGCGTCTCCGCCGCGGCGTCCGTGCGCGTCGCATCGCTCGTTTCGACCGGGTCGGAGACGGCGGTGACGCCGAAGACGGCCGCGCCGACGAGGAGGAGACAGACCGCGGCATCGACGGCGGCGTTCATCGCCACACCTCCACGCGGAGGCGGCCGGGGACGGCGGACCCGGGGGCGAGGCGGACGCTCGTCGTCCGACTCGCCGCGTCGGTCGCCCTCGCGCGCGGCGGCGTCGGACCGGCCGTCCACCGCCGGTCGCCGGCGGTGAGCGTGACGTTCAGTCGGCGTCCGTCGGGCGCTACTGACTGCGCCGTATCGAGCGCCGACGGGTCCACGACGCCACCGTCGGCGAGTTCTTCGGAGACGCGGTGGAGCGTCGGGTCGGCGTACGCTCGGTCGTCGCCGACGGGGACGGTGCCGCCGAGGGCGACGACGTAGATGCTCACGCCGGTGCAGACGGCGAAGAGCGCGGCGAGGGCGGCGAGCGGAGACGCCTGCCCCCGTTCGCTCCCCTCACGCGTCCACGAGAACGACATCGACTCCCTCCCAGGAGGTGCGGCGAACGATGAGCGTGCGGTCCACGTCGCGCCACGTCGCGTCGTCCGCGCCGACGCGGGCGTCCACGACGGCCTGCTGAAACGCCGCCTTCGACTCGAAGACGCTCTCCGGCGGAGCGCCGTGGAGGACCGCGCGAAGCGGCGAATCGCCGACCGGAACGGGCGTCACGGGGCCGAATCCGAACGTCGCGTGCGCGGTTCCGGCGTCGTTTCGCAGCGAGATGCGACGAGTGCCGATTCGAATGGCAGAGGCGTCCAGCGGATGTTCGGCGGTGGCGTCGTACTCCGCGGCGGCCACTCGGTCTACGGTCTCCGCGGCGTCCGCCGCGTTCGGCGGCGGCGTCGTCGGGAGGCCCGCGACGGCGCCGACGAGTGCGAGACTCGCGAGCGACAGTCCGAACCACGCGTACCACGAGTCGAGGGGAACGTCGAGCATGGGGACGCTGGCCCCGCGTCCGTATATAAAGTCTCGCAGGGGTCAGAACAGAAGCGACGCGCCGGCGAACGCGGCGAGGTACGCTCCGGTCGCCGCCAGAAGCGCGAGGCCGACGCGGTAACCGACGAGCGTTCGGTCGAGTCCGCGGTCGAGTCC
The DNA here is from genome assembly GCF_042662625.1 of Halopelagius fulvigenes. Lineage (GTDB taxonomy): Archaea > Halobacteriota > Halobacteria > Halobacteriales > Haloferacaceae > Halopelagius > Halopelagius fulvigenes. Next base: position 1,054,907 of record NZ_JBHSXH010000015.1, read on the forward strand.
GGTCGAGAGTACCGTCAGCAGACCGGCGAGACAGAGCGCGTACGCGCCGACCGAGACGCCGAGCGTCGCCGTCGGGAGCGCCGTCGCCTCGCCCGAAAGCGAGAGGTCCGTCTCGGCCATCCGGGCCGCCATCGCAACCGTCGCGCCCGCGACGAGGGGAGCGAAGAACGCCGCCGTGTTGGCGAGCGTCCCGGTCACGGACGACAGTTGCCGCCGCGCCTCGCGTTCGACGCGCCGGAGTTCGCGGAGGTGGTCGGCGGTGGCGACGACGGCGCCGCCCGCCGGCCGGCCTTCGCTCGCGGCGGCGGCGAGAAGCGCGGCGGCCCCCCGCGTTCGAGGGCTCGGAACGCCGGCGAGCGCGCCGTACTCGCCGAGAAACGCCTCGCGAACGCCGACGCGGAGTCGCCGCCGAACCCCGGCGGCGTCCGACAGCATCTCGCCGGTCGCGCCGTCGATGTCCTCGGCGGCGTCTTCGACGGCCGTCTCGACGGCGGTTCCGTCGTCCACGCGTCGGCCGACGAGGTACAGGGCGTCGTCCAATCTGGACTCCACGTCGCGGACGCGGCGGCGAACGCGGGCCATCGGGTAGTAGTGGGCCGCGAGCGACGCGCCGAGACCGAATCCCGCGGCGGCGACGGGCGACGCCCACGTGGCGACCGCTCCGCCGCCGACCCATCCGACGCCGACGCCGGCCAGTCCGGCGAGGAGTCCGCGGCGCGGACCGGCGGTCACGTCCGGGTGGTCGCCTCCGACGCGCGGCGGCGGGAGGGCGACGGGACGGCGGACGAGCAACCACGCGCTCGCCGCGACGACGACGAGAGGCAGGAAGGCGTTGTAGACGAAGACGAACGCGCTCGTCGGGAGCGTCAGCCCCGCGGCCCGTGCGGCGGGGAGGACGCCGACCAACGCGAGGGGTAACAGGACGCCGAAGGCGTACAGCGCCGTCGTCGGCCCGCGGACCGTCGAAGCGAAGTCGGCCATCTCGTCGTGCGTCCCGTCGAGAACCGCCTCCAGCGCCCGGTCCAGCGACCGACTCCGCTCGCCCTCGGCGGCGTCGGCGCTGGTGAGGAGGAGCGAGACGGAGCGGTCGAGGGCGGGGAACCACGGCGACCATTCCTCGGCGAACGACTCCAGCGCCGACTCCGGCGCGCCGCGCGCCCGCCGGACGTGCGACTGAAGGCTCTCGGAGAGGGGACCGTCGCCGGTTCTCGTGGCGAACGCCGCAGCCCGTTCTGGCGTCGGTTCGAGTCGCATCCGGAGGGCGGCCCGGCCCACGAGGTCGGCCGTCTCGCCCAGCGCGCGCGTCCGGCGGAGCGCCGCCGTTCCGACCGGGAGGCGGTGGACGGCGTGCGTCGCCGCGAGGCCCGCCGTCACCGCGAGGAGGAGTCGCGTGACGACCGGAGACGCCGGGGCGAGGAGCGTCGACGCGACGAGGACGGACACCGAAATCGGAACGGCGGCGACGTAGCCCGCCCGCACGACGGTTTCGCCGTCCGCGTCGGAGCCGAGAAACGCCAGCGACCGCCGAAGGTCGTCGCCGACGGACACCGGCCACGGATACGCGCGCGCCAACTGCCGCGCCACCGCCGTCGCCGTCGAATCGCCGCTCGCGGCCACGTCAGTTCACCTCCCGTCGGCGGTAGGCGGTACGGACGTCCTCCGGGCGGGTCCTGTCCGTCTCGGCGAGGCGGCCGAGGTGCGCCGTCCGTTCGTCGAGGGCCGCGAGAACGTCGGCGTACGCTTCCGTCGGCCCGGCGAGGGACTCCGCGAGCGTGCTGTCGCCGCGTTCGAGGAGGCCCGTCGCGTCGAGTCCGTCCGCGCCCGACTCGTAGAGCGTCTCGAACCGCACGCCGTCCGCGCCGGTGCGCACCTCCTCGACGCTCGCGACGCGCCTCTGAGGGCCGTCGCGGGCGCACGTCACCACGAGGTCGGTCGCGCCGAACGCCGACTCGGCGACGCCGAGGTCGGAGACAACTCGTTCCCGAACGGCCGCCGCGGAGTCGCCGTGTATCGTCCCGAGGACGGCGTTGCCGTGCGCGCCGACGCGCATCGCCTCGTACAGCGTCCCCGCCTCCTCGCCCCGAACCTCGCCGACGACGAGAGCGCCGTCGCCGAGTCGGAGCGCCGTCTCGAGGGCGTCGTCGGGCGAGAACGACCCCTCGCTCCCGTCGAGTTCGACGGTGAGCGGTTGCACGTCGCGGCCGCCCTCTCTGAGCGCTTCGACCGGCAGTTCCGGCGTGTCCTCGACGGTGACGAGGCGCGTCGCGGCCGGGAGTTCCCAGAGCAGGGAACCGAGGAGCGTCGTCTTCCCCGCCCCGCGCGTCCCCGCCACGAGCGCCGCGGCCCCGCGTTCGGCGGCCAGAGAGAGCAGTGCCGCCGCGTCTGTGGGGAGCGTCCCCGCCGCGACGAGTCCCGGGAGCGTCCACGCGTCGTCGCCGTGCGCCCGGAACGCGAAACCGATGCCGTCGCTCGCGGGCGCGGTGACGCCGGCGACGCGCACCTTCGTCCCGTCGGGACGCGTCACCGCGGCGTCGAGTGCGGGCGTCGCGCGCGAGAACGCCCGTCCGCTGGCGCGGCGGAATCGCGACGCGAGGGCGGCCGCGCCGTCGGCGGTGAGTCGGACGTTCGTCCGCACGCGTTCGCCGTCGAGGGTGACCCGAACCGGGTTCTCCTCGACCGGCGCCGACGCCACCACGTCCGTGACGCGCGGGTCGGCGAACAGGTCGTCGAGGACGCCGTTCCCGCGGGTGTACCGCCGGAGCACGTCCGTCAGCGTCTCCACGGGCGTCGCGTCGTCAGCGACGCGGCGGACGGCGCGGCCCGGCGCGCGGTCACCGCCCTCGACTCGGCCGCGGGCGAGGCAGTCGTACGCGGATTCGAGCGTCGCAGTCGCGGAGGGGTCGAGGGCGTGCGCGACGGGCGTGAGGTGATAGAGCGTCCCGTCGGGCGTCTCGTACGTGCGGACGGTGGCACCCGACGGAAGTTCGCGGCGGCCGAGAAGCGACGCCCCGGCGGGCGGACGAAGCGTGACCCGCGACCGGGCGACCGACGGCCCCACGGCGGGTCGAAGCGCCTCGTCGTACCCCGCCGCTCGCGCGGCCCCCTCTTCGAGACCGGTTTCGGCGACGATGCGGCCGACGGCTCCAGCCCGCCCCGCCGCCTCGCGCGCCGCGCCGAGCGGGTCGCGCCGGGCGCGGGCCGCCAGCGACTCGTCGTGAAACGCGACGCGTTCGACGAACCGACCCGCCGCGAGGAGGAGTCCCGCCGCGGCACCTTCGTACGTCCGACCGACGCCGTCGGCGACGGTCCGGACGACGTCGGCGTCGCGGGTCGCCAACGCGCCGACGACCGTCGCGCGGCAGTCGGGGCTCGAAGCGAGGTCGCCGCCGCCGGGGCAGTCGTCCGCGTCCACGACGAGCTCCGCGCGACGCCGACGCCCCCGCCCGGCGGGCGTCTCGAACCGCGGGTCGCACCGGCAGGTGTCGTCTTCGGAGTCCGCTCCCGACCGAACGGCCCCGACTCCCGCTGCGACGGCGGAAGCGAGGTTCAGACCGGCGTCGAAGTCGATTGGCATGGGGTGGCTGGTCCCGTTTCGGTATATAAACCTCCGGCGGTGCGACCCGACCCGTTCACGCCGGGCGAACGACGACGACGGTTCCCTCGGGCCGGGAGAGGAGCGAGAACGAGAGCGCGTGCGACCCCGGCCCCCGGAGGACGACCGGTCCGTCGAGCGTCCGGAGGGGGACCGGAAGCGACAGTCGTCGCTCCGTCTCCCGACCGCCGGAGAGGGCGTACGTCAGCACCGGACGGGACCCCGTCGTACCGGGTCTGCCGCCGACGGCGACGTACGAAACGCCGGCGGCGGTCCACGAACGCGCGGGGACGCTGACGCGGACCGTTCGCCACGGGGCCGTCGAGAGCGAGGGCGTCGGGTCGTCGCCGTACGCGAGCGATTCGACGGCCCGAACCATCCGCTCGGCGTCAGCGTCGAGACTCGTCGCCGCGCGGTCAGCGCGGGCGTCTTCGACGGCCGGAAGCGCCGCCGCGAGGAACGCGGCGGTGAGCGTCACCGAGAGGAGCAGTCGAATCACCTCAGAGCGCCCCACGGAGACGCGCAGCGAGGGAGTCTCCCTCCTCTTCCGCCCCCGTCGCGTCCCCTCGCGCGTCCGACCGCTCCGTCTCCGCGTCCCTCCCCGAGACGCCCGCGTCCGCGTCCGTTCGGTCCGCTCCCGTCCCGCCGTCCTCCGGCGCGCCGGAGAGGTCGTCGACCGGAACGCGTTCCACGACGAGATCCGACTCCCCGGCCGCGGAGGATCCGAGCCGTTCGACCGCCGCGAGGGCGGCGTCCGCCTTGCGTTCGACCGACTCGTCGACCGCGCGCACGCCGCCGAGGAGGCCGCGCACGGCGTCGAGTTCGGCTTCGAGCGTCTCGACGCGCTCCCGCAGCGCCCCGAGTTCGGCGTCTCGCCCGTCCGTCGAGTCGTCCTCGCCGCCGCTGCGCGCGCCGGTCGCTCTCCCGGCGTCGCCCGCCGGAGAGGGTTCGTCAACAGGCCGAGAGGTGCCGTCGCCGTCGGCCGCCACCGCCCGTTCGACGGCGTCGAGGCGGGCGGCGAGCGCGTCGAAATCGACGGACGTCGTCCGTCGGTCGGTCGTACGCCGCTCGGCGGTATCGCGCGTCGAGTCCGGAGTCATGGGACTGACTGGTCGCGTCATCTGACTTAAACTACTGGTGGGAAGGTTGAAGGTGTCCAGCCTCAAGCGAAGGGTATGAAAACCGTCCTGATTGGTGTCGGGCAGGCGGGTGGCAAGCTCACCCGGGAACTGGCCGACTTCGACTCTCGAATGGGCTTCGGGGCCGTCCTCGGCGCTATCGGAGTCAACACCGCGGAAGCCGACCTCCGAGAACTCCCCTTCGAGACGGTCCTCGTCGGACAGGACCGCGTGAAGGGTCACGGCGTCGGCGGCGACAACGAACTCGGCGCGGAAGTGATGCAGTCCGACAAACAGGAAGTGCTCGCGGCCCTCGACGGTCGAATCACCGCGGAGGCCGAGGCGATCTTCGTCGTCGCCGGACTCGGCGGCGGCACGGGAAGCGGCGGCGCGCCCGTCCTCGTGAAGGAACTCAAGCGCATCTACGACGTGCCGGTCTACGCCCTCGGCGTCCTCCCCGGCCGAAACGAGGGCGCGATGTACCAGGTGAACGCCGGCCGGTCGCTGAAGACCGTCGCCCGCGAGGCCGACTCCCTCCTCCTCGTGGACAACGACGCCTTCCGCGCCACCGGCGAGAGTCTCGGCGAGGGGTACGACGCCATCAACCGCGAAATCGCCCAGCGAGTCGGGTTGCTGTTCGCCTCCGGCGAGGCCGTCGAGGGCGTCGGCGAGAGCGTCGTGGACTCCTCTGAGGTCATCAACACGCTCCGCTCCGGCGGCATCGCGGCGCTCGGATACGCGTCCGGCGAGTCCGCCGAGAACGCGGAGGGGAACATAAACACCGTGATGAGCACGACCCGTCGCGCGCTCATGACGGGGACGAGTCTCCCGGAGGCCAACGAAGCCGATGCGGCGCTTCTCGTCGTCGCGGGCGTCCCCGACAAGATTCCGCGCAAGGGCGTCGAGCGCGCCCGGCGATGGCTCGAAGAGGAGACGGGCAGCCTGCAGATCCGCGGCGGCGACTTCCCCCTCGACAGCGACCGAATCGCGTCGCTGATCCTGCTCGGCGGCGTCGAACGCTCCGACCGACTGAAGAGGTTCATGGCGCGCGCGAAGGAGGCCCAGAAGGAGGCCGAGGAGGAAGCGGCGAAGCAGGAAGACCCGGCGGACGCGTGGCGGAACGACGAGCTCGAAGACCTGCTCTGAGGGCTCCGGTCGCGGACCCGGTACGACCGCTATTTTTCGGCGTCGGCGCGGAAAACGGAGAACGACAGCGACGGAGCGGAGGCCGTCGGGCGGAACCGAGCGTCGGTTACTGGTTGAGGAGGCTCGCGCCGTCGAAGTCGGGGCGGCCGTAGTCGACGCCCATCAGGTCCAGAATCGTCGGCGTGATGTCGTAGAGGTTGGCGTCCCCGATGCTCGCGTTCGGGTCGTCGATGTAGAGCGACGCGTTGTCGAAGCTGTGCATGCCGTTCCGCGGACCCTGTCCGAACACCTCCTCGTGGCCCTTGAAGCCGGACTTGAGGTCGAATCCGTTGTTCGGGACGACGACGAGGTCCGGGGCGATGTCGTCGTGGTCGCCGCGGAACGCCTCCTCCTTCTCGACGACGCGGGCGGCCACCTTGTTGCCGTCCGGGCCTTCGAGGTTCTCGAGCATCTCCTTCAGTTCGTCGCGGCGTTCCTCGTACTCCGCTTCCGGAACCGCGCCGCGCGGTTCGCGGCCTTCGAGGTTGATGTAGAAGCGGCCGGGGATGAGCGAGTACGCCAGCGTGTCGTCGGAGATGTCGGCAAGCTGGTCGTGGTCGTCGTCCTCGTAGGAGAGCCACCCCTCCTCTTCGAGCAGGGCGTTGCAGTGCACCTCGTAGTCGAGCGAGGTGAAGCCGTGGTCGGAGGCGACGACCATCGTCACGTCGTCGGGGAGCATCTCCCGAATCTGGCCGAGGTAGTCGTCCACCTTCCGGTAGAACTCCATGAACGCCTCCTTGTTCTCGCCGTCGCGTTCGTAGTCCTTGAAGAGGAAGTGGTTCACCCGGTCGGTGGTCATGAAGACGCCGAAGAAGAGGTCCCAGTCGTCCTGTTGGATGTAGTGAGAGAACGCGTCGAACCGCCTGTCGATGGTCTTGTGGGCGTTCTCGACGAAGTCGGACTTGTCGTCTTGGTGTCCGAGCTTCGCGTTCACGTCGATGATGTAGTCCAGTTCTTCGAGTTTGTCGCGGAAGTCGTCGGGGTAGGCGGCCTTCTCGACGCTCGGCGAGAGGAAGCCCGAGACCATGCGCTGGACGTTTCGCTGCGGCGGGAACGTCACGGGCACGTTCATCACGGTGGCCTTCCGTCCGGCCTCCGTGACGCGGTCCCAGAGGCGCGTCGCCTGCACGTCCCGACCCATCGGAACGTACGTGTCGTAGGAGCCGTTCTCCCGGTCCTGGAAGCCGTACACGCCCGTTTCGCCGGGGTTCACGCCCGTCGTCAGCGCCGGCCAACAGGCCGACGACTCGGGCGGGACGATACTCTCTATGTCCCCGGCGCTCCCGTCGTCGGCGAGACGAGCCATGTTGGGGAACTCGTCGGGATTCTCGGAGAGGAGACTAAACGGGACACCGTCGATTCCGATGAAGGCGACGCGCGGTTCGTCCTTCCCGCGCAGTCGGTCGAACAGACCCATAGAGTTCCGTACCGTGGTTACGCATAAGAAGGTTCTTCTACTTCCGAACGTCTGCCGCCGGCTACGACAATCTGAATCCGTCTGACTGTCGCCGATACCGACTCGTCCGCGGTACGCGGGCCGAAGACGCCTCCGAACCGGACGACTGGGGGCGAAGGAGCGAAGTGTCGCGCCCCCCTACTCCGGCGCAGTAACCGTGAAAGAGTTCGAGCGAAAGCAGCTACTCGAACGCGCCAATCGCGAGGCGGCGACGATAGGCGCGGACATCCCCGACGTGATCGACGTGCAGGGCGAAGAGGTCGAACTCCGCGACTTCGTCTTCGAGATAAAGCGCCGCGACACCGTCCCCGCGGGGGAGAAAGAGCGAGTCGAGACGGCGAAGCGCAACCTCCGGCGCGAACGCCTCCAACGCCTCCGGAAGATAGAGGACAACGAGGTGAGCTTCGAGGAGGGCGAGGAACTCGTCGAGAGCATCATCGGCATCGACCGGGCGTTGAACGCCCTCGAACAGCTCCGGCCGAAGGACCTCGAACAGGAAGAACAGCTGCAGGAGGCCGCGGACAAGAAGCGCTGGATGAGTTTCCTGAAGCAGGCGTTGGGCCGCGACGACGCGAGCAGCAAGCGGCGGGGTGGCCGCCTGTGAGCCGAAACGCCGACGTGGCCGCCCTCTTCGAGGAGTTCGCCGACAGACTGGAGGCGAAAGGCGTCAAGTACAAGCCGAACGCCTACCGCCGCGCCGCGGACAACATCCGCGCGCACGACCGCCCCATCGAGGGACTCGCCGCCGAGGGCGAGGAGGCCGTCGAGGAGATTTCGGGCGTCGGCGACGCCATCTCCACGAAAGTCGTCGAGTACTTCGAGACGGGCGAGATCGAGGAGTTGGCGGAGTTGCGCGACGAGATGCCGGTCGACATCCAGGCGCTGACGAGCGTCGAAGGCGTCGGGCCGAAGACGGCCGGAACGCTGTACGAGACGCTCGGAATCACCACGCTGGACGAACTGGAGGCCGCCGCCGAGGCGGGCGAGATACGCGAGGTGAAGGGGTTCGGCCCGAAGACGGAGGAGAACATCCTCTCGAACGTCGCGTTCGCCCGGCAGGCCCAAGAGCGAGAGCGCATCGGCGACGCTCGCCCCCTCGCGGACGACGTCCTCGAACTGCTCCGCGGCGACGGCGCGGTGGCGCAGGCGGAAGTCGCGGGCTCCATCCGCCGGTGGCGCGACACCATCGGCGACGTGGACGTGTTGGTCGCGAGCGAGGACGCGGCGTCCGTCGTGGAGACGTTCACCGGGTGGGCCGGCGTCTCGACGGTCATCGAGTCCGGGCCGGAGAAGGCCAGCGTCCGGGCCAACGGCGTCCGAATCGACCTCCGCGTCGTCGTCCCCGAGGAGTACGGTGCGGCCCTGCAGTACTTCACCGGGAGCAAGAACCACAACCTGAAGGTGCGGAACGTCGCGATCCGGCGCGACCTGAAGATGAACGAGTACGGAGTCTTCGACGTGAGCGACGTCGAGGACCCCGACGCGGGCCAACGGGTCGGCGAACGCGTCGGCGGCGAGACGGAGGAGTCGATGTACGCAGCCCTCGATATGCCCCCGATACCGCCCGAACTCCGCGAGGACACCGGCGAGGTGGAGGCCGCGTTGGAGGGCGACCTGCCCGAACTCGTCGAACGGTCGGACCTGCGCGGCGACCTGCACACGCACACGAACTGGTCCGACGGGCGCAACTCGCCCGCGGAGATGGTCGCCGCGGCGGAGGAACGGGGCTACGACTACTACGCGGTGACCGACCACGCGACCGGACCGGGGATGGTCGGCGGCGTCGGACTGGACGACGACGAACTCAGAGAGCAGATGGACGCCCTGCAGGACGTGGCGGCGGACGCGGACCTCGAACTCCTCCACGGCGTGGAGGCGAACATCGGCGCGGAGGGCGACATCCACACCGACGACGACGTGTTGGCCGAGTTGGACGTGGTCGTCGCCTCCCCGCACGCCGCCCTCGACCAGGACCCCGAGGCGGCGACCGAACGGCTGATCCGGGCGGTCGAACACCCGTCCGTCGATATCGTCGGCCACCCGACGGGCCGCCTCATCAACGACCGGGCGGGCCTCGACATCGACGTTCGGCGGGTCGCGGAGGCCGCCGCCGAACACGACGTGGCGCTCGAAATCAACGGCGACCCCGCGCGATTGGACCTGCACGGCGAACGCGTGAAGACGGCGATAGAGGCGGGCGCGACCGTCGCCGTCGATACCGACGCCCACCGGCCGGAGACGCTCGATTACGCGCGGTACGGCGTCCACACCGCCCGCCGGGGGTGGTGCGAACCCGCGGACGTGCTGAACGCGTGGGACCTCCCAGAGTTACGGTCGTTCCTCCACTGATGGTCGAGGAATCGGACTCGGCCCCCGCCGACGCCGAGGACCGCCTCCTCCTCGATTCGATGCTCGGCAAACTGGCGACGTACCTGCGGATGTGCGGGTACGACGCCGCCTACGTCCTCGACGAGGGCGAGGACCCGGGCGACGAGAGTCTCCTCGAACGCGCTCGGGAGGAGAGCCGAACGCTCGTCACGCGCGACGAACAGCTTGCGCGGCGCGCCCCAGAGAGCGTCTTCCTGCGGACCAAAGACATCGAAGCGCAGTTGCGCGAGTTCCGCGACGCCGGATACGACCTGACGCTGAGCGACGAACCGGTCCGCTGCGGGTCGTGCAACGGAGACGTCGTCCCCGTCGGCGACGAGGAGGCCGTGCCGACGTACGCGCCGGGCGCGGAGGAGGCGAAGCGGTATCGCTGCCGCGACTGCGGGCAGGTGTTCTGGCGGGGGAGTCACTGGACCGACGTGGCGGAGCGACTGGACGAGCTCGGAGAGTAACGGGGGAGGCGGGAAACGGAAGCGGAGAATCCGATTTTCGGGGGCTCAGCGCGGCGTCCACTCGTCGCAGGCGTCCATGTCGTCCATGAGTTCGTCGTATCGTCCGCAGTAGGGTTGGATGCCCTCGTCGGTTCGGACGTACTCGAAGTGGTCGCAGTTGCCGCAGTACGCGTCGGCGGGCGTCGACGGAGACTGCCCGGCGGCGTCCATCGGCGAGGAGAGGGACTGCGTGTCGGTGCCGCCGTCGGACATCGACGCCGTGGACGCGGGAGACGACGGAGAGGGGTCGGCGGCCGGGCCGGAGTCGGCGGCCGAGTTCGCGGCGGTTTGGGTGTCCACCTCGCCGTCGGGTTGCCCGCCGAGGAAGCCGATGCCGCCGAGTCCGCCGCGGGAGCGTTCGACTTCGACGTAGCGGGTTTCGCCCTTCTTCGTCACCTCGACGGTGGCGGTGCCGCCGGGGTCGTTCCGCGTCTTGAAGTTCGCGACGCCGACGAACAGGCACCAGAACGTGGTGATGGTGCCGAGAAAGTAGACGGCGACGGTGGGGAGCGTCAGTTCGGTGAGTCCCTGTCCGCACGTCGCACCGGACCACTGGCAGGGGTACGCGTGCGAGAAGAGGACGACGCCCATCAGCGCGATGGCCGCGCCGACGACGGCGGCGGCCTTCGTCAGCCGATCCGACGGGAGGACGGCGAAGACGCCCAGAAACACCGCCGGGACGCCGACGCCGCCGAGGATGCCGCCGAGCTCCCGAACGTCGCCGAGCGTCGTTCCGGCCCCGATGAGAAGGTCCGTCGATGCGACGACGATTCCGGCGATGACGAGGAGTGCGCCGACGAGGAACAGCCCCAGTCCGAACGTCAGTCGCCGGAGGCTCGGCCCCGAACGTCCCTCCCCGTGGTACACCTCCGAGAGACTGGTCATGGCCCGAGTTTGAACCTCATCCCACAAAACGGTGCGTCAGACGCACGTACGACGCCGCCGGACTGTCGCGGAGCGAAGAGCGTTCGACGCCGGCCGCCGAAGCGGCGCGAGAGCCCCGCGAGAGCGGTGCTGCGGCCACCTGAAGTCGTGTCGAAGGGATTATTGCCGGGGATGGCGAACTCCGGAATATGGCTGACGAGGAAGAAGACGAGGGGCCCGTCGTCGAACTCGGCGAAGAGACGCCCGTGGAAGGGCAGCCAATCGCGCGCGTCGCGTCTCGACTGACGTGGCCCAAGCAGGCCAGTTGGGTCGAACGGCAGGAGGGCGACGCGGTGATTCGGACGCCGTCGGGCCCGCAGACGCTCTCGGACGTGCTCGACCGGGTGGACGAGACGTACTTCGACAAGCGTCAGACGTTCATCGAGGAGGTCCAATCGATCGTCGGAACCGGACCCGTCGAGACGGAGTAGGACACCACCGGTGTTCGGATATCGGACGCTTCGGGACTCGCTCGCCCGCCTCACGTGGGTTCAGCGCTCTCTCCTCCTCGGATCTCTCCTGACGGTTCTGTGGGGCGTCTGGACCGTCCCGCCGTCGAACCTCACGTACCGCGTGGTCCGCGACGTCGTCGTGTTTCTCGTCTTTCCGGGGATACTCGCCATCACGCACGGCCGCGACCTCGGGTGGCGCGTGGACCGGACGGCGCTTCGGAACACCGTCCTTCTGGCCCTGTTCGTCCTCCCCTTCTACCTCGTCGGGTCGTCGCTCCCCTCGATACGGGCGTACTACCCGATGTGGGAGACCAGCGCCGCCCTCGGGGAGTTCCTGCCGCACGCCCTCAAGCAGTTCGTCGTCGTCGTCGCGGCGGAGACGTACTACCGCGGACTGCTCTGCGTCGGCGTCGGCGACGAACTCGGCTTCAAGAGCGTGTTCATAAGCCCCGTCGTCTACGCGTTCCACCACCTCGGGAAACCGCCGATAGAACTCCTCCTCTCGGGGCCGACGGACGTGCTGTTCGGCGCGGTGGACTACAAGAGCGACTCGATCCTCCCCTCCGTCGTCGCCCACGGGTTGGGTCTCGGACTCCTCGATTGGTTGGTCCTGCACGACCCCCTGCTGCCGCCCGAACAGGTCGTGGGGTGGTTCCGGTGGCTACAGATTCCGCTCTAAAACCCACCTTTTTCGAGGGGGTCCTCGCGCGCCGGAGGCGCGCTCGAACCCCTCCAAAAACCTGGCCAAAAAGGGCCGCGACTCGCTCGCTACCGCTCGCTCGCCGCGGTACAGTAGGGTACAGGACAGCACCGTACCGCACCGCTACTGCGACGGGGAGTCGTGCGCGTTAGACGCACTCCCATAGACTTTCGCCGGTACCGCGCGAACCGACGAGTATGGCACTACCGTTCGACCCCGACAGTCTCGACTCGGAGGACATCGGCGAGAAGCGCGCGACACTCCACATGGACCACGAGGAGGCGGTCGAACACGTCCGCGAGGCGTTCACCGACGCCGGGTTCGGCGTGGCGACGGAGTTCTCCCCCTCGGAACTACTGAACGAGAAGGTGGACGCCGACCGCGACCCCTACTACGTCCTCGGGGCGTGCAACCCCCAGATGGCCGACGAGGTCCTCGACGCCACCGACAACCGGATGGGGGCGCTCTTCCCCTGTAACGTGGTCGTCTGGCAGGAGGAACCGGGCGTCCAGACGGTGTACCACGTGAGCATCATACGAATCGGCAGGCTCACCGGGGTGGCCCCCGACGACGAGGCGATGGCGGAGATCATCGAGACGACCGGCGAACTCGCCGACGAAGCGTACGCGAACCTCGACACCGCGGAGTGACGGCGAGGCGGTCCGCCGCGCCGGCGGTCGTCACTGTTCCCCGTCGAACACCGCCTCCAGAATGTGCTCCGCGTCGCCGATGTTGTCCGCTAAGGCGACGCGGTTCCCGCCGTCGGAGAACTCGACGAGGCCCTCCGAGTCGAGTTTCGGGAGGTGAGCGTGGTGAAGCGAGATGAGAACGGAGTCGATGTGTCGGTCCGAGACGTCCTCGTTCGGAAAGTCCGTCTCCTTCATCGCGATGTCCGTCGCCAAGGCGTCTATCGACATCGGCGTCTGGTTCTCCTTGAGCGACAACAGAACCAGTAGACGACGAGCGTTGGCCAGTGCGCCGAGTCTCCGCACATCGTCATCCATGATTCTATAAATAGACGCTGAATATGGCGCTGGATGCACAATCACCTCTCACGAATATTATACCTTGCGTCGAACGCCGCGCGGCGGGAGTACGCGTCCGTCAGTGAGGCAACCGGCGAAGCGAGCGTCCGCCCGAGTTCGCCGACGACTCAGGAGAAGTCGGCCAGGTTCATCTGCAGTCCCGAAGCCATCGTGGACTTCCGCCGCAGGTCCGAAAGCGAGACGGGGAGGTACTCCGCGACCTGACGGACGGCGGCGGCGAACGTCTCCGCCTCGGCGTGTTCGCCGTCGAAGGCGTTGCGAATCGACTCGCGCACCTGCCAGACGCCGACCGGCCCCCAGTAGTCGTCGGAGACGTGGCGGACGACGAGCGCTTTCGCCTGCCGCCCGCGTTCGTTGAGGTGTTCGAGGACGCCGAGTCGGGAGGCGTGGTACGCGCCCGCCGTCTCCTCTACGTACCCGGTGCGCCCCTCGAACCCCTCGCGGTCCGCCGCCAACCACATCCCCGCGTCGGGGTCGGGGTTCCAGACGCTCCCCGGCGCTTTCAGTTCGACGAGTTCGTACTCCCACTCGCCGGGCGCGAGAATCACCCAGAAGGCGTTCCCGAGGAACTCCTCGCGGTGAATCTCCACGGAGTTCACGCTCGGGTTCGTCTGTATCCCCCCGCGGAGGAACTTCCCGACGGTGTCGTCCACGGCGGTGATGGACCACCGGGTGGGGACGAGTTTCCGGTTTCGCCCCTGTCCGAGTGCGCCCGCCGAGAGGATGGTGTTGATGTCGTAGACGTCGAACCCGCGGCGGTAGAGGTAGTTCATCGCGCCCTCGGCGTTCCAGTCGTCGTCTTCGAGCGTCTTCTCCACCGGACGGGGGACGTGGGGGTTCTCCGCCAAGTCGGCGGACCGAGCCCTCGCGCGGGGGCCGGTCGGCGTCGCGATGTCGTTCTCGGTCACGTCGAAGTCGATGTCCGGCGTCCCGTCGAGGCCGATTTCGACGCTCACCGGCCGGTCGGCGATGGCGACTTCGCGTTGGACGCCGAGGAAGCCGTCCCACGCGTCGTGCACCTCGACGGACTTCGTGGTCTGATTCGAGTTCAGGAGGCTCGTCCGTCGCTGAAACACGTCGTCGATGCTGACGCCCTCGTCGTACCACCCGGCGGACGTCTCGAAACGGGCGGCGTCGTCCTCGTGGCCGACGGGCGAGAGGATGCCCGTCGAGACGTTCGGGTAGTTGGAGGTGCCGACGAAGATGGAGGGCGAGACGCCCCCGAACAGCGAATCGCCCTGCACCGTCTCCTCGAACCGGTGTTGGAACCGTTCGAGGTGGTTCAGGATGTCGTAGGACTTCTCTTGGGCGAGGCGGCGGCGCTTCGCGCGGTCGCCCTCCGCTTCGAGGTCCATGTACTCGTCGAGGCGCATCCTAGTCGTCAGAGATACGGCGGCCAGTCGCTTGAACCTGTCGCGCTGACCGCGAGACGGCGCGGCGAGAGGGGGTTCGCCGCGGCGTCGCAGTCGGGGGACGAAAACGAGAACCGAGTCGAAACCGGGTCGGGTCGAACCGACCCGAGTCGAGTCGGACGAGCCCAGTCGGGCGGTGCAGAGAGGAGTCGGGTCGGGTGCGAGGCGGCGTTACCCGTGGATGCCCATCGCTTCTATCTGCTCTTGGTAGCGGTTGCGGATGGTCACTTCCGTCACCTGCGCCACGTCGGCGACTTCGCGTTGGGTCTTCTTCTCGTTACAGAGCAGCGACGCGGCGTAGATGGCGGCGGCGGCGTAGCCCGTCGGGGACTTCCCCGAGAGCAGTCCCTTCTCCGCCGTCGTCTCGATTATCTCGTTGGCCTTCGATTGGACTTCCTTCGAGAGGTCGAGTTCCGAGCAGAACCGGGGGACGTACTTCTTGGGGTCGACGGGCTTCATCTCGAGGCCGAGTTCCTGAGAGATGTATCGGTACGTCCGGCCGATCTCCTTCCGCTCGACACGGGAGACTTCGGAGATCTCCTCGAGCGACCGGGGGATGCCCTCCTTCCGACAGGCGGCGTAGAGCGCGGAGGTGGCGACGCCCTCGATGGAACGGCCGCGGATCAGGTCCTCGCTGAGTGCGCGGCGGTAGATGACGGAGGCGACTTCCCGCACCGACCGCGGAACGCCGAGCGCAGACGCCATGCGGTCGATCTCCGAGAGCGCGAACTGCAGGTTCCGTTCGCCCGCGTCCTTCGTCCGGATGCGCTCCTGCCACTTGCGGAGGCGGTGCATCTGCGACCGCTTCCGCGAGGAGATAGAGCGTCCGTACGCGTCTTTGTCCTTCCAGTCGATGGTCGTCGTCAACCCCTTGTCGTGCATCGTCTGGGTGGTCGGCGCGCCAACCCGAGACTTCTCCTGACGCTCCGAGTGGTTGAACGCGCGCCACTCCGGACCGGGGTCTATCTGCTCTTCCTCGATTATGATGCCCGTCGGTTCGTGGATGAGTTCGCCGTCGCCCGTGCGGACGAGTTCCTCCTCGTCCACCTCCTCTAAGTCTATCTCGTCCTCCTCTTCGTCGTCTACGTTCTCACTTTCGCCCTGCCATCGCGTCCGTTCAACATCTCGCTCCCGCTGGCGGGTGGGCCGTGTCATCGCATTTTTATAGTCCAGAGTGGCTTACACTTAAAATCTGGGGCGCATTTCGGTGAACGTTCGGCACGCGTGGAGTTCAGAACGAACGCGATTTACGGACGCTCCCGAACATGGGAGTATGCCGACTGTCGAGTGCGACCCAGAGGAGGCCCGACGGCGACTCGAAGACGCCGGCGTCGAGGTAACGGACGGCAACACCGAGTACGAGCGGTGGCGGGCGACGCACGGCGACGCCACCGCCGTCGCCTACGACGAGAAAGTCGTCGTGCAGGGGGCGCGGCCGACCGACCTCGTGGCGCTGTTGGAGTCCCGCGGCGGCCGAGCGCACGTCTACTTCGACGGCGCGAGTCGCGGCAACCCCGGCCCGGGGGCCGTCGGGTGGGTCATCGTCTCCGCGGACGGAATCGTCGGCGAGGGCTCCGACACCATCGGGCAGACGACGAACAATCGCGCGGAGTACGAGGCGCTGATTCGTGCGTTGGAGGCCGCAGAGAAGTTCGGCTTCGACGAGGTGGACGTCCGCGGCGACTCGGAGCTCATCGTCAAGCAGGTCCGCGGCGAGTACGACACGAACAACCCCGAACTCCGGGAGCGTCGCGTCCGCGTCAGGGAACTCCTCGAACGGTTCGACCGGTGGTCCTTAGAGCACGTGCCGCGGGAGATAAACGACCGCGCCGACTCCCTAGCCAACGAGGCACTCGACCATGCCTGAAGACGACTCCGCGGCGGAGACGGAAGAGGAGACGGACGAACTGCCCGGTGAGGCTGTGGAGGAGGTGGAGCGTCTGACTCGACTCGCCAGAAGCGCGGTGGACGAGAACGAGGCGGCCGCCTACGAGGACCGGCGCGAGACGATCTTAGCGCAGTTCGGGTTCGACGCGCGGGTCCGCGAGGAGGACGAAACGCTCGTGCTGTACCCCTCGGAGTGGCTCGAAGACGGCGTGGTCCAGTTGGACCGCATCGACGACGTAGACAGGGGGATAGAGCGTCCGCTGGGGACCGACGCGGGGGACGAAGGCGAGTTCGACGCCGTCGAGAGTCACAACTCCTCGGTGGTGGATGCGGTCGAAGAAGCCCACGGCCCGGTGCACGCGGCGAACGCGCGCGCGTTCGCGGACTTCATGAGTAACCACTACGTTCGGCGCGTCGAGTCGGCGTCGCGGAAAGAAATACGGGAGTTCTTAGACGAGTACTACCTGCGGAACGCGTGGCCGTCGGAAGATCAGTCGTCCGTGGTCGCCGAGAGTCTCGAACTGACGTTCGAGGCCGCCGGAGCGGACGTGCCCGAGTTCTGATTCCGTCGGCGTTCGCGTCTACAGGTACGAGTCGATGAGTTCGCGAACCTCGTCGGCGCGCGTCTCGTCCGTGACGAACTTGCCGAGCATCCAGTCGAATCGGTCGAGGACGGCGTCGTGGCCCTTCTCGGTCAGTTCGTACTGGTTGGTCCGCTTGTCGAGTTCGCTCTTCTCGACGAGTTCCATCTCGACTAAGTCGTCGAGGTTGGGGTACAGACGCCCGTGGTTGACTTCCGTGCCGTAGTACTCCTCGAGATTTCGCTTGATAGCGAGCCCGTACATGGGTTCCTCGGCAAGGATGACGAGGATGTTCTGTTGGAACGCGGTGAGGTCCCGCGCAATGCCGGAGATGTCGGTAACTGTTTGTGCCTCTGACATGGTAGGCAAAATGTCATCAAGCTATTTAACACTTCTCAACTGACGGTACATTTCCCGTTTATCCGTCGAAACCGGGCATCTCACTGGGGTACGGTTGTGTATACGTTCCCGCCTCGAAGTCCACTTTCGGTCATTTTTGTCAAGAAATAGTCGTCATTCGATACTCCTTTAGTATTATCTATAGGTGTTCGCCTGTCAAAATTTACTAGCCGGCTGCCGGACGGAACCGCGCGGAATCGCGTCCCGTCGGCGGTTCATGCGGAGAGCGAAATCGAGTCCCGTCGGCCACGTCGATTCGAAAATACTTTGCCGGCGTTGGGAGTGGCAGACGGTATGGTAAACCTCTGGGAAGACATGGAGACCGGCCCGGACGCGCCCGACGTGATTTACGCCGTCGTCGAGTGCCTGAAGGGAGAGCGAAACAAGTACGAGTACGAGAAGGACATCCCCGGCGTCGTCCTCGACCGAGTTCTCCACTCGAACGTCCACTACCCCTCCGACTACGGGTTCATGCCGCAGACGTACTACGACGACGAGGACCCCTTCGACGTTCTCGTCCTCGTCGAGGACCAGACGTTCCCCGGGTGCGTCATCGAGGCCCGCCCCGTCGCCCTCATGGAGATGGACGACGACGGCGAGAAGGACGACAAGGTCATCGCCGTCCCCGTCGAGGACCCCCGCTACGACCACGTGCAGGACGTCGAGGACCTGACCGACCAGCAGAAGGACGAAATCTCCGAGTTCTTCGAGACGTACAAGAACCTCGAAGAGGGCAAGCAGACCGAAGTGCTCGGCTGGGAGGACGCCCAAGCGGCGAAGGACGCCGTGGAACACGCGATGGACCTCTACGAAGAGAACTTCGCGTAACCGCTCGACTACGGACGCACTTTTTCGCCGCCGTCGACGGACGGAGTCCGTCGGGAAACCGAGTGCCCTCGGTGACGACGAACGCCGAGAGCGTCGCGTGTCGCGGCCTCCGGCGCCCGCCCCCTCCGCTAATCGCTTGACCGCGAGAGGGCCGATTCCCGCCGGTAATCTCCGCCGCCGGGGAGCATGTGTTATGCTTATGAGTAATCTTTTCCGCGCGAGGCCGCTAGTTCGAACCGAGATGAGCGTCGATAGCGCGTACCCCGGCATAGACCACGTAACGGTCGTTCCGACGAACTACCACCCGGAGGAGTCCGAGGGCGGCGACGGAGACGCCGAGGGAAGCGACGAGTCGGCGACGGCGGAGCGACGCTGACGGACCGGCGGTGACGCGCGGTTCGCGTTCTCGCTCGACTGCGGGCGTCCTTCGACGGTAGAGTATCGTCTTCGCGCGCGAGGGGAACCCCTTTTATCGCGCCGGGATTAACCCTCGGTAATGGCAACCTGCGACGAGTGCGGGAAGCACGAGAACCTCCCGTACCAGTGCCGACGGTGCGGGAACACGTTCTGTGCGGAGCACCGCCTCCCGGAGAACCACGATTGTCCGGGGTTGTCGGAGTGGAACGACCCATCCGGGGTGTTGGACAGCGGTTTCGACGACTCGGTGGCCGACGAAGGGAGCCGAAGGTCCGGCGTCCTCAGCCGTCTCACCGGGACCGGCGGTCCGCTCGGCTACTTCCGCGGCAACATGGCGTACACCTTCCTCGGCCTCATGTGGGTGACGTTCGCCCTGGAGTTCGTCGTGCTGTTTACGCTCGGCGGGGAGACGTTTCAGTCGCTGTTCATGCTCACTTCCGAGAATCCGCTGTACGTCTGGACGTGGGTCACATCCGTCTTCGCGCACAGCCCCAACTCCTTCTTCCACATCGTCGGCAACAGCATTGTCCTCTACTTCTTCGGCCCGTTGGTCGAACGGTACGTCGGGTCGAAGAAGTTCGCCGCTCTGTTCCTCGTAAGCGGGGTGATAGCCGGACTCGCCCACGTCGGGTCGAGCATGCTCCTGACCCCAGCCGTTCCCACCGCCGTCCTCGGCGCGTCGGGTGCGGTGTTCGCCGTCCTCGGAGTGCTGACGGTGCTGAACCCGAGCCTGAAGATTTACCTCTACTTCCTCATCCCCGTCCCGCTTTGGCTGTTCACCGCCGGGTTCGCCCTCATCTCCACGGTGTTCTTCCTCTCGCCGGGTACCGCCGGGGCGGTCGGACAGGGCAACGTCGCGCACTTCGCACACCTCGTCGGCCTCGTCATCGGTCTGGCGTACGGCCGCCGAGTGAAAGGTAGACGCCGGGTCCCCAACAGCCTCCAGTTCGGAAGCGGCGGCGGCAGGGGCCCCGGGGGGCCGGGCAGGCGCTTTTAAGATGCTCCCGACTCGTCCCGAGTTCGTCCCCGACTCGTCGCAGTCGCGCGAGGAAATGGAGTCGATGCAGCTCGACGTGGCGGACGCCGCGACGTGGGACGACGACTTCGGATTCGAGGTGGAGGCGGTCGGACTCGCCGACTGGGCGCCCGACGACGCTCCCCTCGTCGCGGGCGTGGACCAAGCGTTCCTAGACGACCGGGCGGTCAGCGTCGTCGTCGTCATGCGCGGGGGCCGCGTAATCGAACGCGCGTCCGCCGTCGTGGACCTCGAAATCCCGTACATCCCCGGGCTGCTCTCCTTCCGCGAGGGGAACCCGATTCTCGCCGCCTTCGAGGAGTTGGAGGCGACGCCGGACCTCGTCGTCTTCGACGGGAGCGGCCGCATCCACTTCCGGCAGGCCGGGTTGGCGACGCACCTCGGCGTCGTCCTCGACGTGCCGAGCATCGGCGTGGCGAAGAGCCTCCTCTGCGGGACGCCCCGCGAGGGCGTGGACGGCAGACCCGCCGGGTGGCGGACCGAGATTCTCGCCGGCGGCAGGGTGGAGAACGCCGACTCCGGGGAGGTCATCGGTCACGCCTACCAGTCGCGGCAGTACGACAACGAACCCATCGTCAACCCGTTGTACGTCAGTCCGGGCCACCGCGTCTCGGTGCCGACGGCGACCGACCTGGTGGCGCGCCTCTGCGGGAAGTACAAGCTCCCGGAACCGACGCGGCGCGCGGACTCCTACGCCGACGAGGCGAAGTCGTCCGTCGAGAGCTAGGTCTAGACCGCCTATAATTAACACACCGGGGGCCGATGACGGTGACGTGCATCCCAAGACGGTCCTCATCACCGGTTGTTCGTCCGGCATCGGCCGCGCCGCCGCCCGTCAGTTTCTCGACGAGGACTGGCGGGTTTACGCGACGGCGCGAAATCCCGCCGACATCGAGACGCTGGGGGAGGAAGGCTGCGAGATAGCCACCCTCGACGTGACCGAACAGGACGACGTGGACCGCGTGGTGGAACGAATCGTAGAGGAGGAAGGACACATCTCGGCGCTGGTGAACAACGCCGGGTTCGGCCAGTTCGGCCCCCTCGAAGACGTTCCGACCGAACAGGTCCACCGCCAGTTCGACGTGAACGTCTACGGCCCGCACCGCCTCGTCCGGGCCGTCCTCCCGCACATGCGCGAACAGGGCGACGGCACCATCATCAACGTCTCCAGCGTCGCCGGGCGCGTCTCCTTCCCCGGCGGGGGCGTCTACTCGGGGTCGAAGTTCGCCGTCGAGGCGATGACCGACGCCCTGCGGAACGAGGTGGCCGAGTACGGCATCGACGCCGTCGTCGTCGAACCCGGGCCGGTGAAGACGAACTTCTCGGACCGCGTGCAGGAGGAGGTGGCGGGCGGCGAGGACGACATCCCCGGCATCGAGCGCTCGGGGGCCTACGAGTCGTTCTACGCCCTGTTCGAGGACACCAGAGAGCTCGGCGGCGGTCCGGGGTCGATTCCGGCCGAACGCGTCGCCGACGACATCGTGGACGCCGCCTCCTCGACGCAACCAAAGGCGCGCTACCAACCTGGGACGGTGGCGCGCGTCTCGACGCTGGCGCGCTTCCTCCCGGACGCGTGGTTCGACACCACGTACCGACTCCTCCAGAAACTGGTGTGACCGCCGGCCGACCGCCCCGGGTTTCTCGTTCCCGTCTCCGTCTCGCGTCCCCGCGTCCGCCGTCGGGCCTACGCCAGGCAGGCGGCGACGACGCGGAGGGCGTCCTCTCCCTGTACCTCCTCGGCGAGGAGGGGGACGCGCTTCACGTCGCGCCCGCGGAACAGGTCCGTCGCCGTCTGTAAGGCGTTCTGCTGGACCTGCCAGCGACGCTGGCAGAACTCGCAGTGCTCTAAGTCCGGCGTGACGACCCACTTCGGGTCCACCGACGCGTCCGTCACGTCCGCGAGGTTCTCCATGACGCGGTTGACGACGAGCGTCTGCACCGGAATCTCGTAGCCGTCGAGTCGTTCGACGAGTCGCTTCGACTCCACGACGCTCATCTCCTCGGGAATCATCACCACCCGGAAGTCCGTCTTCGAGGGGTCCCGGAGGACGCGGCGGAGTCGTTCGATTCGCTCGCGAAGTTCGTCCAAATCGCCCATCCCCGAGTCGTTCGTCCCCCCGCCGAACAGACCCTTTATCTGGTCCATCATGCCGGAGAACTGCTGTTTCATCCGGGCGATGCGCCCGAGCATCGAGTCCATCACCTCGGGGAGTTCGAGCAGTCTGAGCGTGTGCCCCGTCGGGGCTGTGTCCACGACGACGCGGTCGAACCGCGGGTCGTCGAGGTACGCCAGCAGTTGCTGCATCGCCGCCGCCTCGTCCGCGCCGGGCATCGAACCGGGCGACATCCCCATCGGCCCCTCCGGACCGAGGAGTTGCTCCATCCCGCCCATGTCCATCCCGAAGGGGTTCTGCCCCGAGTCGTCGCCGAAGGGGTTCCCCCCGCCTCCGCCGGACTCCTCGAAGGGGTTCTCCTCCTCGGGGGACTCGAAGGGGTTCTCGTCCGAGTCGGGGTCGAACCCGCCGCCCGCGCCCGCGTCCGCGCCGCCCCCGGTGAACGGCCCCTTCATCGCCGCGTCGGGGTCGATTTCGGCGGCGTACAGGGGGATGTCCTCGCGTACGCGCGCGGGTTCGGCGGGCACGTCCGTCCCGAGGGTGTCCGAGAGCGAGTGCGCGGGGTCCGTCGAGACGACGAGCGTCGAGGTGCCGTCGGCGGCGGAGGCGAGGGCCGTCGCCGCGGCCATCGTCGTCTTCCCGACGCCGCCCTTCCCGCCGTAGAGGACGTAGTCGGGGGCGTCCACGCCCGACGGGAGATTCGTCTCGTCGGTTCGCGTCTCGGTGTCGACGGGGACGCCGGCGCCCCCGCCGTCGTCCGGCGCGTCGTCGCTCGACTCGTCCGCCTCAGCGTCGTCTTCGACGCGTTCGACGGGTTCGACGTCGATGTCGGCCATGGAGGGAGGGACGCGGCGCGGACTTGTGTACCCGTCGGTCTCGGGTTACTCGCCCGACGCCGAGAAGTAGTCCGCCAGACGGGCGGCGGCGTCGTCGGCCCGCGGCGTGCAGAGGGCGAACCGAATCCAGTCGTCGTACGCCTCGCCGAACGCCTCGCCGGGCATCCCCGCGACGCCCGCCTCGTCTATCAGTTTCTTCACGTTCTCCAGCGTTCCGGGGAAGTCCTCGAACCGCGCGAGCACGTAGAACCCGCCGTCGGGGTCGGTGTAGGACGCGCCCGCGGCGTCGAGGGCGTCGGTGAAGGCGTCGATTCGGTCGCGGAGTCTGTCGCGCGACGCCTCGTAGTACTCCGGCGGCGTCTCCTCCAACGCCCGGAGGACCGCCGCCTGCGCCGGTCTGCTGGTGGCGACGTTCACGAGCATGTGGCGCGTCTTCGCCGCCTCCACCAGCGATTCGGGGAACACGGCGTACCCGACGCGGAAGCCCGTTATCGCCATCGTCTTCGAGTATGCCGACGTGACGACGACGCGGTCGGAGTCGAAGGTGAGTGCGCTCTCGAACCGCCGGGAGAAGTCGAAGTGGTCGTACACCTCGTCCACGAGGAGGAGGGCGTCGTTCTCCTCGGCGAGGGCGACGAGTTCGGCCACCGACTCGCGGTCGTACACCGCGCCGGTCGGGTTGTTCGGCGTGTTGACGACGACGCAGGCGGTGTCCTCGGAGATGGCGGCCCGCATCGCGTCGAGGTCCAACGACCCGTCGGTGGCGACGGGCACCTTCGTCGCCTCCGCGCCGAGCATCTGCGCCTTCCCCGGGTAGTACGGGTACACCGGGTCGGTCAGCACCATCTCCTCGCCCGCGTCCCGTTCCATCGCGCGCGCCATCGCGAGGTAGTTCGCCTCGCCCGCGCCGTTCGTCACGACGACGCGGTCGGAATTGACGTTCCGGCGGGCGGCTATCTCCTCGCGGAGTCGCCGGAGACCCTCGCTCGGCGGGTACTGGAAGTCGGCGGGTTCGCCGTCGGCGTACTCGCGCAGACCCTCGCGGACGGCGGCGGGCGGATCCCAGTCCGGACTTCCCGACACCATGTCCACCACGTCCCTGTCGGCGCGGTGGGCGTACTGCATCACGAGATAGAACAGGGGCGAGTCGTAGGCGTCGCCTGCGCCCTCCTCGGAGTTCATGTCGTGCGACGGGTGGCCGCCGAGGGTGGTGGTTCTTTCGCTCCGCAACGGGGAACTTTTGCCCGCCGCCCCCGTCGTCTCTCGCATGCGCGAGTTCGCCTCCGACCCGCCGGTCGAGGAACGCGTCGGCGACGCCCTCCGCGAGGCGGGGGAGACCCTCGCCGTCGCCGAGTCCTGTACCGGGGGCCTCGTCGGATCGCTTCTGACGGACGTTCCGGGCTCTTCGGACTACTTCGACCGGTCGGCCGTCACCTACTCCTACGACGCGAAGTTGACCGAACTGGCCGTCTCGCGGGAGTCGTTGGACGAACACGGGGCCGTCTCGGAACCGGTCGCCCGGCAGATGGCCGCGGGCGTCCGCGACACCGCCGGCACCGACTGGGGCGTCGCCACCACCGGCATCGCGGGACCGACCGGCGGCACGGCGGAGAAACCGGTGGGGACGGTGTACGTCGGCCTCGCGTACGCCGGCGAGTGGGGAAGCGGCGACTCCGAGACGACGGTCGAACGGCGCGTCTTCGACGGCGACAGGCGACAGGTGAAAGAGCGAATCGCCCGGACGGCGCTGGAGGCGGTCCTCGAAGCGGTCGAAGGCTGAATCCTCGCCCCGGCCCCGTCCCGGACTCCGCCCTCGTTCGCGCCCGGCGGATGACAGACACCCCCGATACGTGACAAAACGTTTGTATCACAGCATTACGGACTAGTCACCGATGAACAAAGACGGTCACGTGCTGAACGCGGCGTTGTTGGCGGTCGGTCTCGGCGTCGTCCTCAGCGTCGATCCGACGGCGGGTCCCGTCGTGGACGACTCCCCGACGGAGACGCTACTCGCGGCGGGTCGGACGGCGGTCGAACTCTCCTTACCCGTGGTTCTCGGCGCTCTGTTCCCCGACGTGGACACGGCGTTCGGGAAACACCGCAAGACGCTGCACAACCTCCCCGTGCTGGCGCTTTTCGTCGCCTTCCCCCTCGTCTTCGGCAACTTACAGTACGTCTGGGTGGGCGTGGCGACGCACTACCTGTTGGACGTGGTCGGGTCGAAGCGCGGCATCGCGCTGTTCTACCCGTTCTCGCCGACGGAGTACGACCTGCCGACGGGCGTCGCCACCTCCAGCAAGTGGGCGACGACCGTCACCGTCGTCGTGACCGCCGTCGAACTCGTCGCGTTGGCCGTCGTCCACTACTTCGTCTTCGCTCTGGACACCACGTTCGTCGAGATGATGGCGATGGTCGGCGTCTGACTCAGTACTCGCGCACGTCGTCGAACCGGCCGTCGTAGGCGATGTGACCGGGGTGGGTCGGTTCCATCCCGGACAGAAAGAGGCGGTCTATCTTCCCCCACGAGTTCTCGAAGCCGAGGTGGGCGAACTCCGCGAGTGCCCGGCCCCGGTGGACGAGGCCGGACCGGTGCACGACGCGGCGGGGCGCGCCGGAACGGAGGGCCGCCACGAGGTCGGACTCCGACCCGACGGGGCGGTCGAACTCCGTCCACGTCTCGCCGACGGTGCCCGGCATGTGCGCGTACGACGACCCGAACCCCGGGAGGTCGAGTTCGCGCGCGATTTCGCGCGCCGCGCGGTTGTGGTACGGGAGCGACTTCGTGTTGTACGTCTCCACCGCGTGAATCTCGTCGCGGTGGGCGTCGATTTCGTCGCGGTCCAGACTCACGGTCAGGAGCGTCGGGTGCGGGACGAGGACGGCCGCCTCCTGTTCCGCGAAGGCGGCGAACGCGCCCTCCATCGAGATGAAGTCGGGGACGGGGTCCGAGAGACCGATAGCGAGGAGGTGGCGGCGGCGACGCCACGACCCGGAGAACACCTCGCGGGCGGGGACGACGAGGAGTTCGTCGTCGGAGAACTCCGCCGCGCGTTCGCGGACGTCCGGCAGGCGCACGAAGTGCGGCGCGTACACCAACACGTCGATGCCGCGGGCCTTCGCGCGGGCGACGACGCGTTCGTCGAGAATCTTCACGTGCATATCGACGCGGGTCGTTTCCGAGGCGGACGCGGACGTGGACGCGGTCACGTCTCTCGATGTGCGGACGCCGGAGTTAGATATTACTATTCGCCGACCTATCGAGGGAGCCTGCGGAACGATTTAGTCCCCGGTATCCGTCTCGCGGGTATGGGCCTGTGGAAATGCGGTATCGAGGGGTGCGACGGGCGGTTCGAGGACGTGGAGTCCGCCGTCATCCACCAGACGACCGAACACGAACGGCACGAGTGCAAGGTCTGCGGCACCATCGTCCCCGAGGGGTACTTCGCCATCCGACACACGTTCGAGGAACACTCGCGCGCGGAGTTCGTCCGGGCGTACGACGCCGACTCTTCGGCGGTACGAGAGCGCGAGGACGTCAAAGCCGCGGTCGAGGAGGAGGCGGACCTCGAACGCGTCGTCTCGGACCTCAAAGAACGCGGTGCGCTGTAACGGGCGACGGACCGCGGCGCGAACCGGGGAGAGGGAGAGCGCGGAGAACAGTCGAACGCGGCGCTATCCGGGCAGAGAGGGTCGCCGAGAGACGGAGACGGAGACGGAGCGGTGCGAACCGCGCGCGTTCCGTTCGTCGCTGTTCCCGTGAACGAAGTGAACGAGAGTCAGACGAACGCGTTAGCGTTCGTCACTGTCGAGGACGCGAATCTGGTCGCCGCGGACCGTCACCGGAATCGGGACCGTCGCCTCGTACAGTTCGACCGTCACTTGGTCCTTCGTCTCGTCGATTCGCTGCACGCGGGCCTTCTCGCCCTTGAACGGGCCGGCGATGAGTTCGACGATGTCGCCCTCCGCGATGCCCTCCACGTCCGGCGTCGGCGAGAGGAAGTGTTCGACTTCGGCCATGCTGGATTTGCCGACGTTACCGCCGCTCGAGACGAGTCCGCGTGCGTGCGGAATCTCCTCTAAGACGCGCTTTATCACCGCGTCTCCGTCCGCCTCGACCATCACGTAGCTCGTGAGCGAGTCGGGCGCGAGGACGGCGTGTATCTCCGACTCCTCGCGGTTGGCGATCATGTCCGCGACGGTCCGTTCCTGTCTCGCGGTCGTCTTTACGGCGAAGATTGGCGGCACCTCAGACACCTCCGGGGAGGAAACTCATGACCGCGAAGATGACGAATCCCATGAATCCCACGAGGAAGATGCCGGCACCGGCGATGAGACCGATTTGGGAGAACTCCTCCCAAGAGGGGGTGCTCGCCAGTTTCAACACCCGCACGTAACTGTTCAGGTCGTACTTGACGTCCATGTTATCGGGGTTTGTGCGGCGGGCTTTTTCTATCTATTGATGCGAACGGGAGCCTCGGCCGGAGAATCGTCCGATGGCCGACGCTCGACCGCCCGCGAGAACGAGAGAACGGGGTCCGACGCCCCGAACCGACCCGAGAACGGCGCGCGCGCGAGGTTCGCGCGGCGACTCCGAACGGCGGCGGTTAATCGACGTAGTCGATGTCCTGACCCGCGTTCGCCGGTTGCGGTTGGGGTTCCTCCTCTTCGTCGCTGCGACCGTAGATCTGCGGCGACTCGACGCCCGTGACGACGATCATCGTCCGCATCTGGCCCTCCAGTTCCTCGTCCACGGAGGTGCCCCAGATGATGCGCGCGTCGGGGTCGATGCGGTCGTAGATCTCCTCGACGACGCCCTCGGCCTCCTCGATGCTCATGTCCGACCCGCCAGTGACGTTGACGAGCGCGGAGTTCGCGCCGGAGATGTCCACGTCGAGAAGCGGCGAGCGAAGCGCGCTCTTGACCGAATCCTGCGCCTTCTTCTCGGTGTCGGACTCGCCGAGTCCGATCATGGCGACGCCGCCGCGTTCCATGACCGTCTTCACGTCGGCGAAGTCGAGGTTGACGAGGCCGGGTTTGGTGATGAGTTCGGTGATTCCCTTCACCGAGCGCATGAGAACTTCGTCGGAGACTTTGAACGCCTGCCGGACGGGCAGTTTGCCGACTGCGTCGAGCAGACGGTCGTTCGGGACGACGATGACCGTGTCCGCCACGTCGCGGAGGCGTTCGAGTCCGGCCTCGGCGTTCGTGCGCCGGACTTCGCCCTCCGCGGTGAACGGCGTCGTCACGATGGCGATGGTGAGCGCACCCGACTCGCGGGCCGCCTTCGCCACGACGGGCGCGGACCCCGTGCCGGTGCCGCCGCCGAGTCCGGCGGTGACGAACACCATGTCGGACCCGTCGATGGCCTCGTAGATCTCCTCTTGGGATTCGATTGCCGCTTCCTCACCCACCTGCGGAAGCGACCCCGCGCCGCGCCCCTGCGTCTTCTGTTCCCCCATCAGAATCTTCGTGTCCGCGTCGATTTCGACGAGATGCTGCACGTCGGTGTTCGCCGCGACCAGCTTCGCCCCCTTGATTCCCTCCTCGAACATCCGGTTGACCGTGTTCCCGCCCGCGCCGCCGCACCCGACCACGGTGATGTTCGTCTGTAAGTCCTGGAGGACGTCCTTCAGTTCGTCGTCGGTCATCGTTCCCGTCCGGCGAATCTCTTCACCCTCGGAAGCGCCGACGTCAGGAGTCCCATCCCCCGTCTCTTCGGCCTCGTCAATTGCTTCGTCGACGATAGAGTCCATACTATATGGCCGTTCTTACCGAATGGAGCATTATTATCTTTCCCCCTCGCGTCAGACGACTGTCGGACGACTGACGCGGCAGTTTACTGCGATATTAAGCGGTCAGACTTTGAACACGATGCGCTGTTCGGTGCGCACGTCGTCTGGCTCGACGGTTTTGCCCCCGACATCGACAGGTTGACCGGCGGACAGCTTTCCGAACGCCGGCCCCTCGGGGACGCCGAGTTCGGCGGCGGTCGAGGGGTCGAACGCCTCCCGGCGCGCGACGACGGCCCGTTCCGTCCGTTCGACGGAGTCGTACTTCTCTCGGAGGACGTCCGCGAGTGCCGCGACGAGTTCGTCGTACGCGCCTTCCTCCGGGAGTGCGGCGCGCCCCCGCGCCTTCGTCCCTCCGTCGATAGTCTCGTAGGCGACGGAACGGTCGTGAATCGCCGCGAGGGCGGACTCCGCGTCCACGCCGCCCGCCTCCGAGAGCAGTTCGTCCGGAAGCGAGACCACCTCGTACTCCGCCGCGTCCGCCTTCCCGAGGCGCAGGCCGTCTTCGACCGGCGAGAGGTCAGATTCGAGGCGGTCGAGGAAATCGAGGGGGACGCCCGTCGCCTCCCGAACCCACGACTCGTCGACGACGCGGTAGCCGAGTTCGTCGAGGACGGCTTCGAGTTCGGGGCGGTCGTCGTCCACGACGGCGTACTCGGCGTCGGACGCCTCGAAGGCGCGCCGGAGGACGTCGCGGTTCGCCTCCGGGTCGCCCATCGCGTCTAACTGCCAGTCCGCGCCGACGTGGCCGACGGCCCAGTCCGTCTCGCGGACGATGCGCGTGAAGCGCGGCGCGTAGTGGCCGCCGCCGAAGCCGACGAGCTGTCGGTCTCGGTCGGCGTCGGCGTTCGAGAGGTCGAGAACCGCCGCCGCCACGGCGCGCGCGCCCGCCGGGTCCTCCCACTCAGACTCGCCGCTTCCGAGTTCGACGAACATGGAGGGCGCGCCCGCGTCGGTCGGACCGTGGTGGGTGCACTCGATGCCGACGTCGTACTCCTCGGGGGCGTGTTCGGCGAGGGCCTTGACGACGCGCTTCTGTGCGTTCGGGCAGGCGCGGGCGAACGCGCCGGGTTCGCCGCCGTACTCGGCGGGGCCGAAGTTGCCCGTGAAGTGCGCCGTCAGGAGCGGTCCCGTCTCGCCCGCGTGCCGGGAGACGAACGCGACGAACTCGGGGTCCTCGGAGAACGCGTCGGCCACCCGGCCGAGTTCGATGTGGAGGCCGTCGAACTCCCGGAGTTCGAACTCGCCGCGGCGGTAGTACGTTCCGCCGCCCTCGCCGTCCGGGCGGGAGCCGTCGGTCCGTTCGTCCCAGTCGGCCAGTTCCAACAGGCGGTCGCCGATGTGGGCCGATGCGCTGTCGGCGCGGCTGACGACTACGGCTATCACGAGAAGAAGTCGCCGCGCCGCGATGTAAAGCGCGTCGAAGGCGGTCGGTCCGGTCAGTCCGCCTCGACGTCCGTCGGCAGGGGTTCACCGCGGATGGTCGCGGCGGTGATGCGGGTGAGCCGGCGGAAGTCGTCGAAGCGCTGCGCGACGAGTCCGACTCCGAGGATCATGTAGACGACCGAGTAGCCGACGAGCAGGTAGATGGAGTACGTCTCGGCCAGCGGTTCCGCGACGGTTTGGATGATGAAGAACTCGGCGACGACCTGCGAGACGAACAGGACGAGAAGCGCCACCGCCTCGCGGACGCTAATCTCGAAGTTCATCAGGATGGCCAGCGCGAAGAAGCTCTGCGCGGCGGTGAGCCAGATTTCGGCCGCCTGCTTGAAGTCGAACGGGAGCATGCCGTACCGGCCCAGCGCGATGCTGTAGACGACGACGAGCGTCCCGATGAGCAGCGTCCACTGGTTCAGTTTCGAGGAGATGAGGGCGTTGAACGCCGCGGTGGCTCTGGCCTTGTTCACGAGGTACGCCGTGACGATGAGTTCGGGACTCTCGCTCGCCAGCGGCGCGAACCACTGAATCATGAAGAACTCGGGGATGCCGAACTGGAGGCCGATCTCCTCTAAGCCGTGCGCGAACGGTTCGACGGCCGTGAAGATGAGAAAGCCCGAGTAGGCGAAGAGCGTCAGCACCGCGGGGATGCGCACGCCCTTCTTGCGCGCTTGGAAGTACGCGGGGACGCCGACCTGTTCTTCGTGCTCCTCCGTGTCGCCGCGGATGATGATGCCGATGTAGGCGAAGTAGAGGCCGACGAGGACGACGGTGTCGAACCAGTCGATGCCGCCGTGGAGGGGGACGAAGAAGGCGAACACCGTCGCGGCGAACAGGAAGAGGATCTCGGTGGAGATGCTCGGGTCGAGTTGCACCGCGTCGCGCAGCGTGCCCGGCTTGTCCACGACGTCGTCCTTCGAGTCGGGGAGCTGCGACGCCTTGTAGATGGAGAACAGCGCGATGCCCGACCAGCCGAGGCCGATGAGGATGCGGTTCGCGCCGGTCATGTTGGCGACCGCGAGGTTGGCCGCGTTGGGGTCGCTCGCGGCCTGCCACGCGTACAGCGCGTCGACGGCGTACTCGGGCGCGACGGCGAGCACCGCGAGCACCGCAAGCGCGAACGCCCGCGGCACGTCCTTCTCGGCGGTTTCGGCGCCCCACGCGAGGAGGAACGACGCGCCGAGGACGGCGATGCCGCTGATGGCGACTCTGGTAATCGTCGAAACGCTCTCTGCGGACCCGGTCGCCCACAGCCCGACCCACGGGAGAGTCAGGAGGACCGTCGCCGCGACGGCGACGAGCGGATGGCGAAGGCGTGAACTCATCGTAAACCGTTCAGTTCCCCGTCCGCCTATCTTTTATGCTTCCGACAGCAGACCGCGCTTCCCGCGCGAGACGCGTCGTTACCCGCCATATCGTCGGTTTCGCGCCGGGGAAGTGCCGATGTGCGAGCGACCCGCGCGGCGAAATTGTCCGCCGCCCCGTCCGCGGACCGCGGGCGAGCCGTCTCGGGGTCTTTTAAGCCGCCCCCGGTCCGAGAGGGACGCATGAGCATGCAGGTGTTCGGACTGGTGGGCAACCCCGTCGGCCACTCGCTGTCGCCGCCGATGCACGAGGCGGCGTACGAGGCCCTCGGGATGGACGCGCGGTACGTCACCTTCGAACCCGACCCCGACGGCGTGGACGCGGCGTTGGCGGGGGCGGACGCCCTCGGCATCTCGGGGCTCAACGTCACCATCCCGTTCAAGGAGGACGCGCTCTCTCACGTCGAACCGGACGAACTCGCCGAGCGAATCGGCGCGGTCAACACTGTCGATTTCGGCGGCGACGGCGCTCCGCGCGGCTACAACACCGACGCGGCGGGCGTCCGCCGCGCGTTCGAACACCACGGCGTCCGTCTCGACGGCCGCGAGGCGGTGGTCGTCGGCGCGGGCGGGGCGGGACGCGCCGCCTCGTTCGCTCTCGCCGACGCCGGCGCGTCGGTCCACGTCGCTAACCGGACCGTTGAACGGGCGGAGTCGTTGGCCGCGGACGTGTCGGGCGCGACGGCGGGCGGTCTGGACTCGCTCTCCCGCGTCGGCGACGCGGACGTCCTCGTCAACGCGACGAGCGTCGGGATGGAGTCCGACGAGACGCCCGTCCCCGCCGAACACCTCCACTCGGACCTCGCGGTGTTGGACGCCGTGTACACGCCCATCGAGACGCGACTGCTCCGCGACGCCGCCGACGCGGGCGCGACGACGGTGGACGGCGCGTGGATGCTCCTGTATCAGGGCGTGGAAGCCTTCGAACGCTGGACCGGCCGCGACGCCCCGGTGGACGCGATGAACGAAGTGCTCCGTTCGGAGTTGAAATGAACGCCTCGGTCCGCTTCGGGGTAACGATTTTTAAATAAGCGCAGGACATATTGAGATACAATGGGCATATTTGACAGGATTGTGTCGTCGTTCCGGTCGCTTCTCGGCCGCGACACGTCTTCGGACGGCGAATCTTCGGCGCGAGAGACCCGCGTATCGGTCGAGCGCGACACTCGGACGGACGCCGACGACGCTGCCGAGAGTACGTCGGCGAGCGGTCGGACCCCGTCCGGTGACGTCGCAGAACAAGGTTCTGTGGGCGGCGAGACGCAGTCTCGCGACGTTGACGAGTCCGAGACGGATGAATCGGTCGCCTCCGAGACGGACGCGACGGCGTCCACCGGGTCGGTCGTTGACGAGGAGACGACCGACGAACCGGAGGAGGCCGCCGAGCCCTCCGAAGCGGTCGAAGTCGGCGGCGACGAACGGAGCGAGCTAGACTCCGACGACGAGGCGGACGAGACGGCCGACGAGAGCGTCGCGGCGGACACCGACGCCGCCGCCTCGACCGGGTCGGTCACCGACGAGGGGACGACGGACGAACCCGCGGAGTCCGCAGAGCCCTCGGAGGCGGCGGAACCGACCGAGGCCGACTCCATCGAGGGCGAGGCCGCCGGCGCCGACATCGTCGAGGAGGCCGAACCGGAGGACGAACCGTTCGAGGGCGAGTCGTCCGAGGACGACGCGACCGGCGACGAGTCGGTCGGCGACGAGGCGGCGGACGAACCGGTCGACAACGTGAAGGGCATCGGTCCGGCCTACGCGGAGCGACTGTCCGACGCCGGCGTCACCACCGTCTCGGAACTCGCCGGCGCCGACGCCGAATCGCTCGCGGACGAGATCGGCGTCTCCGACAAGCGCATCGGTCGGTGGATAGACCGCGCGAAAGAGCGCCTCGAATCCTAATACGGTTTTTTTCGCCGTCCGAGTTATCCCGCCGAACCGCCTCCGGAGCCGTCGCGAAACCGTTTACCCCCCGCCGCCGTACTCTCCTCCATGACCGAATCGGACATCGCCGTCGCGACGCCGCGGGCGGCGTTTCGCTCGACGGCGGCGGCGGCGCCGGACGGCGCGCGCGTCCCCGTCGAAGTCCGCGTCGTCGCGTCCGACCCGTTCGCCGCGTACCGCCGGGTTCGGAGCGACGACGCCGACGGCTTCTTCTACGAGACAACCGGTGGACAGCCCGGATGGGGCGCGTTCGGCGTCGAACCCGTCGAACGACTCCGCGTCGGGTCGGAGGCGGTCACCCTCCGCGACGCCGACGCGACCCGCGGCCCAGACGCCGACGGACTCGATCCGTCGAGCAACCGCGTCCTCCGCGGTGACGCCTCGGCGACGTCGCCGTCGCTCTCCGCCCTCGACGCCCTCCTCGACTCGGAGACGCTCGTCCGCGGCGACACCGGGTGCGACGTGCCGTACCCCTGCGGCCTGTTCGGGTGGCTCTCGTACGACGTGGCCCGGGAACTCGAATCGCTGCCGGGCGGGGCGGAGGACGACAGGGGACTCCCGCGCCTGCAACTCGGCCTGTTCGACCGCGTGGCGACGTGGAGCGAACCGCGACCGGACGGGGAGTGCACGCTCCGAATCACCGCGTGTCCGCGCGTGCCCGCCGGGAGCGACCCCGACGACCTGTACGACCGCGCCATCGCCCGCGCGACGAACCTCGCGGAGGCGACGCTCTCGGGCGAGACGGCCCCGAGCGATCCGCCCGTCGAGACGGACGAAGCGCGGTTCGAGAGCGACTGCGACCGCGAGGCGTTCGCCGACCGAGTGCGGACGGTGAAGCGGTACATCCGCGAGGGCGACACCTTCCAAGCGAACGTCTCGCAGCGACTCGTCGCGCCCGCGGCGGTCCACCCCGTCGCCGCGTACGATGCGCTCCGGCGCGTCAACCCCGCGCCGTACTCCGGCCTCGTGGAGTTCCGCGGGACCGACCTCGTCGGCGCGAGCCCCGAACTCCTGTTGGACGTCGAGGGCGACAGACTCGTGACCGAACCGATAGCGGGCACGCGGCCCCGCGGGGCGACGCCCGCCGAGGACGACGAACTCGAACTCGACCTGACGGCGGACGAGAAGGAACGCGCCGAACACGCGATGCTCGTGGACCTCGAACGGAACGACCTCGGGAAAGTCTCCGAGTACGGGAGCGTCGAGGTGTCGGAGTACCGGCGCGTGGACCGCTACTCCGAGGTGATGCACCTCGTGAGCGTCGTGGAGGGCGTCCGCCGACCGGACGTGTCGATAGCGGACGCCGTCGCCGCCGTCTTCCCCGGCGGCACCATCACGGGCGCGCCGAAACCCCGGACGATGGAGATAATCGACGAGGTGGAGTCCACCCGCCGCGGACCGTACACCGGGAGCGTGGCCGCGTTCGGCTTCGACGACCGCGCGACGCTCAACATCGTCATCCGGACGCTGGTCCGCCGCGGCGAGGAGTACTTCCTCCGGGTCGGCGCGGGAATCGTCCACGACTCGGACTCCGACGCCGAGTACGACGAGACGCTGGCGAAGGGGCGGGCACTCGTCACCGCCATCGACGAGGCACTCGCCGCCGAGGGTCGCGGGATGAGCCTCGACGGGGACGCCGACGGTTCGGACGCCGCGGACGCGGCGGAGGGCCGACGATGACCCGCGTCCTCGTCGTGGACAACTACGACTCGTTCGCCTACAACCTCGTCCAGTACGTCGGCGAGTTCGCCGAGGAGGTGGTCGTCCGCCGGAACGACGCCGTCGATACCGACGGCATCCGCGCGATGGACCCCGACGGAATCGTCGTCTCGCCCGGCCCGGGAACGCCCGCAGAGGCGGGCGTCTCGATACCGATCTTCCGCGACCTGCGGTACCCGACGATGGGCGTCTGTCTCGGCCACCAAGCCCTCTGCGCCGCACTCGGCGCGCCCGTCGTCCGCGCTCCCGAGGTGGTCCACGGGAAGTCCTCGCTCGTCTCCCACGACGGGAAGGGCATCTTCCGCGGGATGGCCGACCGCTTCGAGGTGGGTCGCTACCACTCGCTGGCGGTCGAACGCGACGACTTGCCCGCCGGCCTCACTGAGACGGCGCGGACCGACGACGAACGCGAAGTCGTGATGGGCGTCCGCCGCGACGACGGGCCGCACGTCGGCGTGCAGTTCCACCCCGAGAGCATCCTCACCGCCGAGGGGAAGCGCCTCGTCGCCAACTTCGTCGCCGCCTGCGGCGACGGGGAGGACGCCGATGTCTGAGGATTCCGACCTCCTGTACCACGTGAACGGCGAGTTGGTGCCCGCCGACGAAGCCGCGGTGAGCGTCCGCGACAGGGGCTTCATGTACGGCGACGCGGCGTTCGAGACGCTCCGCGCCTACGGGGGCGACGTGTTCCGGTGGGGGACGCACGCCGACCGCCTCCGGGAGACGTGCGACGTCATCGCTCTGGACCACGGCCTCTCCGACGCGGACCTGAAAGCCCGCGTGGACGAGACGCTCCGCGGGAACGAACTCGACGACGCCTACGTCCGACTCTCCGTCACGCGGGGCGTCCAACCCGGCAAACTCACGCCCGGCGAGGCGGTGGACCCGACGATCGTCGTCCTGGTGAAACCCCTTCCTCGGGGCGGACGCGGAAGCGATCCCGCGTGGGACGGCCCCGCGTCGTTGCAGACGGTGAAGACGCGGCGCGTCCCCGACCGGTCGATCCCCGCGCGTGCGAAGACGCACAACTACCTCAACGGCATCCTCGCGCGCCTCGAACTCCGCGTCACGGATGCTGACGAGGCGGTGATGCTCGATTCCGAGGGCCGCCTCGCCGAGGGCGCGACGAGCAACCTCTTCTTCGTCCGCGAGGACGCCCTCTGCACCCCGTCGCTCGACGGCCCGGTGCTGCCGGGCGTGACGCGCGCGGAGGTTCTGGACATCGCCGCCGAGGAGGGCATCCCGGTTCGGGAGAGGGCGTTCACCCCCGACGATCTACGAAACGCCGCGGAGGCGTTCGTCACGAACACGACGTGGGAGGTGCGCCCCGTGGAGTCGGTGGACGGCATCGACGTCGGCGGCGGCCCGGTGACGATGCTCCTCTCCCGCGTGTTCGACGACCGGGTGGAACGAGAACACTACGCAGACGACGCGACGGAGCCGAACGGGCAATAAATTCGAAGACCGTCAGCTTTTGAAGACACCGACTCGGAAGGCCGGTATGGACGACTCGCGCCGAATCGTCGCCGCCGACGACGTGCCCGAGGACGGCACGCTTCTCTTCACCGTCTCGGAGGGCGGCGACCGGACGGAAGCGATTCTCACCCGCCTCGACGACGGGGCCATCGTGGCGTTCTCGAACTACTGCCCCCACTGGACGGACGTGCGACTCGACAAGGGGGCCGGTGCGCTGGTCCGAAACGGCGAACTCGTCTGCCAGAAACACGGTGCGACGTTCGAACGCGACTCGGGAGTCTGTGACTTCGGCCCCTGCGAGGGCGCGGTGTTGGAGACTATCGACGTGACCGTCGAGGACGGGTCCGTGCTGTTGACCGACGACGACTACGCGTTCGAAAATCTCGGCGCGGCGCAGGAGTACGACCGGTCGTCGGGCAACCAAATCGGGTTCTGAGCGACTCTCCCGTGGGTGTACGGCGTCTCTACCCGCTCGTTTCCGTCCCGGGGCCGACCGACGCAAAGTTGACGACGACGAACGCGACCAGCAGGACCACCGCGAGGGCGGCGAACGACAGCGACAGGGTACGTCGGCTCGCCGACGAGAGGCCGAGGCGGTCACCGACCCCTTCGGTCGCCAACAGCGCCGATAGGACCTACGAGAGACCGATAGCCGCGATCCAACCGCCCCCGAGGGCCGACACGGGGACCAGCAGAAGGCCGTAGCCGAACACCGCCGCCCCGACGAGGACGGCCAGCACGACGCCGACGGCGAATATCCCGGACGCGGTCGATTCGACCGATTCACTAGTAGTCAAGTGTAGACGTACGGCGTCTGGCAGGATAACCGTTCTACGACCGCGAGACGCGAAAATTCGGCGCTTAAAGGGGTCGTGTTCGGTAAACCATAGCGGGAGGGAGATTTCAACCTCGGTCGCTCACGTCCGTTCGCTCCCCGATTCAAATCTACTCGATGTTACTCGCACCGACAGTCACGATTCTACGCCGAGACGAGACTCGGCGTTCGGTTGGTGACTGTCGGAGAGAAGTAGCGGGAGGTAGATTTGAACTACCGATCTCCGGGTTATGAGCCCGGCGGAATCTCCTGGCTATCCCATCCCGCTACATGGTTCAAACTCCGGCTGACGGTTAAGGGTTATGTTTCGGGCGCCGTATGCTAATTTCCACCGTTCGTCACGGCCGTGAGATGCGCCACGTGAACGTGCTCTCGGCGACGTAGTTCACCAGCATCGAGGCGGCTATCGCGATCGGAATCGGGATGACCTGCCAGAAGTCGAAGCCGAACAGGACGACCGAGAGGTCGATCTGGCGAAGCGACCGGACGATGAGGAACTGGAGGGCGAGGCCGCCGCTTCTGACGAGATTCGACGTGAGGAAGCGCCGAACCGTCGGGAGCGTTCCGCCCGCGCCCTCGTCGGCGAACGTCCAGTTCTCGTTGATGACGAACATGACGACGATGGCGACTTCCGCGCCGACGAGCTTCGCGTACTCGCCGAGGACGCCGAGGAGGACGATGAGCGCCGTCGTCGTCGTCATGTCGAAGACTGCGCCCACCGCACCGACGGAGACGAACTTGCCGAAGCGAACGCCCGAGAAGAGGGCGTCTAGCGAGCGATTGCTCATCCTCAGTCGGCCTCTGTCGCCTCGACGGAGTCGGTCAGACGGTTCACGAGAGTCGGCCTGTCCGTCCGCGTCGTCTCCAACAGTTCGTGGACGCGATCCTCACTGATGATGCGGGCGCGGTGCCGCGAGAGGAGGAGGCCGCGGGCGAGGCGGAACGTCGTCTCGACCGGCGAGACGGTCGAACCCGGCCGGTCCTCCCAGCGGACCGGCACCTCGGCGACGCGGTAGTCGAGGGCGTCGGCGACGGCGATGAGTTCAATGTCCCACGCGAACCCCGGATCGTACAGGTGGTCGCGGACCTCTACCCACGCGTCCGAGGCGATGGCCTTCGCGCCGCACTGGTAGTCGTAGAGACCCACGTCGAGGAGTCGCCGCGCCAACCACGCGAACCCGTCGCCGAGGCGTCGCCGGGCGAACGTCTGGTGGGAGGCGACGTCCGCGCGCGGGTGTCGCCGCGACCCGACGGAGAGGGAGGCGTCGCCGTCCGCGACGGGGGCGACGACGTCCGCGAACGAGTCGGCCGGCGTGCTACCGTCCGCGTCGGCGAAGGCGAGGACGTCCACCTCCGACGCGAGCGATTCGAATCCGGCGGTGATTGCTGCACCCTTCCCGCGGCGGTCGGCGACGGCGTTCACGGTTACGAACTCGGGGGCGTCGCGGAGGTGGGCGAGGACCTTCGGGCGGGGGTCGTCCAGTTCGATTCGGACGAGTTCGGGGGTCAACTGGTCGTCGAGGGAACGTACGTACGAGAGGAGGCGTTCCGGGTCGGGCCGGTACGCGGGCACCACGACCCCGACGGTACGGTTCATTGGAGACCCATACCGCCTTCGGGGTAAAAAACGAACCGTTACTTCCGCCCTCTTGCAAAACGGACGGACGAGACGACACGCCGCCCCGCGAGTCCCTCGGCGGCCGTGCCATCGTCGAACGCATCATAAAGTGTATGCACCGTGGCCGCCCTCTGACCTATAGAACGCGATGGAGTACGCCCTCGTCATCCGCTGGTTGGTCCTCTACGCCGTACTGTTCGCGGCGGGACTGCCACTCGCCGCCCGCCTCCTCCCCGACGCCGCGGGGCGAGGGGCCGGACTCGCTCTCCCCGCCGCCCTCCTCGTACTGACGGTGCCCGCCTACTGGGTCGGTCAGATCTCGTTCGGTCCGATAGCCCTCGCCGCGGGCGTCGTCGCCCTCCTCGTCGCCGCCGCCCTCGCGGCGTTCGACGCCGACGCCCTCCGCGACGGGCGCGCGGATCTCGCCGTCGATATCGACGTCAGGGCCGCGGGAGACGCCTTCGCCGTGTTCACCGCGGCGTTCCTCTTCGTCGTCGCGATCAGGGCGTTCGACCCCGCGGTGTTCCCCGCCGGCGGCGAGAAGTTCCTCGACTTCGGCCTCCTGAAGACGCTCGAACGCTCCTCGACGCTCCCGCCGGAGGACTTCTGGTTCGCGGGCGAACCGGTGAAGTACTACTACGGCGGCCACCTGATGACCACGCTCCTCTCGTGGCTCAGCGGGACGGAACCGCGCTTCGCG
Organism: Halopelagius fulvigenes; assembly: GCF_042662625.1. GTDB lineage: Archaea > Halobacteriota > Halobacteria > Halobacteriales > Haloferacaceae > Halopelagius > Halopelagius fulvigenes. The sequence continues at coordinate 1,094,648 of NZ_JBHSXH010000015.1, forward strand.
TACAACCTCGCCCTCGCGGGGTTCTACGGCGCAGTCGTCACCGCCGCTTTCGAACTCGCCGGCGCGATCGGCGCGGAACGCGGCGTCCCCCGTCGAATCGCCGGCCTGTTCGCGGCGTTCTTCGTCGGGTTCGCGAGCAACCTCGTCACGATGGGTCGCTTCGCGCTCCTGGCGTTGCCGGATGATCTCCAACGGACCGCCGCCGAGTTGATCGCAGAGCAGACCGAGTACGCGGTGTCCGACGTCCTCGCGGGCGCGGGGTCGTTCTCCTACTGGAGCGCGAGCCGCGTCATCCCGGGGACGATCAACGAGTTCCCCCTGTTCGCGTGGTTGAACGGCGACCTGCACGCGCACATGACGGGGACGCCGTTTCTCCTCCTCGCGGCCGCCGTCGGGTTCGCGTACTACCGGACGCCCGACGCGAACCGCCGCCGGCGGCGCGCGCTCGTCTTCGGTGCGGTGCCCCTCGTCGCGTCGTGGCAGGCCGTCCACAACACGTGGAGTTTCCCGAGCGTCCTCGGTCTGGCGTGGTTGGCCGTCGCCTTCGCCCCCGCCGCGCCGTGGTCGCTCCTCCCGGGCGTGGGGGCGGTCGGTCGCCGCGCCGCGTCTCGCTCTCGACTCGCCGCGGAGGCGACGCGCGTCGCGTCGGCGTTCGTCGCCGTCGGCGTCGCCGCCGTCGTCGCCGTCGCCCTCGCGTCGCCGTTCCTCTTCGGCGCGGCAACGGGCGCGGGCGGACGCTCGATCGAACTCCTCGGCCCGGAGATGCGGAGCGGGTTCGGCGGGTTGCTGTTCGTCCACGGCGCGTTCATCGCCGCCTTCGGCGCGTACCTCCTCGCGCGCCTCCGCGTCGAACGGCCGGCGTACGTCGTCGGCGCACTCGCCGCCGCCGCGTTCGTCGCCCTCGAAATCGGCTTCGCCGCCCTCGCGGTGGTCGTCCCCCTCCTCGTCTTCGGGTGGGTCGCCCTGCGGACCGACCGCCCCGTCGGGTACGAGACGGTCCTGATAGTCGGCGGGGCGGGCATCGTCACGCTCGTCGAACTCGTCTACGTGAGCGAACAGGCCGGGCCGGGGCGCATGAACACCGTGTTCAAGACGTACATGCAGGTGTGGATGCTCTGGGCGACGGCGATGGGCGTCGTCCTCCCGTCGCTGGTTCGGGGCGTCCCGGCTTCGGCGTCCGACGCCGCGAGCGACGTCGCCGAACGGAGTTCGGCGGCCCGTGAGACAGCGTCCCGCGACGTACGGTCGCGGGCGGGATCCGTCGCCACCGACGGCGGGCGCGTCCCGTGGCGGCGGTTCGCCGCCGCCGCGTTCGTCGTCGCCCTCGTCGCCTCCACGTCCGTCTACGGCGTGATGGCCCTCGGTAACCACTTCCAGCAGGGGCCGCCCGGCGGGACGACGCTGGACGCGACGCAGTTCGTCGAGACGTACCACCCCGAACAGGCGGCGGCCATCGACTGGCTCGATAAACGGGAGGGGACGCCCACGCTGTTGGAAGCGCCGGGGACGCACTACTACCCCGGCGGGAACGACGGGCGGACGAGGGTGATGTACAACTGGAACGCCAGCGCCGCGTCGTCGCTCACCGGCGTCCCCTCCGTCGCGGGGTGGGCGCACGAAGTCGGCTACCGCGGCGACGAGGTGTACTACGACCGCGTCCGCGACGTGGACGCGATGTTCACGGGCGACGCGGAGACCCGCGCGGACCTGTTCCGCGAGTACGACGTGCGGTACATCTGGGTCGGACCGAGCGAGAGACACCGCTACGGCGACGTTTCCTTCGAGATGGAGGGCGTGACGGTGGCCCACCGGTCGGGCTCCGTCACGATATACGAGGTTCACCCCGACCGGCTACCGGGCGCGTCCGGCGGGTCGGCGACCGAGAACGAGTCCGCGTGAGCGTCGCGGTCGGGGGCGGGAGCGACCGAAAGTTAGGCGCCGCGCTTCGAGATGACGTCTACGGCCTCGGCGTCTACGGCGTTGACGTCGAGGAAGTGGGGGACGTACTCGCGGCGGTCGAACGTCTCTCTTTCCTCCTCCGTGCCGACGGTGCACCACAACTGGACGCGGTCCGGACCGTGCCAGTCGCCCTGTCGGTCGATGGAGAAGCAGACCACTTCCTCACCGTCCACTTCGATGATCGCGTTGCGCCGGATGCCGGGATCGCCGCGGATGATGAGCTTCTTCATACGGCGACGTTTTGCCCAGTCGGGGCTTAACGGCTTCGGAGATGGCTCGCCGCCGTCGCGGTCGTCGCCGCGGGCGAGAGGCGTGCCATTCGGCCCCACGGAACCGTCCGGGGACCGACGCGAACCAAACGGGTTTTAACGGGCCATGCCGAACTTCGCGTAAGGTCGATATCTATGCAGATGCCACGCCGGTTCAACACGTACTGTCCCCACTGTAAAGCGCACGAGGAACACGAAGTCGAGAAGGTCCGCTCGGGCCGTCAGACCGGGATGAAGTGGGCCGCCCGTCAGGAGAAGCGCGGCGAGTCCACCATCGGGAACGCGGGGAAGTTCTCGAAGGTGCCCGGTGGCGACAAGCCGACGAAGAAGACGCACCTGAAGTACATCTGCTCCGAGTGTGGGAAGGCCCACATGCGGAAGGGATGGCGCGCAGGCCGTCTGGAGTTCCAGGAGTAAACGATGGCCGGAAACTACTATCTCGTCCAGTGCACCGACTGCGACAACGAACAGGTCGTCTTCGGTAAGGCATCGTCCGTCGTCAACTGCGCCGTCTGCGGCACCACGCTCGCCACCCCGACCGGCGGGAAGGCCGACATCCGCGGCGAAGTTGTCGACACCGTCGAACGTCGCACGACCGAGGCGTAAGCTCCCCTCCGGAGGTATTTACATATGAAGTACAGCGGCTGGCCCGACAAAGGCGAACTCGTCGTGGGAAAAGTCGACGAAATCGCCGACTTCGGGGTCTTCATCGACCTCGAAGAGTACGAGAACAAGCGCGGCCTCACCCACATCAGCGAGGTCGCCAGCGGCTGGATCAAGAACGTCCGCGACCACGTACGCGAGGGACAGACGGTGGTCGCGAAGGTGCTCGACGTCGACACAGGCTCTCAGCAGATAGACCTCTCTATCAAGGACGTCAACGAGCACCAGCGCAAAGAGAAGATCCAGGAGTGGAAAAACGAGCAGAAGGCGGACAAGTGGATGAGCATCGCCTTCGGCGAGGACGTCTCCGACGAGCAGTACAGCTCCGTCGCGAACGCCCTGCTCGCGGAGTACGAGACCCTGTACGACGGCTTCGAACAGGCGGCCATCCACGGCGCCGAAGCGCTCGAAGACGTCGATTTGGACGACGAGGAAGTCGAGGCGATAGTGGAGACGGCCCGTCAGAACGTCTCCGTCCCGTACGTCAACGTCACGGGGTACGTCGACCTTCGGTGTCCCGCCGGCGACGGCGTCGACGACATCAAGGAGGCGCTGAAAGCCGCCGAGGGGGAGGACATCCCCGAGGAGATAGAGCTCTCCGTCACGTACGTCGGGTCGCCCGAGTACCGAATCAAGGTGCGCGCGCCCGACTACAAGACGGCGGAGACGGCGCTCGAAGACGCCGCCGCGCGGGCGGCGGACTCCATCGAGGCGTCCGGCGGAACCGCGGAGTTCCACCGCGAACGCAACGAAGACGACGAGTAGGATGAAGTCGGACATCCGGGTCTGCGGCGCGTGGCGCACTCGTCACGACCGCCCGGTGTACACGCTTTCTGCGGCCTGTCCCGACTGCGGCGCCGACACCGAAAACAGCGCGCCCGCGCCGTTCAACCCCGAAGACCCCTACGGAGAGTACCGACGGTCCTTTAAGCGAAGCGACCGGTAACACGGCTATGAACGAAATCGAAGTCGAGACGGTGGCGGACCCGGAACTCCGGGACCCCGTCCTCGTCGAAGGGCTTCCCGGGGTGGGGCACGTCGGCAAGCTCGCCGTCGAACATCTTCTCGAAGAGTTAGACAGCGAGCTCGTCCGCCGCGTGTACGCCGACGAGTTCCCGCCGCAGGTGTCTATCGACGACGACGGCGTCGCCGAACTGGCGAACGCGGAGTTCTACGCCGTCGACGCGGGTGACCGCGATCTCCTCGTTCTGACGGGCGACCACCAAGCGCAGTCGAACTCGGGACATTACCACCTCACCGACGCGTTCCTCGACGTCGCCGAGGAGTTCGGCGTCGAACGCGGGTTCGCCCTCGGCGGCGTGCCGACGGGCGAACTGGTGGACGACCCCGCCGTCCTCGGGGCGGTGACCCGCGAGGACGCGATAGCGCGACTGGAGGACGCGGGCGTGGAGTTCCGCGAGGACGAACCCGCGGGCGGAATCGTCGGCGTCAGCGGTCTGCTCCTCGGCCTCGGCGAACGGCGGGGACTCGACGTCGCCTGCCTCATGGGCGAGACCAGCGGCTACCTCGTGGACCCCACGAGCGCGCAGGCCGTCCTCGAAGTACTGGAGGAGGCCGCCGGCTTCGAGGTGGGGTACGACTCGCTGGAGGAACGCGCCGAGGAGATGAAGGAAGTCGTCGGGAAGATCCAGGAGATGCAGAACCAACAGCAGGGGATGCCGACCGACGACGACCTGCGGTACATCGGCTGAATCGTCGGTCGGTACCCGTCGAACGGGTCCGCGGCGCGAACCGTCACTCCGGGCGACCACTTCGACTTTTATCCCATCCGAGTCCTCGCAGTAGAGCGCGTAGTAGCCGCCGGCGAAGGGATGGCGGTCCTCGTACGACACGGTCGCGTCCGCGCGTTCTCTGACGCCCGCCGTGAGCGAATCGACCTGTTCGCGCGAGACGGCGTGGAACGCGAGACGGCGTGAACGCGAGGTAGTTCAGACCGGGGGTCCGGCGGTCGAAGGACTCGGGGTCGGCGTGGTCGTCCATGGAAGGGGTGCAGGCGTGAACGCAAAAGAGCGCTCGGTCGGCGAACGCGGGCAGACGGGTTCGAGGGGACCGACGGTCCCGTTCAGTCCGCCCGTTCGAACTGCTGTGCGAGTTCGAGGCCCTGTTCGACCACCTCGGGTTCGACCGCGAGGCGAACCTCCTCGTCGTCGCTCTCGACGAGTCCCGCGCGTTCGAGCCCGGGGATGTGGACGTGGGTGAGCTCTATCTTCGCGTCCGTGGGCGACGCCGGTCGCTCGGGGATACCGCCGTCGGCCAGTTCTTCCCGTCCGTCCTCGGAAACGAGCGCCGCGACCAACGTCTCGACGCTGGCCCGCGGCGCTTCGTCTTCGTCCGACGACGACCGCTCGCAGAGCGTAGAGAGGACGATTCGTCGAGAGACGTCCGCGAAAGCGGCGAACCTATCGTCGACGCGGGGGTCAGAGCCGCAGTTCATATAGGTTCCTTGAACTGTATGCGACATAAGTATCACCCCGGTAATCAGACGATGCAAACGAGAGGCTGAAAGTTCAAGCGACCACGATGTCGTCGTCGTCCGAGGGCGGGACGGCGAGCGTCCCGTCGAGGGCGGTGACCCCTCGTCCGCCGACGCGAACCCGTTCGCCCGCCCGGACGCGAATCCGGCCCGGCCTATCGACGAAGTGGCCCTGTTCGAAGACCATCTCCTCAGGCGTCTCGTCGAACGCGTTCGCCTGTCGGAGGTAGGCCCCGCACGCGCCGGCGGCGGTGCCGGTGGCCGGGTCCTCGGGGACGCCGATGCCGGGCGCGAACGCGCGGGCGTGAAGCGTCGCGTCGCCGTCGAGGACGTCGAAGGTGAACGCGTAGACGCCCGCGGCGTCGTACTCGGCGGCGAGTTCCTCGACGGCGGCGAAGTCCGGGTCGGCGTTGCCGAGGTGTTCGAGGAAGTTGACCGGGACGACGAGGAAGGGGAGGCCCGTGGAGGCGACGGCGACGGGCGCGTCCTGTCCGATGTCGCGGAGGGCCTCGGGGTCGATGCCGAGGGCCGCGCCGAGGCGTTCGTACTCGACGTCGACCGGTTCGACGCGCGCGGCGTTCTGCGTCATCCAGACGGTTCCGTCCGACTCGACTTCGACGTCGAGGGCGCCGACGTTCGTCTCGACGGTGTGGTCGCCGGCGTCGATAGCGCCCTCCTCGAACAGGTGGGCGTGGGCGGCGATGGTCGCGTGGCCGCAGAGGTCCACCTCCTGCGTCGGGGAGAAGTACCGGAGGCGTCGGTCCGCCGTCCCCGAGGGGAGGACGAACGCCGTCTCGCTAACCGCGAGTTCCCGGGCGACGGCGCGCATCTGCGACTCTGTCAGGTCCGACCCCTCGGGGACGACGCCGGCGGCGTTGCCCGATAGCGGTTCGTCGGCGAAGGCGTCCACGAGGAGGGTTCGACGCGTCTGCATGCAGGGGTCAAGGAACCTCCCTCTCATCAATCCCGGCGGTCGGACGGCGAGATGGAGGCGGCCGGCCTACGGGGAAGGCGGTCCGGCCGAGGGGGCCGGACTCGACGCCTTCCCCGCCTGCAGGTCCGCAGTGGTCGCACACGACGGACAACCGAACACGCGGCCGTCCTCGTCGCCGAACACTCTCACGAAATCCGGACTCACGAACTCGTCGCAGTTGTTGCAGGTGTGCATGGCGATCTATTCGGTAAGTTAACACATACCACGGTAGTATAAGAGTATCGATGGGATGGGCGGTCCGACGTCGAACGGCGAATCTCCGTGCGCTAGCGTACCGAACCCGCGGCCAGACGGACACGTTAAAGGGGGACACCCGCCCTGTACGAACTGGTGAACGAAGTCCATGGGCGACCTCCCCGACGAGTTTAACTGCACCATCACGAACTGGGAGTACATCTACGGTCTCTGCCGGGACGTGAGCGACGCCGTGAAGGCGTCCGAGTTCGAACCGGACGTCATCGTCGCGTTGGCGCGCGGCGGGTGGTTCGCGGGGCGGTGCATCTGCGATTTCCTCGGGATGGACGACCTGACGAGCCTGAAGATGGAACACTACGTGGGGACGGCCCAGAAGTCGGGCGAACCCGAAGTCCGGTACCCGATGCCGGAGGGCAGCGTCGAGGGCAAAGACGTGCTCATCATCGACGACATCGCCGACACCGGGGGGTCCATCCACCACGCCTACGAGTACGTGACCGACCGCAACGCGGGCGAGGTTCGGACCGCGACGCTCCAACTCCTGCAGACGAGCGAGTTCGATCCCGACTTCGTCGGCGAACGCCTCGAAGAGTGGGCGTGGGTCGTCTACCCGTGGAACTTCATCGAGGACATGATAGACCTCGTCTCCGGCGTCATGGAGAAGGCCGACGAGGAGACGTTCGAGGTCGAGGACGTCCGACACTACCTCTCCGAGTACCACAACGTGGACCGAATCGAGATGGAGATAGCCCAACCGAACCGGATGGGCGAAGTCATGAGCGAGATGGAACGCCGCGGGTACGTCGAGACGGCGGACGACGGCGCGTGGCGACTCCTCGAAGACGACGACGCCTGAGGAACCCGTGTCTCCGACGGACCGCGAGTCGGATCTGGACGCCCTCCTCGAAACGTACGGCCTGAAGGACGAACGCCGCACCGGGTGGCAACTCCGCGACGTCTCCGACCCCGAGTCCGTCGCCGCCCACTCGTGGGGCGTCGCCCACCTCTGTCTCTGCTTCGCCGACCGCGCCGAGGGCGTAGACCCCGACAGAGCGGTGCGTCTGGCTGTCCTCCACGACGCTGCGGAGGCCCGCACCGGCGACGCGGCGACGCGCGCGGACCCCGAGGCGGAGACGCCCGACCCCGAGGAGAAGGAACGCCGCGAACGCGCGGCGATAGCCGACCTCCTCGGCCCGTTCTCGGCTGACCTCCGCGACGCGTGGGAGGAGTACGAGGCGCGGGAGACGGAGACGGCCCGGTTCGTCAAGGACATGGACCTGTTGGACATGTGCCTGCAGGCGGTCGTCTACGAGAGGGATGGGCGGTACGACCCCGACGCCGAGAACCCGCACTTCGGGGCGTACGACCGGTTAGACGAGTTCTTCGCCACGGCGGAGCCGAGACTGCGGACCTCACTCGGGCGCGACCTGTTCGAGGCGGTTCGCGCGCGGTACGAGGCGGCGAAAGCCGAGCGAGACGAAGCGGACGGCGAACGGTCCTGAACCGTCTCGCGAGCGTCCGCTGACGCGGTAAGCCGCGCCGTCTCCGAAGCGTTTGAAGGGGCGGCGGGAGTCGGTTCCGGCGTGGCACTCCTCTCTATCTTCGCGACGGCGATTCTCCCCATCGTCACCGTGGGCGCGGTCGGGTTCGTCCTCGGGCGCGCGACGGACGTCGAGACGGACTCCATGAACACCGTCGTCGTCTACGTCCTCGCGCCGGCACTCGTCTTCCACAGCCTCGCCACCACCTCCCTCGCGCGTTCGACGCTCGTCGAAGTCGCCGTCGCCGTGACCGCCTACCACCTCGTGATGATTCTGCTCGCGGAGGGCGCGGGCCGCCTGTTCGGCGAACGCGACCCGCTTCTCAGCGCACTCGTCCTCGTCGCGGCGTTCCCGAACTCCGGTAACTACGGCATCCCCGTCTCGAACTTCGCGTTCGGGGCGACGGGCCGTTCGACGGCCGTGCTCTTCCTGTCGGTGCAGAGCGTCCTCATCTACACGCTCGGCGTCTACATCGCCTCCCGCGGCGGCGGAAACAGCGGGCTCGAAGGCGTGAAGCGCGTGTTCAAGATACCGCTCGTCTACGCCGTCGTCGCCGCCTTGCTGGCGCGGTGGGCGGGCGTCGTCCCCCCGGCGGGGTCGACGGCGATGGAGACGCTGAAACTCGTCGGCGACTCCTCGATTCCGCTGATGTTGCTCATCCTCGGCGTCCAACTGGCGAAGACGGACGTGGGGTCGACGCTCTCGGAAGTCGGCGTCGTGACGGTGCTGAAGATGGCCGCCGCGCCGGCGGTGGGCGTCGCCATCGCCCTCGTCGTCGGGTTCGCCGACCCGACCGTCGGTCGGACGTTCGTCTTGGAGTGCGCCATGCCCGCCGCGGTGACGCCCCTCATCCTCGTCGGCGAGTTCGCGGAGGGCGACGTGTCGGGCGTCCCCGTCGCCGAGTTCGTCTCCACCGCCGTCTTCGTGACGACGCTGGTCAGCGTTCCGACGCTGACGCTCACCATCGCACTGCTCGAATCGGGCGTCCTCCTGTAGTCGCCCGTCCTCCGGTCCCCGTTCGTCGCCGCCCCGCCGCGCGCCGCCCTCCCGAACCCGTCGGAACTCGCCACGGTTTTGTTCCGACCGCCCGACGTTCGGGTATGACCATCGGATTCATCGGCGGCAGCGGTATCTACGAGGCCCTGCCCCTGCAGGAGACGCGCGAAGTCGACGTCGAGACGCCCTACGGCGACCCCTCCGCGCCCGCCGTCGTCGGCGAGTTCGGCGACACCGGCCGCGAGATCGTCTTCCTCCCGCGGCACGGCCCGGACCACCAGCACTCGCCGACGACGCTCCCGTACCGCGCGAACATCTACGCCCTGAAGGAACTGGGCGTGACCCACGTCATCGCCAGCAACGCCGTCGGCAGTCTGCGCGAGGACCTGCCGCCGCAGACCCTCGTGATCCCCGACCAGATATACGACCGGACGAAGCACCGCGACCTGACGTTCTTCGACGAGGGCGTCGTCGTCCACCAACCGTTCGCCGAACCGTACTGCCCGGAACTCGCCGACGTGATAGCCGACGCGGCGGAGGAGGCGGCGGACGCCGACGTGGTTCGCGGCGGGACGTACGTCTGCATCGAGGGGCCGCAGTACTCCACACGCGCCGAGAGCGAGTTCTACCGCGAACAGGGGTGGGACGTCATCGGGATGACGACCATCCCGGAGGCGAAACTCGCCCGCGAGGCGGAGATGTCCTACGCGACGGTGACGGGCGTCACCGACTACGACGTCTGGAAAGAGGACTCCGAGGTGACCCTCGAAGAGGTGTTGGAGAACGCCGCCGCCAACGAGACGGCCATCAAAGAGACGGTGGAGGCGGCCATCCGCGCCCTCCCCGAGGACCACGAGTGCGACTGCCACTCCTCGCTGGAGGGGACGATAAACACGCCCGACGACGCCATCTCCGAGGAGACGAAGGCGGACTTAGACCCCCTCATCGGCGAGTACGTCGACTAACGGTCGCCGGGGGCGTTCGGCGCGACGCGTCCGTTTAGGCAAACCAAAAGTAATTTAGCCCCGTTTAGGGTTGCCTAAAACGACATGACCGACGCGCCTACGCGACGGACGTATCTGCGCCGAACCGCCGCGCTCGCCGGTGCCGGCCTCGTGGCCGGGTGTACGGGCGATGGGACCGGCGACTCGACGGACGCGCCCGAGACGGGCGGGGGCGGTTCGGCGACGGAGACGAGCGAATCGACCGCCGGGGGGAGCGAGGGGTCGCACTCGGCGTCGATGAAGCCGATGGGGACCGTCGAGTTCGACGGCGTCCCCGAACGCGTCTTCACCGTCTTCCCGCAGTACGCCGACATGGCCGTCGCCCTCGGGCACGGGGAGAAGGTCAACTCGGTGTACGTCCCGGAGATGTCCGGGACGACGATGAACCACTACTACCACCACTTAGACGGCGTCTCCTTCGAGTGGAAGGGGCTGTCGGACCCCCTGAGCGAGGGACTGCGCAAGGAACTGCTCTTCGAACTCGACAGCGACGTTCACCTCGCGGACCCGGCGTGGGCGTCGACGCAGGACAACTGGGACTCCGGCGACGTCGAGGAGGTGTCCTCCCAAGTCGCCCCGTGGTTCGGTAACTTCTACAGCGGAACGCGGGCGGCCCCGCCCGAGGGGTACGACTACGAGTACTACACGCTCTGGGATCTGTTCGGCAACGTCGCCGACGTGTTCCAGGAACGGAAGCGGTACGAGGCGCTGGCGTCCGTCCACGAGGAACTCGTCTCCTCGATTCGGGAGTCGCTCCCGCCGAAGGAGGAGCGTCCGACGGCCGTCCGCGTCACCCTCGCGGCGGAGAGCGACACGTTCTACACGTATCACCTGAACAAGCCCGGCTACTGGCTGGCCGACACCCGGCCCCTCGGCGCGAACGACGCGTTCGCAGAGAAGGACTGGGGAAGCCTCTGGGGGACGGTGGACTACGAGACGATGCTGGAGGCGGATCCGGACGTCATCCTCCACCTCTGGGGGATGACGCCCAACTACAACATGGAGGACACGCTGGCGTCGCTTCGGGACCACCCCGTCGGGAGCAAACTGACCGCTGTGAAGAACGACTGGGTGTACCCCGCCGGGATGCGCTATCAGGGCCCCATCATGAACCTGTTCCAGATAGAGATGGGCGCGAAGCAACTGTACCCCGACGTCTTCGGCGAGTGGCCCGGGTACGCGAACGGCGAACCCTACCCGGACGTGCCCGCGGAGGAACAGTTGTTCGACCGGCAACGCGTCGCCGACGTGATCAACGGCGACTTCTAAGGCGCGGGCCGGAGCGGAGCACTCAGTCCGCTATCGCTTCGACCGGTTCGTCCTCGTCCTCGTCGCCGCCGCCCGCGGCGTCCTCCTCTTCTACGGCGTCGGGGTCCTGCACCCACAGGTCGCCGAACAGGTCGTCCTGTTGGAGGCGCACCGTCCCCCGGTGCGAGAGGAACAGAAGCGAGAGGTACGTCGTCACGGGCGTCTCCGTGGCCGCCCGAATCTCGCGGAAAAGCACCTCAGCGCGGCCGTTGGCGTACTGTTCGCGCAGCGCCGCCTCCACCTCGCGGATGGAGGACTCGATGTCCTCGGTGTGGGCGGTGTCGGTGACGTCCGCCGCCGACGGTTCGTCGTCGTCGCGGAAGTCGTCGGCGCTTCGGTAATCGAGCGTCTGCGTGCCGCGCTGGTAGCCCCGCGGGGAGTTCGAGGTGTCGTACTCGCGGCGGCGCTTCCACCACGACCCGCGTTCGGCGTCGCGGAGTTCGCGGACGAGTTCGTCCAGCGTCTCCGGCGACCCGCGGGCGTGCTTCCGGTCGAGGCGGCGGTCCATCTCCTCCTCTAAGGCGTCCACCGGGTCGAATCCGGGTGCGTCGCCCTCGTCGCCGCCGGCCATCGGGCCGTCGGGGCCCTCCAGCGCCGCCTCCCACGGTTCGAGTTCCTCCTCCGGTTCCTCGTCGGGTTCGAGCAGCGCGTCGCTCTTCATCCGCAGGAGGACCGCGGCGTAGAACAGCGCTCGCCCGGACGTTCGGAGGTCCGTCGAGTCGAGGCGGTCGAGGAACGCGTCGGTCACGTCCACCACGTCGATGTCCCACGGGTCTATCTCGCCCTCTTCGGCGAGTTGGACCAGCAATTCGACGGGTTCGACCTTTTCCGCGTCCTCGTCGGGAGCCTCGACGCCCTCGGGCATCACTTCGTCGCGCGGGTCAGTCATCCGCCGGAACCTCCTGTTCGGCGTCGGTTCCGTCACCGTCGCCGTCGCCGCCGTCACCGCCGTCGTCGTCGCCGCCGTCGCCGTCACCGAGTTGGATGCCGGTGACGGCGCTGACGTTGTCGCCCTGCATCGTCACGCCGATGGCGCGTTCGGAGCGTTCCAACAGCGCCGAGCGGTGCGAGACGACGACGAACTGCGCCCGTCCCGCCAAGTCGTCCACCATCTGGCCGACCCGTTCGGCGTTGGCGGCGTCGAGGAACGCGTCGACCTCGTCCAGCGCGTAGAACGGCGCGGGGTTGTGTCGCTGGATGGCGAAGATGAACGCGAGCGCAGTCAGCGACTTCTCGCCGCCGGACATGGCGTTGAGGCGCTGGATGGGCTTGTCGCCCGGTTGCGCCTTCATCGTCAGGCCGTCCTCGAACGGGTCCTCGGGGTTTTCGAGGTGGAGTTCGCCCGTCCCGTCGGAGAGGCGCTCGAATATCTCGGTGAAGTTCTCGTTGATGGCGTCGAACGCCTCCATGAACGTCGCCTTCTTCTGGGACTCGAAGCGGTCGATGCGCTCCTCGATGGCGTCTCGTTCCTCGACGAGCACGTCGCGGCGCTCCTGCAGGTCTTCGAGGTCCGACTTCACGTCGTCGTACTCGTCGATGGCGAGCATGTTCACCGGTTCGAGCGCCTCCATCTTCGCCGTCAGGCGCTCGATGTTCGACTCCACCTCGTCGTGGTCGGGAATCTCCTCGGGGTCGTACTCGCCGACCTCAGCCGCGAGTTCGTCTATCTCCCACTCCAGACGCTCGGCGCTCTCGCGCAGGTTCCGGAGGGCGGACTCGACGCGTTCGACCTTCTCCTTCTGCTCGTCGCGTTCGGACTTGGCCTCGCGGAGTTCGTCCTGCAGTTCGCGGCGGTCCTCCTTCAGTTCGGCCAGTTCCTCTTCGAGCTCCTCGACGGCTTCGCGCTTCTCTTCGAGGACGGACTCCTGCGCTTCGATTTCGGACTCCTTCTCCGCGATGACCTCCCGCGCGTCGGCCTTCTTCTCTTGGGCCGTCTCGACCGTCTCGTTGAGGTCCTCGATGGCGTCCTCGGCGTACTCCTTCTCTAGTTGGAGCTCGTTCAGGCGGCCGTCCAACTCGTCCATCCGGTCTTCGAGGTCGGAGATGTCGGCGCGGATCTCGTCGGCCTGCGAGGTGAGCTCCGGAATTTTCGAGTCGGCGAGCTCGGCTTCGAGGTCGTCTATCTCGGCTCGGACCTCCTCCATCTCCGACTCGCGTTCGTCTATCTCCCCGTCGAGCTCCCGCATCTCCTCGTCCACGGACTCGCGCTCCTCGCGGAGCTCTTCGAGTCGGTCTTGGAGGCTCTCGATCTCGGATTCGGCCTCCTCGACCTCGGACTCGGCCCGTTCGATGTCGGCCTCGACCGAGCGAACCCGGTCGTTCGCGTCGGCCAGCTTCTCGCGGGCGTCGTCGATGTCGTTCTCCACGTCGCGGAGCTCCGCTTGGAGTTTCTGCCGGTCGTCTTCGAGCGAGGAGATCTCCTCGGCGAGGCGTTCGAGGCGGCCCTTCCCGGACTTCGAGAAGGAGTACCGCGACCCGCCGCCGGACCCGCCGGTCATCGCGCCGGAACGCTCGACCAAGTCGCCGTCGAGCGTCACCATGCGGAAGTCGCCCATCAGCTCCCGCGCCGTCTGCATGTCCTCGACGACGAGCGTCGAACCGAGGACGTACGAGAAGATGGGTTCGTACTGCGCGTCGTACTCCACGAGGTTGCGCGCGAAGTCCACGACGCCCGGGTTGTTCGGCTTCCGTGGCAGTCCCCGGTCGTCCATCTTCGTGATGGGCAGGAACGTCGCGCGACCGGCGTTTCGGGACTTGAGGTAGTCGATGCACGACGACCCGACGCCGTCGTCGTCCACGACGACGTGCGCGAGGCGGCCGCCCGCCGCGGTTTCACAGGCCGTGGCGTACTCGCCGGTGACGGACCCCAGCTGGCCGACGGTGCCGTGGACGCCGGAGAGGCCGGCGTTCAGTATCGTCGTCACCGACCGCGGCCACGAGTTGTCGCCGTCGCGTCCGGCTTTCGTCTCCAGCTCGGCGTACTGCGACTGCTTGCGTTGCAGTTCGTCGGCCACCTCGCCGAGTTCGTCCTTGACGTCCGCCCGTTCCTCTTTCAGGTCGTCGACGACGCCGCGAATCTTCTCGCGGTTCTTCTCGGCCTTGTCGAGCTCCGAGTGGAGGTCGGAGAGTTTCGCCTTCAGGTCGGGCAGTCGCTCCTCGACCTCCTCTACCTTTCGTTGGGTCTCGGTTATCTCGTTGGAGCGACGGCGCGTGTCGTCCAGCAGTCGATCCTTCTCTCGCTGGAGGTCGTTCTTCGCCGTCTTCAACTCCTCCAGCCGCGACTTCCGGTCTTCGAGTTCCGCCTTGAGTTCGTCGTACTCGGTGTCGACGCTCGCTATCTCGGCTTTCACCTCGGCGAGTTCCGTCTCCTTCGACTGTACGTCGGATTTGACCGACGCCTTCTCGACTTTGACAGAGCGGATGTCGCCTTCCAGGTCGTCTATCTTCTCCTGCTTGCGGTCGAGTTCGACGAACGCCTTGCGGCGCTCGTTCTCGGCGTCATCGATGCGCTCCTCGGCGTTCTCGATGGCCGTCTCCAGGCGGGTTATCTCGCCTTTGACCTCCTCTATCTCGGATTTGATGCGGAGCTGTTCGTCTTCGCCCTTCCGCTCTATCTCCCGGGTGAGGTCGTCGAGTTCCTCCTCCAGACGGGTGACGCGACCCTGCCGTTGGTCGAGTTCCTCCCGGAGGTCTTCGAGGTTCGCCTCCTTCTTCTCGGCGCGGTTCGTCGTCCGTTCGAGGTCGGCGCGCTTGTCTTCGAGTTCGGCGGCCTTCAGGTAGCCCTCGTACTCCTCTCTCTCGTCGCGGAGCGACTTGTACTCTAACGCCGTCTCGCGTTCGTCTTCGAGTTGGTCGAGGCGCGTCTCCTTCTCCTCAATGCGGAGGTCGGCCTCGTCGATTCGCTCTTCGACGGCCTCCAGTTCCCCGAAGGCGTCCTCCTTCTTCGCGTCGAACTCGGCGACGCCCGCTATCTCGTCGATGATGCCCCGCCGTTGGTAGGCGGTCATGTTGATAATCTCGGTCACGTCGCCCTGCATGACGACGTTGTACCCCTCGGGGGTGATGCCCGCCTGCGAGAGGAGGTCCTGGATATCAGAGAGGTTGCAGGACCGACCGTTGAGGTAGTAGTACGAGTAGTAGTTGTCGTCCGTCTCCTTGACGCGTCGCTTGACGCGTATCTCGGAGGCGTCGCCGACGTTGTCGCTCCCGGCGGCGTTGACTATCTGCGACCGGTCAAGTTTGCCGTCGGAGTTGTCGAGGACGACGGTGACGCTGGCCTCTCTGGGGCCGGACGACTCGCCGTCGCTGCCGTCGGCGTGACCGGGGTTGTAGATGAGGTCGGTCAGTTTTTCGGCCCTGATACCTCGCGTCCGCGCGAGGCCGAGGGCGAACAGAACGCCGTCTATGATGTTCGACTTGCCGGAGCCGTTCGGACCGGTGACTACCGTGAAGTCCTCGTAGAACGGGATTCGGGTCTTCCGCCCGAAACTCTTGAAACCGTCAAGGACGAGCTCTTTGATGTGCATGGGTTGCTCGCGAGGGACGGAGCACCCGGTTACGCGACGATGATGTCCGAATCGTCGGTGGTGTCCGCCTCGTCTTCACTCTGGCCCTCGTCCGACTTATCCTCGTCGTCTGCGGCGTCGTCGATGTCGAACTCCTGGGAGTCGGCGTCGATGAAGTCGGCGTCGGTCCCCGGATTATCCGACGTCTCCGACCGCGATTCCGTCTGGGCGGGCGACTCGCCCGGTTTCGCCTTCGCCTTCGACTGAGACTGAGACCGCGACTGCTGGTTCGACTCCGCCGCCGGTTCGGCGTCGGCCGACCCGTCGGACGGCGACCCGTGACCGACCGGGCGCGTGCCCGTGCTCAGGTCCACTTCCACTTGGTCCTCGAGCAGTCGAACGCGCTCTTTCGTCTCCACCAACTCCTCCGTCAGGCCGTTGACGGCGGCCTGCAGTTCCGCAACCTTCGATTCGAGTTCCTCCACCCTGTTACTCATGTGTGCATACCCCGTCGGAGGTCACATAAACGTACGTCAGACACGTAGACGCAACTTGACAGTTCCTGTCTGCGCGGCGACGAGTCAGCGGAGGTGACGGTCGAGGAACGCCTCGGTCCACGCTAGCGTCCACTCGAACTGTTCGAGGTGGACGTCGTGGCCCGCGCCCTCCGCGACGACGCACTCGGCGGTGCCCGCCGACGCTTCGAGGCCGTCGTAGAACAGTTCCGACGCCATCGAGGGCGTCACGTCGTCCTCCGCGCCGTGCAGGAGGAGAATCGACGAGGCGTCGTCCGCGCCCACGTTCCGGAGGTGCGTCGAGGGCGAGGCGAGTTCGTACGCCTCGGGCACTTCCGACCGCGACCCGCCGAGGAGCGACCGTATCGACTCCCTCTCGGGCGTGTGCTCGAAGTTGTACAGACCGGCGACGCCGACGGTGGCGGCGAGGGCGTCCGCCGACCCGTCGCCGTCGAACGACGCCTCGCCGACGAGGTGGTCTGCGTCCGGCGCGAGTTCCGGGTGGCCGGGCGTGAGGGCGGCGAGGACGGCGAGGTGCGCGCCGGCGGCGTGGCCGAACGCGCCGACCCGGTTCGGGTCGAGGCCCGCCCGGTCCGCGTTCGCCCGGAGCCAGCGAATCGCCGCCTTCACGTCCCGAATCTGCGCGGGGAAGGCGGCGTGGTCGCTGCCCCGATACTCGACGGCGGCGCAGGCGAACCCCCGTTCCGCGAGGGCGAGACCGAAGCGCGACAGGTCGTCCCTGTCGCCCTCACGCCACTCGCCGCCGTAGACGAGAACGACCACCGCCCGGCGGGCGTCAGCGGCGTCGCCGCGGGGCGGCGCGGGCCGGTACAGGTCGAGGTGAAGCGTTCGCTCTGGCGGCGACGCGAACGGAACGCCCCTGAGTACCTCGACTGCGGCACCCGCGCCGAGAGAGTCGCGCATCGGGACGCGAATCGTCGCCCGCGGGACAACTAGCTTGCGCTTCGACGCGGTTCGGCGTGAGTGGTGGTCGATGCGTTCAGAGCGCCGGCTTATCACCGAGAGCGAGGAGAGGGTTCTTCGCCGTGTCGCCCGAAACGTACGTATGCAGACAGCAACCGACGATGGCCCGGTTTCGGCGGCGTACCGGTGGCTGCGCGAATTCTGGGAGTACTACCGAGGGTACACCCACACCGCGATTCACACGGCTTCGGCGGCGGCGCTCACCGGGTTCGGACTGCTCATCTTCGTCGACTCGCTCTTCGTGGCGCTGGCTATCGCCGCGTACGTCTGTCCGCCCATCATCCTGTACTCTCTCGGCGTCGACGTCGGGGCGGAGGCGGACTCGTCCGGAGAGACCACCGCCCACGGCGAATCGCGGACGGAGTCGGACGGCGATTCAGACAGCGATTCGGACAGCGACGACGGAGACAGCGATTCGGACAGCGACGACGGAGACAGCGATTCGGACGGAACCGACACGGACGCCGATGGGTCGGACACCGACACCGACACGGACGGGTGACCGCCGCCCCGCGACGAGTCCCGTTAGTCTTTAGCCGTGCGCCGTCAAATCCCGCGTAATGACCGCGAAGGCGCTCCAACAGCGCGAACTCGCCACCGTCATCGGGTTGGAGGTCCACGTCCAACTCGAAACGGACACCAAGATCTTCTGCGGGTGTTCGACCGACGCGGCGGCGGACGAAGAACCGAACACGCGGACGTGCCCCGTCTGTCTGGGTCTGCCGGGCGCGCTTCCCGTCCTGAACGAAGGTGCCGTGGAGGCGGCGGTGAAGGTCGGCAAGGCGTTAGACGCCGACATCGCCGAACACACCCAGTTCCACCGGAAGAACTACTACTACCCCGACCTGCCGAAGAACTTCCAGATCACGCAGTACGACGCGCCCATCTGCTCGGACGGCCACCTCGAAGTGTCCGTCGAGGGGACGCGCCGCGAGATCGGCGTCGAACGCGCCCACCTCGAAGAGGACCCCGGGAGCCTCCAGCACAAGGGCGGCAGCATCGACACGGCGGACTACACGCTCGTCAACTACAACCGCGCGGGCACGCCCCTGATGGAGATCGTGACGAAGCCCGACTTCCGGAGTCCCAAGGAGGTCCGCGGCTTCCTCGCCAAGTTGGAGGAGGTCCTCGAATACCTGGGCGTCTTCGACGCGACGCGCGACGGGTCGCTCCGCATCGACGCGAACATCTCGATGGTGCCGGCCGACGAGATGGCCGACGACGGCTCTCTGACCGAGGAGACCCTCGAATCGGCCAACCGCACCGAGGTGAAGAACATCTCCAGTCACAAGGGAGCGGAGAAGGCCCTCGCCTACGAGGTGACCCGGCAGAAGAACGCCATCGAACGCGGCCGCGCCGTCGAACAGGAGACGCGCCACTGGGACGAGACGCGCGGCATCACCGTCTCCATGCGGTCGAAGGAAGAGGAGAAGGACTACCGCTACTTCCGCGAGGCGGACCTGCCGCCCCTCGAAGTCGCCGATTGGAAGGAGAAGATATCCATCCCGGAACTCCCCGACGCCCGCCGCGACCGGTTCGAGGAGGAGTACGGCTTAGACGCCGAGTCCGCCTCGAAGCTCACCTCCACGAAGGAAGTCGCGGACTTCTTCGAGGAGGTCGCCGAGAGGTACGACGCCGACCTGGCCGCGACGTGGGTCGCCGACAACCTACTGGGCGAACTCAACTACCGCGACATGGCCATCACGGACGTGGACGACAGACTCGACGAGTTCACCCGACTCGTCGAACTCGTGGACGCGGGCGACATCACGACGAAGAACGCCGAGGAGATAGTGCTCCGCGAGATGCTCGACGAGGGCGCGCACCCCGACGATGTCATCGAGTCGGAGGGCCTCGGGAAGGCGGACGAGGACGAAGTCGAAGTCGCCGTCGGCGAGGCCATCGACGAGAACCCCGACGCGGTGGAGGACTACTACGAGGGTGAGGGCGGCGCGATTAACTTCCTCGTCGGACAGGTCATGCAGAAGACGGGCGGAAGCGCCGACCCCGGCGCGGTGAACCAGATGCTCCGCGACCGGTTGGACGAGTGAGATAGCCGCCGCTCCGACGGTCGCGGTTCGCCGGCGACGTCGACGAGCGAGCAACGCTCGTCGGGCCACCGGACTGCGTCCGGTGACGCCGCCCCCTCAGATGCCCTCGTTTTGGTGCTGGTAGACGAACCGTTCGATGCTGACGAACGCCGTCTCGCCGCAGGCCGAACAGGTGTCGGGCGCGCGGAAGTCCGCCGAATCGCCCTGCCCCTCCGGCGTTCCGGCGAAGATTGCGTGGCAATTCGTGCAGACGAATCGCTCCGGCATGTCTGGACTGTGTGCCATGTGACATCATCCGTCGGAAACGGGTTGACGTTTTTGTGCGGTTCAGACGACAGTCTCGTCCGCGAGGGGTGCGGCGGCGTCGCCGTCTACGTCATCGTCCGGCGGGTGCAGTGCGTCGTCCGGCGCGGGGAGAAACGCCGAGGAGAGCGGAGACGAACGCCGAGAGGCTTCGTTGCCATTGTCTCCCGCGTGCGCGCGAACGCGACGCCCGGCGCGCACGCCCGTTCTCGCGCGCACGCCGGCGCTGTCGGCCGATTTCCGTCGGATTCGGCGCGAAAGGTTTAGGCCGCCCCCTCACATATCGCCGCCCGATGAGCAACGGCCCGGAACTGATAATCACTGAGAAGGACAACGCCGCTCGGCGTATCGCCGACATCCTGAGCGGCGAGTCCGTGGAGGCCGAGCGGGTCAACGGGGTGAACGTCTACAAGTGGGGCGGCAAGCGCTGCATCGGATTGTCGGGCCACGTCGTCGGCGTCGACTTCCCGCCGGAGTACAACGACTGGCGAGACGTAGAGCCGGTCGAACTCATCGACGCACCCGTCGATAAGCACCCGACGCAGGAGAACATCGTCGCCGCGTTGCGCCGCCTCGCGCGGCGCGCCCGCCGAGTCGTCATCGCGACCGACTACGACCGCGAGGGCGAACTCATCGGCAAGGAGGCGTACGAACTCGTCCGCGACGTCAACGAGGACGTGCCCGTAGACCGGGTTCGCTTCTCCTCCATCACCGACCGCGAGGTGACGGAGGCGTTCGAGAACCCCGACGAACTCGACTTCGACCTCGCGGCCGCGGGCGAGGCGCGGCAGATAATCGACTTGGTGTGGGGCGCGGCGCTGACGCGCTTCCTCTCGCTTTCGGCCCGCCAACTCGGCGACGACTTCATCTCCGTCGGCCGGGTGCAGGGGCCGACGCTGAAGCTGATCGTGGACCGCGAACGCGAGATAGACGCGTTCGACCCCGAGGACTACTGGGAGCTGTTCGCCGACTTGGAGAAGGACGGCGAGGGCTTCGAGTCGCAGTACTTCTATCTGGACGATGACGGCAACGAGGCCGAACGCGTCTGGGACGGAGACGACGCCGAGGCGGCGTACGAGACGCTCGAAGACGTGGCGGCGGCGACGGTCGAGTCGGTCCGCCGCCGGACGCGGACGGACGAGCCGCCCGCGCCGTTCAACACCACGCAGTTCATCCGCGCGGCGGGCTCTATCGGGTACTCCGCCCAGCGAGCGATGAGCATCGCGGAGGACCTCTACACCGCCGGCTACATGACGTACCCCCGGACGGACAACACCGTCTACCCGGAGGATCTAGACCCCGAGGAGCTCCTCTCGGAGTTCAGCGGCCACCGCACGTTCGGCGAGGACGCCGACTCGTTGCTCGAACAGGAGGAGATAGAACCGACCGCCGGCGACAACGAGACGACGGACCACCCGCCGATTCACCCGACGGGCGAGCTCCCCTCGCCCTCCGACCTCTCGGAGGACGAGTGGGAGGTGTACGAACTCGTCGTCCGGCGCTTCTTCGCGACGGTGGCCGAGTCCGCCGAGTGGGAGCACCTCCGCGTCGTCGCGGACGCCGACGGCCTCTCTCTGAAGGCCAACGGCAAGCGCCTCGTGGAAGCGGGCTACCACGCCGTCTACCCGTACTTCAACTCCAGCGAGTCGTTCGTCCCCGCCGTCGAGGAGGGCGAGGAACTCGCGGTGACGGACACCCGAATCGAGGACAAGCAGACCCAACCGCCGCGGCGGTACGGTCAGTCCCGCCTCATCGAGACGATGGAGAAGATGGGCATCGGGACGAAGGCGACGCGGCACGACGTCATCCAGAAGCTGTACGACCGCGGCTACATCGAGAGCGACCCGCCGAAACCGACGCGGCTGGCGCGGTCCGTCGTCGAGGCGGGCGAGGAGTTCGCGGAACTCATCGTCTCAGAGGAGATGACCGCGCAACTGGAGCAGGACATGCAGGCCATCGCGCGGGGCGAAGCCACCTTAGAGGGGGTGACCGACGAGTCCCGCGAAATACTCGAAGACGTCTTCGAGGGGCTGATGTCCTCCGGCGAGGAGGTGGGCGAACACCTCCAGAAGTCGCTGAAGGCCGACAAGACGGTCGGCACCTGCCCCGACTGCGGCGGCGATCTCGTCATCCGAAAGAGCAGGCGCGGGTCGTACTTCATCGGCTGTGACTCCTACCCAGACTGCACGTACACCCTCCCGCTTCCCTCCACGGGCAAGCCTCTCATCATGGAGGACACCTGCGACGAACACGAACTGCACCACGTGAAGATGCTCGCCGGCCGGAAGACGTTCGTCCACGGTTGTCCGCTCTGCAAGGCCGAGGAGGCCGACGAACAGGAGGACCTGGTCATCGGCACCTGTCCGGAGTGCGGCGAGGAGCACGGCGGCGAACTCGCCATCAAGCGCCTCCGGTCCGGGTCGCGCCTCGTCGGGTGCACGCGCTACCCCGACTGCGACTACTCGCTTCCCCTCCCGCGCCGGGGCGACGTGGAGGTCACGGACGACTCCTGCGAGGAACACGACCTGCCGAAGATACGCATCACCTACGACGACGACAGGGAACCGTGGGACCTCGGCTGCCCCATCTGCAACTACCGCGAGTACCAAGCCCAACAGAACGGGTCGGAACTGGAGGCCGTGAAGGGTATCGGCGAGAAGACGGCCCAGAAACTCCAAGACGCGGGTATCGGCGACGTGAGCGCGCTGAAGGAGGCCGAACCCGACGCCCTCGCCGACGCGGTGGACGGCGTCGGACCCGACACGGTTCGGGAGTGGCAGGCGAACGCGGACTGAAACTCACCGCTCGTCGTTCGTCGGCCGAAAAGCGTTCCTCGATTTTCGCACGGTACGGAGCGGTTCGCACGAGGACGGCCCGTCGGGGTCGTCTCCGAACGGTTGCCATTCTGCCGCAACCGACTCGCTCATCCGCGCCATTTTTAACGCCTCCGGGGAGAAGTAGGTCCAATGACCGGGCCATGGACGGAGTGGGACCACGTCTTGAAAGTGGATCCAGACAAGGACCTCGTGGAAGGCGAGACGTTCGAGGACGTCTGCGCCACCGGGACCGACGCCATCGAAATCGGCGGGACGCTCGACATCACGACCGAGAAGATGCAACGCGTCGTCGACGCCTGCGCGAAGTACGACGTCCCCCTGTACCAGGAACCGTCGAACCCGGGCGTCGTCATCGAATCCGACGGCCTCGACGGCTACCTCATCCCGACGGTGTTCAACGCCGAGTCCTCGTTTTGGGTCACCGGCGCGCACAAAGAGTGGGTCCGGATCGACGGCCCCTTGGACTGGAACCGGACGACCACCGAGGCGTACATCGTCCTGAACCCCGAGGCGTCCGTTGCGGAGCTGACGGAGGCCGACACCGAACAGAGCGCCGACGACGTCGCGTCGTTCGCCGCCGTCGCCGAGAAGATGTTCGGACAGGAGATAATCTACGTCGAGTACTCGGGCATGTTCGGCGACACGGAGAAGGTCGCCGCCGCGCAGGACGCCCTCGACGAATCGACGCTGTTCTACGGCGGCGGCATCCGCGACTACGACGCAGCCTACGAGATGGGCAAGCACGCCGACACGGTCGTCGTCGGCGACCTCCTCCACGACGAAGGGGTGGACGCCGTCCGCGAGACGGTCGAGGGCGTCAACGACGCCCACGCGGAGCAGATCGAAGCCGAGTGAGCGGTCTACTTCTGTAACTCGACGGACGCTGACGCCCATCGCCGCGTTCTCCGTCTACTCGTGAACACCGTCGGCCGCGGTTCCGGACGAGACGTGAAACGGGAGGCTGCCGTCTGGTCCGCCGGGGCCGCCGGCCGACGAACACGCGTGTCCGACGACCGACGCGCCGACGACGAGTGCGAGGAACGAGACGGCCGCGCTCGCCGGTTCGCCGACCAACGGAACGGCGGCGACGACGCCGCCGAGAACGTGTCCGACGGTGCCCGCGGCGAGAGCCACCGAGAACGCGCGGGCGTACGCGCCGTCCCGAGCAACTTCGAGCGCAGTTTCGACGAGGCCGACGCCCACCGAGCGACGATGCGCCACGGCGACGAGAGCGGCCACGGAGAGGTAGCCGGCGACGATTTCGAGGACGACGATGGCGAGGACCCCCGCGAACAGGTCGAGAGCGGGGAGGACGCCGTTCCGGAGGTCCGCAAAGAGGTACGGCGAAACGAGGTGCGCGCGGTCGAATCCGATGGCGAATCGGAGGACGACCAGTCCGGGGAGGTGAAGCGGAAGCACCGCGAGGGCCGCCCGGCCGCCGGTGAGGAGAACGTCGCCCCACCCCCCGAACGTCGGCAACGCGGCGTCGGACTCGGCCGCGGAGCGAACGACGCAGACGGCGTATCCGAGGAGAGCGATACCGAGGATCGGAGCGACGGCCGACCCGAGCGTGAGCAACGCACCGACGATGACGGTCTCGGCTCGGCGTTCTGCGGTCGATAGCGACTCCATCGTGGCGGTGAGCGTCCGTCTCATCGTGGGCCGGAGTGGTCCCGTCTCCGTATATAAACCTCCGCTCGGCGGTCACCGGCGGTCACCGGCGGCGGCGAACGGGCCGAAGTGTGCTTAGCACTCCCACTCCGAGGTGAAACGACCGTTTTTAAGACTCGCCGGCGGAAACGCGGTCACATGCAGAACCGAACGTACACGGCAGACGCCGAACCCGGCGACACGGTGACCGTCGCGGGGTGGGTCCACGAGGTCCGCGACCTCGGCGGCATCGCATTTCTCATCCTCCGCGATAAGACCGGCAAGATTCAGATCAAGTTCGAGAAGGACGAGATGGACGAGGAGCTCGTCGAGACCGGTCTCGGCGTCCACCGCGAGAGCGTCATCTCCGTCACGGGCGAGGTGAAAGAGGAGCCCCGCGCGCCGACGGACGTGGAAGTCGTCCCCGAGTCCATCGAGGTCCTCGCGGAGGCCGACACGGAGCTTCCCCTCGACCCCTCCGGGAAGGTCGACGCGGAGCTTTCGACCCGACTCGACAACCGGACGCTCGACCTCCGCAAGGAGGAGGTGAAGGCGGTCTTCGAGATCCGCGCCGAGATTCTCCGGTCGGTCCGTAACGCCTTCCGCGAACTCGGCTGCACCGAGATCAACACGCCGAAGATAGTCGCCACCGGGACGGAGGGCGGCACCGAGCTGTTCCCCATCACGTACTTCGGCGAGGAGGCGTTCATGAACCAGTCGCCGCAGCTGTTCAAGCAGCTGATGATCGGGTCGGGCCTCGAACGCGTCTTCGAGGTCGGTCCCATCTTCCGCGCGGAGGAGCACAACACCCCGCGGCACCTGAACGAGGCGACGTCCATCGACTTCGAGTCGGCGTTCTTCGACCACACCGAGGCGATGGACGCCTGCGAGTACGTCGTGAAGGCCGCCTACGAGGGCGTCGCCGAGAACTGCCAGCAGCAACTCGAAGCGCTCGGCTTCGCCGACGACTTCGAGGTGCCCGAGGGCGAGTTCCCCCGTCTCACCTACGAGGAGGCCATCGAGCGGATCAACGCGACGGGCGAACTCGACGAGCAACTCGTCTGGGGCGACGACCTGCCGACCGAGGGCGAACGCGCACTCGGCGAGGACGTCGGCGAGCACTACTTCATCACCGACTGGCCCTCCGAGATAAAGCCGTTCTACATCAAGGACCACGACGACGACGAACAGCTCTCGACGGGGTTCGACATGATGCACCCGCGCATGGAACTCGTCTCCGGCGGGCAGCGTGAACACCGCTACGAACGCCTCGTGGAGGGCTTCGAACAGCAGGGTCTCGACCCCGAGTCGTTCGACTACTACACGAAGATGTTCAAGTACGGCATGCCCCCGCACGCGGGCTGGGGCCTCGGCGGCGAACGCCTCGTCATGACGATGCTCGGCCTCGACAATATCCGGGAAGCGGTGTTGTTCCCGCGGGATCGTCAGCGACTCTCTCCGTAGAGTTGCTACCGACGAGCGGGAACGGCGAGCAAATCTTCGATTTGCGAGTGAGTTCCCGCGAGACAGACAGCGTCTAAATCCGTAGGGCGAAGACGTTGAGAGCCGACGAGAGTCGCTAACGCTCCTCTCGTCGGACCGGCAGCGACTCTCCTCTTCAGTCGAGCGACTTTCGGTAGAAGAGAATCTCGAACGATTCGTCCGCCACTCGAACGCGGTCCCGCAGGACTTCCTCGAACGAGTTGCGTTCGTAGAGACGCCGCGCTCCGACCTGTTTCGGCGTCGTATCGAGGACGACGTCGGAGAAGCCGCGTTGTCGCGCGCGGCGTTCGAGTTCCTCGTACATCCGTTGTCCGTACCCGCGACGCTGGTGGTCGGGGGCGACGCGCATCCGCTTGAGTTCCGCCGTCGTCTCGGGCAAGTCGTCGAGGAAGTCGGTGACGTACCCCTCCGCCGGGCGGAACGCGCCCATTGCGACGATTCGGCCGTCCGCCTCGCCGACGAGGAACTCACCGCCTCCGTCAAGGTACGTCCCCCGGACGTCTTCGAGGTCCGGGTCGGGAACGCCTTCGACGAAGGAACCGACGTCGCGCATCGCTTCCTCGTGCAGTTCGAGAACGCGGTCGTGGTCTGCGGGTCGGTAGCGCCTGAGACGCAGCGACGGGGACATACCGGAAGATGACCCGCCGGCGTAATCGGTTTTTCGCGCCGTCGAGTCCCACGCCCCGCGGCCGTTTCACTCTTGCACGCAGCGACCCACGTTCCACTACAATGAGCGACGCACCTCCGCCGTCGAATCCGGACCTCTCGGAGACGGTGCTGGACGAACTCGCGGGACGGAGAGAGTCCCTTCTCGTGGGGGATCTGGTCATCCTCGCGGAACAGTACGACGAGGAGTACGCCGACGAGAGGGGCGTCCCCGTGGACCGCCTCGTCGCGTACGTCGAAGAACTCGCTCGAAACGGCTACTCGTTCGACCCCGACGGCGTCCGCGAGGGACTCGACGAGAAGGCCGTCGAGTCGGACTCCTTCGTCAGTACCGACAACGTGTACTGGGTCGGAGAGGACCGCGTGAGCGCGTTTCCGCCGCGGTGGCACGACGAACTCGAAGGGGAGACGGACGTCGCGCGGTACGTCGAGGTGATTCTCGACGACGTGGACGACTCGCGGTCGGCGTTCGACCACGGCGGGGCGGGCCGGGGAATCCCCGTTCAGGACTTGGTGAACGCCGTCGTCGCGATGAGCGAGATGACGCGAGAGCAGGTGACGACCGAAATCCGCCACCTCCACAACGAGGGGGTACTGGCCGAGAACACCAGCCAACACCCGGAAGCGCGGGTGCTACCGGCCGACGAAGGAGAGGGGGACGCTTCGTAACGGGGGCGTTCCGGGCCCCCCACGGCGGGCAGAAGACGACTCCGCGCATCGCCGACTCCTCCTGACTTCGAAGCGTACCAGACATAACGCTCGGGGAATCAATAGCAGACGATGACCGACGAGGCGACGGCGTTCGTCCCCGGGCACGTGACGGGGTTCTTCAGCGCGCACCCGGACGAGAACCCCGCGATCGCGGGTTCTCGCGGTGCAGGCGTGACGCTCACCGACGGGGTTCGCGTGACGGTTCGGCGGGACGAACGAGGAGACGACGGCGGTACGACAGAGAGCGACCCGAGGACGGGCGAGGCGGCCCGGCGGGTGTCGCCCGCCATCGTGACGTTGAACGGCGAACGCGTCCGGGTGGACCCCGTCGGAGGCGTCCTCGACGCACTCGGTGTGGACGAGGGGCGCGTCAGCGTCGCGGCGGAGACGCCGCTTCCCGTCGGCGCGGGGTTCGGCGTCAGCGGTGCCGTCGCCTTGGGCGTCGCGTTCGGCGCGAACGTCCTGTTCGGGCGCGGGCGGTCCGAGAACGAACTCGTGACCGTCGCCCACCGCGCGGAGGTGGAGGCCGGAACCGGCCTCGGCGACGTGGTGGCGCAGGCTCGCGGGGGACTCCCCATCCGCCTCGACCCCGGCGCGCCGGGGCACGGCGCGTTGGACGGCATCCCCGAACGCCCGCGCGTCGAGTACGTCACCTTCGGCGAACTCTCGACGGCGGCGGTGCTCTCGGGGGACACGACGGCGTTGACCGCCGCGGGGGAGTCCGCGCTGGGGGACCTGCGCGAGGAACCCACCGCGTCGCGGATGGTCGCCCTCTCGCGGCGGTTCGCCCACGAGGCTGGACTGCTCACCGACCGGGTGGCCGACGCCATCGACGACGTTCGGGCGGCGGGCGGTGACGCGTCGATGGCGATGCTCGGCGAGACGGTGTTCGCGTTCGGCACCGGCCTGTCTGACGCCGGGTACGACCCCGCGGTGTGCGACGTCCACACCGCGGGCGCGGGACTCCTGCCCGAGGAGTGAGCGCCCTCGAAGCCGAGTCGCGACGGACCGACCGACGACGACGCATCGTCCCGTTTTTCACCGCTTCGAACCAATCGCCGACAATGAGCGACATCGAGATTCCCGAGAGCCACCCGCGGTACCAGTCGCTTCTGACGCGACACCGCATCGAGGAAGGGGTGGAGAAGGGCATCACGAGCAGGCAGGGCCTCATCGCGGAGGGGCGCGGCGAGGCGTTCGACTACCTCCTCGGGGAGCGAACCCACCCCGCGGCCGACGAGGCGGAACGCGCGGCGGCGGCGCACCTCCTCCTCGCCGAGCGTCCGGTGCTCTCGGTGAACGGCAACGTCGCCGCACTCGTCCCCGGCGAGATGGTCGAACTCGCGGCGGCGGTGGACGCCGACGTGGAGGTGAACCTCTTCAACCGAACGGAGGAACGACTCGAAGCCATCGCGGACCACCTCCGCGACCACGGGGCGGAGGAGGTGAAGGGACTCGCCGCGGACGGCCGGATTCCGGGACTCGACCACGAACGGGCGAAGGTGGACGCGGACGGCATCGGCGCGGCCGACGTGGTTCTGGTCCCCTTGGAGGACGGCGACAGGGCGGAAGCGCTCGGAGCGATGGGCAAGACGGAGATAGTGATCGACCTGAATCCGCTCTCGCGGTCCGCGCGGGCCGCAGCGGTGCCGATAGTGGACAACATCATGCGCGCGGTGCCGAACATCACCGCGCACGCGCGAGACCTGAGCGACGCCTCCCGGGAGGAGTTAGAGCGAATCGTCGCCGAGTTCGACGCCGACGGCGCACTCGCGGCGGCGGAGGAGGCGATTCGGTGCGGTTCGCTCGACGACGCGGAGGCGGACGCCGAGACGGAGGCGGACGCCGAGGCGGCGCGGACGGACAACTGAGGCCGACGCGGTGGTTCGCTACCGGAATCCGCTCACCAATACCGCCGTCCACTGCGCGGCGTCGCGGCGGCGGCGCACCTCGATTCCGTCGACCCACTTTATCCACTGGAAGCCCCGGCGGTCCGGCGCGACCAGACGGAGAGGAAAGCCGTGGCCGTGCGAGAGTCGTTCGCCGCCGACGTGCGTCGCCAGGAGCATCCCCCGGGCCTCCTCGATGGGGAACGACCACCGGTAGCCCGTCACGGAGTGGACCGTCACCCACCGGGCGTCGTCGGCGGGCCCCGCCGCGTCCAGAATCGACCCGAGGCGGACGCCGCGCCAGTCGCGTTCGGCGTACCATCCGCTGGTGCAGTCGAGGAGGACGCGCCGTTCGTCGTCGGGCGCGAGTTCGTCTGCGGAGAGATCCAGCGTCGAATCGGTCAGGCCGCCGACGCGCAGGCGCCACGACTCCTCGTCCACGGGGTCGGGGTCGTCGGCGACCCAACTCGTCACCGGGAACGAGGCGTTCCCCGCTTCCGTCTCGCCCTCGGGTTCGAGTCCGTCCCCCTCAACGGGTTTCGACCCGGTGAAGCGCCGCCGCCGTCCGGGCGTCTCCAACGCGACGGCGAGGAGTTCCTGCGCGCGAAACAGGAGTGCGCCGCCGACGAGAAGCGCGCCGTACCGGAGCGCGGTCCTGCGGCCCTCGAAGTCGGTTCGGCGGGGCGGTCGAAAGCGCGTGACGAGGTGCGCGAGTACGAGAGGCAGGAGGACGAGTCCGAGTCCCACGTGGAGGTTCAGCAGGTTCCAGTACGCGAGGACGCGGGCGTTACCGCCGAGGACCCACCAGACGCCCGTGGCGAGTGCGGCGACGGCGACGGTCGCGGTGAGAACCGAGAGCGCCGTCGCCCGGTCCCACAGGCGAGAGTCGGTGACGCGAGTACGCACCCGGCGGAGTTTGAAGAACAACAGGAAGACGAACGCGACGCCCACGACGGAGTGGACGTAGAACACCGGCCAGTGTTCGGGGCGTCCGGCCCCGAGGCTGAGGACGCCGCTTCCGAACTCGACGAGGACGCACGCCAACAGCGACCAGTCGACCAGTCGCGGCGGCGGTTCGACTCGCGCGAAGAGGCGGCGGACGCTCCTGTCCGTCATACCGCCGTTAGGGGGTCGGAGAGAAAGAAGGCGTCGCCGCGCGGTGCGTCGGGGTCCGGGAAGTACAACGCAACTCGTCTACCAAGACTCGATTCGCGATACTTGATGAGATTGTTCTATCGAAACGCTCAGGACGTGACAGGAACGGTGTGCTGACTACAGAGGGTGCATCCATCGCAGACACCTCGTTTATTCCGTCTCTTCAACTCTGAACTAACCGCTAAGTAGCGCGTGCGAACGGTGCGAATATATAGGAACTCGTCTGATACGACGTATGGTACTAAGCTTGGCTGCGTACGTCTACGCTTCAATTAGAACAGACAACCACGATCTCAACGGTGGCTTCGCATTCATTCTCTTCCTCGCGGATTCGTTTACCGCAGCCGCCTTTGGCCCACCGTTACTTTAGACACAGTGTACTCTACGTCGGTTACGTTCCCGGAAGTTCTATTCGAACTGTATAGCTCCTGTACTCACCGACTCGGCTGGTTCATATCGAGTGCTGACCCGATGACCGACTCGCGCCCTCTATTCAGCACAACTTGGCGGTACTCCCAATCCGCCAGCATGAGGACGGCTACGGGTGTCTCATCCAACCAACCCGCGATTGAATGGACGGATCGCCATCGGTGGGCGCTCACGACCCGGCACACCCATGAGGATGTCCTCACCGACCGTCAGTTCGAATTCTTGCTGGAAGCGTGTTCGACACTTTCAGCGCCACACGATTTCGAAGCGAGATTCATCTGTCTCATCGTAGGGCGACTCGGGCTTCGCGCTGGCGAGATTGCACACTTTCAGACTGCGTGGGTGAACGGGGACCGACGGACGATCCGCATCCCACAACACGAACCGTGCCGGTGCGGATACTGCCGACGACAGGCCCGACAGGAAGCCACCCACAACGACGACCTCTCTGTCGAGGATGCTGTCGCGTCCCGGTGGCATCCGAAGACCGTAGCCTCAGCTCGACTTATCCCATTTGACCTCTCGCTTCGGCTGGAGCTGTGTATCGAGCGTTTTGCTAACCGGTACGATGCGTTTCCCCGCTCGCGGTCAACGATTAACAGACGAGTGCAGGCTGCCGCAAGCGCGGCTGACCTCTCGGGGCGGGTCTATCCACACTGTCTGCGAGCGACCGCTGCCAGCTATCACGCCTACAAAGGCGTCGCCCGGGTGCCGCTCCAAGCTCTGATGGGGTGGGGCGATTTAGCGACTGCACAGAAATACATCCGTATCTCCGGGACAGCGACTGCCGACGCGCTGCGTCGAGTCCACCACCGATAGGGACTCCTCAAACGTCCCTCAGTGACGGCGTGCCGGATACAGAGGATGAGTCCAACAATAGTCAGAGATTGCATCTACTCTGTACCTTCTGGAAACGTCTCATTACTACCGAGTAGGAACTTTGAGGAAGATGACGGGAGAGTAGAGAGTCATGAGTCCAACCGTCCACGAGGTTCGGAACGCAATTCGAGTGGCGACGGGTCGCTTCGAACGGGAGTTCGAGGCGTCGTTCACGAAGGAGGAGCTGCAGGCGATCTGTGAGGCACTCGAAGTCGATGTCGATGAGGCGGGGTGGCCATCGACAACGCGGATGCGCCGACTAATCCGGGCACAGGTCGGCATCGCGGAGTCACTGGAGGCGGCGGACGACTCCACGTTCCGGAAGGGCGAGCTTCAAGCGATTGCTGACGGGGTCGGGGCGTCATCCGAGCCGTAGTCGCCAGTCTCTCGATCAGTTTGCCTGCTGTGAGTCCCGATCCGAAGCTCTCGAGTGAGAGCGCCTTCTCTGCAGCACAGCCACTGAAACCTACTCAAAAGCTGTCAAAAGCGACGTGCTGACTACAGAGGATGGATTGATCAACCTGGCAGCCCGGCCGGTATCAAGCCGAGTAGTTACGACCCCGCCGTCGCGTTCGCCGCCCAGTCCGGTTTCTCAACGTCGGTGCTCCCCACGTCGGACAGGGTGTACGCCTCCGTAATCCTCCGGGTGGAGTAGTCAGTCCAGACGAATTCGTACTCATAGTGGCGGATGACGCCGTTTTCGTCGATCAGGAGTGTCGCTGAGAACTCCTCGTACCACGAACTCGCGTTCTCGCCTCCTGGCAACGAGGCGGACAGCGCGTCGACGCCGGTGGCCTCGTAACGCATCACCGGAACGCCCTGGAACGTCTCGACGCCTTCACGCTCGTAAGTGGCGTCAATCGCAGCAAACGCGTGCTGGCCTCCGCTGTCGTTGTTGAACCATCCACGCCAGAGATACCGCTCGCCCGACTCGTTGAACACCGGGGCGCGGAAAGAACTCACTCCCGACCCGTTCTCCGTCCGGGACAGGGTGTACTCCGCACTTCCGTTCGAGTAGACCGAACGGTTCCCCGAAAAGTAGCCGGTGGTGTGTCCGAGGTACTGTGAGTCGCCGGGCTCAACGAGAAACCGGGCCGTCTCGTTCATGTACGTGAAGTTCCTTTCTGAAGGGTGGAGAACGCGATCCTTCCGGGTTTTCTCGATCAAGAGCGTGAAACTCGTGTTCGCTAGCGCGTCCGCGTGGGTGTCGAACACCGACTGGTCGATGGCCGACGCGTTCGGGAAATCGGCAGGGGACGCATCGGGCGACGCTCCGTTCCCACCCGTGCCTTGAAGTCCAGTACATCCTGCGAGGACCAGGAGGGCGACGACGGCAATCGCTGAGAGCAGGGACGTACGCATAGGCTTACTATTCAATTATCTACAATTAAGGCTGACGGGTAATTCCACCTCTCGGACACAGAGCGATGCCACCCTAACCCCATGTTGTGATTCTCAGGAGAATCAGCCCCGAACCGATTGCAAGATACGCGCACTCTATTCAGCATCGACAGAACAGATTATTCTAGTGTTGATAGGAACGGAGTGACCGATACAGAGGGTACACCTCTCAGGGAGACTTCGTTTATTTCGTCTCACCGGTGCTGAACTAACCGTTAAGTAGGTGTGCGAATGTCTCACCGACACCTACTCAATCGTGAGTGTTGTTCTTGGACCATGCCCTCTGAAAACCCCAGTATTATCGACCGTATTGGTCAAACCCTCGTTGTTGCTATTCTCGTATATCTGACGACATTTATCCTTCTCGTAGGTATTGGCTCCGTCGGGGCGAGTATCAACCCACTATTCGCAATTCTTCTCGGACTCTTTGTCACGTATGTTGGATTCTCCCTCTATTACTATCGGAATCCAAGCGAAGTTGAGTTGTAGACGCTCTGCACAAAGCATTTAGTTAAATAATAGGGCTGTTCACTCATGCCCCTCCGACCATCACGCCGACAGTCCATCCTTCTAATAACCTCCGCCCTTAGCGCAACCGCTGGCTGTCTTGACTCATCTAGCGACACGGAATCCACTAATGAATCACCCACCTCTGCTTCACCTGCTGAGACCCCTCTTGAGACACGTACCGACGTTCAGTTCACACTCTGGAATAGAGATGATGAATTACATACTATCTCGCTAATCGTTACTACTGGCGGAGAACAGGTGGTTGAGCAGTCAAGAGAGCTGAGTTCACATACGAGTGTAGATGTTTTTGAAGCCCTCAAGCAGAACGGAACATATACCGTAACAGCACAAATCGAAACGGGAGCTAAAACTACAGTAAGGGTTGAGGACCTCTGCGCGAAGAATGAATATCTACAGATACAGGTAGAGAATGAAGAAACCGTGACGGTTGTTCGTAAAATGCAGACTGTTGACCCACAACCTACTTGTTAGAGAGTGTGTGCTGAGTAGGAAGTAACCTACCTGTACCGACCGATTCTGACAATCAACGCCACACTGGGTCCCCATGACCGAGACGCGCTATCTATTCAGTACGGCCTCGTCAAGCTATCACTAATCGAGTATCTCTATGAAACGGACGAGACGGGGGATTTGCGCTAAAATATGACCAAAACAACCGCTCCGGGCAGTCGTACCGCGACGAGCGGAGCGAGTCGCGGAATGTTTTCGGTCGAGCTTTTTGCGATGTTCACGAGACGCATGGCGTCTCGTGCGCCAGCGAGAACGCTCGCGTTCTCGCGAGAGCGGTGCGCCCGCGGCGCACCCGAATCTGCAAAAAGCTCGTTAGTCGTCGGCGCGCGCGGCGTCGCCCGTTAGGTCCGAGGGGAGGTTCGCCTCCAGTCGGTCCCTGTCGTGCGGCGCGTCGAAATCTATGTCCGGGCCGACGGGGACGAGTCGCTTCGGGTTCAGGTCGGCGTGACTCTCGTAGTAGTGCCGGACGATGTGGTCGAAGTTGACCGTCTCCGCGACGCCGGGCAGTTGGTACAGTTCCTTCGCGTAGTTCCAGAGGTTCGGGTACTCGTGGATGGGCCGGCGGTTGCACTTGAAGTGGGTGTGGTAGACGTGGTCGAAGCGGACGAGCGTGGCGAACATCGCGACGTCGGCCTCCGTCAACGCGTCGCCGACGAGGTATCGCTGTTCGTTCAGCACCGTCTCCCACCGGTCGAGGGCGTCGAACAGGTCGGAGACGGCCCGGTCGTACGCCTCCTGCGTCTCGGCGAATCCGGCGCGGTAGACGCCGTTGTTGATGGGTTCGTAGATCGCGTCCAAGGCGGTGTCCACCTCGTCGTGGTAGCCCTCGGGCCAGAGGTCAACGTCCCGCGTCGCGTACTCCTCGAACTGCGTGTCGAGCATGCGCATTATCTCCCGGGACTCGTTGTTCACGACGGTCTCTTCCTCTTTGTCCCAGAGGACGGGCACGGTGACGCGCCCGGTGAACTCGGGGTCCGCGCGGGTGTAGATGTCGCGCAGGTACGGTTCGTCGTAGAGGGGGTCGGGGTACTCCTCGGAGAACTCCCAGCCGTCGTCGATGCGGACGGGTTCCACGACGGACAGGGATATCGCGTCCTCCAGTCCTTTGAGGCGGCGCGTCATCGCGGCCCGGTGCGCCCACGGGCACGCGCGCGAGATGTAGAGGTGGTAGCGGCCCGACTCCGCCGGGAACTCGGCGTCCGAGTCCGCCCGAATCCGGTCGCGGAACGACGTCTCCTGGCGGTCGAACTCCCCCTCCTCGTTCGTGGACTCGTAGGCGTCGATTCGCCACTCGCCGTCCACGAGCATGTTCACCGACGACCACCTCCGTGAGTCGGATGTCGCGTCATGGCGCGACGTACGGGCTCGACGGGGTAAACCGTTCGGCGGTCTGGCGGCGGCCGTACAGGGACGGACGAGTTAGAATCTGACACATTCACTGAAACACATCGATTTAGTGACGTTTATGACCGATACTGAAGAACACGCCTATGGAGCATGGTATCAATAGACATAGACACGGAAGACGGGCAACGCGAGATACTCCGACGCATGCTCACCATCAGGGCGTTCGACGACAAGGTGGGCGAACTGTTCGAGGACGGCGAACTGCCGGGGTTCGTCCACCTGTATATCGGCGAGGAAGCCGTCGGCGTCGGGGCGGCGGCGGCGTTAGAGGACAAGGACCTCATTGCCTCAACGCACCGGGGTCACGGCCACTGCATCGCCAAGGGACTCGACCCCGAGGGGATGATGGCCGAGGTACACGGCAAGCAGAAGGGGTACTGCAACGGCAAGGGTGGGTCGATGCACATCGCAGACGTCGACGCCGGGATGCTCGGCGCGAACGGCATCGTCGGCGCGGGGCCGCCGTTGGCGACGGGCGCGGCGCTTTCGGCGCAGATGCGCGACTCCGACCAAGTCGCGCTGGCGTTCTTCGGCGACGGGGCCGTCGCGCAGGGGCAGGTCCACGAGTCCATCAACCTCGCGGCGACGTGGGACCTCCCGGCCGTCTTCCTCGTCGAGAACAACAAGTTCGGCGAGGGGACGCCCGTCGAGAAGCAACACAACATCGAACACCTGAGCGAGACGGCGGAGGCGTACGACATCCCGGGCTTCACCGTGGACGGCATGGACGTCGTCGCGGTGAACGAGGCGGTCAGGGAGGCCCGCGAACGCGCCGCGAACGGCGAGGGGCCGACGTTCATCGAGGCGGACACCTACCGCTTCCGCGGGCACTTCGAGGGGGACCACCAACCCTACCGCGACGAGGATGACATCGGCGAGTGGCGCGAGGGCCGCGACCCGATACAGAACTTCAAGAACCGCCTGTTGGAGGCGGAGACGATAGACCAAGACGAGTTCGAGTCGATGCGCGAGGAGGCGCACGACCGGATAGCGGCGGCCGTCGAGTCCGCACAGGCGGCGGACGACCCGGCCCCGCACGAGGCGTACGAGGACATGTTCTCGATGCACGTACCGGACATCGACCGATTCGCGCGGTCCGCCGCGACCGACGGCGGGCGGAATAACGGAGGAGAGAGCCGATGAGCACCGAATCACGACCCGGCGACAGCATAGACCAGACGGAGACGATGACGATGCGGGAGGCCATCAGGGCGGCCCTCCGCGAGGAGATGCAGGACGACGAGAACGTGTTCATCATGGGCGAGGACGTCGGCGAGTTCGGCGGCGTCTTCAGCGTCACGGACGGCCTCGTGGACGAGTTCGGCGAGAACCGCGTCCGCGACACGCCCATCAGCGAGGCGGGGTTCACGGGCGCGGGCGTCGGCGCCGCCGCGACGGGGATGCGACCCGTCGTCGAGATAATGTTCTCGGACTTCCTCGGCGTCGCCTCCGAGCAGATAATCAACCAGATGGCGAAGATGCGCTACATGTTCGGCGGGAAGACGGAGATGCCCATCACCGTCCGCACCACCGAGGGCGGCGGGATGGGCGCGGCCAGCCAACACTCCGGCACCCTCCACACGTGGTTCGCGCACTTCCCGGGCCTGCTTGCGGTGGCACCGGGAACGCCGCGGGCCGCCAAGGGCTTGCTCAAGTCGGCCGTTCGCTCGGACGACCCGGTGTTCTTCTTCGAGAACAAGATGATATACGAACAGGAGGGCGAGGTGCCGACGGACCCGAACTACACCGTCCCCCTCGGGCAGGCGAGCGTCGAACGCGAGGGCGAGGACGTGACCGTCGTCGCCACCCAGCGCATGGTCGGCGAATCGCTGGACCTCGCCGAGGAGATGGCGGGGCAAGCGAGCATCGAGGTCATCGACCTCCAGTCTCTGTACCCCCTCGACACGGACACGCTGGTCGAGAGCGTCGAGAAGACCGGTCGCCTCGTCGTCGCCGACGAGAGCCCCCTCTCCTACGGCACGCATGCGGAGGTGATGGCCCGCGTGATGGAGGACGGGTTCTACAGTCTCGACGCGCCGCCGATGCGCGTCGGCGTCGCCGACACCCACATCCCGTTCAGTCCGACCTTAGAGCAAGAGGTCATCCCGTCCGCCGAGGACGTGCGAAGCGCGGTGGAGAAACTGGTGTAGAGTGACCGCCCGAGTCGGGCTGGTCGTCAACCCCGCGGCGGGGCGCGACATCCGCCGCCTCACCGGCGGGGCGAGCGTCAGCAACAACTACGCCAAGCGCCGCACCGCCGAGTGCGTCCTCGCCGGCGTCGGCGTCGTCGAGGGCGCGGAGGTGCTCGCGATGCCCGACGCCTCCGGCATCGCGGAGCGCATCCTCGATTCGGCCCCCGACGGCGTCGAGACCGGACTCCTCGACTTCGCACCCGAGGGCGGCCCCCGAGACACGCGCCGCGCGGCCGAACGCCTCCGAGAGGCGGCCGACGCGGTGGTCGTCCTCGGCGGCGACGGGACGAACCGCGACGCGGGGACGAACGTCGGCGACGTGCCCTTAGTGTCCGTCTCGACGGGCACGAACAACGTCGTCCCGACGGCGGTGGACGGCACCGTCGCGGGGATGGCCGCGGCCCTCGTCGCCGACGGCGCGGCGGACGCGGAGGCGGTCAGTTACCGGCACGGAACCGCCGTCGCCGAGGTGGACGGGCGCACCGGTCGAGAGACGGTCACGGGCCTCGCCACCGTCGGCGTCGTGGACGAGGCGTTCGTCGGCACGCGCGCGCTCTTGGACTCGGAGAGTCTCGTCGGCGGCGTCGTCTCCCGCGCCGCCCCCGGCGAGATAGGCATCTCCGGCGCGGCGGGCGCAGTCCACCGCGTCGAACCGGACGACCCCGGCGGCGTCGGAATCCGCTTTGCGCCCGCCGGGGAGGCGTCGCGCCGCGTCCGCGCCGTCACCGTCCCGGGCGTCGTCTCGGAAC
The DNA here is from genome assembly GCF_042662625.1 of Halopelagius fulvigenes. Taxonomy (GTDB): domain Archaea; phylum Halobacteriota; class Halobacteria; order Halobacteriales; family Haloferacaceae; genus Halopelagius; species Halopelagius fulvigenes. The sequence continues at coordinate 1,132,938 of NZ_JBHSXH010000015.1, forward strand.
TCGGCGTCGCGGAGTGCCGCCGCCTCGACACCGAGGAGTCGTTCGCCTTCGAGGCGGAGACGGCCGTCGTCAGCGCCGACGGCGAACGCGAACTGGAGGTCCGCGACGCCGAAATCGCGATTCGCCCGGTGGACGACGGCCCGCGAATCGTGGACGTGGACGCCGCACTCGCCGCCGCCGCGGAGGGGGGGTTCTTCGTCGGGCGGTAGGCCGCCGACGCGTCGTCCGCGCGGACGTTCTCCCCCGCACCCAACACACTATTTCACGAACTACCATTAAGAATCTCGCATGGACTCGGACTCGATACCGAACCTCGACATCGACGTACCGGAGATAAGCCAAGTCGCGTTCGTCGTGGAGGACATCGAAGACGGGATGGACCGCTTCGGCGGCGTCCTCGGCGTCGGCCCGTGGCAGGTGTACCACTTCGAACCGCCGACGCTCCACGACACGACGTTCCGCAGCGAGGAACGGGAGTACTCGATGACGCTCGCCCTCGCGGACGTGGGCGGGACGATGATAGAACTCATCGAACCGTTGGAGGGCGAGAGCCTCTACACCGAACACCTCGAAGAACACGGCGAGGGCCTCCACCACGTCGCCTGCTTCGCGTTCGAGGACCCCGAATCGGTGGTCGAAGCGTTCGAGGACGAGGGGATGCCCGTCGTCCAGAGCGGTGTCTACGACGAGACGCCGTACTGGTACTTCGACACGGAGGAGGAGCTGAACGGCGTCGTCTTCGAGACGGCGGCGAACGTCGAGGCGATGGGAGAACCCGACGAAGAGTACAGGTAAGCTCAGGCGGGAGTCGCGGCGTCCCGCACCTCGACGTCGCGTCGGGCGGCGACGTGACCGCGAATCGTCAGCCTCACCGGCCCGTCCTCGAAGGCGGTGTACGAGGTGTCTATCTCCACGGACGCCGTCGTCTCCTCGCCCGCGGCCACGTCGCGTTCGACCACGCGCGACTCGTCGTCGTCGGCTATCACGTGCGTCGGCCAGTAGACGGCCGCGAGGAACCGACCGTCCGTCTCGGAGACGTTCCGCGCCGTCAGCGAGACGGAGAGGGTCTCCCCCTGCGACACCGACTCGGGGACCCCCAGCGAAACGAGTTCGAACCGGGGCGACGGCGCTTCGAGGCGGTCGGCCATCCGAGTCGGAAGCGACCACTCCGAGTCGTCCGGTTCGAACCGAATCCGGGGGTTCGAGGCCGACAGCGGAGACGGCACCTCGAAGGCGAGGAACGACCGGTCACTGCCGCCGAAGTTCTGCCCCACCGGACTGCCCTCCCGACCCGCGACGGAGCGGTTTATCCCTCCGGCGGTGTCGGAGAGGCCGGGGTTCCACGAATCGGCGTCGGTGCGGAAGGTGAAATCCGACCCCGAGAGGCCGTCGGGCGGTCGGACCGACGCGACGACGTACTGCCGTCCCTCGACGGCGAGGACGCCGCCGGACCCCATCATCGACTCGTACGTCACGGCTTTCCTGACGACGGGGTCCTCCACGACGACGCCCGAGACGGGCGTCGAATCGGTCCTGTCGGGCGTTTTGTCCGTTCCTCCGTCCGTCGATTCGTCGGTTCCGCTCTCCGATTGCAACGACGCGCGCGAGAGACACCCCGCGCTCCCGGAGACGCAGAGTCCGCAGAGGGCGAGCATCCGTCGGCGGTCCATATCCGGCCGTTTCGCACGCCGAGATAAGTACTTTCAGTAGATTCGAAGAGGCGTTTTCCCGTTCCGACCGGCGCGCAGTCGTCGGGAACGGACGTTCTTGTCGCCGCCATCGTCGTCGGAATCGTCGGCGTGGTGAACTACGGGTGCGCGCCGTCAGAAACGGTCTCTAGACGGCCGTCGCCGGGTGATTCGCGGGGCGGTTCATCGCCCCAGTGAACGCCGTCACGCCCGCCGCCAGTCTAGGGAGACGGGCAGGTCCTCGCGGAGGAGTTCGTTGACGTGGCAGGTTCGCTCGCCGTTGCGCACGATGCGCTCTACCGTCTCGTCGTCGGCGTCGGTGTCGAGCACCGCGGTCAGCGATACCGACTCGACGGACCCCTCCGGCGGCGTCGCCTCCGCCTCGACGGTGACGTTCCGCACGTCCGCGTCGCGGATGTCCGCTTGGACGCCGATGCTCGCAGAGAGGCAGGCCGCCAGCGAACTGACGAACAGGTCCACCGGCGTCGGCGCGGTGCCGCCGCCGAACTCCTCTGTCACGTCGAAGTCGTACTCGAACGAACCCGCCTCGACCGTTCCCTTCAGGTCGGGGCCGACGGACGCCGTCGCCGCCGCCTCCGGGAGTTCCGCCGGTTCGGGTTCGGACGCCTCCACGCCGTCTAAGAGGGGCCACGGGTCGTCGAGGTGGTCCGAGAGGGTGGCCATGAAGCGCGCCGCGTCCGCCCCGTCCACGACGCGGTGGTCGAACGACAGGTCGAGGGGGAGCATCCGGCGGGTGGTGAAGTCGTCGGAACCGCCACCGTCGTCCGGGACGACCCGTTCTTCGACGGCGTTGACGCCGAGGATGGCCACCTGCGGCGGGTTGATGACGGGGTCGAACGACTCCACGCCGAGGACGCCGAGGTTCGAGACGGTGAACGTCCCACCCGACAGGTCGTCCATCGAGTAGTCGCCGTCGAGGACGCTCCGGGTCACCTCCCGACGCGTCTCGGCGAGTTCCGACAGGGAGAGCGAATCGACGCCGCGGACGACGGGCGCGAGCAACCCCTCCTCGACGTCCACGGCGACGCAGACGTTCTGGTCCGCGTGGAGGCGGTGGGTGTCGTCTCGGAAGGTGGCGTTGAACCCCGGATGCTCCGCGAGCGTCGCGGACAGTGCCTTCAGGAGGACGTCCGTCAGCGACACGTCCGCGCCGAGTTGCTCCGCCGCGGCGTCCGCCGCCGCGAGGGCCGTCTCCGCGTTCATCGTCCGGTGGACGGTGACGTGGACGGACTCGCGGTAACTCTTCCCGAGTCTGTCGGCGATGGTGCGGCGCATCCCGGACAGTTTCCGCTCCTCGGTCACCGCCGGGCCGGCGGATTCGCCGGCCGCCTCCCCGCCGCCGGATTCGGCCGCCGTCTCCACGTCCTCCTCTGTGATAGCGCCGCCCGGGCCGGACCCCTCGACGCTCCCGAGGCGCACGCCGAGTTCCTCCGCGCGCTTCTTCGCCCGCGGACTGGCTTTCACGTCCTCCTCGTCGCCCGGACCGCCGGATTCGGCCGCCGCCTCCACGTCCTCCTCCGTAATCGCGCCGCCGGGACCCGACCCCTCCACCGTCGAGACGTCCACGCCGAGTTCCTCGGCGCGCTTTCTCGCGCGCGGACTGGCCTTGACGTCCGCCGCGGACCCGGAACCGCCCCCGGAGTCCGCGCCGGCCGCGGTTCCGCCGCCTTCGCTCGTCTCCGCGCCGGATTCCGCCGTCTCCGTTCGCTCCTCCGCGTCGGGCGCGTCCTCGACGGCCCCCGCCTCGAAGTCGGCCATCAGCGAGGAGATGTCCTCGTCCGCGCCGGCGACGATGCCGAGTGCGGCCCCCGGCGGGACGGACTCGCCCGCCTCGACGCCAACGTGCCTGAGAACGCCCGACTCGCGCGCGTCTATCTCCGCCGTCGTCTTCTCGGACTCTATCTCCGCGACGGGGTCGTCCTCCGCCACCTCGTCGCCCTCCTCCGCCAACCACTCGACGACCGTTCCGGAATCCATCTCCAGCCCTAACTTGGGCATCTTGACGACGTACGACATGGCGCGAACTACACCGCAATCCATGTTAAACGATAGCACGCGACGCAAATCGTGAGAGTCGCCGCGAGCGACGAACCCGCACAGTTATAGTAGTGGATGATACTACCTAGTGGTATGTCCGGCAAGATGTCAGACTTCGACGGATTCGCGGACGTGAGCGAGGCGCAGGTGACGCGAGCGATCGCGACCGATTGGACTGAGGAGTTCCTCGACAGGATAGACACGGAGGTAATCGTCGTCGGCGGCGGTCCCTCGGGTCTCGTCGCGGCGAAGGAACTGGCCGAACGCGACGTGGACGTGACCATCGTCGAGAAGAACAACTACCTCGGCGGCGGGTTCTGGCTGGGCGGCTTCCTGATGAACAAGGTGACCGTCCGCGACCCGGCCCAGGAGGTACTCGACGAACTGGGCGTCCCCTACACCGAGAGCGACGAGGCCGAGGACCTGTACGTCGCCGACGGCCCGCACGCCTGTTCCGGCCTGATAAAGGCCGCCTGCGACGCGGGCGCGACGGTCCAGAACATGACGGAGTTCACGGACATCGTCGTCCGCGACGGCCACCGCGTCGGCGGCGTCGTCCTCAACTGGACGCCCGTCCACGCCCTGCCGCGCGAACTGACGTGCGTGGACCCCGTGGCCGTGGAGTCCGACCTCGTTCTGGACGCGACGGGCCACGACGCCGTCGTCATCTCGAAACTCGCCGAACGCGGCGCACTCGACGCGCCCGGCATCGAACACGCCCAAGAGCACAACACCGGGATGGATCAGACCGACGAGGGCGAGTACGGCGCGCCCGGCCACGACTCGCCCGGCCACGACTCCATGTGGGTCGGAAAGAGCGAGGACGAGGTGGTCGAACACACCGGCGTCGTCCACCCCGGCGTCGTCGCCTCCGGGATGGCCGTCGCCACCGCCCACGGCCTCCCGCGGATGGGGCCGACGTTCGGCGCGATGCTCCTCTCGGGCAAGCGCGCGGCGCAGTCCTGCCTCGACGAACTGGGCCGCGACGCCCCCGCCGTGGAGTACGGCGCGACGCCCTCGCCCGCCGACGACTGAACGCCCTGCTCGAAAACGACCGCCCGCACCGCTGACGAACCGACCGACCCTCCACTCCCTTTCCGGCGATAGCTCACGTTCCGTCGCGGTTGGCCTCCGACTCGACCGCGTCCTCCCGAACCCTCCCGCCGCGGACGCGCGCGAACCCGAGTGCGCGAACGTCGCGCCGGACGCCCGTACAGAGGCGTTCGAGTTCGGAGTGGGCGGCGACGAGTCTCTCGTCTAAGAGCGTCGCGGGCGAGTCCATCCGCCGGCCCCCGCCGGGCGGCGTGGTGGCGCGGACGAGGCCCGCGAAGACGGCGTTCAGCGGTCGGCCGAGCGGAGACGTGCTCCGGCCCAAATCGCCCAACGCGAGTCGCCCGTCGGGACCGACCAGCGTCGCCCACGTCCGCACGGCGGCGGCGGGGTCGGGGAGCATCCCCGAGACGAACGTCGCCAGAACGGCGTCCGCCTCGCAGAGGGGCGGGCGCGTCGCGTCGCCGCGGACGACGTGGACGTTCTCCCAGCCCTCGCGTTCGACTCTGTCGCGGGCGACTGCGAGGACGCCCGGCGTGAAGTCCACGCCGACGACGGTTCCCGAGGGGCCGACGCGTTCGCGGAGGTGCGGGAAGTTCGCGCCGGTGCCGCACCCCATCTCGACGACCGTATCGCCCGGTTGCGGATCGAGGGCGGCGATGACGCTCTCGCGGAGGTCGGCGACGCCCGGCGTCCGTCGGGCGACGAGGTCGTACACCGTCGCGTACCGCGAGTAGAACTCCTGCGTCGCGGCGGTGCCGTCGGTCATGGGAGGAGGGTTCGGAGGGACCGCCCGGTCAGTTCAGGAGGGTGTCGCGGACGGTCCGTGCGACCGTGTGTGCGTCCGGACCGAGAATGTACGTTATGGCCTCGATGCCGTAACCGCCGGTCTGATAGATGACGAACGTCTCCGTCAGGTCGTCGCGGCCCGCCACCTCGTCGGCGATGGGGTCCGCCTCCGCGTCGGGGTCGAACTCGATGACGGTGTAGCCGGCGTCGGCCAACGCCGAGACGACGTTCTCGTCGTACCGGACGTTCAGGCCGGCGCTGACGTCCGCGCCGCCGCGGCGCGCGTCGAGGAGGACCGACGCGACGTGTTCGCTGACGCCGAACTCGGGGTCGCTCGGGACCGTGGCGCGACCCTTCACGTCGAAGATTCGGCCGGGGACGGCGGCGACGTCCTCGATGCCCGCCGCGTCGGGCAGACACTCCGCGAGGTTCGACCCGACGTTGGGGATGAGTCCTGCGAATCCGCTCGCGTTCGTCAGGGTTCGCAGGCCGCGCCGGACCGACGACCGGACGCGTTCGGCGTTTCGGAGGCCGCTGTCGGGGTCGTGGACGCTCAGGTCGCCGTCGTACTCGGCGAGTCCCGGCATCTCCGCTTCGTGCATCGACGCCAGCAGGTCGCCCTGTTCGAGGCGGCGGATGAGCACCTCCGCCTCGACGAGGGCCTGCACCGGCGTCATGTCGCCCGTCGCCAGTCCCTCGCCGATCCGGTCCACGAGCTCGACGACCCGTTCGTCTTCGAGGAACGCCTCGCGGCGGCCCACCTCGCCGTGGGCGTACTTCGAGACGGCGCTTTGGCTGATTCCGAGGGCGTCGGCCACCTCGCGTTGGGTGAGGCTGCGTTCGCGGAGGTCCTCCGCGAGCATCGACCGGAACGTCGGGAGGAACTCCTCGACGACAATCTCCTCGACGAACCTCATCGATCCTCCCCCGCCCGTTCGCGCGCGCCGACGAACTCGGGGTCGTCGCCGATTCGGGAGGCCTGCGGCCCCGTCTGGTTCTGGTACTTCGACCCGCGGTCGGACCCGTACGGCCGGTCGGCCGCCCGCTTCAGTTCGGTGAAGACGAGTTGGGAGACGCGCATCCCCGGCGTGAGGGCGACGGGCGCGGTGCCGAGGTTCGACAGTTCGAGCGTTATCTGCCCCTTGTAGCCGGGATCGACGATACCCGCGGTGGCGTGGATGACGATGGCCAGACGGCCGAGCGACGACCGGCCCTCGACCGTCGCCAGCAGATCCGGCGGAATCTCGACCCGTTCCTTGGTCGTCCCGAGGACGAAGTCGCCGGGGTGGAGGATGAACTCCTCGCCCTCCTCGACGTACGTCTCGGTGACGTACTTGCTCACCTCGTCCTCGCGGTTGGGGTGGATGCAGGAGATGTTCGTCCGTTGGAACTCCAGGAACTCCGTTCCGAGTCGCAGGTCGATGCTCGCCGGTTGGACCTGCATGTCGATGTCGTCTATCGGGTCCACGACGAGGTCGCCCGCCTCCAGGCGTTCGAGGATGTCCGCGTCGGAGAGTATCATACAGGAGTGAGGGCGTCGGTAGCGGGTAAAATCTCTCATTCTCGTCGCCTCCGAAACGCGACGCCCGCGGCGCGCCGTTCACGCCGTGAACGTCGTTCACGGTTCGACACGCGTTCGACCTGTGAAAATGAATCGTCGCGTGCATAATTTTCTGGACAAATATATGCTCTAACCGCGGATAATACGGCGTAATGGCAGTACATTCGACCGGCGCGGGTGGATTGCGCGAGGGGAGCGACCGGGAACGTCCGGGGACGACGGCGGCCGCAGAGGCAACGGCCGAGGGCGAAACGAAGGGCGTCTTCGACCGCGTCCTCGTCGCCGTCGAGGGAGACACCCACGAGGAGGTGGCCGAGGTGGCCGTCTCGGTGGCCGCGAGACACGGCGCGAGCGTGGACGCGCTATCGATAGTTCGGATGAACGCCTCCGTGGACCACTGGGACGTGGTGGTCGAACGGCGAGAGCGAAGCGCCGAGGCGGCACTCGACGCCGCGGGAGACGCCGCCGCGGAGGCGGGACAGTCGGTCGCGAAGCGACTCCGGTACGGCGACCCCGCCGAGGAGATAACGCTGTACGCCGAGGGGAACGGCGTCGATCTGGTCGTCCTGGGCGAACCGAACCGGACCGGCCTCCGGCGGTTCCTCTCGCCGAAGAGCGTCACCGACCGCGTGCGCAAGTCGGCGTCCGTGCCGGTTCTCACGGTCCCCGCCGCGGACGGCGCGTCGGAGACGACCGATCCGCGCGCCGCGCCGGAACCCGACTCGACGGCGTAGGCGGCGTCGGCGTCCGCCGCCCCGGAGAGAAGAACCTTTAGCCGGCGGCCGTCGATTCGGGGTATGAAACAGGCCATTGTCGCCCGCGCGGACCTCGGCATGGGCCGCGGGAAACTCGCCGCCCAGGTGGCGCACGCGTCGCTTTCGGCGTACGAGGACACCGACGACCGGACGCGCTCTCAGTGGAAGGGAAGCGGTCAAAAGAAGATCGTCCTGAAGGCCAACGGCGAGTCGAAGCTGTTCGAACTCGCGGACGCCGCCGAACGGGAGGGACTTCCCCACGCGATAATCCGCGACGCCGGGCACACGCAACTCGACCCCGGAACTGTCACCGCACTCGCCGTCGGCCCGGGGCCCGAGGACGCGGTCAACCGGGTGACGGGCGACCTCTCCCTGTACTGATATCGCCGCTTTCACATTGAACGGGCCAAATTGCTTACCTAACGGCAGGTTCCATTCCGAACGATGAAAGAGTTCGCCGCGTCTAACCCGGACGAGACGCTTCTCGACGTGTTGGAGAACGCCAACGACGTCATCACCGTTCGGGACGCCGAGACCGGCGAGACTCTCGCCGTGAGCGGGGGCGTCGAGGAGATGTTCGGCTACACCCCCGAGGAGTTCACCGCCCGGAGCATCGAGGAGTACAGCGCCGACGCCGAGGCGTTCGACCGGGAGGAGATCGAGACGCGGTTCGAGGAGGCGCGGCGCGAGGGGGAAGCCACGTTCGAGTGGAAGGTGAAGGCGAGAGACGGCACCGAGTTCTGGACCGAGGTGAACCTCTCGCGGACGGAGATCGGGGGCCGCGACTGCCTCCTGAGTGTCGTCCGCGACATCGACGACCGAAAGGAGAAGGAGAGCGAGTTAGAGCGGTACAAGCGACTCGTCTCTCTCGTCTCCGATCCGGTGTTCACCATCGACGAGGACGACCGCATCGACTTCGTCAACGACGCCGCCGTCTCGCTCAGCGGGTACTCCCGCGAGGAACTGCGGGGGGCCGACCCGAGTCGCATCGTCGAGTCCGAGGAGGACGAAGACGAGTTCGAGAAGATTCACCGACTGGCGGACGCCCCCGACGACTCCGTCAGACTGGAGGGGACCGTCCAACGCCCGGACGGGAGCACCCGAACCATCGAGGCGAACATCGCCCCTCTCCCGACCGAGAACGGGGAGTTCAGCGGTGCCGTCGGCGTCGCACGCGACATCACGGCGCGAAAGGAGAGGGAGGAACACCTCAAACGGTTCGCGAGCGTCCTCTCGCACGACCTCAGAAACCCGCTGAACGCCGCACAGGCGCAGGCGACGCTCCTCAGGGAGGCCGAGGGCGTCGAGAGCGACTACCTCGATACGCTGGATCGGCTCCACGAACGGATGGCCGACATCGTAGACGACGTGTTGACGCTGGCCCGCGAGGGGACGACGGTCGAGGACCCCGAACCGGTCGAACTGCGGCGGGCCGTCGAGAAGGCGTGGGAATCGACGCCGTCCGACGAGGGCACAGTCGTCGTCGCGGACGAACTCGGCACCGTCCGCGGCGACCCCCGGCGCGTCCGCCGCCTGTTCGAGAACCTCCTCGACAACGCCGTCACCCACGCCGGGCCCGACGTGACCGTCCGCGTCGAACCCCTCCCGGACGGCTTCGCGGTCACCGACGACGGACCGGGCATCCCGCCGGAGGAACGCGACAGCGTCTTCGAGTACGGCTACTCGACGGCCGAACGCGGGACCGGGTTTGGACTGAACATCGTCGCCGAGATAGCGAAGGCCCACGGGTGGTCGGTCTCACTCGGCGACGCGGACGCCGAAGGCACGCGGTTCGAGGTGACCGGCGTGTCGAGGTGACCGGCGCGGACGGGGTGACGGCGAGGCGGGGACGCCACGGTTATGTATCGGCAACCGAGAACGTCTACAATAGCACGATGACCGGGGACCGACCGACCGTCCTCGTCGTCGAGGACGAGGAGACGGTCGTCGAAGCGTACGCACTGTGGCTCTCGGACACGGCGGACGTCCGTACCGCGACCGACGGCGAGGAGGCCCTCGAACTCGTGGACGACGACGTGGACGCGGTGCTCCTCGACCGGCGGATGCCGGACCTCTCGGGCGACGAGACGCTGGCGAAGATACGCGAACGCGGCTACGACTGTCGCGTCGCGATGGTCACCGCGGTGGATCCCGGCGTGGAGGCGACGGAGGGGTCGTTCGACGCCTACCTGACGAAGCCCGTGACCAGAGAGGAGATAGTAGACACCGTAACGGAGCTTCTCGAACTGGTGCGCGATGACGACGCCGGGGAGTAGGCTACGCACACCTCCGAGGACTCGCTTCGCTCGTCCTCGCACGAACCGGAGGGGCCTTGTCGGTCCGGCCGGAAGGTGCGACGACCGGACCTGCCGGGGAGACACAGATGCGAGAGGCACACCCACTCGAACGGCGCGTCGGCATCGAACGGTACGTGAGCGACGCCGCGGGGACGGGCGGCCGTCTCCGGGCGTCGCCCGAGGACTTCAGGGTCCGCGAACTGGAGGCGATGGACCCCGAGCCAGCGGATTCGGACCCCGGCGACTACCCCCACCTCCTCCTGCGGGTCACCCTGCGCGGGTGGGACACGAACGACTACGCGCGCCGCCTCTCGGACGCCCTCGGCGTCAGCAGGGAACGCGTCGCGTGGGCCGGAACGAAGGACAAACACGCGGTCACGACGCAACTGTTCACCGTCCGCGACGTGGACCCCGACGAGATTCCCGAGGTGCGAGACGCCGACGCGGACGTCCTCGGACGAGTCGGACGCGACCTCGGGTTCGGCGACTTGGCGGGCAACGCCTTCGAGATTCGCGTCACCGACGCCGACCGCCCGGAGAACGCGGCAGCCGTCACCGCCGAACTCGCGTCGTTCCTCGCCGACGAGGGCGGCGACGCGAAGGACGGCGCAGGGGCCGCCGCGGGCGGTGACGGCGGCGATCCGTCGTCCCCCGCCGCCGTGGCCGTCCCCAACTACTTCGGCCACCAGCGATTCGGCAGTCGCCGCCCGGTGACCCACGAAGTCGGCCTGAGCGTCGTCCGCGGCGAGTGGCGCGAGGCCGTGTTGACGTACGCCGGCAATCCGTTCGAGGCGGAACCGGAGGGGACGCAGGAGGCGCGGCGGTTCGTGGACGAACAGGCGGCGTCGTCGGACCCCGACTGGGCCGCCGCCGTAGAGCGGATGCCGAACCGCCTGCGGTACGAGCGGTCGATGCTCCACCGCCTCGCCCAAGACGGCGCGGAGACGGACGACGACTGGCGGCACGCCCTCGAAGCCGTCCCGCGGAACCTCCAGCGACTGTTCGTCAACGCCGCCCAGTCGTACGCGTTCAACAGGATACTGAGCGAACGGCTCGAACGCGGGATGCCCCTCTCGCGCCCCGTCGAGGGCGACGTGGTCTGTTTCTCCGACCGCGACGCGCCGGAGGGCCTCTACCGACCCGACACCGACCGCACGCAGGTCGCCACCGGCCGCCGGGTGGACGTGATGGCGCGGCACTGCGAACGCGGGCGGGCGTTCGTCACCGCGCCCCTCGTCGGCACCGACACCGAGTTCGCCGAGGGCGAGGCCGGCGAGGTCGAACGCGGCGTGATGGACGAACTGGGCCTCGAACCCTCGGACTTCGACCTGCCCGGCGAGTTCGACTCCTCGGGAACGCGGCGGGCCGTCCTCCTCCGGACCGAGGTGGACGTGGAGGCGGAGTCCGACGCGTACACGCTCTCCTTTTCGCTCCCCTCGGGGTCGTACGCGACGGTGCTCCTGCGGGAGTACCTGAAGACGAGTCCGAGAGCGCAGTAAGTCGGTCTCTCGCTCTTCGTCGTCCGCACGCCCGAACCGTCTTCGCGCGAGACGGTTCGGATGACGCGGCGCTTTTATGCGGCCGCCGCTTTCCGACAAACATGGACTGTGGGCGGTGCGGGACGCCGCTAGAGAAACCGGGAGACTACTGTCTCACCTGTAACACCGCCAACTGCGACACCGTCGTCGTCGTCTTCGAACGTGCGCGCGCCGAACTGACGATGCTCGACGAGGAGGACGTGATAGGGGAGACGACGGTGACGACCATCCCCGAGGACGGCGACGAGAGTCGCGTCGTCGAACTGCGGAACTTCGCCGGACTCGTCGCCGACGAGGTGCGGCGGAAGCGCCCCGAGGAGGTGTACGCCGCGGGCGACAGAGACGTCCTCCGCGAGGCGCGCGCGCAACTGCACCACGAGTTCTTCCGCGTCGCCGGCGAGAACCCGGTCGAACGCGTCCTCGAACGGCGCGGGGAACGCGCCCTCGAAGTCGTGGAGACGCCGCCGCGGGAGAAACTCGGCGGGACGCACTCGACGCTCATCGGCGGGCGGAAGGGCCGCCGCGCCATCGGCGTCGTCGCGGGCCACCCGCACGTCAAGAAGATAATCCCCGGCCCGATAGACGCGAGCGGAAAGGGCTCCCGCACGAGTCTCCGCGCGAAGGTGACCCGCGCCGACGGCAACGGCAACGTCCGACTCCTCCTGCGCGACGGGTCGAGCGTACAGGAGAACCGCGTCGTGACGACGGCGATGGACACCGAAACCGGCGAGTTCGTCCGCGACGACCTGAACGACGCCCTGCGCGAGGCGGAACTCCAAGACGGCGCGTGAGGGGCGTCGCGGACGCCGGCGCACGCGACGGAGGCGTGCCACGCCGGCGCACGCGGCGGAGACGACTCGTAGGCTTTATCCGGCCGCCCCGGGTATCAGGCGATACTATGGCCGAAAAGAAGGCACGAAAGACCGGCAGCGCCGGTCGCTTCGGCGCGCGATACGGGCGCGTCGCCCGACGCCGGGTCAAGGAGATAGAAGCCGAGATGCGCTCCGCGAAAGTCGACGGCGACGACGTGACGCGCGTCGGCACGGGCATCTGGAAGAACGAGGAGACGGGCGAACTGTTCACCGGCGGCACGTACCGCCCGCAGACGCCCGGCGGAAAGCAGGTCCGTCGCTCCATCCGCGCGGCGCTCTCGTCGGACGACGACGAGTAACGCGGAAGATACAACACGCTTCACCACTCACGACACACAATGAGCTACAAGTGCTCTCGCTGTAAGCGCGACGTCGAACTGGACGAGTACGGCGGCGTGCGCTGTCCGTACTGCGGGCACCGCGTCCTCCTGAAGGAGCGCGCGCCCGACGTGAAGGAAGTCCCGGTCGAGTAACTCCGCTTTCTTTCTCTCTCGACTCGATGGACGGCGCGTACGACGCGACGCTCGAATTCTCCTACGCCGACGAGCGACGCGCCCGCGCCGTCGCCGAGAGCGTCCGCGTCGAAGTCGGCGAGATAGACGACGCCCGATCGGCCGCGAGCGTCGAACGCGAGGGGCGACTCGTGCGCGTCCGCGTCGACGCCGCGGACCTCGTCGCCCTCCGGGCGGGGACGAACTCGTGGCTCCGCCTCGTCTCCGTCGCGGAGACGGTGGCGGCGGACGCCGACCGGCGCTGAGACCGAGGCGCACGACGCGTCCCGGGGTCCCACTCAGCGGGCGGAATACGGGCCTTTTTCAGTCAGCATCCCGTCGGCCCGAGTATGCAGGGTAGTCTGCCGCCGGAAGCACAGGAGAAACTCGAGGAACTGCAGGACCTGCAGGAGACCGCACAGCAGGTCGCCGCGCAGAAACAGCAGGCCGAGTCCACGCTCACCGAGTCTAAGACGGCGCTCGAAACGCTCGAAGACGTCGACGAGGACACCGTGATGTACCGAGAGATCGGCGAACTGCTCGTCGAGACGGAGTACGACGAGGCGTACGACGACCTCGAAGAGAAGGTCGACACGCTCGAGATCCGCGTCGAGCAGCTCAAAAAGCAGGAAGAGCGAGTGCAGGAGCAGTTCGAGGACCTCCAGAGCGAACTCCAGCAGATGCTGCAGGGCGGCGCGGGCGGCGCGGGCGGCGGCCCGATGGGCCCCGGTGGCGCAGGCGGCGCGTAAGCGACGATGCCGTCAGACGAAGAGGTCGTGGAGACGGCCGCCGAGGCCGCGGAAGGCGTCATCTTCGCGCGCTACAAGCAGTCCGAGGTCACCGACTTCGACGTGACGGTGACGTTCGAGGACGGCGTCCTCGACGTGGACGTGTACGTCAACGCGCCCGACGACGCCGACGCCGATGCCGACGAGGTGGCCGACGAAGCGGCCCTCGCGGCGCGGGACGCCGTGGACGAACTGTTCGACGAAACCGACGCGACCGAGCAGTAACGGCCCGGTCCGCGCGGAGCGACTTTTTGACGACGTCCACTCGTTCATGAGAAATCATTATATTTCTCTGTGCTATATGGTGTCATATGGCAACGAGAAACCGAGGCGGTGGGACGCCGTTGGAGCGACTCCGAACGCACTACGAACGCACTCGGATGCGGTGTACGGCCTGCGGATACGAGGACGAGGACGGCGAGTGGACGGCGACGACGACGGGTCGTCGGGTGAGGTACGAACACGTCTGCCCGAGTTGCGGAACGGTCGATACCGCCGAGATACGGCTGTAGATCGACCGGAATCCGGAGAGAGGAAGACGGGGAGTGGCTACGCGAACAGGAAGATGAGGACGCTGACGGCCATCGCAGCGAGGATGACGGAGGCGGCGAACGCGCCGCCCATCGAGACGACGGCGTTGGCGTGACTGGCGAGCGTCTCCGTGCGGTCGTTTCCGAAGACGGTCACCTCGGCGAGTTCGACCGCCACCCCCGCCTCGACGGGTTCGCAGTCCTCCCGAGCCTCCGCCACGAGGTCGGAGACGAGCGTCCGGAGTTCGTCCCAGTCTATCGCCGCGCCGACCTGGTTGTCGGCTTTCACGGTGTTGACGATGTGGGTGTCCGTCGTCATCACCTCCGCGATATCGACCGCGTTCTCGCCCTCGGTGAGGTCCGAGAGCAGTTCGTCGCGGAGCCCCGGTTCCATGTTGTTGCCGTCCACGAGGACGTACGCCGTCGTCTGCCCGTTCACCTCGGTGACGGAGACGCGGATGCCGAGGGGGCCGATGCCCTCCATCGGCGTCCACTCCGTCCGGTGCCACGCGACGCCGAGGGAGACGTCGCCGCGTTCGGCCTCGCGCAGTTCCTCGCCCGCCAGTCCCGCGGCGGTTATCATGTCGAAGGAACGCCGCGACCCGGGGGTGACGTGACCCAAGTCGGGGCCGTCGAGGCCGTTGTTGCAGTTGTGCGCGTCCACGAGGAGGACGTCGTCCAAGCCTCTGGTCCGCGCCTCCGCCGCCGCCGAGAGGCCGACGGCGTACTCCACGTCGTCGGCGAACCCCGGCGCGTACGTCGAGACCAACACGGCGTCGTCGCCGAACCCCTGTCCGAGCATCTTCGCCTCCCCGGACTCCGTGCGGACGCTCTCGGTCGCTTCGGTGCCGTACTCGATGCTCCGGTAGGCGTCCTCGGCGGTGTCGAGGATGGTGTCCACCTCGCGTTCGGTGACGAGGTTGAAGTCGTGGCCCGCGGTGGCGTGCGGCGGGAACGCCAGCCCCTCCGAACGCCGCGCGACGCGTTCGGGGAAGTTGCCGCCGCCGATTTCGCCCATCGGCCCCGGGTGGATCATCGGCAGGACGAACCGCGCCTTCTCGGAGCCGCCGGGTTCGCGGAACGACAGGACCGTGACGGGCACGACGGCCTCCTCGCCCAGTTTCTCGAAGAACGTCTCTAACTCCCGGGAGCCCTCCGCGACGTGGCCGATGAACCCGCCGAGGAAGTCGAGCATGGAGACGCCGAGACTGCGCCGCCACGGCCGGTCCACGACGACGACGAAGCCGTAGACGAAACCGGCGTACACCGCACACATCACGCCGAGGAGGAGGAAGTGGTCGGGCGAGAGACCGGAGAGCGCGGCGGGGGCGTGGTCCGCCCGGGAGAGGTACGGCGTCAGGTACGCGCTGAGGAGCGACCCGCCGAACGAGAGAAAGCGGAGCGTTCCGCTGTAGACGAACAGGAGCACCGCCGCCGTCAGCGTCTGGATGCTCGCCGGCACCGCCGCGACGAGAATCGACAACTGCGAGACGGCCATGATGACGAGCAAGCGGAAGGCGAACACCGACGCGAGGGCGACGACGAGGGCGTCGAAGACGAACCGCTGGTCGAGGGGCGTGAACACGGAGACGGTGGCGGCGACGGTGACGATGGCGACCATGATCACCTCCGAGACGAGGGCCAGGAGCGACGACCGGTTCGGGGTCAACTTCCCCCCGACGAACCGGTCTACGCCGGTCGTGCCGAACACCGCGACGATGGTCGGGATGCCGATGAAGAAGATGCCCTCCCACGCGTCCTTCCCGAGGAAGAACAGGCCGCGCCACGTCCGGGCCGCCTCGCCCGTGTCGAACGCG
Source organism: Halopelagius fulvigenes (assembly GCF_042662625.1). Lineage (GTDB taxonomy): Archaea > Halobacteriota > Halobacteria > Halobacteriales > Haloferacaceae > Halopelagius > Halopelagius fulvigenes. Next base: position 1,149,172 of record NZ_JBHSXH010000015.1, read on the forward strand.
GCGACGCCCGCCATCGCGGCCAGGAGGAGGGCGAACCCGAGGCTGGCGTACCAACTCGGGGCGCGGAAGATGAACCGCGATAGCCCCGCGAGGTCACTTTGAGTCGCCGTCATGCTGAGACGTTCACGTCTTCCGTAGTAAAACTCGTGCGACTACTGTTCGCAGATGCCGAGGAAGTTCTCGAACACCGCTTGGCCCTCCTCTGTGTGAGCGACTTCGGGGTGCCACTGGACGCCGTACAGGTCGCGGTCGGTGTCGCTCATCGACTCGATGCCGCAGACGTCGCTCGTTCCGGTGTGGACGAACCCCTCGGGGAGTTCCTTCACCTCGTCGGCGTGACTCGCCCAGACGCGCGTCTCCGGCGCGAGCGACCCGACGAGGGGATCCTCGTCGTCGAGGATTTCGACGTTGACGTCGGCGTACCCGCCGTAGTCGCCCGACCCCACCGCGCCGTCGAGTTCGGCGGCGAGGATCTGCATCCCGAGACAGATGCCGAGGACGGGAACGTCGAGTTCGAGGTAGTCCGCGCAGTTGCCGATGCGGTCCATGTCGGGACCGCCGGAGAGGACGACGCCGTCGGCGTCTATCTCCTCCGCGGGGGTGTCGTTGTCGAGGAGTTCGACGTCCACCCCGAGGTCGCGGAGCGCCCTGTGTTCGAGGTGGGTGAACTGACCGTGGTTGTCGATGACGACGATGCGGGTCATCAGTTGCACACCGCTAGTCGGGAAGCAGACAAAAAGCGTCCGGAACGCCTCGGCGGGGAGGCGTCGCCGAAGTCGGACGGTTCGGCGTCGTTCCGGGGAAACCCCGACAGGTAAAGTTCTCCGCCCTCTTGCGTGGGGACGTGGACACACCCGGCGTCCGTTCGTACACGCGCCTCCGACCGGCGGCGAGGGCGGCCATCGGTCTCGTCCTCGCCGTCGCCGTCCTCGCGGTGTTCGTCTGGTTCACCGGCGGCGTCGCCGTGCTTCGGGCCATCTCGCGGGCGGACCCCGGCCTCGTCGCCGTCGGGAGCGTCGCGGGCGTGGCGGCGATTCTCTCGTGGGGGGAGGCCCTCCGGCGCGCCCTCGGCGGGACGAGACCCATCGGCGGCCTGAAGTACCGCCTCACCTACCTCTCGGGCGACTTCGCCCGGCAGGTGCTCCCGATGGGACGCCTGAGCGGGTCCGCGATAATCGCGTACGCGGTGAGCAGACCGTTCGACTACGAGTACGAGGAGGGACTCGCCGCGGTGACCGTCACCGACCTCCTGAACCTCGTCTCCGCCATCTCCCTCTCGACGCTCGGCCTCGCCATCGTGTTCCTCCGCGCGGGCGTGGGCGACGTGCGGACGTTCCTCGGCGGCCTGACCGGCGCACTCGTCGTCGCCGTCGGCGTCGTCGCGTTGGTGACCCGGCGGCGACGCGCCGTCGAACGCGCCGTCGAACTCCTCTCGGGCATCGTCTACCGCGGCGCGGTTCGCCTCGGCGTCGAGTCCGTCGCCCGTCGGTTCGAACCGGAGACGATGCGCTACCGCGTCGCGAGTTACTTCGGCGCGTTGGACGCCGTCGCGGACGACAGGCGGCGCGTCGCCGCCACGGCGTCGTTCGTCGTGGTCGGGTGGATGGCGTTCGCCGCGTCGTTGACGGCGGCGGCGGCGGCGTTGGGCGTCGGCGTCCCGTTCGCCGCGGCGTTGTTCGCCGCGCCCGCCGCCGGCCTCGTCGGGTGGTCGCCGCTTCCCGGCGGGACCGGCGGCGTCGAGGTGGCGGTCACCGCCGGGTTGGTCGCCGTCGCCGGCGTCTCCGTCGAGTCCGCCGCCGCCGTCGCACTCCTCTACCGCGTCTGCAGTTACTGGGTCGTCGTCGCCGTCGACGCCCTCGCGACGGGTCTGCTGACGGCCCTCGAAGCGAGCTGACCCCTTTCAGAGCGACTCCGGGTCGAACCGCCGGTTCTCGCCGTCCCACTCCGACCTGTCGTTCTCCTCGCGGGTGTCGAGGTACACCTCCACGCCGTTGCCGTCCGGGTCGTCGAAGTACAGTGCTTTGCTGATGCGGTGGTCCACGGGGGCGAACTCGACGCCGCGGTCGGCGAGGCGTTCGGCGGTCCGCCGGAGGGCCTCGGGGGACGGCACCTCGAACGCGGCGTGGTAGAGGCCGACGCCCATCCCCGGCCCGGACGCCTCCGGACCGACCGCTTGGAGGGCCACGTCGTGGTGGTGGTCGCCGAAGGTGAGAAAGGCGTAGTTCACGTAGCGTTCGGCGACGGAGAGGCCGACGACGTCGCGGTAGAACGCGACGGCGCGGTCGATGTCGCGGACTTTGAGGTGAACGTGTCCGAGTTTCGAGGGCGCGGCCTCGGCGGGCGTCCCCCCGGTGGGCGTCTCGTCGGCGGGCGCGTCGTCGTCCATACGGCGGGTACGCGTTCGACCGTCAAGACGTTCACTCCCCCGGACGGGCGGACGGCCCTCACTCGTCGCCGAACCGGTCCGCGGCCGACTGGAAGCCGAACTCCGCTTGTTCCTTCGTCCGGCGTTCCTCGCGCGCGGCGAACGCCTCCGGGTCGGGCGAGGCGTCGTCGTCGATGCGGGCGAACGACTTGTGGACCTTCGTGTGACACCACCGACAGAGGGCGACGGTTATCTCGTGGTTCGGTTCGTCGGCGTCGCGAGACGAAGCCTCGCGGCCCGACGAGCGTCGCTCGTCGACGTCGCTACTGCTCCCGTACGACAGGTGATGTTCCTCCAACAGCGGTCTGCTATCGGACTCGTGGGCCATCCGGACCTCTTCGAGTCCGCACCGGACGCACTCGCGCCCGTCGGTGGTCGAACGGTAGTGCGGGCAGTCGCGCCAGTCGCACTCCTCGTCGGCGACGAGGCACTCGTAGTCGTCGGCGCGGCGCGCGGCGGCGAACGCCGGGTCGTCGCCCGCCCTGTCGAGGGCGAACCGGCACCGCCCGTCGCCCGTGAGGTGGTCGCAGACGCCCGCGTGGTCGTACGGGTCGTCAACCCCCACGGGCGTCCCGGTGGGCGTCTTCTCCATGTCCGTCGCTTCGGACTCCGGAGGCCTTCGTTCTTCCGTCGCGAGGCGGCGGGGCGTCCGCCGGAGTCGGAGCGACCGTCCAGCCGGTTATCCGACACGTACGCGACCTGAACTGTTTTGTAGGACGACCGCAGAAGGCAACGCGTGCAGGTCGAACACCTCCGAAACGGGAACACACGAACGCTGGCCGCAGACGTCGACGTGGCCGACTCCTTCCTCGCGAAAGCCCGCGGGCTGATGTTCCGCCGGGACGTCCCCGACGACTACGCCCTGGTCTTCCCCTTCGACGACACCGACAGGCGGAGTCTCCACATGGTGTTCGTTCCGTTCCCCATCGACGCCCTCTGGCTCTGCGGCGGCGAAGTCAAGAAGAAGAAGCGCCTCTCCGCGTGGACGGGCGTCGGGTTCGGCGTCGCCGACACCATCGTCGAACTCCCCGCGGGGGCGGCCGACGACGTGGACGTGGGCGACACGATTCGCATCGAGTGAGGCGCGAATCCGACGGACAAAATCTGTCGGGAGGGGTCGTTTTAAGTACATCCACGGCAACGGAGTGTGTGAGCACATGACTCGTGGTCGATTTATTCGGGGGTAACCCCAACAACACCCCTACATCCGTTTTGGATTCAGACGACCGGGTACAGCTTCTAGACACGACTCTGCGCGACGGAGAGCAAGCGCCGGGTATCTCGCTGACGCCCGACGAGAAGGCGGACATAGCCCGCGCTCTCGACAGGGCCGACGTCCCGTACATCGAGGCCGGTAGCGCCTGCACCGGCGAGGGCGAACGCGAGACCATCCGCAAGGTCACGTCGCTCGGACTCGACGCGACGGTGACGAGTTTCGCCCGCGGCGTGCAGAACGACGTCGACCTCGCACTCGACTGCGACGTGGACGGGGTGACCATCGTGGTCCCCGGAAGCGACAAGCACATCGAGCGAAAGGTCGGCACGACGCACGACGAGGTGGTCGAGAAGACCCAAGCGCTCGTCGCCTACGCGAAGGACCACGGCCTCTGGGTCGAGGTCATCGGCGAGGACGGGTCCCGCGCGGACCTCGACTTCCTCGAACGCCTCATGCGCGCGGCGTACGACGCGGGCGCGGACCGCCTCTGTTACGCCGACACCGTCGGACACGCCAGTCCGGAGACGACGTACGAGTACGTCGCCCGCCTGGCGGACATCGGTCCCACGTCCACCCACACCCACGACGACTTGGGGTTGGGGATGACGAACGTCTACGCCAGTCTGGCGGCGGGCGCGGACCTCGTCCACGCCACCGTCAACGGCATCGGCGAACGCGCGGGCAACGTCGCACTCGAAGAGGTCGCCATCGCGCTGTCGCACTGCTACGGCGTCGAGACGGCGAAACTCGACGAGCTGTACGACCTCGCACAGAAGGTGGCGATGGCGACGGGCGTGCCCCTGCCGCCGAACAAGGCCGTCGTGGGCGAGAACGCGTTCACCCACGAGAGCGGCATCCACACGGACGGCACGCTGAAGGACGACACGATGTACGAACCGTACCCGCCGGAGACGGTGGGTCGGGAGCGTCGCCTCGTCCTCGGCAAGCACGCCGGCCGCGCGGGCGTCCGTGCCGCACTCGAAGAGCACGGCGTGGACGTGAGCGAGGAGGAACTCGCCGCCGTCGTCGAACGCGTGAAAGCGCTCGGCGACCGAGGCAAGCGCGTCACCGACGCGGACTTGCTCGCCATCGCCGAGGACGTACAGGGCCGCGAACGCGACAGGCGCGTCGAACTGGTGGACCTCACCGCCGCGTCGGGCGGCGGGACGCCCACCGCGAGCGTCCGCCTCCGCGTGGATGACGAGGAACGCGTCGCCTCGGGCACGGGAAGCGGACCGGTGGACGCCGCCGTCGAGGCGGTTCGCTCCGCCCTCGGACCCGACGCCGACGCGCAACTGGACTCCTACCACGTCGACGCCATCACCGGCGGCACGGACGCCGTCGTCACCGTCGAGGTGGAGATGAGTCGCGGCGACCACTCCGTCACCGTCGCCGCGTCGGACGCGGACATCACCCGCGCCAGCGTGGACGCAATGGTGAACGCCCTCGACCGACTCCTGCAGGCGGAAGCCGAGGAGTCGAAACCCGCGCCGCAGGCGGACGACTGACCGGGGTCGCCCGGTAGTCGGGCACCTCGCCCGGCGACTCGTTCTCCCCGACGCCGCACGCCGCCAGCGACCGCTCTCTCGTCCGTCGATAGCGGCGAAGAGTCGAAGCCGTCAGCGGTCCGCTTCGGCGACGAGGTGGGTCCGTCCGGGGCGTCGCTCGAATCGAACGTCCATCCCTTCGAGGTTGGACCGCGCGAACTCCGCTACGTCCCACGTGGAGACGTCCGTCACGTCGATTCGTTGCGTCTCGCTCGGACGGACCGCTCGTTTCTCGACTGTCTTCGCGTGCATACTTTCACTACGGCGTGAAATGATATGTACCTCAGCCTAGGAGAGTGAAAGTAAAAACCGACCGAGGGCGCTGGTGCGGCCCAGAGATGGTACGTTCGTGGTAACTTCCGCCCGAGGGGGTCGAGCGCGCGGTTCAATATCTCGCGTCGCCTCCTAGAGCGGCGATGAAGCGAATACAGACCGAGATGGACATCGACGCGCCGCCGGAGGCGGTGTGGGACGCCCTCACCGACGTATCGGCGTACAGCGAGTGGAACCCCCAGACGGTGTGGGCGTCCGGCGAGGTTCGGGAGGGGGGCGAGGTGGCCCTCCGGGTCGAACCGAGTCGGTCGCGCCCCGCGACGCTCAAAGCGCGCGTCGAGACGGTCGAACCGGAGCGAACGCTCGTCTGGACGGCCCGACTGCCCGTCCCCGGCCTGTTCGCCGCCCGCCACGCCTTCGAGTTGGAACCGCGGCCGGACGGCGGCACGCGCCTCCGAAACACCGAGACGCTCTCGGGACTCCTCGTGCCGTTCGTCGTCCGGAAGGACGCGGAACGGGACTACCACGCGATGAACCGCGCCCTCGCCGACCGGTCGAAGTCGGTGGCCGTCGGGGGAAGCGACGGAGCGCAGAAACGCGCCGCTTGAGGGTCGAGTCTGCGAGAACGCGCCGGGGGTGAGATTGTGAACCTCACTCGCTCACTGCGTTCGCTTGCTGGTTCAAATCTCAGTAGGGCGCACAACGCACGTCACGCGTAGCGAGAGACACGGAGGTCTCTCGCCGGGTGACGTTCGGAGAAGCGCCGAGGGTGAGATTTGAACTCACGTGTCCGAATGGACAGTAGATTTCGAATCTACCGCCTTGGCCGGGCTAGGCTACCTCGGCTTGCACACGTTCGTAATCGCGGGGTTCATTAATCGGTTTCGATTTTCGCAGACATCGGGGGCGTGACCCAGACTACTAAGTCGCGTGCGGACGCGTGACAGGCATGGACATCCCCGACGCGAGCGAAGCGTGCAACGAGGTACTCCGCGAGGTGTCGCGGGCCGTCGTCGCCGACAATGCGTTCCTCGAACGAATCCTCCTCGGCGTCCTCGCGCGCGGTCACGTCCTGATAGAGGACGTGCCCGGGACTGGCAAGACGCTCACCGCCCGAAGCGTCGCCACCGCCCTCGGCCTCTCCTTCTCGCGCGTGCAGTTCACGCCGGACCTCCTCCCCTCGGACGTCACCGGGACCAACATCTACAACGAGTCGGACCGCACGTTCGAGTTCTCCGAGGGCCCCATCTTCGCGAACGTGGTCCTCGCCGACGAGATAAACCGCGCGCCGCCGAAGACGCAGGCCGCGTTGCTGGAGGCGATGGAGGAGGGGCAGGTGACGGTGGACGGCGAGACGCACGCCCTCCCGGACCCCTTCTTCGTCATCGCGACGCAGAACCCCGTCGAGAGCGAGGGAACCTTTCCCCTCCCGGAGGCGCAGGTGGACCGCTTCGTCGTCAAGACGGAGGTCGGCTACCCCGACGTCGACGGCGAAGTCGAACTCCTCCGCCGCCGCCTCGGACGGGAAGCGCGGAGCCCCGAGGTGGGGTCCGTCCTCCGCGGCGACGACGTGGCGGAACTCCGCCGCGCCCCCGAGGCGGTGCGCGTGGACGACGACGTGCTCAGGTACGTCGCGGACGTGGCGCGGGCGACTCGCACCGACCGGCGCGTCGAGGTGGGCGTCTCCCCCCGCGGGACGCAACGACTGCTCGAAACCGCCCGCGCGCACGCCGTCCTCGCGGGCCGCGAGTACGTCACCCCCGACGACGTGAAACGCGTCTCCCCGTCCGTGCTGGCGCACCGACTCGTTCTCACGCCGGACGCGCAGGTGAACGACATGCGGAAAGCCGACATCGTCGCGGACGTTCTCGAACGCGTCGCGGTGCCGACGCTCGACTGATCAGCGCCGGCGTCCGCGTCCGACCCTCCGGTCGGACTCGCCGCTTCCGCGAAGCGCGGAGACGAGAGCCACCGCGCCGAGGAGCAACAGGACCACCGCGGAGACGGGTTGGCCGCCGCCGACGGCGAGGTAGACGGCGTAACAGACGGCGGACCCGAAGACGCCGACGAGGAGCGTCGTCGCCGCGTGGACGGCGACGAGGCGCGAGGAGTCGGTTTCGCGCCCGAGTTGCTCGCCGACGCCGAGGGCGTGGTCCGCGGTGTCCCACGCGAACGCGGTTCCGAGCGCCGCCAGAAGCACGGGTTCCGGGGGGCCGCCCCGCACGCCCGCGAGGAGGACGCTCGCGAACAGGGCCGCGGCCCCCCACGTGAGGAGGCGGCGCGAGGCGCGGTAGAGGCCGACGCCGAGGAGGAGGACGCCCGCCGCCGCCGGCGCAACCGCGCTCTGCGATGCGAGCGTCGCCGAGACGAGGGTGACCGTCGCCGCGAGGAGGGCGAGCGACGACCCGAGGACGGGCGGCGAGCGGGTTATCTCGCTCACGCGGACCACCGCCGCGCGGCGCGGGCGAGTTCGGTCGCGAGGGGTTCCTCCCCCCAGTCGAGGACGCGGATGCCGGCCCGTCTGAGCCCGTCGATTCGGTTCTCGCGCTCGATTCGGGCGAGGCGGCGTCCCGGACTGTCACCGGCCGTCGGGTCCGGGCTGACAACGGTCACGAGGTGGCCGTAGGCGTCGATGCGCCGGGCGGTGAGCGTCGCCACGTCGTCGGCCAGCGGAGAGAAAAAGAGCACCTGCGCGTCCGTCGGGAGGCGGCGGCGGAGGCGGCGGATGGAGACGGCGACGAAGTACGCCTCCTCGGAGGGCGTCGGCGCGAGTGCGGGGTGAGAGCCGAACAGTTCGCGGGCGCGGACGCGGTGGTCGTCCCCCGTCCCGGGCGGGAGCCAGCACTCGTGCGGCGAGAGGGCGGCGACGCCCACCCGGTCACCGCTATCGAGGAGCGACGAGAAGGCCTGCGTCGCGGCGTCCACGCTCCGTTCGACGGCGTTCCGGTCGCCCTCGGCGGGGGCGACGTACGCCTCCTCGCGGGCGTCCACGAGGAGGACCACCGTCGCGGCGCGTTCCTCCCGGAACTCGACGGTGCCGAGTTCGCCCGTCTTCGCCCGGCGCTTCCAGTCGATGCGGTTCAGCGGGTCGCCGTGGCGGTACTCGCGGGTGGCGAAGAACTCCAGTCCGACCCCCGAGACGTCCGTCGCCACGCGACCGGTGTACTGCGTCGTGAGGCCGCGGAGCGGTAAGTCCGCCGTCGCCCCCAGCGAGGGGGTGCACCCGAGCACCGTCGCCGTCTCGGCTTCGAACTCCGCCGTGCGCTCTTCCTCGCCGCTCGGACTGCGGACGACGGCCGTCAGCGGTCCCCACTCGTGTTCGCCGCGGACCGCCTCCACCGCGTACGAGAACGTCGCCGACGCGCCGGGTCGGAGGGCGGTTCCGAGGCGCGCCGACCCCTCGACGACTTCCAACGCGGGCGGCACCTCGTCCACGAGGCGGAGGTCGGTCAGCGTCGCGTCGCCGGCGTTCGTCACCGTGACGGTGACCGTCACCCGTTCCTCAGCGTCGGGGGAGTCGTCGCTCAGTTCGCGCGTCAGTTCGAGCGTCGGCGTCGGCGCGCCGCCGAACCACGCGTAGGCGGTGTAGGCGACGCCGAGACCGGCGACGAGGAGCAACGACGGCCGCTGAGCGACGACGCCGACGGCACCGGCGACGAGCGCCGCGCCCTCGATTCCGGTCCACCGGTTCGTCTCGAAGGAGTTCATCACGCCTCCCTCCCGTCCCGCGCGCGTCGGGGCGCCTCGGACTGCCGCCGGTCGCTCTCGTCTCGGAGTCGTTCGACCGCCGCGACTGCCCGCGTCGCCCGGACCGTCGAGACGTCACCGCGGACGGCGAGGCGGAGGCGGGTTCGGAGGGGAACCGACGCGTCCGCGCCGAGGTACCGCGCCGCCACGGGGTCGTCGGTCCACGACCCCTCGTCGATTCGCGCCTCGGCCTCCGCCTCGGTGCAGTTGTCCCGGAGGACGAGCGTTCGAACCGCGGCGTCCCGGATTCGCTCTCGGACGCCGGAGGACCCGCGCGTGCCGCGCCACCCGCCCGACGCGGAGAGTTTCCGGTCGGCGTCCTCGCCCGGAACCGGAACCCGGTACCGACGCTCCGTGTCGCCCGTCTCCGTCTCGAAGACGGTCACGTTCCGCCGCCGCAGGGCGTACCGGAGGCCCTGAACGCCCGCGATGAGGCCGACGAACGTCACGAACAGGGACGTCGCGCTCAGTCCGGGGACGGCGTACCCCGCCAGACCGGCGAGGCCGCCGAGGACGAAGACGCCGCCCGCCGCCGCGGTCAGGTCGGACGCGTTCACGTCTCGGCCCCCGCGTCGGCGTACGTCGATTCGATTCGGCGGAGCGCTTCGACCGCCCGCGCCTCTCGCTCCTCGGTCGGCGCCTCGCCGCCGTAGCGCACGTCCTCGAACAGATGAGTGAGTTCGTCCACGTCGTCGCGCGCCATCCCGGCGGCCGCCGCCGCGTCAGCGAACTCGCCGGGCGTGCTCGCTTTCGGGTTCGAGATGTCGAGGAGATCGGTCATCTCCCCCCACGCGCGGTACACCTCGTTCTCGACGTCGGCGTCGCGTTCGATTCTGTCGGCCGCCGCGCCCGCCGCCCGCCCGATGTCGCCGACGTCCACCTCCGGTTCGTCCTCCTCCTCGGCGAGGGCGGCGTCGGACGCCTCGTCGTCGCCCGTCGAGAGAAAGAGGAGGGCGACCGCTCCGACGAGTGCGAGGGCGAGGACGAGGCCGAAGACGACGCTTGGGGCCGTCAGTTGCCCGTCGCCCGAACCCGGAACCCCCCCGCCGCCGCGGGGCACCGAGACGTTCGGGAGTTCGCCCCCCGGCGCTGCGCCGAGCGACGACCCGCCGACCGAACAGACCGTCAGAAACGCCCACAGCACGTACCCCGGAACGCCGAACGAGACGAGGACGGCGGCGACGGGGAGCGCCGACCGCGTCTCCCTGTACGTCGCGGCGACGAGTCCCGCGAACAGAGCGAGAAGGGCGAACATCACCAGCGGACGGGTGAGAAACGGGATGCAGACGGGGGCGAAGAGCGCTCCGCCCGATCCGCCCGTTCGACCTGGACCGAACCCGTCCGCCGTCGTCGGTCCGGCACCGGTCGCGCCCGAGGATCCGACCCCGCCGCCCGTCCCGCCGGTCACTGCCGTATCGATGGTGGCCGCCGCGACGCCGAGGGCGACGAGTGCGAGGAGGGCGAGGGCGAGCGTCCGACCGGCCGAACGGTTCACGACACGGGATACCGCGACGCACGATAAAGTAGTTTCGAGCGAGGACAGTCCACCGGAGACGAATCGGACTCGCCGAGCGCCGCGCCGCACGTCTCAGGTCCCTCTCGCAGCAGCCGACTCCGGGGGCTAAAGTTAAATCGGGGTGACACGAAGGCGAAGACGTGTCGGTCGTCGGACTCGAACGGAACGCTCAAGTGTGCGGTGAACAGCCCGTCAAACGGCTACTACCGCGGTCTCGTTCTCTCTACAGAAATCGTTCCAGACTTGCTGGAATTTTCGATTCGGGGTGGAACTTTATTGTCAAACTAAGTAAAGGTTAAAGTAGTCGTGCTGAGTATCCAAAATTGTCTCCGGGACACCTCCCCGTGCAGGAGTGTCGTGGAGATACGACGGCCCCGAAACCCCCCAAAGACCCTGACCGGTGTGCCGGGACGAACTCTCCCAACCGGGGGACGCCGTTCCCCGTCCCCGTTCTTCGGCCCTCCGAGCGAATCGATTCTCTCCGCTGGGTTTAGGTTCACCCGTTCCCGATTGGCCTTTTATGAGCAGTAGAGAGCGTGAATCGTTCGTCGAATTCGTCACGAGTTCCGCCACCCGTGAGTCGGTCCTCTGTCGAGTGGCGGACGCGCCCGCGACGACGCAGACCCTCTGTGGCGAACTCGACGGGAGCGAATCCGGTATCTACGCGGCTACCAGTCAACTCGAAAAGAAGGGTCTGCTCCGGCGCGAGGGCGACGAGTGGTCGCTCACCGGCCTCGGCCTCGTCGTCCGGGAAGTCGTGACCGACCGCCGCAAACTGGACGACCTGCTCCGGGCGAACAGCGACTACTGGCGGACACACGACGTGACGGCCCTGCCGAAGGCGTTCCGGTGCCGACTGCAGTCGCTTCTGAAGTCGGACGTGCTTCAGGTGTCGGACGCCGACCCCGCGGGCATCGTCCGCCTCATCCGCGAACGTCTCGTCGAATCCAAGCGAGTCGACGTCGCCGCGCCGGTACACTTCCCGGACCTCGGACAGACCCTCAGGGAGGTGTGCGCGGAGTATCCGGGCCGCCTCCTCGTCACCGAGGCCGTCATCGAGGAGATTCGACGCCACGACGGCGGCGAGGTGCCGGTGCCGGAGAACCTCTCGATTCGAATCGCCGACATCGACTTCGCCCTCGCCGTGACGGACGGGATGTCGTTCCTCTCGCTTCCGACTCTCGACGGGGAGTACGACGCGAGGACCGAAATCGTGGCCGACGACGACGAGTCCAACGAGTGGGCCCTGGACCTGTTCGAGTGGTCGTGGCGGCGGGCGATGCCCATCGAGGAGCACTCCGTCCCGACGCGTCGCATCTGAATCCGCCTCGCCGGTCTTCCCCGGTCCTCGCTCTCTACCCTACCCTCCCTCGACTCGTTCTCCGCGTCCGCCTCCTCCCTCCGTCGCACCAACTCCGGAATATCCGTTCTCACGTTCTATACTCTTCCTCTAGTCTGAATTTGACATTCGAGTGTTATGTGCTGATTTATTCGCACCGTCTCCCGAATCCTCGCGCCTCGGTGAGTCTATCGGGAGGTCCCGCCGACGCCATCCGATTATCAAACGCGAAACTGTTCCTCTATCCTTAAATACCGAGACGAGCCAAGTCGTCGTCATGTTCGGAGCGAGGACCGTCGCGCGGAGGAGTCGATGAGTCGCGGGCCGACGCTCTCCGTCGGGGGGACGGGGGCGGACGAGGCGGACGAACGGGTACCCGCGCCCGTGCCGCCGTCGGACGGCGACGCGTGGTACGCGCCCGACGTTCGGGCGCAGTACGAAGTCGCACCGGGCGTGGTGACGACGGTGCGCGACGACGCCGACGGCGTCGGGTTCGTCTACGAGGTTCGAGAACCCGGGTTGGGGCCCCGCGAGGAGGAGGCCCTCGAAGCGATTCGGTCGCACTTCTCCGTCGTCAACCGGCGGCGACCGCTCACCCGCGAAGGCACCGCGGAACGCGCATCGGGCGGCGTACCGCCGAAGTACCGCCGCGTGTTCGACCGACTGCTCGACGCCTCGCCCGCCGCCCGGCGGCGCATCGAGTACTACGCCCTCAGGGAACTGCGCTTGCTCGGCGAGGTGACCCCCCTCGCACTCGACGACCGAATCGACGTGGTGGACGTGGGAGACGAGGACGGGAGCGGTTCGCTCGTCGTCCACACGCGGAACTACGCGCCCGCGGTCACCGAGTACCGCGCCGACGCCGAGTTCGCCGACAGAGTCGCGGGCGAACGGCTTCGACACTACACCGTCCCGTTCTGCGGGTTCGACGTGGACGTGGTCGTCTACCGCGAACACCTCCTGGGTGACGACCGGTTCACGACGAAGTACGCCGTCCTCGAACCCGACCTGCTCCCCGGCGACGAGGAACTCATAGACGAGTGCAAGGAGCGAATCTGGGAGGCGAACGTGGACGAAGTCGTCGAGGACAGACGCGCGTTCGTCGCCGAACGCGCCCGGCGGTTCCTCTCTCGACAGCTCACCGCGCGCAACACCCGCGCGTGGGTGGAGGCGACGGAGTACCGCGTTCGGACCGCACTCGCCGAGTACGGTCTGGCCGTTCCTCCCGTGGACCGGCGGTTCGCCGAGGACCGCTTGGACGACTTGGTGTACTACGTCCTCCGCGACTACGTGGGCGAGGGCGTCCTCACGATTCCCATCCGAGACGGGCACCTCGAAGACGTAGAGGCGAACCGCGTCGGCGAACGCGTGAAGGTCATCCCGCGCGCGGGCATCGGCGACGTTGACGAGACGCTCTGCATCTCGTCTGCCAACCGGAACGCTTCGCGTTCCGGTGACGTCGCCGAAGGGACTTCGGCGGGACGACAGACTGGGTCTGTCGACGGGAACCGCGTGCCGACGAACCTCGCCTTCAAGGACGAGACGAGTTTCGTCAACGTCGTCACCCAACTCGCGGCGTCCGACGGTGTGGAGTTGAGCGCGAGCCAACCGTCCGCGAAGGTGAACTACCGGCCGGAGGGGCGAGGCGGCGATGCGGGCACGGACGACGGAGGCGAGACGATTCGCTGCGCCGTCGCCCTGCCGGTCATCTCCGAGGGCGGCCCGCACGTCTCCATCCGCAAGCAGTCCGCGGAACCGATGACGCCCGTGGACTTGGTCGAACTCGGGTCCCTCCCGACGGAACTGGTCGCCCTGCTGTGGATGCTGTACGAACGCCACCGCGTCGTCCTCTTCTCGGGACCGACGGGCGTCGGGAAGACGACGCTGATGAACGCGAGGAGTCAGCATCTACTAGTAGATGGTTGTTCTGACCAGCTACAGCATCGCACCAGTGATTGCGATAAGCGTCCCTATCACAGCGATAACCAATCCAGAATTTCGGCATGAACGTTCAATAGAGAGGGTCAGTAGCTCTACTAAGATTCTCTGAGCGCGGGTCCCACGAAGGAATATTTGTTCGTCCCCGTTTGGATACTCAACTTGGATTTGTGCTGCCACGTTCTTCACCTTAACCGGCAGTCGGTCGGGCGGCTCATCCAGTCCATGAGAATCCACATAATCAACTAGTTCCCTCGAAACACGGCGATTCTCGATAGTAAATCGATTGCCCGCAGCGCTCTCTTTTACGCGCTTCCTCAGTTCAAATAGGTCACGAGTGGCAGGTGCATTTTGGTAAAATCGGCGTCGAATGGGTCGGTCTAAGTCGGGTACGACACGGACAAAGGTCCCTACCCCCGTCAAGAGAATACCAATAGCGGATACGATTTGACCCAGCATTCGTCTTTACGGATTCTGCTAGCCATTATGAATTTGTCTGACACCGTACCCAGTGACCGAGACCACACTACAAGGTGTGAACGCGCTGATACCGCGTTCTCGTCGGTCTTATCGCTCTTATTAGAAGACAGAGACGGCCAATTGAGGATTTAGTGTGTAGGAGATAGATAGGTCGGCCATGCGGCGTATCTCCAAGAAACACGTACTCCTGATTTCGGGTATTGTTTTCATTCTTAGTATCGTTGTAGCCTTTGTCGATTGCAAAATTCTGGTTGGCTGTTCTCTTCCCCTTCTATCCTCTCTCCTTTCAATAGTTCTCAGTCTTCTTGGAACAGTCATACTGGCTATACCCTCGCTAACAGCTGAGTTTGAGGATAGTGCTCAGATAAGGGAAGCGAAGGAACATGACGAACACATGAGGTCTGCCTATGAACAGTTGAAAGAGGGAAAGGAATTGGAAGAGGGTAGAGCTGAATTTGAAGCGATGACGACGTTCCTTCAAGTGCAAATAGATATTGAACAATCCCCATCTACTATTTCCGGCGGAAGATTCAGCGGCGCATTGAAGAATCACAGAGAGGTTCTGGTAGACGGCAAAAACGTAGACATATCAACACGAGATATCCAGCATGAGATGATGTCGTATTCGGAACGAGTGGACTCAGCAGAGGAATTTGAAGATGAAGAACAAGAGAGGAGATACGTTGAAATGGGATGCCTTATATATGGTGAGGCGATTTTCTTTCAGGCCCTCTCTACAGTACTATCCCAGAGCGGTTCTCTCAGCATACCGATTTGACGTAGTAAAGCGCCACTATCACTAGCCCCTCCTTCGATGAACTGGACTCTGTTCGGTTGAGAATCCCACGTTTATCGAAAAATTCGAATCCGTATTACGCCCGGACGTCGTTGAAGAGTGGTTATCGAAGGTTAACGAGGCCGCTCAACCGTATAGAATCGACGAGTCGTAGAATACTATCCAGTGAAACACTCAGGTTGTGCCAGAGCCATTCTTATCTATAATTTAGATGCCTAAGCGGTAGATGTTCTCGCGGTAGAGGTCTTCGATATCCTCATAGTAGGTGTGCAGGTAGGCGTCAATCGGTTCCTCCATTGACCCCTTCTCCACCGAATCACCGCGCATGTACTTCACCAGTTCGCGGTTCACGTCCTGCTCGACACGCCACCACGTCGAGAACCGGTGGCGTCCGAAGTGACTCGTTATCGGACGGTACGTCTCCGTCTCCGCATACTCCGGGTGGAACTCGTTCTTCCAGACGGAGTTGACGCCCTTGTGGTCCATTTGTGAGTGGCTGGTTTCCGAGAGGAAGAGCCACGGGTCGCCGTTATCGGGACGGACCAGTAGGTAGCGAGCGAGCAGTCGCCGGAGTTCGCCATCAAGGGGGAGCATCCGAGCGCGTCCCGACTTGTTGCCCGGTCGCTCGTCGTTCGGTGGGATGTAGATAGCGTTCTCTCGACCGGCAAGCCGGTCCTCTGCTCCCATCTCTGGGTAGTGGCGTCGAATCTCGCTGTTCTCCATCGCAATATCGCGCAGTTTGATGTTGGAGACCTCGCCTGCTCGCAAACCGAGTTTGAACTGGAAGCAGATTATCGCCCGATTGCGAAGGTGCGTCACGCCTTCGACCATCTCCTGAAGCTCCTCGACGGAGATACGGCGGTGCTGCTTCCCGTCGGGCACCTCCAGATTGACCTTCTTGCGGGCGAGGGTGAACGGGTTGTAGTCTTGCGGGTGGGGAAACGCCGCTAACTCCTGCCAGTACCGATAGGCACGGTTCAACTTCCGGAGCTTCCCCTTGACTGTACGCGGGTGGTTGTTTGCTCCGTCGGGCGATAGCTGCCAGTCGATGAACCGAATGACATGCTCGTCGCTCGGACACGCCGGGTGGCGTCCCTCTCGTTCCATGTGTTCGCGCCAGTCTCGAAAGACGGCCCGGTAGTTCCGGTGAGTGTGCCTATGTAGGCCTTTAGGCAACAGTACTTCCTTTATGAACGGGACGAAGGGGTCAACGTCTATATCCTGAAACGTCTCCTCGAACTCGGCCAGCGGGTCTGTCGTCTTGCCGAACGCTGCCGCTATCTTCTCCGTCGAACTGGCTTCGCCTGCCGTCGTCAGGTCGTCACTCATTCTTCTTCCTGTGGTATTCCGCTCGATTGTTTCGATTCTCCCGTGCCTTCCATCGCCAAACACGGTGCGCTGCGTCCCCAGTGAGCGTCGCCATCAACGCCGGGTTATACCGGTGGGGATGCTCGCTGTGCCACTGCAACCAGTCATAGAAGCGATTAACGCGCAACCAGTAATCATAGGCCCGACGTTCGGAGCCTCCATCTAGCAGGTCGGCGCACCACGTCACTACGTCGTCCGGCATGGCGAGCGCGTGGTGTCGCTCACGTCCATCCATATGGTTCTTCCAGTAGTCGCCAGCGCGGTCTACCTCCTCCTCGTAGCGGGCGTGATTGCCCTGCTCGTACTCGTATTCCTCGCAGAACTCCTGCCACGTATCCTCCCCCTCGTAGGCGTCTGCGTGGTGATAGAACCGATAGCGACTCGGCACCTCCTTTAGCGTCTTGTAGACGCCAAGACGGTCATGCGGGTCCAGCGACTTTGTTGGGTGCGTCATCGCTGCTGCATCTCCTGTGCGGTCTCAGGCGTCGGGTAGAGCTTCTCACCGCGGACTTCGACCGACTCACCTTCCATCGTCGTCAGGTGGTCGTCGGCCCGCTCCGGCACTGTCGCTCTGAGGTGTTCAACGAGGCAGTTGAAATCTGTCCCCGGGTTCTTCGAGACGAACCAGCGAATCTCCGCCGAGTCGGAGTGATACAGCCGGTCCTCCAACTTGTTGATTCGTTCGCGGGCGTTGTCGAGTTCGTTCTTTAGGTCGTCACGTTGCTCGCGGAGTTCCTGATTCGTCTTGTCGGGTTCGACCGATTCGTCGAACTTCTTCATTCCCGCCTCAACCATCGCGGCGATGAAGCCGGATTTGCTCATATCGAGCTTGTCGGCCATCTCCCCCCATCGGCGGTACTGCTGCTTCGTTGGATACGTCGTCGCCATCTGCGTGTTCTCTGCCGTCTCAGGCATGATAATTATCCATAGATTTCTCTTGGAACTTCCTATCAGGAATCTCCGGATTACGCTCCTTCAGCAGTTCAATGACATCCTCTGGCCTCATACCGCTGACCTTAGCAGCGTCTCTGATTCTTCCATGCTCCGGGAAGACATGTGTTCCATCCTGAAGGAGAGAATCAAGTGCCGTGAGATGTTCTTCGAGCTTCTCGTTGGCCTGACTAGGCCCATCCTTTGCTGCTTTCTCGCGGTCTCGAATCTGCTGCTCAACGTTGTCGTTGATGGATGCACGAAGGACTTCGAGCCTCTCAACTACAGTCTCAGCTGAAAACGCGTCCGCACCCTCTTCTTCAGACGCCTCCTCAAACCACTCTATCGTGTCCTCAATCTCGGATAGACTACTATCGAGTTGACTACGTGCTAAGTCGTTCTTTTCATCTGCCTCAACTACTTTCTTACCGTACGCCGCTGCGTTCACTCCACGGCGGCACTCCGCAGCAACCGAAGTGTTCGGCAACTTGTCTCTGACAATCTCCTTCGATTCCACATCAAGGTAGACATTGGTACGCTCTCTATCTGATTCGTTGTCGGATGGCATTCTGTCGTTCGTATTTGACTTCTGACTAATTTCACGAACGACGATGGACCAGAATCTCTATGCTAGCGCACTCCGTACGCTAACGTGGACACGGTTACACCGTCGTCCGGCAGTTCCTCACACCGGTTCGATAGAAGGGGTGGCTGTACACCCGCTTCTACTCGGTCTGCTATCTCCTCAGTCATAGCTCTCGTCCGAATCGGCGTCTAACGCCAAAGCGTAGAACTTTCGACGTGGATGGGGTTTCTTCGCCTGAAGCCGACCTTCCTCTACGAGTGCGTTACATTTCCGCCGTGCAGTCTCGTGGTGGCACCCGAGACGGTCAGCGACAGCAACAGCACTCACCCACCTCTCATCCATATCTACAACTACTTGAAGCGTCTCCGACTCCGAGTAGACTTCAGAGAGATGACCGTGATAGCCACGGGGACCGTCACCTCGTGTATCCGTCTCATCTCTGTCACTCATTACCACATCACCATACGATATATAAAACCGCAAGCCACTAAAACGTTTTGGTTAGTTGATAATTGCGGCGATAATCGCCATCCGTAGGCGGGGTTGTATCGACACAATCTCTGATACCAGTAGTTGCAGAGCGAATCTCTCACTCATAAACCGTCTATTTCCACTGGCGCGCTCACCGATACTAATGACGGCCAGCGGCCCTGCGAACAACAAAATCAACACCCACCTATGGAGGAACATGTGTATACATACTATACTAGTTTAGTGTATGTGTGTATGTGTAGGTGGGTGTGTCTCTAACCCTATTGCGCGTTGTTCGAGTCCGCGAATTAGGTTCGGTTCGCTCATCTCGCGCATTATAGCCGCCGAGAGAGAATGCGGTAGAACCGAGCAGGGTTTCCGCGGTCACTGTCCCGTCACGTGGTTTAAGTCACATATTGATTCGGTTCTACTCGTCATCTGAATAACCGAGCAGATAGCGATAACCAACAGCTATAATCCCAACTAACTCTCAGACACCCCTATGGTCGGGTAGATGTATATGTACATAGAGAATGTATATGTACATACTGCGGACGTAGTAGGGGGAAGAAGACTACGAGCCGTTCTGCCGCTGCTGGTGGACATGACGCGCTTCGTCTGTCTCTGAGGTCTTTCCACCGTCCCCACTTCTCTTCGCGTTCCTGCGCTCTCTGCTTGGCCGTCAGCGGGTAGTCGTGGTCACGTCACGCCTGCTCGTCCACGTCTACTGTCGCGTTTTATCGCTGCTGGTAGGCCGACTGGCTCCCAGTCAGAAGGTCGAGGTCGTCGTCCGCATCGGAACTGCCGTTTGGCCGTCGCTCCTTCGTCTTCCGTGCCTCCCATGCGCTCCGACTGCCTGCCGGGACTTCGGTGCCCTCGGGAACACCATTGAGACCGACCTTCCGCCGTTCCCACGAACGCCGACCACCTGCGGGGTACTCATCGGAGTCGTCTCGCTGTCGCAATGGATGCCGTTCGATGTTGCAATTCATCCGGCCCGGAACCGCCGTCATCTGCGCTTGAGCCTCCGTTTGTCGCTGTCCGTTCTCACGCGTAGAGTCGCACGTCTCCTTACCGTTGCATCCCGGCAGGGAGTAATTGAGGAGAGTCTGCGCGACGGATAGAATAGTCTCGTCGGAGTTGTTCTTGAACGCCGGTCCGATACTAGGATTCTCCCGCTGAGTCATCCGAATCGCCTTGTCTCGCTCCGTTGCGTTCGGGAAGACGCTACTACCGCCGTTCGCTCCACCTTCGCTCATGTTTGCTCTCACGTAGTCGCTCGCTCGCTAGTTGACTATCTGTGCATCCTGAGATGCGTTCGCTCGTGGGGCGGCACACCCGTCCTCGGGGCTACATCGTGCCTGTATCTGCGAATCACTCGGGAACACCGCGATGTGGTCCGGCAGGGGCGGTCCCTGCACCAAGTCGTACTGCTCGCCGTCGTAGCGACCAGAACGTGACTCGTCGTTCATCGTACTGTACCCAGCATTCACGCTTACCTGCTTACCGTCTCGTAGTAACTCGACTAATCGCGCTGCACTCCCACCGAGTGCTTCGGCCTTCGCCACGTCAATGAGGCCGTTCCCTCGCAACTTCGACCCGCCATCAAGTGCGGTGGGGTCGTGGAATGCACCGATGACCTCGCCCATGAACGCATCCGGATTCCGCGCAGTCCGGTTGTGGTTCGACGGGTGAACGTACGTCAGGAGCGTCCCATCCCAGAGGTGGACGGTCTCTTGGATGCTCGCTGCTGGAAGGTACTCTTTGGTTCCCTGCTCGGGGTAGTCAAGAACCATCTCCGTTAGCGGGACGATGGGGAACTGTAGGTACTCGCGTCCGTTCCGTCGGACGGTCTGTACGTCGCCGGACTGCACGCTGTTGGTCCGCCATCCGGTTGCAGACAGGTCGGTCATTGATTGACCACCGGTGGCGGGTCGTGAGCCGCTTCGGGGTCGTACTGACTCGCCATCCGTCGAAGCAACTCGTCGTATGTCTTACCCGCTCGCTTCAGCGGCTTCAGCGCCTCGTCGTGGGTGGTCGCCGTGTAGGGGAGACGGGCGGCGTTATCTTGGTTAACCATACAGGTCGTTATACGCGGTTGTACGGGAAAATACCACCTCTCGGAAGTAGAATAGACCTGCGCCACAAGGCCATATAGTACTGATTTCGGGGAGATAGGTTTAGATGAATCGGTAGATTTGAGTCGGGTTAGTCCGTGGTCTGACATCGGGTAATCCCTACTCGTCGGGCATAGGGACATGAACCGCTACTGGCGGCGAATGAGTCTTAGGGCAACAAAGCTTCGAGTGCCCTGAGAACGTGTGGTGATATACGTTCTCAAGCCTCCGGCAACAAATCGTACTACAGAGTGTAACAGAAGACTAGCCTACTCAACAGTCTTCTTCCGCTTCCTTTCGAGCGTCTTCGAGGATTGCGTCAACATAGTTCTCCCAACCCTCCGATAGCTCGGGATGTCTCCTACTGACGAATTCCGCCTCTATCCGCTGTCTCACGAAGGGGAGATAGGGAGAGTACTCCGCAAGATTTTGGCCGAACTCCAGCATCTCATTTTCACTATCGAAGTCGTGTTCTTCGGGAGAGAGCTTCTGGAAAGTGGTCGTCTCTTGGTTGACGTATTCGGTCAGCCGGTTCTGTGCATCCTTGAATTCTTGTTTCCGTCCAGTATATCGATAAAAGACGCTCTCCAACGCATTGATGATTTGAAGGTCATTCAGACCATTAACTACTTTCTTTGAGTCAGTAACAACTCGCCGTTTCTTCACGTCAGAATATTCTACATTGTAAGAGACCTCATCATACAGCATCATTAGAACGTTCTCAGAGATAGGAACGAACATCTGCAGTCCTCGATTCTGTAGCCCGATTGGAGAACGTTTTACTCTCCCTTTGAAAAGACGGTTATCAAGTACTACAGGGTGGTCGGAGACTATGAACTTCGTCTCAGACGTATTCTCCAATACGACCACTTCAAGGTCGATTATCAAATCAATCCCTGCCAGGGCATGAAACATAGGGAGTGTGAGCGGGTTTTCTTGAGTTATCCTGACATTATCAAGTGCGTCAAGAGCATTTCTACCGCTTGGTAGCTCAGGGTCTAGTTCGCCCATCTCCACTTGGGCGCGCAAGTACTCCTTCATCAGATTATCCGTCATCTCCTCGGCTTCACGCTTTCGCTGTTTCGTACGATTCCGCTGTAGGAGAACAAACGCACAGAAGTGCAGTATTTCAATTTCGTCAAGAACATCAAATGACCTATACTTGCGGAGGTCCCTGATTATCCGTGCGTGGATACTCTCCAGTCCATCTAAGCTCTCCTCAGCTTCAGGTCCGCCGTAGATGTAGTCCTCGGAACAGAGGTGGGAGATATTGGTTCGAGGGTACTCCTCCTCGTTTTTCAGGTTGTAGACAGCAACCATCTCGTCGTCCGTCCATCCTCGCAGTAGATACTTAGGAACGTAGTGTTGATTCTTCCTCTTAGCCATCGGTTTGTCGGGGAATATCTTATCAGGTATCAAATACCTATCGCAAATTGTGACTCATATCCGCCGATAACGGCCTCTGTGACACCTATTCATCTACTAGTATATTTCGACTATTGAACGCGCACATGCCCTTCATCCCGTACGATCACCGCCCGGTGAGCATCGACGAGGGGTCCCGAGAGGTTCACCTGCCGCACGAGACGGGCATCTCGCTGACGACGCGCGACCACGAGAACGAGTTCAAGCGCGTCTCGATGGCCGACCTGATGACGGAGGCGAACTACCTGAACCCGGACGTGGAGGTCATCGCCGAGGTGAACACGCCCGAGTCGTTCGAGACGTTCGCGGAGGTTCTCAACACGGGTCACGGCGTCATCGGCACCACCCACGCCGAGGACGTGGAGACGCTCGTCAACCGCGTCGTCGAACAGGGACTGCCGACGTACCTCCTCGAAGAACTCGACGTGGTGGTGTTCCCGCGCCGCATCGACGGCGACCGGTACGTCGGCGAGGTGGTCGAACTCGTGAGCGAGGAGGGGTACGACGAACTGCCCGCGACGGCGCGCAAGGGAACCGTCGAGAAGGACGGACGAACGCTCCGCTGGAACACCGTCCTGCGGCGCGAGACGGACGGCACGTTCTCGATGCAGTACGACCACCCGCGGATGGGCGACGACCACCGCAGACTCGGCCACCGCGTCTTCCACCGACTGGCGGCGGCGACGGACCGCGACGTGGAGAGCGTCGAGGCGGAGTTCCACCGCAAGCACGGCTACGTGCAGTACCTCGTGAAGGAGGGCGTCGCGGAGTTCGACCGCCTGTTCGCGTTCCTCTCGGACCTCCGGACGGACGAGGCGGCGACGGTCGAACGCGTCCGGCGTCGCATGGCGGAGGCCGAGTTGGCCAACGACGGCGGCGGCGAGAGAGACGCCCGAACCGGCGGTGGTCGCCGTGAGTGACGGATTCGCGGGCGGGAGCGCCGACGGCGGAGACGCCCTCTCCGGGCGCGCCTCGTTCGCCGCCGCGGACCGCGTCTGCTACGCATTGTTCGCCCGCCACGCCGACGCCGCGCGCCATGAACGCGCCCGCCGCGCGTACCGGGGGACCGACCTCCGCGTCGGGTTCGACGTGTACCTCGCGCGGGTGTACGCCGCCTCGTGGGTGTTCGCCCTCCTCGTCGGCCTCCCGGCGGCCGTCATCGCCCTCGCACTCCCGGATACGACGCTCTCGGGGGCGGTGGCCGCCGTCGAAGGTGCCGTCCCCCTCGCGGAGACGCTTCCGGTGCCGCCGGTTCCGCGCCCGCCGGTCGCAGTCGCCGCGGCCCTCGTCTGCGGTTCGGCAACCAAGCGGGGCGTCGTCGCCCTCGGCGGGCGGTACCTCCGCTGGGTCGCCGCCGCGCGGCGGTCGAACATCGAACGCACGCTTCCGGGCGCGGTTCGCTACCTGCACGTCCTCGCGTCGGGGAGCGACGGCCGCCGGGCGATGCTCCGGCGCGTCGCCGACACCGATGCGTACGGCGAGACGGCCGTCTCGATTCGGAAGGCGCTGAACACGGCCGCGATGACGGGCAACGTCAACGAGGGACTCCGGCGCGTCGCCCGCGACACGCCCGCGCAGGACACCCTCTCGCCGTTCCTCCTGAAGTACCGCGAGCACGCGGACCAAGGCTCCGACGCCCTCCGGAACTACCTCCGGATGGAGAGTCGGATGCTCGGCCACCGGCAGGACCGCGCGCGCAAACGCTCGGAGGGCTTCCTCGAACTGCTCTCGGAGGTGTTCATCGTCCTGTTGGTGATGCCCGCGCTCTTGGTCATCGTCCTCACGGTGATGAGCATCATCGCGCCGGGCCTCTCCGCGCCCGTGTGGACTCCCGTCGGCACGACCACCGTCCGCGGGTTCGCCGTCTACGCCAGCGGGCTTCTCATCCTCGTCGTCGGCGTCGTCGCCTCCGCGTTAGTCGCGGCCCTCCGCCCGCCGGACCAGACTATTGAGTACGAGCGTCCATCCTCCAGACTCCGAACGCTCGCCACCGCCGCGTCGAACCCGGCGAGTGCCGCCCTCGTCTTCCTCCCCGTCGGCGTCTGCGGGGCGGCGGCGGCCGCCCTCCTCGGTGCGAAGTGGGCCGACGTCACCCTCGCGGGGTACGTCGTCTACGCGCTTCCCGTCGGCGCGGTGGCCGTCCGACGCGCCCGCCTCGACGACGCGAAGGACCGCGAGATAAAGGACTTCGTCCACGCCGTCTCGGGGCACGTCACCCTCGGCCGTCCGTTCGGCGAGGCGGTCGAACACGTCGCCCGCGACGTGGATTTGGGCCCCCTCTCCGGCGACGTGGCCGACTTGGCGTCGAACCTGCAACTGACGACGCCGAACACCGGCACCGACGAGGACCTGCGGACGGCCGCGCTGGACCGGTTCGTCGAACGGGTCGGCACGCCGATGGCCGAACAGGTCATATGGAACTTTCTACCTGTTTGCTATACAATTCAGCACCGTTCCAGTTGAGACTCGTGGAATTAAGTTAGCGTTCCAAAACAGTGCGTATATCTCACTCTCTGTCTCGCCCCATCAACTGGTAGATTTCATGTAAGGCCGCTGCAAACAAGATAATGAGAATCGAACTCGGTAGAACCGTTGTCACTATCAACAGGATATTGAGAGCCACACTCTCCGGAGGAAGATAACTAGGACGTGTCGGCACTCCTACCTCAGCTAACCAAGCGTTTGGTACACTAATATACGCAGAGTGAGAAATAGCTGCAATATAGAACGAATATTGTGCAATTTTGCGAGTAATCCTTCCAAACCGAAGCTGAACTCTCTCTGAGATCCGATCTACTATTGAGGATTCAAACCTTCCACGCATAATGAAAATAGTGGCTATGAGGATCAGTGGGCCTAGAATTGTATCAAGCGCAGAGAGAAATGCGTCAGGGTATGGTATGAAATAGAATGACACGGAAATTGCAATGATTGCCAACGAAAAGGCGATTGTTGAATGCGAAATTTGATGGAAGAGCGAATTATTCTTGTATGCTTTTGCAATCTCAAGGAAGCTATTATGGATTACTGTACAGAATGCGACAATAAACATAATCGCTGCACCGGTCATGCCAAAGATTCGCTGTTGAGGGGTAACTACTTGGATATTTGAGAGATACGTGACAAGCGCAGCGAAGATACCTGAAATTGCGAGAAAAGTATAGTTCGACTGAAGGAACTCAGGTATTGTCTCATGAGGCTCACCCTCCGACTCCCGGTCATAATACCCATAAATCGGAACCCCTTCCCAGAAGAGTTCTTCTTGCTCAGAATCGTCGTCTTCCTCGCGTTCTTGTTGATCGGGTTCGTTTCCCTCATCCTCCTCTTGCTCAGAGATTTCCTCTTCCTCGCGCTCGTCCTGGCTCATCGCGTGTGTCTGTCTGTCGTACACTCGCGGATATAAGCGGTAGGTTGCCTATCACCGATCCTCAGTTCGGTCTGTTTCTGTAGAGAGAGGGGGAGGGGTCAACAGAGGGCTACGCGCGATCGCGCGTACACGCGACCCCCTTCACAATCGTCACTCGTCAACGTCGATGTCGTCGGCTTTGTGTCGGTGATTGACGCACACGATAGGCTCCTCTGGTGGGTACTTCGCGTCGTTCGGGCACTGATTGCCAGCGTTCGTCTCCGCTTGACACTGCGGCGCAGACACCGCCTCTGTCGAGTCCTCGCTCGTGTCTTTGTCGAACTTGATCTCAATGCCTTCGTCGTCAATATCATCGTATCCAATGCTCGTTGCTGGGATCGAGTCTAGCCGGAGAACTTCTTGGGCGACCTGCATCGTGTCTCCCTGGCTCGAACCCGTGATACCGTACCCGAGAATACCCTTCTTCTGCGAGATCTTGTCGAGTACGAACACCTGTCGGCGAATGTCGGCAGGGATGTCCATGCCGGTGTGCCCGACCATAATCAGGTGACAGTGGTTGTGTCGAAGGAGTTTCAGCATCTGACTCACAGTCTTCCCAGCGCCCTGATCGGCATACTGGAGGAATTGTGCAGCCTCGTCGATGAGGAGGATTTGCCAGCCGTCGTAGTCGCGGATGGACTGTTCGACGTCGACCCACTGCTCCGGTACCGTCTCGTACGGGTCGGACGTGTTATTCGATAGTACCCGGAGATCGGGGAAGACTGTCTGCCCGATCTCGACGAGGGTGTACATTGTGTTCGACTTCCCACGCCCCGTAGGGGGGGACACGGCTGGAGAAGATGATGCACTGGAAGATGTTGTTGGTAAATTCGGTGTTGTACTGCGGTTCCTGTCGAAAGAGGTCTTTGAGTTGTTCGTACTTGTTCCAGTCAGCCATCTCGATAGAGCTATTCCCGCTCGTCACCCCCGTCGCATGCGACATTACAGAGAGATTTCCGCTCTCCACAGCCGTATTCAACTTCTTCGACACCGCCTGCATCAACAGTTCCTGATACCGATCTGTTTCTTCGGCGTCTTCGATGCTGCGTTGGTCGGGCGGCGGAGCGTCCGCCTCGTCGTCCACGACCTGCGACTGGAGGTGGCCTGATGGGTCGTCCGCCGCGGCCGGCGCATCCGTCGCGTTCGTCGGGGACTCGCCCCGCGGACCGCGCCCTCTCGCCGGTCGTCGGCAAGGGCCTCGAAGTCGGCATCGTCGTCCTGTTCGTCGCGTTGCTGACGACGACACTCTACGGCGGCGTCGTCCCGGACTACCGCACCGCCGCGGGGGCCGAAGTCGGCGAACGCGCCCTCGTCGGGGCCGCAGAACGCGTCGAAGGCGCGGTTCCGGAGCGCTCGGTCGGCGTCGAACGCGTCGTCTCGGCCCCGCTTCCGGCCACCGTCCGCGGCGACCCCTACCGCGTCCGCGCGACGAACGGAACGCTCGTCCTCGACCACCCGAACCCCGGTATCGGCGGTCAGGTCCGACTCGCGATGCCGTCGCGGGTGTCGAACGTGACGGGGACGTGGACGAGTTCTGACC
The DNA here is from genome assembly GCF_042662625.1 of Halopelagius fulvigenes. Lineage (GTDB taxonomy): Archaea > Halobacteriota > Halobacteria > Halobacteriales > Haloferacaceae > Halopelagius > Halopelagius fulvigenes. The sequence continues at coordinate 1,176,292 of NZ_JBHSXH010000015.1, forward strand.
CCTCGTGGGTCGTCGTCGGTGACGGCGCGCGCGGCCCGCGCGTCTCCTTGGCGAACGGGAACCTGACCGAGGTGGCGAACGAGACGGGGGTGACGCCGTGAACGCCGCCGGTTTACGGGCCGCCGACGCGCGCGGGCAGGCGAACCTCCTCGCTCTCGCCGCCGCACTCGTCCTCCTGACCGCGGCGACGGTCGGGAGCGTCGCCCTCGCGGACCGGGCACTCGGCGGCGCGGACCGCGACCCCGGGGCGAGACACGCCGCAGAGGCGGCAAGCGCCCGCCTCGTCGCCGCCGACGCGAACCACACGCGGCGCGCGAACGTCGTGAACCGAATGGCGGTTCGGACGCTCGACGCCGCCGACATCGACCGACTCGCGCCGCCCGTCCGGGGCCGCGCGGTCCGAGTCCGACTCGGGAACGAGACGCTTCTGGAACGGGGCGACCCGGACGGGCCGACCGTCCGCAGACTCGTCCGCGTCGAGGGAGGCGAACGCCGGTCCGAGTCGCTGAACTTCGCGGAGCGAACGGTCGTGTCGCTGCCGGATCGGGTGCGGCGCGTCCGCCTCGACGTGTCCGCCGGGGGCAACACCACGGTGGTGACGGTTCGAGCGAACGACCGGGTCGTCCTCCACGACCGGTCGGGACTCGCCGGCGAGTACGTCGTCTCCGTCCCGCCGGTCACCCCGCCGAGACTGTCGTTTACGGTCGAAGGCGGACGCGACGGCGGGGCCACCGTCGAGTGGACGGCGACGAACGCCTCGGCGGAGACGCTGGAGGTGACCGTCGGTGCGTGACCCGAGGACGGTACCCGGCGGTCGCGCCCAACTCGCCACGTCGCTGGCGGAAGCGGTCGTCGGCATCCTCCTCGTCGCCGCCGTCGCGGCGGGGTTCGCCCTCGCTCCCGTCGGCGGCGACGCGGACACCGCGGACTCACAGCGACTCGACCGACTGGCGTCGGACGCGCTCTCGGTCCTCGCCGCCGAACCGCCGACCGGGAGCGGAATCTCGCGGCTGACCGCCGCCTGCCGATCGGAGTCGGCGTTCGAGAACGAACGCGAGGCGGTGGCGACGCGCCTCGACGCCCTCCTGCCGGACTCGGTGGCGTACCGCCTCGTCACGCCGCACGGCCGCGTCGGGTTCCCTCCGCCCGACGGACTCCCGTCCGGTCGCGCCGACCGCCAGACCGCCGGATGCGCGGTGACGCTCAGGGTGTGGTACGTGTGAGCCGGAATCGGGGGCAGGTCGTCCTCCTCGCGGCCGTCGTCGTCGCCGTCGCCCTCGTCCCGATGACGCTGGCGTACGCCCAACTGGGGTATGACGCCGACCGAACGCCGTCTCCCGGACCGACCGACCCCTCGGGAGTCGACGAGGCGCGCGAGACGCTCCGAACGTCGCTCGTCCGCGCCGCCGCCGACGCGGACGGCGAGTACGCGTGGGAGGACCGCGACGCGGCGGCCGCGGCGGTTCGCGCGGCCGTCGACGCCGACGCGCGCCGCCTCGCCGAGGACAGGGCGGGCGAGGAACGGTCGCTCGTCGTCTCCGCGAACGGGTCGGCCGCCGCGCGGTGGGCGGGACGGAACTGCCCGACCGGAGCCGGGCGGGACTTCGGCGCGTGCCGCGTCGAAGACGGCGTCGTCGTCCAAGAACGCGCCGCCGAGACGGCCGTCGTCGCCGCGGCGTTCGATCTCTCGGTCGTCGCCCCCGACGAACGGAGCGAGGTGACCGTCGTCGTCCGTCCCGTCGCGTAGACCGCCCGCACCCGGTCGAGAACGGCGCGGCGGCGCGTCCGGAAACCCGGTACTGGTACGAAGTAGAGAGTGTAATTATTAGACGATATACGTGAAATATTCTAAATTATTCGTGTCTTCGGCCCGCACTCTTTTCGATTATCGAACCAAATTCACGCCTATGGCAAACTCAACCGAATCCAAGCAAACGATGGACCGACAGGAGTTCGCAGACTACCTCCGAGAACTGGCGGACCAGTTCGACGGCGATTCGGACGCGAACATCCTCGTCGGGAACAAGCGCGTGAACCTGAGCCCGACGCGGAAGGTGGAGACCGAGGTCGAAGTCGTCGAGCGGTCGTCCGTACTCCGCGGCGACAAAGAGTCGATAGACCTGACGGCCCACTGGAAACGGGACAAATAGATGGTCCAAAGCATCGTCGCTTCGGCGCTCATCTGGTTCGTCGGGCTACTCGTCGGCGCGGTCGGCATCGCCGCCGGCGCAAAACTGCTGGTGGACCGCGACACCGGGTTCCGTCGTGCGATACTCACCGCACTCGTCGGCGCGACCGTGTGGGCGTTGGTGAGTTACTTCCTCGGCGGCATCCCCCTCGTCGGGCCGATACTGATGCTGATCATCTGGGTCGGCGTCATCAACTGGATATACCCCGGTGGTTGGGGAATAGCCGCGGGTATCGGCCTCATCGCGTGGTTGGTCGCCGTGGGCATCCTCTTCGCCCTCGGAACTCTCGGTATCGTCACGCCCGACGCGTTGGGCATCCCCGGCATCTGAGCCGGTCGAACCGCCGAGACGAACGCCGACGCCGCACCGCCCTTTTACCCGTCGTCTAACTGATCCGACAGTCCCCACTCCTCGGCGCGCGCGGCCGCCTCCTCGCGCGCCTCCTCGCGGATGGCCTCGATTCGGTCGGCGTCCGCGAGGAACGCCTCGACGGCGCTCGGATCCCGTTCGGCTTCGAGTCTCTCGTCGGGCGTCGCCTCGCGGGTTCGTTCCGCGAGAGTCGGGTCGGCGGCGAGTCTGTCCGCGGGTTCCGTCGGCGGCACGCGAAGTTCGTCGGTTCGGTGCGCCGCCTCCAACGCCGACGCCGGGAGTTCGTACACCTCGACGCGGTAGGGCCCCGCGGCGGCGAAGTCCGCGAGGACGTCGCTCCCGCCCCGGTCCGTCGAGGGGTCGTACGCCACCACGGGAACCCCATCTTCGAAGGTGAGGACGGCGCGGCCGCCGTCGCCCAACAGGAGGGCGTCCTGCGGTTCGACGACGGCGTAGCCTGTCAACTCGCCGTCGAGGGCGGCCGAGAGCGTGACGCCCGCGTCGGCGACGACGCGCGAGCGAATCAGGTCGCCTTCGGGTATCCGCACGTCTGCGGGCACGGTCACACCCTGTCGGGGACGACTGCGCTCCGGAACCGTTCGGCGACGCCCGCCGCGTCGCCGTCCGAGCGAACTTCGAGCGACGCCGCCGCCTCGCGGAACGCGTCCGCCGCCGGGTCTTTCGGGGCGTGCGCCAGCAGGGGTTTCCCCTCGCGGCGGGCCGCCCGCACCGCGTCGCTCTCGGGGACGGCGGCCAGCGTCGTCCCCCCGAAGTACTGCGCCGCTTGCTCGGCCACGCGTTCGACGTCCTCGTCCGGGCGGACGCGGTTGAACAGGACGCCCGCCGTCTCCGTGCCGTAGGAGCGAGCGTACTCCTGCACCTTCAGACCGTCCGAGAGCGACGGAATCGTCGGTTGGAGGACGACCACCACCCGGTCCGCGAGGACGACGGGGAGGACGGCGCTCTTCGACCCGAGGGCCGCCGGCGAGTCCAACAGGAGAACGTCCGTGTCGGCGGCCAACTCCGCGACCACGTCGCGGAGGCGCGCGGGGTCGGCCGCCTCGAACGCGTCGAGGCTGGTCCCGCAGGGGACGACCGAGAGTCCGAACCGGTCGTAGACGGCGTCTTCGACGGCCGCGCCCCTGCCCTCCACGAGCAGGTCGTGGAGGGTCACGTCGGCGTCGTCCAAGCCGGTGTGAAACAGCATGTTCGCCATCCCCGTGTCGGCGTCGATGACCGTCACGTCGTACCGGTCGGCGAGCGCCATCCCGAGCGCGAGCGTACTCGTCGTCTTCCCCGTTCCTCCCTTGCCGCTTGCGACGGCGAACGCCTCGACCATACGCCCGCCACGCGACCCCCCGTCAAAAGTGTTGAAACTCGACTGCCGACAGTGATTCTGTGGCGAACGACTACTTCACCCCCGGGCGTACGGAGGGGTATGTCTACCGAGACAGACACCGCCGACGCCGACGAGACGGACGCAGAGACCGAGACGGAAGCGGAGACGGAGGGCGACGAGGAGACGACGAAGCCGGACGAGACGACGGTTCGGACCACCGCGGACGCCCAGAAGGACGCGGACGTGACGAGCGATGCGGACGAGGAGACCGAATCGGACGCGGACGACTCGGAGGGCGGCGGCGGGAAGGGTAAGCTCGTCGTCGGCGTCCTCCTCGTCGCCCTCGTTCTCGCGCTCCTCTGGCGGCGGCGGAGCGACGGAAACCACCTCACCCCGCCGTTCTGAGCGAAGAGGTTAGCGAATCGCCAATAAACCTTTCCCCGACTCTCTTCTGACAGAGACGTATGTCAACAGCCGGCAGCCGTGGCGGTCCGACCGTTCGCGTCACGGTGGGCTCGCACGGCCCTCATGACGAACAGGAGGAGGGACGCCGCGTCTCCGCGGCGACGGCAGTCCTCGACGGGGCGAGAGACGCCGCGTCGGACGTCGACGTCGTGGAGACGGGGCCGACCGGCGCCGACCGGTGGGAACCACTCGTTCTCTGTACGCTCGACGGCCGGACCGCGTACCACGCGAACTGCGACGGCGCGCGGGCGAAGCGACTCGTCGAGGCGGTCGAATCGGGGAGCCTCCCGACCGACGGCGCGGCGGCCGTCGTCGAACACGGCGACTCGCCCGAGTCGCTTCCGACGCCCGAGGACGGACCGCTCTCGGTCGGCCGCCGCCGCGTCCTCGCGCGGTGCGGGTGGGCCACCGCGGACGACGCGCCCGAACCGGTGCCCGTGACCGACGCCGAGAGCGTCCACGAACGCGTCGCCGAGGTGGGCCTCCTCGGACGCGGACGGGGCGACGCCCACCGAGACGAGTCCGTCGCCGACGCGTGGGAGACCGCTCGCGAGGAGGAGGGCGACCCGGTGGTCGTCGTCAACGCGAACGACCGCGACCCGCGGAACCAGGCCGACCCCCTCCTGTTGGAGTCCGACCCCGCGAGCGTCGTCGAGGCGGCGGCGCTCGCCGCCGACGCCGTCGGCGCGACGGACGTGGTGGTGTACACCACCGCCGACGAGTTCCTCCGCCGCCGGGTGCGCGAGGCCGTGGACGCGCTCGTAGACGAGGGCCGACTCGAATCGCGGCCGCAGGTCGTCGCCGGTCCGGACCGCTACATCGCCGGCGAACCGACGATAGCGCTGGAGGCGTTGGAGGGGTCGGACCGAATCGAGGCGCGACTCACGCCGCCCTCGCCCGCGGTCCACGGCCTCTACGGGCGGCCGACGCTGGTCCACACGCCCCGAACGTTCGCGCAGGTCCGCCTCGCGCTCTCGAACCCCGAGGCGTTCGACCCGGACGACGCCGACCCGGGAACCCGACTGGTGAGCGTCACGGGCGACGTGGACTCGCCCGCGACGGTCGAACTCCCGACCGGCGGGTCGATGTCCGTCGTCCGCGACGCCGTCGGGTTCGAGGGGTCGCCGAAGATGGCCGTCGTCGGCGGGCAGTTCGGCGGCTTCACCACGCACCTCGACCACACGGTGTCGTCGCCCGCCCTCAACGCCGCGAACCTCGGCACCGAGGGCGTCGTCGAACTGTTCGACGAGGACAAGTGTCCGGTCGCGACGGCCGGGAAGCGCGCCCGGTTCGCGCAGGACGAGAACTGCGGGCGGTGCGCCCCCTGCCGCGAGGGGACGAAGCAGTTGGTGAACCTGCTCCGGGAGGTGTACGACGGCGACTACGACGACGATATGATTCGAGAACTTGCACGTACGATGCGAGCGACGAGCACCTGCGGCTTCGGCCGGAACGCCGGCCGAACCGTCGATACCGCCGTGAACGCCTTCGAGACGGAGTTCCGCGTCCACGCCGACGGTCGGTGTCCCGCCGGCGAGTGTAACGTCGCGAGTAGGGAGGCGAACAGATGAGCTCCGACGACCTCTCGCCCGTCGACACGGCGGACTCGGAGCCGCTTCCGGGCGTCCCGGACGTCGAGGACCCGCAACCCTCCACGCCGCTGACGGAGGACTTCGTGACGGGCACCGCCAACGACCCGGAGGTCGGCTCTCGAACCGAGGGGATGGCCCAGATCACCGTGGACGGCAAGAGCATCTCCCTCCCGCCGGGGTCGACCATCAAGGACGGCCTCGACGCCGTCGACACCGAGGGGAACGTCCCGGCCCTCTGCGCCTACGACAGGGACAGCGAACAGGGGGACAACGTCGGTCCGCGGAGCGAGTGCCGGACGTGCGTGGTCGAGACGGAGGAACACGGCATCGTGCCCTCCTGCAGTTACCCCGTCGAGGACGGCATGACCGTCCGCACCGACGACGAGGACGCCGCGAACATGCGCGACGTGAACCTCGATCTGACCCTCTCGAACCACAACCTCCGGTGTACGACGTGCGGACAGAACGGGCGCTGCGAACTGCAGGACGCCTCCATCGAGAACGGCGTCCACGAACCGCGCTACGGCGTCTTCGAGGACAGAGACGAGTACGTTCCGCTCGACGACTCCTCCTCTGTCATCCAGATAGACCGCAACAAGTGCATCTTCTGTAACCGGTGCGTCGAAGCCTGCAACGACGTGCAGGTGGAGGGCGTCCTCCGCATGAAGGGCGACACCGGTCAAGACCTGCACATCGACTTCCAGAACGGCGCGGACAAGTTCGACGACTCCACCTGCGTCTCCTGCGGCCACTGCGCCACCGTCTGTCCGACCGGGTCGCTGGTCGAGAAGGGACTCGTGGACGCGGCCACCCTCCCCATCCCGGGGTTCTCGCAGAAGAACTCCATCGGCAAGGTGATAGAGCACGTCCCGGTCGAGACGGCGGAGACGTCCGACAGTCCGAACCGCGACATCTACGGCGGGGACGGCCCGACGGCCGCGGCCGGCGCGGCCGAGTCGGACGACCTCTCCGGCGTCGCGCGCTACATGGAGAAGGCGAAGCGACAGGCGCGCGAGAACGGGAGGCGCGTCGGGAAGACGATGATGCAGCGGATAGAACACGTCGCGGAGGACGTCACCTCCGAGTCGATTCCCGCGGGGTGGCTGTTCGGCCTGGCGACGACTATCGGCGACGCCCGCCTCTCGCGGGTCAACAAGGCCGAGACCACCTGCAACTACTGCGCCGTCGGCTGTCGGTTCGAGTTGTACGGCAAGGACGGCGAGATACTCGGCGTCCGCCCCACCGAGGACGACAGTTCGGCCCCCGCCAACGACTTCTCGACGTGCGTGAAGGGGAAGTTCGGCTACGACTTCGCCGACAGCGACGACAGACTCGACACGCCCCTCATCAGGGAGGACGGCGAGTTCCGCGAGGCGACGTGGGAGGAGGCGCTAGACGAGATATACGAGAACCTCACCGCGGTTCGAGAGGAGTACGGCACCGACTCCATCGCCGTCACCTCCTCCTCGAAGGCGACGAACGAGGAGAACTTCCTGAACCAGAAGTTCGCCCGGCAGGTGTTGCAGACGCCGCACGTGGACAACTGCGCTCGCCTCTGTCACTCCTCGACGGTCGCCGGCTTACAACAGACCGTCGGCTACGGCGCGATGGCGACGCGGATCAACGAGGACGTCGGCGAGACGGACTGCTACCTCATCACGGGGTCGAACACCACCGAGAGCCATCCCGTCCTCGCCACGCGCATCAAGCAGAACGCCCGCGACGGCGCGGACCTGTTCGTCTTCGACCCGCGGCGGGTCGGACTCGCCGAACACGCCACGCAGTACACCCGGACGCGCCCCGGGAGCGACATCGCGTGGATAAACGGGATGATAAACCACATCATCTCCGAGGACCTCCACGACGAGGAGTTCATCGAGAACCGGACGAAGCGCTTCGAGGAACTGAAAGAGAAGGTCGAACCGTTCACGCCCGAACGGGTCGAGGAACTGTCGAGCGTCCCGCCGGAGGAGTTGAAGGAGGCGGCCGAGACGATAGCGACGGCCGACACCTGCATCTTCGGGTGGGCGATGGGGATGACCCAACACGCCCACGGGACGCGCAACGTGCTGGCGATGACGAACCTCGCCCTCGTGACGGGGAACATGGGGAAACCCGGCGCGGGACTGTCGCCGTTCCGCGGACAGAACAACGTGCAGGGCGGCGGCGGCGACATGGGCCCCGCCCCTCACACGCTTCCGGGCTACCAGGACCTCCAAGACGACAAGGTGCTCGACAAGTTCGAGGACGCGTGGGGCGTCCGCCCGCCGGACAGGGTGGGCCTCCGCCTCCCCGAACAGTACGAGGCGATGATGGACGGGGAACTCCACGGGATGTACATCATGGGCGAGAACCCCGCGCTCTCGGAACCGAACACCACCGAGGCCCAACAGGCGGTCCAGAAGTTGGACTTCCTCGCAGTGCAGGACATCTTCCTCACCGAGACCGCCCAGTACGCCGACGTGGTTCTGCCCGCCGCCTCCGCCGCCGAGAAGTCGGGGACGTTCACGAACACCGAGCGCCGCATCCAGCGGGTTCGCCCCGCCATCGACCCGCCGGGGGAGGCGAAGTCCGACTTCGAGATACTCATCGACCTCGCCGACCGGTTCGGCTACGAGTGGGACTACGACGACCCCTCCGACGTGATGGAGGAGATATCCTCGCTCGTCCCCATCTACGGCGGCGTCGACTACGGCCGCCTCGCGGAGGAGGACGGCAGCCTCCAGTGGCCCGTCTGGGACGAGGAGCACGCCGGGACGCCGTACCTCTACGAGAAGGAGTTCAACTTCGAGGACGGACGCGCGCGGTTCGTCCCCGCCGACTACGCCGGGCCGAAGGAGATGCCGGACGAGGAGTACCCGCTGATGCTCACGACGGGGCGCGTCCTCTACCACTGGCACACGGGGACGATGACGCGGCGCGTCGAGGCGTTGATGCACAGCGTCCCGGAGAGCTTCGTCACCATCCACCCGGACATGGCCGAGACGCTGGGCGTCTCGGACGGCGAGTACGTCCGCGTCTCCTCGCGACGCGGGAGCATCGTCGTCCGCGCGGACGTGGAGGAGACGTCCGACGAGGGCGTCGTCTTCATCCCGATGCACTTCGCCCGCGGCGCGGTCAACGAACTCACGGCGCACGAGACCGACCCCACCTCGCACATCCCCGAGTACAAGGTGTCGAGCGTGAAGATCGAACCGCTCGGCCCGGAGCCCGACGAGGAACCGTTCACCGTCGAGATGCCGGGCGACGCCACCGCGGGCCGCGAAGAGCAGGGAGACCCGCCGGCCGGCGAGTCCGGCGCGGACGACTGACCTCACTCGCCGAGGGGCGTCTCCGCGTCCGCGTCCGAGAGTAGATCTAACCGTTCGAGTGTCGAACGCGCGGGCCGCCCCGACTCGTCCCACCCGCGACGCTCGTAGTACGCAGAGAGCAACGACTCGAACGCGTCGGCGTCCAACCCCTCGCGGTGCCCCCGAACCTGCGATCGGCGGAGGGCGACCGGCAGGGAGTCGTCCGAACGGTCGAACCCCTCGCGGACGTTGAACAGGCGCGTGAGGTTCCACACTCGTTCTCCGAGCGTCTCCAAATCGACGTCGTAGCCGCGCTCTTCGAGCATCTCCGCCGCACGCTCCGACAGCACGTCGCCCACGAAGTCGTCGGCGACGAGACACCACGAGGCGGCGCGGGCGTCCTGTTCGGCGACGACGCTGGCGGCGCGTTCCGCCTCCGTCCACGCCTCGGTGGCGAACACCTCCTCGACGACCGGCCGTGCGCGGCGGTGGCACGCGCCCCTGTCGCTTGTCGCATATGCGAGCGCCTGCGCCGGGGAGCCTCGGGGGTCGTACGTCGGCAGCGAGACGCCCTTGACGACGGGCACGAGGTCCGAACCGCCGAACCTGTCGGCGGCGGCCGCCACCCCCTCGGCGAGCGCGTCCCCCAGTTCCGTCTCCCGTCGCGCGACGTTCTCCAGCAGTTCCCGCGCGGACTCCGCATCGCCGAACGCCGGCGCGCCCTCGGCGAGATACCCCTCCTCGGCGGCGCGGATGGCCCACGCGACGGCGTTGCCGGCCGAAATCACGTCGAGGCCGAGTCGGTCGCAGAGGCCGCCGAGTTCGGCGACGGCGTCGAAGTCGTCGATTCCGAGGGCCGCGCCGAGGGAGATGGGCGTCGCGCCGCGCGGCACCGTCTCCTCGCCGCCCCCGGGTCCGTCGTCGCCCTCGCCGCCCCCGGGTCCGTCGTCGCCCTCGCCGCCGACGCGAAAGTCGCCGGGAACGTCGTCGTCGGACGTTTCGCGCGCGACGGCCGCCGCGCGCACCGCCTCGATGCCGATGTCCTCCGCGCCCGCGAACGTGCCGTCGCGCCACCCGCGCGTCGGAAGTACGTCCGCCGCGTCGGCGAACTCGACGGTGCCGACCGTCCCGTGGGCGTCCAACCACCGACCGGCGTCGCTCGACCGGAACGACGCCGCGAGTTCCTCGGACTCCTCGCTCGGCGTCGGCGGGTCGTCGCGGGCGGCGACGGCCTTCAGTCGCTTCGACCCGAAGACGGCCCCGACGCCGCCGCGCCCGAAGTGGTGGTCGCCGCCGTCCACCGCGACGGTGGCGAACCGGACGCCGTTCTCGCCCGCCGGGCCGATGCAGGCGACGCCGCCGTCGAACGCGGCGTCGGTCGTAAGCGCATCCTCGCCCCACGAGTCGGTCCGCGCGATCCGAACGTCGCCGTCGGAGACGACGAGGGCCGACGGTTCCGGCGCGACGCCCTCGACGACGAGGAGCGCGTTCGGTCGGAGCGACCCGACGAGGCGGGAGGCGAACGACCCGCCGACGTAGGAGTCGAGAAACGCGCCCGACAGCGGCGACTTCGTGACGGCGGCGACGCGCGTCTCGCCGGGGAGGTGGCCCGAGAGGGGGCCGAGCGCGAAAATCAGGACGTTCTCCGCCGAGAGCGGGTCCGTCCCGGGGTCCAGCGCCTCGTAGAGGTAGCGCGCGGCGAGACCCTTCCCGCCGACGAACCGCTCTCCCCAGTCCGCGGGGAGTCGTTCGCGGCGCGTCTCGCCCGTCGAGAGGTTCGCCCGGAGGGCGTACGGCGGCGTCTCCATCGTCGGATTCGAAGGGCGCGAGGGGTATGAGGCGTTCGGCGGACGGTCACTCCGAGTCACGCGGGGCCACCGCGTTACCGGACTACGTCCGGTTGTCCGACGGGCTTCGCCCGTCGAAGTCTCCGAAAAGCGCGTCGAGCGGAATCTCCGAGACGAGCGTCGCCGCGCGGTCGTACGGGTCGGCGGGTCGGCCGTCCGCCGCGGAGTCGCGTTCGGGCGGTTCGACCCCCGCCGCCTCGAAGACTCGGCGGACGAACGCCGCCCGCGCCACGTCGTTCTCGAAGAGGCCGTGGAGGTACGTCCCGAGGGCGTCCCCGCGGCGCGCGCCGAGGGAGGCGTCGCTCGCGCCCGTCTCGGGGTCCGTAAATGGCGTCTCGACCGCCGCCGTCGCCCGCGTCTCGCCGGCGTGAATCTCGTAGCCGGAGACGGGGCCGGTCGCGCCCGCGACGGGGCCCGACCCCTCGACGGTCCACTCGACGGCCGCGACGCGCTTCTCCGGGGAGAACGCCGTCTCGACCGGGAGCAGTCCGACGCCGGGAATCTCGGTCCGGTCGCCCGTCCCCTCGGCGTCGGCGGCGAGGAGTCTCTCCCCGAGCAACTGGTAGCCGCCGCAGAGGCCGACGACGGGGCCGTCGAACGTCCGGAGTCGGTCGTGGAGTCCGGCCTCGCGGCAGGCGAGGAGGTCGTCGGCGGTGTTCTTCGTCCCCGGGATGACGACGGCGTCGGCGGAAGAGAGGTCCGAATCGAGGGGGACGAAGGCGACGCGGACGCCGGGTTCCGCCGCGAGGGGTTCGAGGTCCGTCGCGTTCGAGATGCGCGGCAGGCGCGGGACGGCGACGGCGACGCCCTCGTCGGCGGAATCGGGACCGCCGAGCGTCGCCCGTTCGCCCTCGGCGGGGAGCGAGACGCTGTCCTCCTCAGGGAGTCCGGGGTCGTCGTACGGGAGGACGGCCAGTATCGGAACGCCCGTTCGCTCCTCGAACGCGTCGAGGCCGGGGTCCAGGATCGACCGGTCGCCGCGGAACTTCGTCACCGCCGCGCCGACGACGCGTTCGCGCACGTCGTCGGGCATCAGTTCGAGCGTTCCGACGAGGGAGGCGAAGACGCCGCCGCGTTCGATGTCCGCGACGAGAAGCACGTCCGCGTCCGAAAAGCGCGCCGCCTCGACGTTCGAGAGGTCCCTGTCGTGGAGGTTTATCTCCGCTATCGACCCCGCGCCCTCGGCGACGATAACGTCGTGGCGGGCGGCGAGGCGGTCGTGGGCCGCCTCCGCGGCGGTCCGCGCGCGGTTCCAATGGGAGTCGTAGTACTCGCCCGCGGAGAGGTGCGCCACCGCCTCGCCGTCCACGACGAGTTGCGACTCCCCGTCGCCGCGGGGTTTCAACAGGACGGGGTTGTGGTCGGTCGTCGGGCGAACTCGCGCTGCCCGCGCTTGGACGTACTGCGAGACGCCCACCTCGCCGAAGACGTCTCGGTCGCTCTCGCTTTCGTCCCGAACTGCGTCGGCCCGGGGGACGGCGCGGGCGTTGTTGCTCATGTTCTGCGCCTTGAACGGCGCGACGGAGACGCCCCGGTCCGCGAGGCGGCGGCAGAGGCCCGCGACGACGGTGCTCTTGCCGACGTGGCTCGCGGTGCCCGCGACGAGGAGCGTTCGGGCGGGGCGGGACTCCTCGCCGGTCGGCGCGTCGGAGGCGTCGCCGTCGGTCATACGCGTACGGTCGTCGCCCGAGGTAAGAGTCTCATCGGTTCGGGACGGCGAGGGGGTCGGCGGCGGTCCAATCGAGGTAGAGCGCCGCGCTCCACGAGAAGCGGTCGCTCCCCCGGCCCGCGCCCGTCTCGGGGTTGAAGTACTCGCGGAAGCCCGCGGACCGAATCAGCGAGACGCTGTCCTCGCGGACGCGCGCCGCCTCCTCGTCGAACCCGACGCGGCGCAGGCCGCGTTCGAGCAGCCAGTTCACGTTCTGCCACACCGGCCCGCGCCAGTAGCGGTCGTAGTCCACGTCGGGTCCGACGTACGACGGGGCAGCGTAGTCGTACGCGAGAAACTCCGAGAGCGTCTCGCGGAGTCGTTCGCGCTGGTGGTCGTCGGGGGCACCCGCGAGCGTCGGGAGGAGGCCGGCGACGGAGGGGACCGAGAGCGGTTCGTCGGAGACGAGGTCGTAGGAGACGTACAGGCCGAGTTCGTCGTCCCACCGTCGCTCCCGCAGGGCGCGCCGCGTCGCCGTCGCCTGCGCGTCCCACTCGGCCGCCGCCTCGTCGTCGCCCGCGTCGGCGAACAGCGCCGAGAGCGACTCGCAGGCCCGGACGTACAGGGCGTTCGTCAGCACGTCCTCGACGACGAACGGCGACTCGCGGCGGAGGCGTTCCTCGTCCCAATCCAGCGCCCGGCCCTGCCGGACGAGGGCGACGTAGCGGTCGTAGTCCCAGTCCGTCGGCCGTTGCGCGGCGAAGTTCTCGTCCTTGCGGTCCTCGCGGACGTACTCCACGTCGCCGGGGTCGAACCGTTCGAGGGGGGCGCGCCACGCGGGCGAGTCGTCCATCCCCGTCGCCCACGGGTGCCGCACCCAGACGAGTTCGCCGTCGTCGGAGCGTTCGGTGCGCCACCACTCGCAGTGGTCGCGGAGGGCGGGCAGGACGGCGTCGCGGAACGCCTCGTCGCCCGTCAGGTCGTACGCGTGGCGTGCGGCGGGGACGACCATCGGCGGTTGCGTGATTCCGCTCGTCCGGACGGTGCCGCCCGTCCGGTCCGCGGAGATTCCCCACTCCTCGGGGCCGGGGAAGTAGCCGCCGGCGTCCGACCAGAACGCGATTTGGGGGACCATCCCGTTTCGCCACTGCGAGTCCAGAAGCGTCCGGATCTCCCGCTTGGCCGCCTCGGGGTCGGTCCGGGCCAGACCGACCGCGACGAACGCGCTGTCCCAGTTCCACTGGAAGGGGTACAGCGTCGCCGAGGGGATGGTGTAGCCGTCCCGGCGGTTCGACTCAAGGACGGAGGCCGCCCGGTCCCGCGTCTCGTCGGTGTTACCGCGCATACGTCTCCGTGGCGCGGGTGCGGTCAAGAACGGTTCGGTCGCTCCGCACCCGGCGGGCGCGACACCGCCGCCCGGTCGTCGGTGACGACGCCGTGCGCCGCCTCGGAGACGGATTCCGGCGGGGCCTCGTCGGCGTAGCGCGAATCGAGGGAGGCGAGGAGGGCGTCGCGCACGCAGGCGCGGGCCGCCGCCCCAACCTCCGTCGCGCTCCCGGAGTACGCCGCCGAGTCGCCCGCGGGGTCGCAGGCGACGACCACCGCGTCCGTCGTCGTCCCCGGAACGCCCGTCCGCGAGAGGAGGGTCGCCGCCTTCGCCTCGGCGGCGACGGCGACGAGGTTTTCGAGCGCACCCGGTTCGAGGGCGCGCGTCGTCCCGACGAGGACGTTCACCGTGCCGGCGGGCGTCGCGTCCGTGTCGGCGTCGGGGTCGCCGGAGCCGTCGGACCCGACGGTCGAACCCCCCGAGTCGAGGGGCAACGCGGCGGGGTTACTGACGCCCGCGGTGACGACGGCTTCGACCGGTCCGAGTCGGGCGACGCGCGCGTGACGCATCGAGACGCCGGTGAGCAACGCCGGGCCGTCCTCGTCGAACCCGGTGTCCGCGAGTCGGCGCGCGACGTAGCCGTCCACGTCTCTGTCCGCCCAGCCCTCGGGGACGCTCACGTTGTACGCGGCGGGGCCGACGGACTCGCCGCCGGCGTGTCCCGTCGAGAGCCACCGGGTCTCGGGTCTGCGGAGGCGGCAGACGCCGTCGCGGACGAGGCAGTCGAAGACGCCGGCGGTGTCGGACACGTCTCAGGCGTTGAGGAGGGCTTCGATGAGCCTGTCGTTCTCTTTCGGTCGGCGGACGGCGACGCGGACGTGCGAGTCCAGTCGGGGGAACGTCCGCGCGTCGCGGAGCGACAGCCCGTGACTTCTGGCGTGGGCCAACAGGTCGTCCACGTCCCTCTCGCCCACGTTGAGGAGGAGGAAGGGGGCGTCCGAGGGGTGGACGTCGTACGCGCCTTCGAGGGCGTTCCGCATCCGGGTGCGTTCATCGAACACCCGGTCGCGCGTCTCGGCGACGAACGACGATTGTTTCAGGCAGTACTCGCCCACGTCGGCGGCGGGGGCCGACAGCGCCCACGTCGGGCGCGCGCGCTCCAGTCTGTCGAGGAGACCACCGGTCGCGACGGCGAACCCCGCGCGCAGGCCGGGCATGCCGAACATCTTCGTCAGGGAGCGAGCGACGACGACGCCGTCCTCGCCGGCCAGGCTGGGGTAGTCCGTGAAATCGAGGAACGCCTCGTCGGCGACGAGGACGGTGCCCGCCTCCCGGCACCGCGCGAGGAACGCGCGGAGGTCCGTCGGCGGGTACGCCTCGCCGGTCGGGTTGTTCGGGTTGCAGACGACGACGGCGGCGTGACCGGACGGGTCCACGGAGAGCAGTTCGTCGTGGGCGACGGGGACGGGGACGCCGCCCTGCAGTCGGACTTCGCGGTCGTACTCGCCGAAACTCGGCTCGGGGAGGACGACGGTCTCTCCGCTGTCGACCGTCACGCCGAAGGCGAGTCGGAGGGCTGCGAGTCCGCCGGCGGTGGGGACGACCTGTCGGGGGGCGCAATCGACGTATCTCGCGGCGGCGATGCGGTAGTCGGCGTAATCGTCGGCGGGGTACCGGGAGGTGACGCCGAACGCCGCCTCGTACGCCATCGCCGCCCCCGGCGGCTGCCGCGGGTTCGTGTTGGCGCTGAAGTCCACGAGCCGGTCGTCGTCGGAACCGCCGTGCGGAACCCGAGACACGGAGGAGACGGCATCAGGGTCCATCGTCCACATTGAGACGTGCCAGCATATCAAGCGTTGCGTCGGCTACGCGCTCGCAAACGCCTTCTCGCGAGGCGAGATAGAGCGCGCCGCCCATCGCGGCCCCCTCCTTCGCCACGCCGTCGGCGTAGGCCGAGAGGGGACCGGCGTCCGGGGCGTCGAACCCCGGGTCGGTGACGACCAGTTCGAGGTCGAACGACGCCGCCGCGGCGGGGAGTTCGGGCACGTCGTCGCGGAGGTAGGACGTGGTGGCGAGCGTCATCGACTCGGGGACGCCCGCGTGGCGGACGAGTGCGGCGACGGCGAGCATCTGCGTCCCGCCGCCGAGAATCACCTCGGTCCCCGATTCGAGCGCGCCCGCGGCCAGTCCCGCGGCCACCGCGAGGACGGGGTCGCCGACGAACCTGACGGCCAACTCGGGCGCGTGGGCCGCCCGTCCGGGTTCGAGGTCCGACGACTCGAACGCCTCGGCGACGGCCCGTTCCTTCAGTTCGACCGGGTTCTCGGGGAGCGACGAGGAGACGGGCCACTCCTCGCCGAGGGCGCGGAGGACGGCCATCGCCGTCGTCGTCCCGCCGGGCACCGTCTCGCCGACGACGATCTCCTCGTCGGGAAGCGCGCGCCCGAGTTCCCGCGCGGCGGCGAACGCCCCCGGCGCGGTCTGAACGGGGTCCGGTTCGCCGATGTCGCGGCCGGGTTTCGCGCCCACCGTCACCGTCGGCGCGGCGGTCGGACGCGCCAGACCGCCGTCCACGACGGTCGCCTCGAAGTCCAGCAGTTCGTACACCGCGCGGGTGACCGCCGCGGGCGTCGGACACCCCGACGGACTGACCGGCGTGACCGGCGCGCGAATCGGCTCGCCGTACGTCAGAATCTCCGCGTCCGCGCTCGGCGTGTGGAGGAGCAGGTCCCGCGTCGCGCCCGCGGCGCTGATGCCGTCTCGTTCCGCCGTGCGGGTGGTGCCCGCGACGAGTATCAGTCGCACAGGTCCTCCGCGAGTTCCGCGTCGTCCGGTCGGTTCACGTTGACCGCGAGGCGGGCGTCGTACGTAACCCGCACGGTGTCGTCCGGGGATTCCGACACGACGTTCAGTCCGGTCGGCGCGAGTTCCCGCCCGTCGCGGTCGAAGGTGGTGTCCGCGGACGCGCCGAGTCGGCGCTTCAACGCCGCCGGGACGCAGACCGTCACCGACGCGCACTCGCCTTCGGAACCCGCCCGCCGCGCCGCCGCGACGGCGTCGTCCACGTGGGTGGCGGCGAGGAGGGGCAAGTCCGCGGCGACGGTGACGGCGGGGCGACCGACCGCATCGAGGGCACACCCGAGGTCATCGACGTACCCCTCGCCGGGCGTCTCGACGGTCGAGATTCCGCTCTCGCGCGCGTGAGCGGCCGTCTCGGGGGCGTTCGGGGAGACGACGGCGTGGAGGGTATCGACGCCGCTCTCGCGGAGTGCCGCCGTCACTCGGTCGAACATCGCCGTCCCGTCGATACGGACGAGGGGTTTCTCCGTCTCGCCGCCGAGGCGGGTGCCGCGGCCGCCGCATATCAGAAGAGCGTCCACGCTATCACCCCCGCGTGGAGTCCGACGGCGCGCCCGAGTTCGTTGGCCGCGCCGAACACGTCGCCGCTGACGCCGCCGAGGCGGTCGTCCGCCCACCGACCGACGAGGGACGCGACGCCGACGGGCGCGAGTGCCGCGGCGACGACGCCCGCCCCGCCCGCGAACGCGGCGACGAGAAGGAGGGGCGCGAGAGCGACGGCGACCGGTCGGAGGTCCGAGGCGTCGGCCTCGCCTACGAGCGCGGACCCCATCCCCTCGTGGGCGGGGGTGCCCGCGCAGACGAGGTACGCCATCCCGGCCTTCGCGCCGACTTCGGCGGCGAGGGCGACGGCGAAGACGGCCGGCGGATGCCACCCGCGCGAAATCGTGAGGGAGAACGCGCCGAGGGCGAGAACGAGCAGGACGACGCCGAGCGATAACGCGCCGCCGACCCCGGTGGCGGAGTCTTTCAGCACCGCCGTGCGACGCTCCGCGTCGCCGTGGACGGCGGCGGCGTCGCCCACGTCCGCGAGGCCGTCGGCGTGCGTGACGCCCGTGAGGAGGTAGAGGACGAGGAGGTAGAGCGCAACCGCCGTCGGCGCGGGGAGGGGAAGCGAGAGCGCGACTGCCGCGAGGAGACCGACGACGTAGCCGACGAGGGGGAACGCGGCGGGCGTCCGGCGGAACGCCTCCCACGACTCCTCGTCGCTCTCGACGGGGAGGCGAGTGAGGAACGTCAGGCCGCCGCGGACGGCCGTCAGAGTCAGAACCACGCGACCACCCCCGCGAGGGCGACGGCCAGCAGTCCGGCGCGGCGCGTCACCGCGACGGCGCGGGCGGCGTCGTCGGCGGAGGGGAGCGGCGAGGACGGCCCGCCGGCGGCCGCGCCGGGGTCGAGGTCGTACGCGCCCGGTTTCGTCAGTCGCGCCGGAAGCGCCGCCGCCATCGTCGCCATCGGCCACCCGGAGTTCGGCGAGGCGGGCCGCCGCGCCAACGAGCGAACCCGGTCGGACGAGACGAGCGTCGGCGTCCCGGCGGCGACGGCCACGAGGAGGGCCGAGAGGCGCGCCGGGAGCCACATCGCGGCGTCGTCGAGGCGGGCGGGGGCCCACCCGACGGGCTTCGACCGGTAGCCGAGCATCGAGTCGAGCGTGTTGACGCCTTTCACCCACGCGGCCGCGCCCGCGGCCAGGGGGAGCGAGAACGGCGCGCAGACCGCGAACGCGGCGAGGGGTGCGACGAGGCCGTCAGCGAGGTTCTCCGCGACGCTCTCGACGGCCGCGGAGCGGAGGTGCGCGGCGTCCAACGCGGAGGCGTCGCGCCCGGCCAGAGAGCGGAGCGACAGGCGCGCAGCGTCGATGTCGGCGTCCGCCTCGGCGACTACCTCGCGGGCGGAATCGAGGAGCATCCTGAGGCTCGTCGTCGAGAAGAGGACGAGTCCGGCGAGGAGAGCGCCGAGGGAGGGGTGGAGCGTCGAACCGGCGGCGACGACGCCAGCGCCCGCGCCCGCGAAGAGAAGTGGAAGCGAGACGGCGGCGACGACGCCGACGAGTCGGGGACGGGACCACTCGCGGTCCACCGCGCCCACGAGGCGGCCGAACCGCGCGACGGGGTGGAGTCGCGTCGGCGGTTCGGCGAACGCGGCGTCCAAGGCGGCGGCGAGGCCCACCGCCGCGGTTGCGGTCAGGGGCACGACTCTCCCCCGTCGCGGAGGCGCGCCGCCAGCGTCTCCAGCGGAACGTCCGCGACGTCCACGAACCGCCCGCCGACGGCCTCGACGCCGCCGTCCGCCTCCGGGTCGTCGCCGACGTGGACGAGCGTTTCGGGGGCGACGCCGAGTCGATTCGCCAGCGTGCGGAACGCCTCGGGGTGGGGCTTTCGCCACCCGCAGGCGACGCTGGTCACCGTCGCGTCGAAGGCGTCGCGGTCGAAGTCCGCGCGGATGGTCGTCCGCGCGACGAGTTCCGGGACCGAACAGTTCGAGAGGAGGCCGACGGGGCCGCGTTCCGCCGCCGCGGCGATAGCCTCCGCCGCGCCGGGGCGCGTCTCCACGTCGGGGTCGAAGGCGGCGACGACGGCCCGGCGGGCGGCGTTCGCGGGCACCTCGACGCCGCGAGAGCGGAGGGCGGCGGCGACGTGCGCCGGGAGGGGGACTTCCGCGCCCTCGGGGGCGTCCACGTGGACTTCGCCGTACGCCGCCGCCCAGTCGTCCGGGACGGCGACGCCCCGTTCGCGGAGTTCCGCCGCCACCGCCGCCGCGGGGTCGGCGGTTCGGTCCACGGAGACGAGGGTGCCGAAGAGGTCGAAAGAGACTGCCACGTCATGAGAGTGAGCGAAATTCGACTTCAATATGCCGGAGGTGGACGGCGCTCAGTCGTCGCCGGCGTCACCGCCGCCGTCGCCGCCGTCGCGGAGGGACGCCCACGCCCGGACGTAGTGCGCCCAGTACCCCCGGTGGTCTCCGTACGCGTTGCTCAGCCGTACGATATCGTCGTCGGTGGCGTCGTCGAGGCCGTACAGGTCGGCGACGGCCTCCCGGAGGCGACGCTCTCGGACGGGGAGGAGCGACGCGCGGCCGAACCCGCGGCGCGCGACGAAGGTGGCCGACCGGGGGTCGAACCCCCGAACCTCGGAGAGGCGGGCGACGAGACTCCGCGACGAGAGCGCCGAGAGGTCCTCGCCTTCGAACGCCTCCGCGGCCGCGAGGACGGCCCGCGCGGCTTCGTCGTCCAGCGTTTCTCGGACCGTCTCGGGGGCCGCCGCGACGCGTCCCGGCGTCGGGAACAGACGGAGGGTCGAAGACCCGGCGTCGCCGG
>NZ_JBHSXH010000015.1:1196695-1611265 GCF_042662625.1 Halopelagius fulvigenes
TTCCACCGGAGGGCCGTCGGCGTCCGACGCGAGATGGCGGCCCAGCAGGCGGCCTCGAACGGCGTCGGGAAGCGGACGTGGTGGTAGCCGCGCAGGTCGGCGACGGCGCGCGCGAACGCCGGGTCCGAGGCGGCGGCGTCGTACAACGGCGAGGGGTCGTCGGAGAAAGAGAGGAACGAATCGAGGCGCTCCGCCACCGCGTTTCCGTCGCCCGGTTCCTCGACCCACTCCACCCGGGCGCGCACGAGGCCGCACTCGTCCGCGTGCAGGTGGGCGACGAACGGTTCGGGGGCGAACCCGCCCGTGACGACGGCCTCGCGGTGACCGGCGGTGCCGTCGGACGCGGGCGCGAACCGGTCGAGGTACTCGACCGACCGCCGGAAGTCGTACGGCGCCGCGACGGGAAGCGCGAGACTCGTCCACTTCGCAACTGCCATGGCGGGACCAGCGTTCGACTCCCCTTGAACCTCCGCCGAGAGCGGAGCGAAAGTGACCCG
The DNA here is from genome assembly GCF_042662625.1 of Halopelagius fulvigenes. Classification (GTDB taxonomy): domain Archaea; phylum Halobacteriota; class Halobacteria; order Halobacteriales; family Haloferacaceae; genus Halopelagius; species Halopelagius fulvigenes. The sequence continues at coordinate 1,197,193 of NZ_JBHSXH010000015.1, forward strand.
TTCGGCGGAAGTGGTGGGCGGAGCTACCGAATCACGTTCGATTCGAGGTCGCGGGGGTAGTACGTCAGCGTCTCCGTCCCGTTCTCGGTGACGGCGACGGTGTCGGAGTGGCGGTAGCCCGCCTCTTCCGTGTAGATGCCGGGTTCGGCGGTGTAGACGTGTCCGGGGGCCATCCGCTCGTCCCCCTCGGAGGCGTCGGCGTAGTCGGCGGCGACGTGGTCGGTCCACCCGCCGTCGATGTACGGCGGTTCGTGGCCGTCGAGGCCGATGTTGTGTCCGACGTGGTGTTGCGCCAAGTCGGCGACGCCCTGTTCCTCGAAGTACTCCGTCACGGCGTCGTCGACGTACGCTATCTCGACGCCGGGGCCGAGCGAGTCGATGGCGATGGTCTGGGCTTCGAGCATCACCTCGAAGTAGTGGGCGTCCTCCGGCGAGGGGTCGCCGACGAACATCGTGCGTTCGAGTTCGGAGTAGTAGCCGTCCACGTTCGCCGTCGCGCCGGTGATTATCGCGTCGCCCTCCGAGAGCCGTTCGTTCGGCGTGTGGCCGTGCGGAAGCGTCGTCTCGCGGCCGCTTACGTAGCCGGCCGTCACCGGGCCGTCGCCGCGGACGCGGACGGCGTATCGGTCGCCGAGGGTATCGAGCATCGTGCGCGACGCCTCCATCGAGGCGCGTTGGGAGACCGTCGCGGGGTGCGCGCCGACTTCGGTGTAGTCGGCGAGGTGGCGGTGGCCGAGGTTGGCCCACTTCGCCGACTCGCGGATGCAGTCGATTTCGGCGTCGGACTTCTCCCAGCGCATCCGTCCGACCCAGTTCTGCGTCTCCACGTCGAGAACGTCCGACAACGACGGCCCGCGAAAGCCCATGACGCCGGGCGCGCCGTCTGCGTCCGCAGCGACGCGTTCCGCGCCGAGTCCGCGGAGCATCTCAACCGCCGTCTCCGTGGGGTCGCCGCCGGGGTAGTCGAAGTAGCGGTGGACGGCGTCGATGGTCGGCGTCTCGGAGACGCGTTCGACTTCGAGGCGGGGGACGGTGATTTTGACGCGGTCCTGGGTCACCGCGAGGACGACCGGTCGCTCCGTCTGGACGTGGTGAAAGCCGGTCAGATACTCGATGCTCGTCGCGTCGAACCACACCGCCGCGTCGGCGTCCGCGTCGGCGAGGCGGCCGCGGACGAGCGTGAGACGGGTTTCGAACTCTGCGTCGGGGAGACGAGTCGCCATACGCTCACGTCGGAGGTGCGCGGATAAATAGCCACGAGAGGCGGAAACGTTCGGACGGCGGGACGGCGGACGGCGCGTCGGGGGGTCAGTTTCCGCTCGTGCGGTCGTCCTCGACGTCGTCTATCTCTTCGAGGTTTCGCTGGTCGTTCGCCTCCGCCGCGTCGACGCCGCCCTCGGGCGTGCGGTCCGACATCGCCTCGCCGGTCAGTTCGTTGTAGACGGCCTCGCGCGCCTCTTGGGCCGAGTCGTACTCGTCGTCGAGGCGGTCGAACACGCTCCCGAGCGACTCCGTCTCGTTCGGCAGGTCGCTGGTCTGGTCTCCGTACGCGCGCGATAGTTCCTCGCTTGTCGCGGGGTACTTGTGGTCGTCCAGCGAGGTGTCCGTCTCTTTGAGGATGTTCTCGACGTGTTCCGTGCGTTCGTGTCTCCGCTCGTTCGCGTCTCGGATGTCTCGTTCCGCCAGGTCGTCGGAGTCGTCCGGTGCCATGTCTGGACGGAGGGTACCGACGGGGAAGGACTCTGTGGCCCGGCAGGCGATAGGTCAGAAATCGCGGTCGAAGAGGGCGGCGGCCGACCGTTCCGCGCCGGCGCTCAGTCGTCCGACGCGTCCGAGGAACGCGGCGTCGTCCCGGCCGTCGCCTCCGAGACGGAGTCGATGTCGATGCTCACCCACTCGCCGTCGGCGCGCGCGGACTCGTAGGCCGCCTCCGTGACGGCGGTGACGCGCAGGCCGTCGTGGGCCGTCGCCGGCGGGTCCGTCCCCTCGCGGAGGGCGCGCAGGAAGTCCGCCGCGCGGTTGTGCTGTTTCTCGAAGTCCACGTACGGGACGTGCTCGGTGCTGTCGGGGTCGATGGTCTTCAGGTTGCGAGGCTCCCACTCCCGGCCTTCGAGGTACACCGCACCGTCGTCGTCCCAGACGTGGATGTGCTCTCGCGTCGCGGGCGCGTCGCCGTTCACCGCGACGGTGGCCGTCGCCCCCTCCTCGAACCGGATGCGCAGGCTTCCGACGCCGTCCACGCGCCGTTCGTCGTCGATGAACTGCATGTCGGCGGAGACCGCCGTCGGGGTCAGTCCGGTCGTCCACAGAATCGCATCGAGCAGGTGGCTCCCGGTGTCGTACAGGTAGCCGCCGCCGCTCAGGTCCGGGTTCTGCCGCCACGTGCCCTCGAAGCGGTCCACCCAATCCTGCGTCACCTCGGCGGTGAGCCAGTTGGGCGACCGGTCCGTCCCCTCCCAGCGCTTCCGGGCCGACCGGAACGAGGGGTTGAGGTGGCGCTGGTAGCCGACCATGAGCATCTCCTCGCTCTCTCGGGACCGTTCGTACAACTCGCGGGCCGTCTCCAAGTCCGTCGTCATCGGCTTGTCGCAGTAGACGTGGAGGCCGGCGTCGAACGCGGCGGACACCTGCTCGTAGTGGAGCGTATGAGGCGTCCCGACGAGAACCGCGTCCAAGTCCGTCTCCTCGTCGTACATCCGCTGGTAGTCCTCGTACTGCGAGGACTCCGGGACGTGGAACGTCTCCCCGCCCTGCTTCCGTGCGGACTCGTTCACGTCGCAGAGCGCGGTGACGCTGACGTCCGGGTGCGCGTCGAACTCACCCCCGACGGTGGTCCCGATGTATCCCAGCCCGATGACTCCCATCTGTAGCGGCGTCGTGAAAGAACGGTCGTCGTCCATGCGTGGTTTCGCCGGTAAGGCGGGCGGCGCAATAGGTGTTTGGTAAATGTCACCCCCTGGAGGGAAACGTCACGAGATGGAGAACGGGCGCGGTTAGGCAACGTTTCGATCGGTACGTTTTCTAATACGTTCGCGCGGATCGGACGCCCTCGGCGTCACCAGCGGTGGTGGACGTGTTCGCGAACGCGTTCGTCGTACACCGACTCGACGCGTTCGAGTTGGTCCGCCGAGAGGGGCGGAAGCGAGGCGGCGGCGACGTTGTCGGCGATGTGGTCGGGGTTCAGCGACCCGGGGATGATCGTCGAGACGGCGTCGAACGAGAGAATCCACCGGAGCGTGAACTGCGCCAGCGTCGTTCCCTCGGGGACGACGGCTTCCAACTCCTCCGCCGCGGTCAGTCCCTCCTCGAACGGGACGCCCGCGAACGTCTCGCCCACGTCGAACGCGTCGCCCTCGCGGTTGTAGTTGCGGTGGTCGTCCTCGGGGAACTCGGTATCTCGCGAGAGTGCGCCCGTGAGGAGGCCCGAGGCGAGGGGGACGCGGACGATGACGCCCACGTTCCGTCGCTTCGCCTCGCGGAAGAACACCTCGGCGGGACGCTGACGGAACGGGTTGAAGATTATCTGCACCGTCTCGACGCCCGGATACTCGATGGCCTTCAGTCCCTCCTCGACTTTCTCGACGCTCACGCCGTAGTGGGAGAGTTTACCGTCGTCCCGCAGAGCGTCGAGGGCGTCGAACACCTCGGGGCGGTAGTACACCTCGCGCGGCGGGCAGTGAAGCTGGAGGAGGTCCAGCGAATCGACGCCGAGGTTCTCTCTGCTTCGGTCCACGAACCGGTCGAGGTTCTCGGCGGTGTAGCGGTCGGCCTCGTGGGGGTCGAGGCGGCGGCCCGCCTTCGTGGCGACGGTCACGTCGTCCCACGCGTCGCGTTCGTCCACCACCTCGCCGACGAGTCGTTCGCTCCGGCCGTCGCCGTACACGTCCGCGGTGTCGAGGAAGTCGATGCCCTCGTCCAACGCCGCGCGGACGGCGTCGCGTCCCTCCTCGTCCGAGACGTCTCCCCAGTCGCCGCCGAGTTGCCACGTTCCGAGTCCGATCTCCGTCACGTCGTACCCCGTCGTTCCAAGCGGTCGGTGGTCCATAGGTAGCGAGTGTCGTCCCCGGCCCCTAAGTGTGGGTCCACCGGCAGAACGCGCGGGCGACAGGGCGGACGCCGTCGGAGACGTTGACGTTGTGCGCGCGGGGTGCCGGACCGCCCGGAGAATATACGGACGGCGTCCCTCGTTCGGGTGTGACTCTCGAACAGACGCAAGCGCCCGACTTCACGCTCGAAAACACCGGCGGCGGCGAGACGACCCTCTCGGAGACGCTCGACTCCGGGCCGACCGTCGTCCTCGTCAACCGCGGCCACTGGTGCAGCTTCTGCGCGGAACAGCTCCAGACGTTCAGCGAGGTGTCGTACGACCTGTGGTTCAACGACGACATCGACGTCGTCCCCGTCGTGACGGACCCGATGGACGAGGTGACGGAGATGCGCGACCGCTTCGACCTCGACATCCAACTGCTCGCCGACCCCGAGGGTACCGTCACCGACCAGTACAGCGGTACCGAGGAGACGAGTCACGGACTCACCGGCGTCGCCGCGACGTACGTCGTGGACGAGGACGGAACCGTGCGGTACGAACAGGTCGCGGACCACCCCGCCGACCGAACGTACGGAAACTGGGTCCGGTACTTCATCCGTAACGACTACGAAGACCCGTTCGAGGGCTGAACGGACCCGCCGTTTAACGGCCGGCCGGTCCCTACTACCGCCCGTGACTTCCATAGCCGACTTCCTCATGCCCGCCGCCGCCTTCCCGTTGGGGAGGGTCTTCGAAGAACGGCCGGAGGTGCGACTGGAACTGGACCGCGTGGTTCCGAACACGGACACGGTGATGCCGTTCTTCTGGGTGCACGACCCCGAGGGGGAGATGGAAGAGATCCTGGAGGTGTTCGACAGCCTCGGAGAGTTGCGGTCGGTCGTCCTGATGGAGGACTTAGGCGACAGGGGCCTGTTCCGCGCGGAGTGGGACCCCGACTACATGGGCATCATGGGAGCCATCGCCGCCACGGACGTGACCGTCGTCTCCGCTAGCGGGTCGGAGTCGGGGTGGACGTTTGAACTCCGCGCTCGGTCCTCGGAGTCCTTCTCGGAGTTCCAACGCCACTGCGACGACCACGGGATACCCGTGAGTCTCACCCGTCTCAGTCGACTCACCGAGACGACGACCGGTTCGGGGTACGACCTGACCGAAGAGCAGTACGAGGCGTTGGTCCTCGCCTTCGAGAGGGGGTACTACGACGAACCCCGGCGGACGAACCTGGAGGAACTGGCCGCGGAGCTCGGCATCTCGCGTCCGTCACTCTCGGCGCGTCTCAAGCGCGGGTATCGCAACCTCCTCGCGGCGACCATCGTCGACGACGGAACGACGTAGCCCTGCGTTACTTAAACGGGTTCTATAATTAGTGCCAGCGGTGAACCGTGCGCGGAGCGATTTCCGATCCAATGCCGAATTCTACGGGACGGGACGAGTCGGTTCCGTTCACCTACGATATCCCCTCCGAGGAGTCTCCCAGCAGTGCAGTCGTCGCGGCGGTGGCCGCGGTGGCGGGGTACAGACCCGTCGCGGCCGAACGGACGGGCGAGGACGACGCCGTCCCCGTACTTGACCCGTTGTACACCGTCGTGAACCCCGACGCCCTCGACGCGATGTTTCGAGACGACGGGTCGCCCGCCATCGCCGGCAGAGTCCGATTCACGTACCACGATTGCGACGTCGCCGTCCGCAGTGACGGCGTCGTGACGGTCACTCCGCCGGAGTGCGTCGCGGAGTGAGGAATCGACCGGTCGTACCCCCCGGCGTCGAACGCCCCGCCTCGTTTTCGCTGCGAACAAAGTCCGTCTCCCTCCCAAGAACACTATAATAGTCCGACTCCGTGTTAGGGAATATGTTAGTCACTATCTACCAGTACAAGCACGAGGAGGTCCAGTTCGACGACAATCGGACGACGGGCGAGTCCCAAACGGAGGACTCGGTGAACCCGGAGGCGGAGGAGTACTTCGGCGAGGAACTGGACATCGACGCCGAGGTGTGGGAGACGGTGGAGTACGAGGGGTCGCCGATTCAGCGCCGGGAGGTCACCCTCGACGACGTCACGGCCGTGTCGATGCCGGAGGAGGCGGAGTCGAGGGGCGGCGAACTCCCCGGGACGACGGTCCAGATCCGCCGCGAGGGAACCATCGAACAGCTCGAACACGCGACGGTAATCGAAGCGGAGGACCGGGCGCCGTAGGGAGTCAGGTCGCTGGCTCCCTTCGTCGCAGTCGCCCCAAAAACGAGTCAGTCCGCTCTCCTCGATTTGAACAGATAACAGACGGTCGGCCTCGCTCCCTCAGCCGCTGCGACTGTCATGTTCAAATCGCGTCGAGAAATCCTTCACACGCACACCGCTTGCTTCGCTCGCGGGTGTGAGGTTCAGTCCGCTCTCCCCGATTTGAACGGGGGGCAAGCCGATCTACAGTCGGCTGCTCTACCAAGCTGAGCTAAGAGCGGTCACGTTCGTCTTTCGGACTGTCGCTCTTAAGGATTATCAATTTCGTCCGATCGGAACCGACGCGTCCGAACATTGAAATACCGTCGGGAGAATCAACGTGACGAATGAGTAAGATCACGTTCCGCGCCGACGACGATCTCGTCGAGCGACTGGAGGGGTTAGATACCTCCAAGAGCGAGGTGATGCGTGACGCGTTGCGTACGTACCTCGACCGGGCGGAGCGTGAGTCGTCCGACGCCGACCGCTCTGACGCGACTTCGGCCGACTCCGTCGACGACGCACTCGCCGCCCGCGTGGACGAACTCGTCACCGAACGCGTGGACGAACTCCTCGCCGCACGCCTCGGCGACCGACGGACGCCGCCCCGCGACGTAAACGTCAACCTCACCGTCGAGGGCGCGCGGGCGACCGAAAGCGGCGTAAACGCCGACGAGAGCGCCGCCGCCGGGTCCGAAGCGCGTAAGACAGACGCCGACGAGGAGCGAACGACCGCCGAGAGTCGGACGAACGCCTGTGGGAAGTGCGGCGAGGCGGTGTCCGACGAACACGTGTACTGTCCGAACTGCGGCGAGAAAGCCAACCACCGGGTGTTCTGCGAGTGCGGGGACGAACTCCGCTCGGACTGGGCGTTCTGCCCCGGATGCGGCCGTCGTACGTCCGCGGCCGACGTACTCGAACGTCCGTAAACCGCCTCAGTCGCCCGCATACGATATTCTGAGCGGTTTGTCTTACACTCGCCGTTACATTTATAACGTATCGCTCTGTGGTAACTGTCGCGTAAGACGGTCGTCTTACACACCGGCCTCGCGGCGGGGAAACGCTCTCCGTCCTGCGTTTTCGGGTGTGTAAGACGCTCGCACATAGGTGCGCGCCGTCTTACCGGGGGAATGCAAAATATGGAGCGTGTGACACTACGAATTCCGAAGCAGCAGATCGAAGAAGTTGAACGCATGGTCGAAACCGGGGAATTCCCGAACCGGAGCGAGGCCATCCGTTCAGCGGTGCGCGAGATGCTCAACGAACAGCAGTCCGAGAACCGCGAACACTCGGGCAAGCGAACCTGGGCCAAGGTGTAGACGATGCAGGATATCGTCCGCGAGGCCATGGAACGCGATGAGGCAGAGAAAGAGGCCGCCGACATGGCCGACGACGACGAGGGATTCGGTGACCCCCGAATCGTCATCGTCGGCTGTGGCGGCGCCGGAAACAACACTATCAACCGCCTCTACAACATCGGCGTCGACGGTGCCGAGACGGTGGCCATCAACACCGACAAGCAGCACCTGAAGATGATAGAGGCCGACACGAAGATACTCGTCGGTAAGTCCCTCACGCAGGGTCTCGGCGCGGGCGGCGATCCCTCGATGGGCGAGCGCGCGACCGAGATGGCGCAAGGGACCGTCAAAGAGGTCCTCGGTAACGCCGACCTCGTGTTCGTCACCGCCGGCATGGGTGGCGGCACCGGGACCGGTGCGGCGCCCGTCGTCTCGAAGATAGCCAAAGAGCAGGGTGCCATCGTCGTGGGCATGGTTTCGACGCCGTTCAACGTCGAGCGTGCGCGCACGGTGAAGGCCGAGGAAGGACTGGAGAAGCTCCGCAACGAGGCGGACTCCATCATCGTCCTCGACAACAACCGCCTGCTCGACTACGTGCCCAACCTCCCCATCGGGAAGGCGTTCTCCGTGATGGACCAGATCATCGCGGAGACGGTGAAAGGCATCTCCGAGACCATCACCCAGCCCTCGCTCATCAACCTGGACTACGCGGACATGTCCACCATCATGAACCAGGGCGGCGTCGCGGTGATGCTCGTCGGAGAGACGCAGGACAAGAACAAGACCCAAGAGGTGGTCAACGACGCGATGAACCACCCGCTTCTCGACGTGGACTACCGGGGCGCATCCGGCGGCCTCGTCCACATCACGGGCGGTCCCGACCTCACCCTCAAGGAGGCCGAAGGTATCGCGAACAACATTACCGAACGCCTCGAAGCGTCCGCGAACGTCATCTGGGGCGCTCGCATTCAGGACGAGTACAAGGGCAAGGTGCGCGTCATGGCCATCATGACCGGCGTCCAGTCGGCGCAGGTCCTCGGCCCGACGACCCAGAAGCAGGCCAACAAGTCTCGGCAGAGCATCGAGTCGCCTTCGGAATTCGACGCGAGCAACAACGTCGAGGCCCCGAACCCGTCCGGTCGGTCCGGCACCGGCGGGTCGTGGCAGTCCGACGGCGGGCGCGACCAGTCCGAAGGAACGAACGGACTGGACGTCATCCGATAACGCACCGAACACGACCGCGGTCTCTATCGGTCGCTCACCTCGTCAACGTCAACTCGGTTCTTCGGACCCGCGCGGTCGGACCCGCCGCGCGGGCCCACTTTTGCGATACGCAACGGAGCCCGGAGCGGTCGCTCCCGTCGGAGGCGGTACAAAACGAGGACGTCGCGTCCGACGCCGGCTACACCGCTCGAAGCGACTCCAGCAGGCTACACTTCCGGCAGACGTCGCGGGCCGTCTTCGACCCGCACCGCTCGCACTCCTTGAGGTCGGCGTCGTCGTCGCCGCCGCGGTACCGGTCGGCTGCGAGTTCGGCGATTTCCTCGTACCCGGACATGATCGAGTGTCGCGTCCCCGGGTGTTTGTCCTCCAGTTCGAGCATCAGTTCCTGAATCTCGCCGCGGAACGCCTCGGAGGCGTGCGGGCACTCCGTGATGTGCGCGGGGAGGTCCTTCAGGTGGGCGTACAGGGCGACTTCCTTCTCGGGGATGTCGCGGAGCGGTTTCGCGCGCGGAACGAAGTCCTCCGAGCGGTTTCGGTCCTCGAAGCGGCCGAGACTGGCGTCGAAGTGGCGCGCCATCTGTTCGACGTCGCCTTCGAGGACGTTCATCAGCGCAGTCTCCGCCTCGTCGTCCAAGTTGTGGCCCGTCAGCAGTTTGTCCGCGCCGAACTCGTCGGCGTAGCGTTCGAGCAGGTCCCTACGGAAGACGCCGCAGTACGCGCAGGGAGCCATGTTCTCGGGGTTGTCCTCCACCACGTCGTCCATGCGGACGCCGAACTCCTCCTCGTAGGAGACGAGTTCGTGCCGCATCTGGATCTCCTCCGCGAGTTCGACGCAGGCGTCCACGCTCTCGTCGCGGTAGCCCTCGATGCCCTCGTGGATGGTCAGCGCCACCATCTCGATTCGGGGGTCGGGGCCGAACGTCTCGTCTAAGATGTGGGTGAGCACGACGCTGTCCTTCCCGCCGGAGAGGCCGATGACCCACGTCTGGGGGTTCTCGGGTGTGGCGTCTCGCGGGACGAGACTGTCCTTTCGGATGCGGCCGCGGACGCGCTTTTCGACCGAGGCGCAGAAGTGACTCTCGCAGAGGTGTCCCCCGGAATAGGCCGCGTGCATCACCGCGTCGCGGTCGCACTTGTCGCACTCCATCACCGGGTCGTTACCCGCCGGGAAGGATACCGGTTTCGTCTCCGGCCCCGGCGGGCCACGCGGCGAACCGGCGTCACCGACCGCGGCAGACGGTCCCGCCGGTCACCGGGCGTCGAGCGAAGGGGGAAGAGACGGGCGTGTGAGGATGGGGTGGGGAAGTGGTGAGGGGATGGGGTGAGCATCCGACGAGTGCGCACCGAACGGCCCGCGTGAAGGGGGGGAACGGGGAACGACCGAACCGAACGCCTCCCCGGATACTACTGGTATATTCCGTCACATCGGTTAAATGTCCGTCGATCTAACTGAACCGCTGGCGAAACGTATTCCCCGACGAAGGGCGGACCAACGCCCATGGAGCGAACGCGCGCCCTCGACCGGGTGACGGAGATACTCGACGCGGTGACGGCCGGGCCGACGCCGGTTCCCGTCCGCGAACTGTGGGTGTACGGCGACGTGGCACTCGGACTCGACCCGGTCGAGCGACTCGACGTGTACGTGACGAAGGACTTGCTTTTCCGCGGCGACGCCGACCGCGAGGAGGAGTTTCGGAAGTCCCACGGCGTCAAGGGCGTCGGCAAGAGCGTCTCCGCGGAGTGGGCCGAGGAGTACCCCGAACACCTCCGCGCGAACGCAAACGGGCACGCCGCCCCGGAGAAGTGCCTCGCCGCGCACCTGTTGGAGGACGACGAACCCGTCCACCTCGAAGTGTGCAACGCCTCCTTCGACGACAACGTCACGCAACGACTGAAGGGCGCGGTGGCCCGCGACGCGTACGAACAGATACTCGACCCGCGCGGCGTCTGCCTGTACGCCGACGGCCAGCGTTCCGACGCCGCGTTGGAGAAACTCCGCGGCGGCGAACTCGTCTTCCCCACACTCTCGGAGTCGTTGGAGATGCTCGGACTCGACGAGGCGGAAGCCGAGAAGGCGGCGGAGACGGTTCGGGACTACCGCCTCTCGCAGTCCGGCGCGACGGTTCGCGGCGACGTGGTCTGAGCGACGTACCCCTCCAGCAGTCCCGTTAGTCCCTTCTCGCGGCGTCTCGCCCCACCCGAGAGCCGTATCTAACGGCGCGTCCCGTCCGAGCGGGCTCGGTCCGGAGCCATTAATTGAAAGCGTGAATAAAATTTATCACAAACGTTCGAGTGGTGGTAGGTGATGTCAAACCAACGCGATGTGCAGGAGTCGTCTCGACTGAGTCGCCGCGGGTTCGTCGGCGGCCTCACGTCGCTGTTCGCGGCGTCGGCGTTCTCGGTGAGCGTCGATGACGCCGCCGCGGCGCAGGTGACGGAGGGTGATGATTCGGATACGCAGACGCTCGCCTCGCCGGACGGAACCGTCGAGGTGGCCGTGGACGTATCGAACGGGGTACCGAGTTACAGCGTCGTCCACGACGGAACCACCGTCGTCGAGGACTCGACGCTCGGCTTCGAGTTCCAGAATCAGGACGCCTTCCGCGAGAGGGTGACCGTCACGGGCACCGAGCGTTCGACGACGGACGAGACGTGGACGCCCGTCTGGGACCAGTACGACGAGATACGCGAGCACTACGAGGAACTGCGGGTCGGACTCCGGGAGTCCGGCGGCGAGGGGCGAGCGCTCACGCTGGAGGTTCGAGCGTTCGACGACGGCGTCGGCTTCCGGTTCGTCTTCCCCGAGGAGAGCGGGTTCGGCGACTTCGTGATAACCTCGGAACGGACGGAGTTCGCCTTCGCCGACGACTACACTGCGTGGTGGATACCGAACGACTTCAACAGCTACGAGTACGCATACGAGGAGACGCCGCTGAGCGAAGTCGGCGCGCAGAGTTCCTTCGGCGGCGTGCACACCCCGATGACGATGAAGGCGGGCGAGGACAGCTACGTGAGCGTCCACGAGGCGAACCTCGTGGACTACGCGTCGATGGCCGTCGAACCCTCCGAGGCGGGTTCGACCACGTTCGAATCGACGCTGGCTCCCCTCCCCGACGGGACGAAGGTGACGGCGTCCGCGCCGCACCGAACCCCGTGGCGGACGCTCCAACTGGCGACGCGGCCCGGCGAACTCGTGGAGTCGAACCTCGTCGTCAACCTCAACGAACCCCTCGACGAGGAGGCGTTCGCGCGGGGGACCGACTGGATAGAGCCGCAGAAGTTCATCGGCATCTGGTGGCTGATGATAACCGGCCGCGCCGACTGGGAGTATCGGGGCCCGGAGACGGGCAACCACGGCGCACAGACCGGCCGGATGAAGCGGTACATGGACTTCGCCAGCGAACACGGAATTCCGAGCGTCCTCGTGGAGGGGTGGAACCGAGGGTGGGACTCCTACCCCGGCGACGGGAGCACGATGGACTTCGACGAGACGTACCCCGACTTCGACATCCGGGAGGTGACGCAGTACGGGCAGCAACTCGACCCGCCGGTGGCGATGACGTCGCACAACGAGACGGCGGGCAACGTCTCGAACTACGAGTCCCAACTGCGCTCGGACTCCAGTCCATTCGCGTTCTACGACGAGTTGGGCATCAACTCCATCAAGACCGGCTACGTCGCCGATAGCGGCGTCACCATCGACGGGACGACGTACAACCACCACTGCCAACCGCTGGTCAACCACCACCACCTCGTCTACCGGGAGGCGGCGAAGCACCGGCAGATGCTGGAGGTGCACGAACCCATCAAGCCGACCGGCGAGCGTCGGACCTACCCCAACGTGATGACCCGCGAGGGCGTGTTGGGACAGGAGTACGACGCCTTCGGCTACATCTCGCCGTCGCACCACGTCACGTTCCCGTTCACGCGGATGCTCGGCGGCCCCGTCGAGTACACGCCCGGTATCTTCGACATGGACTCGGGGTCCGGCGGCATCGAGACGACGCGGGCGAAGCAACTCGCCATGTACCCGACGTACTTCAGCGGCCTCCAGATGGTCGCGGACCTGCCGAGCTCCTACCTCGCGGAGCGAGACGCCGCGTTCGGCGTCGGCGAGGTGGCGCAGGCCGAGTTCGGCGAGTCGGAGGGCTTCCCCACCGCCGCGAAGTGGGCCGGCGCGCAGGGCGAACGCTACGTCGCGGTGGACCCCAACAGCGCCGACGCCGGGTCCGCGGTGTCGTGGACCGTCGAGGGCGTCGCGGAGGCGGGCGAGTACGACGTCCACCTCCGCTACGCCAGCGACGAGGAGGAGAACGCCGTCCCCGCCGACACCGACCGGACGGCCACCGTGACGGTGAACGACGCCGAGAGCACGCAGGTCACTTTCCCGCCGACGGAGTACTGGGACGAGTGGGCGACGGTTTCGACCACCGTCTCCTTTGAGTCGGGCGACAACGACCTCTCGGTGGTCCTGACCGACGGGGACACCGGCGGTCTCAACCTCGACGCCGTCGCCGTCACCGAGGCGGGCGAGTCGATGCCCGACCCGGAGACGGACCCCATCCGCGGACCGACCGTGGACGCGTTCCAGTTCATCGAGGACGTTCCCGCCGCGGGGTGGGACGACACCCGGATGCTCGACGGCGAAATCGGCTCCTACACCGTCACCGCCCGCCGCAAGGGCCAGGAGTGGTACGTCGGCGCGATGACCGACGAGGACGGCCGCGCACTCGATATCCCGTTGGACTTCCTCGCCGCCGCGCCCGGGAAACGGAAGGGCCACGGGAAGGAGAAGAACGGCGAGGGACACGAGAGGAAGAACGGCGAGGGGAAGGGCCACACGAAAGGGAAGTACGTCGCGGAGATGTACTCCGACGGCGTCGACGCCGCCTACGACGAGAACCTGACCGACGTCCGCATCGACGAGTTCCTCGTGGACGCGGAGACGACGGTGCTGGCGTCGATGATAGAGTCCGGCGGCACCGCCATCAGACTCAGGCCCGCCGCCCGGGAGGACGTCTCGGAGTTGCCGACGTACGAACGGCCCGAACAGGACGTGGACGTCTCCATCTCGGGCGAGACGTTCGTCAGAGAGCAGTTCGTCGAGGCCACGGGCTCCAACGGCGGCGACTACGTCGGCGGCACGACGGTCGAACTGGTCGTGGACGGCGAGGTGGCCGCGACGGCGAACGTCCGCTTCCCGCCGAACTCCGAGGGGGCGACGTACGAGTTCTCCTACGCCATCGACGACCCCGGCACGTACGACGTGACCGTCCGGACGACGGACGGGACGACGCTGGCGTCGAAACGCGTGACGGTCAAGCCGCCGGTGACCGTCGCCTCCCTCTCGGACCCGTCGGGCGACGACGCCGGCCCCGGCGGGTACACCTACCCCACCGCGGACGCCTTCGAGGAGGGCGCGTTCGACCTGCGGTCGTTCACCGTCGAACAGACGCCGAGCGAGTACGAGTTCACCTTCGAGGTGGCGAACCTGTACAACGCCTTCGGGAGCGACCGGGGCTTCTCGCCGCAGATGTTCGTCCTCTGGGTCCGGAACCCGAACGCGGACGGCGGAACCACCTCGACGCTCGACGACCTGAGCGCCACCGCGTCGTTCGAGGAGGCGTGGCACTACCGCCTCGAAGTCAGCGGGTTCACGAAGAGCGCGGTCGATTCCGCCGGCGCGGCCCTGACCGACGCCGACGGGAACGCGGTCACGGTCGGAGAGTCCGTGGACGCGTCGGCGAACACGGTCAGTCTGAGCATCGACCGCGCCGCGTTCGACGGCGCGGACGCCGCCGAGTTGGAAGTCGTCCCGATGGTCCAATCCGAAGACAGGGGCAGTCTCCGACCGGTCGCGGAACGGAGCGCCGACTACGTCTTCGGCGGGGCGACGGCCGGAGCGGTCGAGAACGCGCCGCGCATCGCCGACTTGCTGACGCCCTCGGGCGTCGCGCAATCGGACGCACTCGCGTACACGGCGGACGAATTAGCGACGATTCCGTTCGTCTCGCTGGGGTAGTCCGCCGGTGACTCACTCGTCGCGGCGTCCGAGTTTCCGCGCCCGACGCTCCGCTTCCTCGCGGGCGAGCGACTCGGCTTCCTCGCGGTCCACCACTCGCGGATTCGACGTCTCGGCGTCGATGACCGAGTAGAGCGCGAGCGTTCCGGCGACGGAGAGGAGGGCGAAGAGGACGGCGAACAGGGCGAAGCCGGCACCTTCCATGCGCGGACGTCCGCGCTCTCGCGAAGTAATTCTTCCCCCGCCGACGGGGAAGGTATTTATCCTCATGTCGGAATTAGCGAACGTATGAGCCCTCCAGAACGCGACGACGAGAGCGGTTGCCCGAAGTGCGGCGGCACCGAAACCGAGATGGACTCGATAGCGACGAGCGGAACCGGCTTCTCGAAGCTGTTCGACGTGCAGAACCGAAGTTTCACCGTCGTCACCTGCGCGAACTGCGGGTACTCCGAACTGTACCGCCGCGGTTCCAGCGGTAACCTCGTGGACCTGTTCTTGGGGTAGTCACGCCGCCTCGGGCGCGCGCCCGACGGTGACGTCGAACGGGACGACTTCCGCGCGGCGGTAGCGACCCTCGCGCATCTGTTCGACGACGGCGCGACCCATCTCTCGCCAGTCGCGGCGAAGCGCGTCGTACTCCGCCTCCGAGAGGACGCGCCGGAGTTCCGTCTCGTGGGCGTCGATGCCCGCGCCGTTGGCCTTCCGCGCCGCGCTCTCCAGGTGGTGTTGGTCGTACGGCGGTTCGACCGTCTTCTGGTGGTAGTAGCGCCGCGTCCGCACGTCGCGCAGGCCCACCTCCTCGAACAGCGTCGCCACCCGGTCGCCGAGGGCGACGTTCGTGCCGACGCCCTCGATGTACGCCTCGCGGACGGAGCGTTCGAGGGGGACTTCGGCGGCCACCGTCGAATCGACGCCCACGTCGGCGTTGTTCGGTTCGACGGCGGCCACGAGGTCGGAGGAGACGCGGGCGAACGCCGACACCGCCGCGGCGGGGTCGGGCAGGTTCACGAGGAGGGCCTGACAGACGACTAAGTCGAACGCGTCGTCCGCGAAGGGGAGGCGCGTCGCGTCGCCGGTCAGGGTCTGGAGTCCCGTCTCCTCGCGGGCGACGCGGGTGAGTTCGGGGTCCGCGTCGAGGCAGACGACGTCGCCGGGCGTCTCGTCGTCGAGGACGCGGGCGAGTTCGCCCGTCCCGGCCCCGGCGTCTAAGACGCGCGTCCGGTCGCCCAGCGAGAGGTCCGAGAGGGCGTCGCGGGAGTCGTCCCACATGCCCTCGCGCGTCCGCCGGAGGTACGATTTCGAGAACTTCCGCACGGGCGTCGGTACCCACGGCGGCGACAAAAGAGAGTCGGTCCGCGCCGTCGGGTCAGTCGCCGCCGCGCCGCGTCCGTCGGACGAGGGCGGCGACGCCGCCGACCAGTCCGGCGAGTCCCGCGACCGGTCCGAACCCCGGCGTCGGGCCCCGGCGTCCATTCGAGTCGGGGTCGCCGGTCACCCCTAAAAGATCCTCTAATTTTTATTCGTGCAAAAGTCACCTATCTACGGGTTTCGAGACTTGTACCGTCAGTTCTCTCTGAGTTCTCTCACTCGATTGATATTCCACTCGAACCCTTTGCCGTCCTCGTTCGGCGTCTCCAACACGAGGGGGACGTCCGCGAGATCGGGGTGATTGACGAACGCGCGCATCCCCTCCTCGCCGATGAGGCCCTCGCCGATGTGGGCGTGTTCGTCCTTGTTCGTCCCGCACTCGTGTTTCGAGTCGTTCAGGTGGACGCACTTGAGGTGTTCGAGGCCGACGGTGGCGTCGAGTTCCGCCACCGTCCCCTCGACGCCCTCGGCCGTCGAGAGGTCGTACCCCGCGGCGAAGGCGTGGGCGGTGTCGAGGCAGACGTCGAGGTCCTGTTCGGACGCTTCGAGGACGTACGCCAGGTGCTCGAAGTCGTCGCCCATCTTCGTTCCGCTCCCGGCGTCGCTCTCGATGAGGACGGTCACGTCGTCGGGGATGTCGAGTTCGTCGAGGACGGAGACGGCGTTGTCGAGGCCCTGTTGTTCGCCCGCGCCGGTGTGCGCGCCGAGGTGGACGTTGACGTACGGGACGCCGAGTTTCCGGGCGGCGTCCACCTCCTTCTGCATCGAGTCCAACGACTTCTTCCGGAGGCCGTCCTTCGGCGTGCAGAGGTTCACGAGGTAGGAGGTGTGGATGACCCACGGCCCCACGTCGTTCTCCTCGGACAGCGACCGGAACTGCTCGGCGTCGTCGTCCGCGATGTTCGGGTCCTGCCACACCTGCGGGGAGTGGGTGAATATCTGCCCGCAGTTCCCGCCGTCTTCCAACTGCCTGTCGACGGCGTTGAACACGCCGCCCGCGATAGATTCGTGTGCGCCAACTCGCATGACGGAGCGCAGGAACTACGGGAGTATAGGGACTTCGGAGTGAAGACAGTCAGGCGAACGGACGCGAGAGGGGCCGACGACCCCGACGGCGGCCGACGGCTACCGACCCTTCGGACGCCGCCGGACCCACTCGTCGGCGGCGTACTTCTCCGCCGCGCGTTCGCGCGCGCGGTCCAGTTCCTCGTCGGTCCACGACCCCTCCTCGGCGTCGGCCCACTCCGCGAGGGCGGACTCGACGGCCGCCACCGCGTCCGAACGCGTCGCGTCCGAGAGTTCGTCCGCACCGACGACGCGTTCGCGGAACGTCTCGGGCGAGACGTCGTGACCCGAGAAGACGTCAAGGTGGTCCCCCGCATGCACCGAGTACGTGAGCGAACCGTGCTGGATGACCGCGTCTCGCCGGCGGTACTGGGCGTTGCCGCTTATCTTCCGGCCTCTGGCGACGATGTCGTGGGCGGGGTGAAGCGCCCGGAGGTAGCAGGCGGGCGACCATATCTCGGGGGACTCCTCCGCCGCGAAGTCGGCGTCCACGCCCATCCGGCGGAACGCGTCGAGGACGGGTTCACAGAGGATGCGGTAGCAGTCCATCAGGTCGCCCGGGAGGTCGGACTTCGGCGCGACGACGGAGTAGGAGACGTCGCCGTCGTAGTCGTGGTAGATGCCGCCGCCGCCGGTCTGCCGTCGGGTGACGGAGACGCCCGCCTCCGCGCAGCGGTCCCAATCGACGGTGTCGGGGTCCTGGTGGTAGCCGAGAGAGAGCGTGCTCGGTTCCCACCGGTAGACGCGCACGGTTCGCGGGCCGCCCGACGCCGCCGTCTCGGCGGCAATTTCGTCGAGCGCCATCTGCATCGGGCCGTCGCGGGCCTCCTCGCGTATCAGTCGCCACTCGCGGTCGGCGAGGGGTCCGCGGGCATCCACGGTCATGCTCCGGGGTACGACTGACCGCCGGAAAGTGGTTTCGTCGCCCCTCGGAAGCGTCGGCCGCGAATGGCTCTCAGGCCAGTAGCCGGCACATCAGCATGAACAACCGTTCGAGGTTCTTCGAGAGCGTCGATTGCTTCTCGCTCTGGAGGACGACGTCCTCCTTGGCCGTCTGCAGTTCGATGGTCTGACCGTGGTCCGTGTGGTCCACCATCTTCAGGCTGGTGACGGCATCGAGGGGGACGACGACGTACCGGAAGTCCTCGTCGGCGATGTCGGCGCGACAGTGTTTCCCCAACACGTGGACGCTCCGTTCGGTCACGCCCACTTCGTACCCCACGTACCGCATCCCCGCGACTTCCGCGCCCGCGCGCTCTCCTTTCACCTTCGCCTTCAGGAGGTCGTCGCCAATGAGGAGTCCCTCGACCATAGTCGGCGGTGTTCGACTGCGGATATAAAACTACGCGAGAATGTCCGGATTTCGTATCGCAATATGTAGTGTACGCCCGGCTGGGGCGAAACTCGCGTCCCTTTTACGCCTCGCGGGCGTCGGTTCGGGTATGGTGCGGAACGTCGCAGGCGTGATGGCCGAGCTCGAACCCGAGGACTTCTATCTCCTCTCGGGCGTCGAGCAGGGGATGCGCTTCAGCGAGTGGGTCAACCGCGGCAAGCTCCCCGACCTCACCGGTCTCACCCCCGAGAACGTCGAATACAGGTTGGACCGGTGCGCGACGAGAGAGCTGATAGAGCGGAAGACCATCCAGTACGAGGGATACAAACTCTCGGTGAAGGGGTACGACGCACTCGCCCTCCGGACGTTCTCGAAGCGGGACACGATACAGGGCGTCGGCGCGCCGCTCGGCGTCGGCAAAGAGAGCGACGTGTTGGAGGTGCAGTCATACAAGCCGTTGGCGCTGAAGTTCCACCGCGAGGGGTACACCAACTTCCGGGAGGTGATGCGCGAACGCGACTACACCTCCGACCGACAGCACGTCTCGTGGCTCTACACCGCCCGGAAGGCGGCCGAACGCGAGTACGAGGCGCTGGAGGACCTCTACCCGGACGTGTCGGTGCCGCGACCCGTAGACCAGAACCGCCACGCGATCGTCATGGAGAAACTGGAGGGCGTCGAACTGGGGAAGGCCAAACTCGCGGACGAACAGGCCGTGGGCGTCCTCGACCTGATTCTCGCCGAAGTCGCCGCCGCGTACGAGGCGGGCTACGTCCACGCCGACATGAGCGAGTACAACGTCGCCGTCGCCGAGAACGGCGTCACCGTCTTCGACTGGCCCCAGGCCGTCCCGACGGACCACGACAACGCCCGCGAACTGCTCGCGCGCGACGTGAAGAACCTGCTCGGCTACTTCCGCCGGAAGTACCCCGCCGCGATGCCCGACGCGGTGGACGAACCGGACGTCTGCGACGCCGTCGCCGCCGACGAGTTCGAGACGGTCCGAGACTACGCCGAGTAGTCCGCTCTTTTCACTCCGAGGCGTTCGGCGAACTCGCCGCAGGAGGGTCTCTGGCCGCCAGCGTCTCGTGGATGCCGAGGACGAACGCGGGGACGACGATCATGAACAGGTGTTCTTCGAGTGGGATGCCGAGCAGTTCGACGCCCGTCCGCAACGGGATGGCGAAGACGCCGACTTCGAGCGTGTACCAGTCCCAGACGTACGCGACGGGGTAGACGACTGCTATCGTCCGGGCCGTCCGCCGAACGGCGTCCCTCCCGGCGCGAACGAGGAGAACGGCGGCGAACGTCCCGAACAGAACCTCCGTCGCCAGATACGTGTACGGCCCGAGGACGCCGATGTCAGGGAGGGGAACGCCCGCGAGGGGACGGTACGCGACGGCGACGACCAACAGGGCGAGGAAGACGTACGCGCCGCGGATGAGAAGCATCGTCGCGAGTCGCGGCGTCGCCCCGCGAGCGACCACGACGACGGCCCCGAACGCGAGCGCCGCGACGGAGGCGAACGCAGGGAACAGGCCGGTTATCGAGCCCGCGACGACGAGAAACAGGCCGAGGCCGACGAGGGCGTCCGCGAGGCGGAAGGCGTTGGCGTACCCGAGGACGACGGCGACGGTTCGTTTGCCGATGGAGCGGTCGTACTCGTAGTCTTGGGCGTCGTCGATGACCTTGACGCCCGAGAGGACGAGCAGAAAGACCGTCGCGAAGGCGAGCGGCGTCGCGGCGACGCCGCCCGTCTGTACGTAGTAGCCGCCGAGGATGCTGAGCGCGATGCCGAGGGGGTAACCGACCGTCGCCGTCACGGGGTTCATGTCGAGTTGCGGGGCGTGAAAGAAGCCGAGGAACCAGGTGGGGACGACGAGGGCGAGGACGCCAATATCGACGAGGGAGGTGAGCGCGGCGGCGCACGCCGCGAATCCGAGCGTCGCGCCCGCCAACCCGACGTAACACCCGCGGCGACTCATCGGGTGGTCGTCGTCCTCGCCGCGGCGGTAGAAGTCCACGTAGCCGTCCTTGACGTGGGCCGTGTAGACGGCGAAGAATATCGCGGCGGCGTGGACGGCACCGGCGAGGAGTCCGAACTCGCCCGCGAGGATGGCACCGAACCACGACGCCGCGAGCGGCGGCAGCATGAACACCGGGTGCACCTGCGACGCGAGGGCACCGACCGCCGCTCTCGTCCCCGTCCCGTGGCGTGCGATGGCCATAGCGTCTCTAGCGGCGCCGACGCCGAAAACGGTACGACCGATTCGCACGCCGTGCGAGCGGTGGCCGCAGACGAGAAGATTCACGCGAAAGCGACGTGATAAAACTGAATTACAGGATATTAAACTGGTTCGTCAGGGTGACTGTCGCCGCCGGACGGAGCGACCGCTACCGACGTCGACGCGGAGAAGTGAGAAACAGGTGGGACCGACCGCGCTTAGTTCGCGACGATGGGGTCTTTCAGGGCGGCGACTTCCGACATGATGACCTCGACGTTGTCGTCTCCGACGCCGTTCTCGCGGAGTGCGCGTTCGAGGTGGTCCGCGACGGCGTCGAAATCCGCCTCGGTGATGCCGAGGTGGGCGTGCGCCTCGTCCATGTCGGCCCCGGAGTACTCGACGGGGCCCCCGGCGACGGAACTGATGAACTGCACTTGGTGCGCCCGGAGTTCGTCCATATCCATTCCGTGGAAGTATTCGACGAGTCGTTCGTCCAACAGCACCCGGTCGTAGAAATCGTCGACGACTGCTTTCACGGCCTCTTTACCGCCTATCTGCCGATATACGGATTCGGACATCAGGGACGCGCGTACGTTGACGGGGCGTCGGCATAGCGTCCACCACTCACATGTAGGGCCTTATATAAGGCGAGTGGCGAACCGCGGCGGAGGAGGGCGGTCAGACGCCGAGTATCTGGTTCAGAAGTTTCGACTGCGCGACGGCGAGGTGTTCGGTGAACGTGGAGACGGAGACGCCGAGTGCCGACGCCACGTCGGCGGAGTCGGCCTCCTTCGGGCGTTCGAAGTAGCCCATCTCGTGGGCGGTGCTGAGCACTTCGTACTGCCGGTCGGTGAACGCCGACCGGTCCACGAGGACGAGCGAATCCCCGCCCTCGGGGTCCGACCGCACCAACCGGCGGACGCCGACGGTGTCGCACCGCGCGCGCAGGTCCGAAACGACGCGCCGAACCGTCTCCACGTCGGGCGCGACGAAGGAGACGGCGACGGTTCTGCCGTCGGCGTCGATGCTCCGAACCGGGCACCCGTGGTCGGGGACGCGCCCGCACGGGCAGTCTTCGCCCGCGGCGGTGAATCGAAACACCGACCGCGAGTCGTCGCCGAACACCCGTTCCGCCTCCTCGGGGACCGGCGGGTCGTCCTCGGCGCGTCTCACCGTGACCTCGCCGACGACGGACCCGCCCCGGGACGCCGCCTGCCGGTCGGTGACGACGGACTCCACCTCGAAGTCCTCGCTCATCGGGGCGACGGGACATCCGGTGACGCCGCCGACTTCTAGTTCCGCGTGAACGCCGATCATACCGACCCAACCGCCGCCGGGCACAAGGCGTCTGCGAAACGAGTCGACCGGCCGACTGCGGCGACGCATTAGGCCGACCTAAAATCCGAAACGCACTTGTCGTATTAGGGCAGCCTAAACCTCATGGCAGAAGATTCGCGGGGACGAACCGGTTCGACGCGGTGACAGTACCTCAAAGCCGGCGGCGCACTCGTCGGCGGCGGTCTGTCGGCGGGGTGTACCGGCGGGAGCGGGTCCGAATCGACGCCCGCGGAGACGGGGACGGAGACGGACGCGGCGGCCGCTGACGGAACCGAGACGACGGCGGACGCCGACTCCTCGTACTCGGTGACGATGCCGCCGATGGGCGAGGTGACGTTCGAATCCGTCCCGGAGTCGTGGATAGCCTACTTCAGCAACTACGGCGACATGGCTATCGCTCTGGGGCAACTCGACGGCCTCCGCGGACTCATCTTCACCGAGAACTGGCCGCTGTCCTTCTACGACTACCTCCCCGGCGTGGACGTCTCCTTCGACGACGTTCCGCAGATGATGGGCGAGGGAGGACTCGACAAGGAGGTGTTCTACGAACTGGACTGCGACGTGCACCTGATGGACCCGAACTTCATCCGGCGCCTCGCCGACGAGTGGGCCGCGGAGGACTTCGCGGAGGTGGAGACGAACGTCGGGCCGATACTCGGCAACTCGATTCGCCGCCGCGGGGAGGAGTGGCACGACTACCCCTACCTCTCGCTGTACGAGGCGTTCGAGAAGATAAGCGAGGTGTTCGACGAACGGGAGCGATACGAGGCGCTTTCGGCGGTGCACGAGGAGATGCTGTCGAACGTCGAATCGAAGTTGCCGCCGGAGGAGGAACGGACGACGGTCGGTCTCCTCTCTATCAACTCCGACTTCGAGAAGGGGGCGTTCTACGCCTACCCGGTCCACGACGAGAACGGCCACAAGCAGTACCGCGACTTGGGGATGCGCGGCGCGTTCGACGACGTCATCGACGGCAGTTACGCCCAGTGGGACTACGAGCAACTGCTCGAAGTGGACCCCGACGCCCTCCTGTTTCAGTACGGGTTCTCCCACGTCTCCACCGAGGAGTTCGAGGCGAAGATTCGGCGGATGCGCCAGGACCCCGTCGGAAAACAGCTCTCGGCGGTGAAGAACGACCGACTGTACCGCGGCGGCACCTCCTATCAGGGACCCATCGTCAACCTGTTCCAGACGGAGGCGGCGGCAAAGCAGTTCTACCCCGACGCGTTCGGCGAGTGGAACGGGGTGGAGACGTTCGCCGCCGACGAGGGGCCACTGTTCGACCGACAGCGAGTCGCCGATATCGTCACCGGGGAGTTCTGACCGGGGCGCTCAGAGCAGGGAGAGTTCGACGGAGTCGGCCTCGAAGTCCTCAACGAACGCGCCGCCGCCGCCGACGCTGAACGTCTCCTCCCCGTCGGTGACGACCAGCGTATTTTCGACGGGGAAGGAGTTCGTCGACGGTTCGAGCAGGCCCTGCCGCACGTCCACGATTCGGCCTTCGAGTTCCGTCGGGCCGTCGTCGTAGTGGACCGGACGGCCGGTGACGCGCGCCGCCACGTCGTCGCCCGCGCGGAGGTGAAGCGTCGCTTGGAAGACGGCGTGCCGGAAGTCGTCGTACGTCGCGGGGAGGTCCGCCGGTTCCCGGGTGTACACCTCCGCGGCCATCGGCCAGTAGTTCCCGAGGAACGACCCGACGATGACCGGTCCGAGCTGTTCCTGCGCGAAGACGATGGCCTGCGCCGCACTGTTGGACCGGGTGACCATCTCCGCGGGGGCGACGAGTCCCGACTCGTAGTCCACGGTGAGCATCGTCGGCATCGGTTGGTCCCACGCCCGCGCGACGGAGGCGAGGCCGGACAGTTCCACGTCCGTGCCGGGTTCGACGCCCGTGACGATGAGGAGGACGAGGACGCCGCGTTCGACGGCGGCGCGCAGTTCGTCGGCCACCTCGTCGAGGAGGTGATACGGGATGCCGAGCGTCACTTCCGCCTCCGCGCGGGCGACGAGTTCGGAGACGCGCTTCAGCACCGTCACCCGTGATTTCACCACCTCGAAGCGCTCCGACCGGGGTGCCGCCCGCGAGAACCGCGACTCCAAGGCGGGGCGCATGTCGTCTAAGTCGGACGTGAGCGCCTCCACCACGTCCGCTGGCGGGTTCGCCCGAATCGTCGTCGGGACGGCGTGGTCGTTGACCTCCACGAATCCCCTGTCGTCGAGTTTCTCAGCGATGCTGTACACGTACCGCTTCGAGACGCCCGCCTCGTCGGCGATGGTACTCGCCTTCGCCTCGCCGAGTTCCAGAATCGTCAGATACGTGTCTACCTCCTTGTCCGAGAATCCGAATCGCTGCAGCATGTCGGCGAGCGACGCGTCGTCCATACCGCTACATGCAGAGGGGCCGTACTTACATCACTCGGTCAGTTCGGCCCTCGACGCGCCGTGGGCGGGCGGTTCTCGCTACTCCGCCCGGAGGACGACGGCGTCCTCGACGCGGATGCCGCCCTCCGTCGCCACCTCGTCGCCAGAGACGAGGTCCGATGACGCCACCGGGCGGTCCAGCGAGACGGTCGCGGCGTCGCCGCCGAAGTTCAGGACGACGACGAGTCGGTCGTCGTCGCCGTCGCCGTCGCCGCCGCGTTCGTAGGCGACCACGTCGTCGGCCGCCGCGCCCGCGACGTCGACGGTCACGGGTTCGACGCGGTCGCTCCGGAGGGCGGGTTCCTCGTTGCGGACGGCGACGAGGCGGCGGTGGAACGCCGTCGAGTCGCCGTCGCCGTCGTGCCACTTCATCGTGCCGCGTCGCTCGGTCACGCCGCGTTCCTGCCCGTAGTAGATCATCGGCGTGCCGGGGAGCGTCAGCGTCGCGGCCGCCGCCGCGCGGAGGGCGTCGGGCCCGCACTCCGCGAGGTAGCGGTCCTCGTCGTGGTTCTCGACGTACCGCATGTGGGCTGCCTCGTCGGGGTAGCCGCGGCGCGCAGAGTCCGCGAGGGCGTCGAGTAGTTCCGTCGCGGGGGCCTCGCCGCCGCCTATCCGCCGGAGGGCGTAGTAGAGGTCCGTGTCGTAGTGCAGGTCGAACTCGTTCTCCCGGAAGTCGGCGTCCCGCGGCACCGTCTCGTCTAAGAGGAGAAAGTCGGGGTCGTGCGCCTTCGCGCGGGCGCGAACCTCCTTCCAGAAGCCGTGGGGGACGCCCCACGCCACGTCGCACCGGAACCCGTCCGCGACGGGCAACCACTCGTCTACGACGTCGAGCATCCACTCCCGCGTCCGGAGGGAGTCGTAGTTCAGGTTCGGAATCTTCGTCCAGTTGAAGTAGTAGGCGGGCGCGCCGTCGGCCGCCCACTCGACGTCGGAGGTGTCCTCCTCGGCGGGGACGCGGCCGTACAGGTCCTCGTACCCCTCGACGCCCGCCTCGTGGAGTTGGTACGCCGGGTGGTCCCGAGAGGTGTGGTTGACGACCAAATCGAAGAGGACGCGGATGCCCGCCTCGCGGAGTCGGTCGACCAGCGACTCGAACTCCTCGCGCGTCCCGAGGTCCGAGGCGGTGTCGAACAGGTCGGTGATGTGGTAACCGTGGCGGGTCGGACTCTCGACGACGGGCGTCAGCCACAGGGTGTCGACGCCGAGGTGTTCGAGGTACGGGACGCGGCGGCGAATCTCCTCGAACGTCGTCTCGACCGTCTCGCCGGCGAACTCGTGGACGAATATCTGGTACATCGTCGCGTCGCGGACCCACTCCGGCGGGTCGGCCGGGCGGCGGAACGACGCCTCGCCGTCCTCGACCGCGAGTTCGAGGGTGTCGGCGATACCGTGGCGTTCGGTGACCGGGACGGCGTGGACGCGCGTGAGTTCGGAAATGGTGTCGACTGTGACGCGGAGTTCGTCGTCCGCGACGAGAACGTCGTCCCGCGAGAGGGAGTCCCGGTCGTCGAGGTAGAACTCGACGTCGGGTCGGGAACCGTCCGGCGCGGGGTCGGCGTCCGCGGCGACGACTATCTCGTCGCCCTCGCGTCGGCCGTCGAGTGAGACGCGGGGGCGGCCCGGCCCCTCGACGGAGACGTCCACGTCGGCGTACGGTTCGAAGCCGTCGTCGAACGCGAAGATGAGGTTGTGGTCGCCCGGCGGGAGGCGCGCCTCGACGGCCCACTCACCCTCGTCCTCGTCGAACGTCGCGCGGTGCCGACCCATCGTGAAGTCGTTGAACCGCCCGATGACGGAGACGGAATCGACCGACTCGGCCGGGACCGCCACCTCGTCGGCCGCCACGGCGACGCGGACGTTCGTTCGGGGGTCGGGGAACGCGCGGACGGTCTGTCGGTGGGTGCCGTCCGGGGCGTCCAGTTCCAGTCGGTACGCGCCGGGGACGTCGGGGTCAAGGTGGACGACGGGGCCCACTCCGACCGTCGCTTCGCTCCCTTCGGGCCGGTCGAGGAGGCGCCACGAGAACGCGGCCGTCGCGTCCGGATTTCGGGGCGCGAGTTCGACCGGCGACCCGACGTGCGTGAACCGAGGCGGTCCGGGATGGTGCATACCCACACGCCCACGCCGACCCTGTTTACTGTTTCGCTCCGAGATGAATCTGTGAACGAATATTACACCAAAAGTTATACCTCTGCGGCGGGGAGGCTCCACCAATGCAACTTCGAGACGCGCTGAACGACTACAAGCGTCACCGGGACCACGAGACGCGGTTTCCGGGCGAGTGTCGGACGACGACCGGCCGTTTCTCCGGGCTGGACGGTCGATTGGTGCACGTGGACGAGGACGGGCGACTCCGCGACTTCAGCTACCCCCTCGTCGGGCTGACGGGCGTCGCCCGGTCCAGAGTGGGCGTCCGACCGGCGGGTGCCGCGGACTCGGAGACGGCGTGGTTCGACGCCGAGACGGGCGAGCAACGGTACTACGGGAACACCGCGCTCGTCGTGACGACGCACGAGACGCCGCACGGCGTCGTCGCGCAGTACGACCTGACGCTCGGCGACGTGCACGTGACGCACGTGGACGTCTCGGAGGTCGACGGCGAACTCGACGTGGTCGCGTGCGTGGGGTTCGCCCCCGACGGCCGCGACACCCGCATCGGCCAACTCCGCCACGGCGACGCCGTGGAGGTGTACCACGCCGAGGAGCACGACTACCTCGCCAGCGCGACGGGGTTCGAGACGCTCCGCGGCGAGGCGTTCGGCGACTTCAGCGGACTCGTGGGCGACGCCCCCGACCCGTACCCGCGCCCCGTCTCCGACGACCGGTACGAGGAGGGTCAGTTGAGCGGCGACGTGGTGGGCGTCCTCCCCGCGCGCGAGGGGTCGGCGACGTTCGCGACGCTCCTGACCGACCGGGCGGAGTGCTCCCGGGCCGACGCCCTCGACGCCGTTCGGGCCGCCGCCGAGGAGTACGCCGACGCGTCGGCGCTGGAACGGGCCGCCGAGACGCAGGTCGGCGACGTCTCCGGCCCGCACGCCGACGCCGTGGCCGCCGACCTGCGCGTCCTCTCGCTCCTGTCGGGACCGCGCGGCCTCCGCACCGCCGGACCGGATTTCGACCCGTACTACGTCTACTCCGGCGGGTACGGCTACACGTGGTTCCGCGACGACTCCGAGATATCGCTGTTCCTCCTCGAATCGGACCGCCGGTTCGACCTCGGACTCTCGGAGTGGCACGAGAAGAGCGCGCGGTCGTACCGCGAGACGCAGTTGGAGGACGGGTCGTGGCCGCACCGCGTCTGGCCGTTCGACGGGTCGTTGGCCCCCGGCTGGGCGAACGGCCGACTGGAGGCCGGCGGCGACGTGGAGTACCAAGCCGACCAGACCGGCAGCGTCGTCTCCTTCCTCGCGGCGTACCTCGCGGACGCCGACGTTGACAAGGCCGACGAGGTTCGAGCGACGCTGGAACGCGCGCTCGCCGGGATGGACGACACGCTGGCCGACGACGGCCGCCCCGCGACGTGCCAGAACGCGTGGGAGGACGCGTCGGGCCGGTTCGCCCACACCGCGGCGACGTTCCTCGAAGCGTACTCCGCGCTGGCGGCGGCCGGTATCGAGGGCGTCTCGGAGCGAGCGCTCGCCCGCGCCGAGGACGTCTACCGCGCCGTAGACGACCTGTGGGTCCCGGAACGCGGCATCTACGCCCTCCGGGAGTACGGCCCCGACGCCGACGCGGCGGGCGAACTCGACGAGCGCTGTGACTCCGCGGCGCTGGCACTCGCCGCCGCGCACCGCGCATACGCCGACGTGGGCGAGGTGGACGGGCGGCGACTCGACCGCCTCGTCTCTCACGTCGAGACGGTCACCGAGGAACTGTACCGCGACCCCGAGGAGAGCGACGTGGCGGGACTCGTTCGCTACGAGGGCGACGGGTGGCGGACGCGCGA
Source organism: Halopelagius fulvigenes (assembly GCF_042662625.1). Classification (GTDB taxonomy): domain Archaea; phylum Halobacteriota; class Halobacteria; order Halobacteriales; family Haloferacaceae; genus Halopelagius; species Halopelagius fulvigenes. Next base: position 1,225,690 of record NZ_JBHSXH010000015.1, read on the forward strand.
ACAAGGGGCGGAGAAGATTTGGACCGTCTCGACGGCGTGGGGCGCGCACGCCGCCGCCAGTCTGAGCGCCCTCCTCTCGGATCGCGGCGACGACCGGGCGGAGTCGCTTGCGGCGACGGCGCGCGAACTCCTCGGGCACGTCCTCCCCGGCGGGTCGCTCTGTCTGCGGAACGGCTACCTCCCGGAGCAGGTGTTCGACGAGGGGACGCCCGATAGCGCGACGCCGTTGGGGTGGCCCCACGCCCTCCGACTGGCGACGGTGGCGCTGATGGACGAGTACGAGATGATAGAAGCGGGGGCGGCGGCGACGGAGCGTCGGCCGCCCCGACGGAGCCCGAGCGTCGGCGCGCCCGACGCCGACGACTGAGGGCGACTACGCCGCCGCTTTCTTCCGTTCGGTCGGTTCCTCCCACAGGAGCGACTCGCCCGACTCCGCGTCGAACAGGGTGACGTCGCGTTGGTCGAACGTCACGCGGATCGTGTCGCCGTTCGACGGTTCGACGTGGGAGTCCACGCGGGCGATGAAGTCCGGCCCGAGGTCCAAGTGGAGGTAGTTGTCGCTGCCGACCGGTTCGACGACTTCCACAGTGGCGCGGAGGCCGTCCTCGTCCTCCGCCACCGTCACGTTCTCCGGGAGGACGCCGAGGCGCGCCTCGGTGACCCCCGTCCCGGAGGCGGCGCGCGCCGCCTCGCCCGTCAGTTCGTACGCGAAGCCGTCGTCGTTCGTGAGGGCGACGCGTCCGCCGTCGCCCTCGACGGCCACGTCGACGAAGTTCATCGACGGCGACCCGACGAACCCGCCGACGAACTCGTTGCGCGGGTTGCGGTACACCTCCGTCGGCGCGCCCGTCTGCTGGAGGACGCCGTCGTTGAGGATGGCGATGCGGTCGCCCATCGTCATCGCCTCCTCCTGGTCGTGCGTCACGTAGATGGCAGTGATGTCGAGTTCGTTCTGGAGGCGTTGTATCTCCGTCCGCATCGTCGTCCGGAGCTTCGCGTCCAAGTTCGAGAGCGGTTCGTCGAACAGGAACACGTTGGGTTCGCGCACGATGGCGCGTCCGAGAGCGACTCGCTGCTTCTGGCCGCCGGACAGTTCGTTCGGCCGGTCGTTGAGCAGTTCCTCTATGTCCATCATCTCGGCAGTCTCGCGAACCCGTTCCTCGCGTTCGGCCTTCGAGAGGTCGGTGCTCATCCGGAGGCCGAACGCCATGTTCTGGCGGACGGTCTTGTGCGGGTAGAGCGCGTAGTTCTGAAACACCATCGCCACGTCGCGCCGGCGGGCGTGGACGTCGGTCACGTCCTCGCCGTCGATTTCGATGGTCCCCGACGTGGGCGACTCCAGACCCGCCAGCATCCGGAGTGTGGTCGATTTCCCGCACCCCGAGGGACCGACCACGGTGACGAACTCTCCGTCCTCGACGTCGAGCGATACGCCGTCCACCGCGACGATGCGCCCGTTGTCGAACTCCTTTCTGAGATTATCGAGCGTTACGGTTGCCATTGCCCCGTGACTTGGTACGACGGTGTATAGTTCTTACCCTCTCGCGTGTATTTGTGATGCACTATTTCGTAGTTCTTTTCGCGTTCTGTGCTACCGAGACGCGATGTGCGGCGCGTTCGGCCCCGACGCCGCCGTCCTCGGCTTCATCCGTATGATAAAGAGTGAGGAATCCGAATGAGTTAAGTCGTGAACGAATAATTCATCTCACGTTCAGCCATGACCATGGAACGCAGAACGCTGCTGAAACGCCTCGGAACCGCGGGCGTCGCCGCGATGCTCGCCGGGTGCGTGGGCGTCCAGAGCCAAGGAGACCAGACGGCGCAGTCGGGCGGCGAGTCGTCCACCGCGGGCGGGTCGGGCGAGTCCGCCGGAACCGCGAAGGCGTGGTACGCCCTCCCCGACACCGAACTCCCCGCCCGGAAGTCCGCGATAAAGCAGTTCAATCAGAACTCAGCGCATACCGTCGAAGGGGCGGACATCTCGGACATGCAGAAGAAGACGACGAGCGCGATTCCCGCCGGACAGGGACCGCAGACGTTCGAGTGGGCCCACGACTTGGCGGGCGACTACATGGAGCGCGGCTTCATCGTGGACCAAGGGGACAAGTTGAACGTGAGCCTCGACGAGTTCACCGACGCGGCGGCCGAGGCGGCACAGTACGACGGGAACGTCGTCGGTCTGCCGCACACGGCCGAAACCGTCGCCCTCCTCTACAACAAGGAACTCGTGGACGAAGCGCCGCAGACCGTCGCGGACATGAAGGCCGTGATGGAAGAGCACCACGACCCGAGCAACAACAAGTACGGCCTCGGGATGCCCTTCGCGGACCCCTACTTCCTGAGCGCGTGGGCGCACGCGTTCGGCGGCTACTACTTCGACCACACCAAGGAGGAGCAACTCGGCGTGGCCAAACCCGAGACCGTAAAGGGCGTCCAGTTCGCGGTGGACAACTTCGTGCCGTACATGCCGAACGACCCCACGTACGAACCGCAGGCGTCGGCCTTCGCGGAGGGGAACGCCGCGTTCGCCATCAACGGCCCGTGGTACCTCTCGACGCTCAACGAGAAGGGCGTCGACTACGGCATCGCCAAACTGCCGAAACCCGAGGGCGGCGACCCGAGTCCGTTCACCGGAATCACCCTCTGGTACTTCTCGAAGAAGATGGGCGAGGGCGGTCCCTCCGCCGCGGCGGCGCGCGCCTTCGCCGAGTGGTACGTCACGAACGAGGAACTCCTCCTGAAGAACGCCGAAGAGACGGGGAACATCCCGGTGCTGAAGAGTCTCGCCGAGAGCGGCGACCTGCCGGAGAACGTGCAGGGGTTCGCCGAGGCGGTCCAGCAGGGCTACCCGATGCCCGCCCACCCGAAGATGAACAAGGTGTGGGACCCGGTGAAGGCCGCGCTGACGAAGGGGTTCAACGGGAAGGACGTCCCGAAGGCGATGGAGACGGCCGCCGAGGAAATCCGCGGAAACTGGGAGTAACGACGACCCATGAGCACTGCTTCACGCGTTGCACGCCGCGTCGAGGAGGTGCCGTTCCTCGACAAGAGCGACGTGTCGCTCCTCTTCGTCCTGCCGGGCCTGTTCGTCTTCTCGGCGTTCATGCTGTTTCCGGTGCTGTACCTGCTCGGCATCTCCTTTACGAACGCCGCGCCCGCGAACCTGTTCGCCGGCGAAGGCGCACTGTCGGTGCTGACGTTCGGGGAGGCGGCGTTCGTCGGCCTCGAAAACTACGCCCGGGTGCTGTTCGGCGGCACGTTCGACCTCGTGTTGTTCGGCGAGACGCTCCTCACCCTGCCGATCAACGGCCAGTTTTGGAACTCCTTCGGCGTGACGTGGCTGTTCGTCGCCACGAGCGTCACGCTGAAGATCACGCTGAGTCTGGCTATCGCCCTGGTCGTCACCGGCGAACGGGTCCGCGGCAAGCGGTTCATGCGTTCGTTCATCATCCTCCCGATGGGTCTGCCCGCCATCTTCACCATCACCGTCTGGCGCGGCATCTTCAGTTCCGCCGAGTTCGGACTCGCGAACCAGGTTCTCGCGATGCTGGGGTTGGAGACGGTGTCGTGGCTCAGCAACCGGTGGATGGCGTTCGTCGCCTACAACGTCACGGAGGCGTGGTTGGCCTACCCGTTCATGGTCATCATCACAGTCAGCGCGTTGCAGGACGTCCCCGACGAACTCCACGAGGCGGCGATGGTGGACGGCGCGGGCTACGTCGCGCGCTTCTTCCACGTCACCCTCCCCTCCATCAAGAAGCCGGTGCTGTTCGCGTCGATTCTGACCGCCGCGGCGTCGTTCCAGCAGTTCCTCATCCCCTTCGTGTTCAACGAGGGCGGCCCGGCGCGGCAGAACGAACTCATCGTCGTGTACGGCTACCGCGAGGCGTTGTCGTTCTCCCAGTACGGCCGGGGGGCGGCGATAAGCCTCATCGCCGTCGTGTTCATCGGCGCGTTCATGTGGTTGAACGTCAAGCGCGGACGACTCGCTGACGGGGTGAACGAAGCGTGAGCCTCTTCGACGGCGTCGGTCGGAAGGTGAAAGAGGACGCGCGCGACGTCGTCTCCGCACCGCTGGAAGTCGCCCGCGACGCGGCGTACACCGTCGAGGGCGTCCGCAACGGCGAGATATCGCCCGCCGAACCGCTGAAGACGGCGGGCGCGACGCTCGGCGCACTCGTCGGCGTCCTCTTGCTCCTGTTTCCCATCTACTGGATACTCATCGCGGCGCTCTCGGGGACGGGAGGCTCCATCTACTCGTCGAGCGGTCTGAAACTGTTCCCGGAGAGTCCGTCTTTGGTGCCGTTCCTCTGGGTCGTCGGCGACCTCATAATCCCGGCGTACAGCATCTCGCTCAATATCCCGTCGAGCGACATCGCCATCGTGTTCAACACGCCGCAGGTGGTGTTCCTCGACGTGAGCGCGTTGAAACCGGGCACCATCGGGCGAATCGCGTTCGGTTCGGCCGAACTGTTCCCCGGATTCGGCGTCCAACCCATCGAGAACCCCTCGACGTTCAAGAAGTTCTTCTGGAACAGCCTCACCGTGGCGATTCCGACGGTCATCATCTCGCTGTGCCTCGTCGTCCCGGCGGCGTACGCCCTCTCGCGGCGGGAGTTCATCTTCCGCCGGAAGATTCTGTTCGTCTACGTGTTGATGACGCAGGTGGGGAGCGGACTCGGCATCGCTCTGCTCATCGGACTGTACACGGTGTACGTCCAGTTCGGCATCAACGACAACAAGCTCGCACTCGCCGTCTACTACGCGGCGACGGCGGTGCCGTTCAACACGTGGCTTCTGAAGACGTACATGGACGGCATCCCCGTCTCCTACGAGGAGGCGGCGGTGGTGGACGGCGCGCCGCCGTGGCGCGTCGTCACCGAAGTCATCATCCCCCTGTCGGCGGCGGGACTGGCGACGGTGTTCATCTTCACGTTCCTGACGGGGTGGACGGAGTTCGTCGTCGCCCAAACCCTCCTCGGGACGGAGAACTACACGCTCCCGGTCGGGTTGTTCTCGCTCATCAGCGAGTACTCCATCCCGTGGGCGCGGTTCTCGGCGTTCGCGCTCACGTTCGCCGCGCCCATCATGCTCGTGTACCTGTTCGCCCAACGGTACATCGAGGGCGGTCTCTCGTTCAGCGGGATGGAAGGCTGAACCCGGCGACTATTTTTTCTTCGCGTGCGCGCGAACCGGCCCGACGGAGGACGGCGACGAACGCACCGACAGGCGTTCGCACGCACGGGGACGAGGATTCGAAGTCGTTAAAGGCGAACCGAGGGAACGTTCGGTAACTCGCTGGTCAGACGGGCACGCCAGCGGGCACCCGTGAGAACGGGACGAAATGTGGAGGAGCGTCGAACGCCCCTCCGAATCGCAAGCGCCCGTGGTGAAACTATGGCACGAAGCTTCTACTCTCACATCAAGGAGGCATGGAAGCAGCCCGGCGACGGCAAACTCGCCGAGCTGCAGTGGCAGCGAAAGCAGGAGTGGCGCGACCAGGGCGCGATAGAGCGCATCGAGCGTCCGACGCGCCTCGACAAGGCCCGCGAACTCGGCTACAAGGCCAAGCAGGGCATCGTCGTCGCGCGCGTCTCCGTCCGCAAGGGGAACGCGCGCAAGCAGCGCCATAAGGCCGGACGCCGGTCGAAGCGGCAGGGCGTCAACCGCATCGGTCGCCGCAAGAGCATCCAGCGCATCGCCGAGGAACGCGCTTCGCGGAAGTTCCCCAACCTGCGCGTCCTCGCGTCGTACTGGGTCGGCGAAGACGGCTCCCAGAAGTGGCACGAAGTGATTCTCGTGGACCCCGAGCACCCCGCCATCCAGAACGACGACCAACTCAACTGGATCTGCAGCGACGACCACAAGGGCCGCGCCTTCCGCGGTCTGACGAACTCGGGCAAGTCGAACCGCGGCCTCCGCAAGCGCGGGAAGGGTTCGGAACACACCCGCCCGAGCGTCAGCAGCAACCGCCGCCGCGGCAAGTAACGCGCCGCTCCGATCCGAATTTTCTTTCGTAACCGCTCGGCCAGCGACCGCTCCGTGCGACGGTCAGGAGAGCACGACGACCAGAAGCGACAGCGTCACGAAGACGACGTGGGTGCCGGCGTGCGCGAGCATGGCGGCTTCGAGGTGGTACCGCCACGCGAACCACCCGTAGACGACGCCGCCGAGGGCGTTCAACAGCACTGTCCGAGCCACGACGGACGGCGTGAGCGTCCCGATGCCCGCCACCGCCGGGAGGTGGCCCAGACCGAAGAGGAGGGCGGTGATGCCGATGGCGGGCCACATCACGGTCGGTCCGGGTCGGCGGACGCCGCCGGTGGCGCGCCACCCCACCCACGCGACGGCGGACAGCACCCCCCACCGGAGGATGAGTTCCTCGGTGATGCCGCCGTAGAGGAACCTGACCGGAACCGACGCGAACACTTGGAGGAAGGTCGGTCGCCCCTCCACCGCGGGCGTCGCCCCCAACGGCGCGAACACGACGTCGAGCGACGCCAAGAGCAGTCCGACGGCCGCGCCCGCGCCGACGGCGTACGGGGCGATATCGCCGAGTTCGGGGAGGACCGGCGTCCCGTCCGTCGCTCGGTCGGCGACGAGGGAGCGAAGCCCGACGCAGGGGGCCGCCCGCGTTCCGAGGAGGACGGCGACGATGAGGAACGCCGTCGGAGCGACGAGGGTGAGAAGGAGCACCGCGAGCGTCGAGAATCCGGGAACGTCGGGGAGAGCCCCCGTGAGCGCGACTGTCGCCCCGAGGGAGGCGACGCCGACGAGGCCCAACCCGAGGAGTGCGCCCGCGCGCCGCAGGTACGACCCACCTCCGGCGTCGGGTCCGACGGACCCGGCGGACGCGTCGGTAGGTGCTTGCATCGTCATAGCGGGAACATGTCCGGTGAGCGGATAAACGCGGCGACGAACCGCGGGTCGATCGCCTGCCGGTCAGTCGTCCGCCGACTCGGTGGGGCCGTCCCACGCGTCGAACCCGCCGCTGAGGCTGGAAACGTCGGCGTCGAGGCGCGAATCGAGTATCGAGGCGACGCGTCGAGAGCTCTTGCCGACGTAGCAGGCGACGACCACCTCGTCGCCCCACTCGCGATCCAGCGTCGCCGCCGAGAGGCGTCGAGCGGGGACGTTCTCCGCGCCGGCGACGTGGCCCTCGGCGTACGCCGAGGGGTCTCGGATGTCGAGGACGGTGAGGTCGGTCTCTCCGTCGGCGTCCAGTTTCGACGCCAGTTCGTTGGGAGTCGTCTCGGTTACCATACGGGGAGGTTCGGACGGCGACTGAAACCGACTGCGGTTCGGCGTCCCGTGCGTTCGCCTCCGCCGCCGCCGCGTTCGCCGTCCGGAGTACCGGCACGTCCGACCGGGCGGGGAGGAGTTATCCGGGTCCGCTTCCGACGTAGGGGTATGCCCCTCTCGCTCGACTCCACGCAGTTGGACAGGTACTCCCGGCACATCATCATGGACGAAGTCGGCCCGGAGGGACAGGAACGACTCCTCGACTCGCGCGTCCTCGTCGTCGGGGCGGGCGGACTCGGATCGCCCGTCGTCGAGTACCTGGCGGGCGCGGGCGTCGGCACCCTCGGCGTCGTGGACGACGACGCCGTCGAACGGAGCAACCTCCAGCGTCAGGTCATTCACGGCGACGACGACGTGGGGCGGCCGAAAGTCGAGAGCGCTGCGGACTTCGTGGCGCAACTCAACCCCGACGTGACCGTCGAGACGTACGAGACGCGACTCGACAAATCGAACGTCGAAGACGTCGTTCCGGGCTACGACGTGGTGGTGGACGCCTCCGACAACTTCCCGACGCGCTACCTCCTCAACGACTTCTGCCGCCTCCGGGAGATTCCGGTCGCCCACGGGGCGATATACAAGTTCGAGGGGCAGGCGACGACGCTCGTCCCCGACGGCCCCTGTTACCGGTGTCTGTTCCCCGAAGCGCCCGAACCGGGCACCGTCCCCGACTGCGCGACGACGGGCGTCCTCGGCGTCCTCCCGGGCACGGTCGGCTGTCTGCAGGCGACGGAAGCCGCGAAACTCGTCCTCGACGTGGGCGAACCCCTCGTCGGCCGCCTCCTCTTCTACGACGCGATGGACGCGACGTTCGAGACGGTGTCGTACCGGCGGAACCCCGACTGCCCCGTCTGCGGCGACGACCCCATCGACTCCGTGGCGGACGTGGAGTACGCGGACGCCTGCGCGGTGTCGCAGTAGTCGCGTCGCTCCGGGGCGTGAGACGTAGAGAACGGAGAGAAGTCGCGTCGGGTCAGTCGTCGAACTCGAAGCCTCCGTCGGACTCCGTCAGACGTGTTCCCGCATCTGACGATGCGTGACCGCCGTCAGATTGCATCTGTCGTGCTCCCACGTCGGGAGACGCGTGACCGCCGTCAGACTGCGCCTGACATGTTCCCGCATCTGACGATGCGTGACCGCCGTCCGGGCGCGTCTCGACCGCCGCCTCGTCGCCCTCCGAACTTGCGCCGCGAGCGTCGAAGTCGACGTCCACGTCCGTGGAGGAGGCGTCGCCGCAGAGGCGGGTGACGCGTTCCGTGAGTTCGTCGAGGGCCATCGTCTGGTCGGCGGTGGCGTCGGTAATCTCCGCGGACGCCTCCTCGGTGTCGTTGGCGTGCGTCTGGGCGGACTGAATCGTCGTCGTGACGCCCTCGATGTTGGAGGCCTGACTGTCCGTCGCGCGCGCGACTTCGGAGACGCCGTTGGCGGCGGCGTCCGCCGCGTCGGCTATCTCCTCGAGCGAACCGAGCACGTCCTCTATCTCGCCGGAGGCGACCTGAATCTGCTCGTGGGACTGCTCGGAGGCGTCCACGGTCACGTCGGCCTGTTCCTGAATCTCGTCGATGCTCGCGGCTATCTCCTCGGTGTGGGTGTGCGTCTGGTTGGCGAGTTGCTTCACCTCGTCGGCGACGACGGAGAAGCCCTCGCCGGCCTCGCCCGCCCGCGCCGCCTCGATGTTGGCGTTCAGCGCCAGCAGGTTCGTCCGGTCCGCGACTTCCGCGATGACCTCGACGACTTCCTCGATGGCCCCCATCCGCTCTTGGAGTTCGGTGACGCTCTCCAGTAGGTCGTCGGAGATTTCGATGACGTTGTCGGTCGCCGTCCGGACGGACTCGCCGGCTTCGCGGCCGTTCTCCGCCGCGGACCGGGCCTGTTCGGCCGCGGTGGCGACTTCGTCGGAGGTGGCCGCTATCTCCTCCATGCTCGCAGAGAGGTCCTGCATCTCGTCCGCGCCCGTATCGAGGAGCGTGCTCTGTTCGTTCACCTGCGATTCGATGCGCGTCGCGGCGTTCGCCGCGCGCTCTATCGCCTCGCCGAGGTGGGCGGCCTTCTCGTCCACCTCGTCGGCGAGTCGTTCGAACCGGGAGGCCATCGCGTTGAACTCGGGGACGATGGTGAGGACGTCGTCGGCGAGGACGCCGCGTTCGTCCTCGTACCCGACGCGCGCCGACAGGTCGCCGTCCGCGAGAGCGCCGATGGTGTCGAGGAGTTCGTGGACGAGTGCGAGCGACGCGTTGTCCCGCGCGACGGTGTCCGTCCGGTCGTGGACGACTTCCATCACCGCGACCGGTTCGTCGCCATCGAAGATGGGCTGGGCGACGAAGCGGATGTGGCGTTCGACGCCGTCGGCGGTCACCATCGTGCTCGCATCCTCGAAGGCCACCGTGCCCTCGACGGGGGTGACGCCGAACCGTTCGTCGGCGTCGCGCGGCGCTTCGAGCACCTTGTCCGCGAGCGTCTTCGCGCGGCGGCCGTCGGGGTAGAACGCCTCGCTGGCGTGCTGCGAACCGAGCGCCTCCGCCGCGGAGACGCCGGTGAGCCCCTCGATGGGCCGGTTCCACGCGACGACTCGTCCGTCCGCGTCGAGGACGAACACGGGCGACCCCACGCCGTCGAGTAGTTGCGCCGGTGCGAGCGAACACGCAACTCCCGTTACGGTCCGTGCGCCACCGGTGGCGACATCGCCGAGGGAACCTCGGCGGGCCGCCGAACTTCGTCCGGCGACGCCACCATCCGCCCGGGTTCGCTCGCCGCCGAACGGCAGTACCGCGGCGAGTCGCGAGAACAACGAGTCTGACATCGTGAACACCTCACACATACCCAACATAACTCTGTCGCGCTGATTACCACATCCGATAATTCTCGGGCGGGCGGACGGAGCGCAGCGCGACCGAAACGCTCGGTCTGCGGGTTCGGTATCGGCGTGCGGACTCCGACCGCCGGGGGGACGCACAGAGGCCGCGGCGGGCCAGTTTTGATACGCGCCGCGCGCGACTGCACGGGCACAGGATGAGTTCTCGCGACCAGGGGCGCGACGACAGTGCGGTCAGAGACACGTTCGACCGCGCTCGAAGCGGCGCACCCGCCGCGGGCGGCGCCGTCAGGGACCGCTTCTCGACCGACGAGATATTCCAACGCGTGGTCGCCACCGCCGACGAGGAGGTCGGAGCGCCGACGGAGCGACTCTACCTCAGCGGTCTCGCCGCGGGGTTCGCCATCACGCTCACCTTCTTCTTCTACGCCTCGATGACGGCGGCGGCGGAGGGTATCGACGCCGCCGGACTCCTCGCTCCGCTTCTGTACCCCGTCGGCTTCGTCTACATCATCATCGGGCGGTACCAACTCTACACGGAGAACACGCTCACGCCCGTCACGCTGGCGTTGACCCGCGTGACGAGCGTTCCGTCGGTGCTCCGCGTGTGGGTCATCGTCCTCGCGGGGAACCTCACCGGCGGGGCCGTCGGCGCGTTCGTCCTGGCGAACACCGGGGTGTTCTCCTCGGCCGCCGCCACCGCCGCCGTCGAAATCGGCACCAAGGGCGTCGAGACGCCGTGGTGGGACCTCGTGTTCAAGGGGATGTTCGCCGGGTGGTTGGTCGCCGGGATGGTGTGGCTCGAACACGCGGTTCGGGACTCCATCTCCCGCGTCGTCCTCGTCTACCTCGTCATCTTCACCATCCCCGCGACGGGGCTGAACCACATCGTCGTCAGTTTCACCGACGCCGTCTACGTCGTCTTCTCCGGCGAGTTGGGACTCCTCACGGCCCTCGTCCAGTTTCCGCTCCCGGTTCTCGTCGGCAACACCCTCGGCGGGGTGGTGCTCGTCACCCTGCTGAACTACGGTCAGACCGAACACCAGTTCCCCGACGAGAACCGACGCCGTCGCCTCTCCCTCCGGGAGTGGTTGTTCGAGCGTCACACCGGGCGCGTCGAGGACGCCGACTGACGGACGAAGGGAACCGAGAGGCGACAGAGAGCAGGAAGGAGGGAAGACGTGGAGAGAAGGAGAGACCGGCGAAGCTCACTCGCCGCCGTCGGTGACGGTGGGCGGTCGAGCGACTGACGCGCGCGGCGGCGGGGAGGGACCCCCGGACCACAGCGTTTTATCCGCGCGAACCCCCACCTTCGGGTATGACTTCGCAGGGAATCGTCGGGGAGTTCCTCTCTCTGAAGTCCGAGACGGACGCGGACGTCCTGACGATGCAGTGCGGCGACTTCTACGAGTTCTTCGCCGAGGACGCCGAGTTGGTCGGCGAGGAACTCGACCTGAAGGTCTCACAGAAGTCCTCCCACGGGTCCTCGTACCCGATGGCGGGAGTGCCCCTCGACGATCTGACACCGTACCTGAAGGCGTTGGTCGAACGCGGCTACCGGGTGGCCGTCGCGGACCAGTTCGAAGACGACGGCGGCGGTCACTACCGCGAGGTGACGCGCGTCGTCACCCCCGGGACGCTACTTGAGACGACGGACGACGACGCGCGGTACATCGCCGCCGTCGTCGCCGAGCAAAGCTCGGCTGACCGCCGGACTTCGTCCGGCGACGTGGCGGACGACGCCGGGGCCGACGGGGGTGTCGGCCTCGCCTTCGCCGACGTGACCACCGGCCGGTTCTTCGTGACGGAGGCGGCGGACGCCGACGCCGCCCACTCCGAGTTGTACCGCTTCGCGCCCGTCGAGATACTGCCCGGGCCGACGGTTCGGGGCGACGACGAGTTCCTCCGCCGCCTGCGGGAGGGGACGGACGCCTCACTGTCGCTTTTCGAATCCGAGTCGTTCGCCCCCGGCCGGGCGAAACACGTCGTCCGCGAACAGTTCGGCCGCGAGACGCTCGAGAGCGTCGGCCTGGACTCCGAACTCGCCGTTCGGGCCGCGGGCGGCGTCCTCCGGTACGTCGAGGAGACGGGCGCGGGCGTCCTCCGGTCGATGACGCGCCTGCAGACGTACGAGACGCGCGACCACCTCGAACTGGACGCGACGACCCAGCGCAACCTCGAACTGACGGAGACGATGCACGGCGAGCGGAAAGGAACGCTCGTGGACGCCATCGACCACACCGTGACGAGTCCCGGCGGCCGCCTCCTGCGGGAGTGGGTGACGCGCCCCCGCCGCGACACCGAGGAACTCCGCCGCCGCCTCGACTGCGTGGAGGCACTCGCCGCCGAGGCGTTGGCGCGCGAACGCGTCCGCGACGCCTTAGACGGGGCGTACGACCTCGAACGACTCGCCGCCCGCGCGGCGTCGGGAAGCGCCGACGCCTCCGACCTGCTCGCCGTCCGCGACACCCTCGCCGTCCTGCCGGAACTCGCCGAGGCCGTCGAGGGGAGTCGCCTCGCCGACTCCCCCCTCGCCGACGTGGTGACCCGCCCCGACAGGGAGGCGGCCGCCGACGTCCGCGCCGAACTCGAAGCCGCACTCGCGGAGGACCCCCCGAAGACGGTGACCCAGGGCGGCCTGTTCAAGCGAGGCTACGACGACGAACTCGACGAACTCATCGACCGCCATGAGTCCGCCGAACGGTGGATAGACACCCTCGCGGAACGCGAGAAGCGCCGGCACGGCCTCTCGCACGTGACGGTGGACCGCAACAAGACGGACGGCTACTACATCCAAGTCGGCAAGTCCGTCGCCGACAGGGTGCCGGAGCACTACCGCGAGATAAAGACGCTGAAGAACTCGAAGCGGTTCGTCACCGAGGAGTTAGAGGAGAAAGAGCGCACGATACTCCGTCTGGAGGAGACGCGCGGCGACTTGGAGTACGACCTCTTCGGCGAGTTGCGCGAACGGGTGGCCGCCTGCGCGGAACTCCTGCAGGACGTGGGGCGGACGCTGGCGGAGGTGGACGTGTTGGCGTCGCTGGCCGTCCACGCCGCCGGCAACGACTGGACGCGCCCGACGCTCTCGCCGTCGGGACCGCTCCGCATCGACGCCGGGCGACACCCCGTCGTCGAACGGACCACCGAGTTCGTTCCGAACGACCTCCACATGGACGAGGAACGCGGCTTCCTCATCGTCACCGGGCCGAACATGTCGGGGAAGTCCACGTACATGCGACAGGTGGCGCTCATCGTCCTGTTGGCGCAGGTGGGGAGTTTCGTCCCCGCGCGCGACGCCGAGATCGGCCTCGTTGACGGCATCTACACGCGCGTCGGCGCGTTGGACGAACTCGCGCAGGGTCGCTCGACGTTCATGGTGGAGATGCAGGAACTGTCGAACATCCTCCACTCCGCGACGGAGGAGTCGCTCGTCATCTTAGACGAGGTGGGCCGCGGCACGGCGACGTACGACGGCATCTCCATCGCGTGGGCCGCCACGGAGTACCTCCACAACGAGGTGCGAGCCAAAACGCTGTTTGCCACGCACTACCATGAACTTACATCATTGGCCGACCACCTCCGACGCGTGGCGAACGTTCACGTGGCCGCGGAGGAACGCGACGGAGATGTGACGTTCCTGCGGACGGTCGAGGAGGGCCCGACGGACCGGTCGTACGGGATTCACGTCGCGGAGCTCGCCGGCGTCCCCGGACCGGTGGTGGGACGGGCGGACGAGGTGTTAGAGAAGTTGCGCGAGGAGAAGGCCATCGAGGCGAAGGGAAGCGGCCGGAGCGGCCCCGTGCAGGCCGTCTTCGACCTCTCGTCCGGACAGTTCGCCGCGTCGAACGGCGGGCGCGAGTCGGACCGGTCGGAGGCGGGCGACGGCGACGCCGAGTCGGCGTCGGCGCGCGACGGGTCGCCGTCGAACGGTGACGCCACCGTAGTGGAAGGGCACACGACAGGACGAACCATGGACCCCGAGATGGAAGCGATACTCGACGAACTCGAATCGACGGACGTGAACCAGACGTCGCCGCTCGAACTGATGCAACGGGTGCAGGAGTGGCAGGACAGACTCGGCGGTGACCGGCCGTGACCGAACGACCGCTTCGCGCCACGGTGAGTCTCCGCGGCGTCCTGTTCGGCCCGCGGGACGACGTTCTCGTCGTCAAGCGCACCACCGACGGCGGGTGGGAACTCCCCGGCGGGCGACTCGGCGCGCAGGAGGACGCCCCCGAGGGCGTCTACCGCGAGATAAAGGAGGAGACCGGTCTGGACGTGGACGTGTGCCGACCGGTCCACGCCATCTCGTGGCGCAACGACGACGACGACGGGCGGTTCGGCGTCTACTACCGCTGTCTCGCCCCCGAGACGGAGGTGTCGCTCAGCCACGAGCACACCGACTTCGACTGGATGTCGCCGCGGGACGCCGCCGAGCGTCTCAGCGACGCGCAGGGAAAGGCTGTTAGGCGCGCGCTGGAGGAACACGACCAGTGAGCGACAGAGAGACGGAGACGGACGGGGACGGCACCGACCGGACGGAGGCGGACGCCGAGGACGCGCCGACCATCACGGCCCTCGACGACCGCACGATTCGACAGATAGCGGCCGGCGAGGTGGTCGAGCGTCCCGCCTCCGTCGTGAAGGAACTCGTCGAGAACAGCCTCGACGCGGGCGCGAGTCGCGTCTCCGTCGCGGTGGACGCCGGCGGCACCGAGGGCGTCCGCGTCCGCGACGACGGGCGCGGCATGACCGAATCGGAGGTGCAACTCGCCGTCGAGGAGCACACGACGAGCAAGATAACCGACATCGGCGACTTGGAGTCCGGCGTCGGCACCTTGGGCTTCCGCGGCGAGGCGTTGCACACGATCACGGCCGTCTCGCGGACGACCGTCCGGACGAAACCGCAGGGCGGCGAGGCGGGGACGGAACTCCGCGTCGAAGGCGGCGAGGTGACCGACGTGCGCCCGGCGGGGTGCCCGGAGGGAACCGTCGTCGAAGTCAAGGACCTGTTCTACAACACGCCCGCGCGGCGGAAGTTCCTGAAGACGACGGCGACGGAGTTCGACCACGTCAACACCGTCGTCACCCACTACGCGTTGGCGAACCCCGACGTGGCCATCTCCTTGGAACACGACGACAGGGAGGTGTTCGCCACCGAGGGGCGCGGGAGCCTCGAATCGACGATTCTCTCCGTGTACGGCCGCGAAGTCGCGGAGTCGATGATCCGCGTCGACCACGAACCCGAGGCGGAGCCGATAGCGTCGGTGTCGGGACTCGTCAGTCACCCCGAGACGACCCGGAGCACGCGCGAGTACCTCTCGACGTTCGTCAACGGCCGGTACGTCACCGCGCGCGTCCTCCGCGAGTCCGTCCTCGACGCCTACGGCGGGCAACTCGCCTCCGACCGCTACCCCTTCGCGGTGCTGTTCGTGGACCTGCCCGCCGACGCGATAGACGTCAACGTCCACCCGCGGAAGATGGAGGTGCGCTTCGACGACGAGAGCGCGGTGAGAGACGCCGTGGAGGAGGCCGTGAAGTCCGCGCTCTTAGAGGAGGGGCTGATTCGGACGTCCGCGCCGCGGGGGCGGTCCGCCCCGGACGAAACCGCCGTCTCGCCGGAGTCGCCGACCGAAGAGGTGACCGGCGGCGCGGGGCACAGCCCCCAACCCGAATCGTCGGGCGGGCGGACGACGCGTTCCCGTTCGCGTTCGCTCAGCGGGGGCGCCGGACGGTCGGCGCGCGCCGGCGAGGGCGCGGAACCCGAGTCCGCCGCGGGTGCGGCGGGGTCGAACGCGGACGACGACTCGACGCAGACGTCGTTCGAGGGCGTCGCCGAGTCGGCGGACGGCACGGGAGACGGTCCGACCGGCGCGGACGACTCCCTCGACGCCGACGACGACGGCGGATGGACCGCTTCGGCGGACCGCACCGCCGACTCCGCGGAGGCTTCGACGGCCGGTCGGACGGACCCGAACGACGACGACGCGTGGACCGTCTCGACCGGAACCTCCTCGAGCGGGGCAGGGCGGTCGAAGCGCGACTCCGGGCGCTCGGCGTCGTCGCCGGGGAGGGACGCCTCGCACTCGAACGCCAACCCGACCGGAGGGGACGATTCCAGCGCCGACCGGGGTCCGGCGACCCCCCGAACGGAGTTCGGCGGCGTCGAGGGGCCGACGGTGCAACGCGACTTGGACGGCGGCGAGGCGTCGCTGGAACCGGAGTTCGACAGACTGCCGTCGATGCGCGTCCTCGGCCAACTGCACGACACCTACATCGTCGCGGAGACGGCGGAGGGCCTCGTCCTCGTGGACCAACACGCCGCCGACGAACGGGTGAACTACGAGCAACTGCAGGCCGAACTGGACGGCGACGTGGCGACGCAGACGCTCGCGGACCCGGTGGAACTCGAACTGACTGCGCGGGAGGCGGCCCTGTTCTCCGAGTACCGCGACGCCCTCGCGGACGTGGGCTTCCGCGCCGAACGGACGGACGAGCGAACCGTCGAGGTTCGGAGCGTCCCCGCGGTGTTCGCGTCGGCGTTGGACCCGGAACTGCTCCGCGACGCCCTGACGGCGTTCGTCGCCGAGGGCGACGACGGCGGGCGCAAGACGGTGGCGAGCGTGGCCGACGAACTGCTCGCCGACTTGGCGTGTTACCCCTCCGTGACGGGCAACACCTCGCTCACCGAGGGATCCGTCGTGGACCTCCTCTCGGCACTCGACGACTGCGAGAACCCCTACGCCTGCCCGCACGGGCGGCCGGTGGTCATCGAGTTCGACCGCGGGGAGATAGGCGACCGCTTCGAGCGAGACTACCCCGGCCACGGCGGACGGCGGGCGGAGTAGTCCGCGCAGTCCGTCGAACAGACCTCCCGAACTTATGTACCGGTCCGATGAACGGTGGTTTATGAGCGACCTCGTCACGTTCGGGGAGACGATGCTTCGGTTGTCGCCGCCGCACGGCGAGCGACTGGAACGGACTCGCACACTCGACGTCCAAGCTGGCGGCGCGGAGAGTAACGTCGCGGTGGCCGCCGCGCGCCTCGGCGTGGACGCAGTGTGGCTGTCGAAGCTGCCGGACTCCTCGCTGGGCCGGCGCGTCGTCTCGGAACTGCGGAGTCACGGCGTCAGAACCGGTATCGTCTGGGACGACCCCGCCGAGTCGCGCATCGGCACCTACTACCTCGAACCCGGGACCGAACCCCGCGGCACCGACGTCATCTACGACCGGGCCGACGCCGCCGTGACGACGACGGTGCCGGAGGAACTCCCGCTAGGCGCGATTCGCAACTCCGATGTGTTCTACACCAGCGGAATCACGCCCGCCCTCTCGGAGACGCTGGCCGCCACGACGGAACGCGTCCTGGCCGCGGCGCAGGACGGCGAGTCCACGACGACGGTGTTCGACCTGAACTACCGGTCGAAGCTCTGGTCGCCCGCGGAGGCGCGCGAGGAGTTCGAGTCGCTGTTCCCCGCCATCGACGTCCTCGTCGCGGCGGAACGCGACGTGCGGTCGGTCCTCGAACGCGAGGGCGACGCGCCCGAACTCGCCCGCGGACTCGCCGATGACTTCGGTTTCGAGACGGTGGTCGTCACCCGCGGGGAGAACGGGTCCGTCGCCCTCAACGAGGGGCAGGTGTTCGAACAGGACGTCTACCGCGCGGAGACGGTGGACGCCATCGGCACGGGCGACGCCTTCGTCGGCGGGTTCCTGGCGAAGCGACTCCACGGCGGCGGCGTGGGCGAAGCGCTCGAATACGGCTCCGCCGCCGCCTCGCTGAAACGCACCATCAACGGCGACTTAGCGGTCATCTCGCCGGAGGAGGTGGACGCCGTCGTCGAACACGAGGCCGGTGGGATCTCACGATGAACCGGGATAAAGCCGGATTGTCGTGATTTTTCAAAATTAAACGCCGCCTTCCCTAAACTCGTAAAAACATATGTCGTAAATAATATCAACTAGTGACGATTGTTCGTCGAGACGCAATGAAACGCGTAGCAGTGGTGTTGGCAGCGATGCTCGTCGCCGCCGCAGTTGCGCCCGCCGCGGGCGCGGCGACGGCGACCGAAGCACGGGAGAGTTTGGCGTCGGCGTACGCCGGGACGCACGTCGCCTTCGACACCGAGTCGAACGCGGTGACGAACTACACTGTGAACGGCGCGGTGATGATGGATTCGCTCCGCGTCGAAGCCGCAAGCGGGTCCGAATCGTCCGGTAGCGCCGGTCTCGACGCGGACGTCTCGCTCTCGTCGGCGGCGAATATCGGCGGAAGCGCCGTCTCCGTGACGGCGAGTGCGGAGACGAACGCCACCGTCGAAACCGAAAGCGGCGCGACCCTCCGGGCGCACGACAACCCGAAGGGGAGCCTCGTGGTCCGGAGCGGTAACGGGACGCAGGTCGTCCGCGCGAACGTGAGCGACGACGCGACGGCGTCCGCCGAGGGCGACTCCCGCGTCGTCGTCGAACGCGAGAACGCGATGGGCGTCTTCATCGCCGTCGGGAACGCCTCGGTGAACGTCACCGACTCCGGCGACGTGAGCGCACGGGTCGAAGAGGACGGTCGCGTCGTCTTCCGCGCGTACGCCGGAGAGCGCTCCGAGAGCGACGAACGTGCCGAAGCGTTCATCGCCGACGGAACCGCGACGGCGCAGGTGTACGTCGACGAGCGGAACGGTTCCCGGACGACCGACGTGGTGAACTACGATTCGAACACCACCGTCGAGTTCGAGGAGAGTTCCGACGGGAACGTCACCATGACCGTCGAACGGCCCGTCCACAACGGCACCGTGGTGCTCACCAGCGTCTCCGACGCCGTAGTGAACTCCGCGGGCGGCCTGAACGTCTCCGTCGACGGCGAGGCGGCCGCGGAAGCCTCCTCGTACGCGGAACTGACGTCCGCCGCCGACGGCGGCGACCGGTCGGCGTTCCTCGTCGCGAACGAGTCCGCCGACGCCGGCGCGGAGGCGCAGACCGACGTGTACGTGGCGATCAACCACTTCTCCGAGCGAACCGTGACGGTGCAGTCGGAGAACGGGACGACCGAGACGGCCACCGAAACGTCGAACGAGACGGCCGACGCCGCGGCTACGGACGAATCGAGCGAGACGACCGAGGCGTCCGACGCGACCGGATCGTCCCACGCCTCCGAGACCGGCCACGGTGAGGAGACGTCGTCCACGTCCGCGCCCGGGTTCGGCGCGGTGGTCTCCGTCGTCGCACTCCTCGGTGCGGCCCTCGCCGCCCTCCGCCGGTAACGTCCGCGCGGTACCCGGAGCGTAGAGACACTCGGAGTCGCGGCGAACCGCCCGGAGGGTCGGACCCTCCCGAACCGCTATCCGTTCTTTCGAACGCCCCCGTTCTCCCGAACCACTATCCGTTCGCGCGCCTCTGTGTCGGTATGACACACGTACTCGTCGTGGGCGCGTACGGAAGTGCGGGCGTCGCCGCCGCGGAGGGGTTGCTCGACGCGGTGGGCGAGGACATCGACCGCCTGACGCTGGTCGACGACGGCGAACCGGGCGGCGGACTCTGCATCCTCCGCGGGTGCATGCCGTCGAAGGAGGTGCTCTCGGCGGCGGAACACAGGTATCAGGCGCGGCACGACGACAGACTCGTCGGCGACCCCCCCGAGATGGACCTCGAACGGATCGTCGCGCGGAAGGACGAACACGTCTCGGACTTCGCGGCGCACCGCCGGGGTGCCGTTCACGAGATGGCGGAGCGTCCCGGCGTGGAGTTCCGCCACGAACGCGCCGAGTTCGTCGGCGAGCGGACGATTCGCGTCGGCGACGACAGCGTCGAGGCGGACTACGTCGTCGTCGCCACGGGCTCTGAACCGGACGTGGCGGACATCCCCGGCATGGACGAGGTGGAGTTCTACGGGAGCGCGGACACGCTGGACGCGACGGAGTTGCCCGACTCCGCCGTCGTGATGGGGTTCGGCTTCGTCGGACTGGAACTCGTGCCGTACCTCGCGGAGGCGGGGGTGGACGTCACCGTAATCGAACACGACGAACGGCCGTTGGACGAGGCGGACCCCGCCTTCGGCGAGGAGATGCTCTCTCTGTACCGCGAGGAGTTCGGCGTCGAAATCCTGACCGAGACGTACGAACGGCGGGTCGAACCGACCGACTCGGGCGTCCGGTTGCACGTCGAGGGTGCCGACGGCGACCGGTCCGCCGTGGACGCCGAGGGGTTGTTCTGCTTCACGGGGCGACGGCCGAACGTGCGGGGACTCGGGCTCGAACGGGCGGGCATCTCCGTCGGACCGAAGCGGGTTGCCGAGACGATGCGGTCGGTGGACGACCCGCGCGTGTTCGTCCCGGGCGACGCGAACGGCAAAGAGCCCATCCTCCACGTCGCGAAGGAGCAGGGGTACCTCACCGCCGAGAACGTCCTCGCGGACCTTCGCGGGGATGAACTCCGGGCGTACGAGAACGTCCACCACCACGTCGTCTTCTCCGGGGCGTCCGTCTACCCGTACGCCCGCGTCGGCCACTCGGAGGCGTCCGCAGAGGCGGCGGGCCTCGACTACGTGGTCGCACACAGGGAGGCGTCCGACGACGGCGTGTTCAAGACGAAAGCCACGCCGCGCGGACGGGCGACGCTCGTGGCGGGGACCGACGGCACGGTTCTCGGCTATCAGGGGTTGCACTACCACGCGGACGTGATGGCCAAGACGATGCAGGTGGTGGTCGAACGCGGGATGGACGTGCGGACGGTCCCCGACAGGGCGTACCACCCGACGACGCCCGAGATTCTCGACGGCCTCGTCCGACGGGCGGCCGAGAAGGTAGAGCGGGCGTGAACGCCGGCGCGCCGTCCGGCGTTCAGACGTCCGGGCCCGCGCCGCCGACGGCGACGGAGTCCCCGTCGGTCCCGTCGCCGTCGGGCGTCGGCGCGGCGTAGCCGTCGGACGCGAAGCGGTCCCCGGGCGGGCGCGGGAGCGACACGGTGACGGCCGTTCCGACCGACCGCTCCTCGAAGTCGAGTCGGCCGCCGGACTCGGCGACGACCCACCGGACGAACCAGAGGCCGAGGCCGCTGGAGTGGCTGAGCGGCGTCTCGACGCCCGAATCGAGGACGGCGAGTTCCGCCTCGGGGATGCCGGGGCCGTCGTCGGCGACGCGCAGGACGACCGCGTCCGGGCGGACGGTCACGCGGACGGAGACGAGGGGCTCCGGGGAGGGGTTGTGGACGACGGCGTTCTCCACCAGGTCGTCCACCATCGCGTCGAGGAGGGGGACGGTGGAGACGTGCGCCTCCTCGGGAAGGTCGGCAGCGACGGCGGCCTCCGGGTGATCCACCCGAAGGGCGTCGAGTCTGTTGCGGACGACCGCCGCGAGGTCCGACCGCATCGAGGAGACGTCCTCGTTCTCCGCGAGCAACTGTTCGAGTTGGCGGGCCTTCTCGCTCAGGTGGAGAATCTCCTCGGACTTCCGTTCGATGACGGCGGCGCGGCGTCGGGCGTCGGCCCCCTCGGCCTCGCCCGCGGCGATGAGCGAGGCGTACCCTTGGACGACGTTCACCTCGTTGCGCAAGTCGTGGCGGAGGACGCGGTTCAGGACGTGAAGCCGTTGGCTCAACCACTCCGCGCGGCGTCGCTCGGACCGCAGGCGCGCCGCGGTTCGGGCCGCGCGCGCGTCGTAGACGCCGACGAGGAGTCCGACGAACGCGCCGCCGGTCGCCGCGTTGGCGACGAGGAACCACCACCGTTCGAGGGCGATTCCCTCGGCGCGGAGGTACAGCACCGTGAGGACGCCGAGAGCGCCGACGGCGGCGACGGCGGCGAGCGTCCAGCGGACGAGGTGGGCGACGTAGTCGCGGCCCAAGCCGGTTCGGAGGAGCCACCCCGTCGCGAGGAGGAACGTCGCCGACGCGACGAGGGGGCCGAGCGCGGCGAAGAGGAGCGACGCGTAGCCGTGCGTCTCCCCCCGCACGTCGCCGGCGAGGTGGACGACGTGGACGAGGCTCAGAGCGCCCCCGACGGCCCAGAGTACCGCCGGGCCGTACCGCGAGAGTCGGGGGGTCGTCGCCATTCTACCCCATCTGTTCGTTCCCGTCGCATTAGGGTTTCGTCGCGGCGAAGGCGTCGCGGACAGGTGCGAGGTACCACGACCCACGAGAGCGAATACCCATGGGACATTCTACCGACGAATACAAATGCGCCACCCGCATATTCGGCCTGAATATGGCGACATTATCGTTCGAACCGCTGACGTACGAAGACATTCCCGAGGACGAGCGACCGACGCTCGGGCAGGCGCTCGTCCCCATCGTCGGGATGCTCGTCTTCCTGAGCGTCGGCGCGATTATGCTCGACCTCGACCCGCAGATACCGCTCCTGTTCGGTATCGCGCTGACCGGCCTGGTGGGTCGGTACTGGCTCGGGAAGTCGTGGCAGTCGATGTACGAGGGCATCGCCGACGGGCTCCTGATGGGGATGCAGGCGATCCTCATCATCTTCGTCATCTACATGCTCATCTCCACGTGGACGGGCGCGGGCACCATCCCCTCTCTCATCTACTACGGGTTGGAGCTGCTCACGCCGAGGGTGTTCCTGCCGATAGCGACGCTCTTGGCCGCCGGCGTCGCGTTCGCCATCGGGTCGTCGTGGACGACGGCGGGGACGCTCGGCGTCGCGTTCATCGGCATCGGCGCGGGCCTCGGCGTGCCCGAACCGATGACGGCGGGTGCGGTCCTCACGGGCGCGTACACCGGCGACAAGATATCGCCGCTGTCGGACACGACGAACCTCGCGGCGGCGGTGACGAACACCGACCTGATGACCCACGTTCGGACGATGCGCGTCGGGACGGGCATCGCGCTCGTCATCTCCTTGGTGCTTTACACCTACCTCGGATTCTCCGCGACGGGCAGCATCCCGCCGGGCCGAATCGAGACCATCCAGTCGGCCATCGCGAACAGTTACGTCGTCTCGCCCGTGACGTTCGCGCCCCTCGTGTTGACGTTCGCGCTGGCGCTCCGCGGCTATCCGGCGCTGCCGGCCATCACGTCCGGCGTCTTCGCGGGCATCGCGACGCAGATTCTCGTACAGGAACCGCTCACCTCGGAGGGACTGGTCGCGGCGATGGACGTCGCGCAGTCCGGAACGACCGTCGAGACGGGCGTCACCCTCGTCAACGACCTGTTGGCGACGGGCGGCCTCGTCGGGTCGGCGTGGACGATCACCGTCGTCATCTCGGCGCTCGCGCTCGGCGGCATCCTCGAACGGACGGGCATCCTCGCGGTCATCGCCTACCGCATCGGGCAGTCGATAAACAGCGTCGGCGGACTCACCGCGGGGACGGCGCTGTCGGCGTTCGGGATGAACGTCCTCGCCGCCGAGCAGTACATGTCCATCGTCGTCCCGGGGATGAGCCTCCGCGGCCTCTACGACGACTTCGACCTGGACAGCCGGAACCTCTCGCGGGCCGTCGAAGCCGCCGGGACGACGACGAGCGCGCTCGTCCCGTGGAACGCGGGCGGGGTGTACATGGCGACGGTGCTCGGCGTGCCGACGCTGGAGTACGCGCCGTACTACTTCCTCGGCTTCCTCTCGCCCGCCATCCTCATCGTCATGGGCGTCACCGGATGGCGCATCACGAAGCAGAGCGAGGACACGACGGCGGGCATCAAGGGTGCGGTCGAGTCGCTGAGCGACGACTGACGACCGACCCCCTCGGACGCTCTCTTCGCCTTTTCGACCCCCGAACGGCGCGGGACCGAACGCGCTCGGGGAGCGGTTCATGTGTCTACGGTGCGAACGACTCGCATGACCACGCCGACGGTCATCGCCGAAATCGAACTCACCCACCCGGAGTTAGTCCTCACGCGGACGATAGAGGCAGTTCCGGCGATGAAGACGGAGCTGGAGTATCAGGTCGTCGCCGAACCCGGGACGTACTACCTGTTCTTCGAGGCGCACGGCGGGGACTTCGACGCGTTCGACGCCGCCGTCGCGGAGGACCCGACGGTGTCGGACAGTACGGTGATAATCGACGCGCCGGAGCTCCGCGTCTACCGGATGACGCTGACCTCGACGGAGCGACTGGTGCTGCCGAAGGCCGCGGAGTTGGGGATGCGGATACTCACCGCGAAGAGCGGCGAGAGCGGGTGGCTCGCCACGCTGGAGGTGCCCGAGTTGGAGACGCTCAAGGCGTTTCGGTCCCACTGCGCCGAGCGAGACGTGGCGGTGAAGGTGAAACGGCTCTACCACCCGGAGGACAGACGCGGCGCGCAGTACGACCTGACGCCCGTCCAGCGCGAGACGCTGGTCGCCGCCTACGAGCGAGGCTATCTGGAGGTTCCAAGAGAGGCGTCGATACAGGAACTCGCCGAGGCGTTAGGCGTCTCCACCTCCTCGGTCAGCGCGCGACTCCGGCGCGGCACGAAGAACCTCGTCGAGAACACGCTCCTGCGGTGACGACCGTGCCCGAGTCGGTATATAAACACACGAATTATGGAGGCCTCGCGCTCAATTCAGTAGAGACACTACATACTATCGGTGGTTCGTAGCCGTCGGCGCGGAGGACCACCGTCAGAGGCACCCTACACACGCTCGGTTTCTATTTCGTCCGCGCCCCCTCCTTCCGTCGGAATCGTCCGTCTTATTCGCCGCCGCGCGTAAGCGTCGCGCATGGACTTGACGACGACGGGTCGATACCGCGTGTTGGGGCGGCCGCGCGACTCGGACGAACTCCTCCTCATAGACGCCGCGGAAGGAAGTTCCGCGAGCCGCCGGACGGTGTCCGGCGACGTTGATATCGACGCCGACGGCGACGCCGGCGGCGCGGACGCCGACGCCGAGGCGTTCGGCCCGACGTACGTCGCGGCGACGGGGTACGACGGCGAACTCGGCGAGGGAGTCGCGTCGCTGGAGGCGGGGAACCTCGTGGACGCCCGCCTCTCGTGGGCGGACGGCGACCCGCGGTTCGAGTCCGTCGAGGTGATCGCCGAGACGACGTTCGAGTTCCTCGACGGCGTCACGGGGATGTTCGAGGCGGCCAAGGAGACGTGGTGGGCGGCCGAGGCGGACGGCGAGGCGATGAACGGGCGCGTGACGAGAGACACCGACGGCGAACCGAACGGCGCGCTCTACGTCTTCGCGAAGCAGTCCGGCGCGCGCGACCTGTTCGAGGAGTTCAAAAACGGCGTCACGCCGCTCGAACCCCTCGTCGAACGCGCGAACGAGGGCGGGGACCGCGCCCCCGAGACGGAGCAACCGCGCGCGGTGTTCGTCATGCGACCGGCGGACGAACCGTTCCTCGTCGTCTACATCGCGTTCCGGCGCGACGGGATGCTCGCGCGGACGGTTCGGGACACCTACGCCTGAGGCGTTCAGCGGTCGGCGTCAGCCCCACTCGGGGTCCACGGCGGACTCCGGTTCCTCGCCGTCGAGGACGCGCCGAACGTCCGAGGCGACGCGCCGGTTGAGTTCCTCGACCGCCTCCTCGGAGTACCACCCCGCGTGCGGCGAGAGCACCACGTCCTCGCGGTCGGTCAACGGCGACTCCGCCGGGAGGGGTTCCTCCTCGAACACGTCGAGGCCGGCGGCGGCGACGTCGCCCGAATCGAGCGCGGAGACGAGTGCGTCCTCGTCCACGACGGCCCCGCGGCCGGTGTTGACGAGAATCGCCCCGTCGCGCATCCGCGAGAACGCCTCCGCGTCGAACATCCCGCGCGTCTCCGGCGTCGCCGGGGCGTTGACTGACACGTAGTCCGACCGGTCGAGGAGTCCCTCGAAGTCCACGAGCGTTACGTCCGCGTCGAACGCTTCGAGGCCCGACTCGTCGAGGTACGGGTCGTACGCGACCACGTCCACGTCGAACCCCGAAGTCAGTTCGGCCAGTCGGCGCGCAATAGCGCCGAACGAGACGAACCCGAGGGTGCGCCCTCGGAGGCGGCGGAGGTTCCGCGACGGGAACGACGGCCACTCGCCGCGTTTGACCGACTCGTCGTACTCCGGAATCGCCCGTACGCACGCGAGGAGAAGCGCGAGGGCGTGCGTCGCCACCTCGTCGGTGCAGTAGCCGGGGACGTTGGTCACCGTCACACCCGCGTCGGCGGCCGCGGCCACGTCGATGTTGTCGAACCCGACGGCGGCGCGGGCGACGACCGAGAGGTCGAGTCGTTCGAACGCCTCCGCGGTGACGGGCGTCCCGACGTCGGTGATGACCGCGTCGGCACCGACGGACTCGCAGGCCGCCACGAGCGCATCGACTGAGCCGAGTTCCGCGAACGTCGCCTCCGCCGAGGGGCCGAGATGCTCCCGAATCGAGTCAGGCCGAATCATGTGGAAGTCGCTGACGACGACTTGGTGCGACATCTCGTCGGGACGTTCTCCCGGTTCGCACTTCAACGCCCGTTCGATTCCCGCGAGCGGAGAAAGTAGATGGGGCGACAGAGGCGACGAACCAAGGTGAGAGAGCGGAACAGCGAATCGACAGAATCACTCCGGGCACCGGGTCGGAGGCGGGGATACCAGTATTTAATACCGAAAACGCCCTCGATTAATACATGACCGTTGTCAGTGTCTCCATGCCGGAGGAGTTGTTGGAGCGCATCGACTCTTTCGCGGGCGAACACGGCTACACCGGACGGAGCGAAGTCGTCCGCGAGGCCGCCCGAAACCTCCTCGGCGAGTTCGAGGACAAGCGCCTCGAAGACAGGGAACTGATGGCCGTCGTCACGGTCATCTTCGACTTCGAGACGACGGCCGTCGAAGAGAAGATGATGAAACTCCGCCACGAGTACGAGGGACTGGTCGCCTCGAACTTCCACAACCACGTGGGGAACCACTACTGCATGGAACTGTTCGTCCTCGAAGGCGAACTCGAAGACATCTCCAACTTCGTCGGGCGCATCCGCGCCACCAAGGACACCCTGAGCGTCGACTACTCCGTGATGCCCGTGGACGACTTCACCGCCATCACGACGGCGTAAGGCCCCCCGTCAGGCGACTCCGAGCGACGCGAATGCGTCGAACAAAGGAACGAACTGCTCCGACGTCGACGTCAGGAGGCCGAACGCCGTCTCCGCGGGGAGGACTCCGAGCGACGACTCGCGTTCGGGGGCGTCCGAGTCGGAGTCGGCACGCGCCGCCCCTCCGAACGCGGAGTGGTCGTCGCAGACGTACCCGCGTTCGACGGCGTCCGCCATCGAGACGGCGGCGCCGCAGTCGGGACACGAGAGCGTCACGTCCACCTCGACGGCGGCGTCCGCCGCGCCGCGGAGTCGGTCCTTCGAGGAGAGGGACCGCAACGCCGCCCGGGCTTTCTCCTCGACGCGCCCCCGCGCCACGTCCACGCTGTTTACCTCCCAGTCCGTCGTCGCGGCCGCGCGGGGTTTCTCGCCGCCGAGACAGTCGTTGAGGTGCCGACGCATCGTGCTCCACGAGATGAACGCCCGCCGCGCCGACTCGGGGTCGATGCCGTCCCGCCGTAAGTCGTCGGCCACCTCCGCCCGGCGCGCGTCGTCGGCCCCTTGCAGGGCCTCGTACTCGCTTTCGACGCGGACGCCCGTCGCGGTGCGGTCGTGTTCCTCGTAGATTCGCGCCAGCAGACGGCGGTTGAACCACTCGGTCAGGGATTTGTACCCCGCGCTTTCGGCCTCCCCCCGCCCCGTCCACCGAGCGAGGAGGTACGCGTCGAGCGAATCGTACTCCGACGACGGGGCCGCGAGGCCGTACCGGTCGGTCACCACGTCCACCTTACACATTGTCTCGCCGTCTCCGGGTTCGCCGCGGGCGAGTAATAAAACTGCGCCGCCCGCCCGCCGCCGGTGACGCCTCCTTTCTAACAACCGCTTATCCGTTGTCGGCTGTTTCAACCTGTTCTTCGGTGGAAAAAGACTATAGGAAAACCGGCGAAGAGTGTACGTGCCGCGAAAGCGGCGTCGGCGCGACGCGGGTAGTCGGGTCAGTCGTCTCCTCGAACACCGCACCGTTGGCATTCCGTCCCCGAACCCGACCGACGACGACTACCGGTCGCGCCGAGCGACGGCCGCCCCGGTCCGACACGGCGTCCGACTCCCCTGCTGAAGTCAGCGTCGCGTCGGCGGGCGGCGGTCGAGACGGAGACGCTCGTAACGCTCGGAGGCGCGCCCTCGGACACCGCTCTCCGTCTCGCGGCGTTAGCGAACCGTACCGACTTCGTTTTGTGACTCGCGCGGCAACGGAAGCCGTATGAGCACGGGGGAACGTCCGCGGAGGCGGACGCGAGCGACGACGGGCGCGCGTACCGCGGGTCGGACGATACTCGTCGCGCTTCTGGTCTCACTCGCCGCCCGCCCCGCCGCCGCGCACCAGTTCTCCTCGCGGTTCGACGCGCCGATTCCGCTCGAACTCCTCTACGGCGGGGCGGCCGCCGCCGTCGCCGCGACGGCTCTCCTCCTCGCCGCAGTGAACGAGACGCCGACGCTCCGGCGACGACTGGTCGCGGTGCCGCGGGGCGTCGCACGCGCGGCGGCGGCGTCGGCGCGCGCGGCGTTCTTCCTCGCGTTCGTCGGCGTGTTGGTCGCCGGCCTCGCCGGACCGAGGGCCGCCGCGGAGAACTTCGCGACGCTCTTCACGTGGTCGATATGGCTGAAGGGCGTCGGACTCGTCGCCGTCGTCGCGGGGAGTCCGTGGCGGACGCTGTCGCCGTGGCGGACGCTGTACGACGCGCTCTGCCGACTCGAAGGCCGGGAGATACGGCTGCGGTCGTACCCTTCCGGGCTGGGACACTGGCCCGCACTCGCGTGGTTCGTCGTCCTCGTCGGCGTCGCGGAGAACCTCACGCAGGTCCCGCAACTGCCGGCGGCGACGGCCGTCGTCGTCGCCGTCTACGCCCTCGTCACCCTCGGCGGCGCACTCCTGTTCGGCCGCGAGTGGTTCGAACGCGGCGACGTCTTCGAGGCGTTGTACGACCTACTGGGTCGGACCGCCCCCCTGTCTGCGACGCCCCGCGACGGGGAGTGGGCGATCGAACTCCGCGCGCCGTGGCGCGACTGTTCGGCACCGCTCTCGACGCGGACGCTGACCGCCTTCGTCGTGGCGATGGTGTACACGGTCACGTTCGACGGCTTCGCGGAGTCGCCGCTGTATCAGAGCCTCTACTTCGGGGTTCGGGAGGCGTTCGACGTCGGTCCGTCGGTGAGCGTCGTCCTCTACGAGGCCGGACTGTTCGGCTTCCTCCTCGCGTACCTCCTCGTCGTCGTCGCCGTGGACCGACTGACCCGCATCGCCCGGGACCGGTCCGGGGCGGAGGCGGGCGCTTCGCGGGCGGGCGCGGACGCCAAAGCCGACGGCGGCGACGGGTCCGACGCCGCCTCTCCCCCGGCGTCCGCCGCACTCGCGTTCGGCGGGACGCTCCTCCCCATCGCGGCGGGGTACGAAGTCGCGCACAACTACGGGTTCGTGGCGACGTACCTCGGCCGCCTCCCGACGCTGGCGGGGTTCGACGCCGCGGATCCCCTCTGGTGGCTGTCGATTCCGGCGTTTTGGATCTCGCAGGTGCTTTTCATCGTGGCGGGACACGTCGTCGCCGTCGTCGCCGCCGACGCCGTCGTCCGGCGAAACCTGACCGCCCGTCCGTCCGGCGACGGTGACGAGCGAAGCTCGTCGGCCCACTGGACTCCGTCCGGTGACGCCGCGCGCCGTCGCGCCCCGCCGAAGCGGTGGGCGCTTCTCGCGCACGCGCCCCTCGTCGCCCTGATGGTCGGGTACACCGCCCTCTCGCTTTGGGTCGTCTCGCTCCCCGTCGCGGGGTGACCGAGGTGGTCCGACGGCCGAACGCCGACCGAGATGCGGGCGCTTATCTCCGTTCCCCCGCGTAGACGGAGCGATGAGAGTCGTCACGGCCCTCGTAGCACTCGTCGTCGCCGGCGGACTCCTCGCCGTCGCGGGATACGGACTCGTCGGCGCGGACGGCGCCACCCTCTCGGCGTCGTGGGTGAGCGACACCGGCCGCCAGATTTCCTCGAACCACCACGCCGTCGCGGTCGCCGACGGGAGCGTGTACGCCCCGATCAGCGGCGCTGACGGGAGCGACCGGTGCGCCCTCGTCGCCATCGACGCCGAAAGCGGCGCGACGACGTGGCGGTACGGAATTCCGCCGGCCAACTGCACGATTCACTCGGTGGCCGACCCCGCGGTCGCGGACGTGACGGGCGACGGCGCGCCGGAGGTGGTGGCCGCGACGACGGAGAAGGAGGTGACCGGGTTCGACCCCGAGGACGGCGAGGTGACGTTCCGACACGGACTGTCGGACTACGGCTACACCAAGCCCGTCGTCGCCGACATCGCGCCCGCGCCGGGCGAGGAACTCGTCGTCGCCGACGTGACGGGCACGGTGTTCGTCGTCGGCGCGGACGGAACCGAGCGGTGGACGTACGCCTTCGACGAGTACGTCTGGTCGCAACCGGTCGTCGCCGACTTCGACTCCGACGGGGAACCCGAACTGCTGGTCGCCGGCAAGAGCGGAACGGCCGTCCTGTTCTCGGGGAACGGGAGCGTCGAGTGGCGAAGCGCAGTCGCCGACGGCGACGCGGTCACGTGGGCGACGACCGGACAGGCAGACGACGACGCGGCCCTCGAAGCCGTCTTCTCCACCGTCGACGGCGACGCGGTGGCGGTGGACGGGTCCGACGGCGACGTCGAGTGGCGGCGGAACGTCGGGGAGTTCGCCGCCGTGAACGCGTTCTCGGCGGGCGGTCCCGACGCCGCCGCGACGGTGTACGTCACGTCGAAGGACGGGCGCGTGCGGGCGCTCGACGCCGAGACGGGGGCCGTCCGGTGGACGACCGAAGTCGTCACCGAACGCGTCCAGATGATGCCGCCGCCGAGTCTGGGCGACGTGGACGGCGACGGCGCGGCGGAACTCGTCGCGCCCGGAAACGACGGGAGCGTCACCGTCCTCGACCCGGCGACGGGCGACGTGGTAGCGACGTACGCGCGGGACGCGCCCATCTTCGCCCCGGCGACGCTCTCGGACGCGGACGGCGACGGTACGTCGGAGGCGTACGTCATCTACGCCGACGGGCGAGTCGTCCGCTTGAAGTACGAGGCGTCGTAGTTACCCCGTCGCCCCTCTTCCTCCCGTTCGACGGGTGCACCAGAACCCGTATCCCCCCTCATCTCTCGAATTCGACCATGCAGCGACGCCGCGCTCTCGGCGCGTTCGGTACCGCGGCCTTGGGGTCCCTCGCGGGGTGTCTGGGCGGCGCAACGAGCCTCTTCGAGACGACGCAGAACGAGGAACCGCCGTTAGTCGAGAACCGCCCCGACGCGGTGTACGTCCCCACGCACGTCGAGGGGATGGAGATGGTCGGAACGACGGACGCGGGCGACCTGAAGGTCGGAGTGATGTACTCGTACCCCCACCGCTTCTGGGTCGTCGAGAACGAGGGCGGCGAGTACGTGACGAAGCAGACGCCGATCGAGGGCGACGACGCCGTCCACCTGATGGCGACGCCGTGGAACCCCGAGACGGGGACGGTCGTCCCGAACGTCGGCCTGTCGCTGGAGATTCTCCGCGACGGGTCGCTGGTGTCCGAGGAGGTCATCTACCCGATGCTCTCACAGCGCATGGGCTTTCACTACGGCGCGAACTTCCCTCTCGACGGCGACGGGACGTACGAGGTTCGGGTGAGCGTCGGCGGAACGAACGTGGCGCGGTTCGGCGCTCTGGCGGGGAAGTTCGAGGGCGGCGGCGCGGGCACCGTCGAGTTGGAGTTCTCCAACCGGGACCTGAACGACATCCAGTACCGACTGCTCGAAGACCGGCAGGGGCAGCGAGGCGCGCTCACACCGATGGAGATGGAGATGATTCCGACGGGTGACACGCCGGACCCCCTCCCTGGGATGTCGCTCGGGCGCGGGACGAGCGGTGACGCCGCGTTCGTCGGGAGCGTCGTCGAGGACGACCGGTTCGGCGAGAAGCCGTACCTCGTCGTCTCGGCGCGGACGCCGCACAACGCCCTCACGATACCGGGGATGGCGCTCTCGGCGGCGGTTGACGGCGGAGAGACCTTCGGCGGCCGGTTGACGCCCGGCCTCGACCCCGAACTCGGCTTCCACTACGGCGCGCCCGTCGCGGACCTCTCCGGCGACGCCGACGTGACCGTCAGCGTGGACGTGCCGCCGCAGGTGGCCCGCCACGAGGGCTACGAGACGGCGTTCCTCGATACGGGGTCGTTCGATCTGCGGTGAGGCGGCGGGCGCGAGAAGAGTCGCCGCCGCCGCGACGGCGAGAGGGAGGGATATTTAAACCGGAGTCGGTGCTCGGACCGTCACTCGGGTTTTATCGTGACCCTCCGTACCTCTACGTCGTTCTCCCGAATTCGTTCGAAGGTGCGCCCGTCGACGTCGCTTATCTTACCCTCGATGCGAACACGAACTTCGTTCTCCTCGGGCACCGTCTCGGTGACCCAGGTGATTTCATCCCAGTTAGCGTTCATCAAACTGCTCCACCCCAACGAGAGGACGTACGCGCTGCGCGCAGGTAAATATCATTATTAATTTCACCCTATTCGCGTGGGAAGACCGTACAGTCGCACCGATGGGGAACGAGACGGAAGGCGCAGACGGACGATACAGGCGGCACGACGGCCGAGTTGCGTCGTCGCGTCGCTCGGACGAACACAATATTTGAGTGTCGCGCCGGCGTATGTACCATGCGATGGTTCCACGTTTTAGCGCGGGGGACTCCCCGTGAACCCGGCGTATCTCGCACTGGGTGGGCTCCTCCTCGTCGGCACCGTCGTCGACATACTCTGGACGACGCTCTGGGCCGAGGGCGGCGCGGGTCCGTTCACCTCGAAGATGATGCGGTGGACGTGGAGCGCGTTAGAGTGGGGAAGCGGCGGGCGGTCACGCGTACTCACCTTCGCCGGACCGGTTATCCTGACTCTCACCCTCGTGTTCTGGCTTCTGTTCATCTGGATGGGGTGGGCGTTGCTCTTCGCCGGCGGGACGGACGCCATCTACAACACGGGTACCGGCCGGGCGGTCTCGTGGGCCGACACGATATACTTCGCCGGATACACCGTCTTCACCCTCGGGAACGGCGGCTTCTCGCCCAAGGAGGGCGTCTGGCAGATGGCCACGGTGCTGGCGACGGCGAGCGGGATGCTGTTCGTCACGCTGAGCGTGACGTACCTCCTCTCGGTCCTCAGTGCGGTCACGCAGAAGCACGCGTTCGCCGGCGGCGTGACCGGACTCGGGACGGACGCCGACACCGTCGTGCGGGCGTTCTGGGACGGCGAGGGGTTCCGCGGCGTCGACCACCAACTGGACACGTTCTCCGACCAGGTCAACACGCTCACGGCGAACCACAAGGCGTACCCGATTCTCCACTACTTCCACAGCAAGCAGGCGGAGAACGACCCCATCGTGGCCGTCGTCGTCCTCGACGAGACGCTGACGCTCCTCCGGTTCGGGCTCGCGGAACGGAACCGGCTGAGCGGGGCCCTCCTCAAGGGGGCGCGTTCGAGCGTCGAGGACTACCTCAGCACGCTCGACGCACTCAGCACGTCGGCCGGTTCCGTCGACCGCGACCCGCCCCCGCCGGACCTCGACTCCCTCCGCGACGCCGGCCTCCCGACCGTCTCCGGCGAACGGTTCGCCGACTCCTTCGACGACGACCTGAACGAACGACGGCGGACGCTACTCGCGTTCGTCGAGAGCGGCGGACGGGAGTGGCCCTCCACGAAAGAGCAGTAGTACTCTATCCGCGAACGTGATGTCCGACGGGACGGCCGACGCGGCATCGAACGCGGGCCGTCGCTATCGTCGGCTGTTTCTCGGGCAGGTACGGCGGCGAGAGAGCGGGATCAGCGGTGGATCAGACCCAGTATCCGACTCCGAGCGTCGTCGGCGGAGTCGTACGTCTGATTGTCGGTCGGAGCGAGCACTTCTTCGAGCGACTCCTCTCCGCCTCGCGTTTGGATCACGTAGTCGCCGTACGCTTCGACCAACTCGTCGGTCGTGACCGGGTACTCCTCCGATTCGAGCGCTTCGTCGAGGTCACCGAGTCGGTTATCGAGGTCACCGCTCATCGGTTTGTCCTCGTCGGCGCGGTCGCGCGCCTCCTCCATCTCCCGCTTTCGCTGGCGTTTCTCTCTGTCGTCGGCTTGCTTGTTTCGGCCCTTTTTGTCGTCTGCCATCCCCCGTGCTAAGAGATTGAGTCGGATAAGAGCGCGGGCGGTTCTCGACGGGACCGAACGGTCGCACGTCCGACGGGTATCGGGGCTTAAGTCGCGCACCTCCGCAGTGAGAACCAATGCGAGTAGTGTACATCGACATCGACTCCCTCCGCCCGGACCACATCGGAGCGTACGGGTACGACGCGCCGACGACGCCGAACCTCGACGAGTTCGCGGAGGACTGCGTCGCGTTCGAACGGGCGTACGTCGCAAATTCGCCGTGTCTCCCCTCGCGGGCCGCGTTCCTGACGGGGCGGTACGGGCTTCAGAACGGGGTCGAAACGCACGGGCCGCAGTCGCAGCAGCTCCACCACCCGTCGAACGAAGTCGATTGGGCCGGGACGTGGGCGGACCACGTGCCGGAGCGACAGTGGTGGAGTCTGCCGCGGCTGTTCTACGAGGAGCGCGTTCCCGCGTTCGCCGTCTCGTCTTTTCCCCGGCACCCCGCACCCTGGTTTCACGACACGTGGCACGAAGTTCACCAACCCCAAGAGCCCGTCGGCGAGAACGAGTCGTTCCAGACGCCGCGGGCCGAATCGGTCGTCGACGACGCCATCGACGTACTCGCCCGGCACGAAGGCGGAGACTTCTTCGCGTACGTACAGCTCTGGGACCCGCACGGTCCGTATCTCCGCTCGGCGGAGGAAGTCGCGGCGTTCGAGGACGTTCCGATGCCGCCTCACCCGACCGCCGAGCAGATAGCCGACCACCGAGAGTGGGACGCGTGGCGTTCCGCGGACCACATGGGCGTCCGGGACCGCGACGACCTCCGAGCGCTCATCGCGAACTACGACGCGGAGATACGCTACGCCGACCGCCACGTCGGCCGACTGCTCGACCACCTCCGAGAGAACGCGCTCTACGAGGACTCCCTCGTCGTCGTGACGGCGGACCACGGCGAGGAGTTCGGCGAGCACGGCCTCTACCGCGAGCACTGGAGCACCCACGACGGGACGCAGCGCGTCCCGCTACTGGTCAAACCCCCCGCCGACACCGAGTACGAACCCGGCCGCCGGTCGCAGCTCGTCACGAACGTCGATATGCCGCCGACGCTCGCGGAGTACGCGGGCCTCGAAACGCCCGCCCGGTGGCAGGGCGACTCGGTACGCCCGCTTCTGGAGTCGGCCGACGAACCGTGGCGGGACGCCGTCGTCTTCGACCACGGCCTCTACACCGCCCAACGCGCGATACGGACCGACCGCTGGAAGCTCGTGAAGACGTATCACGCCGGCATGTGGGAAAGCGTCGTCCCCGAGACGCAACTGTTCGATATGGACGCCGACCCGTGGGAGCAGTCGGACGTGTCGGAGACGCACCCGGACGTCGTGAGTCGCTTGGAAGGACGCCTAACCGACTGGGTCGAGGAGCACAGGGAGGGCGACCGAGACGCGTTGCGGGCGGTCTCCGAGAGCGGCCCGATGGGGTGTCGGGCGTTCGGCGACGGATTCGACGGCGTCTGAGCGCGGGTGTATCGCTAACACAGTTTCAGGAACGAGAAAAAGTTCTTCACTCGAAGTTGTGCTCTTATTACCAGATTGTAACACAATTTGCGAATGAGGCAACCTTAACACGGGACGGGTCGATTGTCCGGTGATGGGTAAGTCCAACCGAGACTGGTGGCCGAACAGGTTGAACTTGGAGATACTCGATCAGAACGCTCGCCGCGCCGATCCGATGGGCGAGGACTTCGACTACGCCGAGGAGTTCCAGACGCTCGATCTCGACGAGGTGAAGGCCGACATCGAGGAGGTGATGACGACGTCGGAGGATTGGTGGCCGGCCGACTACGGCCACTACGGACCGCTCTTCATCCGCATGGCGTGGCACAGCGCCGGCACGTACCGCACCACCGACGGCCGCGGCGGCGCGTCCGGCGGCACGCAACGTTTCGCACCCCTCAACAGCTGGCCCGACAACGCGAACCTCGACAAGGCGCGCAGGCTGCTCTGGCCGGTCAAGCAGAAGTACGGCCGCAAACTCTCGTGGGCCGACCTGATCGTCCTGACCGGGAACGTCGCCTTAGAGTCGATGGGCTTCGAGACGTTCGGGTTCGCCGGCGGGCGCGAAGACGAGTTCGCGCCCGACGCGGCCGTCGATTGGGGCCCCGAGGACGAGTGGGAAGCGTCCGACCGCTTCGACGAAGAGAGCGAGCTCGAAGAACCGCTCGCCGCCACCGTGATGGGCCTCATCTACGTGAATCCGGAGGGACCGAACGGCGAACCGGACCCGGAAGGGTCGGCGGAGAACATCCGGCAGGCGTTCAGTCGGATGGCGATGAACGACGAGGAGACGGCCGCGCTCATCGCCGGCGGACACACGTTCGGGAAGGTCCACGGCGCGGACGACCCCGACGTGCACGTCGGCGCCGTGCCCGAAGAGGCGCCGATCGAGCAACAGGGCCTCGGCTGGGAGAGCAGTCACGGCTCCGGGAAAGGGAGCGACGCGATAACGAGCGGAATCGAGGGGCCGTGGAACTCCACCCCGACGCAGTGGGACATGGGCTACCTCAACAACCTGCTCGATCACGAGTGGGAACCGGAGCGGGGCCCCGGCGGTGCGTGGCAGTGGACCACGAAGGACGATTCGCTCGACGGCGTCGCACCGGGCACCGAGGACTCCTCGGAGAAGGAGGACGTGATGATGCTGACGACGGACGTCGCTCTGAAGCGGGACCCCGACTACCGGGAGATAATTGAGCGCTTCCAGGAGAACCCCGAGGAGTTCCAAGACGCCTTCGCGAAGGCGTGGTACAAACTCATCCACCGGGACCTGGGCCCGCCGTCCCGGTTCCTCGGCCCGGAGGTCCCCGACGAGGAGATGCTGTGGCAGGATCCCGTCCCCGACGCCGACTACGACCTCATCGGAGAGGAGGAAACCGCCGAGCTCAAGGAAGAAATCCTCGACTCGGACCTCTCCGTCTCTCAACTTGTCAAGACCGCCTGGGCGGCGGCGTCGACGTACCGCGACAGCGACAAGCGCGGCGGCGCGAACGGCGCTCGCATCCGCCTCGAACCCCAGAAGAGCTGGGAGGTCAACGAGCCCGCGCAGCTGGAGACGGTGCTTTCGACCTACGAAGCGATTCAGGAGGAGTTCAACGGCTCGCGGTCCGACGACGTGCGCGTCTCGCTCGCCGACCTCATCGTGCTGGGCGGCAACGTGGCCGTCGAACAGGCCGCGAAGGACGCCGGGTACAACGTGGACGTACCGTTCGAACCCGGCCGCACCGACGCCACGCAGGAACAGACCGACGTCGAGTCCTTCGAGGCGCTCAAACCGGAGGCCGACGGGTTCCGTAACTACCTCGGAGACGGCCACGACCAGTCGGCCGAGGAGTTGCTGGTGGACAAAGCCGACCTCCTCGATCTGACGGCCGACGAGATGACGGTCCTGGTCGGCGGCATGCGCGCGCTGAACGCGAACTACCAGGACTCCGAACTCGGCGTCTTCACCGACCGGCCGGAGACGCTGACCAACGACTTCTTCGTGAACCTGCTGGACATGAGTTACGAGTGGGAACCGGCCTCGGGGTCCGAAGACAAAGACATCATGGAGCGGGAATCTCCCTCGGAGGACATCGACGACGTCTACGAGTTGCGCGACCGCGAGACGGGCGACGTCGAGTGGAAGGCTACCCGCGTGGACCTCGTCTTCGGGTCGAACTCCCGGCTGCGAGCCATCGCGGAAGTCTACGCGCCCGACGACGCGGAAGAGGAGTTCGTGCGCGACTTCGTGGACGCGTGGAGCAAGGTGATGAAACTCGACCGCTTCGACCTCGAGTAATCTCGGTCGAGAGCCTCCGGACCGGCGACCGCGTCCGACACCTCGACGGTGCGTAGCCGCGGTCCCCGCTCCGACCTCGCAGACGGCTGGTAGGGAGATACCGAGTCCGACACCCTGACGGAGTCGAACGGTGGTCGTTCCGCTCGGTTCACTCCCGAGTTGACATCACAGTCGTCTCTCGGGGACAGCGAGGGGTCTCTCTCGTCCCCACTCGCCGAAGTCGATTTCCGATTCTCCAACGGTCTCCCCTTCTCGTTCGTCGTGGAGACGGCCCGGTCCGCGTTCGTTCCGGTGAGAGAGGACGGGGGGTTCGATCGGTTAGTTCTCGGTGGACTGCTGAACCTCGTAGGTGAGAACCGCAAAAACGTCCCCCCGTTTCTCCACATCGACCAGTTTCAGGGGCGGATCTGTGATCCGACGGGGCAGTAGCGGCGCACCCGAAGCGAGCGTGACGGGAGCGACGCTGAGAACGATCTCGTCCAAGAGACCGCGGTCGTGGAACTGTCCAACGAGGTCGCCGCCGCCGACGAGCCAGACGTTCTCGCCGTCTGCGGCCGTCACCATGTCCGCGTGGACGGGCGCAACGTCTCCCTGCACGAAGCGGATGTCCGCACCCTCGACCGCCGGCAGTTCCCGAGTGCTGAACACCCACGTTGGATCCTCGTACGGCCACTTTTCCGGGTTCTCCAGGAGGTTTTCGTGCTCGACGATCCACTCGTACGTCGTCGAGCCCATGGCCACGGCGCCGATTCGATCCATGAATCGGGCGTAATCGTCGTTCACGCCCTCGATCTCCTCGATATCTCCGAACTGAAAGAGCCAATCGAGGGAGTTGTCCTCGTCCGCGAGATACCCGTCAATGCTCGTTGCCGTGTAGTATTGGGTCTTCACTGGCGATCTCTCTATGTCCTTCAACGCGCTTGGCTGCCCCGGTCGTCCTCACCACGCTCAGAGAGCTGGTATCAGAGTGGTGCAGAAGACCGATGGGCTCTGACGGATTCGAACGTCGGTCACTCACTCCGCTCGCAGATCTCCAGTGAGGCGGATTGGAGAGGGCTCATCGCCAGTCCAACGGAGTGGTAGCGACTGGCGACTGATTCTCCTCTTCGGTGTGAATACACCAAATCAGACCGGCGCAAGCGAGATGAATGATCTCATCGAGTTCCGCATAGTAACGCTATAGGAGCCTCCTTGCGGATTACGGATAATGGGCCTAAGGGGATGGACCTATTCCGACGTTGTTGGGAGGCAGTTTATCGTCGCCCTCGGTGGTATTTTCGTCGCGCTGGCAGTCAGCTATCCGTTCCTTCCGATCGTTACCGATGCGTCGTCCAACGTCTGGGCAGTACTTGGTGTTCTGGTCGGTATTCCGGGCCTCGTCCTGTCGTACGGTGGCTATCAGTTGCCCCGCTCCGACATCCGTTGCGAACTCTATCCGACCGTCGGGAAGTGGTGTCTCCGCGGTATTCTGGTCGGCCTCGCCATCCTCGCTCCAATCGTTCTCGCTAGTGACGAGCCAGATATCGTCGGAAATACGCTCTTACTCACGGCATTAGGTAGTTTCGCGGGCTTCGGCGCGGGGAGGTACGACGCGCGAGCCAAGACCCGGCAACTCGAACTCCAAGAAACGGTCGATCGACTCGAAGCCTCGAACGAGCGCCTAGAACGACACCGGCAGTACACCGACGATATTCTCGACGCGATCGACGACGTGTTCTATGTGATAGACGAAAACGGGTCTCTCAAACGTTGGAACCGGAGCCTCTCGGAGGTTACCGGCTACACGGACGAGGAGATATCCTCGATGGCTGCAGCCGACTTCTTCGATGACGACGACCGTGATGCCGCTATGGCTGCGGTCCGAAACGGCTTCGAGAGCGGCTCGGTGAACGTAGAGATCGATGTACGCACCGAGGACGGCGATACCGTCCCCTTCGAGTTCGTCGGATCCGCGCTCGAGGACACGTCCGGAGACCCTGTTCTGGCCGGCATCGGGCGTGACGTTACGGACAGGGTCGAACGCGAACAGCGGTTCAAAGAGTCCAACGAGCGCTTAGAGCAGTTCGCCTACGCCGCCTCCCACGACTTACAGGAGCCCCTCCGGATGGTGTCGAGCTACCTCCGACTCCTCGAACGTCGGTACGGCGACGAACTGGACGAGGACGGCGAGGAGTTCCTCGAGTTCGCCGTCGACGGGGCCGGTCGCATGCGTGATATGATCTACGGGCTACTGGCGTACTCCGCGTTGAGACCCAGGGAGAACCGTTCGAACCGGTGGACCTCAACGAAGTGGTTAGAGACGTGCTCGACGATCTCGGCGTACAGATTACCGAGAGTGGTCCCGACATAGACATCGAGGAGTTGCCGCGTGTGGTGGGAGACAAAAGTCAGCTGCGGCAGGTGTTTCAGAACTTGGTGAGCAACGCGCTCGAATACAGCGGGGACGACTCGCCACACGTACACGTTTCCGCCGAACGGAACAGTTCGGCGTGGAAGGTGTCGGTCCGGGACGAGGGAATTGGGATCGAACCGGACGAGCAAGATCGTATCTTCGAGGTGTTCCAGCGGCTCCACGCTCCCGGCGAGCACGGAGGCTCGGGCATCGGGCTGGCACTGTGCGAGCGGATCGTCGAACGTCACGGCGGCGAAATCTGGGTCGAATCCGAACCGGACGAGGGATCGACGTTCTCGTTTACGCTTCCGACGGAGGACGACCACGACGAGTGAGCCCGCGGGTGGCGAGCAATCGACATCTCCCTCGTCGCGGATGGTGAAGCCGGACGGCGTCGGTCAGTTGTACACATCTCCTGAGCGGTCAGTCCGACGAGTGATTGCGAAGCACCCAATCTTCAGTCGGAAGAATTGGATTAGATGACATACATTCTCCAGCTCACCAAACTCTTTAGGGAGATATTTTTCATAGGTAGAGTACATCCGGAGAAGTAGAAATGGCAGTCAAACAAGACGGCACTCCGTCCGGGCGTTCGACGATTGACTCTCTCGCCGTCCTTGACGACAAGCACCGACTCGCCGCAGTCGGTATCCTCGCAGCAAAAGACCGTTCAGTCACCCTCTCGTCTCTTGCAGAGGGGGTTGCCGCGGAGATACGAGACGTCGAGCGAGGGAAGATACCCAAGCGGGATATCGAACAGGTGGAGATAACGCTCCACCACAACCACCTGCCGAAGTTGGACGATGCAGGTGTTCTCGAATACTCCCCCGAGGACCACCGCGTCGTTCCGACCGACGGCCTGAAAACAGCAGAGACGCTCACGAAAACGATCGATACGAACTAACGGTCTCGCGGGCTCTTTCGGATCTCGTGAGGTTTTCGAGAGGAGGTGTTCGTGACGGTAGGGTTACCCACCGGTCGAAGTCAGGGATAGCTGATGTCGAACGGTGTATCTTACATCGGCCTCCGTGGCAATTATCCTAACAACGTAGGGGTGTGACATATGCCAGTCCGCAGTACACTGTACGTTGTATGGCAACGAATATTTCCTGCGAATCTTGCGGATGCAACCTGTTGGCGTTCTCATCCCTCGGTGCGAAGCCAATCGGGAGAGACGAATGCCCCAGGTGTGAAGGCACGGATTTTTCCTTTACCAAGTAGTCCGTCCGCAGGCGGGAGGCCGACCTTTGCGATAAAGCGAGAAATCCTGAGCGAAGCCGGCGAACAACAGTCGGTGGTATGTCTTACGTCTCGAAATTACTCGCAACAGGGAGTGTGAACGAGAACGTCGAACCCCGGCCGGGGTCGGACTCGACCCAGACATCGCCGTTGTGGCGCTCGATGATGCGCTCAACCAGCGCGAGACCGATACCAGTGCCTGCGTGTTCGTCCCGGGTGTGCAGGCGCTGGAAGACCTCGAAGATGCGGTCAGTATCCTCCGGAGCAATACCGACGCCGTTGTCCTCGACGGACACGAGCCACCGGTCGCCGTCGCGCTCGGCGTCGATGTGGATCCGCGGGGGTTCGTCGTCGCTGTACTCGATGGCGTTGTCCAGCAGGTTCTGGAAGACCTGCCGTAACTGCCCACGATCGCCCTCCACGCGAGGGAGGTCTTCGGCGGTAATCTCGGCGTTGCTCTCTTGGATCATTACTTGCAGGTCGTCACAGACCTCCGAGAGGACATCGTCGAGGTCGACGGCCTCGAACGGTTCCCCCTGGGTCTCAACGCGTGAGTACGCCAGCAGACCGTCGATCATGTCACGCATCCTGTCGGCGCCGTCGACGGCGAACTCGAGGAACTCCTCGCCGTCCTCGTCCAGTTCGTCGCCGTACCGACGTTCAAGCAACTGCAGATAGCTCGAGACCATTCGGAGCGGCTCTTGGAGGTCGTGGGAGGCGGCGTACGCGAACTGTTCGAGTCGCTCGTTGGACACCTCTAGCATACGTTCGTATTCCCGTCGCTCGGTCACGTCTTGGATCACGATCATGCCCGCGTACACCTCGCCGTCGGCGTCACTGACAGGGAGTGTGTGGGCGTGCAGATGTCGGCCGCGGTATTCGATTTCGAAGGAGCCTGCCTCACCGTCGAGTGCGGCCCGGAAATGCGGTTCTAACTCCTCAACCAGATCCGATGTATGGAGTTCAGTAAAGCGGTGTCCGATTCGATCCTCCGGGCCGTAGTCGAATCGGTCGAAGAGCTGACCGCCAATAGCGGTGTACTGCAGGTCCTCATCGAACAGGCCCACCGCTCCATTCGGGAAGTTTTCGGCCAGCGTTCGGTAGCGGCGTTCGGACTCCTCGAGCGCGCGTTGGGCCTCACGGCGTTCGGTGATGTCTGTTAAAGTAGCCACGCCGCGGGTCACCTCGCCGTGCTCGTTGCGGACGGGCATCCCCTCCAGCCGGACGACCCGGCGCTCGCCGTCGACCGCCTCGATCTCGTAGATGTCCGGGTCGAGTACCTCCTCGCCGTCGATGACCCTCGCGAGCGTCATCTCGTCTGGCTGGACGCGCTCGCCGGAATCCGCGTCCCAGACCGGGTACTGCTCGTACTCCTCGACGGACTCGACGTCGAAGACATCGCCGCCCCAGATCTCGTGTGCAACGTCGTTGGCTTGGACGATCCGCCCGTCGGCCTCCGCGACCA
Organism: Halopelagius fulvigenes; assembly: GCF_042662625.1. Lineage (GTDB taxonomy): Archaea > Halobacteriota > Halobacteria > Halobacteriales > Haloferacaceae > Halopelagius > Halopelagius fulvigenes. The sequence goes on from NZ_JBHSXH010000015.1 coordinate 1,268,863, forward strand.
CGACACCGACGGGAAGGACCTCGAAGAGGGTCTCCAGCTGTTCGTTGTTCCGCTGGAGTTCTAATTCGGCGCGTTTGCGTTCGGTGATGTCGGTGAGCGCCCCCGGGAAGCGGATCGGCTCGCCGTCGTCGCACTCGACGTGCCCGCGAGCGACAACCCACCGGAGATCGTCGTCAGCATTCCACACGCGGTATTCTTCCTCGTAGTCGCCGCACGTCTCGACGGCCTCCTCGATTGCCGCCGTCACTCGCTCACGGTCATCCTCGTGGATGGCTTCGATAAACTGATCGAGCGACACACCCTCGCGGGCGACATCAGGATCGATGCCGAACGTCCGAGCGAACGTCGTACCGACGACCATCTCGTCCTCTGGAATATGCCATTCCCAGGTCCCAACCGCGCCGGCTTCTGTCGCTGCCTCTAACCGCGACTTGGCATCCTCGAGGTACCGTTCGTATTCCCGGCGCTCGGTAACGTCGCGAGCGATGGCGAGGACGTACTCCTGATCGAGGTCAACGTAGGAAGCGTTGACCTCAACCGGGTACGTCGAACCGTCCTTACAGCGGTGGTGTCCATCGAAGGTCAGTTGCCCCTCGGCACGCAGTTCCTCGACGAACGACCGCCACGCCTCCTGGTCGGGAATCTCGGTTTCGAGATCCGTGACCGTGAGCTCAAGGAATTCCTCACGCGAGTACCCCCGCCGCTTACAGGCAGTGTCGTTGACGTCGAGATAGCGGCCCGTCTCTGGATCCACCACCAGCACGCTGTCGTTCGAGTGATTGAGCAGGGTGCGGAACAACTCGAGTTCGCGCTCGTGCTGCTTGCGCTCGGTGATATCGCGGTCAGAAACGATGATGGACACGACCTCACCGTCGTTGTCGGTGACGGGTCGGTAATAGCCGCTGATGGTGTACGGCTCGCCGTCCGAGCGGGTGAGGTCGGCCTCGAACTCGACGTACTCGCCCGCAGCCGCCTGCTCGATCCACTCTTTCACCTGAGACTGGACGCCGTCGCCCTCGCCCCACCACGGCGTCTCCCAGAACGGCTCGCCCCGTACATCCTCGAGATTGGCGTCGACGTACTTCATGGCCGTCTGGTTGATGTCCCGGACGGTCCCATCGGGGTCGAGCAGGCCGACGAGGATGTTGGGATCCTCGAAGATGGCCTCGTACCGGCGCTCTTTCCGCCGGAGTTCACGTTCGCGCTCGCGGAGCTCCTGTTCCGTCTGTTTCCGGTCCGCGATGTCGCGTACGACCCCGATGCTCCCCTCGAACGTCCCCTCTTCGACGAGCGGGTGTAGCTCTAGTTCGCAGGGGATGGTCTCGCCGTCGGCCATCCGGGCGGTGAACTCGATCGGTTCGCCCTCGCGGTCGCCGTCCACAAATCGCCGGTAGATCTCGCGCTGGATGCGATCGGCGTCCTCGTCGTCAAGCACGATCGAAGCGTGCTCGCCGAGAAGTTCCTCCCGGGCGTAGCCGGTCAACCTAACTATGGAATCGTTGACCGCGACGAACCGCCCCTCGGCGTCGAGCTGATAGATGCCATCGTCCACCATATTGACGAGCGTGGAGTAACGCTCGACTGCACGCTCGCCGGTAGCGTCTGCCCAAAACCCACCCTCTGGAGTCCCGGCTTGATCGCTCATACGAACAATGATGAATCTCGGGGAGGAAAAGGTCGTTGTGTACTGGCCGGGCCCGGAATCGCTCTTGGATTGAATACGATGAGACGGCGGTTGATCAGTAACCGACGTAGTACTTGTCGTGCTCTCGTCCCAACTCGTCGGGCTCCATCGGAGGGAGATCACTCCGAGTTCGATTCCGTCACAACAGAATCGAAGCACTGCTCGCTTACGCTCGCGGGTTTCTTCATGGGCCCTGACGGATTCGAACCATCGACCACTCGGTTATGAGCCGAGCGCTCTAACCAGGCTGAGCTAAGGGCCCTCGTACGTTCACCACTTCCCCCGGGCACCTCTTTAGCGTTGTCGTTGTCCGCCGGACGAACCGACCGACGGAGCCCCGACTCGGCGGTCGGAGACGAGAGGAAGTGGAAGCGCCGTCGCCAGGACTCGAACCTGGGACCACCTCGTTAACAGCGAGGTGCTCTACCAACTGAGCTACGACGGCTCGGGCTTTCTCCGCACTCCTTCGTACACCGAGGTTGTTTGTAGGGCTTTCGTTTTGGAGCGATAGTGCGCCTTGTCACCGTGCGTCCGGCGGCGGACGCACCGACACCCTTTCGCCCGCCCGCGGTGAAGCCGAGACGACCATGGCCGACTCGGAGGACATCTCGCGCGTCGTCGAACGCGTCCGGGAGCGAATCGACCCGGACGAGGACGAACGGACCGCGCTTCGCGAGACCGCGTCCGCGCTGACTGCCCGCGTGGCGGACGAACTCGCGGACCTCCCGGTCGAAGCCGACGTGATTCGGGTCGGGTCCACCGCCCGCGGGACGTGGCTCTCCGGCGACAGGGACATCGACCTGTTCGTCCGCTTCCCCGCCGACGTAGATAGGGAGTCGCTGGAGTCCTACGGCCTCGAAATCGGCCGCGCCGTCCTCCCCGACGGGCGCGAGGAGTACGCCGAACACCCGTACGTCACCGGCGAGTTCCGCGGCTTCGACGTGGACCTCGTCCCCTGTTACGACGTCGAGGACGGGTCCTCGCTCCGGTCGGCGGTGGACCGCACGCCGCACCACAACGCCTACCTCCGCGAACGCATCGACGACGGACTCGCCGCGGACGTGCGCGTGTTCAAGCGCTTCCTGAAGGGCATCGGCGCGTACGGGAGCGACCTCCGAACGAGGGGGTTCTCGGGCTACCTCACCGAACTGCTCGTCTTGGAGTACGGCGGGTTCGAGGAGCTCCTTCGGGCCGCCGCCGACTGGCACCCGCCGGTCGTCTTCGACCCCGAGGACCACGGCGAACGGTCGTTCGACCATCCCCTCGTCGTCGTGGATCCGACCGATCCGACGCGGAACGTGGCGGCCGTCTGCTCCGCGGAGAACGTCGCCCGACTCCAACACTACGCCCGCGCGTTCCTCGACGAACCCGACGAGTCGTTCTTCTTCTCGCCGGACCCCGACCCCCTCTCGCCCGACGAGGTCCGCTCGCACGTCGAACGGCGGGGAACGACGCCCGTCGCCGTCGTCTTCGACGCACCCGATATCGTGGAGGATCAACTGTACCCGCAGCTCCGCAAGTCGCTGTCGGGCGTGCGGTCGGAGCTCGACCGCCGGGGGTTCGGTCCCCTGCGAGCGACGACGTTCGCCGAGGACCGGGCGGTCCTCTTCGTCGAGCTCGCGCACGCGACGCTTCCGACCATCTCCCGCCACGAGGGGCCACCGGTGCACGTTCGCAACCACGCCGAGGGGTTCTACGACGCCTACGCCGACGGTGACGACGACTACGGCCCGTTCCTCGACGGCGATCGGTACATCGTCGAACGGGACAGAGCGTACGCCGAGGCGGCGGCGTTCCTCGAAAGCGACGCCATCTTCGACGTCGGACTCGGCTCTCGGGTGGAGTCTACCCTCGAAGAATCGTACGAGGTGCTCGTCGGCGGGGAGGTGGCGGAACTCGCAGAGACGGAGACGTTCGGCGTCGAGTTCGCCCGTTACTTCGAACCGAGTCCGTGAGCCTCGCGCACGTCCGAGACGAGCGTCTCCGTCTTCTCGTTCGGTTCGTCGTCCGGTTCCATGGGCGACCGGCCGTCGAACGTCTCGTGGACGATTGCGACGCCCTCCGAGAGCGTGTCGAGACCGTACCCGCCCTCTAAGACGAACGCCAGTCCCGCGTCCACGTCGTCGCAGATGCTCCTCACTCGGTCGGTCATCAGCGCGTACCCCTCCGTGGAGACGCGCATCCGGGAGATGGGGTCGTGTCGGTGCGCGTCGAACCCCGCGCTGACCAAGAGGAGATCCGGGTCGAACCGTTCGAGCGCCGGGCGGAGGAGTTCGTCGACGACGAGGAGGTAGTCAGAATCGCCCGCGCCCGCCGCGAGGGGGGCGTTCAGCGTCGCGTTCTCGCCGTCGCCCTCGCCCGTCTCCTCGATTTCGCCGGTGCCGGGGTAGAGGCCGTCCTCGTGGACCGACGCGTAGAACACGTCGCCCCGGTCGTAGAAGATGTCCTGCGTCCCGTTGCCGTGGTGGACGTCCCAATCGAAGACGGCCACGCGTTCTACGTCGAGTTCGTCGTCGTCGAGTACCGTCTGCGCTGCGACGGCGGCGTTGTTGACGAAGCAAAAGCCCATGGCGTCGTCTTCGACGGCGTGGTGCCCCGGCGGGCGTCCGAGGGAGAAGGCGGTGTCTCTCGCGTCCGCGCCCTCGACCGCTTGGCGGGCGGCCCACTGCGCGAGGCCCGCCGACGCGAGGGCGGCGTCCCACGTCTCCTCGGAGGCGACGGTGTCGGGGTCCCAACTCCCGCCGCCGTCCTCGCAGAACTCGCGGATTTCGGCGACGTAGTCGGGGTCGTGGACGGACGCCACGTCGTCGTCGGTGGCGGGGTCGGCGTCCACGTACTCGACCCCGTGGCGCTTCGCGAGGGCGCGCCTGATGGCGCGGAGTCGGTCGGCCGTCTCCGGGTGTCGTTGACCGGTGTCGTGCGCGAGACAGGTCTCGCTGTAGCCGAACTGCATCGGTCTACTCGAAGAGGGCGAAGTACGTCTCGATGTCTTCGGCCTGTATCGTCCGCCGGTCGGCGTGGCGTGCGAGCTTCGCGGCGGCGCTCGCGACGTTGTCGGCGTAGTCCTCCAAGATGTCGGCGAGTGCGATGCGCGCACCCATCGACACACGATACCGGTCGTCGATGTCGAGTCGGGCGATGCGGTCCACGGGGGCGATTGGCAGCTCCAGTTCCTCCCGTTCGACCACCTGTTCGACGCCGAAGTCCTCGGCCATCAGGGTCTTTCGGCCGTCTTCCTCGGCGCGTTCGGCCGCGTCGGCCGAGAGGTCGGACCCGCGACGTTGGATGCGCCGGGCGAGTTCCTCGGACGCGTCGGCGCTGACCCGAAGCTCGCCGGCGTTGCGCCGGATAATCGTATCGACCGGGGCGAACGGTAACTCGACGCTCATACCCTCATATGCCGTCCGTGCGGCGTATAATCCTTTCCGTAGCGGCTCTCGTCGGTTCTCGGCACCTCTCGAGCGCTCTCGACGCCACGAGGCCGGTGTCACCGCTGCGCGCGCCGTTCGCTCGCCGAAAGGGGGAGCGTCGCCCGCCGTCTACCGGTTCTCCAAGGCGACTTCGGTCGCCTCGATACGACCGTCGCGCACCGCCCCGCGAACCGTGACCTCCTGACCGAGTTTGAGCGACTCGTTCGTCTCCACGCTCCGCGTCTCGGTGCCGTCGTCGAGGACGACGGGGTCGCCCGCCTGAACGACGGTCCCCGTGAACTCCTCTATCTCGCCGTCGTCGGGGTCCGGCTCCGAGGACCCGCCGGACGACGAACTACCGGACGACGAACTGCTGGACGACGAAGCGCCGTTCGCCGCGGACGGGTCGGACGACCCGCCGGAGTCGCCCGTATCACCGGACTGCGTCTGGTGGCCTGACGAGCTTTGCTCGTCAACGTCCTCGAACGCGCCGAGTCCCTGCGACTGCGACTCCGACTGCGACCCGTCCGCGCCACCCGCGGCGTTCGCACCGTCGGGAGCCTCGTCCATCACGCTGATAGTGGACCGCCACCCGGCGGAGGCTTCGAGGTCCTCCTGCCAGCCGTCTTTTATCTCCACGTCCGTGAGGACGACGTAGTCCGCGAGGTCGACGTCGGTGTCGGCCTTCTCGCCCCACATGGCGACGCGGATGTCGTCGGTGTCGTCTTTCACGCGGATGTTCCGAACCTGTCCCTCGGACCCGTCGTCGCGATCGAACGTGCGCTTGGGGTCCGTCTCGATGACGCCGCCCGCGATGTCGACCGTCTCGCCGAGTTCGAGGTCCGCGATGTCCGTCGTCTCGGGGACGTACTCGATGTCCTCGTCGAGTTCCTCGACCGCGCCGCGGTTGCCGACGTGGAGTTCGAGCGACCCGTCGCGTTCGCGGACGTACCCGTCCACGACTTCGACGGTGTCGTCCGGTTCGAATTCGTCTACGAGGTCGGCCTTCTCGTCCCAGAGGGTGACCCGGATGCGGCCGGTCGGGTCGCCCACCGTCAGGTTGGCGACGCGGCCCTCGGACCCGTCGTCCCGGTCGAACGTCCGCACCGAGTCGGTGCTGAGGACGCGACCCTTCAGATTCACGTCAGAGAGGCCGAGCGAGAGGTCCTCGACGCGGTAGGTGTCCTGCATCTGGACGTCGACTTCGGCGTCCGGGTCGGGTTCGACCTTGTCGACGCTGACCTCGACACCGTTGTACCCCTCCTTGGGTCGGCCCGCGATGCGGAGCACGTCCCCCGCTTCGAGGCTTTCGAGGGCGTCCACGGCGACGTTGTCCCAAAGCGAGATGCGGATGCGCCCCGTCTCGTCGGCGACTTCGACGTTGAGGACGCGGCCGTCCTCGTCCTCGCCGTCGCGTTCGAAGGTCCGGAGTTCGCCGATGCTCATCACCTTGGTGAGGAACTTCACGTCCTCCATGCCGGGTTCGATGTCGGCGACGCCCTCGACCTCCTCGTCGCGGAGTTCGTGCGCGATGAGCATCGCCGCCGTCTCCTCGTCGGCGAGTCCGCCCATCTGTTCGACCTTGTCCTCCACGGCGGCTTCGAACTTCTCGAACGGGACGTCGGTTTCGAGGTCCTCGTAGACGTCTTCGATCGCACCCATCTACTCGACACCTCCGTCCCGTCGTCCGCGTCCGACGCTGCGAAGAGAGAAACCCGTGGTTCGGGCGATAGCGGCCATAATCCTATCATCGTCCAAGGTAGGCCCGCGCTTAAGCGTTGTCTTCGCGGGAGTACCCCGGCGCAGTCGGGCGATTAGGTCGACGAGTCGGAACACGGGAAGCCGTGGCCGCCCGGTCGTACAAAAAGTCTCGTCTCGGCGGCGACTGCGCTCGAAAGCGGTCGCTCAGCGCTCCTCGCGGGCCACCTCGCGCTTCCCGTTCACGTCGTCGTGGACGACGACGACGGCGGAGGGGACGGTGCCGTCGAGTGCGACGCGCGCCTCGTAACCGAGGTTCTCCAGCGCCTCGGTGCACATCTCGTCGTCGTCGCGTTCCTCCACGGCGGCGACGACGAGCGTCACCAGCCCTTCCTGGCCGTCGTAGGAGAGGTGTTCCAGCGAGGGGACCGTACAGCCGTTCTTGCCGACGATACACCCGGTGACGGTCACGCCCTCGTCGTCGAAGGCGACGCTGGCTTCGCCCGGCGACGGGCACTCGTCGAGGGGGGTGAGCGACGACTCGGTGAAGCGGGGGTGCGTCCCCGACGCGCCGCCGCCCGACCCCGTCGTCGGTAACTCGTCGGTTCCGGTCGCGTCCGTCTCGGTTCCCGTTTCGGTCTGTTCTGTTTCGGTCTGTTCCGTGTCGGTGGTCTCTCCGTCGGAGCCGGAGGAGCCTCCGAGGCAACCGGCGAGGGCGAGTGGGAGGAGCATTGCAGTTCCGGCGAGGACCGTTCGGCGGTTCATACCTGACAGTCTCGCCCTCGGGAAATAGCCGTATCGTAAGCACAAACGGTCGTTGGTGCTTTCCGCGCGGCGGGGTGGCACACCGCGAGGGAGTACCCGCATCGCAAGCCATTTCAAAGGGTGCCGCCAATCAACGAGTGAGTCCTGATAGGGTAGTGGACTATCCTCTTGGCTTGCGGAGCCAGGGACCGGAGTTCAAATCTCCGTCAGGACGCTCATTTCATTCGCGACCTGACTTGCCCTACGCTCGCGTTCGCTCGCGTAGGACTCCGTCAGGACGTCGTTCTACCGAGGCAAGACGGCGAGAGCCTTCCGTGGCTCTCGCCTCTGCCGAGGATGTTGACTCAGACACGGAGATTTGAACAGGGAGCGACCAGAGAGCGCCATTTTTGAGAGTGACAGGTAACAGAGGCGTATGGACAGATTGAGTCGGGTTCTCGTCCGGTGGAAACTCGTGTTCGGCATCCTGCCGGTTCTGTTCGTCGCACTCGGTGTCCTCTCGGAGAACTTTGTGGCGGTGGCCGGCGGTGTGTTCCTCGTCGGAATCGCGCTGAGCGTCGTCTACCTGTTTGCCGAGTACGCGCCGGCGTCGGCCGAGTAGTTAGGTGGTGCCGTCCGAACGTCACTCGCACACATCGTAACCGTCTTAAGCAAACGAGGTGTAGCGAAGGATGAGTCCTGATAGGGTAGTGGACTATCCTCTTGGCTTGCGGAGCCAGGGACCGGAGTTCAAATCTCCGTCAGGACGTTCACTTCGTTCACGACCTGACTTGCCCTACGCTTGCGTTCGCTCGCGTAGGACTCCGTCAGGACGCTACTTTCCGAGAACTACACCGCGAGAGCCCTCTATGGCTCTCGCGTCCATTCGAGGTTATGCGGTCACCACGGAGATTTGAACAGGGAGCGACCGAAGGGAGCGACTGAGTTCAAATCTCCGAGAGGGTACTCACTTCGTTCGCACCCTCACGTGCTTCACGCTCACATCCGTTCGCGTGAAACTCCGTCAGGACGTTCACTTCGTTCACGACCGACTTGCCCTACGCTCGCGTTCGCTCGCGTAGGACTCCGTGAGATCACTTGTGGCCTCACGTGGCCCCGTTCACGCTGTTCACGGGGCCTCCGTCAGGACGTTTCTGCGAGGCGCTACGCGACGAGCGACAGAGAGAAGGGAAAGATTCTGCAGTCTGGAGGCCACGTTCGGCCGTCCGAACAGAGCGTTCGTACCCGACGCGGACTACTCCTCGTCGTACCTCGACGGAACGTCGTGCTCGTCGTCGCTCTCGTCAATGGGGCGAACCGACGGCGTGCGACGCTTTCGAATCGGCCGCGGCGACGGGTCGCGAGAGGAGTCGTCCTTCGGCGAACCGACCCACTTCTCGTGACAGTCCGGGCAGTAGTTGCCCTTGTACGTGCTGGTGAACGAATACTCGGAACCGCAGGCGACACAGACTGGTTCGTGCGTTCGCTTCATTCCGTCACCTCCAGAATGGTCGGATTGCCGACTCGTTTCATGTGCTATCACGGGGCCTACGGTACGAATACGTATAAGCGTATCACCGCGCCGCTGAGGCCCGAACGGGCGAGCGTCGGCTATTTAGGACGCGGACGACGTGTCCGGAGTATGGAACGAATACTCCGCGTCGGGGCGGCGGTGTTCAACGCGGGCGACCACCACGCCGCCCACGACGCGTGGGAGTCGCGGTGGCTCGAACTGGCGGACGGGACGCCGGACGAGCGACTGCTCCACGGCCTCATCCAGTACACGGCGGCCGTCCACCACGCGCGGAACCGAAACTGGAGCGGTGCGACCGGGTTAGCGACGAGCGCGCGCGAGTACCTCGGGGACGTGGACGATGCGGACGAGAACTACCGGGGCGTGAACGTCGGCGCGGTGCGGCGGTATCTGGGTCGCCTCGCCGCGGACCCGGAGTTCGCCGAACGCGCGCGCCCGCTTCCGTTGCGCATCGACGGGCGAGTCGTCCGGGCCGACGACCTGCCGTTCGAGGGGGTCGTCGACGCCGCCAGAGTCGTCGCGGAGGACTACGACGCCTACGACGAGGCGGTCATCGAACGCGCGGTGGAGTACGCGACGGAGGAAGTGGAGGAGGACGACCCGGGCGTAGGCGGCGGGCGGTCGGGGACGCGGTACGTCGCGTTCCTGTTCGACTTCGTCGGCGACAGGGAGAACCGCGATATACTCTACGAGAGGCTGTTCGCGCACGTCGAGCGAGAACGCGCGAGAGAACGCGACGTGTCCGGACTGTTCGAGTGAGTCACTCCTCGTCGCCGCCTTCGTCTTCGAATTCCGCGGAGTTGTCTATCGGGTCGAAGCCGAGAACCTCCTTCGCGCGGTCGATGGAGTAGTACTTCCGGTCGTTGTTGCTGATGCCGTAGACGGTCTCGAACTCGTAGTCGGCCTCGATGCACCGCGCGAAGAGGTGCGCGCAGTCCCGGTACGAGAGCCACATCGCCTGTCCGCGTTCGTAGTCGACGGGCGGGTGGCCCTCCGTCAGGTTGCCGATGCGCACGTTGACGACGGAGATGCCGTACTCGTCGTGGTAGTAGCGGGTGAGAATCTCGCCCGTCGCCTTGCTGACGCCGTAGAGGTTGCTCGGGCGGGGGAGTTCCGTCCCGTCGAGTCGGAAGTCGTCGTGCGAGCGGTACAGGTCGGGCGTGCGGTCCGCCGTCTCGTAGTTGCCGACGGCGTGGTTCGACGAGGCGAAGGCGAACTTCTCGACGCCCGCCTCGGCGGCGGCTTCGAGGACGGTGTGCGTCCCGTCGATGTTGTTCTGCAGGACGCTGTTCCACGGCGCTTCGGGTCGCGGGTCGCCCGCGAGGTGGATGACCGCCCGGACGCCGGAGACGGCTTCTTCGACGGCCTCTCTGTCGGTGATGTCCGCGGCGTACACCGCCTCGTCGGCGACCCCCTCTGGAATCTTGTCGTCAGACAGCGGTTCGCGGTCGAGCAATCGCCAGTCGTAGTCGGTCCCGATGTGGCGGAGAATAGCCTGACCGACGCGCCCACCCGCCCCTGTCAAGAGAACCGGGTCGTCCATTCGGTCGTTACTGGGCGAAGGATGGCTAAGAAAGGCCCGATTCGCGTCTGCGAGGAGCCGAGGCGATACGCCTATCTTCGGGCGGACGAGAGAGACCCCATGCCGAGTACAGCAGAGACGGCCTGCTTCGAGGCGGGAATCAAGTTCGGGTCGCTGTACCACCAGTTCGCCGGGACGCCGATCAGTCCCTCCAGCGCGGACTCCCTCGAGAGCGCGATGGAGGACGCGATAGAGAACCAACCCCACTGCGAATCGGTCGAGGTGGACATCCTCGTGGACGACTTAGCCTCCGAACTCGCCGACTCGACGGCGGACTACGCGGAGTTGACGGGACGGTTCATGGAAGTCGAGATGACCGTCGAGTACGGGGGGACGCGCGTCCGCACGCGGATGGAGATGGAGGACGACTACCCCACCATGCGTCTCGTCTCCGTCGAGGACTGAACGGGCGTCAGAACCCCTCCCGGCCGAGATTTCACTTTCACTTTCGGGCATGTATTTAAACTACCGCGCGTCGAAGTGACGGGTATGAGTAGTCAAAGCACACTCGGGGACGACGACCTGTTCGGAGAGGCCGCCGAAGAGATGCGCTCTGAGGTCGAAGAGCACCTCGACGCCGTGCGGGACTCCCTACCCGACGCCGACGCCATCTGGGACACCGAGGCGCAGAACGTCCTCGGCGTCCTCAACGGTCTGAAGTCCGCGCTGGACGTCGAGGAGGCCGAGGAGAACCTCCGGCAGGCGAAGAAGACGTTCATCGTCGGCCAACGCGCCGACGCGTTCGACGACCCGGACTCCCTCGAATCGGAGATAGCGTCCGTCCAAGAACTGCTGGAGACGGTGACCGACGCCGAGGAACTCGTCGGCGAACTGACCAGCACCATGCCCCAGTTGCGGAGTCAACTGCAGGACGCCGCCGACGCGGCCGAGGAAAGGGACGCGGACGAAGCGGATACCGATGAAGCGGATACCGACGGAGCGGACGCCGACGAAGCGGACGCCGACGAAGATGAAGATGCGGAGGAAGAGGAAGCGGACGCCGACGCAGACGAGGACGAGGACGAGGAAGACGAAGAGTAACTCAGCCCCGCCGACGCGGCCGTTCGACGTCGCGTTCGGCGACGGCGTCGAGGAGTTCGGCCAACGACTCGGCCGACAGGTCGAGGAGCGCTTCTCCCAGCGACGCGTCCCCCTGCGTCGGGTCGCCGACCACGCCGTTCTCGGTGAACTCCGCGGAGTCGTGCGCGAGATTCACGCCAGATACCCACTCGCCCCAGCGGTCGCTCCCGCCCGCCGCGGCGTCCTCCACTCTCTCCTCGCGGACGAGTTCCGGCCGGAGGTGTCTGAGGAGGGCGGTCTCTAGGGGTCCGCCGTGGCCCATCTTCGCGGCGTGTTCGCCGACGGCGTCGAACCACGTGAACGCCACCGCGTAGGCGTCGCCCTCGCGGGTTATCGTCCCCGTCACCTCGCGCAGGGCGTCCACGTTGCCGCCGTGACCGTTGACGACGACGACGCGGCCGAACCCGTGTTCGGCGAGACTCGCCACCGTCTCGCGGACGGCCGAGCGGAACGTCTCCGGCGAGAACCACACCGTGCCGGGGAACTGGCGGTGTTCGGCGGCGACGCCGACGGGGAGGGTCGGAGCGACGGCGGCGTCGCCGTCGTACGCCTCGACGCCGGCCTCGGCCACCGCCTCGGCGGTGAACGCGTCCGTTCCGAGGGGGGCGTGCGGGCCGTGCTGTTCGGTGCTGCCGACGGGTACCAGCGCGATGTCCGTCTCCGCGGCGAGGTCCGACACGTCGGTCCACGTCGCCTCCGAGAGTCGCATACACGGCGGTGTGCGCTCGGACGGCTTGTAACCGCCGGATGCGGACGGGACGATACCTCAGTCGTCGTCGTCGTTCTCGACGCTCGTCCGCGAGGCGCGGCGACTCGCCCGTTCGACGAACTCGTCGGGGAGTTCGTCTATCTCGCCCGCTTGGACGCCCCACAGGTGGGCGTAGAGGCCGTCCTCGCCGATGAGTTCCTCGTGCGTGCCGCGTTCGACGATTCGCCCGTCTTCGAGGACGACTATCTTGTCGGCGTCCTTGATGGTCGAGAGGCGGTGGGCGATGCTGAACGTCGTTCGGTCCTCCGTCAGACGGTCCAAGGAGCGCTGGATGAGCATCTCCGTCTCGGTGTCCACGTCGGAGGTCGCCTCGTCCAAGATGAGAATGTCGGGGTCCCTGAGGACGGCGCGGGCGATGGAGAGACGCTGGCGCTGGCCGCCGGAGAGTTTCACGCCGCGCTCGCCGATTTCGGTGTCGTAGCCCTCCGGGAGGTTCCGGATGAAGTCGTGGGCTTCCGCGGCCTTCGCGGCCTCGACCACGTCCTCGTGGTCGGCGTCGAACGACCCGTACCGGATGTTCTCCTCGACCGTCCCGTAGAACATGAACGTGTCCTGTCCGACGTAGCCGATGGCCTGCCGGAGGCTCGGAATCGTCACGTCGCGTACGTCGGTGCCGTCGATGCGGACGGCTCCCTCGTCCACGTCGTACATCCGGAGGAGGAGCTTCAGGACCGTCGATTTCCCCGCACCGGTCGGGCCGACGAGCGCGAGGGTGTCGCCGCCGGGAACCTCGAAGGAGATGTCCTCGACGATGGTCTCGTCCTCGTCGTAGCCGAACGTCACGTCGTCGTACTCGACGCGGCCGTCGCCGACGACCAACTCCTCCGCGCCGGGATCCTCCTCGATGCGGGAGGGTTCGTCCATCAGGCCGAACATCCGAGCACTGGAGGCGTACGCGCGCTGGTACATGTTGATGATCTGCCCGAACTGCGCCATCGGCCAGATGAACCGCTGGGTGAAGAGGATGAACGTGACGAACTCCCCGGGCGCGAGCGTCCCGGTGAAGAACCACGGCCCCGCGCCGTTCAGCACCCAGAGGCCGCCGACGGTGAACGTCAGGACGAAGCCGATGCCCGCGAGGATGCGCAGGCCGGGGAAGAACTTGATGCGGGTGTCGATGGCGTCCCAGTTGGCGTCGAAGTAGTCCATCGACACGCCCTCCACCCGGTCGGACTCGTAGGACTCCGTGTTCGACGTCTTGATGACGGAGATGCCGCCGAGGTTGTTCTCCAACCGGGAGTTGACCCGCCCGACGGAGGAGCGGACTTCTGCGTACTTCGGCTGGATGGTCTTGATGAAGAAGTAGGTGAAGACGGCGATGAGGGGCACCGGAAGTAGGGCGACGAGGGCGAGTTGCCAGTTCAGCCAAAAGAGGATGCCGGCGATGCCGAGGACCATGACGCCGAGGCGGAACGCGGCGTTCATCCCGTCGTTGAGGAACCGTTCGAGGCGGTTCACGTCGTTCGAGAGGATGGACATCATCTCGCCCGTCTGCTTGTCGGCGAAGAACTCCATGTTCAGCCGTTGCATCTTGTCGTAGGTGTCCGTCCGAACGTCGTGTTGGATGTTCTGCGCGAAGGAGTTCCACCCCCAGTTACGCGTCCAGTGGAACGCCGCCCCGCCGAAGAACGCGACGGCGATGAGGCCGATGGTGAACCACAGTTGCGCGTCCCGCGCCGCGGGAAGCCACGCCTGCGGGAGGATGGGGAGGTCGAACGCGCGTTCGTCGAGGAAGATGGCGTCGACGGCGATGCCGAGGAGCAACGGCGGCAGGAGGTCGAGCAGTCGCGCGCCCACGCTTGCGAGGACGCCGACCGAGAACTGCGGCAGGTTCCGCCGCCCGTACTCGGCGAACAGACGCCGCATCGGATTCTCGGCTCGCTCCCGTTGTTCCTCGAACGGGTCGTCGTCGTCCGGGGAGGTAGCCATTACCCCGTCTTCGGGGGCCCAGCACACTAAACCGTTTGATACGAACCGAAACAGTCAGCGCGGCGAGAGCGACGCGGACCGGCGACGGCCTACAGCACTCTGCCTTCCACGTCCGGGTCGATGGCCGCCTCGGAGAGGTCCTCGCGGATGCGCGCGCGGAGGGGGTCGGGGACGGTGTTCCGCCCGACGGGAACCGCCGTCTCGCCGTCGTCTTTCACCTTCCAGTAGAGGACGCACTCGGAGGGTTCGTAGAACTCGATGCTGTAGTGGTCGTCCGCGCCCCGGTAGTGGACTCGCGCCGCGAACTCCTCTGCGCGCCACCCCTCTAACTCGGCGAGTGCCTCGACGTGTTCACCCATGCTCTCGGCTTCGGGGCCGCCTTACGTCGTTGTTTTGCCTTCCGAATAGTCGCCGATTCGGATGCGGTCGCCCTCGTCGATGCACGACCGGTTCGTGTAGCCGTAGGGAACTTCGAGGACGTACTTCCCGGTGCCCCTGTATTTCGTCAGTTCCTCGCCGGAGGTGCCCTCGGGCGGGAGTTCGGCGTGGTGAATCTGCGTGATGGTGCCGTTGGCGTCAACGAAGACGATGTCGAGGGGGAAGGACATCTCGCGCATCACGTACGCGTGTTCGCCCTCGTTCTGGTGGACGAACAGCATCCCCTCGTCCTCGCCGAGCGATTCGGTTTCGCTGAGTCCGGTGTAGCGCTTCTGGTGGGTGTCCGCGATGCGGACGTCGACGGTCGCCAGCGTCTCGTTGTCCGCCTCGTCAAGAACGGTGACCGTCGTCCGTTCGTACTCGCCCGTCGGGAACGCCGCGGGGTTGAACGCGTAGACGGCACCCGTCACGGAGGCGAGGACTAACACCGCGAGTGCGGCGGTAGCGAGCGTCTGCCGCGAGACCATACACGGAGATAGGACGGAGTGCGCCTAAGGATTCCGGCGACCGAATTGGAAACCGTTATCCCGACGTGGAAGTAGAATCGAGATGCGGGCTCGTAGTCTAGGGGTTATGACGCGTCCCTTACAAGGACGAGATCGGTGGTTCGAATCCGCCCGAGCCCACTTCTGACGCTAACGCTGATAATCGACAGACGGCGTTGAGATTCGTCGCCGGGCACGGTCAATAGGCATGCCCCCATGAATAGTTAACTTGGGTGATAAGACTGCTTTTTCGATAAATGTATGTGTTGACACAGAAATCAGTCGATATGGAACGAAGCAGAGCGCTCACAGTTTATCTCATCGTTCCGTGTTTTCTCTATGGAACTGCCTTCGTAATCGTGTTAACCCAGTTTTCGGATGTAGTCGGTACCAGCACGCTAAGACTGTCTCACACGATATGCGGAGCGCTTATAGCGGTAGTTCTACTCGCCAAAAAGGACGAGCTATCAGCCGATGAATAAGCAGCTCTTATCGACCAGCTGTTTCAGACTAAAATGCGTCTAAATTATAGTATTTAAACGTATCTGTCTTTCAAAGTCGGTGGAGCCAATTCATCTTCACTTCGTCGGGAGATTTAGAATCGGTCGAAGTGAGGCTTCTCCGTTTCATCTGTAGTCGCAATCGAATTTCCTTCACGGAATTCTTGCCAGCGACGACCGTAAAGAGGAGAGCGATGGTCAGATTTCGTACCCCTCGGTTTGCAGCGCACGCCTGGCCGCTTGATCGAACCGTACCCGGAGGCCAGGTTCGAACGTCTCGATACGCTCGTCGGATTCCATCAGTTCGGCGTACCGTTCGTCACCGCCGGACTCGTCGTCGAGAGCGTGGTACTTTTGGGTGAATTTCCGGCCGTCGTCTCCGTAGAGGACCACGACGATAGATTCCTCACCCGTCTGTTCTTCGTTATCCGACTTCTTCGCCCCCCCGGTGACGTTCGTCCGGTCGAAGCTGGTGAGGTTCGTGCTGAGGCTACCGATCGCGAGTTTCTTTTCCAGCGACTCACGCTCCCATTCGCGCTGCTCGCCCGTTTCCGTATCCGTCCCGACGACCCTCTTCCGCCCGATCTCTTCGACCGTCCACTTTCTCAGGGTCGGAGAGTCGAGTTCCTCCTCCGTTCGCGAACGGATATCCCCCTCTTGGATAACGTCGCCTTCTTCGACGCGGATGTACTGTGGAGTCTCGGCGGGAACGTCGATGAATATCTCACCCGACTCGGTGTTGACTAGCGCGTCTGCTCCGTCGATGGTACGGGATATCAATTTTCGAACTTTGTCGGTGCTCATTGCTTTCACCCAATATAATTGGTTCTGAACCGACCTAAGGTTGACGATATTTAGTACATATCCTATAATTCCGTATGTTCGTTCTAAAACAGACGACGCTTCTCGTGCCGATACGTCCTCCGTATCCAGCAACCAGTTTGTGTCACCACCGAGGGCACTCCGGGAGGGAAAGGGAGAGCGCGGATGGACCACGGTGAGCCATCGTGTTCGAGATCCACCCGAAACACCCAGACAGACGCCGTTGCAGGACTATCGGGCGACCGCAAACGCGTGCGACCACGTATCAAACTCGGCGCCGACCCGAACCCAGAGGGGGACGAGAGCCTCCAGATACCGGGCCGACGTGATATCGCCGACGTCGAGTGCACCCGGCCAGCCCAGTTCGACGAGGATAGCCTCGGTTCGCTCCTTCGCGTCGGCGTCGTCGCCGCAGATCATCATCGGCGGCGTCTCCTCCTGGAACACGGAGTCGATCATCTGAGCGTTCGAGACGGTGTTGAAGCACTTCACAACCCGTGCGTCGGGGATTCTCGCCTGAACGCGTTCGCCCAGGGAGTCAGTCCCGCCGAACAGGAGGTGCGGCGGCATCCCGCCGGAGAAGTCGAGGGGGTTGGTGGTATCGAGGACGAGTTTGTCCGCGAACGTCTCGGCTCCGACCAAGTCGAGGACATCCGCCGCCGCCTCGCCCAAGACGGCGAGGACGACGAAGTCGCAGTGCGCCGCGGCGGCGGCGAACGACCCGACGGACACGGTGCTGTCGGTCTCGTCGGCCCACTGCCGGAGCGTCTCCGGACTCCGCGTTCCGAGTTTCACGTCCCATCCGTGGCGGGCGAACCCGCTGCCGAGGGCCTGTCCCACATCTCCGCTTCCGAGGATACCGATTCGTTCATTCGACATAGAGTATGATAAGCCATCTCAGGCAATAAGGTCGCGTCGCGGACGCGGACTGTCGCGTTTCCTCCGCCGCGGACGAGACATCCGACGACGCGGCATCGAGTTGTCGAGGATTCCTAGCGCGCCTTCGACATCTCCCGGCACCCGTCACTCGCGAAGACATACAGACGAGAGCGTATTCGAAGCGTCTCGACCAATCCTAAGAAAGTTACCAGTTGGCCCGCAACGGCGTCTATGTCGAACCACCGACTCGAACGGGAGCACCGCAGTTCCGAGACGAGAGGCGACGGAGGGGTCCGCCTGTTGGACTCGTCGTGAATCCGTTCT
Source organism: Halopelagius fulvigenes (assembly GCF_042662625.1). Lineage (GTDB taxonomy): Archaea > Halobacteriota > Halobacteria > Halobacteriales > Haloferacaceae > Halopelagius > Halopelagius fulvigenes. The sequence continues at coordinate 1,286,741 of NZ_JBHSXH010000015.1, forward strand.
ATCTCCTTCTCGGTGCGGCGATGTTGGTCCTCGTCATCGCAGACCTCCTGTGGACGACGCTGTGGGTCGACGGCGGCGCGGGGCCCCTCTCGTCTCGCCTGTCGAATGGGGTGTGGCGTCTCCTCAGGCGTGTCGGAGAAAGGCACTCTCGACTGCTGAGTCTCGCCGGCCCCCTCATCTTGACGCTCACCCTCGCCACGTGGGTCGGACTCATCTGGTTCGGATGGACGTTCGTCTTCGCGGGCGGCGAGAACGCGCTGATAGACACCCGCGACGGCGGCCCCGTCGATTGGACCAGCAGGCTGTACTACGTGGCCTACACGATGTTCACCGACGGGAACGGCGACTTCACGCCCAACGGGAGCGTCTGGCAGATGGCGTCCTCCTTCACGACGGCCAGCGGGATGCTGTTCGTGACGTTGGGCGTCTCGTACGTGCTCGCCGTCCTCGGAGCGGTCGCCGAGAAGCGCGCGTTCGCGAACAGCGTGACCGGATTAGGGCTCGAAAGCGAGGAGTTCATCCGCTCGGCGTGGAACGGCGAGGACTTCCACAACATCGACCTCATGTTGGATACGATCTCCTCGAACCTCAACCAACTCTCAGAGCAGCACAAGTCGTATCCGATACTTCACTACTACCACAGCGAGGGCGAAGACGAGGCGTCGGCGATGGCGGTCGCGGTCTTGGCCGAATCGACGACGATTTTCGACAAGGGAGTACCGGAGGAGTACGGACCGAACGCCACCCTCATCGAGAGCACCCAGTCGAGCACCCAAGACTACCTCCAGACGCTCGACAACGCGTTCATAGAGCCCGCCGAACAGGCCCCGCCTCCGCCCGACCTCGACCGCCTCCGTCAGGCGGGCATCCCGACGGTTTCGGACGCGGAGTTCGCCGAGGCCCTCGAGGACGCCGACGATTCGCGGCGAAAACTGCTCGGGGCGGTCGAGGCCGACGCGTGGTACTGGCCGTCGCGGGAGAACAGGTAACCAGAGAGTCACGCGGAGATACCGACGGTGGCGATATCGTACGCCGCGATGTCCGAGGCCGAACTCAGGAGGATCACCTCGAACCGCCACCGCGACTCGGGAGCGAGGTCCCGCGTGGTAGACAGGAACTGACCGAGGTGAGCACCGTCGGCGTCGTACACTCGAACGCGAACCTCCGCGTACGCTATCGAGGAACCGCCCGTGTTCGAGACGACGCCTCGCACGGTCGGTCCCTTGTACCCGTCCTGAACCGCGTACTCGTGTGTCTCGAGCGAGAGGGATCGGAGGGGGTTGGCCGCTTGGTTGGCCTCCGTCGTCGCGAGGGCCTCCGCGGCGACCATCTGTTCGGCCGTACGCTGACTGCCGTTCGTCTGGTTGACCTGTCCCTCCCGATACGTCGGTTCCTCGCTCGCCCCCACGCACCCGGACAGGGCCGCCGCCGCGCCGCCGCCACAGGCGACTACGAGGCGGCGACGCGTGATGCGGTCCGAGCGAGCGTTCATCCTCTCACCACCGTCCCGCGGTCCCGACTGGAAGCTAGCACGCCCGAACAGACGCCCGGGAGACATTTCAATATGGTCGCGGGCACCGCCCGCCTTCGACGCCGTCGGGGAGACCGGTCGCCCGACCGGACGCCGACGCGGGAGCGTCGGGCCCCCATTTACTTTGGGCGGTCGCGCCGTAGACGGCCTATGGGTTCTGCCGGGTCTACCGATAGTGGAGACGCCTCCGAGGTCGAGAGAGGAGAGCGGGTAGGGTCGATAGGCCGGTTCGTGGAGTGGGTGAAAGTGGACGGAGATCGGCTGCTCCTCACGCTCGGCATCTCGGTGGCGGTCCTCGCGTTCCTCCTCGTCCTCCACGCCTTCGACGTGATCGCGTTCAGAAACCAGAATTCGATCACGCGGATGGCGAGCGGGATGATCGCGGGGTCGTTCTCCCTCGTCACGCTCGTCGTCTCCGTCAACCAGTTGATCCTCTCTCAGGAGTTCTCCCCCGCGGGTAAGCACCGAAACCAGTACGCCGGCGTGATGGAGTTCCGGCGGGACATCGAAGAACGGAGCGGCGTCTCGACGGCCCCGATAGAGCCCGCGCGGATAGTCGCGGTGATCGCCGACGCCATCATTCGTCGGGCGAACGAGTTAGCCGACGTTATCGAGGGGCACCCGGACGAGGAGTTCGAGCGTCGGGTCGTCGAGTACACCGAACAGCTCGAAGGGGACACCGAGTGGATAGACGAGCAGTTAGACCGGTCGAGCGTGGAGACGTTCGACGCGCTCTCGGTGGCGGTCGAGTACGACGACGGGTGGCAGATATCCGCCGCTCGCTCCCTCCGGAACGACGCGCCGGAACTGACGGACGAGACGGCAGCGGCGTTCGAAGAGCTCATCGACACGCTACGGCTGTTCAGCACCATGCAGGAGCACTTCAAGACGGTGTACCTGCAGCGCGAACTGACGCGGTTCTCGCAGTTGACCATCTACTGTGGCGTCCCCGCGATACTGGCGGCGGCGTTGATTGCGCTCCTGTACGGCGACGTCGGAGGGGCGGCGATAAACGTGCAGATCCTCCCCTACGTGACGGCGTTCCTCACGACGGTCGTGTTCGTTCCGCTAGCGCTACTCGCCAGCTACATCCTGCGGACCGCGACGGTGACCCGGCGAACCGCGACGACCGGTCCGATGCTCTTGGAGAAACCGACCAAGGAGCGCCCGGGCGACGTCCGAGAGAGCGGGACGGAGCGATAGGGTCCCGGAATCCGCCGCGGCGGAGGGCGTGTTACGGTCGCCCCTACAGTATCCCGCTACTCGACCGCCTTCTGACGGCGACGCCGACGACGAGCAGAGCGAGTATCGCGCCCGCGACGAGGGCGGGTCTGTCCGCCGCGACGGCGAACGCCGCCGAGAAGAGCGACTGCTGGCGGCCGTAGTAGACGACACCGCCGGTGGCCGCGTAGAAGCCGACGGTTCCGGCCGCCGTGAACGCGCCGAACCGCCGAGAGTCCATCCCCGCGAGACCGGCCGGAATGGAAACCACGGAGCGTAACGCGGGGAGGAACCGCCCCCACAGGACCGACGACCGCCCCCACCGTTGAAACCACTCTCTGCCGCGTTCGATACGCTCCTCGGAGACGTTCACGCGGTCCCGAATCCAGCCGCTCCCGCCGACTCGGTCGCTGCGAAACACGTAGTACGGGACGTACGCGCCGACCGTTCCGCCGACGGCGGCGGCGAGGACGAACACGAGGAACGACGTGACGTCGGTGATGATGAGTGCGGCCGCGACGGGGACGACGACTTCGCTCGGGAGGAACGGAAAGAGCATCGACGTCTCGAGGAAGGTGAAGAGGAGTAACGCGAGCGGTCCGTACAGGCGTACGAATCGGAGCGCTACGTCCGTCGGGTCGACCATAGGCCGACTACGCGGCGACGCCGTAACACACCTACGGCGGCTCCCCGCGGCGGTGCGGACGCGGGACGTTCGACGAGCGAACGAGGCCGCCGACGAACTCCCGTCGGAGGGGGTCCAGAGATTATCCCTCTGGACCGCCAACCGCACCTATGGCGACGGTAGCCGAGTTCACGGTGCCCGGCGACTCGTTCCCGCTAGGCGGTATCTTCGGGCAGTTCCCGAGGGTGACGGTAGAGCTGGAGCGAATCGTCCCCACGAGCGACGCGATAATCCCGTACTTCTGGGTTCGGGGAGCGGACGACGCAGAGGAGGACAGAATCGAGGCCGCGTGCGCGGCGCATCCGGACCTCCGGTCCGTCGAGTTGATAGACGAGGTGGACGGCCAGTTCCTCCTTCGCGTCGAGTGGAACGAGGAACACCGCGGCGTGCTCGGAGCGGTGGCCGCCACGGGCGTGAATCTCATCTCGGGACACGGATCGGGCGACAGGTGGTCGTTCGAGGTGCGGAGCGACGAACGGGCGGGAGTCGGCGAGTTCCAACAGTACTGCCGGGACCGCGGCATCCCCATCGAACTGACGGCGCTACACGCGCTCTCGGAGGTCGAGAGCCGGTCCGAGTACGACCTGACCGAGACGCAGCGGACCGCCCTGCTCCTCGCCCACGAGAGGGGGTACTTCGACAGTCCGCGGCGGGCGACGCTCGCGGAGATCGCGGAGGACTTAGACATCACCCGCCAATCGCTCGCGTCGAGACTCCGGCGCGGGCACAAACGTCTCATCGAAAACACGCTCGTCAATCAGTAGACAGCACTCCCGACCCGTCTTGATCGTTCTACTTAGTAAGGGGTAACTCTAAGCCCTCCACTCGGCGTATCGAACGCACCTCCCGATGAATCCACCAGGAGACTCATCTCGCGGCCCCGGCGACTCCTCGCAGGAGATGCACGGCGACTCCGCCTCGGAACCAGCGAGTACTCCCCTTCCCGTCGATTCAGTCGACTCCGCGACCGGGTTGACCTACCACGACGCGACGGCGACGTACCGGATGGAGTACGACCTGAGCGCGGACGCGCCGCAGGAAGTCGTCGTTCGGGCCGTGGCCGCACTCGAAGGCTGTTCGCCCCTCGACCTCGAACCCCTCCACGCCGCCATCGACCCCGACGCCCTCGACCGACTGTTCGCCCCGACGAACGTCGGACGCCACCTCGGCGACGGAACGGTGACGTTCGGCTATCAGGGGTACGAGGTCACGCTCCACAGTTACGGCGTCATCGCGCTTCGACCGGCCGGCGGCCGACCCGAGGACGACTGAGAACCGCCGTTCGCCGACGGGTCCCGGACTGCGTACGAACCCCCGCGAGCGACGCCGCCGTGCGCTCAGTCGGACGATTGCCGTCGCCGACGGCCTCGCGAGTCGTTCACCGTCGCGCCGGCCGACCCGAGCGAATCACGTGTCGGATGTCTCCGGCGCGTTGACCGCCAGAACGGAGAGCATGTACTGCCGACCGCAGTCGCACTCTAGGAATCTCTCTTCGGAGTCGCCCTCGATCCAGTCGGAACAGTTCTCGCAGGACACCTTCACTTCCATCGTTCGCCGTTCCGCTGGACGACGTTTATCGATTCCGTGACTACGAAGATAACAACAGTGTCTCTCGCGGAGTAACGAACCGCGGGCACCGCGCACACGAAGGCATCAGCCACAGGGGTGCGACGCTCCGAGTTACGAGGACATGAGTCGTGTACTCACCTTCGGAACAGTCCTCCTCGTCCTCGTTTCGGGGGCGGGCGGAGTCGTCGCCGCCGACGCCGCCGCCTCCCCGTTCGGAAACGGAACGACCGGCACCTCGCAGGCCGTGACCGCCCAGCAGAGCGCTTCCGACCGTTCCGCGGCCGCCCAAGCCAAAGGCAACAAAGGCAAGAGTCGGAACGGCAACCTGCGCTTCGACTTCCAGATTCGGAACGTCGAACGCTGCGGCCTGACATGTCGCGACGTGACCGTCACGGCGACGAACACGAAAAACACGACGGCGCGGAACGTCACCTTCGTGACGAAGATGTACGCCGGCGGCAACGGCGACAACCTCGTCTGGCGCGGAAACGAGACGTTCCGGAAGGTCGAACCGGGCGAGACGAAGAGGGTGACGAAACGCGTGAACCTCGGCCTCTTCGAGGCGGCACAGGTAAGACAGAACGGCGGGTTCGTGACCGCCAAGACGAACGTGACGTGGGACTCGGGCAACGAGTCGTTCTCCGAGCGTCGAAAAGTGACGTAAGGCGCGGCGGAATCACTTCGAAATCCTTTTTTGTATAACCAGCATCCCACAGAATGCGCGCCGCCTTAGCTCAGACTGGGAGAGCACTCGACTGAAGATCGAGCTGTCCCCGGTTCAAATCCGGGAGGCGGCATCATTCTACGGCCGACAACGCGAACGAGCGTAGCGAGTGAGCCGTCGGCCGTGAATATGCGACTGACCGGATTCTGAACCAGCGAGCGACTGAAAGGAGCGAGCGAGGTTCAAATCCGGGAATCCCTCTGCTACCGAATCGTCGAAACCTCCATTATACGACGCTTCGGGCACTCTCCCCATCGATAGGCCTTTTTGCGAGACGCGGCTACGAGAGGTGAACGAGGGGACGATCAGCTTCCACCACGAGAAACGGCGCGACCGACGCGGCCGCCCTCTTTCGTCTCGTCTCGCTCGAAGAGGTCGACGAGGAGTTCGTCCATACCGGACGGTGGAGCAGGACACCGAAGGGCGTTTGGGCGGGTCCGAATCGGGGTCGAACCGCGCCGAGAAACGAGTTCGCAGGGGCGTTCGTCCGGGGGATTACTTGCAGGACCGGTGAGCGATTTCGTTGTCCTCGTTGGGGCCTCGCGGTTCTCCCGCCGCGATGGGTTCGCCGCAGACCGCACAGCGGAGTTTCGAGTCCCCGTCGCCCGTACCGAGGCCGACGGTCTCCGCCAACTCCTCCGTGTCGATGTCCGTATCGACGCCGACGGTCTCCGTCAACTCCTCCAACTCGTCGGGTTCGGCTGTCATGGTGTAGCCGAGTGCGAGTGCGCCGCCGCCGGCCAGCAGTCCGCTCAGCCGTCGGCCCTTTCTGAGGGAACTGATAGCCACGGCCGCGAGGCCAGCGGCGAGGAGTACTCGAACGAGCGGTTCTCGGTCCTCGATAGTTTCGCGGAGGTCCATAGAGGCGAATCGGGCTGCGAGCCCTTGTAAGTCACCGCCGACCGGACCCGTTCCGACTCCGGGGAGATGCCGGCCGAAAATCGCCGTTCTGCGGGTAGAAGGAGCGCGTACCGCCGGTCAGTGCTTCTCGAAGTCTTCGAGGTCGCCCTGCGGTTTGCCCTCTTCGACTTCGACGTCGGTCACGTCGGCCTTGACGGGTCCCCGTTTGCACCACTCGATCATCGTCTCGACGTCCTCCTCGCTCCCCTCGAAGAGGGCTTCGACCCGTCCGTCGTCGAGGTTCCGAACCCACCCCTTGACGTCGTGTGCGCGGGCGGTCTCGTGGACGTTGTCGCGGAAGTGAACCTCCTGAACGTCGCCGGAGATAAAGACGTGAGCGCGGGCTTCAGTCATCGCGTTCACGTCCGGGTTCGACGCTGAAAACGGCTGGGTAGGGAGTCTCTGAAAGTCCGATACGAGCCAACGTCGGGTGCGGACGACGGACCGAAGGCGGAGCGTCGCCGAGTCGCCGCCACGTCAGTCGGCCTACCGCGAGGAGTCGTCGTCGGCGGATTCGTCCGGCGAGATGGCGTTCTGTAGCCGGTCGATGTCGGTTATCTTATCTAAGTCGCCCATCGTGAGTTCGGTCGTCTCGTCGGCGTTCTCGCCCGCCGCGACGCCGCTCGTGAGGATGCTCCGGACGCCCTCCTCGATGGTCATATCGACGTCGTGGACGTTCTCTCTGGGGACGTGGGTGAGAAAGCCGCCGGTGACGGGGTTCGGGGCGAGGGGCACGAACACCGTCACCATGTCGTCGTGGCCCGTCGCCGCGGACACCGTCTCCGGGGAGCGACTCGTCTCGAAGCCGATGACGTAGACGTCGTCGCCCAGCAGTTCGACGAGTTTTATCTCCTGGAAGTTCTCGGCCTCCTGGTCGAGCATCACGTCGCCCATCCGGCGGAAGCTCTTGTAGACGGTGCCGACGCCCGGAATCGACGTTATCGCGAGGTCCACGAGGTCGATGATCCGCTCGCCGTGGCGGTTCTGGCCGACGGACCCGACGACGACGACGACGCCGAGTAGCACGAAAACCGCGATCAGTTCGGAGAAGAAGTTTATCACCGTCGAGTAGACGTTCAACTCGACGAGGAACAGGACGAAGCCCGCGCTCTCGACTAACTCGATGACGCCCAACCACCGCAGGAGGTCGACCACCGGGCGGAGAGCGGACCTGATGAACTCTAAGGCGACATTCAGGATGTACAGCGTGACTACGAAAGGGATGATGATACCGACGCCGGTCATCAGCACGTCGAGCGTGCCTTCGTAGATGGATTCGCCGGCTTCCTTCGCCGTCGGAGGGGAGCGGTCAGACGAGTCTGAACCAGACATTCGGACGTTCGTGGACACTCCCCGATCACATCAACCTGTCCGTTCCCTCCGGCCGCGGCCGGTACGACGGCGTTCGGGTCCGGGGGCGGACGGTGGGTCCCTACGACTGTTCGCGCCGTTTCCCGGGCCGTTCGTCCTCGCCGGGGTTGTATATCCATATCATGTTGTTCTCGTGACCGGCGTTGCTGCTGTCCTCGCCGATGATCACGCGCCCGTCGTCCATCACGACGATGTTGTCGGGGTTGGCGATGGTCGTCGTCGGGTCGAACCCGTGCTTGTCGAAGACGGATTTGAGCTTCTCCAGACCGACGCCGACGAACCCCTCCTCGCTCTCGTTGGTTGGGTTGAACGAGCAGTCCCGACAGACGGTGCTCGCGGAGTCCGGTCGCGCGTCGTAGGGGCACCCGCCACAGATATTGGCGTTCGGGCCGCCGGCGACGACGGGAACCAGATCGAGAACGTCGTAGTCGTGGTCCGCGGAGCGTCCCTCGACGGTTTCGCCCTCCTCGCGGAGCTGCAGGCGGTAGACGACGCCCCAGTCGTCGCCGTTTATCTGGAGGTCGTCGTCGGGGTCGGTGTTGCCCTCGCCGGCCTTCTCGTTCGGGAGGAACGTCTTGGTCGTCTCCGACATGGCGACGTAGGCGAAGTCACCGGGTTCGGCGCCGCGGCGGACGTTGATGCCCTCCATCTTCCGGAACTCGTCCGTCGCGCCGACCGCGCCCGCGGCGCGGGTCGATTCGAGGAACGCGACCCGGTCGTCGTCGGCGTTACCCGCGGCCCACTCCCTCACCTCGGCGTCCGAGATGTAACTCGTCTCGCCCTCCGTGTAGTCGGCCTGCGTGATACCGTCGTACTCAGCTATCCACGACTCTATCTCCTCGTTCGTGGCGTGGCCGAGTTCTATCCACTCGATGCCGAAGCTCACGTCGGCGGGGTCGCCGCCGACGGGACCCTTCTGGGAGGCTTTCGCCGCGTAGAGCGTCCCCGAGGAGAGGTCCTCCGCTTCGTCGGCGACGAACTTGAAGAACCCCTCGCCGGTGCCGTCGGAGGTGGTGTACGCCGTCTTCCCGTCGGGCATGACGACGGCGTTCTCGTGCGTCGCCCGCCCGAGGGTGAAGTGCTTCACGGGGGTCGGCGTCTCGGCGGTCGGGTCCCGTATCTCGACGATGTAGCCGTAGCGGAACGGGTTGGGGTACTCCTCGTCGTAGACGCCGTCGTCGTTCGGTTCGTGGCCGAGGTGGCGCGCCACGTTGACCGCCTCGTCGGACACGTCGGAGTCGGGGTTGTTCCACTGGTCCGTCGAGGGTACCTCGTAGTTCTCCTCCGAGGTGAGGGGCGTCCCCCACGGCGACACGGTGCCGAAGCAGTTGTTGTACGTCCCGCCGACGTCGCGGAACTCCAGATTCTCCGCGTCGTGAACCCGCCACGGGCCGTCGCCGCGCGAGGAGATGTGCATCCGACTGACCATGCCGGGGCGCGTCTCCCAGTTCGTGAACAGGTAGCCCTCGTGGCGGCCGTCCTTCGAGTCGCCGCCCTCGACCGGAACGTAGCCGTTGTAGTCCGCCTTCGAGGTGATGTACTCCTCGGCGTCGGCGAGTTCGCCGTCGGGGGTCAGCGGAACGCCGAGTTCCTCGCCGTCGCCGAGGTCGGCGCCGCCCTCCATGAGCGGTTGGTAGCCGCCGTAGGCGGTCTGGATTATCGAGTCGTAGGACTCGGGGACGCCGTCGCCGAGTTCGTCGTCGTAGTCGAAGTCGTCGCTCGCGGGGATCTGCACGGAGGGGAAGTCCTCGGGCAGGTCGTGGAAGTTGAAGCCCGAAAGCGCCCCGACGAGGGCCGCCTCTGACCCGTCTTTCAGGTCCCGGTCGGGGTGTTGGACGTTGAAGAAGAAGCGACCCGACTCGGTGACGAAGATGCCGGTGACCTCCGAATCGACGATGGAGGTGGCGAACCGGTTGAGCGTCGGCCCGCCCTCCTCGTGGTGGCCGTCCTCGTGACCCCTCTCTCCCTTGCCTGCACCGCGCCCGTTGCCGCCCCGAGCGGTACTGCTGTACGTTACGCCCGAGGTGACGAGCGCGAGAATCGCCTCCCGCCGCGTGAAGTCCAGTTGAGACATCGACGGGACGACGTACCCCGAACGCGGTCATAATCCTATATATTTGATAGATAGATGTCGGCGGAGACGGACGTACCGTACGGAACGGTACGAAGGAGACAATAGCCGTACGTATCGGTTCTCGCGCTGAGAACGTCGCCTTCGGAGGACGTTCCCCTCGTGGGGGTCTACTCGTCGGCGCGCCGGTCCGCGAAGCGTCGCTTTCGGACCCATAACGCCGCGAGACAGCAGAGCCACAGCACCGCCGTCGCCGGGCGGGAGTGGCCGCCCACCGGAACGCCGACGTGCGCCGTCGAGAGCGGATAGAAAAGCGGGACGCCCATCGGCGTCGTGCTGTCGATGAGGAGGTGCGAGGCGTACCCGACGCCGACGCCGCCCGCCGCGGCGCGACTCCGAGTCGCCGCGACTGCGACGGCCGCGCCGACGACGAGGGCGGTGTGCGTGAGTCCCCGGTGCGTCAGCGGAAACTCCCACGCCAGGGGTAACAGCAGGTCGATGTCGGCGACGACGCCGCCGATGACGCCCGCGCGCGGCGCGTCGAACGCGAGCGTGCCGAGAGTGTACCCGACGAGTGCGTGCGTGGCGATAGCCGCCGCGAGATACCCCAGATGCGAGAGCGTGACCACGACCCGCGGATTCGGGCGTGCGCGCCTAAAACGCCCCGATAGGGCGGCGCGAGATGGGACACGAGACGAACGAGGGGACGAGGGCGGCGACGCCCGGCCTCGTGGCGGCCGGAGCCTTTTCGCGCCCTCCCCCACATCGGTGGATACCCTCGCTACCATGGAGAACGGATTTCCCGACGTTCGAGAAGAGGGAGCGCTCCGCGTCCCCGTGACGGACGCCGACCGGGTCGAAGTACGGTTCGCGCCGGTGCTCTCGCGCGACCGGTTCGACCCGAACGACTGGCGGCGCGAGACGCTGGACCCCGTTCCGGACGCCACGGACTGGTACGAGGTCGATGTGAACGGCCTCGACCTCCCGGACGGCAGATACGAGTACGAGTACGTCGTCCACCGGGGGGACGACGACCCCGTCGTCGCGGCCGACCCGTTCGCGGAGGAGATTACCCGCTTCCGCGGCCACCGCGGGACGTTCCGGATCAGACACGGAGAGCGGTACCGGCCGTCGTTCTCGTGGGAGGACGAACTCCCCGAGGGGGGCCTCCCGGAGAACAACGAGTTGGTCATCTACGAACTACCGCTTCGCTGGGCCGCGCCCGCCTCGCCGATGAACGAGAAGCGGAACGTCCCCGACGGCGACTTCGAACACCTCCTGACGGAACACCTCGACGAACTCGCGGAGTTGGGCGTCAACGCCATCGAACTGCTGCCGATTCAGGACGCCGCGGTCACCCTCGATTGGGGGTACGGAACGCGCTTTTTCTTCGCGCCGGACCTCGACTTCGGCGACCCGATAGACGCGAAATTCCTCGTCAAGGAGTGCCACAAGCGCGGGATTCGCGTGCTGATGGACGTGGTGATGAACCACGCCAGAGAGTGTCCGTTGGAGGTCCTCGCGGGCGATACGTTCTTCCTCGACCCCGAGGAGAAATCGGACCGTCCGGACTGGGGCGGGCGTCGCTTCGACTACGAGGTGTTCGTGGACGGCTATCACCCCGCCCGAGAGTTCCTCCACCGGATGGCCGAGTTCTGGATTCGGGAGTACCACGTGGACGGGTTCCGCATAGACGAGTTCAAGGGGATGGACAACTGGGAGTTCGTCCAGGAGTTCCGCGACCGGACGCGGGCGGCGCACCGCGAGGCGTTCCCGGATCGGCCGTTCCTCGTCGTCGCCGAGGATTCGTGGGGGCGCACCCGAATCGTCCGCGACGTGGAGGGGAACCCGGAGGACCGAACGGTCGTAGACGGCATGTGGAACTTCGACTTCCGGGACGAGTCCCGGCGGTTGCTGCGGGACGAAATCGACACCGAACTGGGCGAACCGTCCCGGAGCGACCGGATCCGGGCGCTGATTTCGGGCGACCGGACGTGGGACGACACGGATCGAAAGTTCGAGGAGGGGTTCACCGACCTCTCGCAGGCGGTCAACTACGTCACCTCCCACGACATGGGCCAACGGGGCGAACAGCGGTTGATGAACTACGTCTTCGGCGAACTCGTCCGCGAACGAGGGCTGGGAGACGGGTCGGTGGAGAACGTGAAGTACCTGCTCGACAATCTCGTCACCGCCGCACCGGGGGTGCGGATAGACGCCCACGAGGAGGCGGTGGACCGGGTTCGGGGCTCCTTCGCCCTGCTTCTGACCTCGGTTGGTATCCCGATGTTCCTCACGGGCGAGGAGTTCGGCGACGTCCACGATCTGGACTACACGGACTGGCAACTGAAGATGGAGGACCCGGTGGACTGGAGTCGGCGCGACTACCCCGGGCACGACGCCCTCCCGGAGGGCGTCGGGGACCTGATAGACCTGCGCACCTCGACGGCGGCGCTACAGCGGAACGAAGTGGAGTTCTTCTACGAGCACCCGACGTTAGACGACGAGGACGGAGTGCGCGCGTTCGCCTACTGCCGGACCGGCGGCCGGGAGTTGGGGAGCGAGGATCAGGTCGTCGTCGTCGCCAACCTCGGTCCCGAGGGGTTCGAGGCGTTCGATATCCCGTGGCCGTGGACGGACACCGACCGAATCGAGGAACGCGGCGACCCGATTCGGGGGACGCCGCCCGAGTTCGTCCCCGAGGAGGAGGGGGCGACGCTCTCTCTGTCTCCGTTCCAAGTGCGGGTGTTCACGACCTGAGACGCCTCAGTCCTCGCGGACTCGGTCCGCGCTCCGTAAGTTGCTCGTACGGGCCGCGGTAGAGGTGCGCGCACTCGTTTCGGTCGCCGCCCTCGCGGAGGGGTGAAAGATGTTCAGTCGGGTTGGACAATTTACGGATATTCATCAGTCGGTACTCGTATCCGCCGACGAACTTCCACCGAAACCGGATGAAAATCGAACGGTGGCCTGCACACGACGGCAGAATACGGAAGTGAATATGAGCCAACATCCGAATGCAATGGCACTCTTCCAGCAAGGATCTCAGCAGGAGTCTCGTATCGAACAGAAAGGCGAGGAAATGGTCGAAGAGACGCCGATGTCGGCCGGAGACCCGGTCGCGACGCTCGCCGTCGGGTCGGTGCTGCTCTCGTGGTACCAGTTCTACGTGAAGGGCGACAAAGAGAGCGGCATCTTCGTGGGCCTGTGGGCCCCGACGCTGCTCGCGGCGGCGAGCTACGTCCAGCAGAAGGACATCGCGCGGAAGTTCAAGCAGGGCCTCTCCTTCTAAGGCGACCCTTCCGCCGTCTACGCGACCGAACGCCGGGGTGACGTCGAACCCCGTGCGCGACGGACGGCGGATTCGAGGCGGCGTTCGTTCTCGCCCGAGACTTGCGAGATACGTCGCCCTCCGCGCCCGAACTTCGGGCGACGCTCGCGTCACGCCGTCTCCGAAAGCGGCGTCTCCGGTCGGTATTCTCGGAAGTCGTCGGATCGGGATACTCCGCCGAAACGAGTGTTGTCGGGGGTGTACCGTCTGTTTTGCCACGCCGTTGAAGTGCGTCGAATCCGAATCACGAGTGGTGTATTACGATGGCCGACGATGACCAAAACCGAGCGCGAGAAGCGGACGCAGAGCGCGAGGCCGAAATCGACTCCGAGATGAAACGCGTCGATCAGGACCCCGACCAAGTCACGGAGGGAAGCGAGAGTCTGGGTACGCAGAACGCTGAAAGCGGCGCGCCGGAGGGCGAACGAGCGCCGATGGACGAAGAAGAAGAGGAAGAAGAAGAGGAAGAAGAGGAGGTTCCCCCGGACGAGGGAACGGACGACGAGAACCAGTACGGCGGCGAATCGGAGGGCGACATCGACGCCGTCGAGCAGACGGAGATGGTGCAGGGCGACGAAGACGAGGACGAGGACGAGGACGGCTAACGCCGCGACGCGTCCGTACGCCGCGGCCGTCCTGCTTCGCTCACCCCGGGACATCCTTCGACGTAGCCCTCCGATCCGGCGTTTCTATCAGAAATAGCACCCTATCGAGACCATCATCATCGACCCACGTAGTAGCGCTGTACCTCCAGACTTTTAACGATGAACGAGAGAAGGGGAGCGAGGTAAGCGACCATATGTTTGATATCCAACCTACGTTGATGGGGTCGCTCTTGACCGCGAGCGCCTCGCTGTTCGGCGCGCTAGTGGGTGCGGTCGTGCCGCAGCAGATTAGCATGCGAAACAGGCGGAAGAACCTCCGGCTCGCCCTTCGGTCGGAGATAAACCAGATATTCCTCCACGAGCTCCACGTGGACGTTCTCGCGGAGTTCACCGAGGCGGGAAACCTGAGCCAGCTGCTTCCGACGACGGTGTATCACGCGAACGCGGGGCAGATCGGCCAGCTGTCGAGCGACGAAATCGAGGCGATAGTCACGGTGTACAGCAAGATAGACAGCATCACCCTATACTTCGAGCGAACGTCGCACGAAGAACTGTCGTGGGAGTACCTCGACCGGTTCTCCGCTGACTTCGCGGAGGCGCACTCGAAGGCGATAGCGGAGATAGACAAGCGGTTGTAACCCGACCAGCGGTCGAGGTCCACCGACACCCGGAGGACGAGCCGTTTCAGTCGACTCCACGATGTCTCCGAGTTGTCCCTCGCGAGCGCGTCGCTCATCCGAGTGACCGCGCCTTCCGGCGGATCGTCGGTGCGTCGTACACCCCCTCTCGGTCAGCCAACGTCCTCGTCTCCGTGTCCGCTCACCGCTTCGAGAGGAGGTGAACCGCCCCGTCGGAGCGAATCCACGCGTTCTCGTCGTCGGCGTCGTACAACTCGACGCACCCATCGACTACTCGTTCTCGACACTCGGGCCACCCGTACGTTCTATCTCGCGCCATGGACTGTTGGCGTCCGACGGTTCTACAACGATATAAAGATGCGCTCGGGGGCCGCCGAACCGCCTCCGCGACGCGCCGGCGGCGGACGCTGCGCGGACGTGAGAACTGCCGTCTCCACAGAAAGAACCGACATCGGCGTCGGATACGTCGCCGATTCCGCCGAGGAGCGACTAAACAGTCACCTTTGACCACTATTTCGCGCCTATCGGAGACAATCGTCCAATCTAATCCGCCCGTGGTACCACGACACTCGCAATCCTTTTCCGTGCGGTGGGCATACGTTAATTTGCAATGGCGAAAGGAAACGTTGACTTCTTCAACGACACAGGCGGCTACGGTTTCATCTCGACGGACGACTCGGACGACGACGTGTTCTTCCACATGGACGACGTCGGCGGCGACGACCTCGAAGAGGGGCAGGAGCTCGAATTCAGCATCGAGTCCTCCCCCAAGGGCCCCCGCGCGGCGAACGTCACCCGACTCTAACTACCGGCTACTGACCGTCGGCGACGACGGTAACTAACCGATTCATCGCGTTTCCGACAGAGCGGACGCGGCCGCGCCCGAGTTACACCGGGAGGCGGGACGTCTCTGGATTTTCTGTACCCCGACCGACGAGCGACGGGTTCGTCCGACGGCGACGTTCGCTCAATGGAGAGTATCCTCTCTGACCGAACGTTCGCGCACGAAACAGGACGTTCACACGTCTCTCGGAAGGGTTAACCGTCGTCCGCCCCAGGTACGGTTGCAATGGCAACTGGTAAGGTTGACTTCTTCAACGACACGGGCGGCTACGGTTTCATCGAGACTGAGGATGCGGACGACGACGTGTTCTTCCACATGGAAGACGTCGGCGGTCCGGACCTCGAAGAGGGCACGGAGATCGAGTTCGAGATCGAAGACGCCCCCAAGGGCCCCCGCGCGAAGAACGTCACCCGACTCTGAGGTAACGTCGCGGCTCTAGTATCGACGGACGGAACACACTTTTAACGGATCTACACCGCGACCGGCGGGTCTCTCCCGGAGCGACAGCTACCGCGACGCGCGGAACGAGTTCCGGCACGAGAGCGGTTCGTGGCGACCACTACCGTGGTAACCGTAGTCGCGCAAGCGTTATTTATAGAGGGCCACTCCATACAGAGGCAATGGCAACTGGTAAGGTTGACTTCTTCAACGACACGGGCGGCTACGGTTTCATCGAGACTGAGGATGCGGACGACGACGTGTTCTTCCACATGGAAGACGTCGGCGGTCCGGACCTCGAAGAGGGCACGGAGATCGAGTTCGAGATCGAAGACGCCCCCAAGGGCCCCCGCGCGAAGAACGTCACCCGTCTGTAAAGCGGACTTCTGAGACGCGAACTACGGTAGCGAACGGAGGCTTGCGGCGTCGCGGCGATTGAGTTCGGACCGGATGCGGCAGTTCTCCAAACTACTCACTACTCGTCCAGCGACGGCAACGGCGGCGGGGTGAGCCTCGTCGAGCGTCGGGCTCCGCCGACGCCGACCTGTCGCACATTCTTCGGACCGTCGAGGCGAACAGCGGTCGCTCTCGCTCGGAGCGACCGCGAAGGCGAACGCTCAGGTCGGAGGCGGACGAGAGGCGACCATGGGCACTGACGGACTCGACCGACCGCGCCTCCGCCGCGTCGCACCGGTCCTCTGCTGGGCGACGGTGCTCGTCGTCGCGTCGGTGATACCCGCGTCCGGCGGCCTCTCGGCGCCCGGCCCGTTCGGAGTCGGCGCGGACAAGTGGCTTCACCTCGGGGGCTACTGGTCGGTGACGCTCCTCGCCGCCGTCGCGTTGGAGGCACGCGGGCGTCGGACGCTGCTTCTCGCCGTCGCATTCGGCGTCGCCCTCGGTGCGGGGTTGGAACTCGTGCAGGCGGCGCTTCCCGCGCGGGCGTTCGACCCCGCGGACGCGGCGGTGAACGGCGTCGGCGCGGTTCTCGGGGCGGTGACGTACGTCCTCTGGCGACGCGTTCGAGACGCGCGCGGCGGGCGTCCGGGGAACGACGGCGGGTGAGTTCCCTCCGCCTCGCTCCGCCGACGCGACGGGGCGGCGGAGAACGGCCACCGACGCGCCATTTTTACCCGCAGACGCCCAACTGTCGGGTGATTCGGAGTCCCATGACGGCCACCACGCTCCACCGCCCGACGCACCGCGACGCGTTGTCCCTCCTCGAAGCGGCGTTCGGCGACGGACGCCTCGTCACGGTGTTCGGCCGGTGCACGGTGGAGTACGACGGACGCGCGTCGTCCACGCTCGGGGCCGGCGACAGACTCGTCGTCTGCAAACCCGACGGCACGATTCTCGTCCACACCGACCAGAAGCGAAAGCCCGTGAACTGGCAACCGCCGGGGTGCACCCACCGCGCGAGCGTCCGCGACGGACGCCTCCGCATCCGGAGTTCGCGCGCGACGCCGGACGAGACGCTGGACGTGCGGTTCGAGCGACTCGATCAAGTGACGGCGTACGAGGTGAACGACCGGAGCGACCTGACCCTCCGGGGGAGCGAGGAGGACCTCAGACAGCGCATCCTCGACGACCCCGCACTCGTCGAAGAGGGGTTCGAACCCTCGGCGACGGAACGCGAGACGGCGGCCGGACCGGTGGACATCTTCGGCGAGGACGCCGAGGGGAGACCCGTCGCCGTGGAGTTGAAGCGCCGGCGCGTGGGTCCGTCGGCCGCGAGCCAACTCCAACGGTACGTCGAGGCCCTCCGGACGGAGTTCGCCGCCGACGACGTGCGGGGCATCCTCGTCGCGCCGTCCGTCACCGACCGGACGAGCGAGTTGCTCGAAGAGAACGGACTCGGATTCGTCGCCCTCGAACCACTCGGGCGGGAGGCGGCGGACGGACCCGACGGCGGGGCCGGGTGAAACCGCGGCGACGGCCGAGCGTACGGAGTCGATCAAAAAAGAGACGGCGGAGTCTCAGTTGCTGGTGGAAACGTGGGTCGTGGTACCGTTTTCGGTAGTTCCGTTTTCGGTGGTACCGTTTTCGGTGGTCCCGTGGTCGTCGTTTCCGTTGTCGCCGTTTCCGTGGTCGTCGTTTCCGTTGTCGCCGTTTCCGTTGTCGCCGTTTCCGTTGTCGCCGTTTCCGTTCTCTTTCTTCTCGTGTTTCTCCTTCTCCTCGTCCTCGTCGTCGTCCTCGTACTCGTCTTTGTCCTCCACGACGAGGGCGAACCCGAGGTCAACGACTGCCTGCCCGTTCTCCGTGAACGGGCCGTCCTCCTCGCCGCCGGAGGAGACGAAGTCGTACGTCTCGTTGTCGTTGGTGTCGTAGTGCGGCATCGGGATGAGCGGTTGGTCCGAGTACAGTCTGTCGTCGTCGAAGTCCGCACCCTCGACGTCGAACAGTTCCACCTCGATCTCATCGTGCTCGCCCGCCTCGAGGTACTCCGAGACGCCGATGACGCTCTCCGTGACCTGCCCTTCGAGGAGTCGGGCGTCGTGGATGGCGACGAACCCGCCCTCCGAGAGCGTCACGTCGTCGAGTTCTACCTCCTCGCCCTCGGTGCACTGGTTCTCGAAGTCGAGGAGGGCAAAGGAGTCCTCGTCGTCCTCCATCCCCGCGAGACCGAGGTCTACGACGGGGTGTCCGTTGTCGACGTACGGCCCGTCCTCGGAGCCACCCGACGAGACGAAGTCGTACGTGTCGTTGTCGTTCGTGTCGAGGTGCGGCATCGCGACGAGGGGGTCACCCTCGCTCAGACTCGACTCCTCGTCGCTGAACTCCCTGCCCGGAACTCCGGTGAACAGGTCGACGTCCACCGAATAGTGCGCGCCCGCTTCGAGGTACTCGGAGACGCCGACGACGCTCTCCGCGACCTTCCCCTCGAACAGTCGGGCGTCGTGAATCGCGACGAATCCGCCCTCCGAGAGGACCGTCGAGTTGACGACGACGGTGTTTTCGTCCGCCATCTGGTTGCTGAACTCGACGGTGGCGAACGGTTCGTCCTCCTCGTCGTGACCGTTGTCGTCGCCGTTCGAATCGTCGCCGTTCGAATCGTCGCCCCCTGCGGCGACGCTCGCACTCGACGCGGCGATACCGGCCGTCGTCAGTCCGACCGCCGACGCGGACAGGAACGTCCGGCGGGACGTCTTCGGTCCGATTCCGTCGCTCGATTCCTCGCTCGCTCGCTCGTCTCTGTTGTTGGTGTCGTCCATGGTGATACCCAGGTTACAGCTCCGCGAGTGGTACGTGGGGCGAATACCACATATATGTTAGCAGAATTTCAATAAAGTGGAGGTCACTCGTGGACGACCGTCCACTTTCTGAGAGAGGCACGGAAATCGTCAGATAGCGTCTCTAACGCTTCGACCGCGCCGCAGACGAAGATCGAACGCCGGCGTCGACGTTGCTTCGAGCGAGAGTTCGTGTCAGAAATTTAGAGAAGTCTCGTCGGCCGGTCGGTCGTCGAGCGTCGGCCGCGTCGGAACGTCGGAATCCTCGTGCGAGGAGTTCTCACGGCGACGGGACGAGGCTTCGAAGCGCTTTTACCCCGGATGGGCGTTATTCACCACAAGTAACTATGGCAGACAAACCGGCCTCCATGTACCGGGAGATCTCCAAGGCGGCGTACACCCGACGGGAGTACATCACGGGGATCCCCGGCTCGAAGATCGCACAGCACAATATGGGTAACCTGCAGACCGGCCCCGACGACTACGAGGTCCAGATCAGCCTCCGCGTTGAGGAGGAGTGCCAGATTCGCCACGGTGCGCTCGAATCCGCGCGTCTCTCCGCGAACCGCGTGATGCTGAAGCAGGTCGGACAGGAGAACTACAAGATGGTGCTCCGGAAGTTCCCCCACCACGTCATCCGCGAGAACAAGCAGGCGACCGGTGCGGGTGCGGACCGTGTCTCCGACGGAATGCGGCAGGCGTTCGGGAAACCCGTCGGCACCGCCGCGCGCATCAAGCGCAACGACCGCGTGTTCACCATCTACTGCAACCCCGAGGACGCGGACGTCGCGAAGGACGCGCTCCGCCGTTCCTACAACAAGATTTCGCCGCCGTGCCGCATCGACGTCGAGAAGGGCGAAGAACTGCTCGTCGCGTAATCTGAGCGCCTTCTCTCGTCGCTTTTCCGCCGACCGACGCTCCCAGCGACGGCCACGCCGCCGCCTCCCGCGCCGGTGTTCCGCCAGTTCAGTCGGGCGATTTTTCGTCCGGCGGTCCCTCTCCTCGGCCGATGCTTCGACTCGCGGTCGCCACGGAACGCCAGACGTTCGAACGGATGCGCGACCCCCTCGGGGCCCGCGGTATCGACGTCGCCCACCTCCCGGCGAAGGAACGGGCGATTCGACTCACCGACGCGCCGACGCGGGAGTTCGACGTCGGGTTCGTCTACCCGCCGCGACTGATGGAGGGGGGAGTCCTCGACGTCCTGTACGACATCCCGTGGGTCAACGGCCGCGAGGCGGTGCTCACCTCCCGGAACAAGGCGGGCGTCGTCGCGCGACTCTCGCGGGCGGGGCTTCCGGTGCCCGAGACGCGCATGGTGTCGAACCCCGCAGCCGAGAGCGACGTGCGCGAGGCCGTCGCCGGACTCGACTTCCCCGTCGTCGTCAAGCCGAACTCGACGACGCGCGGCGTCGGCGTCGCGAAGGCGTCGGACCTCGATTCGCTCCTCGGCGTCGTCGATTACCTGAACCTCGCCCACGACTACCGCGCGACGGGCGACAAGTCGTACCTGGTTCAGGAGTTCCTCCCGGACGCGCGCGATTACCGCCTCATGGTCGTCGACGGCGAGGTGGTCGGCGGCGTCGAACGCCGACTGTCGGCGGCGGCCGTGGCGGAGGGGCGGTGGAAGCACAACGTCCACCTCGGCGCGGAGGCCGTCGGCGTGGACGTGCGCCCCGACCACCGCGAACTCGCCGTCTCCGTGGCCGAGACGCTCGACATCCCCTACCTCGGCGTGGACCTGTTGGAGTCCGGGGAGCGAACCGTCGTCTCCGAGACGAACGCTCGGCCGACCATCGACGACAGCGAGAAGTACGAAGCGGGCTTTTGGGACCGACTCGCGGCGTTGGTACGGAAGACGGCGGACGAACGAGACGGTCGAAACTGACGGAGAAGGGAGACCCGAACGAGATGCGCCTCGGAGGGACGTCGGTTACTCGACGTCGATGGGCGCGGAGTCCTCCGCCTTCTCGAAGGAGACCTGGAGGACGCCGTTGTTGAAGGAGGCGTCCGCGGAGTGTTCGTCCACCCGGACGGGGAGGCGGATGCGTTCGTCGAACTCCCGGCGGTCGCTGGCCGCGCTAATCGTGAGCATCTCGCCGTCGCACTTCAGGTCGATACCGTCCTTCTCCACGCCCGGTAGGTCCGCGACGAGTCGAATGGTCTCGCCCTCATCGTAGACGTCGACGTGCGTCTCCGAGGCGAATCCGGTAGAGTCGCTACCGGTCATCTCGTTCATCATCCGTTCGATTTCGTCGAAGATGTTGTCGAACGGATCGTCGCGTTCATCTCTCATACGTACCTCCATTGGACGTTTCGGCTCAAAAGCCTTCTCCCCCTCGACCCGTCGGACCGGCGGTAACTCCCGAAACGAAGTAGTAGAACCGCTAACACGTCCGGCCGGGACGGGGCGCGAACCCCGCCTCGGTCCGTCCGTTGTCGGTCGCTCCCGCCGTCTCCCTCGCCGACAGCCGTGTTCGTTCGTGAGTGAAACTGATCGAATCTCCTCGGAACTCGCTCACCGTCCGGGGTGGCGAATCTCCACATTCTCCATCATCTTTAGGAGAGATTTTCGGAGAACGTCCACGAGAACCGATAATTCGGACGTTCGAGGGCGAAATCGTTACACAGGGATTCAAGTATCCGCGCCACCACTACTCGAACATGAGTGAAAAGTCGTATCTCGACGCGGGTACCGACGTGGACGACTCCGAAGTCGTACGGGTCGGACTGAACGGCTTCGGCCGCATCGGTCGCAACGTCTTCCGCGCGGTGATAGACCATCCGAACGTCGAGCTCGTCGGCATCAACGACGTGATGGACTTCGAGGACATGGAGTACCTCGCGAAGTACGACACCGTGCAGGGCACCCTCGACGAGGTGTCCCTCGACGGCGAGAAACTCACCGTCGGCGACTCCTCCGTGAACGTGTACAACGTCCAGAGTCCCGCCGAACTCCCGTGGGACGAACTCGACGTGGACGTCGCCCTCGAGTGTACGGGCATCTTCCGGACGAAGGAGGACGCCTCCGCGCACCTCGAAGCGGGCGCCGAGAAGGTCATCATCTCCGCGCCGCCGAAGGGCGAGGAACCGGTCAAGCAGATAGTCTACGGCGTCAACCACGACGAGTACGACGGCGAGGACGTCGTCTCGAACGCCTCCTGTACGACGAACTCCATCTCGCCCGTCGCGAAGGTTCTCGACGACGAGTTCGGCATCGAGAACGGCCTCCTGACGACGGTCCACGCCTACACCGGGAGCCAGAACCTCATCGACGGCCCGAAGGCGAAGCAGCGTCGCGGGCG
The DNA here is from genome assembly GCF_042662625.1 of Halopelagius fulvigenes. Lineage (GTDB taxonomy): Archaea > Halobacteriota > Halobacteria > Halobacteriales > Haloferacaceae > Halopelagius > Halopelagius fulvigenes. The sequence continues at coordinate 1,309,198 of NZ_JBHSXH010000015.1, forward strand.
CGCCGCCGCCGAGAACATCGTCCCCACCTCGACGGGCGCCGCGCAGGCCACCACCGAGATTCTGCCCCAACTCGACGGGAAACTCGACGGCATGGCGATGCGCGTTCCCGTCCCGAACGGCTCTATCACGGACTTCACCGTCTCTCTGGAGGAGTCGCCGTCCGTCGAGGAGGTCAACCAGGCCTTCCGCGACGCCGCGGACGACGGCCCCCTCGAGGGCGTCCTCGCGTACACGGACGACGAAGTCGTCTCCTCGGACATCGTCGGTCTGCCGTTCTCCTCGACGGTCGACCTCAACTCGACGGACTCGGTCAACGACGGCGGCATGTACAAGGTGCTGACGTGGTACGACAACGAGTACGGCTTCTCGAACCGCCTGCTCGACGTCGCCGACTACGTCATCCACGGCTGAGTCGCCGCCCGCACCGGAACGCGGCGTACTCTCGTCTGCGCCTCCGTTCGCTCGTCGGTCGCACGACGGCGTGCGACCGGGCGACGCGCAGCGTGCAGACGGGAGTATGAAGTAACCGCTCTTCGATATCATACCTACCAGACATATGTCCACGTTCAAGACGCTCGACGACCTCGAACCCGGACAGCGCGTCCTCGTCCGCCTCGACCTGAACTCGCCGGTCGAAGACGGCGAGGTGCAGGACAACCGCCGCTTCGACCGTCACGCGACGACGGTTCGGGAGCTGATGGAGGCGGGCCACCGCGTCGTCCTCATGGCGCACCAGGGCCGCCCGGGCGATGACGACTTCGTCTCCCTTCAGCAGCACGCGGAAATCCTCTCGGAGCACGTCGGCCGCGACGTCGGCTTCGTCGACTCGACGTACGGCGAGTCCGCCGTCGAGGCCATCGAATCGCTCTCCGACGGCGAGGCCCTCCTGTTGGAGAACACGCGGATGACCGACGACGAACTCCCCGAGGAGTCGCCCGAGGAGAAGGCGGATACGGAGTTCGTCGGGACGCTCGCGCCGCTTTTCGACGCGTACGTCAACGACGCCTACTCCGCGGCCCACCGGTCGCACGCCTCCCTGGTCGGCTTCCCCCTCGAACTGCCCGCCTACGCGGGGCGCGTCATGGAGACGGAGTACGAGGCGAACACCGCCATCGCCTCCCGCGAGTTCGACGGGCAGGTGACGATGGTCGTCGGCGGAACGAAGGCGACGGACGTCATCGACGTGATGAACAACCTCGGCGGGAAGGTGGACCGGTTCTTGCTGGGCGGCATCGCGGGCGAACTGTTCCTCCGCGCCGCGGGCCACGACGTGGGCTACGACGTCGGCGGGATGGACCTCTTCGACGACCAGTGGGAGGCGAACCACGGGACCATCGAGTCGCTTCTGGAGGAACGCGGCGACCAGATAACGCTCGCTTCGGACCTCGCCTACGAGGACGAGAACGACGAACGCGCCGAGGTGGCGGTCGATGACATCGACGAGAAGGACCGCGGCTACCTCGACATCGGGTCGGAGACCGTCTCGGAGTACGACTCGGTCGTCCGCGACTCGGAGGCCGTCTTCGTGAAGGGTGCGCTCGGCCTCTTCGAGGACGAACGCTTCTCCGACGGCACCGTCGGCGTCCTCGAGGCCATCGCCGAGACGGACTGCTTCTCCGTCGTCGGCGGCGGCGACACCTCTCGCGCCATCGAGATGTACGGCCTCAGCGAGGACGACTTCGGCCACGTCTCCATCGCGGGCGGCGCGTACATCCGCGCGCTGACGGGCGAACCCCTCGTCGGCGTCGAAGTGCTCTCGCGGGACTGATTCGGAGTCATCCTACCAACTTTCTTTTCGCCGTCGGTCGAACCCAGAGACATGAAACTCGGAATCTGTTCGGACACGCACGACGATCTCGACCTCGCGGAGGGCGCGGTCGAACTGTTCGAAGACGAGGGCGTCGAAGCCGTCGTCCACTGCGGCGACATCGTCGCGCCGTTCACGGCGAGCGTCTTCAACGCCGACTTCGACTTCCACGCGGTCCGCGGCAACAACGACGGCGAGTGGAACCTCCAGAACGCCGTCTCGTCGTTCGGCACGTACCACGGCGAGGCGGCGGCCCTCTCCTTCGAGGGGACGGAGGTGGCCGTCTACCACGGGACGAACGAGACGTTGGTCGAGGGGTTGCTCGAAAGCGGCGCGTACGACTACGTGCTCCGGGGCCACACCCACGAACGACACCGAGAGGAGTGGGGCGGCACCGTCCACGTCAACCCCGGCGGCCTGCCGATTCCGGGGGCCGACGACGCCTACTACGTCGCGACGCTGGACACCGACGCGGACGAACTGACGTTCCACGAGGTGTGAGTCAGGTTCCGGGGAGGATGTCGCCGAGTGCCGCGCCGATGCTCATCGGGACGAACGCGACGACGACGTCCGCTAGCGCCAACGCCGGCGTCGCCCAATCGACGCGGCCCCACCCGGTCATCAGGACGATGAGACTGAGACGGAGACGCCGACGACGCCGACGAGACGCCGGGGGACGACCCCGAGGATGGGGTTGCTGACGCGGACGTCCTGGATGTCGGCGACGTAGAGGATGCCGATGACCATCCCGACGGCGAAACAGAGCGTCCCGACGAACGAGAGGGGATGGCCGGCGAGGTACTCGCCGACCTCTTGGGTGCCGCCCTCGACGAACATCGGGACGCCGAAGAGGACGCTTCCGAGGAGGGCCTCCGCGAGGTCCTCCCGACCGAACCCCTTGACGACGTTTCCGAAGGCGCTACGCTGACGCGAGACGTGCACCGCGGCGCGCATCACCTCGCGCACCTGCCGTCTGGCCTCCGGCGTCTCGACGGCGTCTTCGAGTTCCTCCAACTCATCGAGTAGTCGGTCCAACCGTTGCGGCACGTCGTCGGCCGTCTCGTCGGACCACGTGAACGTCGGAGATAAAGCCTGCGCGAACGCCGCGACCGGTCGAAGAAGAGGTCGGTTCCGCGTCGGTACCGAATCGCGTCAGTCGTCCGCGAGTTCGGCTTCGACGTGGTCGTCCTCGCGGCTAAACCCCGCCGGGTCACCCTCGATGCCGATGCCGACGTGTTCGTCGGTTCTCGCCATGCTCTCGGCTTTGTCCGCCGCGTCCATCATCGCGCGGACGGCGTCGACGTTCTCGGGGATGACGTCCGACTCCTGGTGGATGGCTTGGAACAGGTACATGTCGCGGCCCTCGACGGCGATGGACTCGCCCCAGACGCAGTTCTCCCACAGGTCGCCGCGCGGGCGGCCGGCGTCGAGCGCGAAGTCCTTGAGTTTCCCCGCGCCGTCGATGCCGAGGCCCTCGGGGATGACGTAGACGCGGCCCTCGTCTTCGAGGAGTTGCCGGACGTGCGCGGCGGTCACGTCGGATTCGAGCGTGACGTTGAGGCTGTGGACGTGCATCAGCGTCGCCGGCACCTTCAGCCCCAGCGTGTCGATGTCGAGGTTCGGGAAGATGGTCTGCACGTCGGGGCCGTGGTGGCTCGGAATCTCGATGGGGTTCGGCAGGATGTCGTTTATCGGACCGCGCGAGTTCTGCGCGGGGTCGCCGCCGCGGCGGACGAGCGTCGCGCGCACCTTCTCGACGCCGTACGCCTCCTCCAGCGGTGCGATGACCCGCGAGAGTCCCGTCGTGTTGCAGGAGACGACGCGGGCGTAGTCGGCACCGACGCACTCGTCGAAGTTCGCGCGTGCGTTGAAACTCACCTCGGCGACGTCGGCGTCCTCGCCGCCTTGGAAGATGGCGGGCGTGTCGTGGGACTCGTAGAGGGACTTGTTCTCCGCGCCGATGCCGGAGGGGGTGCAGTCGACGATGATGTCCGCGTCCGCGACGAGTTCGTCCACGACGCCCGCGATTTCGACGCCCGCCTCCGCGAACAGGGGGGCTCGGTCGGGGATGGCGGCGTACATGTCGTATCCACGTTCGACGGCGGTGTGGGCCTCGAAGTTCGGCTGGGTCTTCGCGACGCCGACCAGTTCCATATCGGGTTGGGAATCGACCGCATCGGCGACGCGCTTACCTATCGTGCCGTAGCCGTTGACACCGACTCGTATCATTACGGGTGAGTCGAAGGGGGAGCGCCATAGTTATTTCGGCGTTCACAGTTAAGAAATTAACTCCGTCCCGAGTAACGAGGCGAATTTCCACGCGGGCGAGTAACTTCCGCCCCCGCGCGACGAGTCGGCGGAACCGGCCGACCGGACGGCGATGGGAACGCCTAACCCCGCGGGCGGCGCACGTGGGTGTATGAGCGACAGTGACATAGCGGCCGCCGCGGAGACGGCGGTGCACCAGTGCGTGGCACTCGACGAAGCGGAGTCGTGCGTCGTCGTCACCGACGACAAGCGACTGCCAATCGGGGAGGCACTCTACGGGGCGGCGCGGTCGGTGACGGGGGACGTGACGTTGCTCCGGTACCCGCCGGGGAACCAACACGGCGAGGAACCGCCCGCGCCCGTCGCCGCCGCGATGGCCGAGGCGGACGTGTTCCTCGCGCCGACGACGAAGAGCCTCAGTCACACCCGCGCCCGCGGCGACGCCTGCGAGGTGGGCGCGCGCGGCGCGACGCTTCCGGGCATCACCGAGGACGTGTTCGTCACCGGGTTAGACGCCGACTACGAGGCCATCGCGTCGCACTCGCTGTCGGTGTTAGAGCAGGTGAACGACGCCGAGGAGGTGCGCGTCACGACGGACCGCGGCACCGACATCACCTTCGAACCCGGCGACAGGGATTGGCTCTCGGACACCGGCATGGTCCACGACGCGGGCGGCTTTTCGAACCTCCCCGCGGGCGAGGTGTTCGTCAGCCCCGGGAACGCCAACGGCACGTACGTCGTCGACGGGACGATGATGCCGCACGGACTCTTAGACGACGGCGAGGAACTCCGATTCGAGGTGGAAGAGGGCTACGTGACCGACATCTCGGACGACGACGTGCGCGAACAGGTCGAGGCGGGCGCGGAGGACGTCGGCCGCGACGCGTACAACCTCGCGGAACTCGGCATCGGGACGAACGTCGGCGTGGCTGACCTCGTGGGGTCCGTCTTGTTGGACGAGAAGGCGGCCGGTACGGTCCACATCGCCATCGGCGACGACGCGGGCATCGGCGGCGACACGGACGCGCCCCTCCATCTGGACGGTATCATTCGAGACCCCACCGTGTACGCGGACGGGGAGGAAGTGGAACTTCCTCGATAGACGGGGTTATCCGGTTCGTAACGGCCGAAACCCGCTGTCCGTCACCGCGCGCTTCCGTTCGCCCGCCCTCTCCGGTACGTCCGATACGTCCGACGGAGGAGGCGAACCGCGCCCGCGAGGAGGACCGCTTCGAGGTAGAGGAACGCGACTACCGTCGCGTCGAAGAGGAGTCCGCTTCCGAGACGCGGGAGGAAGACGTTCCGCAGGCCCGACGCGAACGCGACGGCGAGGTACGACGGGAGCCAGAACGGATAGAGCGGCGCGTAGAGGGCCTCGAGAAGGAGATTCGACTCCAAGAGGAGCCAGAACCCGAGGACGAACGCGAAGAGGAGGGCGACGGTCCGACCAGCGAACGCGTTCCGGATGGGGTTCGACTCTCGTTGCATACCCATTGTTGTTCGTGTTTTGATAAATATTCACCGGTGATAGGAGTCCGCACCGACGCCGCTCTCAGCCGATGAGACACCGCCCCGCCGCACTCACCTCGCGGCCGTCGCCGCGACGCCGGCGCTACCGAAGGCGGCGACGAGCAACGCTCGTCGGCCCACCGGACTCCGTCCGGTGACGGTGAGGAACGCGCGGCGGGAGGGCGTCGTCACGGAGTGCGTCCGCATCGTATGAGAACCCTAGCGTATCGGTCGAGTGACCGACTCCCACGGGGCGGTATCACGCGCCCGAGGGCGGAAGGGCGACTTTTTACGGCGCGGTCGGTTACGCACGGGTATGAGTACGCCACAGGACCGCGTCGCCGTCGCGTGTCCCTCCTGTTCGCCCGAGGAACCGACCGTCCACGAGGTGTTGAAACCGGGCGGACACGCCACCGTTCGCTGTACGGAGTGCAGCCACGTCCACAAGGTTCGAATCGAGGAGGAGCGAGAAGTCCAGCGAGACGTCATCGTCTCGCAGGACCGTGAGTCGTTCAAGACCACCGTCGACGCCCCCGCCGAGGAGACGATAGCCGTCGGCGAGGAGTTCATCGTCGATACGGAGGAGGCCATCATGCTCGTCCGCATCACCGGCATCGAAGTCGGCCCCGAACAGCGAACCGAGTCCGCGGAGGTCGAGGACGTGACGACCATCTGGACCCGCGCCGTCGACAACGTCTCCGTCAACGTCACCGTCAACCCGAAGGACGGTAAACACGACAAGACGCGGAGTTTCAAGGTCCACGTCCCCGGCGACTACGAGTTCGTCGTCGGCGAGACGGAGGAGTTCGGCGACGAGAAGTTCACCGTCAAGGCCCTCCACGTCCGCGAGGACGCCCCCGAGTACCGCCACGGGAAACTCGACCACGACGGCGACATGGTGTACGCGAAGGACCTGAACCGGCTGTACGGCCGCGACGAGACGTCCACCGCGTGGTCGGCCTGGTAACCCACCTTTTTCGTCGTCGGGTTTCCTCGCTCACTGCGTTCGCTGCGGGAACCCTCCTCGAAAAACCTGGAGGGAAAAAGCCGCCGACATCGCGGCCTTCGGCCGCTCGTCGCCGGTGAACCGCTCGCTTCGCTCGCGGATACTCGACACAAAAGACCCACTTCACGTTCCCAATCGGATTAGATGTAGGAGATGGATGTCAGTCCGCCGTTTAGCAGTCATCCTCATCGGAAGCCGATCTGGGCTGTTATTATCTCTCAGATTCCGATAACTACGATCGGCGGCTTGAACCTCCAGACCAGTTTCCTAGTCGGCATATTCGCCGGCGTTTTCTCCCTTTGGACGAGCCAATCCGCGTATCGTGATGGGAAGAAGCGAACGGCGATTCAGTTTGGTCTCCTCGGTATCGGAGTTCCACTTGCACTGAGCGGATACGCTCCGCTCGCAACGTTCGGGGCAGCTATGACTATACTGAGTGCAGGGGTAGCCTGGAGAATCGACCGTCGCGTTCGTGAACGGGTCGCCGGATAGTAGACCCGAGCATCGATAAATACGCGGCCTGACCCACCGGTCGTTTCGTCAGCCGGAAGCGGGAACGAAGAACGTCCGTTTGCTGGAGAGACTCCGTAAGTAGAACTGCCGGGTTGCGTCCGCCGTTGCCCGCAACCTTCGACTGTTCTCGCCGCGAATTACGACGTATGGCCGACGACAGAACCGACGAGCGACGGCAACTCGTCGAACGACTCGAACGGCGGGGCCACGTCGAGAACGAGCGAACGCTCGACGCCCTGCGCGCGGTGCCGCGCCACGAGTTCGTCCCCGAGGGGTCCCGACGCTCCGCGTACGCGGACAGACCGCTCTCCATCGGACGGGGACAGACCATCAGCGCGCCCCACATGGTCGGCGTGATGGCGGACCTCCTCGACCCGGACCCGGCGGACCGCGTCCTCGAAATCGGGACGGGGTGCGGCTACCACGCCGCGGTGACCGCCGAACTCGTCCCCGAGGGTCACGTCTACAGCGTCGAGTACGAACCCGAACTGGCCGACCGCGCCCGCGAGACGCTCGAATCGCTCGGCTACGACAACGTCTCGGTCCGCACCGGCGACGGGCATGAGGGGTGGCCCGAACGCGCCCCGTACGACGGCGCGTACCTGACCTGCGCGCCGCCCGAGATTCCGGCGGCCGTCCGCGAACAGGTCGAACCCGGCGGCGTCGTCGTCGCGCCCGTCGGGCGGGGTCGGCAGCGACTCGTCACCGTCGAGAAGAACCCCGACGGGACGGTCGAGCGGTCCGAACACGGCGGCGTCAGGTTCGTCACGATGAGCGGCGGATAGCGGAGGGACGACGGAACCGGGCCGACTTTGCCCGTCGGGGGCGTCGGGGCGGACATGCCGACCCGAGACAGTTCGTCGCACGACGTGGAGGAACTCGTCCTGCTTTGGGCCGCCCGCCGGAGCGGCGTCCTCGACGCCGTCCTCGACACCGCCGGGACGCCCGCGGAGGCGGCCGAGGCGGCGGGCGTGACGGAGGAGGCGGCCGCCGTCGTCGTCGAATCGCTCGCGGACCTCGGCTTCGTCCGCGAGGTGGGCGGCGAGTACGAGATTACGAACCGCGCGCTCGGTTTTCTGGCGAAGCGAGACGTGCGCTCCATCGGTCGCCTGCCGCACGCGTTGGATCTGCTGGACCTCTGGACCGACCTGCCGGAGACGATGACGACGGGCGAGACGCCCGAGTTACCCGCCGACTGGACGCGAAACCGCCTCGGGGCGCACGCCGCCGCGGACGACGCCGCGGTCCGCGCCCGCGTCACCGCGGCGGTGCGCGAACGACCCGACGCGGAGCGAGTGGCGGACCTCCTCGGCGCGTCGGGGGCGTACGCGACGGAGTTCGCCGCCCGCGGCTTCGAGACGACGCTGGTGGACGACGCCGATTGCGTCGCGGCGGTCGAACCGATGGTCCGCCACCGCGGCGTCGGGACCGTCACCGCGGACGTGCCGACGGAGTTGGGCCTCGACGCCGAGTCGGTCGAACTCGCGTTCGCCGCCGACGCGACGGGTAGGCTCGACCCGAAAGAGAACCGCGCGCTCTTCGCCGCGGCGTTCGACGCCCTCGAACCGGGCGGGACGCTCGTCCTCGTGGACGTCCTCCGCGACGGGTCGCCCGAATCGGTCGGCGCGCGGGTGCGCGCCCTCGGCGTCGGGCGGGGCGACGCCTACCCGGAGGCGACCTACCGCGAGTGGTTGACCGACGCCGGATTCTCCGACGTTGCTTGTAAATCCGTGCCGGGAGACCGCCGGACGGCGGTCGTCGCCCACCGGCCGGAGCGTGCGGTTGATTAGGGCGCACGACTGAGGGCGAGTATGGATACCGCCGCATTGCGCGAGGACATGGTCGACGGCATCGAGCACTCGATGGACGTCGACGAGTCCGTGAGCCTCGCGATGCGAACTGTCCCTCGACACCCGTTCGTCGAGGAGACGCCGTACGACAACCGGGCTTCCGACTACGAGGGGACGACGGTGCTCGCCCCCGCCCTCGCCGCGCGAATGCTCTCCGCCCTGAACGCCTCCGAAGACGACGACGTGCTAGTGGTCGGCGCGGGCGTCGGCTACACCGCCGCCGTCCTGGCCGAACTCGTCGGCGAGACGAGCGTCCACGCCGTCGATATCGACCGCCAACTCGTCTACGCCGCCCGCTCGAACCTCGAATCGGCGGGCTACGGCGGCGTCCTCGTGGACTGCCGCGACGGCGCGGACGGCCTCCCCGAGTACGCCCCGTTCGACCACATCCTCGTCGAAGCCGCGGCCATCAACCCCCCGCGGAAACTCGTCGCGCAGTTGGCCGACGGCGGCCGCCTCGTCATGCCGATGGGCGGCCCGGAGCAGACGCTCGTCTCCGTCACCCACGAGGGCGAAGTCGAGGAGAAACACGGCCCCGTCGCCTTCCGACCCCTCTTGGTCGAGGGCGAACAGCGAAGCGGTCCCACGCGCAACCGCACCGAACGCGAGGACGCCGAACGCGCCCGTCCCGACTCGGGGTACTTCGCGCCGAGCGGGTGGGAACAGGAGTGGATCGACTGGGACGAGAGGCTGAGCGGACGTCGGCGGCGGTAGTCGGACGTATCGGAAGGTCGACCCGAAGAGCCGCGTCCTATTCGACCGCTCCGCCGAGAGCGTCGGCGAGAAACGCCACCGTCTCGGCCCACGCGTCGGCGGCCGCGCGGGCGTTCGCCTCGGCTCCTCCTCCGTAGACGTGGCGGACGTCTCTCTCGGTGCCCGCGGTCGGCAGGTAGGGGAAACGAAGGTAGTGACCCGCGCCGGCGTGGCTCTCGTGGCGGTACTCGTGGCGATACTCGTTCGCTTCGAGTCGGTCGATGGCTCGCTCCGAGAGCGCCGTCGACGGCCACCGCCTGTCGTCCGTCGCCGACACGAGGAGAATCGGCGTCTCCGCCTCTTCGACCGGAATCGTCGCCGCCGCGAGTTCGTCCTCGCCGGCGGCCGACAGCGTCGGCTCGAAGAAGGGGAGCGACGGAGTCGGCGGCGGCCCCACGTCCGCGTCCGCCAGTTCCAAGAACGGAACCGGCTCGCCGTCGACGGACCACGCGGAGGTGCCCGCCGGAACTCGCCCGTAGCCGAGACCCTCCCAGACGACTCCGCTCGGTACCCAGCCGACGACTGCCCCGATAGCGTCGCTCCGCGTCGCCGCGAGCAAGGCCAACGCGCCGCCTCGGGAGAACCCGAAGAGACCGACGTTCGGTCCGCGGACGCGCTCTCGGCCGCGGAGCCACTCTATCGCCGTCTCGACGTACTCGACCGGCACCTCGGCCAGCGTGTCGGGAATCGGCTCCGGGTCGCCGAAGTATCGGAGCGTCAGCGTCGCGATTCCGCGGGACGCTAGTAGCCTGCCCGTCGGCACGTGGGGGCGACCCCCGGCCCCGTGGAGGTGGACGACGGCCGGCGCGGGGGCGTCGCCGGGCGGCGCGAAGAACTCGCCGACGACGGCGTCGTGGCCGACGGTTCGGTGCTCGATTCTGGGGTCGTACAGCCGGCGCGTCGTCGTCGATTCGGCCACCGTCCGTCCGTTCGCCTCCGCCGAGAGGGTAACGTCGTAGGCCGTCTCGTCCGGAACGAAGAGCACCTCCGGCGGAAGCCGGTTACCCGGCGTCGCGTCGGCCGGCCGCATCGACCAGAACAGCCCCATCGGGTCTGCCGTCGCGTACGTTCCGCGCTCGGGTGCTTGCTCCGGAACGGATAGGCTCCCGTCGCCGTCGGTTTCGAAATGGGCGCGGGCGACCCACCGAGTGCCGTCCCGCGACGCGGCGCTAGCGCGTACGGTCACTGGCGTTCGCGGGTCAAGTCCGTCGAGTTCGACGGTGATCGGCTCGTCGGTCAACGCGGCGGACGGGACGGCGAACGACGGGTCGGTCGCGGTTCCGCTACAGCCCGCTATCGGAAGGAGGCCGGCACCGCCGCACAGTCGGAGGACGTCCCGTCGTCCCACCACCTCCTCGAACGGCATACCCGAGATACTACCGCGACCCTAAAGTCACGTCGGGTGGTGACACGCGGCGCACGTCGCCGTGAGAACGGAGCGCGAACCCGCGGCTACGCCTTCATCCCGCTTCCGGTCAGCGGCACCACCACGTCGTCGTCCGCCGACAGAATACCTCGCTCGCGGTACTCACGCAGGGCCGCGGGCGCGGCGGCGGCGGTGGACTCCACGTAGAACCCGCGGGCGTTGAGGGCGTCGAGTTCGCGTTCGACGGCGTCCGCCGAGAGGGCGATCGCGTCGCCGCCCGTCTCCTCGATCGCGTCGAGAATCTGCCGTTTACGAACGGGTTCGCGTATCTGTATGCCGTCGGCCGCGTCGTTCTCGCCCGCCGCCTCGTCTCCGCCGCGCACCGCCTCGGCGACGGGGGCGTATCCGGCCGCTTGCGCGCCCAGCAAGCGCGGCATCTCGTCTATCCACCCCGCGTCGCGGAGGGCGCGGAAGCCGCGGTACGCGCCGAGAAACAGCGTCCCGTGGCCGAGCGGCGAGACGACGGCGTCCGGGGCCGACCAGCCTCGCTGGAGGGCGACTTCGTAGGCGAACGTCGCCGTCCCGGCGAAGAAGGCGGGGTTCCACGCGTGGGATGCGTACCAGCCGTCTCCGGCGCGCACGGCGTCGAGGCAGACGTCGGTCACGTCCTCGCGGGACCCCTCGACGCGGACGGGCGTCGCCCCCGCGCGTTCGACGGCGCGGAGTTTCGTCTCTTTGACCGCCGCGGGCACGTACACGTCGGCGTCGATGCCGGCGCGGGCGGCGTAGGTGGCGATGGCCGCGCCCGCGTTGCCCGAGGAGTCCTCGACGACCCTCTCGACGCCGAGTTCGTCGGCGACGGAGAGCGTCACCGTCGCCCCGCGGTCCTTGAACGACCCGGTGGGGAAGACGTACTCCAGTTTGAACGACGCGTCCCACTCGGGCGCGTCCACGAGGGGCGTCAGTCCCTCGCCGAGGGTGACGTTCGGACCGACCGGGAGAAAGTCGTCGAACGACCACAGTCCCCGGCGGGCGTCGAACGCCGCCGGGTCGGGTGCGGGGCCGTCCGGGAGGGGATCGGAAGCGAAATCCAGCGGTGCGCCGCAGTCGCACCGCCACGCCCACTCGGCGGGTTCGTTGCCGCAGGCGGAACAGCGAAGCGCGAGTTTGGGAGCCATCGTCAGACGGTGTCGATGTCCGTGCCGACGGAGCAGACGTACTCGCCGGTGGCGACCTGCGGGAGGCGGCGGCACCGCCAGAAGATGCCGGGGCCGTCGGCGGTGACGCGCGCCTTCAGGCCGCCGAAGACGTCCGTCACCTCGAACAGCACGTCGCCGACGGAGACGGAGTCGCCGAGGTCCTTCTTGAACCGGACCAGACCGCCCGAGGGCGACCCGTACTGGTCGAACCCCTTCGCGCGGGTCTGCGACCGGGTTTCGATCGATCCGTCGAGGAAGCTGTAGCCCCGGAGGACGTTGTAGACGCCGTCTACGCCCTTTCGAATGCTCCCCTCGTCCCACCCGACGGCCCCGCCGAGTTCGGGGTCGATGGTCGGGATGCCGTCGTCCGGGCCGGCGCGGGCGAGTTGCCCGTCCGGTCCCTTCTGGTCGAGGATGTAGCCGCACCCGAACGTCTTCGCTAGTCGGAGGCACTCGCCGTGGAGGCGGTGGTGGCGGCCGCACCGGACGCGAACCTCGTCTATCATCCGACTCGTCGAACCCTGATGGAGGTCCACGATGAAGTCCGCGCGGGAGGCGACGTCGAACGTCGCCGCGGCGATACGCTCGGAGGACGTTCCGTTCTCGTCGCCGGGGTACGCGCGGTTCATCTTCGTGTCGTCGATGGGGTTTCTGTGCTCGGCGACCTGGAACGCGTGGTAGTTGACGATGCCGACGACGAGTATCTCGCCGGCCACGTCGTTCGGGTCCAGCTGGGGGACGACGCGTTGAATCACGCCGACTCCGTTCAGTTCGTCGCCGTCGGACGCCGCCTGCAGGTAGAGCGTCTTGCCGTCTCGCGCGCCGTTTATCACGGCGACCGGGAGCGCGACCGGGCTTCCGTCTCGCGCCTCTCCCACTTCGAGGCGACCCGTCGCAATCTCTCCCGGGGCCGCGCTCGCACTTCCGAGCGTGGTCATTACTCGTCTCTCGGCACCCCCACCCTTTAGGGATTCGGTCTGTGACACCGCAGACGGCGACGTACGCCGCCGCGCGTGGGTCACCCGCCGTAAGGGCGAGGTCGGTCCGACCGGGACTGATTTTACGAACGGGCGGGACGAGACGCACATGGCGCGCGAGGAGACGGCCGAACCGGACGCGCTCTCGTCGTTCCGACGATTCTTCGCCCTCGACGGCGACGTGCTGGTCCTCTCGGCGGCGATGTTCGCGTTCAGCCTCGGCTTCCAGATGACCGGCCGCTACATGCCGCGATACGTGAGCGTCCTCGGGGCTGGCAGCCTCGCCATCGGACTGTACGGGAGTTTCGGCAACCTCGTCAGCGCCGTCTACCCGTACCCCGGCGGCGCGCTCTCGGACCGCATCGGGTCGCGGACGGCGCTGACGGCGTTCGGCGTCGCCTCGACGCTCGGGTTCGTCGTCTGGTTGTTCGCCGACGCCTTCGGGACCCTCACGGTACCCGCCTTCGAGGTGGGGCGGTACGCGGCGAAACCGGTCGTCCTCCCCGTCGGCATCTTCGTCGGCCTCCTCCTCGCGCAGGCGTGGAAGTCGTTCGGTCTCGGCGCGACGTTCGCGATAGTGAAACAGAGCGTCCCCCCGGACCGTCTGGCGACAGGCTTTGCGAGCACCGAGACGTTCCGCCGGACGGCCTTTCTGCTCGGTCCGTTGCTCGCCGCGGGCGTGCTGACGCTCTACCCCTTCGAGTTCGGCTTCCGCGTCGTCTTGGCAGTCGCCGCCCTGTTCGGACTCCTCGCCACGGCGGCGCAGTACGTCCTCTACGACGCCTCCAAGGACTCGTTCGGCAAGTCCTTCGAGGGCGTCGGCTCGGTGCTCGACGACCTGCGCTCGATGCCGCCGGAACTCCGGCCCCTGCTGGTCGGCGACACCCTCGTCCGCTTCGCCAACGGGATGGTGTACGTCTTCTTCGTCATCGTCGTCACCGAGTTCCTCGAAGTCGGCGTCACGCTCCCCGCCGTCGGGTCGCTCTCGCCGGACGCGTACTTCGGCGTCCTGTTGGCCGTCGAGATGGCCGTCGCCCTCCTCACGATGGTTCCCGTCGCCAAACTCGCGCGGCGCGTCGGCCTCAAACCGGTCGTCGCGCTCGGGTTCGCCGTCTACGCGGTGTTCCCGGTACTGCTCGTCAACGCGCCGGCGAACGCCGCCGTCGTCGCTCTCCTCTTCGCGTTCTCCGGCCTCCGGTTCGCCGGCCTCCCGGCGCACAAAGCGCTCATCGTCGGGCCGGCGGCGGAGAACGCCGGCGGACGCGTCGTGGGGTCGTACTACCTCGTCCGCAACGTCGTCGTCATCCCCTCCGCGGCCGTCGGCGGGTGGTTGTACGCGGCGTCGCCGGAACTGGCGTTCGGCGCGGCGACGGTCGTCGGCCTCCTCGGGACGGGCTACTTCCTCGCCTTCGGCCGGGAGTTCCCGGCGTACGCGTGAGCCGAAGGCGGCGGCGATGGCGATGGAGATTTGGCGTCCCGAGGAGAACCCCCACACGTGAGTGACGAGGTACCGGAACGTCCGCCGTCGGGCGGACTCGTCGAGGCGTTAGACGTGCCGCGGAACGCCGCAGTCGGCGTTGCCGCCGGGGTTACGCTGGCGGCCGGGGCGTACCTGTTCCGCGTGTTGGAACTGTTCGGCCCGTTCGCGGGGACGAGAGCGTACCCGATTCTCGGGCCGGAGGGCTGGTTCGGCATCCTCGCGTTCGTCCTCGCCACCTCGACGGCGCTTCTGGTGACGACGCTCCTGACCGTCGTCTCCGTCTACCGCCTCGCGAAAGACGCGTGAGTTACCGCGTCGCCCGGTCGTCGTCGAGTCGTTCGACGGCGACCGAACCGTCCCGGCGGACGGTGACCTGGAGGCCCTCGTACTCGAAGGAGACGTTCACGGACTGCGTCGCCGTCAGCGACGAGAGCGCGTCGATATCGACGAGTCCGGCGAGCGGTTCGAGCTCCATCGGACTCCGGCCGAGTTCGGCGGCGACTTCGCGGACGATTCGCACGCCGACATCGTCCGCTCCGCTCGTACCCGAAGGCGTGCTGCCAGATTCGGTCACCCGTCTCAACACCCCGCGTCGCGTCCGCGTGTTCGTGCGCGGTACGCCCGTCCCCGTCTTCGACCGCGAGTAGCGAGAGAGTCCGCCCTGTCCATTGGTACTGAGCAAGCGGAGGAGCCACAATAAGTTGGGCGTTTCTATGTCCGGTTGTTTAAGTTTCCGTCGGCCGCGGCGCGAGGAGCGCCGTCGATCACCCGTCGTACAGTTGGGGGTCGCCGGTGGCCTCGCCGAGTCGTTCCGCGCCCGCGCGGGTGCCCTTCGCGATGACAACGTCGCCGGGGCGCAGTTCGGTCTCCGGGCCGGGTTGGATCACCCACTCGTCGGCGTCGCTCGGCGCGTCGCCCCCCGCGGGGCGGCCCCGGCGAACGGCGATGACGCGCATCCCCGTCTCCGTCTTCACCCGCTTGTCGCCGAGCGTCGCGTTCGCGAGGGTGCTCCCCTCCGCGACGGTGAGACGGACGATGACCTCGTCGGACTCCTCGACGGCGACGGCGACGACGGGGTGGGCGTTGAGTCCCCGGAGGACGCCCTCGCTGATTTCGAGCGCGGCGTCGGAGATGACCTCCGTCGCGGACGCCAGGTGGACGAGTCCGCGGAGTTGAACCGGGTCCTCGACGCGGCTCGCCGCCCGGAGCACCCACGCCTCGAAGCGGGACTTCAGGGCGTCCACCTCCGCCTCTAGCTCGTCTACCTCCTCCGCGACGCCCTCGCTGTCGAACAGAATCGCGCCGTAGGCGAGGTCAACGGCGAGTTCGCTCATGTCCTTCATCAGGATGATGGAGTCCACGGCGCGTTCGAGGTCCTCGATGGGCGGGTCGGCGGCCGCTGGCGGTTCGTACGGGACGCCGGACACCGTCTCGTAGACGGCCGCGACGCCCTCCTGCGCGCCACGGAGGAGGAGCACGTCGTTCTCCCGCAGCTGCGTCTCCCGGTCGGGGTTCGTAATCCACCGGCGCTTGCCGGTCGCGGAGCGACGGCGGATGGCGATGACGCGGACGCCCGTCTCCGTCTCCATGTTGATGTCGCCGAGGGTGCGCCCGTCGTACGGCGAGTCGGCGGCGACGGTGGCCCGCACCAGCATCTCCGCGGCCTCCGGCAGGGCCGTCCGTATCGCGTCGGGGAGGCCGATGTCCTCCAGTACCACCTTGGCGATGTCGCCCGCCGCGTTGGATATCTTCTCGGCCGCGCCGATGACGCCGAGGACGGGCGCGAGCTGCTCGGCGTCCTCCGGGTTGCGCGCGGCCATCAGGAGGCTCATCCGCCCCTGCAGCTGGAGGATGTCCATCCGCTCTTCGAGTGCGAGAACCTCCCGCGCGATGTCGTCGCTCCCGTTGAGGACGGCGGAGTACGAGAGGTCGATGAGGAGCTCTGCCGTGTCCTTCATCTCCGACAGCACCTCCTTGACGCTGACCGGTTCGTACTCCACGTCCGCTGGGTCCATGTGTCGGGATGGGCGGCGGACCGTGATAAGGCTTGGTAGCGACGCGTTACTCGCACCCCGCGCGGTGGACGGACGTTGTGGCGTCGGCGTCTCCCCCTTTGTGTGCTACGAGTTAACGTTGGGCTATGCTCCAAAAGACACTAAAGGAAATAGTTTGGGGTGAACGATAACGCTTTTTTGAGAGGGACGGGAACCGTTTGGGTATGTCAGACGACCTAAAGCGGGGGCTGGAAGGCGTTCTCGTCGCCGAGTCGGAGCTCAGTCACATCGACGGTGATGCCGGTAAGCTCGTCTACCGGGGCTATACGATCGAAGACCTGGCCCGCAACGCGTCGTACGAGGAGGTCGTCTACCTCCTGTGGCACGGAGAACTCCCGTCGCGTTCGGAGCTGGAGACGTTCGAAGAGCAGATGACCGCCGAACGGACGCTCGACGAGGACGTCTTAGACCAGGTTCGGACGCTCGCCGACGCCGACGAGGTTCCGATGGCGGCGCTTCGGAGCGTCGTCTCGTCGCTGTCGGCGCACGACGACGACGCCACCTTCGAGGACGTGGCGGACGAGGAGGCCAACGTCCGGAAGGCCCGCCGCATCACCTCGAAGATTCCGACGGCGCTGGCCGCGTTCAATCGCCTCCGCAACGGTGAGGAACCGGTCGAACCGCGCGAGGACCTCGGCCACGCGGCGAACTTCCTCTACATGCTCAACGACGAGGAACCAGACGAGGTGCTCGCGGAGACGTTCGACATGGCGTTGGTCCTCCACGCCGACCACGGCCTGAACGCCTCGACGTTCTCGGCGATGGTCACCGCCTCCACGCTCTCGGACATGCACAGCGCCGTCACGAGCGCCATCGGCACGCTCGCGGGGTCGCTCCACGGCGGGGCCAACGCGAACGTGATGAAGATGCTCAAGGAGATAGACGAGAGCGACAAGAACCCGACGAAGTGGGTCACGGACGCCCTCGAGGAGGGCCGCCGCGTCCCCGGATTCGGACACCGCGTCTACAACGTGAAGGACCCGCGCGCGAAGATTCTCGGCGAGAAGTCCGAGGAACTCGGCGAGGCGGCGGGCGACATGAAGTGGTACGACTACTCGGTCGCGATCGAGGAGTACATCACGGAGGAGAAGGGCCTCGCGCCGAACGTGGACTTCTACTCCGCGTCGACGTACTACCAGATGGGCATCCCGGTCGATATCTACACGCCCATCTTCGCGATGTCCCGCGTCGCGGGGTGGACGGCGCACGTCCTCGAACAGTACGAGGACAACCGGCTCATCCGCCCCCGCGCGCGCTACGTCGGCCCGACGGACCAGACGTTCCCCGACATCGACGAGCGGTAAGGTCCGCCTTCCCCGCTCGATTCGACCTCACTCCTCTTCTCGCCGCACGGGAACGTACGACCGCCCGGCACCGCTACCGAGAATTCACTCTCTCGTCGTCAGTTTCCGCGCCGCGCCGTCCTTCCGCGGATGTCGAGGCGTTCCTCCGTCGTCTGGAAGTAGTTGACCACCGTCACCGGAAGATGCCGCCGACGGTGTTCCCGGGGAGGACGGGCAACGCGAACCCGACCAGACCGGCGAGGGGCGCGGGCCTCAGCCGTCGGCGTCGACGCTCCCGCGTTCGCGCAGGAGGCCCTCGGCCGTCCCGGCCCAGTCGGCGCGGGCGAACGCCGCGACGGCGAACAGCCCCATCCAGAGGTACGCGAGGAAGACGCCGGCGTAGACGCCGAACAGGCCGAGCCCCAACTGCTCGACGGCGAGGTAGGAGAAGCCCACGAAGAAGCCGAACATGCCAGTGACGCGAGCGAGGAAGGGGAGGCGAGTCGCGCCCGCGCCCTGTAGCGCGCCGGAGAGCGCGACGAACACCGCGAGCATCGGCGCGGAGAGGCCGTAGACGACGGCGAACTCCGCCGCGTACGTGAGCGCTTCGGGCGACCCGCCGAAACCCAAGACGGAGACGACCGAGTCCGCGAACGCCGCGAGGACGACGCCGATGACGCCGACGGAACACAGAGAGAGGGCGGCGGTGGCCCACCCCTCGTACCGCGCGACGGACTCCTCGCCGCGCCCCAACGCTTGGCCGACGAGGATGCTCCCCGCGACGTTGTACCCGCGGGAGAGCGGACTCGTCACCTGCTGGTACACCCGGCGGCCGACCTGAAAGCCGGCGTTGATAACGTCGCCCGATGCCGCGCCCGCACTTCCGAGCGAGAGCAACAGCGCGTTGAACGGGAACTCCGCGAGTTCGGTGGCGAACCCCTCCGCCGCCCGCGGAAGCGCGACGCCGACGAGCTGCGCGGCCACCGTCCGGTCCGTCGGGCGTGCGAAGGCGACGGGCGAATCCGGGCGGTAGATGGCCGCGACGAGCAGTCCCGCCGAGAGGACGTTCGCCGCCGACGTGGCGAGGCCGACGCCGAAGACGCCCCACCGCGGGAGGACGGCGACGCCGAAGCCGAGTCCGACCGACAGGGCGACGTTGACGCCGTTGGCGAGGACGTTGACGTACATCGGCGTCCGGGTGTCGCCCAGTCCCTGCAACGCACGCGCGCCGACGAGTGCGACGTGGCGCGCGGGCGCGGTGGCGAAGACGACGGCGAGGTACGTCCCGCCGAGGCGCACCGCCTCGTCGCTGGCGGGGAACAGCCCCACCGCCCACTCCGAGAAGAGGACGCCGAAGGCGACGAACGGGACGCCGGTGAGGAAGGCGATACCCAGCGCCTGCGTCACCGCCTCGTCGCGGTTCGCCTCGGCACCGCTCCCGGTGTCCTGACTGGAGAGCGCGATCGCGGCCCCGCCGAGGCCGAGGCCGATTCTCAGCGGGAACCGCGCGAACAGGTCGGCCAGACCGATGGCGACGACGGCGGCGGGCGACAGCGCGGCGGTGACGAGGATGTCCACCGTCCGCATCAGCGTCCGCGTGGTCTGTTCGGCCATCACCGGCCACGCGAGCGAGAACACGCGACGCCAGACGCCGCGGAGTCGCTCGAAGTCCATGCTGGAACGTGCGCCGTGGGATGCTTGACCTTACCGAAAGGGGAATGCCGAGCGAACTTTGTCCGTCCGCGCCGACGCCCCCGCCGTGACCGATGTGTTCGTCTACGGGACCCTGACGGACCCCGACCGAGTCGCATCGCTCCTCGACGAGTGGTCGTTCGGACCGGACGCCCGCCTCCTCGGACTCCACCGCGCCGAGGGGGAGTACCCGACGCTCCTCCCCGGCGGGTCCGTCGAGGGGCGCGTCCTCCGGACGGACGAACTACCGACGCTCGACCGGTACGAGGGCGTCGCCTCCGGCCTCTACGTCCGCATGAACGTCCCCTACGCGGACGACGCGGGTACGGGCGGCGACGGCGACTCGTCCGGCGCGCGCGGCGGCGCGGCGGACTCCGCGGCGGTGTACGTCGGCGACCCCGCCCGTCTCGGCGTGGACGAGGACGCCGAATGGCCGGATTCGGGCGATTTCGCGACCCGAGTCCGCCGATTCGTCGCCGAGGAACGCGTCGTCGTAAAACCGACAGAGAATGTATCGGACGTGTGAATGACGACCGTCAGACGGCGCGTTCATCCCGCCGCCGTCCTGCGATTTCACTTTCGGTCCGGGTACATGATGTTTATATACCACGCGAACCGAAGAACAGATGCACGTCACACGCGTGCATTCCCCCCTTTCCCCCTTCTACGCGTCCCGAGCGGCGGCCGCGTCCCGACTCGGCGGCGTTCAGCGGCCGACGCCGCCCGGCGGTGCGAACCCGCCGTCTCGACGCCCCAAAACGGTTAACCGAGACGGCGGGGAACCGCAATCATGCTCTCGCTCTCGGACATTACTGCGGCCCGCGACCGAATCGAGGACGTGGCGAAGCGGACACCGTTGGACTACTCGCACACGTTCTCGGAGATGACGGGCGCGGAGGTGCACCTGAAACTGGAGAACTTCCAGCGGACGGGGGCGTTCAAGATTCGCGGCGCGATGAACTGCATCGCCACCCTCTCGGACGACCAGAAGGCGGCGGGCGTGGTGACGGCGAGTGCCGGAAACCACGCGCAGGGCGTCGCACTCGCGGCGACGCGGGCGGGCGTGAACTCGAAGATAGTGATGCCGAAGCACGCGCCCATCTCGAAGGTGAAGGCGACGGAACGCTACGGCGGCGAAACCGTCCTCCACGGCGCGGACTACGACGAGGCGCAGGCGAAGGCCCACGAGATAGAGAGCGAGGAGGGCCGGACGTACGTCCACGCCTTCGACGACCCCGCCGTGATGGCCGGACAGGGGACCATCGGCCTCGAAATCGTCGAGGACTGCCCCGAACTCGACACCGTGGTCGTCCCCATCGGCGGCGGCGGCCTCATCGCGGGCATCGCCACCGCGGTGAAGGCGCACAACCCCGACGCGCGCGTCGTCGGCGTGCAGGCGGACGGTGCCTCCTCGGCGGCCGATTCGCTCCAGAAGGGGTCGATTCACGAACTCGACAGCGTCGAGACCATCGCCGACGGCATCGCCACCCGACGGGTCGGCGAGACGCCGTTCGACGTCATCCGAGCGCACGTGGACGAGGTGGTGACCGTCTCCGACGAGGAGATAGCCGTCACGCTGACGTACCTGCTGGAACGGTCGAAGACGCTGGTCGAGGGCGCGGGGGCCGTCGCCCTCGCGGCCCTCCTGTTCGAGGCGTTCGACTACGAGGAGGGCGAGGTGATCGTCCCGACGCTCTCGGGCGGGAACATCGACCTCAACCAACTGACGACGGTCATCATGCGCGGGTTGGTCGAGACGGGGCGGTACCTGAAGATTCGGACCGTGCTGAAGGATCGCCCCGGCGCGCTACAGGACCTCATCTCCGTCCTCGCGGACGCCCAAGCGAACATCTACGCCATCCAGCACGACCGAACCTCGCGGAACATCTCGATGAACGAGGCGGACGTGGAACTCGACTTGGAGACGAAGGGCTACGACCACGTCGAGGAACTCCTCGACGCCCTCCGCGAACGCGGGTACGAGGTGGACGTCCTCGTCTGATTCGCCGCCCTCACTCGTACGTGCCGAGGTGGCCGCCGTCCCACGTCATGTCCGCGCCGTTGAGGTGTTGGCCGTGCTTCGAGAAGCCGAAGACGTACAGGTTCGCCACTTGAATCGGACGCATCATGTCCTTCACGCGCGACCCGCCAAGCATCACGTCCTCGACGACTTCCTCCTCCGAGATTCCGCGTTCCTTCGCCGTGTCGGGTATCTGCCCTTCGACCAACGGCGTCGAGACGTAACTGGTCGAGACGGTGAAGGCGCGGAGGGTGCCCTCCCCCTCGGCGGCGATGGACTTCGTGAGGCCGCGCAGGGCGAACTTCGAGGTGATGTAGGCCGCCTTGTCCTGCGTGGCGACGTGGCCGTGGATGGAGCACATGTTTCCTATCGCGCCGACGCCGTCGTCCGTCTCTCGAATGTGCGGCATCACGAGTTTCGACAGGAGGAACGGCGCGCGGACCATCACCCCGTGCATCGCGTCGTAGACGTCCATCGGGAACTCGTCGAGGGGCGAGATGTGCTGCATCCCGGCGATGTTCGCGAGGTACCGGACGTCGCCGTGCGTCGCCGCCTCCTCCACCAACGCCCGCATCTCGTCGTCGTCCGTCAGGTCCGCTTCGACGGTGACCACCTCGCCGGGCGCGCCCATCTCGTCTTCGACGAGCGCTTTCATCGAGTCGAGTCCGTCGCCGTCCACGTCGGTGCCGACGACGGTGAGGCCGTTCATCGCCATCGCGGCGGCCGTCGCCCGGCCGATTCCCGACGCCGCGCCCGTCACGAGACAGACGCTCTCCGGGCCGAAGCGGTCGTCCTTTAACACCAGTACGTCGTCCGCGCCGAAGTCTACCGTAGCGGGGTCCGCCATGGGAGACACTCACGGGCGAGAGCGGTATCAATCTGCGCGTGTCGCCGCCTCGGAGCGTCTCGACGTTCTCATCGGGGAGACAGTGTTCCGTCCTCGGGAGTTCTCTCGGTTTTAAGTCGCCCGACGCCGACGCATCGCCCATGAAGCGCATCATCAGCACGGACGAGGCACCCGCCGCGGTGGGCGCGTACAGTCAGGCGACGACGAACGGGTCGCTGGTGTTCACGGCGGGGCAGATTCCGCTGACGCCGGACGGCGAGTTGCTGGACGACGCGGACATCGCGACGCAGACGGAACAGGCCCTCGACAACGTGATGGCGATTCTCGACGCGGAGGGCGCGACGGCGGCGGACGTGTTGAAGGTGAGCGTCTTCCTCGACGACATCGAGGACTTCGAGGAGATGAACGAGACGTACGCGGGGTACTTCGAGTCGGAACCGCCGGCCCGAAGCGCCGTCGAGGTGGCGAACCTGCCGAAGGGCGTCGGCGTCGAGATAGAGGCCATCGCGGACGTAGACGACAGTACGTCCGAGTGAGCGTGCGGCCGCGAACGAAGTCCGCGCTCCTCTGGGGCGCTATCGGCTGTTTCAGTTTCCTCGTCGTCCTGCAGACGTACCGCCTCCTCGTGGGGCCGTTGTCGTTCGGCGTCCTCGGATCCCTCGGCGTCGGCGTCGTCGTCGGCGTCGTCGTCTCGGGTGTGACGTACGCCACCGAACGGCGTATCGCCGAGAAAGGAAGGACTTAAACTACTCAACGGGATACGTTGAACCGGAAGCCGGGATGGCCGAGTGGTAAGGCGCACGCCTGGAAAGCGTGTTCCCTTTGGGATCCAGGGTTCAAATCCCTGTCCCGGCGCTTCTCTAACTTCTAACCCTCCAGCGAGGCGTCTCGTCGGGAACGGAGAGACGAATCAGTCGTCGGACTCCGGGATGAACGGCCCGTACATCGCCGTTTGATGTGCAATCGTCGCCACGCGGAGGATGTACGCGCCCAGTATCGCGAGTGGGACGAGTGTCGCGACGATTATCGTCCCCGCGACACCGACGAGGAGGGCGTGCGACAGCGTCAGACCGGCGATGTCTCGATAGGAGAAGATGCCGATGGTGGCGATAGTCACCGCGGGGATGCCGGTGTAGACGAGAAGGCGAGACAGGCGCGCCAACTGCCGTTCGACGACCACCGTTTTGAGGAACTGTCGCGCGGCGTCGACTTCGACGAACAGTTCGGTGATCTGTTGGAGTTCCTTCGCCGCCTCCGGGTCGAAGTCGGACAGTTCCGCCCGAATCCGCCGCACATCGTGAAACTGCTCCGAATTACGGTAGTTGAGCATCGTGAGGAACGTCCGAAGCATGCTCGTGCCGTTCGCCGCCAACTCGTCGTTCGTCCGTTCCGCTTCCCGAATGACCGATTCCGTCACCTCCTCAACGTCGTTCGTCAACCGGTCGTCCGCCCGCGAGTCGTCGAACCGGTCCTGAACTGTCCTGGCGGCGTCCGCGACGGCGGAGAGAAGCGTCTCGAAGAAGGTGGACGCGTGAGGCGAACTCACCGCGGTCCCCGTTCGCTCCTCGACGCGTTCTCGAAAGTCCGTGATGTCGGTCCGGCGTTCGTAGAGGTCCTGTATCGAGCCGAACTCGTGAGAGAGGACGATCTGGTTCACGCCGATCGTGATCGGAACGAGCGTCAAGAGCCCGTTGACGGTGCCGTTGAGGTACCACATCACCCGGTTCGGCGTGGTCACCGTGGCGAGGTCGAGGATTCCGACCGCGAGAAACGCCGCGCCGATTCCCGAGAGCACGACGAGCGAAACGAGGTGTCGATTCCCCGAGAGCAAGAACCATCGCGCGAATCCCGAAACGGACCGATCATCGGCCGAGTCAGCTGTCGCTTCCTCCATACGGATGTACTATACGCGAGCGCGGAATAAACCTCAAGCACGCGTATACAACCCCGGTGACGGCAGACTGAACGGCGCGTACTGACTCGCTGATTCGGGTTTTCGGGTAGTCGAACGGCGGGTGAGCGAACGTCTCGGGGACGAGGTACCGCCGAGCGTCGAGTTCGTCGTTCGACCCACGGGGCGACTCGAACCGCCGGTCGCCGAGTCGCGTCTACTCCTGCATCTCCTCTATCACCCCGACCTCCCAGTCGGTGTAGCCGCCGGACCCGACGGTGAACGTCTCCGTCATCTCGCCGACGGTGACGGCGTACTGGCCGTCCTCGATGGTCAACTCGTCCGCGTCGCCCGGCACGTCGCCGGGGAGGACCAAGAGCGTCTCCAACGGCGCGTCGATGGTGACGGTCTTACTCTCGCCCGATTTGAGGGAGACGCGTTCGTACCCCATCAGTCGCTCGTCGGGGTGGATGACCGACCCGAACGACTGGGTGTTGTAGGCTTCCACCACGTCCGTGCCCGCCCTGTCGCCGGTGTTCGTCACCTTCACGGACACCTCGATGGTGCCGAGACTGCCGTCGCCGGCGGACTTCCCCGGGCTGATCTGCAGGTTCTCGTACTCGAAGGAGGTGTAACTCAGGCCGTGGCCGAACGGGAACTGCGACTCCTCGTCGCCGCGGTTCGCCGGCGGCAGGTGGTTGTAGACGTTGATGAGGTCACCCGTCGTGTGCGGCCACGTGAAGGGGAGTCGCCCGCCGGGGTCGGTTTCGCCGAAGAGGGTGCGACCGACCGCCGTACCGCCCTCCGTCCCCGGTTGGTACGCCATCAACGCTGCGTCGAATTTCGCCATCGTCTCGGGGTGGCCGCGCGGGCGGCCGGCCACGACGACGCCGACGGTGGGCGTGCCCGTCTCGGCCACCGCGTCGACGATTCGGGGCTGTTCGCCCGGGAGTTCGAGCGTGTCGGTGTCGCCGAATCCCTCGGAGTAGGGGCCCTCGCCGACGACGACGACGGCGACGTCGGCGTTCTCGGCGGCGTCCACGACCTCGGACTCGTTGTCGAAGGGGAACTCGTCGGGCGCGTAGGGGTTGAACGTGTGGCCCGTCGGCACGGAGACGATTTCCGTGCCGTCGGACGCCGCCTCCTTCATCCCCTCAACGATGGTCACCGCGGCGGGGGCGGCGTCGGCGTCCTCCGGGAGGCCCTGCCACCCGAGCGTCCACCCGCCCATCTGGTTGCGGACGTTGTCGGCGTTCGGTCCCGTCACGAGAACCGTGTCGGCGTCCGAGATGGGGAGCGTCCCCTCGGCGTTCTTCAGGAGCGTCATCGACTCCGTCGCGGCTTTGCGGGCCGTGTCGCGGCCCGCGCCCACGTGCTCCTCCACCGAGAGGTCCGGCCCGCTATCGTCCAGCAAGCCGAGGTGCTTCTTGAACCGGAGGACTCGTTCGACCGCCTCGTCGATTCGGGACGTCTCGACTTCGCCGGACTCCACGAGGTCCACGAGCGTCGTGACGAACCGTTCGGGCTCCTCCGGTTCCATGTAGACGTCCACGCCGGCGTTGATGCCCTCGCGGACGGCGTCGCGGAACGTCGGGACGTACTCGTGGAGGGTGATCATGCGGTCGAAGTCGTCCCAGTCGGAGATGACGACGCCCTCGAAGCCCCACCACTCGCGGAGGACTTCGGTGAGGAGGAACTTCGAGGCGTGCGCGGGGACGCCGTTGACCGAACCGCTGTTGACCATGATGGACTCCGTCCGCGAACGAACGCCGGTCCGGAACGGCGGGAAGAACTTCTGTCGGAGGCTTCGCATCGGGATGTGCGCCGGACTGCGGTCGTTGCCGTTCTCCGGTTCGGAGTAGCCCACGAAGTGCTTCACCGTCGCGCCGACGGTGACGCGGCCGTCGTCGCGCATCTGCATCCCCTCCGTCGCCGCGGAGACCATCTCCGAGGCGAGGTACGGATCCTCGCTGAACCCCTCGTAGAACCGGCCCCACCGGGGGTCGCGTTGCAGGTCGGCGTCCGGGGCGAAGTTCCAGTGCGCGCCCACCGCCCTGACCGACTCGCCGGTCGCTTTCGCGGCCTTCCTCGTCAGTTCGGGGTCCCGCGTCGCGCCCAACCCGAGGTTGTGGGGGTACGCCGTCGCGCCATCCACCGTGACGTTCCCGTGGACGGCGTCGAGGCCGTAGGCGAACGGAATCCCGTGGTCCGTGTTCTCGGCGGCGAACCGCTGGAGTTCGTCGAGTCGCTTCCGGAGTTCCGCCGGGTCGTTCGTCGGCGGGTTGGCCCCGCCGGAGAGGAGCGACCCCGCGTGGTACTTCGTCAGATAGTCGCCGACCTCCGCGGGGTCGAGACTCCCGACGTTCACCTGCAGCATCTGCCCGACTTTCTGTTCGAGCGACAGCGATTCGAGGATGTTCTCGACGTCCGCCCCGTCCCCGTCCTCGTCTTCGTCCGAGTCGCCCGTGGCGGCGACGCCGCCGGCACCCCCCGCGGCCAAGAGACCGGCCCCGGCGACGCCGAGGAACTGTCGTCGCGTCTGTTCGACAAATCTCGATACGTTTACATTCTCTCTGTATTGACCGTCCATGAGTGAAAATGACAATCAGATACCATAATAGTTTATTAAGTACAGTAGAAAGTAATCCTACTCGGACGTTCTCCTGGTAGTTACTGTCTGGCACGGGGCGGGGCGGCGTCCGGGGACGAGGGCGCTTCCGCCGAATCAGAAATAGGAGACGCGGAGCGAACCGCCGGGGGGTTCAGGCCGTCAGGCGGCGCGTCGCCACGGTTTCGCCCGCGGCGTTCGACCCGATCAGTCGGACGGTGTACTCCGTCGGCGACCCGAACTTCTCGGTGAAGGTGCGACTCCCGGTCGCGCCGGTCCACCGCGCGAGGGGCGACTCGCCCGTCTCGACGCTCCCTCGGTACAGTTCGACGGCCACGGAGTCGGGGGTACCGGAGACGCCCCACTCGACTTCGACTTCGGCGTGGGGGTTGTTCGGACTGTCCGACCCGACGGCGAACGTATCGACGACCGGTGCCGTCCCGCCGGACGCCTCCGTCGTGACCGCGACGGTTTCGCTGGGGTCGGACTCGTTACCCGCGGCGTCCGTCGCCGTGACAAAGAACTCGTACGTCGTCCCGGCGTCGAGTCCCGTGACCGTGCAGGCGGTGCCGGCCAACTCGCCGAGTGCGGCGCCGTCCGCGTAGACGTCGTAGTGGTCCACGCCGACGTCGTCCGACGCCGCGTCCCACGCCAACTCGACCGTCGAGTGGGTGCGGGCCGGCGACGAGAGGTTCGTCGGTGCCGACGGCGGCGTCGTGTCGGCCGACCCGTCGTCTCCGCTCCCGTCGTCCGCGGACCCGTCGTCGGTCGTCCCGCCGACAGCCGCCTCCACGTCGAGGATGCCGTACCCGTAGCGCACGTCGTGCCCGGTTCGACCGGCGTCCTCCGCCGTGTCCCGCAGGCGCGTCCGTGCGTCCGCGTTCGAGTGCCCGGCGGCCATCAGGAGGCCCGCCGCGCCCGCGACGTGCGGGCAGGCCATCGACGTGCCGGAGAGCACCGCGTACCCGCCGTCGCTGTGCGTCGAGGGGATTTCGACGCCCGGGGCCGCCAGTTCGATCTCGTCGCCGTAGTTCGACCACTCGGGGACCGAGTCGTCGGCGGCGGTGGCGCTGACCGCGACGACCGAATCGTACGCGGCGGGGGCGGTCGCGGCGACGTCCGACCCCTCGTTTCCGGCGGCGGCGACCAACAGCACGCCGTTCTGAGCGGCGTAGTTGCACGCGTCCTCGATGGTGGAGGAGAGCGTCCCGCCGAGACTCAAACTGCCCACGTCCCACCCGCTGTCGGCGACGTACTCGATGCCGGCCGCGACGTCGGAGTACGTTCCGCTGCCGTCGTCTTCGAGCACTTTGACGGCGTGCAGCGTCGCGCCCGCGGCGACGCCGACGACGCCCTCCCCGTTCGAGACGGCGGCGGCGATACCCGCGGCGTGGGTCCCGTGCCCGTTGCCGTCGTCCCAGTCGCTCGGGTCCGTGCTGGAGTCGTCGCGCCAGTCCGTCCCGACGGTGAAAGCGACGCCCTCGCCGAGGTTGTCCGCGAGGTCGGGGTGGTCGTTGTCGATGCCGGTGTCGATGACGGCGACGTGGGACCCGGATCCAGTCGCCGCGTCGGCGACCTTCTCGGCGTCCACCCGGTCGACGCCCCACGGCACTTCGCTCGAACGCGCGTCGATGTCGTCAGACTGCGTGTGACTGCTCACCGAGGTTCCCTCGGTGGCGTCCGCGAGTCCGGAGATAGCGCGGACGACGCCGTCGGGTTCGACGTAGCGCACGTCGGGGCGTCGAGACAGTCCGCGGAGGGCCTCCTCCGGGAAGGTGCCCGCGACGGCGTGACCGATGTCGCCGAAGTCGAAGACGCGTTTCACCGACGACGCGCGTCTGCGCGCCTCCCGGGCCGCCCCCTTCGAGGCGGTGCCGACGACGTACCGCCCTCGGGACGCGCTTGCGACGCCCGACCCCGCAGCACCGATACCGATTCCCGCGCCGGCGAGCGTGAGGAGCCGGCGACGGCTGATTTGATTAGCGTTTGTCATTTGGTTGGTGTTCGAAATCCTACGTTTGCCCCTCCTTCAGCGAGGAACGGCAAACGCAAGATGTAGAAATATACGAAATAAGATAGATAATAAATCTACTGACTTAGAGAATGTATATTTATAGGATATTACACGTTCTTTAACCATTTTGGGGCCTGAAACGGCTGAAATCGGAGGGAAGAGGGAAAACGACTCGCCGCCCGACGAGGGTGGGAGTCGGTCACCCAAACATTCATCACCGCGGGTGTCGTTAGCACGGTTGACAATGCCAGACACAAAGAATGGCCGGGAGCGGAAGGGCCGCAACAAGAGGAACCAGCTCCAAGAGCGTCTCTACTCGCACGAGATAGAGGCCGTGGAGTCCGACGACGAACTCCCGCCGTTCGAGGCGACTCCCGAGACGCCGTTTCTGACGGACGACCTTCCGGAAGAGGAGTAGGCCGCCGGTCCGCAGGCCGCCGTCCCCGATACGTCCCTTTTTCGCGCCGTTCGCGCCACCGCCGACCGGCAGTCTCTTACATAAATCTGTCCCATCGTTCGCCTCGACCGAACGGTCGTCGAGCGCGACGGAGGCCCCCGAACCGGGAGGTAACCGCCGCGACGAAGTAATTCTCCGACTTACCGTGCGTGGTGGTGACAAGGGACCCGGTTATCCGAAACCCAAAACTTATATAGAATCACAAACAATCTCTCGGTGAACTATGAGTCAGCGAATGCAGCAGGGTCAGCCCATGATCATCATGGGAGAGGACGCCCAGCGCGTCAAGGACCGCGACGCGCAGGAGTACAACATCACTGCCGCCCGTGCTGTGGCGGAGGCCGTACGTTCGACGCTCGGGCCGAAGGGGATGGACAAGATGCTCGTCGACTCGATGGGTGACGTCACCATCACGAACGACGGCGTGACCATCCTCAAGGAGATGGACATCGACAACCCGACGGCCGAGATGATCGTCGAAGTCGCCGAGACCCAGGAGGACGAGGCCGGCGACGGGACGACGACGGCCGTCGCCATCGCGGGCGAACTCCTGAAGAACGCGCAGGACCTCCTCGAACAGGACATCCACCCGACGGCGGTCATCAAGGGCTTCCACCTCGCCAGCCAGCAGGCCCGCGAGGAGATCGACGACATCGCCGAGGACGTCGAACCCGACGACGAGGAGATCATCAAGAAGGTCGCCGAGACGTCGATGACCGGCAAGAGCTCCGAACTCAACAAGGAGCTTCTCGCCGACATCATCGTCGAGGCGGTCCAGCAGATCACCGTCGAAGCCGACGACGGCTCCTACGTCGTCGACCTCGAGAACGTCTCCATCGAGACGCAGACGGGCCGCTCCGCCGCCGAGTCCGAGCTGCTCAACGGCGCGGTCATCGACAAGGACCCCGTCCACGACGACATGCCCGTCACCTTCGAGGACGCCAACATCCTCCTCCTCAACGAACCCATCGAGGTCGAGGAGACGGACGTGGACACGCAGGTCAGCATCGAGAGCCCCGACCAACTCCAGCAGTTCCTCGACCAAGAGGAGAAGCAGCTGAAGGAGAAGGTCGACAAGATAGCCGAGTCCGGCGCGGACGTCGTCTTCTGTCAGAAGGGCATCGACGACCTCGCCCAGCACTACCTCGCGAAGCAGGGCATCCTCGCAGTCCGCCGGACGAAGAAGTCCGACATCGGCTTCCTCAAGAACATCGTCGGCGGCAACGTCGTCTCCGACCTCGACAGCCTCGAAGCCGCGGACCTCGGCACCGGGAACGTCCGCCGCGACGACGAGGACGAACTGTTCTACGTCGAGGGCGTCGGCGACGACTTCCACGGCGTCACGATGCTGCTGCGCGGTTCGACCGACCACGTCGTCGACGAACTCGAACGCGGCGTCGAGGACGCCCTCAACGTCGTCGCGACGACCGTCTCCGACGGCCGCGTCCTCGCGGGCGGCGGCGCCATCGAGGTCGAACTCGCCTCGCGCCTCCGCGACTACGCTGACTCCGTCTCCGGCCGCGAACAGCTCGCGGTCGAGGCGTTCGCCGACGCGGTCGAACTCGTCCCCCGCGTCCTCGCGGAGAACGCCGGTCTCGACTCCATCGACACGCTCGTGGACCTCCGCGCGGCCCACGAGGACGGCGAGAAGCGCGCCGGTCTGAACGTCTTCAGCGGCGACGTCGAGGACACCTTCGAGGCGGGCATCGTCGAACCCGCCCACGCGAAGGAGCAGGCTATCTCCTCCGCCACCGAGGCCGCAAACCTCGTCCTCAAAATCGACGACATCATCGCCGCGGGCGACCTGAGCACCGGCGGCGACGACGACGAGGGCGGCGCGCCCGGCGGCGGCATGGGCGGCATGGGCGGCATGGGCGGCGCTATGTGAAATCAGTCCTCGACTGATTTCACATAGGCAGCCGAGTTTCACTCGGCTACGCGGATGTGAAGTAGGCCGACAGCCCCACTCACACGCCGACCGACACCCCGTCCCGCCTGCACCGCGCGCCGACCGCACGACACCACCATTTTTCGCCGACTCCGCACCGCCAGCGCCGAGTGGCGCGTTCGCTCCGCTCCGCGGGCGCTTCGTTGCTCGACTTCCGAGATAACTACCGAAATACGGACTGCGTTCGAAATAAGTCCGCTACGGTGGCGTCGAATCCGATTTCGGTATGAACTAAGTGGCGGTCGCAGAAACAGAGAGCCATCATGCAGACGCTACTCCTGAACAGCGAAGACGTCCACGAGAACGCGAATATGGCGGACCTCATCCCTGCCGTCGAGGAGGCGTTCGCCGCCTTCGAACGCGGCGACGCGCAGATGCCGCCGAAGTCCTACATCGACCTCCCGCAGTACAACGGCGACTTCCGGTCGATGCCCGCGTACATGGACGCCGGCGAGTGGGATGCCGCGGGCATCAAGTGGGTCAACGTCCACACCGACAACGACGAACACGACCTGCCCACCGTCATGGGGACGATGGTGTACTCCTCGCCGGAGACGGCCTTTCCCCTCGCCATCATGGACGGCACCGAACTGACGATGAAGCGGACGGGCGCGGCGGCAGCCGTCGCCACGGACCACCTCGCCGTCGAGGACGCCACCTCCATGGGCATCGTCGGC
The DNA here is from genome assembly GCF_042662625.1 of Halopelagius fulvigenes. Classification (GTDB taxonomy): domain Archaea; phylum Halobacteriota; class Halobacteria; order Halobacteriales; family Haloferacaceae; genus Halopelagius; species Halopelagius fulvigenes. The sequence goes on from NZ_JBHSXH010000015.1 coordinate 1,341,418, forward strand.
GCGGGCGTCCAGTCGTACACGCAGTTGGAGGCCATCTCGACGGTCCGAGACATCGAGGAAGTCGTCGTCTCGGACGTAGACGAGGAACGCGTCGCGGACTTCATCGACGCCTTCGAGGACCGCTTCGACGTGCGTGCGGGGTCCATCGAGGAGGCCGCCGGGTGCGACGTTCTCTCGACGGTGACGCCCGTCGAATCGCCCATCGTCCCGCGCGACGCCGTGGGCGACCGCACCCACATCAACGCGATGGGTGCCGACGCCGAGGGGAAACACGAACTCGCAGACGAGGTACTGCTGGACGCCAAACTCGTCATCGACGACCACGCGCAGACGACCCACTCGGGCGAAATCAACGTCCCGTACAACGAGGGCGTCCTCGACGACGACGACATCTACGGCGCGATAGGCGAGATCGTCGTCGGCGAGAAGGCGGGTCGCACCGGCGACGACGGCATCACCGTCTTCGACTCGACGGGACTGGCGATTCAGGACGTCGCCGCCGCCCACGTCGTCTACGAACACGCCGACGAGAACGACAACGGCTACCCGTTCGACCTCTTGGGTCTCGCAGGCGGGGACTGAGTCGAGTTACTCCTCCGCGCTCCCGCGTCCGGCGATGGCGTCGAAAACCTTCGTAACCAGCCAGACGGCGAGCAAGAGCGGTAAGAAGGGGATGAAGAGAACGACGACGAGGAGGAACATCGTCCACCCGAGCGAGTCCATCCCCCGGTCTTCGTGGGAACCGAAACCGGGCGTGACCGTTCTGTAGGCGCGTTTCAGCAGTCCGGACTGGTCTTCGTCGCTCATACTGGTCACTACGCGCGGTTGCATGAAAAAACCGGCCGGCGGCGGTCAACCCCCTTCGAGCATCACCGACTCAGAGTGAACGCCACCGCGCGGATTCTCGCGTCTCTCCGCACTCGGGACACTCGTACGTCCGCCTGTCCGCGCAGTCGGAACCGACTCTGTCGTCCGCCCGGTGCATCTCCACCTCGCAGTCGCGGCAGTGCATGCCCACGTTCTCTCCCCTGATACTGTAAGTCTAGGGATAATTTCGTCCTATCGGCACTGTTCGGAGCGTTAACGGCCGTTCTCAGAGACGAGGAACCGGAGGTATCACGGCTGATACCGCGAGGAGAGGCATCTCGGGAGACGAGCGTCGGGCGGGGCAGAGAACGGAAACGGAGAGCGAAGACGCGGATGGGAGACGGAGACGGGGAGACGCGGCTTACTCGACTTCGAGGTTTATCGCGGGGCGGAGCGGGATCGCCTGCTTCGTCTCGCCCGCGTCCTCGCCCTCGACTTCGACGACCACCTCGGCGTCGAACTCGTCGCCGAGGAACGCCGCGGCGCGTTCGTACGTCGCCGCCTCGTCTATCCGCGCGAGGGCGGCGAGCTGTTCCTCGTCGCGCCCGCGGGCGAACTCGACGAGTTCCTGCACGAGGTCGTTGACCTCGTTCCCGCGTTCGCGCAGGTCGGGGTCCTGCATGACCTCCCCCATGACGGCCCCTTGGTCGGTGCCGACGTCGGCGACGGTTTCGAGGACGTCGCGCTTCCAGTCGGCGGCGACGGTGATGCGAATCCGGTCGGGGTCGGCCTCTGGAATCGACTCGTCGGCGTTCTGAAGCGACCGCCGGATGCCCTGAACGTCCTCGACGAGGCGTTCGACCTGCCCCTCCTCGACTTCGACGGCGAGGCTCTCGAACTCCTCGTCCGGTTCCGGCCACGGCGCGTCCTCGGCGGGCGTCCCCGTGAGGCGTTCGTGGAGCTCGTTCGTCAGGAACGGGACGAACGGCGCGAGGAGTCGCAGGCGTGTCTCCAAGACGTGCGCCAGCGTCCACCGCGCCGCCGGGCGGTCCAAGTCGGTCCGCCGGCGGTACCAGCGCAGGTTCTCCTCGAAGTTGTAGAAGGCGGCCTGACTGGCGGTGCGCGTCTCCGACTGCTCCATCGCCTCGGTGACGGCGCGGACGGTGCCTTGGAGCTTCGACAGCAACCAGCGGTCCTCGCCGGCGAGTTCGGGTCGCTCCTCGGGAATCTCGCCCTCAATAATCTCGGCGGCGCGGTTCCAGAAGCGCTCCAACTGGTCGCGGACGGACTCGACCTGTTCGGCCCGCCAGTCGTAGTCCTGCCACGGTTCCGCGGAGTTGAGCAGGAAGAAGCGGACGGTGTCGGCCCCGTAGTTCTCGATGGCCTCGCCGGGGAGGACGACGTGGCCCTTCGAGGAGGACATCTTCTGGCCCTCCAACAGACCCATGCCCATGATGACGATGCCCTCCGGCCACTCGGCGGGGTCGAACAGTTCCGCGTGGTGGAACAGGTAGAAGGTGAGGTGGTTCGAGATGAGGTCGTTCGCGGAGAACCGGTAGTCGACGGGGTACCAGTAGTCCCACTCCTCGCGCAGGTCCAACGCCGTCTCGTCGGGTTCTCGCGGCTCATCGCCGCTCGAACGTTCCGAGGTGCCCGGCACCTCGCCGTCCTCGACCGCCTCCGGACCGTAGAACAGCGTATCGAAGAAGTCGCGGTCCATCTCCTCGACCGGAACGTCCCGCAGGCGGTGGGCGACGGTGTAGTACGCCATGTAGATGGTCGAATCCGAGAGGGGTTCGATGACGAAGTCGTCGTCCCACGGCAGGCGCGTCCCGAGGCCGTAGTTACGGATGCACGGCCACTCGTTCAACCAGTCGATGGTGTGGTCGTACTCGTCGCGGGTGTTCGCCGGGATGGCCTCCATCTCGGAGACGAGTTCGTGGGCCTTCCGCTTCCACGCCTCGTCGTTGTAGCGGAGGAACCACGTGTCCTGTTCGGCGACGACGACGTCGCCGCCGCACCGGCAGACGACGTCCTCGGAGAACTCCTGCATCGTCCCGAACGCGCCCGACTCGCGGTTGGCGTCGCGGAACTTCGTGCGGACGTCCTCGACGAGTTCGCCCGCGAACTCGCCGTACTCGTCGTTGAGACGGCCCGCGTGGAACTCCTTGTTGTAGAGGTCCTTCGTCGCCTTCTCCAAGGCGGGGTCCTCGGAGGACTCCACGCCCGCCTCCTCGACGGCGGATTCGGCGGGTATCTCGCCGTAGCCCTCGACGGAGAGGATGGGGACGGGTTCGATGGCCTCGACCTCCTCGGGGTCGATGCCGTACTCGCGCATCCGTTCGTCGTCGGCTTTCGCCTCCCGCAACGCCACGTAGTCGTCGGGGGAGTGCGCCGGCACGGACATGACGACGCCCGTCGCGTTCTCGGCGTCCACGAACGAGGCGGGCAGGACGAGCACCTCCTCGCCCGTGATGGGGTTCTCGACGCGTTCGCCGACGAGTTCCTCGCCGGTCAGGAGTCGGTTCATCGTCACGTCGTGACCCTGCAGGTCGAGTTTCTCGACGGCGGCGGCGGAGACGAACCACTCCTCGCCGTCCACGTCGGCGTAGGCGTACTCCGCGTCGGGGTCGATGTAGGCGTTCGTGACGCCGCGGACCGTCTCCGGGCGGAGCGTCGCCATCGGGACGACGGTGTCGCCGTGTGTGAAGCGCACGAGCGTGTACTCTTGGAACTCCGCCTCTTCGCCCTCCAACAGGTCGTGGGTCGTGACGGGTTGCTCCTCGTTCGTGCAGTACTTCACCGGGTGCAGGCCCTTCTCCAGGAGGCCGCGGTCCCTCAGCGTCTCGTACTGCCACGTGATGAACTTCGAGTAGCGCTCGTCGTTCGTGGTGAACTCGCGCCGCCAGTCGATGGACAACCCGAGGTCCTTCATCCCCTTCTTGTAGTGCTCCTCGATGAAGTGCCGGGCGTAGCCCATCGGCGTCTCTAACTCCTGAAGCGTCTCCTCGGAGACGTCGTAGGTGTCGCGGAGGACGGAGAGCTGCTTCTCCTCGCCCTTCTTCAGACGCTCCACCGCGCCGATGATGGGCGTCCCCGTGACGTGCCACGCGATGGGGAACAGCACGTTGTCCCCCTGCTGTCGTCGGTACCGCGCGTACACGTCGGGCACCGTGTACGTTCGCGCGTGCCCGATGTGCATCCCGCCGCTCGGGTAGGGGTACGGAACCGTGATGAACGTGGGGTCGTCGTCGCCGTCGTCGGCCTCCGAAGGGTCGGCCTCGTACCGCCCCGTCTCGGACCACCGCTCCCGCCATCGCTCTTCGAGTTCCTGCGGGTCGTATTCCATGTCTGTGTCGTCAGGGGTGCGGACCTAAAATATCTCCTATACCTGACTCGCGCGGCTGTCAAGTGGCGCTTCCGCCGCTGACTCTCCGCTCGAATGACGACTACGTTCGACGGAGCGTTCCTCGGAGTCGTAGATGCAGTCGCCGACGGGTCGGTTACCGTCTCTCGGAGCCTCGAACCGTGTGAACACTTTTGCTCGGCGGGGCCGAAAGTACGCGCCTATGGCCGACGACGGAACTGGCGGCCCGGTGCTGGTCGGACTGGACGACCCGGCGCACGTCCAGCAGTTAGTTCGTACCGCCGGTGACCTCGCGCGCCTCGGTGACGGCACGGTGCGTCTCGTGACCGTCGTGGTGAAGCCGCACGACTCGCCGTTCGGCCTGTTCGACGACGAGACCATCGTCCGCGAGTACGCCGGTGACAGCGGCGAACTCGTCGAACGGGCGGACGCTCCGGCGGACGTCACCGTCGAACGCGACGTGGTCGTCGCGCGGTCACCGACGCGCGGCCTCCTGAACGCAGTCGGGGAGAGCGACCCGTCCGCGCTCCTCGTCGGGTGGAGGGAGCGTTCGCGGCGGAGCGACGCCGTCCTCGGAACGACAGTCGACGCACTCGTCGAACGGGCGGAGTGCGACCTGTACGTCGAACGCGTCGGCCGCGAGGCCGACGGCGTCGACTCCGTCCTCCTCCCCGTCGCGGGCGGACCGCACGTCGATGCAGCGGCGGTGATCGCAGCGGCCATCGCCGTTCGGAACGACGCTCGGGTGGTCGTCTTCTCGGTGGCCGACGCGGAAACCGACGCGGCGGCGGCGACGGAGTTCGCCGAGGAGGGTCACAGGGCGCTCGTCACCGTCTCCGGCGTCGAACCGGCGGTCGAGACCGTCGTCCGCGAAGCCGCGACCCCGACGGACGCCATCGGCGAGGAGGCGGCGAACCACGACGTGGTCGTGTTGGGAGCGACCCGACGCGGCGTACTCCGGCGTCGCCTCGTCGGTTCGGTGGCGAGACGAATCGTCAGACGGACCGACGAGACGGTCATCCTCGCCAGAGACGGTGCGGTGGTCGGCGGCCCGATTCACCGCATCGGAGAACTGTTTCGACGATGACTGCCGCCGTCTTCTGGATTCTCGTCCTTTTAGCCACCGTCACCGGCTTCTTGACGGCGTGGGCGCTCGGAGCCAACAGCAACTCGCCGCCGTTCGCCCCCGCTATCGGCGCGAACGCCATCTCGACGATGCGCGCCGCGTTCCTCATCGGCCTCCTCGCCGCCTTGGGCGCACTCACGCAGGGAGGCAGTATCTCGGAGACGGTCGGTTCCGGACTGATAAACGGCGTCGCGTTCAGTTCGCTGGCCGCGACGGCGGGCCTGTTGACCGCCACGGCGTTCATGGCGTTCGGCGTCTACACCGGCTATCCGGTACCGGCGGCGTTCGCGACGACCGGCGCGATGGTGGGCGTGGGACTCGCTCTCGGCGGGACGCCGGCGTTCGACACGTACCGCAGAATCGCGACGTTCTGGGTACTCGTCCCGCCCGTCTCCGGCGGTTTGGCGTACCTCACCGCCACGCTACTCCGCCGCGACGACATCCCCGAGACGGTCGGCGTCCCGGTGTTGGCGGCTCTTGTCGGCGGTATCGTCGCCAACGTCCAACTGGGAATCATCCCCGCCCCGCCCGGCGAGGAGCAGGGCTCTCTCGCGAGGTTCCTCTCGGGGTTCGTCGACACGCCCGCCGTCGCCGGCGTCGAACTCGGCGTCGTCGTCGTGTCGGTACTCGCCGCGGCCGCGAGTTTCCAGTTCATCCGTCGCCGAACGCAGGCGTCAGTCGAAGGCGGCGTCAGAACGTTTCTCGTCGCACTCGGGAGCATCGTCGCGTTTTCGAGCGGCGGGAGCCAGGTCGGACTGGCGACCGGACCGCTCGAGAACCTCTACCGAGTCGAACTCGGCCTCCCCGGAATCGTGCTCTTGGCCATCGGCGCGACGGGCATCCTCGCGGGCGCGTGGATGGGCGCACCGCGACTGCTCCAAGCAACCTCTCGCGAGTACGCGCAACTCGGGATTCGTCGGTCCATCGCCGCCCTCGTCCCCGGCTTCGTCATCGCCCAACTCGCCATTGCGCTCGGTATCCCCATCTCGTTCAACAACATCATCATCTCTGGAGTCATCGGCGGCGGCCTCGCAGGAGGGTCCGCCGGCGTCTCCCGCCGGAAAATCGGGGTGACCCTCGCGTTCTGGATAATCACGCTCGTCACGTCGGTGGCGGTCGGGTTCGGAGTCTACAGGGCGCTCGCCGCGGTTCTCGGCGGGTAATCGCCCTCTGACGGCCCGAGCGAGGCGCACTACCGAACGACGGTCACCGTCACGGGGGCCTCGCCGACGACTACCGTCGCGACGGTTCCGAGGAGGCGGCGGGCGAGTGCGTTGCGCTCGCTCCCGTGGCCGCCCATGACCACGTGGTCCACGTCGTTCGCGTCGACGTAGTCGAGGATGGTCTCGGCGGGGTCCCCCGTCTCTACGGTCACGTCGACGCTCCGTCCCGCTTCCGCCGCCCGGTGCTTCGCGTGCGTGACCACCTCGTCCGCTCTCGCTCTCGCCTCGTCCCGTCGCTCTTCGCCGGGGTCGAGGATACCGCCTTCGCTCATCGACGCGTCGAGCGGCGTCACCACGTTCAACACCGCGACGGGACAGTCGAACGTTTCGAGCGCGTGGACCAAGGCGTCGTCCGAAAGCGGGGAGCCGTCCAGCGGGACCAACACGTTCGAGGGAGCCATACGGTCAGTTTCGAAGCGGAGAGGGAAGTACTCTGCCGAGGGGAGCGAACGCTCAGCGGACGGCGGGTGACTGAAAAACGAAAGAGTGGGACGAACGTGAGCTTACTACGTTGTCGGTTGGCGTGGTGGACGTTCCTACGTCGGCGGTCCGCGGTCCTCACTCGACGTCGATGCGGTGGGAGTCCTCGTCGTCGTCCGTCGTCACCTTCGGGAGGGTGACGGTGAGGACGCCGTTGTTGTACGAGGCGGACGCCTCGTCGGCGACGACGTCGTCGGGGAGGCGGGCGTCGCGTCGCACGGACTCGTGGCGGCGTTCGCGGCGGATGTACTCCTCGGAGTCGTGTTCCGCGCTGTCCTCGTGCGTCGCCTCGATGGTGAGGACGCGTTCGGTCACCGTGAGGTCGATCTCCTCCTTCTCGTACCCCGGCAGGTCGGCGACGACGACGAACTCCTCGCCCTCGTCGGCGATATCGACGTTGACGTCGGAGGCCATCCCGGCCACATTCGAGCGTTCGAACTGTCGGCTCATGTCGTCGAACTGCTTGGACATACGCTCGAACAGCGTCTCGAAATCGTCGAAGGGGGAAGAACGTGGCATCATATGTGAGTCACCGACTACTACTAACGTCGCGTGAGAGCATAAACGTAGTTGTAACTACGTGTGCAGTTCGCACGGTACGGCGCTCGAATCGCCCGATATTCCGGCTTTCGTTCGTTTCCGACGGGAGTCACTCGACTTCGATGCTCGTCCCCTCGTCTTCGGGCCTCGCCGACGCCTTCGGAAGCGTGACGGTGAGGACGCCGTTCTCGTACGTCGCCGTCGCCTCGTCGGCCACGACCGCTTCCGGGAGCGTGACGCTCCGGGAGACGGCCTCGCGCGTCCGTTCCTGCCGGAGGAAGCGCGCGTCGGCGGCGTCGTGGACGGACGTTCGCTCCGTCGAGACGGTGAGTCGCCGGTCCGACAGGGAGACGTCCACGTCCCCCTTCTCGTACCCCGGTAGGTCGGCGACGACGACGAACTCGCCGCCGCGGTCGGCCACGTCGATATCGACTTCGCGGCGGCCGGTGACGCCGCCCGCCTCGAACTGGCCGTCCAGCCGTTCGAGCAGCTTCTCTACGTCCTCGAAGGGGTTCGACTTCGCCATGAGTGGTTCGGAGTTCGGTCCGTCACTCCTTCAAGATTTTCGCGTCGACCCGACGGGTCGCGGGCGAACGAGCCTCAGTAGAGGACGTGCTGCATGTCGTAGGAACCGAGGCGCTTGACCCACCCGCGGGAGGCTATCTCTTCGACCTCCGCGAGGGCGTCCTCAGCCCTGTCCTCGTAGAGGCCGGCCTCGAAGTCGATGTGGAACAGGTAGTCGCCGAGGCGGTTTCCGCTGGGGCGGGACTCGATGCGCGAGAGGTTGATGTCGTGGTCGGCGAACGCCTCCAGCAGTTCCAAGAGGAGTCCCGGGTAGTTGGCGTTGGGGTAGACCACGATGGTGGATTTGCCGCCCGCCTCGGAGCGTTCGCTCGCGGGCGCGATGACGAAGAAGCGCGTCGCGTTCGAAGAGCGGTCTTGGATGTCCTCCGCGAGGACGTTGAGCGTCCCGCCGGCGTTGTCCGGGTGGCCGATTCCCGCGACGTTCGGGTCGTCGCGGGCGCGTTCGACGCCGCGGGCGGTGCTGGCGACGGCTTCGAGTTTCGCGTTCGGGTACTTCGATTCGAGGTACGACCGACACTGCGCGAGGGCCTGCGAGTGGGAGGCGACCACGGAGAACTCCTCGGTCTGCGCGAGGAGGGCGTGGCGAATCGGCGTGACTATCTCCTGGGTGACCGCCACGTCCGTCTCGGCGATGGCGTCCAACGTCTCCGTGACGCTCCCCTCGATGCTGTTCTCGATGGGGACGACGCCGCGGTCGTACGCGCCCTCCTCCACCGCGTCGATGATGGCGGAGACGGACTCGCGGAACTCCACGTCGTCGGCGACGGCTCGGGCGGCGCGGTGAGAGTACGTCCCCGCCGGACCCAGCGTGACTGCCTGCATGCGGCGACGTTCAGCCCCGAGTTTGAAAAGCCCGTCGTCGCGGGCGAACGTCCGGCCCGATTACTGCTCGGCGCAGAGTTCGACGAAGTTCCGGAGAATCGTCAGCCCCGTCTCGCCGCTCTTCTCGGGGTGGAACTGCGTGCCGAACACGTTGCCCTCCTCGTTGGCGACGATGGCCGGGAACTCCACGCCGTAGTCCGTCGTGGCGACGACGGCGTTCTCGTCGTCCGGCACCGCGTAGTACGAGTGGACGAAGTAGGCGTACTCTCCGTCGACGGACCCGCTCGCGGGTTCGTCTGCTCGTTGCGTCTTCGACGCAACGCTGTCGACGCCCTCCACGAGGGGGTGATCGCGTTCGACGTTCAGTTCGTTCCAGCCCATGTGGGGCACCTTCTGACCCTGCGAGAAGCGGACGTTCCGGCCGGGGACGAAGTCGAGGCCGGTCACCTCGCCTTCGCCCTCGTAATCGGCCTCCTCGCTCGACGTGAGGAGCATCTGCATCCCGAGGCAGATGCCGAAGACGGGTTGGCCGCGTTCGGCCGCCGCCGCGAGGGGTTCGCGGAACGGCCCGGCGTTCTCCATCCCCTCGCTGAATGCGCCGACGCCCGGCAGGACGATTCCGTCGGCGTCGGCGAACTCGTCGGGGTCGTCGGTTATCGTCACGTCCGCGCCCGCGCGTTCCAGGCCGCGCTGTGCGCTCCGCAGGTTCCCCAGTCCGTAATCGACCATGACCACCGAGGCGAGCGACTGCTCGGCCGCGGCGGAGTTCGGCGCGCTCATACCGAACACTCCGCGCAGGGCGGCAAAGTGACTTTCCCTCCGGGCGACCTCGGCGGGGAGGCGCGACGGCCCGTCGGTTCTTCCCGCCCGCCGCCGTACGCGAACCGTGAGCCGTCTCGACCCGTCGTCGCCGGTCGCCCTCGCGGCGCTACTGGTCGCCAACCTCGCCCCCCTCGTCGGCGTCCTCGCGTTCGGCTGGAACGTCTTCGACGTACTCGCCGTCTACTGGCTGGAGAGCGGCGTCGTCGGGGTCCTGAACGTCCCGAAGATTCTGCTCGCCCGCGGAACGCCGGACGAGAGCGTCTCCTTTTCGGTCAACGGCGCGCCCGTCGACTTCTCGAACCGGGCCGACAGGTCGCTGTTCGGAGTCGACGTTCCCGCGGTGAACGTCTTCACGGCCGGGTTCTTCTGCGTGCACTACGGCATCTTCTGGGTCGTCCACGGCGTCTTCGTCCTCTTCGGACTGCCCGCGTTCGCCGGCGCGTTCGGGAGCATCGACGTCCTCGGCGTCCTCGTCGCCGGGGCGACGATGGTGGTGAGCCACGGCGGGTCGTTCGTCGTCAACTACCTCGGGCACGGGGAGTACCGCGGCGTCTCGCCCGACGGGCAGATGATGGCCCCGTACCGCCGGGTGTTCGTTCTCCACCTCACCGTCGTCCTCGGGGCGTTCCTCGTCGTCTCACTCGGCGGACCCGTAGTACTCGTCCTCCTCCTGGTGGTCCTGAAGACGGCGTTCGACGTCGCCGCGCACCTCCGCGAACACGGCCGCGCGCGCCGCCGACTGAAAACGGAGGGGCCGGCGCGGGGCGGCGAGACGGATTAGAAGTCGCCGAGGTTCGCCTGCCCGCCCTCGCCGTCCGTGAGATCGGCGAGTTCGGCGGCCTTCGCGATGGTACTCGTGAACGTGTCCTCCTGACTCCGGTCGTACAGCGTCGCGGCCGGGTGGACGCAGACGAGGACGCGTTGCGGCCGGTCGCCGATGCGCGCGTCCACCACGTCGCCCGCCTCCTTCGTGACGGCGACGGAGCGGTCGAGGACGTGTTCGGAGGGAACCTTCCCGAGCGTCACGAGGAGTTCGGGGTCCACGAGTTCGAGTTCTCGCTCTAACCACGCGGCGCAGTTCTCCAGTTCCTTCACCTTCGGGTCGCGGTTCTCCGGCGGGTGACACCGCACGCAGTTCGTGATGCGGACGTCCGGGCGCGCGAGTCCCACGTCGCGGAGGGCGTCGTCGAGAACGCTCCCGGAGCGTCCGACGAACGGTTCGCCCTGTTCGTCCTCGTTCGCGCCCGGTGCCTCCCCGAGGAACACCAAGTCGGCGTCGTCGGGGCCCGCGCCGTTGACGATTTGGGTCCGTCCCTCGACGAGGTCGGGACACCGCGTGCACTCGGTGACGCAGAGGCCGTCCATCTCGCCGTCGGATACGTCGTCCATGCCTCGTGTAGCGGCCCGGTCCGACTTACTCGTGATGGTCGCCCGGCGACCCGGGGTCGCCGCCTCCGCCGCACTCCCGTTCGCGCCACGAACGCGCCGCCCGCGCGGCCGTCCGAGCGACGCGGACGGGTTCCGGTCGCCCGCCCTCGGGCGTGAACGCACGGACGACGTCGGCCGCCTCCGCCGCGTCGACGCCGACGGCGCGGACGAACACCGTCTCCCCGTTCACCTCGACGGGTCGCCGCGGCGGAAGCGACCGGTAGACCGCGAGGCGTTCGTCGAGTTCGTCGCCGGAGAACTGTTCGCGCAGGGCCGACTGGAGGCCCTCGCTCTCCTCGTAGGAGACCGAGAGTGCGGGTCGGTCCGTCGCCTCCGCGAGGCGGCGAAGGTCGATGACGTTGAACCACGCGGGGGCGACGCCCGAGACGAGCACGTACCGGACGTCCTCGCGTCCGAGCGTCGAGAAAAGCGTTCCGACGGCGTTCGTCGCGTCCGTCCCGCCGACCGTACACGACCCGTAGACGACCCCGTCTACGACGCGGTTCGCACGGACGAGTGCGCCGCAGAGCGTGCTTCGGCGCGACGGCTCTCCGTCGGTGCCGCGGTACGACTCGGCGACGCCGAGCGCCCTCGTTCCCGACTTCGGCGGCGGCGTCACGGCGCCTCGCGCCGCGTACCGCGCACTCGGCTCACTGCTCTTTTATCTCTTTCAAGCGGTCGAGAAGTTCGTCGTTGGACGCGCCGATTTCGTACTCGACCTCGCCCTCGTGGTCGGCCGTGGAGGTTGCGACACTTTCGTCGTCGTCGAGGTCGGTGTCGTACTCCTGATTATCTTGCTCGGATTCGTCGTAACTGCCGAATCCCATACGTTCGCAGGTACGCGATTGAGCGTGAAAAATGATTTGCAGGTCGCCCTCGGCGGCGTCGAGGCCGGGCGAGGCGGCGAGGGCGTCCGGTCGCGCCGGGCTTTTTCACAGACGACGACGTACCCCGCCGCATGGAAGTCGTCACAGTCACCGAGGGCGCAGAGCAGTTCACCTGTAACGCGTACCTCGTCCTCGGCGAGCGAACGGTCCTCGTGGACGTCGGGACGATGTCGGGCGTCGAAGACGTCGTCGCGGAACGCACCGACGAACTCGACGCCGTGGTTCTGACGCACCAACACTCGGACCACGTCGGCGAACTCGACGCCGTCCTCGACAGGTTCGACGCCGATCTGTACGCTTACGGGGAACATCCCCGGAGGGACGGAACGCTCGAAGACGGCGACGAGGTGGTCGCGGGCGACGAGACGTTCGAGGTGGTGTACACGCCGGGTCACGCCGCGGACCACGTCTCGTTGGTGAGCGACGACACCCTGTTCAGCGGCGACGTGGTCGTCTACAACGACGGCGCGTACGACGACGGGAGCTTCGGGCGGACGGACATGGCCGGCCAGTCGCGCGAACGACTCGTCAAGAGCCTCGAAACGCTCCTCGAACGCATGCCCGAGACGGTGTCGGCGATGTACGCGGGCCACGGCGACGTCTACCGCGCGGACCCGGAGGGCGAGGAGGACTCCGTCCGCGAGGTGGTGGAGCGAGCGCTCTCGCGCGCCGAACAGCGTCAGCCGAAGTACCCCGAGTCGGAGTGACCGACCGCGGAGACGCGGCTGAGCGCCGTACTCGCCGGTCGGAGGAGAAGCGGAGTCGAGAAGCGGTCCGTCGGATTACGCCGCGCGGCGTTCCTTGGACTTCGGGCGGAGGTTCTTGTAGCCGCACTTCCGGCAACTGTCCGCGCGGGGCGGGTTGCGCGCGTTGCAGCGCATGCAGATGAGCTTCTCCAGCGTTCGCTTTTCCGCGGCGTCGAAACTAGCCATACGGCTGTGTTTTGGACCGCTCCGTATAACGCTTGCGAGAGCGGTGCGCTCCCGCCTCCCGGTCGCGGTCGGGCGAACGCGGTCGCTGAAGCGGTGAGGGAGGAGACGCGAAAACGAGCGATCGACGGTCGCGGGCGTGCGAGAGGCGTTCAGGCGCCGGCTTCTTCGAGGGCCGCTTCGATGTCCTCGCGCTGGGTGACGCCGACGAACCGGTCGACGATGCCGTCGTCGTTCTCGACGATGAGCGTCGGGAGCGAGCGCACCTGGTACTCGTTCGCGGTGTCCTGCTTCTCGTCGACGTCCACCTTCTCCAGTTCGATCCGGTCGCCCCAGTCGTCCCGTATCTCCTCGAGAATCGGGTCCTGCGTCTTACACGGGCCGCACCAGTCGGCGTAGAAATCGAGCATTCGAACGGTCATCGTGTTCCTGCGGTGGTTGCCCGGCCCCGCGCATAAGGGTTTCTCACCCCCACGTCTCGGACCCGAGCCGAAACGTTTACGCGAGGGAGGGACAGATGCCCGGACATGAGCAGCGGACAGAACAGCGGCGGCCTGATGTCTAGTGCGGGACTCGTTCGATACTTCGACGCGGAGGACCGCAACGCGATTCGCCTCGACCCCAAGACAATCGTGGCGTTCGGACTCCTCTTCGGCGTCGCCGTCCTCGTGCTGAACGCCGTCGCCATCTGAGGCGCGGGCCGAACCACCGCCGAACGGACGCTTTTTGTCTCTCGGAGTGCGACCTTCGGGTATGTTACGAGCCGGCGTCGTCGCCGTCCAAGGCGACGTATCGGAGCACGCAGACGCCATCCGCCGGGCGGCCGACGCCCACGGCGAGGACGTCGAAGTCGTCGAGATACGACAGTCCGGCCGCGTCCCCGACTGCGACGTGTTGCTGATGCCGGGCGGGGAATCGACCGCCATCTCTCGGCTGTTGGCGCGCGAGGGCATCGACGAGGAGATAGTCGAGCACGTCGAGCGCGGAAAGCCCGTGTTGGCGACCTGCGCGGGCCTCATCGTCGCCTCCCGGGACGCACAGGACGACCGGGTGGACGCCCTGTCGCTGGTGGACGTGAGCGTGAACCGCAACGCGTTCGGCCGGCAGGTGGACAGCTTCGAGGCCCCCTTGGAGGTGACGGGACTGGACGAACCGTTCCCCGCCGTGTTCATCCGCGCGCCCGCCATCGACGACGTGGGTGAAGGCGTCGAAGTCCTCGCGGAGTGGGACGGCAGACCGGTCGCGATACGCGACGGACCGGTCGTCGGCACCTCCTTCCACCCCGAACTGACGACGGACAGCCGACTCCACGACATGGTGTTCTTCGAGGGCGACGTGGAAGTCGGGGCGAGAGCCTCCGACTGACCCCGCCGTTCGAGTCGGAACCGGGCGTGTTTTGCCCGCGTCGGCCGACGCGCCGGTATGGACGACGACACGCCGACCGAGGAGGTACTGGACGAACTCTTCTCGACCATCGAGTCCCGCAAGGCGAAGCTGCCCGAAGACTCCTACACGACGACGCTCTTCACCCACGAGAAGGGCGAGAACTACGCGTTAGAGAAGTTGGGCGAGGAGGCGACGGAGACGATTCTCGCCGCGAAGGACGACGACAGGGAGGAACTGCTGTACGAGAGCGCCGATCTAGTCTACCACCTGTTAGTCGTGCTGGCGGCGCACGACGCGTCGCTCGACGACCTGCGCGAGGAGTTGAAGAGTCGGTTCTGAGGCGAATCGGCGGATAGCGACGGTCGCGTGCCGTATCCTTATGAGGACCACCGCAGTCTCCGCAGTATGACGGATACTCAGTCCGGCGCGGGCGTCGGTCGAGCGACCGCCGTCGCTCAGCTCTGCTTCGGTCTCGCCTTGGTCGGGTACGGCGCGGCGCAGTGGACGAACCTCGTCACCGCCACTCTCCCCGCGGTCGTCTCTCTCGCGGGAGGCGCAGTTCTCTTGATATTGGGCGTCACGCTGCTGTATCGGCGTTCGTGAGTGCGGCGGACGCGTTAACCCACCCGCGCCTACTGGAAGCGCACGCCCAAGTCGTGCATCCCGTCGTTGTTCTGCGCGACGTTGACGAGGAGGGGCGTGACGGACTCGACTTCTGCGGCGTTGCCGACGCCGCCGGCGTCCAACGCGCGGAGGCCGTCTATCTCTTCGGCGAGGCGCATCACCGTCTCCTTCGCGTCCGGGTCGTCGGAGACGACGAGGGTGTCGATGCCGAGTTCGGCGTCCACGTTCGCCAGACGGCCCGCCGCGAGGTTGTGGAACGCGCCGACGACGCCCACGTCGTCGGGCGCGGCGTCGGCGACGAGTCGGGTGACGCTGCCCGCACTCGGCGGGTGGTAGTGGAAACCGTCGTCGCCGCGCTTCATCCCCGCCGCGGGCGTGACCAGAACGTCGCCGTCTTCGAGTCCGTCGGCGACGGCCTCGACGGTGTCGGCGACGTGGTACGGCGGCACCGCGAGGACGACTACCTTCGCCCGTTCGGCGGCCATCTCGTTGACGAAGCCGTTGACCTTCCGGTCGCGCCCCCGACTCGACAGTTCCGTCTCGTACTCGTCGGCCTTCTCGCGCGCCTTCTCGGGGTCCCGAGAGCCGACGAGCACCTCGTGGTCCGTGTGGTAGGCCCACCGCAGGGCGAGTCCCTCGCCGATGTCGCCGGTCCCACCGAGGAGTGCGATTCGCATGCCTTCGGGTGCGGACGGAACCGGGTAAAACGTTGCGTGACCGGGAGCGTCTGCCGGTGTCTTCAGTCCGTCTCCGGGACGACTTCGGGGCCGTACGTCACGAGGAAGGCGACGATTGGCGCGACCAGGAGCGTCCCGAACAGGAGGTACGTCCGGGGGGTGGTCCCCTCGGGGAAGAGCGACCACGCGAGGAGTCCCACGGCGTCCACGGCGAGCATCACCGTCAGGAACCGCACGAGGTGCGAGAGCGTGTCCCGCTTCACAGCGCTTCACCTCTGCTCCGTCGAACCGGATTCCACTGCTGAGCCCGACTGAAGGCGGCGTATCCTCCGCCGATGGAGACGAAACTGTTCACGAACCCGCCGACGCCGACGGCGTTCAACAGCATGCGAAGGGAGACGGTCACGGCGATGAGCGTTACCAACTCGACGGTCCGGTCGCCGACCCGCGCATCGTCCAACTCGGCCCACGTGAAGAACCAGTACGAGAGCGGGACGGCGACGACGGCGGCGAGAAGCACGCCTCCGACCCAGAGCGCGCCGGTCGGGTCGGGGACCAACAAACCGGCCGCGAGCACCGCGAGGAACCCGCCGAGGAGGAGCGACCAGCAGACCCGTTCGATTCGAAGCGCGTCCATGCCGGACGTGGGCCGGGATCGGTGGTAAAGTTACTCCTCGGACGGGGAGAGCAGGTCGGGCAGGTCGTTCACGGAGTCAACGACGGCCGCCGCGCCGGCCGCCTCGTACTTCTTCCTCCCCTCCTCGCCGGTGAGGCCGCCCGTGAGGACGCCGACGCCGCGGTACGTCCGCGAGTCGTCCGCCTCGGCGGCGTTGACGGCGGTGCGCACGTCGTCCAACGTGTCGCCGACGAAGACGACGCTGTCGGCGTCCAACCGTTCCGCGAGGGTGGTGAGAGCGTGGGGGTGGGGTTTGCCCTCCTCCCAGTCGTCCATGGTGAAGCGGTGGTCGGCGGGGACGGCGAATCCCGACCGGGCGAGGGCGATGTCCGCCTCCGCGGCGGGGCGACCCGTCAGGACGCCCGTCCGGTAGCGCGAGGTGAGGTGGTCCAGCGTCTCGTGTTCGACGATGACCGGTTCGTCGTTGATGTACCCGGTCGTCTCGAACGGGGGGTCGCCCCCTTCGAGTTCCCGAAAGAGGTCGGCACCGAGGTAGAGCGCTTGGAACGTCTCGCGGAGGGCGTCGGTGTCCCACGCCTCCGAGACGGCGGCGTACTCGTCCCCGGGGAGGTGTTCCTCGACAACCGCCTCGGCGGCGGAGAGGCCGCCGCCGCGTTCGGCGATGCGGTCGGTGAAGGCGGAGAGAGACAGCGAGAACGACTCCCGGTCGTCGGCGAGAACGTAGAGGGCGGCGGCGTACGTCAGTTCCCAGTCGTTGTTGAACCCGCCGGCGTCCTTGAACAACTGAATCTCCTCCCGGTCGATAGTCCGTCCGTGGAGGCGTTCGACGCTCTCGACGACGGCCCGACGGTAGGAGTCGGCGACGTCCACGAGAACGCCGTCCACGTCGAGGACGACTGCGTCTGCGTGCATACCGGGAGGCGGTACCCCGGTGGCCTTAGCGTTGTGATTCCGCACCGGGTTCGCGGTGCCCCGCGGGGACGACGTACAGCGTCTCCCTGCCGACCGATTCCGTCTCCGCGGGGACCGACGGCGCGTCGTAGCCGAGGGTGGTGAAGAGGAAGTCCGCACCGACGGCCCGCGCCACGTCGCGCGCCGGGCGGTGGAGTTCCGGCGGGAGGTTCAGCGCGTAGACGGCGTCGGCGCGGTACGCCGGCCCCGGGTCGTCGCGTTCGCTCGCGGCCACCACGTCGTCCTCGACGAACTCGACGCCGGGCGGCGCGTCGAACTCGCGGACGTCCGTCGCCGTCACGTCCTTACCGGCGGCGGCGAGTGCGGCGGCCACGTCGGGTGCCCGCCCGATGCCGATTTCGACCAAACTGTCGTATCGGGCGAGGCGCGCGGCGAGGGCGTCTCGAAGTGCGGTTTCCACGGCGGGATGTTTATGCCCCCTCTCTCCTTAACAACTTCCATGCTTGTCGATATCGTGCCTATCGGGGAACTTCCCGCGCAAGTGAAGCGGGAGGCGTCTGCTGCGTTGCGGGGCGTCTACGACTGCGACGTGACGCTTCACAACGAGCAGGCGATTCCCGAAGGTGCGTTCGACCGCAGTCGGAAGCAGTACCGTGCAGAGCAGTTCATCGAACTGGCGAGTCGCGTGGGCAGCGGCGACAAGAACATCGGGATAACCTCGCAGGACCTCTACTACCGGCGGCGGAACTACGTCTTCGGCCTCGCCTACCTGAACGGAAACGGGTCGGTTATCTCCACGTATCGTCTCCAGACGTCGTCTGACGGCGGTATCACCACCAAACCCGCGAACGAGGTGTTCGCAGACCGGGTTCGCAAGGAAGTCGTCCACGAGATCGGGCACACCCTCGGCCTCGAACACTGCGACAACAACAAGTGCGTCATGTCGTTCTCGCCGACGGTGCGCGAGGTGGACGTCAAAGAGGAGAACCTCTGCGGTACCTGCAGTCGGTTGGTCCACTGACGGCGACCCCTCTTTTCCGCCGCGGCACATAAACGCTCACGAGACGTAGTTCCGAGCGGAAGTGACCACCGATGCAGTACCTCGTCGCGGTTGACGGTTCCGAATCGAGCATTGAAGCCCTCGAACACGCCATCGGCGTCGCGTCGCTACTCGACGCGGGGTTGACCCTCGTCTACTCCGTCGAGCCTCGAATCCTCGTCGAGGAGGGCGGAACCGCGCCGTCGTTCTCCGAGGCGAGCGAGCGACTGTACACCGAGGATATCTCCGAGGCGGAGGCGCGGGGCGAACGGGTCCTCGAAGACGCCGTCGAACGGGCGCGCGAGGCGAGCGTCGAGGCGGACTCGGAACTCCTGTACGGCGATCCGGTCGACACGATATCCGAGTACGCCGACGAGGAGGAGGTAGACGGCGTGTTCGTCGGTCACCGCGGCCTCTCGAAGCGCGCGCAGGGCTTCGTCGGGAGCGTCGCCACCGGACTCGTCGAACGCGCGAACGTCCCGGTGACCGTCGTCCGGTAGATGCTCGAACTCGACGGGAGCGACGGCGGCGGCCAACTCCTGCGGACGGCTCTCTCGCTTTCGGCCGTCACCGGCAGGCCGTTCCGCATGGAGAACGTACGGGCGGAGCGTCCGACACCGGGCCTGAAGACCCAGCACGTCGCGGCGGTTCGCGCCGTGGCGGACGCGACGCACGCGACCGTCGCGGGCGACGAACGCGGGTCCGAGACGCTCGCGTTCGCGCCCGACGGCTTCCGCGGCGGCGACGTGTTCGCCGAGGTGGAGACGGCGGGAAGCGCGGCGCTGGTCTGCGACGCGGTGCTCCCCATCGCCGCCGCACTCGACGAGACGCTCTCTCTCACCGTCACCGGCGGGACGGACGTCGAGTGGTCGCCCTCGGCGGACTACCTCCGACGGGCGAAACTCCCGCTTCTCCGCGATTTCGGACTCAACGCCGACGCCGAGGTGCGGCGGCGCGGCTTCTACCCCGCCGGCGGCGGCAGACTCGCCTTCGAGATCCGGCCCTCGAACCTCGCCCGCCTCCGTCTCCGCTCTCGGGGGACGCTACGACGCGTACTGGTGAACGCCGTCGCCACCGAGTCACTGTCGGACGCTGACGTTGCGGAACGACTCCGAGACGCCGCGGTCGAACGTCTGACCGCCGCGTCGGGGCCGAACCTCGCGGCGGGGACGGTCGAATCGACCGCCGAGTACGTCTCGGCGTCGTCGCCGGGCGCAATCGTGACGCTCGTCGCCGACTGCGAAGGGGGCCGCGCGGGGTTCGTCGGCCTGGGAAGACGAGGGGTGCCCGCCGAGAGCGTCGCCGCCGACGCGGTGGACGCCTTCGCCTCGTGGCGAGAGAGCGACGCGCCGGTGGACGCCCGCATGGGCGACCAACTGGCCGTCTGGGCGGCACTCGCGGGCGGGGAGGTGCGCGTCCCCGCCGTCACCGACCATCTGCGGACGAACGTCGAGGTGATTCGGGCGTTCGACTACGACGTGGCGGTGGAACCGGACGGCGACGGTGCCGTCCTCCTGAGTCCCGACCTGTAGGGTCCGCCGGACGCCGGTTAGACGCGCGCCTCGTTCACGGTTCGTACGTCCCTTCGAGGCGGGCCTCCTCAACGACGTGCCCCTCTATCGCGTCCCGCAGTTCGTCCTTCGACGCGCCGGGTTCCAAGTCGAGTTCCGTGTCGAGGGCGTAGACGACGAACCGGTAGGTGTGGGGGCGGTCCGGCGGGTTCGGCCCGCCGTACTCCCGTTCGCCGTAGTCGTTCTCGCCGGTCCGCGCGTCGGCGTCCTCCGGGGTCCAGTCGTCCGGCAGCGAACAGGTATCGGAATCGACCGAGATGTTCCAGACGACCCAGTGGTCCCACACCTTCCCGGCGGGTTCCTCCGCGTCCGGGTCGTCCACGAAGAGGGCGAGGGACTCGGCGTCGTCCGGGATATCCTCGACTATCAGCGGCGGGTTCGTGTTCTCTTCTTCGTAGCCGTGCCGTCGAGGGATTTCGCCACCGTCCGAGAACGCCGGACTGATGAGACGCATGAGAACATCGTTTGGAACCGGGGTACGTGTGAATTGTGGCCGAACGTCGCTCGTCGGCGGAAGAATCAGGTCCGCGGTCGGGCCGCGGCGGGCGAACGGCGCTCTCGGCGACGCGTCACTTCCGTCCGAGTATCTTGATGAGAGCCTGCGCGATCAACCCGCCGACGGTGGACTTCGTGGAGATGAGGGCGGCGCCGGCGTACATGAGCGCGCGTTTCGGCTTCTTCTGGAAGAGCGCGATACCCGCCCGCGCGACGAGCATGCCGACGTTCGCGTTTTTGAACGTGCTACCCGACAGGAACGAACTGTTGTTAGTACTCATGGGATTAGTTTCAGGCCTCCTGCGGCAATAACGCTTGAGGCCGCACCCGCAGGGACGAAAAGAGAGGGTCGGGACGGACGCGAAAAAGCCGACTACGGGGCGTAGTAGTACTCGCCTTCGCGCTTCTGTTTGCTGTCGAGTTGGGAGCCGGGCTTGTTGATGCGCGGACGCTGGGTCCGTTCGTCGCGGCGGAACGTGATGTCCAAGTCCGCGAGGAAGTCGTTCATCCCGGCGCGCATCTCCTGCGGTTCGGCGGCGTGGCCGTGTTGGGCGGGTTCGCCGTCGAACACCATCAGGCGGTCCGCCAGCAGGTCGATCATGTAGATGTCGTGGTCGATGACCATCACCGTCGCGTCGTGGTTCTCCGCGTACCGGCGGATGGCCGTGGTGGCCTGCACGCGTTGTTCGACGTCGAGGTGCGCCGAGGGTTCGTCCATCACGTACAGGTCGGCGTCCTCGGAGAGACACGCCGCGATGGCGACGCGTTGACGTTCGCCGCCCGACAGGTCGTCCAAGTTGCGCTCCATGATGCGTTCGAGTTGGAGCGGGTTCGCGACTTCGGTCTTCCAGTAGGAGGTGCCGAAGTCGTCGGTGATAGACGAGAGGAACGCGTCCACGCGCATCGGCTGGTCGATTTCGATGTACTGCGGCTTGTAGGCGATGTCGAGGTGGTAGTCGAGTTCGCCCTCGTCGGGGTCCAGAGAGCCCGCGAACATCTTCGCCAGCGTCGATTTCCCGATACCGTTCGGGCCGACGATGCCCAGCACCTCCGACTGGTAGATGGTGCCGCCCTCGACGTCGAGGGAGAACTCGCCGTCGCCGTAGGACTTCGAGAGCGCCGGGTAGTCGATGAGCGCCTTGCCCTTCGACGTCTCCCGGGGCGCGTGTTCGTGGAACGTTATCTCGTTCGGTCGGATGCGCATGTTCTCGTTCGAGAGGTACCCCTTCAGGTACTCGTTGATGCCGTTGCGCACCGACTTGGGGTCGGTGATGACGCCGTACGCGCCGGGTTCACCGTAGGCGACGTGGAGCGTGTCGGCCAGGAGGTCCAGAATCGCCAAGTCGTGTTCGACGACCAGAACCGCCCTGTCTTCGTCCTCCGCCAACTCTTGGATGAGTCGCGCGGCGGTCACTCGCTGACCGATGTCGAGGTACGGCGAGATCTCGTCGAGGAAGTAGAAGTCCCTGTCGCGGGCGAGGGTGGCCGCGAGGGCGACGCGCTGGAGTTCGCCGCCCGAGAGCGTATCGAGCGGTTGGTCCATCACCGGGGCGATGCCGAGGCGTTCGACGTAGTCGTCGAGTGCGCCGCGTTCGTCCGTCGAATCGAGCAGGTCGCGGGTGACGCCGTCGAACTGCTTCGGAATCTGGTCGACGTACTGCGGTTTGCGTGCGATGGTGACCTTCTCGCCGCGGACGCGTTCGACGTAGTTCTGTAACTCCGTCCCGCGGAAGCGGTCCAAGACCGCCTCCCACGACGCCTCCTCGCCGTAGTCGCCGAGGTTGGGTATCATCTCGCCGGCGAGGGCCCGCACGGCCGTCGTCTTCCCGATGCCGTTCGGGCCGAGGATGCCCGTCACGGACCCCGACTCTGGAATCGGGAGGCCGTAGAGGGCGAAGGCGTTCTCGCCGTAGCGGTGGACGGGGTCGTCCTGCAGTTCGGAGGGGAGGTTGATTATCTCGATGGCGTCGAACGGACACTTCTCGACGCAGATACCGCACGTCTCGCCGAGGCACACCTCCTCGGAGATGCGGATCTGGTCCGGGCCGCCGTCGTACGGTTCGTCCTCCTCGTAGTAGTCCCCCCGGGTGACGATGCACTCTTTGCCCGTCCGGTTCGGCGGGCAGAAGTTGGCGCACTCGTAGCTGCAGCGGTCGGGTTGGCACCTGTCGAGGTCGACGACCGCGATGCTGTCGTCCGCCATATTAGAGTTGGACGCCCGCGGTGAGCAGGATGGTAAACGAGATGAACCACAGCGTGAACGTCATGAACGCGACGTAGAGGTAGTCCTTCGCGCCGAAGTCCTCGACGTCCACGCCGACGAGTCGGAGAAGGGGGAACTGGGCGAGGACGGCCGCGCCGAGGAGAGCCAGCGAGAGCTGGTTCGTCGCGGCGTCCACCGTCGTCCCGACCACCGCCCCCGACGCCAACGCGGCGGCGACGCCCGCGAGGCAGGCGAGTGTGGTGACCGTGACCCCTCGGACGTGTCCCGAGAGACCGGTCTGGGTTTCCGTGGCCATGTGTATCCGTCCGGTACCCTCCGTCAAAAGGCGTTCGTTCCCCGTGCGGCGGACGAGCGTCCACCGGGCGGGGACAGAACTTCACGTTAGGAACCGGTTAGCCGTTTCCGCCGTCGCAACTCACGAAGGTTTATGCCGTTCGCCCGTTTCGATTCGTAACGATGGCTGAGGCAGAACAGGAGAGTCTCGACGACCTCCCCCCGAGTGCGAAGTTGGTTTTCAAGGTACTCGAATACAACGGCCCGCTGACCCAGAAGGGCATCGTCCAGGAGTCGATGCTCTCGGCTCGGACGGTCCGATACGCACTCGAACGTCTCGAGGGCATCGGCGTCGTAGACGAGGACGTCTACTTCGCCGACGCGCGGCAGAATCTCTATCAGTTGACCGACGCCGCCCCGAAGGCGCATCCGGCGGACGGCGACGGCGACGAAGCGGAAGCCTGCTGCGCAGAGTAACTTCGGACGCTCCCACGGCACGGGTGGGGCGCATCGACGACAGACCACCCCGGCGACCGGGCCGGGACACCGCGTCTCTTCCTCTCGACGGTCGCGTCAGCGACCCGCAGGGCCGCACGGTGGTTCCACCGCGCGAGCGTCGCGGACGGCCCGAACGGTTCGGACGGCGCGTCGGCCGGCGCGTTACGCCGGGTGGACCGTAATCCGCTGTTTGCGGTCTATCGCCTGTTCGAGTTCCTCCGCGATGGCGCTCCCGCGGGAGACTTGGATGTCGCCGCCGCGGCCGACCGTCGCGGTGAACAGGTACTCGCCGTCGGCGCGGACTTCGACCGTCTCGCCGACGTGTTCGTCCATGCGGACGACGATGTGCCGGGAGGTGACCTCCGGTTGGACAACCGTTCCGCCGTCGCCGCCCGCCCCGCCGCCGGACCCGCCCGCGGACCCGCCGCCGCGGTTGGGGTTCTCGTCGTGCGTGCGGACGTCGATGTCGATGCCGAGGCGGTCCTCGACGTCGGAGATGCGGCCGCCGCCCTTGCCGATGACGTACGAGATGTCGTCTTGGTCGACGTACACTATCGCCTTGTTCTGCCCCTTCAGTTCCACGTCCACGTGGCCGCGCGCGATGGAGCGAATCTCCCGCTCTATCTCCTGTCGCGCGAGGCGGCCGACGCCGGTCTCGGAGTCGCCCTGTCCGTCCTCGCCGGTGAGGGGGACGGTGACGACCTGCCGGTTGAACGTGTAGATTTCGTACTCGGGCTTGCCCGTCTCGAAGTCCGCGACCTGAATCACGGGGCGCGCGAGATCCTCGGCGGTGAGGCCCTCGGGCACCTTCACCTGCGTCGTCACGTCGTAGACGGTGTGGACTTCGCCGGCCTCGATGTAGACGACGGTGTCGACCACCTGCGGGATCATGCCGAGTTCGACGCGGCCGACGAGGCGTTGGAGGGCGTCGATGGCGCGCGTCGCGTGGACGACGCCGACCATGCCGACGCCCGCCAGGCGCATGTCGGAGAACACCTCGAAGTCGTTGGACTTCCGAACCTCGTCGTAGATGGTGTAGTCCGGGCGGACCAAGAGGAGGGAGTCCGCCGTCTTCTCCATCTGGCCGTCGAGCGCCGTGTACTGCGTAATCTCGGGGCCGACCTGCAGGTCGCGCGGTTTCTCCATCGTCTTGACCGCGTAGTCGTTCTCGTTGAGGAACTCGGCGACGGCCTGCGCGAACGTGGACTTCCCCGCGCCGGGCGCGCCGGAGATGAGGACGCCGCGCTGGCGTTCGCTCAGGCGCTCTTTCAGTTCCTCGGAGAACTCGTACTCTTCGAGCGACGTCTTCGCGATGGGGCGAACCGCCGTTATCTCGATTCCGTCCGCGAACGGTTGGCGGGCGACGGCGATGCGGTAGTCGCGGAACTGGACGATGCTCATCCCGGGTTCCGACAGTTCGAGGAAGCCCTCGGAACTGGTGCGGGCCGTGTCCTCGATGTCGTCGGCCCACTCCTTCATCGTCTCCTCGTCGGTCACCTCGTCGCGGATGGTCTCGTAGTGCATGTCGCCGAGAGAGCCCCGCTTGGCCTTCGGCCTCGTGCCCGTCTTGAGGTGGACGGACATCGTCTCGTCGTCGAAGAACTCCTCGATGATGAGTTCGCCGGACCCGCGGACGCGCGGTTCGACGTACTCGACGGCGATGCCCTTCGCCTTGGCGACCTCCGACTGGACCACGTCGCTCGTCAGGAGCGTCGCGCCCTGTTCCTCGGCGACCTGGCGGATGACGGCGTCGATGTCGCCCTCGTGCGCGCCGGTCGCCTCGCTCGGCTTCGTCCGCCGCCCGACGTACTCGACCGTCACCGACCCCTCGTCGTCGAGGGCGGTGAGACGCTGGAGCTCCGAGAGTCCCTCCCACCCCGTGTCGCGGCCGTCGTTGGCCTGCGATTCGAGTT
Organism: Halopelagius fulvigenes; assembly: GCF_042662625.1. Lineage (GTDB taxonomy): Archaea > Halobacteriota > Halobacteria > Halobacteriales > Haloferacaceae > Halopelagius > Halopelagius fulvigenes. The sequence goes on from NZ_JBHSXH010000015.1 coordinate 1,366,683, forward strand.
CGCCGACGACAGCCTCGGGGATACAGATCGTCAGATCGGACTCCTCGGCCGACTCGATTCGCTCGGACACGCGACCGTCGATGACCGCGCTCGTGTCCGGCACTATCTTCATGCGTGGCGTTTTGAGCGGTAGACGGATAAGGATATAGATGGGAACGCGGGCCGGACGCTCCCGCGACGACCCGCCCGGCACCTCCGTCCCTCGATTCTCCGCCGGCCTCGACCTCCGCCGAGTCGGGCCGTCGTCCAGAGCCTTTTCGTCGCCCCCCGTCGGACGTTCCGACGATGACCGACGCGCGCGAGGAACTGGTCGAGTTGACGCGACGCCTCGTCTCGATTCCCAGCCACGAGGACGAGACGGCCGCCGGGGACGCGATCAAGTCGTGGCTCCGCGAGGAGACAGACGCCGCGGTGACGCGGGACGACGCGGGCAACGTGTTCGCCCGGCGCGACGGGAGCGGAGAGGGCGACGGCGACGAGGCCGGAGACAGTGACGAAGCCGGAGACGGCGACGGGGGCGCGAGGGAACTCGCCCTCGTCGGGCACCACGACGTGGTTCCGCCGGACGAGTCGCAGGTGGCGGACGGGGAGTACGTCGTGGAGACGCGCGGGGGGCGCATCTACGGCCGCGGCACCGCCGACATGAAGGGCGCGGTGGCGGCGTCGATGCTCGCCTTCCGGGACGCCGCGCCGGCGGGGCGACTCACGTTCGTCTCGTTCGTCGGCGAGGAGGTCGGCGGCGAGGGCGCGCGGGCCGCGATAGACGAGGGGTTCGCGCCGGACGCCGCCGTCGTCGGCGAGGGGTCTACAAACTACTCCGGCGACGACGTGACGGACGTGGCCGTCGCCCACAAGGGTCGGCGGGGGTCGACCGTCACCGCGCGCGGGTCGGCGGCGCACGCGAGCGAACCCGAGGCGGGCGAGAACGCCGTCTACCGCGCCTGCGACGCCGTGGACGTGATACGGGGGCTGGAGTTCCCCGCGGCCGACGTGTTCGGCGAACGCCTCCGCGGGAGCGTCGCGGTCACGGAGATAGACGGCGGGTCGGCGTGGAACGTCGTCCCCGAGGCGTGCGAGGTGACCGTGGACGAGCGGACCGTCCCCGGCGAACGCGCGCCCCTCGAACGCGTCGAGGAGATTCCCGGCGTCGAGTGGACCGTCGACCAGGACCTGCCGCCGATGGCCTGCGAGGACGAGGCGTTCGCCGACGCCGTCCTCGCCGCCGCCGACGAGGCGCAGGCGGCGACGCCGGAGCTCGTGACGAAACCCCACGCGACGGACGCCGGGTGGTTGGCCGCCGCGGGCACCGCCTGCGTCGTCTGCGGGGCGGCCGAACCGGGCGAGGCGCACACCGCCTCCGAGAGCGTCTCGATCGACGTTCTGGAGCGGTGTTACCGCATCTACCGCGGCGCGGCCGAACGCTGGCCCGCCGAGTGAGCCGTTCCGTCCACCTCGGGCGGTGAACCGGTCGCCTCGTCCGCATACGTCGGGTTGATAACGCGGGACGTACATCGAACGAGATATGGCGACAGACGCAACCGGCGACGCCGACTCCGCCCCCGACGCGTACTCGGAACTCCTCGCGAAGTACGAGCGCGTCGCGAACGTGCAGAACGCCGCCGGTATCCTCTCGTGGGACCAGCAGGTGATGATGCCCGACGAGGGCACGCCGGCGCGCTCTCAGCAGCTCTCGACGCTCTCTTCGCTCTCGCACGAACTGCTCACCGAGGACGAGGTGGGCGAGCTGCTGGACCGACTCGAATCGTCGGAGTTGACCGACGAGCAGGCGGCCGTCGTTCGCGAGATCCGGCGGAAGTACGACCGAGCGAACAGCGTCCCGACGGAGCTCGTCGAGGAGATTTCGACCACCTCCTCGGAGGCGCTTCCGGCGTGGAAGGAGGCGAAAGCCGAGGACGACTTCTCGAAGTTCGCGCCGTACTTAGAGAAGCACGTCGAACTCAAGCGGGAGTACGCCGAGCACATCGACCCCGACAAGGACCCCTACGAGGTGCTGTTCGAGGACTTCGAGCCGTGTCTCCCCCTCGAACAGGCCGAGTCCATCCTCGAAGAGCTCCGCGACACTTTGGTGCCGATGATAGAGCGGATTCGGGAGTCCGACGCCGAGCTCGCCACGGACGCGTTCTCCTCGAAGGGGACGTACGACGAGGCGGCGCAGGAGGAACTCTGCCGCGACGCCCTCTCGACGCTCGGGTACCCGTGGGAACGCGGCCGCCTCGACGTGGCCCCCCACCCGTTCTCCTCGGGAACGACGTTCGACGCCCGCGTGACGACCCGATTCGACGAGGCGGACCCCCTCGGGGCGGTCACCTCCACCATCCACGAGTTCGGCCACGCGAACTACACCCTCGGCCTGCCGGACGAGGAGCACGCGACGCCCCTCGGGGAGTCCCGCGACCTGTCGGTCCACGAGTCCCAGTCGCGCCTCTGGGAGAACCACGTCGGACGCTCGGAGGCGTTCTGGAAGCTGTTCCTGCCGACGTTCAAGGAACACTTCGAACAGGCCGAGGACGTGACCGTCGAGGAGGCGTACGAGGCGGCGAATCAGGTGTACGAGGACAACCTCATCCGCGTCGAGGCGGACGAACTCACCTACCACCTCCACATCATCGTCCGGTTCGAGATAGAGCGCGCGCTGATTTCGGGCGAACTCGACGTGGAGGACGTGCCCGAGGTGTGGAACGACAAGTACGAGGAGTACCTCGGCGTCCGGCCCGAGACGGACTCCGAGGGCTGCCTGCAGGACATCCACTGGAGCCACGGTAACTTCGGCTACTTCCCGACGTACTCGCTCGGGTCGGTGATGGCCGCGCAACTGTTCGCCGCCGCCGAGGACGACATCGGCGACGTGTACGCGCGGGTCGAGGAGGGCGACTTCGAGGCCCTCCACGAGTGGCTGACCGAGAACGTCCACCGCCACGGGTCGAAGTACGAGACGAACGAACTCGTCGTCGAAGCGACGGGGAAGGACTTCGCCGCCGACGACTTCGTGGCGTACGTCACCGAGAAGTACGGCGACCTGTACGACCTCGACTGAACCCCGAACGGCGTCGTCTTCGGAAACTGCGTCCTCCCTCTTCCGAAGAACGAGTACGGTTACCGGGTACGGTAACGGGTTTTCAAATAAGAAACCCTCTCACTAGTAGTCGGTTTATCTGATTTACCAGCACGCACATTTATCAACTACCAATATACTCATCTGAGCGAGGATGACAGACGCATCGGATTTAGTGGGGGAGAAGAAGAGGGGAGGACAAAGGAGCGGGCGCGCTCGGAGGACGGGCGCAGCGGAACCCATCGAGCCCCGAATCAACCTCGGTTGCGGCAGCGATAAGATGGACGATTGGCACAACGTCGATATAGTGCCCGAAGCGGACCCCGACGAAGTCGTGGACTTAAACGAGACCCCGTGGCCGTGGCCGAATTCGTTGTTCGACGAAGTCCTGGCGAGCAATGTGCTCGAACATCTCGACGACCAACACGCTGCACTCCACGAACTACGGAGAATCACGAAGCCGGGGGGTCGAATCGAAGTGCGAGTGCCGCATCCGAACTCGCCGGGTTTCTGGGCAGACCCGACACACGTGTCCCCGCTCTGCGAGCAGACCTTTACGCATTATCTCGCCCCGGATTGGGAGGTAGAAGAAGTGCGTGTCTCGCGAGTTCGGTTCGGTCGATTGTTCCCAGAGAGCATCGCTTTGCGCTTGGCAGACCACATCGGTCACGTTGTCGATGAGATAACCGTTGTCCTGCGGGTCTGAGCGCCGACTCGCTGCGGTGCAGTCGGATACGCTCGTGTGCTGTAGACTGACTCGTCCGCGTCGTCCCCGTCGGTCACCGTAGGTAGATACGTTCCTCGCTTCCGCTGACGGGGAGTGTCGCGCCTCTCAGAGCAATAGCCGCCGGTAACTCTCGGGAGAGATGGGATGATGCAACAAGACTAAGTAATGATAACCCATACCACAGTCCGTATGGCTTCTGCACCGAACCCCGACGACGCACTGTTCGACCAGTTCCTGGACGACCGCGGCCACGAGGTGACAGAGTCCGACTGGGAGGCGTCTTACAACAAGAAGCAGTGCCCGGAATGCGGTGCGTTACACGACCAGTCCGCCGACGACTGCACGGTCTGCGGGTGGGACCCGTTGGCCTGAGCCGGGGGGTGTCTTTAATCGAATCGCACTATCAGAGAAAGCAGGCTATTTATCACCGGTTAGGGCGTGAACGTGTACAATGACCGACTCCGACGCGACCGTCACCCGTCTCTTCGGGGGACCGGGGAGCGGGAAGACGACCGCCCTCCTCGACCGAGTCGAGGGAATCCTCGAAGACGACGACGTTAGCATCCGCGACATCCTCGTCGTCTCGTACACCCGCGCGGCCGCCGCAGAGATTCGGGAACGACTCGCCGAACGACTCGACGTCTCGCCGCGCGCCCTGAAGGGCAACGTGGCGACGATGCACGCGAAGGCGTACGAACTGCTCGACCTCTCGCGCAACGACGTGGTCGGCGAGAAGGACAAGACCGAGTTCTGCGAGGAGTACGGAATCGAGTTCGAGGACCAGTACGGCGGCGCGGGCCGCCGGACCGCCCGTTCGACGACGCTCGGGAACAAGATAATCGCCACGAGCCAGTGGCTCCAGCGCACCCGCCGCGACGTGGCCGACTGGTACGACGTGCCGTTCCAGTGGAACGTCGAGGAGGTTCGCCTCCCGCCGGACGTGGACCCCAACGCCCAGGAGGGCAACAAGTACACGCCGACGTGGCCCTCCGACGACGACAGGGTGGACGTGCCGGAGGCCATCCGCGCGTGGCGGTCGTACAAGGGTAACAACGGACTCGTCGGCTTCGCGGACATGCTCGAACGGGTGCGACAGCGTTCGCTCGTCCCCCACGTCGATTACCTCGTCATCGACGAGTTCCAGGACATCACGACGCTCCAGTACGACGTCTACGAGGAGTGGAAGCCGCACATGAAGCGCGTCCTCATCGCCGGCGACGACGACCAGGTCGTCTACGCGTGGCAGGGCGCGGACCCGAACCTCCTCTTGGACGCCGAACGCGACGAGGACGTGGTGCTACCGAACTCCTACCGCCTCCCCTCGCGCATCCTCAACGTCGTCAATCGGGAGATTCGCCACATCGACAAGCGGCAGGAGAAGGACCTCAAACCGCGCAAGGAGGGCGGAACGGTCGAGGGCATCCAGTCGCCGTCGATGCTCGACCTCGCGCGGAACGTCCGGTACACCATCGAACAGAGCGAGGACGAGGAGAGCATCATGGTGCTGTTCCGCGCGCGCTACCAGATGTTCCAGTTCATCGACGAGTTCCTGCCGTTGGGGATGCCCTTCTCCGTCCTGACGGACCAGCGGATGTGGACCGACCGCCTCACGCAGTACGTCCGCGCCATCGAGAAGACCGAACAGGGCGAACCCGTCAACGGCCTCGAAGCGCGACGCCTCGCCGACATGCTGCAGGACTCGGCGTTCGGGTCGAACGAGCGAGACGAACTGTTCGACTACATCGACGAGAAGAAAGAGGAGGCGGGCGTCGAGGACCTGACCGAGATACAGATAGAGACGGACGCGGTGAAGAACTTCGCCCCGTTCCTCCCCGATAGCGCGTCCGCGGGCGACATGGTTCGGAAGGTGACCTCCTTCCAGCGGAAGTCCGTCGAGGCGTACTTCTCCGGGGAGTACGAGGGGATGGACCCCAATCAGGTCCGCGTCGGTACCATCCACTCCGCGAAGGGCCGGGAGGCCGACCACGTGTTCGTCGCCACGGACCTCACCGAGAAGGTGGTCGAACAGATGGCCGCCTCCGTGGACGACGAGGAGGTCGAGGGCGTCGAGGAGTTCACGTCCTCGACGAGTCCCGTCCCCATCCTGACGGACAACGAACGCCGCGTCTTCTACGTCGGCATGTCCCGCGCCCGCGAGCGTCTCGTCCTCTTGGAGAACCTCGTCACCGGCGCGCCGACGCTCCCGGTGAGCGTCCTCCTGCACAACGAACTCCGCGAGGACTCCATCGAGGACCTCCTCGAAGCGGCCCAAGAGGAGACGGACGCGCCGGCGCCGGAACCGGACCCGTAGCCCGCGATGACCGACCGGCAATCGGGCAGTTCGACCGCCGGCGGGGACGGTTCGACCGACCCCGCGATTCCCGCGCCCGAGACGAACCTCGACGTTCTGGACGAGGCGCTTTCCGACGCCGACGCCGTCGCCTTCGTCCACGTCGGCGACCGGTTCGACGACGACCTGCGGTACCTGACGCGCTTCTCCGGCCCCGACCGCGAGTACGCGTTCGTCTACACGTCCGAGGGCGGCGTCCTCTGCGCGCCGTCGCTGTTCGAGGCGCAGGCGCGCCGCGAGTTCGACGGCGAGGTTCGGACGGCGAACGCCGGCGATCCGGCGGGCGTCCGCGCCCGGGCCGTCCTCGACGACCTGACCGATGGTGGGACAATTCTTGCGCCGCAGTCGATTCCGCACGACGCGGCGGTGTACCTCGAACGCGGCGGGTACGACGTGGCTTCCACGGACGCCGTCGCCGCCGCCCGCGCGGTCAAGACCGACGCCGAACTGGACTGCCTCCGGCGCGTCCAACGCGCCGCCGCGGCGGGGATGCGCCGCGCGGAGGCGGTCCTCGCGGACTCGACGCCAGAGGGCGAGGAACTCCGCTGGGAGGGCGACACCCTCACGACGGAACGCCTCCGGCGCGAGGTGAACGCCGAACTGGCGGCGCGCGGCGCGACGGACGCCGGAAACACCGTCGTCGGTGCGGGGCCGACCTGCGCGGACCTCCACTACACCGGCACGGCGGCGATTCGGCCGGGCGAGACGGTCCTCCTCGATATCTCGCCGCGCGGCCCGCACGGCTACTACGGCGACCTCTCGCGGACGTACGTCGTCGACAGCGACGGCGGGTGGGAGCGCCGGGCGTACGTCGCCGTCGAGTCCGCCTTAGACGTCGCCCTCTCGACGGTCGAACCGGGCGTCCCCGCGCGGACGGTGCACGCCGAGACGGCCGCCGAACTCGCCGCATACGGCTTCGACCCCGACGCCGCGGAGGGCGAGGCGGGGTTCACCCACGGCGCGGGGCACGGCGTCGGCCTCTCGCTTCACGAGGGGCCGTCGCTCCGCGAGGGGACCGAACTCCGACCCGGCCACGTCGTCACGCTCGAACCGGGCGTGTACGACCCCGAACGGGGCGGTGTGCGCTTAGAAGAACTCGTCGTCGTCACCGACGACGGCTGTGAGATACTCGGCGAGTACCCGCGGTCGTTCGCGCCGCGAGAGGAGTGAGCGTCGGTAGCGGGGTCCCGGCGGGAGAGGCTACGACTCCTCCTCGTCGGGCACCTTCACCGCCCGTCCGACCACCTTCTCCGCGATGGTCGCGGGGATGTCGCCGGGCGTGGTGAGGTAGTGCGGAAGCACGACCATGAGGACGGCGACCGCGAGGAGGCCGCCCCCGAACAGTTCCTGTCCCGCCAGAAGCGTGTTCAGCCCGAAGATACCGACCGGGATGGCGAACACGAGCGTCGCCGCCAACTGTATCGTTCCCCAGATTCCGAGTCCCATCGTCGGGGTGAGCGTACTCGGCGGGTGGTCAAAAACGCCGCGGTACGGCGTCGCGAGGGGGCTGAGCGGGTTATCCGTTCGGCGTGTGGACGCTCTCCTCGGGACCGCCCGGCGAGAGGTGATCGAACCGAGTCGTCGGGAGGGTCCCTCGGACCCAGACCATCCGGCCGTCCGTCTTCACGTCGAGTCCGTCGTACGCGCCGAACCGGTCCGACTCGGACCCTATGTACGCCTCGAAGTCGGGATTCTCCGCGGCGTCGGCGTCGGGGTAGGTGTTCGCGTACGTGAGGTGCGTCGTCTTGGGTCCGAATCGCCACGACTTGAGGCCGCCCGTGATGGCCTCCGTTCTGAACCCGCGCGAGGTGGACCCGTCCATCGCCTCCGGGTAACACGTCAGCGCGTGGGGTTCGTCGACGAGTCCGAGCATCGCGTCCACGTACTCGTTACCGTCCGGGTAGTGGGTCTCTCCCGTCCGCGCGTCGATGACGGCCCGCGCGTGGTCGGGGCGGTCCCCGCGGGTGAAGTAATCGACTTCGATGATCGCTTCCTCGGAGACGGCGAACACGCGTTCGGCACCGTAGACGTCGAATCCGTCGTACCGTTCGGGTTCCGACGTCGGTGTCCGCGTCGGCGTCTCCGTCTCCGTCTCCGTCGCTACGTCGGTTCCGCGAGACCGGCGTTCGCTGACGTACCGTTCTCTGAACTCCGCCGGGTCGAACGAGCCGAAGACGACCGAGGTTCCGAACCCGAGTTCGAGCGTTGCGGTCACCGCGTCTTCGTCGACGTATCGGGTGACCGACGAGGCGTTCAGTATCTCCGTTTCGAGTCGTTCGTAGGCGTTCTCGTGGAGCGTTCCCCGCCGGTCGCGGATGCTCGCCACGTCGAAGTACCGCACCCCGTATCCGTCTCGGAACGGGGACTCCGTCGGATCCGGAAGCCACCGCACGAAATCCACCGCGGAGTCCGTCTCCGACGAGTCGGAGTCTCGGGTCGTGGGGGCGCTAGACGTCTCCTCGGGGGTCGTACCGCCCGTCGGCGCCGACCCGCCGAGACATCCGGCGACGGATGCGAGCGTTCCACCGCAGAGGGAGAGGGCTGTCGTTCGGAGGAGGGTTCGTCGTGTTGGGGACACGAACGTACTTCGTCGGTAATCTGTCATAAGGTTAATTCCGTTCGAGGATGCGCGGCCGCGACGGCTCCGTTCGGATCGGCCGTTCTGAGGAGCGAACGCGAGTGGCGTGACGCCGAGACGCCCGCGACGGGACCGCTCCGGAGGCGCGACGGCGTTCGTCGTATCGGTTCGAGCGGACACCTGGCGGGAGTGCACGCGCCGGTGGCTGCCAACGCGTTCGTGACGCTTTTCAATACTGGGATAGGAGGTCGAAGCATGTTCACGGGAATCGTCGAGGGCGTCGGCGAAGTCGTCGCGGCGAGCGAAGACGAGGGCGGGCGGCGGCTTCGAATCCGCCCCAAGTTCGAGGGGGACGACCTGCACCACGGGCAGTCAATAGCCGTCAGCGGCGTCTGTCTGACGGTGGAGGCGTTCGCCGAAGATGTAGCCGAACAGGATTCGGCTGCTCGTCGGACGGAGTCGGACGGCGAGTCGTGGTTCGAGGTGTTCCTCGCCCGCGAGACGGTGGAGAAGACGTACCTCGGCGGCGTCGGGGAGGGCGAGGCGGTGAACCTCGAACGCGCCCTCCCCGCGGAGGGGCGGTTCGACGGCCACCTCGTGCAGGGGCACGTCGATACGACGACGACGGTGACCGCCGTCGAACGCGTCGGCGACGACTGGTGGTTCGAGTTCGCCCTGCCCGAGGGGATGGAGCGGTACGTCGTCGAGAAGGGTTCCGTCGCCCTCGACGGAATCAGCCTGACGGTGGCCGAACGGACCGACGAAACGCTCGCCGTCGCGGTCATCCCGACGACGTACGACCTGACGACGCTCTCTTCGAAGTCCGTCGGCGACCCGGTTCACGTCGAGGTGGACGTGATAGCGAAGTACGTCGAGAGCATGGTGTCGGGGTACGCAGAGAGGGTAGCGCCGGGCGCGTCCGCGCCCGCGCCGGACGCCGAGTAGCGTCGCCCGACGGCGGGGGCGTCACTCGAACTCGGTCGATTCGCTTCTCGGGGATTGGTCGCCGTACCCCGTCGCGTTCGCGTTGTCGTAGGCGTCGCTGTACCGCTTGACCTTCCGCAGGAGGTAGAGGCCGAAGATGCCGTCGTAGATGATGATGTACGCGAAGAACGACGTGAGGCTTCCGAGGCCGGTGATGGAGGCGATGAGCGCCGACCCGATGCTCACCGTCGTGTTGTACGTCGCGTGGACGAACGTGGCGATGAGGAGACCCTTGACGATTATCGGCCCGCGAGCGCCGCGGTTGAACTTGGCGAGGCCGAGGTAGTAGCCCGCGATGCCGGCGTAGATGACGTGCCCCGGTCCGGCGAGGGCGCGAACCGCGGTGATGCCGCCGCCCGCGCCGATGAGGCCGAGGCCCAAGTCGAGTCCCTCCGACGGGAGTTCGCGGGTGATGTACAGGGCGTTCTCAATGGTGGCGAAGCCGAGGCCGGCCATCGCGCCGTACACCGCGCCGTCCACGACGGAGTCGAATCGCTCGTCGGTGTAGGCGTACAGGCGGACGGCGAGCAACTTCACCGTCTCCTCGACCGGACCGACGACGATGTAGAAGAACAGAACCGTCCCGACGAACCCGAGGCCGCCGAAGAACGGCTTGAGGACGCCGTTGAGGACGGCGGCGAAGTTCGCCGTGAGGACGCCCAAGAGGAACGTCCCGACGAGGAGAGACAACGGCTCGTTCGTCGTCGCGTCGCTGTAGTAGACGTACGCGGCGAGTCCGAGCGCGGGTATCGCCGAGAGGAGCGTCAGAATCCCCGTCTGCGGGTCGGTTATGGCCGCGAGGCCGCCGATACCGAGTAGGAGGAGGAACGCTATCAACACGACCGCGATGCGGGCCGACCCCGCGAGGATGCGGTAGATGAACACCGCGAGGCCGTCCACCGACGTCCGCTCCTCCCACGTGGAGATGTCGTACAGGTCGGCGTCGTTACCCGACGCCCTCTCGACCGGGTCTCTCTTAGCCATCGTCCGAAGATGCGTCTGACGCCGCCTAATTTCTTCGGCCGTCGGGGTGGGACGAACGGAGTTCGTCGGCCCGCCGGACGGCGTCCGGCGACGGCGGGTCGAATCCGGCTGGACGACCGCAACCACGGTAGTTGAAAGGGTCGGAGGGCGAACGCCGACCCATGCACTTCGACCCACGGACGCAGGCGGCCCTCCGCGAGGCGGGCCTCTCGAACGAGGAGATTCGGGCGGCGTCGGACGCCGTCGCCGAGGCGGTTCGCCGCGACGCGGACGCGTTGGAGGCGTTCTTCGATGAGGGGCCGGTCCACTCCGACATGGACCGCGCACACAGCAGCGGCGATATCCACGAACACGACGTGGAGTACCTCGACCTGTACACCCACGGCGGCGACCTGCGGGGGTACCTCCGGTTCGACTCGTGGGGCGCGTACGTCGAAGACGGCCGCGTCCTCTCCGAGGGGAAGGTCGAACTCACCCTCGGCCCGACGGTCCACGACCGCGTGCGGTTCGCCCGCGACCCCGACGACCTGCGATGAGCGAGGACGCAGACGGCGGGAGTGACCCCGTTCGCGTCCGGGTTCGCGGCATCTACACCACCGCCCTGACGCGCCGCTTTCTCGACGCGGGGTACGAGGTGGTGCAGGCGTCGGAACCCATCCGCGACCGCTTCGACGCCGAGTTCGGCACCGGCCACCACGAGGTGACCGTCGAGACGACGGACGACAGGCAGGGCGTCGGCGTCCACGGCGCTTCCGCCACCGTCGAAACCGTCGCGTCGCACCTCTGCGGCGTCGGCATCGACGCGTTCGCGTGGGACGACCCCGCCCCCCGCGGCGCGGTGTTCGACGCGAGGGTGACCGACACCCGCGGGTCCGGCGCGATGTGCGCCCTCGGGGACGGCGTCGAGGGCTTTCTCCCCTTCCGAGCGACCGACCGCCACGTCGAGGAGGGCGACGCCGTGCGCGTGCAGGTTCGGGAGTCCGAACCGCCGTGGAACGACCGGCGCGCGCGACTCGACACGGGGGTGCGCGCCCGCGGCGGACTCGCGACTCTCGTCCGCGGCGACGACGGCGTGACCGTGAACACGCGCGACGAGGCGGCCGGGCGGGAACTCGCCGGGATGACCGACCTGCTGGGCGTCTCCGCGCCCGACGGGTGGGGCATCGAGTGGTCCCACGCGGCGACGGACGCCGACATGGACGCCCTCCGCGCGTCGCTGGAACGGGCGGCCGAGAGGGCCGAGACGCTCGATTCCGCGCTCGACGGCGAGGACAACGTCGAACCCGCGCGGGAACTCGCCCGCGCCGGGGCGGGCGAGTGGGTGTGGTTCGGCCGCGCGTCCCGGTTCGAACTCGACGCCGACCGCCGCGAGGTGACGACGACGATGCCCGGCCACCACCGCACGAAGGCCGCCTCGGAGACGGCGAGCGCCGGCGTCGATCTGGCGGAGGCCCTCTGCGACCCGTCGGGGGAGTTCCCCTTCGACGTGGTGACGCGGCAGTTCGGCCCCGTCGAGGGCGACACCGTCGGCATCGGCCACGGGAAACCCGATGGGCGGCACATCACCCTCGGCCGCGGCGAGGTGGTCGAGTGGGACGGAGACGGCACCGTCTCGGTGAAGCGACAGTTGACGGGCGGCGGCACGTACGACGCCCTCGACGTCCCGCGGGAGTCGGGCGACACGGCCCTCACGAAGTTCCGCGAGGGTCGGTGGTGGTACCCGACCGTCTACCGGAGCGCGGAGGGCGAGGTGAAAGGCACGTACGTCAACGTCTGCACGCCCGTCGAGTGCTTCCCCGACGAGGTTCGGTACGTCGACCTCCACGTGGACGTGATAAAGCGCGCCGACGGCACCGTCGAACGCGTGGACGACGACGAGTTGGACGAGGCTGTCGCGGAGGGCGAGGTGTCGGAGGCGTTGGCCGAGAAGGCGCGGTCCGTCGCGGCGAGTCTGGAGACGGCGCTCTCGGAGTGAGCGAGGAGTTTCTGCTAGCCCAACCGTTTTCTCCCGGAGTCCCCGAGTTCGGACATGGACCTCTCTATCGTCGACCTCTCTCCGGTCCCCGACGACGGCACCGCGACGGACGCGTACGCGAACACCGTCGAGGCCGCGAAGCAGGCCGAACGGCTCGGTTACACCCGGTTCTGGGTGGCCGAGCACCACGGGATGGCGGACACCCTCGCGGGGACGACGCCCGAGGTGTTGCTCGGCCACCTCGCCGCCGAAACCGACTCGATCCGACTCGGGTCGGGCGCGGTGCTTCTCAACAACTACAGCCCGTTCAAGGTCGCGGAGGTGTTCGGCGCGTTGGACGCCCTCGCGCCGGGGCGCGTCGACGCGGGACTGGGTCGGGCGAACGGATCGCCGGCCGTCGATAGCGCCCTCGGGACGGAACGGCACGTCGAGAACCCCGACGAGGACCACGCCGAGAAGGTCGAAGCCGTCGTCAACCACCTCTACGACGCCTACCCGGAGGGGCACGCCTACGGCGAACTGGAGATTCCGCGCTCGGGCGCGGACGAGCCGGTTCCGTGGGTGCTCGGGTCCAGTCCGTCGAGTGCGGCCATCGCGGCCGAACTCGGACTGCGCTACTGCTTCGCGGCGTTCATCCGGCCGCAGTTCGCCGCCCACTCCTTCGAGGAGTACCGCGAGCGGTTCCGGCCGTCTCGGTTAGCCGGCGGGAGAGACGACCCGCGGGGGATGGTCGCGGTGAACGCCGTCTGCGCGGACACCGACGAGGAGGCGGCGCGACTCCGAGCGGTGGCCGAAGCGTCGTTCAAGCGGATGCAACGGGGCGTCGTCGGCACCACCCCGTCCGTCGAGGAGGCCATCGACGAACTCGGCGGCGTCCCCGAACCGACGCCCGCGACGCTCGACGACGACGAGTGGCCGCGGGCCATCTCCGGGAGTCCGGAGACGCTCTCGGGCCTCTTAGAGCAACTCGCTGACCGCGTCGGCGTCGACGAGGTGATGATTCAGCACGTCGTCTCCGACCACGACGACGCCCTCCGCTCTCACGAGTTACTGGCCGAGGGCGTCGGACTCGCGCCTCGCTGACCGCCCCCTCGGAACGAGGTTCGTCCGACGGGCGACGGCGAGTCCGCCGACTCCCCGAAGCATAGATATATGTGGTGTGATTTCATGTATCACATCGTATCGCCATGAAGCCGTGTCACAGTTGTCAGACGGTCATCGACGAGTACACCTTGGACAAACAACTCGAACCCCTGCGCGACCTCACGGTCGACGACTTCAACGTCTGTGCGGACTGTGCGACCATCGTCGACGACGCGTGCGTCGAGTGCGGCGGCGCGGTGTACGTCCCCCGGAGCGAATCCGACGCGCCCGACTACTGCCCGGCGTGTCGGTCCGACCTCATCGCCCGCACCGGCCGGGACCCCGGTTGGAACTGCGACTCCGTCTCGACCTGAACGGCACATCGCCCCTCGGACGGGTTTTCTTCCGTCGTCCCGCGGTCAGTCGCCGCGCCCTCGGCCGAGAGAGAGATCCGACGGATACGGGCACCACAAAGGAGTTAACGAGAACCGAGCAAGGGGGGCGTATGAGCCTCAAATCGGCGGTCGGCGGCGCGTTCGGCTACCTCCTCCTCCTCGCCGCCCTCGGAGCGGCGGTGTGGGGGGTCTGGGTCGTCGGACTGACGCTGTCGAACGGAGCGACCGCGGGCCGTCTGATGGCGATTCTGTCCTCCTTCGGCACTGCGGCGACGTTCGGCTTCTTCGGCTACTTCGTCCGGAAAGTCGTCGCCGGGCAGATCCTCCCGATAGACGTGGACAAGTCCGTCGCGTACCGCGCCGGGCGTTGAACGGCGTTCGGAGACGAAAGTCGGGAGAGTAGCGTTGTCCGCTGACTCGTGGGGCGGAGTTCTATATCTGTACCGCGAGCGAGGGCGGAGCCTGAGTCTCGCGGCGCTTTTTGGTCCAGATTTTCACGCCGAGGGTGAGCGAAGCGAACCCGAGGCGTAAAAAGGTGGGTTTAGAAGTGATTCGGCGACTCGTTGCCGTACTGGAGTTCGCCCCCGCGCCCCCCTTCGACGGTGCTGCTGCCGTGGTCGCCGGAACTCGGCACCTTCACCTGTACGTCGGTCACCTCGTCGAAGTCCATGATGAGGTCCGACTTGATGTTGTCCGCGGTGATGTTGCTGATTCCGCACCCGGCGCAGGACCCGCCGAGTTCGATGACGACTTCGCCGCTCTCGGGGTCCGCCTTCCGGACGACGCTGTTGCCCCCGTGCATCTGAATGATGGGCATCTGTCCGGTCATCCACGTCTCGATGCGCTCCTTCAGCGACTCCCCGGATTCGCCATCGTCACTCATTGCACGGTACTTCGTGCCGCACGTACGGGTATGTTGCGGTTGTACTCGCGGCTACTCGACTCGAAGCGATGTGTGTCACGAACGACGCGTGTCTTTTCCGCTGTCATCTCCGCCCCCGCCGGTTCGACGCCGGAGAAGCCACCCCGCGAGCGACACTGCCCCCGCGGCGACGACGACGCCGAAGCCGGGCGATTGCGTCGCCGTCGTCGCCGACGACCCCTCCGTCCGGTCCGTCGCGGTGACGACGACGGGTTCGGTCGTCGCCTCGTCGCCCTCGTCGGCGACGAGCGTCGGCGGGTCGGCCTGTTGCCCCGCGTGGTCGGGGAACGTGTAGAGGCGGCCGGGAACGTCGTCGACGCCCATGCTGGAGGCGACGAAGAACCCCTCCCGTGCGCCGGGCGTCGCCAACTGCGCGCTCCAGAAGCACGTCTCCTCGGGGGCGCGCCACCACGACAGTTGCCTCGGGTTCCGCGGATCGGAGACGTCGTGACGCTTCACGCCGCCTTGGTACCAGGACGAGTACAGTCGCCCGTCCCGAATCTCGAAGTTGTGGGCGGTGGTCCAGACGCCGCCGTACGTCGGATCCGGGGTGGGCGGCGGCGCGATGGTCGAGAGGCGTTCGGGCGCGGCGGGGTCCGACACGTCCCAGAGGTCGATTCCCGAGGGCCCGCCGACGGACTCCCCCTCGGCGGTGCCAGTTCCGTCGGCGGCGTCCGTCGCGCCGGCGCGGCGCGCCCACGACTCCTTGCCGACGGCGAGGAGGTCACCGGACTCGTCGGTCGCCGAGTAGTGGTGGTTCCCCGGCGACGCTATCGGTCGGCCGCGCGTCTCCGAGGGCGAGAGCGACGAGAGCGTCGTCGGGTCCGGCGCTTCGACGCTCCCGACGGCGGCGGGGTCGGTCGGGTCCGAGACGTCCACCAGCCACGTGCCGGCGTCCCAGAGTGCGAGGTGGGCCACGTCGCCGCGGACGAACACGTCGTGGAGGGGTCTGAGCGAGGAGTCCACGTCGCCCCACGTCGGGTCCGCGTCCGAGAGCGCCCACCGGCCGAGTTCCTCGCCGGACGCCGTATCGAGGAGGACGAGGGGGTTGTCCGCGCCGTCGTTGCCCGTGAGGTAGGCGACGCCGCCGCGGAGGAAGCAGTTGTGAATCGAGTAGTCAGTCTCGAAGAAGGCGACGCGTTCCGGCGCGGCGGGGTCCGACACGTCCGCGAGGAGGACGCCCGAAACCGCGCCGGGGCGGGAGTTCGCCGGGCCGACGACGGCGAGCCTGTTCGCCTCGGCGTCGAGGTTCACGTCGTATATCTGCCGGAGGGGGCCGGCCTCGTGTTCCGACATCGGGTCGCGCACGTCCGCGAGGACCTGCGGCCGGTCCGGGACGGAGACGTCCACGGCGGCGTACCCCGTCGTCGTCGCGACGTACGCCACGTCGCCGTCGGGGGAGACGACCGCCTCCTTCGCACCCTCCAAATCGATGTGGCCGTACGGTTCGTACGGGCCGGGGTGGGCGGCGGCGGAACCGGTCGCCGCCGACCCGAGGACGCCGACGCCGAGCATCGACCCGGCGACTTTCAGGGCGTCGCGTCGTCGCATGAATCGCACTGAGGTACGCAGAGAGATAAGGAGTGTCTTCGGTTCGAGAGGCGGTCGCCCTACAGACGAGACCGGTCACCCGTACCTGCGGTGACCCCGGCGAATCCTCGCGCCCTACAGACGAGACCGGTCGCCGGTGCCACCGGTCATCGCACTCGCGACTGCCCCCTGCACGACAACCTCGTCTCCGAGCGTCGTCAGTTCTATCTCGGGGACGTTCGACATCACCATCTCGTCCATCCGGTCGCGTATCGGGTCGAGAATCTTCTCGGGGTTGTTGAGGGCCACCGCGCCGCCGACGTAGATGATGATGGGAGCGTACGCGTGGACGATGTTCGCGACGCCCATCGCGTTCCAGTGGCCGACTTGGTCGACGACGTAGGCGGCGAAGTCGTCGTGGTCGGCGTGTTCGAAGACGTCCACCGCGGAGAAGTCGGCGTCCTCTATCGGCATCGACGTCTCGACGTTGTCGTCCTTGTAGAGGTACTCGGCGTACCGAGGGATGTTGTTGCCCGAACAGTACGCCTCCCAGTGTCCGTCGTGGCCGCACCCGCACGTCAGCAGTCCCTGCGGGTCGAGAGTCATGTGCCCGACTTCGCCCGCGTTACCGTCCCACCCGGAGAGAACCTCCCCGTCGACGCAGACGCCCGCGCCGACGCCGGAGGAGATGGTGAGATACACCATGTCGTCGGGGTTCCTGTCGCTGTAGAACCGTTCGCCGATGACGCCCGCGTTCGTGTCGTTGTGGAGGTAGATGCGGTCGGTGTCGAGGAGCACCGAGATCGGCCCGGTCAGCGGAATCCGGTCGATGGTGTCCGGCAGGTTCGCCGGGTTCTCGACCGCCCCTTCCGCGAGGTCCAACGGGCCGATGGAGGCGATGCCTCCGGCCGTCGCCTCGTTCGGTTCCACGCCGGCGTCGTCGCACGCCTCGCGGACGACGCGGAGGACGGCTTCCGTCACCGCGATTCCGGTCGGACCGCGGGGCGTCCCGTCGATGGCGGAACCGATGATCGTGCCCTCGTCGTCGGCTACGACCGCGCGGACGTTGGTGGCGCCCAGGTCGACGCCCACGTAGTAGGCCATTGTTCGGATTGGTGTCTCCGCGGTACTTAACTAAGCGGGTTCTTACCAGCGTTTGGTACCCCTCGTCGGTGCGTACAAATCGGCGTCGAATCGACCGACGGGAGCGCCGTCGTCAGTTCGTGTCCGCCCGGACGAACGTCACCGGACAGGGCGACGAGAGCATGACTTCCTGGGCGACGCTTCCGAACACCGCTTTGCCCGCCGGGGACCGGCGACGGCCGCCGACGACGACCCGGTCCGCGTTCACGGTTTTGGCGAGTTCGACGATGGACTCGCCGTGTTCGCCGACCGCGCCGCGCACCTCGTACTCGACGCCGGCGTCCTCGAAGTACTTCTGCAGTTCCCGGATGGTGGCGTGTCTGGCCGCCACCGCGTCCGCCGAGAGGTTCTCCGCGTCCCGGTCGAACTCCAAGTTGTCGATGGTCTCCTCGTACTCCGCGTCCGTGAACACGTGCCCGAGGACAACTCGTGCCCCGGCGGGTCCCGCCACGTCTATCGTCTCTTCGGCCAGTCGGTCGATTCGGTCTCGGTCGCCGTGTCCGACGGCGAGGAGGATGGTTTCGAGAGCCATACTACGCCTTCCACCTGACGGGCCTTAACAATGTCGGGCATTTTTACTCGTATCAGGATAAATATTTCAATGTCTGTCGGGAAGGGCCGGTTGTCGTGAGGCGTGCTAACAGTATGTAGCTTACGCCGTCCGTGGGTTCTTTCGGCCGCCCCGGCGATGGAGAATCCATGCTCACGCCGGAGTTAGCGGACCGAACCATACTCGTCACCGGGAGTTCCCGCGGCATCGGACGCGGCATCCTCCTCGCCGCGGCGGAAGGGGGCGCGTCAGTCGCCGTCAACTACCACACGAGCGAAGACGCCGCCGAGGACGTCGCCCGCGAGGCGAGAGAACGCGGCGCGCCCGCGGCGACGACGGTGCAGGGGGACGTGACCGACCCCGAGTCGGTGGACGAGATGTTCGCCGCCGTCGAATCCGCGTTGGGGACGGTGGACGTCCTCGTCAACAACGTGGGGAGTTTCGCGCCGAGTCACTGGGAGGATATCCCGTTGGAGAAGTGGCGGGAGGTGATGGCGACGAACTTCGACGGCACGGTGCTCTGCTCGAAGCGGGCGCTTCCGGCGATGCGGGAACAGGGGTGGGGGCGAATCGTCAACGTCGGCTACGCGGGGAGCGAGAAGGCCCTCGTCTACCCGAAGAACTTCCCGTACTTCGTGGCGAAGACGGGCGTCCTGATGTTCACGCGGATGCTCGCGAACGACACGATGGACGACGGCATCACGGTCAACGCGGTGTCGCCGTACGTCGTGGAGACGTCCGACGAGTTCCCCGAGGACGCCCCCCGCGGGCGGTGGGCCACCGTCGAAGACGTCGCTCACGCGGTCATGTTCTTCCTCGACGAGGACAGCGGCTACCTGAGCGGAGAGAACGTCGAAGTCGACGGCGGATGGCTCCCCGAACGACTTTGAACGGACGAACGTCGCCCGCGAGAAATCAGTAGTCGGGCGCGTCGTCTTCGACTTCCCGCTTCATCGAGTCGCGGCGGGACTTGGCGTCGCGGCCGGTCGCTTCCAGCAGGAACTCGTTCTTGGCGTTGACGGCGTCCTGCGCGTGATCTTCGAGTCCCTTGTCGAGGATCTCCTGGGCGTTGCGTTCCTCGAAGTGGACAGCGAGTTTGTCCTTCTTACCGCTGTACTCCGCCGCACCGGCGACGATGCGCGTGAATACGGGGTTCTTCGGTTCTCCGACGACGTAGAGTTCGTGTCCGTCGTACTCTTCGGTCCCCGAAACGGGGCCGAAGTACTCTTCGATGAACCCTTTGAGGTCCGGAACGCGTTCCTCCAGCGTCTCCCCGCGACGCATCTTGTACTGCTTCATGGCCCGTGATTTGACAGGGGATGGTTTACCTGTTTCGTCACTCGGTTCGTCTGCGTCTGTGTGTCAGTCCGCTCAGCGGGCGCGGCGACGGCCGTCGCTCGGCGAGAAACGGTCGGCGCGTCGGCTCCCGGTGACGGCCCGCCGGCGTCGGCGTCGGCGGTGAGAGAAATCGGTCGGTACGACGCCTACAGGTGGCGCTCCGCGATGTACCCCCGCTTGCACTCGGGGCAGATGTCGCCGGCGCGCATCGAGGACGCGCCCGCGGTGCGCGCGTGGTCGCAGTTCGGACAGTAGAACTCCACGCGTTCGTCGGGCACGTCGGCTTCGAGGTCGAGTTCGTTCTCGGCGCGGGCGAACCCGTCGTCGCCGCCGACCGCGCCGTCGGTCTCGCCGTGAGCCTCCGCGTGGCCGTTCGTCTCGGGCGTCAGACCGCCGCCGAACGCCACCTCGGCGGGCGTCCCGTCGGACGGTTCCGCGTCGAACCCTTCGTCCTCGCCGGTGTGTTCGGGCCACGGGGCGTTCGAACCGCCCTCGTCTTCGGGCAGTTCCTCGCGCGCGGGCCACTCGCCGTGGCCGCGGGCCGCCGTGGCGTCGTCCGCGTCCGAACCGGAGTCGGATCGAGAGTCGGTCTCGGGACCGGCGTCGATGAGTTCCGCGTCGTCGGTCACCGGTTCGCCGTCGCCGTCTCTGGGCAGGTCTTCGGGGAGGTCCTCCGCGGCGGCGGACTCCTCGGCCGCCGCGGCGGGGTCGGCCTCCGTCTCCTCGGGCCACTGCGTCGGGTCGCGTTCCCCGTCGTCGTCAAGGATGACGGCGTCGTCCTCCTCGGGGTCCGTCGGCGGTTCGAAATCGTCGTCGTCGTCCGCGAACCCGGTACCGGCGTCAGCGTCGGCGTCGGCTTCGCCCGCCGATCCGTCGCCGGGCGAGGCGTTCGCGTGCGAGGCGTTCGGTTCGGCCTCGGAGATGTGCGAGGCGGGGTCGGCGGTATCGGGTTCCGGACCGCCGGGCGTCGCGCCCGGCGCGGACGCGGAGTCGGACGTCGGTGCCGCCCCTCGGGCCGGTCCCCTCGTCGCCCCGCCTTCGCCGAGTCCGACCTCCGAGGGAGACCGAATCGAGGTCACTTCCTTGTTCTCGCTGACGAGATGCTCGGTGCCGCACCGTTCACAGACCTGCAGTTCCCGAATCGTAACGACGACTTCGTCGCCGTTCTCCTGGCGTTCGCGCTCTAGCTCGGGGTCCCCGTATTCGTGCCCGAGTAGACGGCACTTTAGTCCCATTACCCGCTTTTCGGAAACTCAGCGACTAAAATGTACCCCCTCCGTCGGACGCGCGGCAGACGAACCCGTGCCGGCGGTAGTCACACACTTACCCCGACACGGGCGGTAAGGGTAAACCACCCGCGGACGTTGTACGCGCTATGAGAGCGCGGCGGGAGTTCCAGAACCGACGGGACATCGAGGTGGACGTACTCGATGCGTTAGTAGACCGTGCGGAGGACGGGATGACGGTCTTCGAGTTGCGCGCCGCGGTGGACGCCGATATCGACACCATCGAGGACGCCCTCGCGAATCTGAAAGACGACGACCTCATCTCCGTCGAGAACCAGGGCGAACGGGTCGTCATCCTCCCGGACGAGCGGGTGATTCCCGACCCCGAAGAGGAGAGAAAAGAGGAGCAGAACTTCCTCGACGCCGTCCGCGAGAAGTTGGGGCTGTGAGCGACGCGATACGGGGACGTTTTCAGAGAGGGGAACGGAGTGATACGGGATGACGGTAGTCGAGGAGTTACACGCGGCCCACGGTGCGACGTTCGAGGAGCGAGGCGGCCGGCGAGTCGTGCGCGACTACGGTCGCCCGGCCGTCACGCACCGTGCGGTCCGTAACGGAGCGGGCATCGTCGAGATGGGGTACGGCGTCGTCGTCGTCGAGGGCGACGACCGGATCGAGTTCGTGGACAACGCCGTCTCGAACCGCGTCCCCGACGACGACGGCGAGGGGGTCTACGCCCTGCTCTTGGACCCGCAGGGGCGCGTCGAGACGGATATGTACGTCTACAACGCCGGAGAGCGGTTGCTCTGCTTCACGCCGCCGGACCGCGCGGAACCGCTGGCCGACGACTGGGCCGAGAAGGTGTTCATTCAGGACGTGAGCGTCCGCGAGGCGTCCGGGGAGTTCGGCGTCTTCGGCGTCCATGGCCCGCAGGCGACCGAGAAGGTGGCGAGCGTCCTCAAGAACGCCGCCGCGCCGGAACCGGCGCTGACGTTCGACCGGGGCGTCATCGGCGGCGAGGGCGTCACCGTGATAGCCAACGACGGCCTCACCGGCGACGAGGGGTACGAGGTGGTCTGCACCGCCGACGCCGCGGAACGCGTGTTCGACACGCTGATAACGCAAGGGTCGGGCGCCGCGCCGTTCGGCTACGCGACGTGGGAGAGCCTCACCGCCGAGGCCGGAACCCCCCTCTTCGAGACGGAACTGGCCGGACGCCTGCCGAACGTCCTCGGCGTCCGCAACGCCGTGGACTTCGAGAAGGGCTGTTTCGTCGGTCAGGAGGTCGTCTCGAAGGTCGAGAACCGCGGGCAGCCGAGTTCCCGCCTCGTCGGCCTCGCCGTCGAGGAACTGCCCGCGACGGGCGACGCCGTCCTCGCGGGCGGCGACGAGGTGGGCGAGGTGACCCGGGCGGCGGAGGGGCCGTCCGTGGGGACGCCAATCGCCCTCGCGGTGGTGGAGTACGACCTCGACCCCTCGGCGACGCTCTCGGTCCGCGTCGGCGAGGAGACGGTCGGGGCGACGCGCGAGACGCTCCCGTTCTACGAGGGAAGCGCCGTCTCGGCGCGCGTGCCGACGTACCTCGAAGACGAGGCGTCCGAGACGGAGTAACTCAGCGACCGACCAGTTTCGCGAGGTGGTCCCGCGAGAAGAACGAGGTGGGTTTGTCCATGTGGACGGCGATTTCGCCCGAGAGCGCCCGCAATCCGAGTTGTTGGACCGACTCCGGCAGCGAGTACGCCCGGCGAATCCAGTGGCCGAGGGCGATTTCGCTCGACAGTTCCTCGCGCCACGCCGACTCGTAGTCGCGGAGGGTCGCGGGGTCGTCGGGCGAAATCGTCTCGACGGCGCAGTCCGCGGCGGTCATGCCGTAGAGGATGCCGCCGCCCGTGAACGGTTTCGTCTGCGCGGCGGCGTCGCCGACGAGGAACACGCGGCGCGTCGTCACCCGGTCCGGCGGGCCGATCGGAATCGCGCCCGAGCAGAAGTGGTCCGTCTCCACGTCGTAGGCGCCCGTGAGGGCGTCGAACATCTCGTTGACCTCCGCGCCCGGCGGGGCGGCCAGACCGTACTCGACGCCGGCGTCGCCCCGCGGGATGCGCCACGCGAAGAAGCGCGGCACCGTGAGGAGGACGTCCACGAAGTCGCCGTCGTCCGGTTCGTCGTCGAACGCAAGGACGCCGTGGAGCGTCTCCCCCGGTTCCGGCAGACCGACGGCGCGCCGGACGCGGGAGATGGGGCCGTCGCAGCCCGCGACCATCTTCGCTTCGACGGCGGACGTCTCGCCGCCCGAGGAGACGGTGAGTTCCACGCCGTCGTGGCGTTCCTCGACGCCGGTGACGGTGTGGCCCTCGCGGACGTCCGCGCCGGCGTCGCGCGCGCAGTCGGCGAGCGTCCGGTCGAGTTCCACCCGGTCGATGACGTTCGACACCTCCTCGCGCTTGTAGAACGGGTACGCGCGGGTGTCTGGACCGCCGACGCGGAAGTTCGCGCCGTAGACGCGGTTCTGGAGGAGGCGCTCTTTCGCCTCCTCGGGGACGTACTCCCAGATGTCCGTGCTGACGTGCCCGGAACAGGCGAGGGGAGTACCGACCGACCCTTTCTCGAAGGCGACGACGTCGTATCCCGATTCGGCGGCGCGCCGCGCGAAG
Organism: Halopelagius fulvigenes; assembly: GCF_042662625.1. Taxonomy (GTDB): domain Archaea; phylum Halobacteriota; class Halobacteria; order Halobacteriales; family Haloferacaceae; genus Halopelagius; species Halopelagius fulvigenes. The sequence goes on from NZ_JBHSXH010000015.1 coordinate 1,390,192, forward strand.
CGCGCGCCGGCGGGACCGACGCCGACGACGGCGAAGTCGTACATCGTACTGTCGTATCGGACGACCGGACAAATACCTTCGCGGTCCGTTCGCGGAGTTATGCACCGCTTGACCCGTCGGTACGTCCGCGATAACTATTTTGATGTATGAAAGACACTAGCATATCATGCGCCGAGACGCCGTCCTCGCCGCCGTCCTCGCCCCCGTAGCGTTCACCAGTTACCTCCTCAGCCTCGGTGTCGGCGTCGGCGGCGTCACGGGCGAGTTCCTCCTCGCGACGGCGCTGTACGCCGCCGTGCTCGGCGGAATGGGCGTCCTCGTCGCCGAGACGCACGAGCGGGGGCTGTTGACTCCCCTGCCCGTAGCGACGGCGCTCTCGCTTCTCGTGCCATGGTTGGGGTTCGCCGCGGGCGGGGCCGTGCGCTTCGGCGTCGTCACCCCAGAATCGCTCACGCTGCTCAGTTTCCTGCCGAGCGTCGTCGTCGTGGCGGTACTCGTCCTCGCCATCTCGGTTCTCGAATACGTCGCGACCGAACACCCGCGCGCCGGAGAGAGACTGGACGGTCGGACCGGCGTCGGGTGCATCGCCGTCGGCGTCGTCTACGCGGTGGCGGTGCTGAGCGCGTCCGGCTTCCGCTTCGAGGCGACGCTCCCCTCCGCGGCGCTTCTGCTCTGGATCGCCGGAGGACTCCTCGTCCTCGGGACGGTGCCGGTGTACGTCGGCATCCGCCTGAACCGCCTGTCGCCGCCCGCCGTCGTCGCCGCCGGACTCGTTCTCGTCCTCGTCACCCCCTCGGAGGGGCAGTTCTCCTTCGGCGTGCTCTACGCCGTCGGGTGGGTCGTCCCCCTCGGCGTCGCCCTCGTCGCCGCCGCCGCGGAGAGTCGGCTCCGCCACTACGGCGCGGGCGACCCGCGTCCGCGGCTCTGAGGCGTCACTCGCCGAGTACCAGTCCGCGCGGCGTCTGTCGCTCGAACGCGTCGGCCCACCGGACGTCGAGGCGCGCCCACGAGTCCCCGCCGTCCGTCGTCCGGTAGAGCCCGCGGTTGTGAAGCGCGTAGAACGTCCCCGCCTCGTCGCCGCGGGCGAGAACCGCGCGGAGGACGCCCTCGCCCGTCGGGATACCCCGGTCGTCGAGTCGCTCCCACGGGTCGTCGCCCCGGCGTCGGTAGAGGTACGACTCCGCCCTGTCGGTGTTGTGCGCGACGCGGGCGCTTCGGGCCGACGAGAGGAGGACGAGCGACGGGTCCGCGGCATCCCCGGAACTCTCCGAGTTCTGGTGTGCTCGGGAATCGCTCTGCGATTCCCGAAAGTCGACGGCGACGCTCCAACAGTAGCGGTGGTCGAGTCCCTCCTGCGGGCGGTCCCACACCTCGCCGCGGTCGGCCGTCTCCGCGTACCCGTCGCCCGCGGCGGCCCACGCCCGCCCCGGCGCGTCGGGGTGCGTCGTCAGCGAGTGGTTGTCCCGGCGGGCCGAGGGGACGCGGTCCTCCCACGTCTCGCCCCCGTTACGCGTCCGAACGAGAGCGCCGGCTTCGATGCTGACGTACAGGTAGTCGGGGTCGGACGGGTCCGGTTCTATCCACCGAACGTGGTGAGTGTGGGGCCGCGGCGGGAACGACCACGAGGACGCCGACGGCAGGTCGGTGAGGCCGGGGCGTCGCTCCCACGTCCGCCCGTCGTCGTCGGACCGGTAGACGGCGCTCGGTTCCGTGCCCGCCCACCACTCGCCCGGTCGCCCGCCGGCGGCGACGCTCGTCACCGAGTCGGGGAGTCCCGAAGCGCGCGTCCACGTCTCCCCGCCGTCTTCGCTTCGGTACAGTCCGTCGTCGAACGTGCCGCAACAGACCGTCCCGTCGCGGGCGTCGAGGGCCTCTAAATCGTGTCCGTCAAGGTGCGTCGTCGTGTCGGAGGCGCCGTCGCCGGACGGCGTCCGGTCGGCCGACGAGCGACGCTCGTCGACCTCCGGGATGACGAGGAGGGCGTTTCGGAGGGCGGCGTAGCAGGTCGTCATGTACGTTGATAGCACGCCGAGCGGGAAAAGATGTCACCCCACACTCGCCTCCGCGCGCCGTTCGCGTTATCGTCTGCGATAATCGAAGCCATAGATTAATTCCGGCGGCGTTCGCATCAGAAGGTGATGTCCCCGAACTGGACGGCGAGATACGCCGTTGGAATGGGGTCGCTCGTCGTCGGCGGATTCTGGCTCGCGTCCCTGATGCTGTCGTTCGACGCGGACGCCGGACGGGGCGGCCTCCTCACGAAAGGAGTCGGCGTCTTCGGCCTCGGCGTCTCCCTCTGTGCGGCCACCATCCTCCTCGCGACCGAGGAGGAGTAAGTCGCCGGGCGGAGAGAGCCGACCGCTCGATTTCTCCGCCGCGCGTCGCCCGAGAGAGCGACGCTCAGTCGTCGCCGGTCACTTTCGCGGGCTTGCGGCGGTCCGACCGCGGCCCCTCGATGTCCACCGCGGGGAGCAAGTCGCGGAGGTACCGGCCCGTGTGGGACTCCTCGGTCCGCGCGACTTCCTCGGGAGTGCCCGAGGCGACGACTTCGCCGCCGTTCTCGCCGCCCTCCGGGCCCAAATCGAGGACGTTGTCCGCGTTCTTCACCAAGTCGAGTTCGTGTTCGACGACGACGACGGTGTTGCCGTTGTCGGTGAGGCGTTGCAGGACGTCGATGAGTTTTCGCTCGTCCTCCTTGTGGAGGCCCGTCGTCGGTTCGTCCAGGAGGTAGAGCGTGTCGCCCGTCTGTTTCTTCCCTAACTCCTCGGCGAGTTTGATACGCTGGGCCTCTCCGCCCGAGAGGGTGGTCGAAGGCTGGCCGAGCGTCATGTAGTCCAACCCGACGTCCTTCAGGAGTTGGAGGCGGCGGCGGAGTTGCGAGTTCGCCTCGAAGAACTCCAACGCCTCCTCGACTTCCATGTCCAACACGTCGGCGATGGTCTTGCCCTTGTACGTCACGTCGAGCGTCTCGTCGTTGTAGCGCGCGCCGCCGCACTCCTCGCAGGGGACGTACACGTCCGAGAGGAAGTTCATCTCTATCTTCACGTCGCCTTGCCCCCCGCACGCCTCGCAGCGGCCGCCCTTGACGTTGAACGAGAAGCGACCCTTGTCGTAGCCGCGTTGCTTCGCCAGTTTCGTCTCCGCGAACAGTTCGCGGACGTAGTCGAAGACGCCGGTGTACGTCGCGGGGTTCGACCGCGGGGTGCGGCCGATGGGCGACTGGTCGATGAGGCGCACCGTCTCGATGTGCTCGGTGCCCTCGATGGCGTCGTGGTCGCCGGGGTCCACGGACGTGTTGTCGTTCATCGTCCGGGCGAGTCCCTTGTAGAGGATGTCGTGCATCAGCGTGGACTTGCCCGACCCGGAGACGCCCGTGATGGCCGTGAACTGGCCGACGGGGATGGAGACGTCCAAGTCCTTCAGGTTGTGCTGGCGCGCCCCGCGGACCGTCAGCGCCGCGTCGGAGGTGCGGCGTTCCTCGGGGACGGGAATCTCCTTTCGCCCCGAGAGGTAGTCGGCGGTGACGGAGGCGTCGGCGGCGACGATGTCGTCGAAGTCGCCCTGCGCCACGACTTCGCCGCCGCGACTGCCGGGGCCGGGACCCATGTCGATAATCTCGTCGGCGCGGCGCATCGTCTCCTCGTCGTGTTCGACGACGACGAGGGTGTTCCCGAGGTCACGCAGGCCGCAGAGCGTGTTCAGGAGGCGGTCGTTGTCGCGTTGGTGCAGGCCGATGGAGGGTTCGTCGAGGACGTAGAGGACGCCCACGAGTCCGGACCCCACCTGCGTGGCGAGGCGGATGCGCTGGCTCTCGCCGCCCGAGAGCGTCGCCGCCTCCCTGTCGAGGGTGAGGTAGTCGAGGCCGACTTCCTCCATGAAGCCCAGTCGGGCGCGAATCTCCTTGCATATCTCCTCGGCGATGGTTCGCTCCCGGTCGGTCAGGTTCTCCTCTAGCCCCTCGAAGTGTTCGAGGGCGTCCCCGATGCTCATGCGGTTTATCTCCGTGATGGAGGTGCCGTCGACGAGGACGTGCCGAGACTGCTCTTTCAGGCGCGTCCCGTCGCACTCGGGGCAGGTGGTGACGGCCATGAACTCCTCGATGTGTTCGCGCGTCCTGTCGGAGTCCGTCTCGACGTGGCGGCGTTCGAGGTTCTCGACGACGCCCTCGAACGGTTGCTCCTTCCGGCGGACGCCGTTCTTCGTGGACCACTGGAACACCACGTCCTCGTCGGTGCCGAACAGGAAGGCGTCCCGCACCTCCTCGGGGAGGTCCTCGAACGGCGTGTTCACGGAGACGCCGAAGTGGTCCGCGACGTTGTCTATCTGCCGCCGGTAGTACGTCCGGTTGTACGACCACGGCTCGAAGACGTGCTTCAGCGGTTTCGAGGGGTCCTGGACGATGAGGTCCTCCGACACCTCCTTCGTCTGGCCGAGGCCCTCGCACTCCGGACAGGCCCCGTGCGGACTGTTGAACGAGAACGACCGTGTCTCGACCTCCGAGAAGTGGAAGTCGGAGTTGGGGTTGCCGAGTTCCTCGGAGAACTCGACGACGAGTCTGTCGTCGCCGTCGCCCGCGAGCGACCCGGTCGAACGGGTGTTCGAGGCGAACGGCACGTCCGCCGGCGGGTCGGGGACGATGAGCTTCAAGACGCCGTCGGCCTCCTCCAACGCCGTCTCGACGCTGTCGGTGATGCGCGACCGGGCCTCGGGCGATATCTTCACCCGGTCTACCACCACGTCGATGGTGTGGTCGTAGTTCTTGTCGAGTTCGGGCCGTTCGACCGTGAGGTCGTACGACTCGCCGTCCACCTCGACGCGGGCGTACCCGTCGGCGACGAGTTCGTCGAACAGGTCCTCGAACGCCCCCTTCTGGTCGCGGACGACCGGCGCGGCGATCTTCGCGCGCGTCCCCTCGGGGAGCGAGAGGATCTGCCGGACCATGTCTTGGGCCGACTGTTCGCCGACTTCCTCGCCCGTGATGGGGTCGTACTGCGTCCCCACCCGCGCGTAGAGGAGACGGAGGTAGTCGTGCAGTTCGGTGACCGTCCCGACGGTCGAACGGGGGTTGTTCGCCCCGTTCTTCTGGTCGATGGAGATGGCCGGTGACAGTCCCTCCACGGCCTCGACCTGCGGTTTGTCCATCTGTCCGAGGAAGTTCCGAGCGTACGCCGACAGCGACTCGATGTAGCGACGCTGACCCTCGGCGTACACCGTGTCGAACGCCAGCGACGATTTCCCCGACCCCGAGAGGCCGGTGACGACCGTAAACGACTCCCGCGGAATCCGGACGTCGAGGTCCTTCAAGTTGTGTTCTTCGGCACCTCGAACCTCGATAAAGTCCTTACTCATCTAGATATCGGGAGGGGACGGCGGCGTGAAAACCCGTCGGTTCGCGGGAGACGGAAACACACTTCGTGCTACGGTACGACACGGAGACGGCCGATTCGGGTCGCGCCGGAGGCGACGAAACGCGGTGCGGAGAGAAGGGTGAGAGGGAGGGAAGTACGGAGACCGTCGGGGGCGAAGAGGAGGTGCGAAAGAGAACCGAAGCGAGAGAGGAGAATGAGGAGAGACGCGGAGAGACGGAAGCGAGGGGGCGAACCGGCGAGAGCGTCCGCTCTCCGCGGGGCGGTGACGGAAAACGTCGCGTCGGCGACGCGGACTACAGCTTCTCTCGGGCGACGGTCACGCCGGTCGGCGTGATGATGATCTGGTCGTCGCCCTTCTGGACGATGTCGCCGTCGACCTCGTTCGCGACCTGTCGCAGGTCGTCTACGATGTGTTCCATCGTACTGTCGGAGGTCGTGTGACGGGTGATGTCCGCGATGACGATGTCGCCGTCGTACACGGCGTCCTTGATGGCGATGACGTCCTGTTGACCGCCTATCGCGGCGATGCGGACGCTCGTACCCGCTTCGCCGCGCGCGGTGTCGAACTCGTCTAAGTCCAGCTCGACGTAGTCCTCAGACGTGTGCTGTCCTCCCCCGCTGAGGATTTTGCTCATGATACCCATGCGACCTAAAAGCGCTAGCTCGGGGTTAGTTCTTACGTCAGACGCTCGTCCGACGGCGGGTCGAAGCGGGCGCGGCGTGCCGCCTCACGGAGGTTTTTGCTCGGGTAGTGCGACGACGCCGACGTGACATTCAGCATCTGCGTCCGCGAGGAGTACGACGCCGGCGGGGAGACGCACGACCGGTTCGGCGTCGCCGTGACGACGCGGCTTCCCGGCGTCGGAGTGCTCTGTCCGTTCGCCAGCGAGAACGGCGCGGTCGCCACCCAGAGTTTCACCAACGTCGAGTTGGGGCGGAAGGGCATCGAGTACATCGACGACGGCCTCGCGGTCGAAGACGCGTTGGAGGCGTTGCTGAACGCCGACGAGGGGCGACGTCAGCGACAGCTCCACGGCGTGGACGCCGAGGGGACGTTCGCGTTCTCCGGCGACGACTGCCACGGGTGGTACGGCCACGTCGAGGGCGAGAACTACACCGTCGCCGGCAACCTCCTGACGGGCGAGTCCGTCGTGGACGCCGCCGCCGCGGCGTACGAGGAAGGAGGCAGAGACGCCCCGTTGGCGGAGCGATTGGTCGACGCGTTGGAAGCGGGGCACGAGGCGGGCGGCGACAGGCGCGAGGACTTAGAGGTGCAGAGCGCCGCCCTCGTCGTGGAGACGACGGAGGCGCGCGCGCCGGAACCGTACTACGACGACCTGCGCGTGGACGCCTCGCGGACGCCCGTCGCCGACCTCAGAGAGACGTACGAGGCGGCGAAGGAGGGGTACGAGGCCGCCATCGAGAAGTACCACGGAGAGTGAGCGCGCGCGAGAGAGCGACCGAGAGAGAGTGAGAGAGCGACCGAGACGGCGAGAGCGTCCGGCGACTCAGACGGAGAACTCGTACAGTTCGTCGCCGACATGGTGTATCGAGTCGACGACCTTCCCCGAGTCGCCGACCATCTCGCTCCCGGGTTCGAGTGCGCGGCCGACCGCCAGCACCTTGCCGTGCGTCTCCTCGGCGACGAGGACGAAATCGCCCGACTCGATGGAGTCGTCCGCTTCGACGATGCCGGGGCGCATCACGTCGGCCCCGTCGCTGACGAACGAGATAGCGCCCGCGTCCACGGTGACGACGTTGCGCGACGGCGAGTACTGGTTCGCGCCGCGGACGGTCAACGCCGGGTCGCCGTCGAGGAACATCACGACCGGTTCGCCGTCCACGAGGACGATGTCGTACTCCGAGTCCGCGAGTTCGACCATCTCGTAGGCGTCGCCGTCGAGTTCGACGCCCGTGCGGTCGGCGATGGTGTCTTCGATGTCGGCTATCTCGTCGCTCCGGAGGTGGTGCCGGGACTTCACCTTCATGTTCGTTAGTGCGCCGCGGGCGCGAATAAATCGACCGTTATTCGAAGCGTACGGGTTCGGCCACATTCTCCGTAGACAGACCGTCTACGCCCCGACGAGCCGGTCGAACGGGAATAAACGCTAAGTAACGGCGGCGCTTGGTGAATCGTATGTGGCGCTCCCGGACCAACCGGGACCGGAAGATGGTCGTCTGCATCGCCTGCGGTACCTCGGTCCTCCGCTCGGAGGCGCGAGAGTACGACAAAGAGGGCAACCGTTGGGACCGGCACGGAAAGGAGTTCGAACACCTCTGTAAGGAGTGCTATCGGGGGCTCTGTCACCAACCCCGAGACGAGTTGGAGGGACTCCTCGTGGAGGTGGAACGAGACGGGGCGGACCGTGCGGAGTTCCTCAGTCGGTACTTCGGCGCGGTAGAGGAACGGTACGGGTCCGCCGAAGAGACGAACCGAGAGTCCTGACGCGACGCCCGCGGCTGCCGCCCGATTTTTGAGACCCCCGAAAAAATCCGTCGAGCGGACGCGACGGGCGAGAGACCGAAGGACGGCCCCCTCGCCCGCCGAGGTATCGACCCTGCGTGCGACACGACTAACTACCTCTCCCGTTTAGTCGTGCGCATGTCGAACGACGCGCAGGCGCAGGCCGGGACGGCGGAGGGGCAGGGGCCCGTCGAAATCAGCCCCGACGTCGCCCGGCAACTGCAAGAGAAACGCGAGGAACTCTTCGAGGAGTTCGAGATTCGGGACAAGTTCCCGCCGGAAGTCCTCACTGAGGCCCGGGAACGAACCGAGGGCGTCCACGACGAGATTCAGGACGAAATCGACGAGCGACGCGATTTACGCGACCTGACGACGTGGACGACGGACCCGGTGGACGCACAGGACTTCGACGACGCCGTCAGCATCGAAGAGAACGACGAGACGTACACGCTGTGGGTCCACATCGCCGACGTGAGCCACTACGTCCACCCCGGGTCGGAGATGTGGGACGAGGCGGTAAAGCGCGGCAACACCGTCTACCTGCCCGCGTACACCATCCACATGCTCCCGCCGACGCTGGCGGAGACGGTCTGTTCGCTCGTCCCCAACGAGGACCGCCTCGCCCACACCGTCGAGATGGAGATAGACAAGGAGAACCTCTCCTTCGAGAACATCGAGATCTACAAATCCGTCATCGAGTCGGACGAACGACTCACCTACACGCAGTGCGAGGCGCGCCTCGACGACGAGGACCTGCCGCTTCACGAGGAGTGTAACCTCGTCTTCGAACTCGCGGACCAGATGCACCAACAGCGAAAGGAGGATGGCTCTCTGGTCCTCAACCCGCGGCGCGACAGGGCGCACACCATCATCGAGGAGTGCATGCTGAAGGCCAACAAGGCCGTCACGCACGAACTGATGTGGAACCGCGGCGTCGAGGCGATGTACCGCGTCCACCCGCAACCGACCCCCGACCAGTGGGACAAGGCGCTCCGCGAGATCATGGAACTCGACGGCGTCTCCATCCCGAGCGCGTCGTTCGACGACCCGCGGAAGGCCGTCAACGCCGCTCTCGAAAACTCGCCGCCGCGCGCCCTCAACAAGATTCAGCGTGCCGTCCTGAAAGTGATGCCCCGCGCGAAGTACATGAACGACCCCTTCGGCGGGCACCACGCCCTGAACTTCGACATCTACGGGCACTTCACCTCGCCCATCCGCCGACTGTCGGACCTCATCAACCACTGGATCGTCCACGAGAACGACGTCCCCGAGGACCTCATCGAACTGTGCGACCGGGCGTCGGACCGCCAGAAGGACGCCGAAACCGCCGAGCGACTGTACAAGCAGTTCCTCGAAGAGGTGCATCTTGACCCCTACGCGGTGAACAACCGCGGCCTCCGGACCGTAGACGACGAGGGCAACGTCGTCAACGAGAAGGGTCTGCCGCCCAAGCAAGCGGACCTGCGCGAGGACTGACCGCCCTCCCGTCCGCCCGCGACGCTACTTCTTGTGGGTGAAGAGTAGCACGTCGTCGTCGTGCGTCGTGACGCAGAGGTCCAACAGCATGCTCAGTTCGAGGCTGTTGTACTCCTCCTCGCAGACCACGAGGTCGTCGAACGGTTTCTCGCAGGCCGGACAGGCGATGCTCACCGTGTTGCGGTACGTGGTGACGCCGCCGCTAGACTCGTGCGGCGTCACGGACGAGATGAGGTCGTCGTACGCTGCGTCGTCCATGTTCTGTCGGAGACGACGGGGTGCTGTGTGATAATTTTACTCCTACCCGGGAGGGGTCAACGACGACAGCGAGGGCGTTCTCCGAATCGACTTCCCCGAGACGAGGACTAATCGCGGACGCCGCCGCGTTCGGACGCGGCGCACTCCGCTTCACTCGGCGTCGAACGCGCGGCGGAGACCGAACGCCGCGAGGAGGGCGTGGGCGAGGTTCCCCCACCCGTCCATCGCCATCCCCATCACCAGGTGGACGCCGCGTTCGAAGCCGAACGCGCGCCACCCCGCCGCGAACAGGCCGGCGAAGAGGACGCCGCCGAGTCCCAAGTAGGCGCGGGCCGACGCCTCGGTGCGGCAAGCGAGCAACCCGACTGCGCCGTACGTCACGTGCAGCATCGAGTGTCTGCCGTTGACCGCGACGGCACCGAGAAACAGGCCCGGATCGGTGTTCACGAGTCCGTCGTCGTCGTTCTCGACGGTCGGACCGACCATCGTGAGGAGGCCGGCGGCGAAGTTCAGCGCCGCGAACTCCCGTGCGACGGTCTGGACGTGCGGTTCCCCCGACTCCGTGCGTCGCCTCCGTTCTCCGCGTGCGATCGGTTCGTCGGCCATCGCCCTGAAGTCGCGGCGTACCCGGGAGTCACTTTCGGCCCGGTGACCGACTGCGGTGATCGAGCGACCGGTAGCCGGACGACCCAACCTGTGTTAGCGAGGCGTCGCCTCCGCCGGTTCATTTCCCGCCGGCGGACGGCGAGAACTCGGAGAGACGCGGGGGAACAGGCCGAAGACGGGGCGACGGGAAAAACGCCGACCGGACGCCGGCCGGCGGACCGACCGACTCACGGGAGCGGTTCTGCCCCCGTCGATTCCGTTCCGGTGGCCCGTTCGACGGCGCCGCCGCAGTCGGGACACTTCCTGCGGTCCGACTGGAACGTCCGTTCGCAGACGGTGCACTCGTAGTGGTACGGGTCGGCGGTGCGCCACCGGTCGATTCTCTCCTTGAGGTCGGTGAGGAACGCCATCGGTGCCCACCGTTCGGCCCTAAGCCATGGGTATTGATACCACTTGTCGTTGCGCCGCTCAAGCCGTCGTCGCCCTAGTTCGAGAGAAAGACGCTCGCTCGCAATTTTCGTGAACGACTATGATATTTATTATCATGTGAGTTCACCGCACATTCCGTGTCCGAAGAGGAACACCACGACGTTTCAGGGGTATCGAGGCGGCAGTTCGTCCAGTTAGCGGCCGCGGTGTCGGCCGCCGGGGGTGCGCTCTCGGGGACGGCGGCCGCCGGGGAGGACGGCGAGGGCGGGACCACCGCCGACGGCGACGCTGACGCGGCCGAACTGGTGGAGGAGATGACGTTAGACGAGAAAGTGTCGCGGACGCACGGCGCGGAAGGGGGCCCGGAGGGAATCGCGGGCTACCTGCAGGGGGTCGAACGACTCGGCGTCCCCGGGATGGGGATGGCCGACGGGCCGCCGGGCGCGTCGTTGGGCGAACCGACGACGGACTTCCCGCATCCGATAGCGGCGGCGGCGACGTTCGACCCGGACCTCAACGCCGAGATGGGCGCGGCCATCGCCCGCGAGGTGAAAAGCGGGGGCGTCGAGGTGTTGCTCGCGCCCTCGATGGACACGTTCCGCATCCCCCTCCACGCTCGAAGCGGCGAGACGTACGGCGAGGACCCGGCCCTCGCGTCGGCGATGGCCGCCACGTACACGGGCGCCGTCCAGTCCGAGGGCGTCATCGCGACGCTGAAACACTTCGTCTGCTACAATCAGGCCAGCACGACCGGCGATGTGAACGACTACTTCTCCTTCTCCGAACACGACGTCAGAGTGGACGAACGCGCCCTCCGCGAGATATACTACCGGCCGTTCGAGGCGGCCGTCACGGAGGGCGACGCCGGCGCGGTGATGCCCGCGTACAACAAGGTCAACGGGGAGTTCTGCAGCGAGAACGAGCAGTTACTGCGCGACGTTCTCAAGGGAGAGTGGGAGTTCGACGGCTTCGTCGTCTCCGACTGGTACGGAACTCACAGTACCGTGGACGCGGCGAAAAGCGGCCTCGACGTGGAGATGCCGTCCGAGAACTACTTCGGCGACGCCCTGAAGCAAGCCGTCGAGAGCGGCGAACTCGACGAGAGCGTCGTGGACGAGATGGTGCGCCGAACGCTCGACTCGCAGGCCGAAATCGGCGCGCTCTCCGGCGAACGAGAGGGATCCGAACCCGTCCGCGGGACCGATGAGCACTTCGAACTCGCCCAGCGAATCGCCGAAGAGGGGTCGGTCCTCCTGCAGAACGACTCGGGCGTTCTCCCCCTCGACGAGGACGAGGTGGACGAACTCGCCGTCGTCGGTCCGACGCCCGAGGAGTTCAAACCGAGCGTCGGCGGCAGCGACCACATCGAGGCCATCCGCCGCGTCGGTCCGGTGGCGGGCATCGAGAGCGTCGACGACGACGTGACGGTCACGCCCGTCGCGACGGACCAGTACGAACTCGCCGGACCGGACGCGTTCGCGTCCGAGAGCGGCGACGCGGGGTTCACCGCCGAGTACTTCGCCTCGGACGACTGGTCCGGCGACCCGGTGCGCACGCGCGTCGAAGAGCAGATAGACCTCACCGAGTCGGACCTCGACGGCATCGCCTCCGACAACGTCACCGTCCGATGGTCCGGGACGCTCACCGCGCCGTCGAGTGGGACGTTCGCCCTCCAACTGGCGAGTCAGGGGGAGGGAGCCGTCTACCTCGACGGCGAGGAGGTCATCTGGAGCGAAGGCGGCGGGTTCTCCGGCCCGAAGACCGAGGAGGCCGCCGTCGAACTCGAAGCGGGCGAGGAGTACGAGGTTCGCGTCGACGCGGCGGGCACCGCTCCCGTCCGCTTCGAGTGGACCACCCCCGAGGCGATAGCGGACGCCGTCGAGGCGGCCGAGTCGGCTGACGAGACGGTCGTCCTCGCGCGGACGGACACGTTCTACGGCGACGACCGCCACGAGTACGAACTCCCCGGCAACCAGAACGCGCTGATCGAGAGCGTCGCCGACGCCAACGACCGAACGGTCGTCTTGCTGAACACCGAAGCGCCGGTGGCGACGCCGTGGGCCGACGACGTGCCGGCCATCCTGCAGGTGTGGTTCCCCGGACAGGAGGGCGGGACGGCGGTGGCGAACCTCCTGTTCGGCGAGGCCAATCCGTCCGGAAAGACGCCGGTGACGTTCGCCGAGAGCGTCGAGGACTACCTCCCGGGGGAGGTGGCGACGCTCCCGGACGGCGCGCGGGCCTACCCCGGAATCGACGGGACGGTGTACTACGACGAGGGCGTCTTCGTCGGCTACCGCCACTTCGACGAACACGGCGTCAAACCGCGGTTCCCGTTCGGCCACGGCGAGTCCTACACGGACTTCGAGTACGACGCCCTCCGGGTCACGCCGAAAGTGAAGAACCGGAACAAGGAGACGGTGAAGGCGAAGGTGCGGGTGAAGAACGTCGGCGACTACGAGGGCGCCGAGGTGGTGCAACTGTACGTCGGCGACAGGGACGCGAGCGTCGAGCGACCGCCGAAGGAGCTGAAGGCGTTCGAGAAGGTGCGCCTCTCGCCCGGCGAGGAGACGACGGTGGAGTTCGAGCTCGACGAGGAGGCGTTCTCCTTCTACCACCCCGAGGACGGGTGGACGGTCGAAGCGGGCGCGTTCGACGTTCTGGTCGGCAGTTCCTCGCGGGACGTTCGGGCGAAGGACACGATAGCGGTACAGGCGAAGTCGAAGGGCCGCGGGCCGTCGGGAGGCAAGACGGCGACGGCGGACGACTGAACTGTCGTCGTCCGTGAAGGTACGCGCACCGACGAAAAACGCCTTTCAACGCCTATCGCCTATCTCTTCGGGTGAGCCTCATTAGCACGGTGAAGGAGATGCTCGTCCCGGACACCGAACGCGGGGTTCAGTACGAGTGCGTCGAGTGCGGCGAGCGGTTCGAGAAGGCGCGCAAACGGTGTCCCGAGTGCGGCGAGCGGGAGATTATGGAGGTAGAGGGGTTCGACATGCGGCCGGACACGTGAGCGACTAGATGAGTGTCCGCCCGCGCGTCGGAGTGGCCCGGAGAGCGGAGCGTCAGAGGACACTTACGCTCCGTGAGCGGTGATCTGAGAAGATGAGCGATATCTTCTCGGGGGGCGTTCACGGGGACCTTTCCTACGAGTTAAACGACATGACCGAGTGGAGCGACGTCGACGCGGATATCGCGATTTCCGACCCTCCGTTCGGTCTCGAATTCGGCGGGAAGGCGGGAAACTACAACCGAGACGAATCCCGCGTCGTGGACGGGTACGTCGAGTGGAAGACGGACCGGTACGCGGAGAAGGTCGATCAGTTACTGGACGCTCTCGCGCGGAACACCACCGCTAACGGGCAAGCGATCGTCTTCTCGGGCAAGGACAACAGCCACATCCTCCATCAGACCGCGCTCGACCACGAGACGTGGCGACTGGAGGGGAAGCTGTACTGGGCGTACAACTTCGCCCCCTACTGCAAGAGGCGCCCCGCGCACAACGTCTACGAGTTATTCTGGCTCGTGAAGGGCGACGACTGGTACTACTCGAACGAGTGCTCCTTCGAGCACTGCCAGGAGGGCGAGTCGAACCTCTCGGTGCTGGACGTCAAACGAAACTATCTGAAGGAGATGCCGAAGTACCCGACCCGCCTCCCGTTGGAGGTGGTGGGCGTGTTGCTCGAACACTTCACCGAGAAGGGTGACCTCGTGTTCGACCCCTTGGCGGGGTCGGGAAGCGTCGGAATCGGAGCCAGCGCCCTCGGCCGGGACGCGATACTGGGCGACCTGAACGAGAACGCGAGGGGGGTGTTCGAATCGACGGTCGAGTCGCTGGAAGACGGCGGAAACGTGTTCCCGGACCGTTCGAACACACGTCCCTGAACGAGTTCTAGCGAAGCGTATCAGAGGGTTCGGCAGATCCGAGGGCCGGGCACTTCTCGAACAATCGGTCGGCGACGCGGTTTTTCGTTCGTCGGTAGCCGTGCGAAGTGGGTCACCTGCGAGCACAACCTCTGTTCGAGAAAGGTTATGGAATGTGAATCGAACATCAAATTCTAGCGAGTTCTACGGAGGACACCCCCGGTCCGCTTCAGAACGTCTTGAGCCTCGTTACGGGGATAGCGCTCGGACTGATCGTCGGACAGATGGTGACCACTCTGCTGGGGATAGGCGGAGTCGCAGTAACTATCGTCCCCATCGTGACGGCCGTTCTCTCCACCGTGTTAGTTCTCCTCCTCTACAACCGAGTCTTCCTTTCGTCTACGAACCAACTCAAGGCTCCGCAGGAATGAGAAACTCACATCGTTCAGTACAGAGCTCGAATTGAACACCTTCATGAAAAATTGAAGTGCTATACGCCAGTATCTAATCGGAATGGTTGATAAGGACGTTGTTCGACGCAGTTACGATAACTTAGCCGAGACGTATGCCGCAGAACGGTCTGAAGGCGGTCACGGGATGGACATACTCGACCAGTTTCTCAGACCGCTTTCGGAGTCTGCGCGTGTTCTCGATGCTGGTTGCGGACAGGGGGCACCAGTCCTCCGCCAGTTGAGTGCATCGACGACCGCAGCCGGGATGGATTTTTCCCGTACACAACTGGAGTTGGCCACGGAAAACGCTCCTCGTGCGTCGCTCATACAGGGCGATATGACAAATCTTCCTGTCCGCGACAGCCTGTTTGATGCGATCACTGCATACCACTCGTTGATTCACGTTCCACTGGAAGAACACCAAGCGGTTATCGACGAGTTCGCGCGCATCTTGCGTCCCGACGGGCGGTTGCTCCTCTCCGAAGGCCCTGATGAATGGAGTGGGTCAAATCCGAATTGGCTTGGGAGCGGTACCGAGATGCAGTGGCATATCGCCGGAGCAGAAGCCACACGAGAACACCTACGGAACGCTGGTTTCACTGTCGTAGATGAGTGGGGAACCGCCGACACGTTAACCGAAGATGGTGGGCGTTGGGTGTTCTTCTCGACTCGCCCCGATAAATAGGCACTCCTACTTAGCGGCTGTTTCTACTGTTTGAGGGATAAACTTATCTTCGAACGTTCCTGGTTGCATCCATGGAATCCCCTCACGGCGAGGACCGGACGCGAACCTCGATTCAACTCACCGGGACAAGAATCACCGCGAACTCGCATGGACTCACCGCTCTCGGTTATAAAGAGCATAGGAGAATCGCACAGCGGGAAGGAGTTGCGTTCCTTCGGTGTCGCGCGAAGCGCGAATGGACTCGCGGGGATTTGAACCCCGGGCCTCTTCCTTGCGAAGGAAGCGATCTGCCACTGATCTACGAGCCCGCACTTCGTTCGAAGGCGTGCGGTCATTTGTACCTTCTGTTTCGAATCGGCAAAGCGAACGCGTCGCACACCCGCGAACGGAGAGAGCGGTCGCTGGCGGGTCGAGAGTCGAAAGTGAGAGAGAAGGCGCGGACGCCTCAGCGTCGTGGACCGCACACGGGACGCGAGACGACCCCTAAGATGTGCGCCTCGTCCGAACGGTCGGCCTCGTAATCAGTCTTCGAGGACGATTTCGATGCTGACGTCGTTCGGCACCTGAATGCGCATCAGTTGGCGCAGGGCGCGTTCGTCAGCGTCGATGTCGATGAGACGCTTGTGGACGCGCATCTCCCAGTGTTCCCACGTGGCCGTCCCCTCTCCGTCGGGGGACTTCCGCGTCGGAACTTCGAGCGTCTTCGTCGGCAGCGGAATCGGCCCGCTGAGATTGACGCCCGTCTTGTTGGCGATTTCGCGGACGTCGTCGCAGATGTCGTCGAGGTCGTCCGGGCTGGTCCCGGCGAGACGAACGCGTGCCTGCTGCATTCTATCGCTCGTTGACCTCGAGCACCTTGCCGGCCGCGATGGTCTGACCCATGTCGCGGACGGCGAAGCTGCCGAGTTCCGGGATTTCGCCCGACGGCTCGATGCTGAGCGGCTTCTGCGGTCGGACCGTCACGACCGCAGCGTCGCCGGACTTGATGAAGTCGGGGTTCTCCTCGGCGACTTCGCCCGAGGAGGGGTCGAGCTTCTGGTTGATCTCCTCGATGGTACACGCGACCTGCGCCGTGTGGGCGTGGAAGACCGGCGTGTACCCGGCCGTGATGACCGAGGGGTGCTGCATGACGACGACCTGCGCCTTGAACGTCTCGGCGACGGACGGCGGGTCGTCGGCGGGACCGCAGACGTCACCGCGGCGGATGTCGTCCTTGCCGACGCCACGGACGTTGAACCCGACGTTGTCACCGGGGCCCGCTTGGTCGACCTCTTCGTGGTGCATCTCGACCGTCTTCACTTCCCCGCCCACGTCGGAGGGCTGGAAGGAGACGTTGTCGCCGGGGCTCATCACACCGGTCTCGATACGTCCGACGGGGACGGTACCGATGCCGGAGATGGTGTAGACGTCCTGAATCGGCAGTCGAAGCGGCGCGTCCGTCGGCGGCTCCGGCTCCGGCAGGTCGTTGAGCGCTTCCAGCAGCGTCTGACCGTCGTACCACGACGTGTTGTCGGACGCTTCCGCGATGTTGTCGCCCTCGAACGCCGAGATGGGGACGAACGTCGCGTCCTCGGAGCGGAAGCGAACCTGCTTCAGGAGGTTCTGGACTTCTTCCTTGACCTCCTTGTAGGTGTCCTCGCTGTAGTCGACGACGTCCATCTTGTTGACGGCGATGATGAGTTCGCCGATGCCCAGCGTGCGGGCGAGGAAGACGTGCTCACGGGTCTGGGGCGCGACACCGTCGTCGGCGGCGACGACGAGAACCGCGTTGTCCGCCTGCGAGGCGCCCGTGATCATGTTCTTCACGAAGTCGCGGTGACCAGGACAGTCGACGATGGTGAAGTAGTACTCGTCGGTGTCGAACTCCTGGTGGGCGATGTCGATGGTGACACCGCGCTCGCGCTCTTCGGCGAGGTTGTCCATGACGTAGGCGAACTCGAATCCGCCCTTGCCCTTGGACTCGGCCTCTTCTCGGTGCTGCTCGATTACGTGCTCGGGGACGGACCCTGTCTCGAACAGGAGTCGGCCCACGAGCGTACTCTTTCCGTGGTCAACGTGGCCGATGATGGCCAAGTTTTGGTGCGGTTTGTCACTCATTGGTGGGTCACGCGCTAAGGCGCTCTGTGGAAGGGTGTTTAACCTGAAACACCTAAAACGATTTCGATACGCTATACGGCCCGGAGCGCCGCCGTACCGCGATTTGTGCGAGGAGATGTCACACCGCATCCCGGAGTTTCCGGTCGAACGTGCAATTCCGGTGACGGGAACGCCGGGCGTCGGCGCTCAGTCGAGCCGTTCCACGTCGGCGAGAACGGCCGTCGCCGTCTCCGGGCCGCCCGCGCCGCGTCCGCTGATGTTCAACTGGCCGGCGTGGGCCGTCTCCAGTTGGACGATGTTCCGCGTCCCGGTGACCGACAGCGCGGCGTTCTTCGGCACGAGGCGCGGACCGACGCGGACGCCGCCGTCGGCCGTCGCCTCGCCGATGAGGCGAATCGTCCGCCCGTCCTCGGCCGCCAGGTCCAGCGCGCTCCCGGGTATCTCCGTGATGCCCTCGACTTCGGCGTCTTCGAGGGTGTACTCGCTGTCGTCCGAGAGCACGTTCGCGAGGATGACGCACTTCAGCGCCGCGTCGGTCCCCTCGACGTCGAAGGAGGGGTCGGCCTCCGCGACGCCGAGGTCCTGCGCCTCCGCGAGGACGTGTTCGTAGCCGAGGCCCTCGGCGGCCATCCGCGAGAGGACGAAGTTGGCCGTCCCGTTGAGGACGCCGCGCGCGGCCTCGACGTGCGAGGGACCGAGGTCCTCGACGGTCGAGAGGACGGGAATCGCGCCGCCGACCGTCGCCTCGAACCGAACGTCGCCCGTGCTCTCGCGAGCGAGCGACATCAACTCGCCGTAGCGCTCCGCGACCGGCCCCTTGTTCGCCAGCACGAGGTGCCGGTCGCGTTCGAGGGCCGCGCGCGCGTGGGAGAATCCGGGTTCCGCGTCGCCGAGCGTCGTCGGCGTCGCCTCCACCAGCACGTCGTACTCGGCGTCTACGGCGTCCTCGGGGTCGTCGCTCCCCACCACGCCCTCCGTCCGCTTCCGGGCGAGGACGGCGTCGGGGTCGAGGCCGTCCGCATCGACCGCCGCCGACGAGGAGTCGGCGAAGGCGGTGACGGTGTGACCGTACTCCGCGGCGAGTTCGACGACGGACCCGCCGACCGCACCCGCGCCGACGACGGCGAGGCGCTTTCCGCTCATGCGCTCCCCTCCGTGAGGGGTTCGACGACGTGCAGGTCCTTCTCGTCGGCTATCGTCCGAACGGCGTCTATCGCGGCCTGCGTCTCGCCCGCGCGGGTGGCGAGGCGGAGGCGGGCGCTCGAAACGTCCTCTCTACCCTCCGGCGCGTTGAGCGAGATGTCCGACAGCGACGCCGAACTGCACTCCTCGATGCGCCGGAGCGTATCCGAGAGGTCCGTATCGACGAGGTGGCCGATGAGGACGACCGAGAGTTCCTCGCCGTAGCGCTCCGCGCCCGCTTGGATGACGTTGACCCCCTCGTCCCGGAGGGCCTCGACGATGGTGTCGAAGCGGTCGGGCGGACACTCCAAGTCCACTTCGACGGGGATGCGGCCGCGGGGCGTCAGGTTCCCCCGTTCGTGGAAGATAGAGAGGAGGTTGCCGCCGTTGTCCGAGATCGGACGGAGCGCGGCGAGCAGTTCGCCCGGTTCGTCCACGAGTTCGAGGCGAATCGTGTGCGGCTGCGGCCGTTCGCCGCCGTCCGTCTCGGTGACCTCCTCGGGGTCGGCCGCCGGAGCGGACTCCTCGTCGCTCATCGTTCCACCCCCCGGACGCGTCGCTCGCCTGTTGTCGACAGGGAGCGGTCGGACTGTTGCTCCGTGTCGATGCGGCGCGGGAGGGAGGTCCCCGTCTGCATACTACCGACAACTCGTTGCTCGGCTTATAAGCCTTCGTCGATTGCAAATCTGTCCGGCGTCGGCCGAGCGTTCGCACGCGTGACGGATTCGGACGGGGGATAGCCTGAGAAAAACAACTCTGACGACCGGCCGTCAAATACTCCGCGCTGCACGGGCGACCCTCGTGCATGGGAAGTTTGGGCCTGAAGGAAGCGGTGGCGATGGCGCTGGGAGGGATGATCGGAGGCGGAATCTACTCCGCGTTCGGCATCGTCGTCGCCATCTCGGGGACCGCCGCGTGGGTCGCCTTCCTTGTCGCGGGGACGGTAGCGATGTGTGCGGGGTACAGCTACGTGAAGTTGAACGAACACGCGGAGGGCAACGGCGGCGCGCCGACGTTCATCCGGGAGTACGTAGGACAGGACACCCTCGCGGGGATGACCGGATGGACGCTCCTGTTCGGTTACATCGGGTCGATGGCGCTGTACGCCTACGCGTTCGCCGGGTTCTTCTCCGAGTTACTCGGCCGACTCCACTTCCTCGGCGTCCCGGTGGCGAACGTCGTCGCCGCCATCCTCATCGCCGTCTTCGTCGGCCTCAACCTGATGGGCGCCTCGGAGACGGGGAAGGCCGAGGACGTGCTCACGGCCTTCAAAGTCGCGGTCATCGGGGTCTTCGGCCTGTGGGGCGTCTGGTACGCCTTCAACGGCCGCACGCTTACGTTCGGGTTCGACCAGGTGCTCACCCCCAGTCCGGTCGTCGGCGCGGCGATGTCGTTCGTCGCCTTCCAAGGCTGGCAGTTGCTCCTCTACGACCAAGGGCAGTTCGACGATCCGGTCGAGAACATCAAGAAGGCCATCTACGTCTCCATCCCCACCGCGACGGCGTTGTACGTCCTGGTGGCGTTGACGACGGTGAGCCTCCTACAACTGTCGGTCATCGCCGTCGCGCCGGAGGTGTCGCTGCTCTACGCGGGCATCGAGTTCATGGGCCGCATCGGCGCGTTCGTCATCGGCCTCTCCGCGCTGTTTTCGACCGCGAGCGCCGTCAACGCGACGCTCTTCAGCAGCGCGCAGTTCTCCCGTGACCTCATCGACATGGGACTCCTCCCCGAGCGATTCGGCGGCGGCGGCGACGACGACATCCCGAAGAACATCGTCGTCGTCCTCGGCGTCCTCTCGGCCGCGTTCGCCGTCTACGGGAGTCTCTCCAGCATCACGTCGTTCGCCTCGCTGGCGTTCATCGCCGTCTTCGGCGGTATGAGTTGGCTCGCGTTCCACAAGCGCGACGACTTCGACGACCTGTACGCCGTCGTGCCCGCCGTCGGCGTCGTCGGGTCGGTGGTGTTCTTCCCCCTGCTCCTCTACAACCTCTACGTCAACAGTCCCGGCGTTTTCTACACCGTCATCGTCATCTCGATACTCGTCGTCGGGAGTGAACTGTTCTACTTCGAACGCGAACCGATCGAAGACCTACTGCCGTGGATGTCCACCAAGGGTGACAAATGATGACCGAAGAGAACCCGACGCTCGGTAGACGCGACGCACTCAGGGGTATTGCCGTCGCCGCGGGAACGGCGCTCTCGGGGTGTTCGGCCGAAGCCGTCCCCGGTAACGACTCGGGCGAGCAACTCCGGTACTCGATGGTTCTGCCGCCCATCACGCTCGACCCAATCGAGATGACCGACGCGTGGTCGGCGAAGGCGGCGAACCTCGTGTTTCAGGGGTTGTACGCGTACGACCGAGGGATGAACCGCGTCCCCGTCCTCGCCGCGGGGGAACCGACGGTGAGCGACGACGGGAAGACGTACACCGTCTCGCTGGCCGAGGGCGCAACGTTCCAAGACGGGACCGACGTGACGGCGGAGGACGTGAAGTACACGTACGAGGCGCCGATAGCCGAGGAGTCGCCGAACGCGTGGCAGGTGGAGATGCTGGAGTCGATAGAGACGCCGGATGAGCGAACCGTCCGGTTCGAACTCTCGCACCCCTACCCCGCCTTCGAGTACGCGCTGACGCGCAAGGTGGTACCGAAGAGCGTCCGCGAACAGAACGCGACGATGTTCGGGAAGCGACCCGACTCGACGGTCGGGTCCGGCCCCTACCGACCGAAGGTGTTCAAGCGCGGGAAGTACGTGTACCTGAACCGCTGGCACGACTTCTGGGGCGACGGCGGCGCGAAGATAGAACGGGTCAAACTCATCAACACGCACGCGGGCCTCGCGCGGTCGATGGCGCTGAAGACGGGTCAAAGCGACATCGCGGAGCGAATCCAGCCCAAGTTGTGGAAGGCCACGCGGAAGATGCCGAGCGTCTCCATCGTCCAACGGCCCAGTTTCAGTTCCTACTTCCTCGCGTTCAACTGCGGGACCGAACCCACCGCCGACCCGAAAGTCCGCGAGGCCATCGACTACCTCGTCTCGATGGACAAGTTCGTCGAACACATCGTCGGCGAGGGCGGCGAACGCCAGCCGAGTCCGCTCCCCAACCGCCTCGCGAAGGCGTGGAACTTCCCGCTCGACGAGTGGCGGGCCATCCCTCACGACAAGAACGCCGAGAAGGCCAAGGTGCTGTTCGAGGAGGCGGGCGTGAAGAACTGGTCGCCGAAGATAGTCGTCCCCCACAACGACAAGATGCGCGAGAAGTTGGCCAACGCCGTCGCCCACGGCCTGAAGAACGCGGGCTTCCGGCGCGCCCGCGTCGTCAAACACCACTGGAAGAAGTTCCGCGAGACGGTCACCTCCGGGAACAAAACGGAGTACGAGATGTACGTCGGGTCGTGGGCCGGCGGTCCGGACCCGGACACGTACCTCTATCCGCTCTTCCACTGGAGTCAGGAGGACGCCACCAACGGGACGTTCTACCACGAGGAGTCGGTGATGGAGAACATCCGGCGCGCCCGCCGGACGAGAAAACGCGAGAAGCGACGGACGCTGTACGAGGAGGCCATCACGACGCTCCTCGAAGACCGGGTCCACCTCCCGGCGTTCACCCTCGACAACAGTTTCGGCGTGAAGCGGCACGTCCGCGACTTCGAGGTGCATCCGATGGCGCAGTACAACCCCAGCCTCCTGGGCGGGCGCGGCGGCGACGGTCCGGTGCGCCTCCGCGACTGAGGACTGTCAAAGGCGGGGGCCGAGAGCGTCACCGCCGCGCCGCCGCCGTCGCCCCCGTCGAACGCGATATCCCCTCGGTGCGCTTCGGCGACGGTCTCGGCCGTCCAGCGAGACCGCTCCCGTGCGCGAGTCGGGGTACTCGTCGGGAGATTCTCGGGGGATACGGACGGCGAGAGCGGAGTTCGACGCGGAGCGGTCGCTCCGGGTCGGCGACGAAGAGAGAAGAACGTCGGAGACGGCTGCCGACGCTTAGATGTAGTCGATGGACTGCGGGAGTTCGAGCTTCATTCCCTTCCGCTCTCGGATCTCCATTATCTTCTCGCGCTGGAGGTTGTCCGAGAGGACGCGGAAGCCGGCGTTCTCGGTGTTCCAGGAGGCGCGGCCCTCGGTGGCAGATCGGATGTCCGAGGAGAAGCCGATCATCTCTTCGACGGGCGCGATGCCCTCGATGACCATGAGGTCACCCTCCTGGTACATGTCGTCGACGCGGCCGCGGCGACCCTGAATCTCGCCGGAGGCCGAGCCCATGTGCTCGGAGGGAACGTCGATGCGGACGTCCTGGATGGGTTCGAGGAGCTTGATGTCCGCGTCGATGAGCGAACGGTGGACGGCATCGCGGACGGCGGGGATGACCTGCGCCGGACCGCGGTGGATGGTGTCCTCGTGGAGCTTCGCGTCGTGGAGGCGGAGGAGCGACCCCTGCACGGGTTCCGCGGCGAGGGGACCGTCGTCGAGCGCCTCTTCGAGACCCTCGATGACGAGTTCCATCGTCTCGTTGAGGTGCTGGATACCCTTCGTGTCGTCGATGAGGATGTTCGTGCCGTGGATGTGTTCGACGTCCTGCGAGGTGTCCTTGTCCATGCCGGCCTCCTGCAGCGCCTCGCGGCGCTCCAGTTCGGGCATGTCCATCGAGACTTCGCCGCGCTTGATCTGGTCGACGATGTCCTCGCTGAGGGGTTCGACCGTGATGTAGAACTTGTTGTGGCGGTTCGGGGAGACGCCCTCGACTTCGCGGGACTGCGACTGCGGCATCTCGCGGTAGACGACGATGGGTTCGCCGGTGACGACCGGGATGCCCTGGTTCTTCTGGATGCGCTGGGTGATGACTTCGAGGTGGAGCTCGCCCTGTCCGCTGATGAGGTGCTCGCCGGTGTCCTCGTTAATCTCGACGCGGATGGTCGGGTCCTCCTTCGCGACCTGCTGGAGCGTCTGGATGAGCTTCGGCAGGTCGTCCATGTTCTTCGCCTCCACGGACTTCGTGATGACGGGCTCGGAGATGTGCTCGATGGACTCGAACGGCGTCATCTCGACCGAGGAGACGGTCGAACCCGCGATGGCGTCGCGGAGGCCGGTGACGGCCGCGATGTTCCCGGCAGGGACGCCGCGGTCGAGTTCCTCCCGTTCGCCGCCCATGAAGATACCGACGGACTGGACGCGGTTCTTCCCCGCCGTCCCGGAGACGTAGAGCTCTTGGCCCTTCTTGATGGTGCCGGAGAAGAGGCGACCGGTCGCGATTTCGCCCGCGTGGGGGTCCATCGAGATGTCGGTCACCATGAAGACGACTTCGCCGTCGTCGTCGACGTCGCGCATCTGGTGTGCGAGGTCCAACTCGTCGTCGCCGCGCCAGACGCGCGGGATACGACGGGGCTGGGCTTCGAGCGGGTTGGGGAAGTGCTCGGCGACCATGTCGAGAACGACGTCCGACAGCGGCGTCTTCTCGTGGAGTTCGCGGCGCTTGTCGGCGCGTTCGAGTTCGATGATGTCGCCGAACGACATGCCCGTCTCCTGCATCGACGGGAGCGAGACGCCCCACTTGTAGAGGGCGGACCCGAAGGCGACGGTACCGTCCTCGACGGAGACGGTCCAGTCGTCGACGTTGTCCATGTCTTGGGTCATCCCGCGGATGAGCTCGTTGACGTCGCCGATGACGTCGGTGAGACGCTGCTGCATCTCCTCGGGACCTTCCTGCAGTTCCGAGATGAGGCGGTCGACCTTGTTGATGAACAGCGCGGGCTTGACGCCCTCGCGGAGGGCCTGACGAACGACCGTCTCGGTCTGCGGCATCGCGCCCTCGACGGCGTCCACGACGACGAGTGCGCCGTCGACGGCGCGCATCGCGCGGGTCACGTCGCCACCGAAGTCGACGTGGCCCGGCGTGTCGATGAGGTTGATGAGGTGGTTCTTCCCCTCGTGTTCGTGCGTCATCGAGACGTTCGCCGCGTCGATGGTGATACCGCGTTCCTGTTCGTCCTCCTCGGTGTCCATCATCAGGCGGGTCGCCTCGCCTTCGTCGGCGATCATCCCTGCGCCCGCAAGGAGGTTGTCTGTCAGCGTCGTCTTTCCGTGGTCGACGTGAGCTGCGATGGCGATGTTCCGGATCTGCTCCGGTTTGTCCATCAGTTTCTCACACTCTTGTACAATCTTCTTTCGTCGGCCCATTATACAGCACCGTACCGGAAGGAGGGTCAAAAGGGTAGTGTTTTGCCGGTGGCGAAACGGCCGGATTCGACCGCCTCTCGCCCCGGTATGTCTATTTCTCACACAATCGTCGCGAGCGACGGGCGCGGCAATCGGGACGGCCGCGAGCGCGCCCCTCCGCCGCGTTCTCCGCTCGCCGCGGCGGCGTCGGCACAAGAGTCATACCCGCCGACCCCGTGATAACGGAACGCATGGATTTACGGATACGAGGGTCCGTACCGGCGGACCCCTTCTTGAGCGCCGTCGACCTCTTCGAGACGGAGTACGACCTCGACCGACCGGTACACGTCGACGTCCGCGAGGACCCCGACGAGCGCACGTGGGCCGCCCACTACGAGGACCGCCACGTCCTCAACATCTCGCGGCAGGCCGCCACGAGTGCGATGGCCCGCGAACTCGTCCTTCACGAACTCTCCCACATGGCTCGCAACGAGGAGCGACACGCCTCCCACGTTCAGTCCACGGAGGAAGCCATCTTTCTGGCGCTGTCGGGGAGTTCGGTCGAACGACGAAAAGTCGCACACTGCTATCAGATAGCGAATCACATGAAGGACATCTACGCCGACGACATCACGCTGTCTGTCGCCCCGGCGGAGAAGCTCGTCCACTTCCTCGAGTCGGAACTGGCGCGGGCGCTGGCGGCCAAACCGGGGCCGTCGCCGTGGCCCGACTCCAGGCTCGTCACCGCCGACGCCGACCCCGAGATAACCGCCGTCAACGCGGCGTTCGCCCTCGCCCTCGTCGAACGGCACGACCTGGTCGACGAGAGCCACCGGCTGTACGACCTCGCGCACGCGGCCGCCGACGACGCGCCGACGGTCGAACTGGAGACGTTCAAACGCGAGTTCAGATCGCTCGCCGCCGACCCCACGGAGAGCGACTACCGAAAGGCGCTCGTCGACGTGACTCGACAGTACGCGGTCGAGACGGCGAACCGAGCGACCGCGGCGGACTGAGAGGCGGCGAACGGCGTCGCAAGCGTCGCGAACGCCGCGTCTACCACTGTCGAGGCGCGAAGAGAGAGAGAGGGGAGACGGAGAGTCGAACTCGGAGTTTAGCGGGCCGCTTCCGCGACGCGCTCGGACTCTTCCTTCTGGTTGATAGCGTACGACTGCACGTCGTAGTCCGCGGCGGCGACGAGCTGCTGGGCGAGCGCTTCCGCGGCGCTCGTCTTCGACTTGTAGGACGCGTTCTTCGTCCCCTCGGCGATGAACATCAGCGCCTGATCGACGCGACGCTGGGGCGCGACGTCGACGGCCTGCGGGACGGAGATGCCGCCGTACTTCAGGCGGACCGTCTCCTCGCGCGGGGCGGCGTTCTCCACGGCGCGGACGAGAATCTGGATGGGGTTCTCGTCGGTGCGGTCGTGGACGATCTCGAAGGCGTCCTTCGTGATCTTCATCGTCTTCTGCTTGTCGCCCGTGTTGTCCTCGGTCTGCATGAGGCGGTTGACGAGGCGTTCGACGATGCTTATCTCGGACTTCTTGAACTGCTTCGAGGCGTGACGGCCCATCGTGTGGGCGATGGGAGTGACGTTGATGTACCGCTCCGTCGAGGGGTCGGTGTACTCGATCTCGGTCACGTCCCAGACGCCGAACAGTTGCGCGTTCGATGCCGCTTCCTCGCTGTCGGCCGGCGCGTCCGGCTCGGGTGCGTCGCTCTCAGACATGTTAGCGCACCGGCTTCTCTGCGTTACCGCGGACGAGTTCGAGCATCGCCACGCCGTTGACCTTGTCGACCTTGTAGTTCACGCCCGAGAGGTCGCCCATCGCGCGACCCTTCGCACCGCCGATACCGGCGATGGTGACCTCGTCGTGCTCGTCGATGAACGAGATAGCGCCGTCACCGGGGCAGAACGCGGTGACCTGCTTCCCGTTCTTGATGAGCTGAACGCGGACGCACTTTCGAATCGCCGAGTTCGGCTGCTTTGCTTCGATACCGACCTTCTCCAGCACGATACCGCGAGCCTGCGGTGCGCCTTCGAGGGGGTCGGACTTCTTACGGAGACCACGTTCGCGGCGCGCGTACTCGGAGTCGGACCAGCGTCGCTTCTGCCGGTCCTGCTTGAGTTTGCGCGCGGCGTATTTGCCGTTCGCCATAGTGGACGTGTCTTCCCGATGGAGATACTTAAGCCTCCCTTTTCGAACCGTGCGAGACGCCCGCAGGTTCGATTAGCACCCCCTAAGAAGGGATCTGAGGGCGTTTCGCCGATCGGAGTTACGCGCTCTCCGGACGGCGTAGGTCGAAAGCGCTTCGGAGAAGTCGTCTCGTCGGGGTCGGTGGGGGACGTTGGGGTTCGACTAGTTGTCGCCGGACCACCTCGAACGACTCTCGGTGTCGCCGTGCGTCACGTCCACGGGGTCTACCACCCGATGGTCGGCGGGCGGCGACACCGGCAGGTCCCACTCGTCGCAGGCGCGCTTGAGTCGGTCCGCCACCTCGCCCTGCACTTTGGGGACGTTCGCCTCGCGGGGGTCACCGACCCAGTACGTCACCTCGACCCACACCGAGTCCTCGGAGAACTCGTCGACGTTGGCGGTGGGACGCGGCCGTTCTCGGACGCCCTCCGCGCCGAGTGCGGCGCGTTCCAATACCGCCGCCGCTCGATCGACGTCCACGACGTACCCGAACGGGAGTCGCTCGGTGAACGCGACGCGCCGCCGGTTGTACGGGCGGACGACCGTACTCGCGGAGAGTTCGCTGTTCGGGATGGTCACTTCGTGCCCCTCGATGGTCCGCAGTTGCGTCGTCCGGTACCGGATGGCGACGACGACGCCGGTGTACTCGTCCCACTCGATGTGGTCGCCGACGTTGAAGTCCCTGTCCGCGACGAGGAAGACGCCGCTGACGAGGTTGCCTATGGCGTCCTGCCCGGCGATGCCGAGTGCGACGGACGCCCCCGCGACGACGATGGCGGACCGGGTGAGCGAAGGACCGTACCCCGCGACGGAGACGGCGGTGACGAACGCAACGATGGCGACGAACGCGACGAAGTAACGCCCCGTCGCCGCGGTCAACGTCTCGTTGTTGGGGTTGCGCCGACGGACGACGCGCACGACGGCCGGGGTGACGACGTACCGCCCGACGAGGTAGACGACGGCGAACGCGACGACGGCGAGGACGTACTGGTCCACCGCCTCCGTGGCCTCCTCGACGGGGACGTCCGGCGTCGCCTGACCGACGGTCGCTCCGAGCATACCGCTCAGTTCACGAGCGAATCACAAAAGTGCGGTCGCAGAAGAGGAGTCGCGGGACGACGCCGCGAAGGCGAGGCGGGCGGCCCCGCCTCAGGTGAGTTGGATGTCGTCGATGTCGTAGTGCCGTCGCGCCAGCGTGCGCGCCGTCTCGATGTTCTTCCCCTCCTTCCCGATGGCGACGCCGCGGTCCTCGTTCGCGACTTCGACGTAGGCGACGCGGTCGTCCTGCTGAGAGATGGTCACGTGTCGAACCGCCGCGGGCGCGAGGGCACTCGCGACGAACGCCTCGGACGTGTCGGCGTCCTCGACGAGTTCGACCGACCGACCGATCTTCTCTTCGACCTTCTTGACGTTCTGCCCGCCGGGGCCGATGGCTTGGCCCATCTCGCCGGCGGCGACCAGGATGACCACCCGGTCGTCGAACGTCAGGCAGTCT
This sequence comes from Halopelagius fulvigenes, assembly GCF_042662625.1. Lineage (GTDB taxonomy): Archaea > Halobacteriota > Halobacteria > Halobacteriales > Haloferacaceae > Halopelagius > Halopelagius fulvigenes. Next base: position 1,418,917 of record NZ_JBHSXH010000015.1, read on the forward strand.
CTCGCCGTCGCGCCCGTCTCGTCCTCGAAGAGGGCGATGTACCGGCGTTCGGCGTCCGACAGCGTGACCTTCATCTTTCGTCCTCAGTCGTCCGCCGGGTTTATCGAACCCATGCGCAGGTCCACGTCGCCGGTCCCGATGGATATCGGCTTGCCGACGATGACGTTCTCGATGACGCCGTCCAAGTCGTCCTCCTCGCCGTGGATGGCCGCGTCGAGCAGGTGGTTGACCGTCACCTCGAACGCCGCGCGGGCGAGGACGGAGTCCTTCGACCCGGAGATGCCGTGGCGGCCGATGGACTCTATCTCGCCGCGGTTCGTCATGATGTCCGCGACCAGCATCAGGTGGCGGACGTTCACGTCGTCGAGACCCTGTTCGCGCAGGGTGTCCATCGTCTCGTTGATGATGGCCTCGCGGGCGGCCTCGATGCCGAGTTCGCGGTGGACCTCGTGGATGTTGTTACTCGTCGTGCGGGAGGCGTCCACGCCCTCGATGTCGAGGACGTCGCCGAAGGCCGACCCCTCGGTGTAGAGGACGAACTCCTCGCGTCCGGTCTCCTCGTTCTCCTCCTTGCGGATGACGACGCGGGAGATGTCCTCGATGCCCTTGAAGACGATTTCGCGCAGTTCCTCCACGAGTTGGAGGAGTCGGCGGTAGCTCGGCGCTTCGGGGCCGAACTCGATGACGGTTCCCTGGCGGTTCGTGCTTACGCCGAGGGCGTCCTCGATGGTCTCGGCGATCTCCTGGGCGACGGTGTCCACGTCGTCCACCGTGGGCCACCGTTCCATCAGGGTGTCCTCGTTGAGGTCGACCTGCACGAGCATGTCCGCGACGTTCGTCGAGACGTCGCCGAGGGCGAGAATCTTCGTGGCCTCCATCGACCAGACGACTTCGTGGGCCTTCTCTCGCTCCGTGGCGTACTCGCCTTCGAGCGGGACCGTCATCATCGGCGTGTCGGGCGTCTTCCGCGCGTCCACGAGTTCGATGAGGCGCGGAAGCCCCTGCGTCACGTCGATCTCGGCGACGCCCGCGTAGTGGAACGTGTTCATCGTCATCTGCGTCCCCGGTTCCCCGATGGACTGGGCGGACACCGTCCCGACGGGGTCGAGGGGGTCCACGCGCGTGTCCTGATAGCGGGCTTCGACCGCCCGGGCGATCTCGTCGGCTTGCTCGGGCGTGACGCCCTCGCGTTCGTCGACGGTGCTGTAGATGCGCTCTTTGAGTCGCCGCGGGAGGTCGTGGTCCTCGACGACCGCCTCCACGTCGTCGGTGACGAACTCGTACTCAGTCATCGGAGTTCACCCCCGTGGCCTTGTCGAGACCCGGACCGGCGTACTCTGAGAGGTTCGTCGGCGGTTCGCGGGTGCCGAGGAACCGCTCTTTCTCCTCCTCCGTGGCGAACTCCGCGTCGAGGACGCGGTCCGTGATGTTGTCCACGTCGATGCCGTCGCCGGCGTCCGAGGACACCTTCACGGGCGAGGTGCCGTCCTCGCCGAACTCGAACTGGACGATGGTGCCCGAGGTGTCGCGCACCGTGCCGTCGTACTGCGCTTCGAGCTCCGACAGCGCGTTGATGAGGCGGCGCTGGAGGTACCCGGACTTCGACGTCCGGACTGCCGTGTCCACCAGCCCCTCGCGGCCGCCCATCGCGTGGAAGAAGAACTCCCGCGGGGTCAGACCGCTCCGGTAGCTGTTCTCCACGAAGCCGTGCGCTCCGGCGGAGAGGTCCTCCTTCTGGAAGTGGCTGAGCGTCCGACCCTCGTACCCGCGGTTGATGCGTTCGCCGCGAACCGCCTGCTGGCCGACGCAGCCGGCCATCTGGGTCAGGTTCAGCATCGAACCGCGCGCCCCGGACCGGGCCATGACCACGGCCGGGTTGTCGTCGGTGAAGTGGTCTTCCGCGATTTCACCGGCGGAGTCGCGGGCCTTGCCGAGCTGCTGCATGATCTTCATCTCAAGCGTCTCGTCGACGGAGCGACCCGGCAGCGATTCGAGTTCGCCCGCCTCGTATATCTCGATGAGCTCCTGCACGCGGTCGTACGCGTTGCCGATGGCCTCGTCCACCTGCTCGTTGGCCTCCTCCGGAATCGACTCGTCGTCGATCCCGATGGAGAACCCGAAGTGCATGATGGCGCGCATCGCCAGCGAGGCGACCTCGTTCACGAACACCCGAGAGCGGGTCTTCGAGTACACCTTCGCCAGCGTGTCCACGATTTCGCCGCCGAACGCGCCGACGGCGTCCTCGTCGATGGTGCCGGCGACGAGCTGGCCGTCCTCGATTATCACGTCGTCGCCCGTCGAGGAGGTGAACTGGAGGTTCAGGTCGTCGGGCAGCAGTTCCGAGAACAGCTGCCGACCCGTCCAGTACGGCGTGCCGTCCTCGTACTCGCCCGCCGGGTCTGGGAGCGTGTCGATGCTCGTCGCGCGGAGCAGGTCCAGCGCCTGCGTCTCCGTGAACTCGGGGTTGCCGTTCGTCAGCAGGTACGTCCCGGAGATGTGATCCTGAATCGCGCCGATGATGTTCTCGCCGAAGCGCGGGCTCAGAATCTGTTCCTGCACGCGCATGAGGACGCGCGCCTCGGCGCGGGACTCCTCGGTCTGGAGCGCGTGCATGTTCATCTCGTCGCCGTCGAAGTCGGCGTTGTACGGCGGACAGACGACGGTGTTGAGCCGGAACGTCTTGTACGGCATCACGACGACTTCGTGCGCCATGATGGACATCCGGTGCAGCGACGGCTGTCGGTTGAATATGACGATGTCGCCGTCGATGAGGTGCCGGTTGACCTCCCAGCCGGCTTCGACCTTCTCTGCGAGCTCCTCGCAGTTCTTCTCGGTCACCTTCAGACGGCGGCCGTCGGGGCGCTTGACGTAGTTCGCGCCGGGGTGGCCCTCGGGCCCGTTGCGGACGTACTGCTGGGCCTGTTCGAGGTTTCGCTGGGTCACGTTCATCGTCTGGGTCATCTCGCGGGCGACCCGTTCGGGGACGCCGACTTCGTTGAGCGAGAGCGTCGGGTCCGGCGAGATGACGGTACGCGCCGAGAAGTTCACGCGCTTCCCGGAGAGCGACCCGCGGAAGCGACCCTCCTTCCCCTTCAGACGTTGGCTGAGCGTCTTCAGCGGACGGCCGGAGCGGTGACGCGCGGGCGGCGTGCCCGAGATTTCGTTGTCGATGAACGTCGTGACGTGGTACTGCAGCAGTTCCCACAGGTCCTCGATGATGAGCTGCGGGGCACCCGCCTCGCGGTTCTCCATGAACCGCTGGTTGATGCGGATGATGTCGACCAGCTTGTGCGTCAGGTCGTCCTCGGAGCGTTGGCCGTTGTCGAGCGTGATGGACGGACGCGCCGTCACCGGCGGCACCGGCAGGACGGTCAGGATCATCCACTCGGGACGGGCGCGACTCGGGTCGACGCCCAGCGTCTCGATGTCCTCGTCCGGGATGTCCTCGAACCAGTCGCGGATGTCCGAGGGCATCAGCTTGTTCATGTCCTCCTCGGTGAGGTCGACGTCGAGGGCCTTCTCCAGCTTCTTGCGGTCCTCGCCGACGGGGCGGAACTCGCCGGAGAGTATCTGGTTGATTCGGCCCACGTCCATCCCCGCCTCGTCGGCGAGTTCGCTCGGGCCGATGCCCTCGTCGTCCTCGTCGTCGGGGTCCGGTTGCATCGCGTCGGCGATGCGTTCGGAGTAGTCGCCCGCGAGGACGTCTTGGACCTCGTAGTAGGTGGTCGGCTTCTCGTGTTTGATGTCGTGCTGGGGGCTGCCGCAGTGGGGGCAGTTCTTCGCCTTCCGCGCCTGCCGGACGGCCGACTTCAGCACGTTCGTCCAGTCCTCGCCGAGTTCGTGCGTCCGGTCGAGGCCCTCGCGGAACTCCGCTTGCTCCTCCTCGGTGAGTGCGAGGTGGCCGCACTCGCGGCACGTCGCGCGGAGGAGGCGACGGATGAGCTTCGTGAAGCCGACGTGGATGACGGGGGCGGCCAGTTCGATGTGGCCGAAGTGCCCGTTACAGGACCCCGAGTGCTGGCCGCAGGTGCGGCACTGCAGGCCGGGGTCGATGACGCCGAGGCGGGGGTCCATCAGCCCCATGTCGATGGGGTACCCGTCGTCGTCGTAGGTGTCCGCGGTGATGACCTTCGTCGCGGACATGTCTCGGTACGTCTCCGGGTCCATCAGCCCGAACTGGATGGCTCCGATCTCTTTGGGTGTCTGCATTGACATTGTGTGGGTGACTGGTGGTGGGGGTGGTTAGACCGCGTCCTCTAAGTCGAGTCGCGGTCGGATGCCGAGCGCGATCATCTCGTCGAGCAGGAGCTTGAACGCGTAGCTGATCTCTATCTCGTGGATGTTGTCCTCGTCGCCGGTGACGGGGTCATAGATGCGGCGCTGGTCGCGGTCCTCGACGGCGACCATGCCGGTGTCGGCGGAGATGTACACCGTCTCCTTGTCGGAGGAGTCGAGCAGACGCTCCTGCAGGACCATCGCGGCGCCGTGCCCGATGACGGTGTCGCGTTCCATCTCCCCGAGGCGAAGGCCACCCTCGCGGGCGCGACCCTCGGTCGGTTGGCGGGTGAGAACCTGCACGGGACCGCGGGAACGGGCGTGCAGCTTGTTGCTCACCATGTGGTACAGCTTGTGGTAGAAGATGATGCCGACGAATATCTCGGCCTCGATCTTCTCGCCGGTGACGCCGGAGTACATGACCTCCTTCCCGGAGGACTTGAACCCGTGCTCCTCCAAGGCGCCGCGGAGCTTCGACTCGTCTTCGCCCTGGAAGGCGGTGCCGTCCACGCGGCGACCTTCGAGCGCGCCGACCTTGCCGCCGAGCATCTCCAGCACGTGACCGACCGTCATGCGCGACGGGAGCGCGTGCGGGTTGATGACCAGGTCGGGGACGACGCCCTGTTCGGTGAAGGGCATGTCCTCCTGCGGCGCGAGGTGGCCGACGACGCCCTTCTGGCCGTGGCGGGACGCGAACTTGTCGCCGAGCTCCGGGATCCGCTGGTCGCGGACCGACACCTTGGCGAGTTTCGAGCCGTCTTCGCCCTCCATCAGGGTGACGGTGTCCACGACGCCGGACTCGCCGGAGCGCATCGTCACGGACGTCTCGCGGCGCTTCTGCGGCGAGAGACCGCCCATGTCGTCGGGCTCTTCGAGGAACCGCGGCGGCGACGTCTTCCCGAGGAGGACGGAGTTCTCGTCCACACGGGTCTCGGGGTTGACGAGGCCGTCCTCGTCGAGGTGGGTGTACGCGTCTTCACCGCGCGCGCCGCGCACGTCCTGGCTGGGGACCTCGAATCGGTCCTCCTGTCCGCCGGGGTAGCGGCGTTCCTCGCCCTCGTAGGTCCGGAAGAAGTGCGACCGGGCCATCGCGCGGTCCACGGACCCTTTGTTCATGACGAGTGCGTCCTCGATGTTGAACCCCTCGTAGGACATCACGGCGACGGTGAAGTTCTGCGCCGCCGGTCGCTCGTCGAAGCCGATCTGCTCTGTCGTCTGCGTCTTCACCATCGACAACTGCGGGTAGTGCAGGAGGTGCTGACGCGTGTCGGGGCGGATGCGGTAGTTCGCCGCCGGAATCCCGAGCGACTGCTTCATCATCCCCGCGCCCATCGTGATGCGCGGCGACGCGTTGTGCTCGGGGTACGGAATCATCCCCGACCCGATGCTGAAGATGAGCGAGGGGTCGATTTCGAGGTGGGTGTGCTCGGAGGTGAGGTCCTCCTCGTCGACCGCCACGTAGATGTCCTCTTCCTCCTCGGCGTCGATGAACTCGATGTAGCCGCGTTCGACCAAGTCGTCGAACTCAAGTTCGCCCGCGTCGACCGCTTCGATCTCCTCGTCTCCGAGGAGGGGTTCGCCGTCCTCGACGACGATGAGGGGTCGCCGCGCGCGGCCCGCGTCGGCGTTGATGATGACCTCGCGGGTTCGCTCTTTGACGGAGACGTTGACCATCTCGCTGATGTCGCCGCGGCGACGCGCCTCCCGTATCTGCTCCGCGAGTTGGTTAGGGTCGGGGTGAGTCCCGATCAAACTCCCGTTGACGTACACCTTCGCTTCTCGTGTTGCCTGAGCCATGTTTCAGTCGTCCGCAGGCGCCGACGTGGAGTCGGGGCGTTCGATTCCGGGGATGCCCTCGACGCCCATCGACGCGAGTTCTCGTTTGAGTTCCTGTTCGTCCTCGACGTTCTGGGAGAGCTCCATCGCCTGCGCGAAGTTCTTCACCAGCCCACAGTTCGGGCCCTCCGGCGTTTCGGAGGGTCCGATGCGACCCCACTGGGTCGCGTGCAGGTCCCGCGCCTCGAAGTGCGGCTGACTCCGCGACAGCGGACTGCGGAGTCGGCGGAGGTGAGAGAGAACGCCCATGTAGTCCGTCCGGTCGACAAGCTGGGAGACGCCGGAGCGACCGCCGACCCAGTTCCCGGTCGCGATGGGGTGTTCGAGACGTTCCGTGAGCACGTCCGAACGGACGACGGTGTTGACGGTCAGTTGGCGGTTACGCATGTTCGCGCGTTCCAGCTGGTACTTCACGTCGCGTGCGAGCTTGTTGAGCGCCGTCCGGAACAGGTCCTTCATCAGGTCGCCCGAGACCTTGAGACGCTTGTTCGCGTAGTGGTCCTTGTCGTCGGAGTCGCGGCGCTGAAGCGCGAGCTCGAAGCACGCTTCCGCCATCCGGCAGAGGTAGAACGCCTTGTTGATGCGGACTTCCTCCTCCTCGACGCCCTCCTCGTGGAGGTGCGGGAGCAGGTAGCGGTCGATGACGTAGTTGGCGCGCTTCAGCTGGTAGTTCTTGCCCTGCCCGCCGGCGACGCGCTTGCCGAGGCTCTCTATGGCCTCTTCTTCGGTCTGAACCTCGGCCTCCTCTAAGTTCTCCAGCATGAACTTGACGACCTCGGGGTCGTCGGAGACGCGGTGGACGATCTCCTCGTCGGATTCGAGTCCGAGCGCGCGGACGAGGGTGACGAAGTTGACGCTGCCCGAGACGGACGGGAACGACACTTCGAGAATGCCCTCGCGGTTGCGCTCACAGAGGACGAGCGCGCGGTACCCGCGGCGCTGAGAGAACGTCTTCGCGACCTGAATCTCGTCGCCGTACTTCGTGTCGTACTCGGCGAGAATCTTGTTCGGCGCGAGGTCCTCGGAGGTCATGAGGACGCGCTCGGAGCCGTTGACGATGAAGTAGCCGCCGGGGTCTACGGGGTCCTCGCCGATTTCGACGAGTTCCTCGTCGGAGAGGCCGGTGATGTTGCACTTCGTCGATCCGACCATGATGGGCATGCGGCCCACCTTCGTCTCGGTCGTGTCGACGACGACTTCCTCCTCCTCTTCGCCGCCGCGCACGATGGACATCTCCATGAACACCGGCGCGGCGTAGGTGATGTTTCGGAGGCGCGCCTCCTGCGGGAACAGCAGTTCCTCGGACCCGTCGGCCTCGCGGACGCGGGGCGTCTCCACGCGCACGTCGCCCAGTTCGACGTACACGGGTTCTTCGCCCTCTTTGTCGCCGATGTCCGTATCGACGGTCGCCTTCTCGTCGACGACCTCCTGCATACCGCGTTCGAGGAACGCGTTGAACGAGCGGAAGTGGTGTTCTGCGAGCCGTTCCTCCGAGAAGTACTCACGTGATACGACGCGTCGGTCCTGTCGGTTCATTCGATCACCAGTCGGTATGTGACCGCCTTGTCCGTGGTACGGGAGTCACGAACGATTTTCACGACGTCGCCGACGTCCGCGTCGTCGGGCAACGCCTTGTCTGTCCGCTTGATCTTGGGTAGGTTCGTGCGGCTGACGTCGTACTCCGCCAGCACCTCCTCGACTTCGTCCTCTTCGAGGAGCGTGTGCTCTGGAACCAGTTTGTGTTGGCTTACGTCTACCATGGGTGGTTAGCGTGGGTGTGGGTTGGGGAAGAAGTTCTCACGGGATACTACAGCCTCGTTAGGGGAGCAGCCATTTAACGCTTGCCAACTGGACTCGAAAAGCACCGCTCATCGGCACGAGCGCAAAAGTGCGCTCGCACGACGGCTCGTGTTACTTGGACACATTGTATGTCGTGGATAAATGCTTTCCGGCGGACGGACTCGCGGTAGCGCACCCCACGGTACGTCAAGATGATAAGCCTTATTTATAACACCGGGCAACGAAAGGATGGAGCCAGCCCGGGTGGTGTAGTGGCCCATCATACGACCCTGTCACGGTCGTGACGCGGGTTCAAATCCCGCCTCGGGCGCTTTCTCAGCGAACTATTCCGGCGAGCACCGCGTAGCGTGTGCTCGCCACTCGTGAGCGTCGAAAGCGCTTACAGAGGGATTTGAAGCAGGGAGCGACGCGAACGAAGTGAGCGGAGCGACCCGGGTTCAAATCCCGCCTCGGACGTTCTTCTGAAAACTGACCGCCGAGCGAGGCGTCTCGTCGCCGAGCGAACGCCGGATCCAGGGTATGTAGAGGATACAGTTATCGCTCGTTCTCGCGTCCGGTAGACGTATGAGTGAAGGTCAATCTGACGATACGTCCGGAACGCTTGTCGTGGGGACGTTTCTCACTCTCGACGGCGTGATGCAGGCACCGGGTGGCCCCGACGAGGACCGCGGCGGCGGATTCGACCGCGGCGGGTGGTCGGTCAACTACTGGGACGAGAAGATGGGCGAGGTCATGACGGACCAGTTCGCCGAAGCCGACGCGCTGCTGCTCGGCCGAAAGACGTACGAGATATTCGCTGCGCACTGGCCGAACGTCGAGACAGAGGGAGACCTCGTGGCGACGAAACTGAACGACATGCCCAAGTACGTCGCCTCGGAGACCCTCGACGAGGTAGAGTGGAACAACTCGACGCTCCTCTCGGGCGACGTCGAGACGGCCGTAGCGGACCTCAAGACGGAGCGCGGAGACGTGGTCATGGTGCAGGGGAGTCACGACCTCACCCAGACCCTGCTTGCACACGACCTCGTCGACGAGTTCTGGCTGTGGGTCTTCCCGCTGGTTCTGGGGGACGGAAAACGGTTGTTCGGGGACGGTACGGTCCCTGCATCCCTCGAACTGACGAATGCCGAGACGTCGAGCACGGGGGTCCAACTGCTCCGATACGAGCGAGCGGGCGAGATTGATTACGGCTCGTTCGCACTGGACGACGCGACCGAGTGACACCGATCGGTAGTTCGGCGCACGGGCGTCCGCCTATCGGTTGTGTCACTCGCAGGGGTGTCGGACTAGATATCGACAGAGCCGTACAGAGGAATCGAACCGGAGAGAGGGAGTTCGAGTGGCACGGACCGCCACACCGAACCGAACTGAAAAGCCTTAACAACTACTGTGGAAAAGAGATAGGTGAAGCGTGCCCGGGTGGTGTAGTGGCCCATCATACGACCCTGTCACGGTCGTGACGCGGGTTCAAATCCCGCCTCGGGCGCTTTCTCTGATTTCTACTCCCTTAGCGAGGCGTTTTATCGCCGAGCGGACGCGAGTAGAATCTGTAAGCGGTTACGAAGGGATTTGAATCAAGGAGCGACGCGAACGAAGTGAGCAAGCGACTCGGGTTCAAATCCCGCCTCGGGCGTTCTTCTGAAAACTGACCGCCGAGCGAGGCGTCTCGTCGCCGAGCGAACGCCGGTCAGTTCGTGCGAACGGATACGAGGGATATGAACTAAGGAGCGAGCGAAGTGAGCGACCGGTGTTCACAATCCCGCCTCGGGCGTTCTTCCGCACGAGAACCGAAGCCGTCGAGAGACGTCCGATCGAACGCGGGTCACGCCGCGAGGTTCAGTTCCACCACGAACACCGCGCCCCGCGGGTCGTTATCCTCGACCCGGACGGCCCCGCCGTACTGATCGACCAGCGTATCGACGAGGTAGAGTCCGACGCCGCTTCCGGGGCTATCGAGACCCTTCCGGCCGCGACCGAAGACGAGTTCCTTGCTCTCGTCGGGGATGCCGGGACCGTCGTCGGCGATGCGAACCTCGACGGTGTCTCCGGTGACGCGGGCGGCGACGTCGACCCGCGGGTCGACGGTGTCGTTGTGCTGGACAGCGTTGCTGAGGAGGTTGTGGAAGACGGTACCGAGGAGCGGATTCGCTTCGACGGCGACGTCGGGGACGTCACCAACGGTGAACGCGGCGCGAGGGTAGGTGTCGCGGCACCCGTCGAGAGCGTCCTGGAGAACGGTGCGGAGGGCGGTCGGCTCGATTTTGGCCTCCTCGTCGGGGTCGAGGGCCTCGACGAAGTCCCCGAGGGTTTCGGTGAGGTCCATCGTGTGCTTCGTCGTGCGGAGGATGCGGGCGATCATCTCGCCGCCCCGTTCGTCGGCGTGGGTCCGAAGTTCGCCGGCCCAGCCGTTAGCGACGGCCATGTCGTTGCGGATGTCGTGCCGGACGATGCGGTTGACGAGGAGGAGTTCCTCGTTGCGGTCCGCGAGGGTGCGTTCGCTGGCTTCGAGGTCGTTGCTCAGTCGGACCACGTCCCTGAAGATGTAGGCCTGCCGGGCGACGAAACAGACGACGACGAGACCGGCGAGCGCGATATCTCCGCGGTCGAGGGCGTTCGCGTAGCCGAGAACGGCGATCAAGCCGGTGGCCAGAAGGAACGGGAGGAAGGGAAAGGCGAGTTCGTGGAACTCGTACTGGCGCGACCGGACCGGTTCGGTCGGGGCACCGGCGCGGGGGTGGAGGGCGCCCACGGCGATGGTGAGGTAGCCGAGCAACCAGAACAGACCGAGTACGTCGTAGACGTAGCCGTCGCCGAATTCGAGGGCGGCGAACGCGACGTCGCCGACCACCCACGCGAAGACGCCCCCGGCGACGAGGAGAAGCGGCAGACGGCGGGGGCTGCGCGCGTTCATCGAGACGACGAATCCGATGGAGGCGACGACGATGTCGGACACCGGGTATCCGAGGTTGACCCACGTCGCGAACGAATCGAGGGCGCTGGTCGCGAGGAGGGGTTCGAAGACGAAGTGCCAGCCCACGGTGAGCAGGGCGGTGGCGACGACGAGGCCGTCGAGGGTGAAGCGGACTCTCGGTCGGGTGTCGCGGGAGTCGACCGCGAACAGGACGAATCCGGCGGCGAGGAAGGCGTAGCCGCCGAAGTAGAGGACGTCCGGGGGACCGGGATAGGGGACGGTACCGGTGAGAACGCTGTAGGCGTTCCACAGCGCTTCGCCGAGCGCGTCCAACCAGACGCCGACGGCGAGGAGCAGCCACCCTCGGCGCATCGAGACGTCCCGCCGTCGAGCGAGGCGGGTGAGGGCGAGTGCGGCAGCGACGGCACCGAGGGCGACGACGGTGTCCGAGAACACCTGCGTCGTTCGGGGGCCGCCGAGCGCGTACCACACCCACACGAACGAGAACGAGAGAACGAGTAGCGACGCGACGCACGCGACGCGATAGAGCCGTCGCGAGTCGTACGAGCCCGTACGTTCGCGGACGGCGACAGAACCGCCGTCGGTCGCCGAGTGGCGCGTTCTCGGTTCGCGGTCACGCAGCGACGAGTCCATCTGTTCGAGGTTGAGGTACGAGTATATAATCGTGGGTGGTCAGGGGGACCGAGACGGTTCGGCGATGGGCCGCGACGCGTCCGCTCGCCGGACGAACGCCCGACTCATGCGGTCCGTATCTCGAAGGGGGGGTATATAAACGCCGACGGTAACGACACCCACGAGAAACACCGCCACCGCGGGAGGCGGACGGCCGCGGTCAGACTGCGCCGATGAGTGCGGTTCCGACGGCCACCCCGACGAGCGCGGTTCCGAGCGTCACGGCGGCGTACCGAACGGCGTCGTCGGGCCGTCCGTCTCGGGTGTCCTCCGCGACTGCGACGGCGAACGACGAGAACGTCGTGAACGCGCCGCAGAACCCCGTTCCGAGCGCCGTCGCGACGGCAGCCGGGGGCGAGGCGGCGACGACTGCGCCGAGGGCGACGCTCCCCGCCACGTTCACCGCGAGCGTCGCCCGGCGGCCGCCTCCGAACGCCGTATCGACGCCGTACCGCGCGAGTGCGCCCGCCGACCCGCCGAGTCCGACGAGAACCGCCGGCGGGAGGTGGCCCGCGGCGGTAACGGCACCGTTCACCGGTGACGCCCCCCGACGGCGAGTCCCGCGAACGCCGCGGCGAAGCCGAGAGCGTAGTTCGCCCCCGCGTTCGCCGCGCCCCACGTCGGACCGAGCGCGGCCGTCTGGACGGCGAACGTGCTGTACGTCGTAAACGAAGAGAGGAGGCCCGTCCCGAGGAGAACCCGCGCGCGGCGCGTCGGGGCGAACGCGAGCATCGCCCCGAGGAGGAAACTCCCCGCCACGTTCACCGCGAGAGTGCCCGCGGCCCCCGGGAGGGCGGCGCCGACGCCATACCGGAGCGTCGCGCCGGCGAAACCGCCGGACGCGACGAGGAGCGGGTCGAATCTGTCGGCCATGCGTGGCGTCTCCCGCCGAGCCTACTCCTCCGTTTCGGTCGGCGTCGGGTCCGGAGACGCGTCGCTCGCGCGGGGACTCGCGCCGCCGTGGGGAGTGTGGCGGCGGCGAACGGTCACGTCCCTGACCGCCTCCGCCGCGTCGTCCACGACCAACGCCTCCCCCGGCGCGGCGGGCAGTCGCTCTCTGAGCGTCGAACCGAGGTACGTCGGGTTCGCCGCCGCCAGCGCGTCGATGTCCGGGCCGGCGGTGAGGCGGTGGATGACGCGCAGGTCGGCCTGCGAGACGGCGACGTCGGGGAGCGCGCTCGGTCGTTGCGTCGCGGCGACGAGGGAGACGCCGGGTGCGCGCCCGCGCGTGAGGATAGTTTCGAGCGCCGGCCCCGCCACGCCGTCGAAGAACGCGTGCGCCTCGTCGAGGAAGAGCCACGGGAGGCGGTCTACGGTCCCCGAGACGCGGGCGTCGTACAGTCCGCTCGCCACGGCGTACGCCGCCGCGTTCATCGGCGCGGGGTCGAGCGACGAGACGTCGAGAACGGTGGCCTCTCCCCCGGCGAGTTCGTCGGCGTCGAGGCCGTCGGGGTCGAACACCGCCCACGCCTCGGCGCGGCTGAGTCGGTTCCCCGCGGCGCGAACCGTCGCCGCCGGGGCGTCCGCGTCGGCGATGAACTCCCGCATGGCCGCCAGCGTCTCCGTCGCCGCCGCGGCGCGCCAGACGACCGACCCGACCGGCGAGTTCCCGTTGCACCCGACGAGCGTCGGCCACGCCGAGGGCGGAACGGCGTCGGCGCGGACCCGAGGCGTCCGGACGACGCGGGCAGGGACGGGCGGGCCGTCCGTCGCGGACGCGGCGAGTCCGTCGAAGACGCCCATCGGGTCGACGACGACGGGCGCGATGCCCGACGCCCGGGCGGCCCCCTCCGCGAGGACGCCGAGCGTGTAGGACTTTCCGTACCCTCGTTTTCCGACGACGAGGGCGGCGTGCGGGCGGTCCACGTCCACCGCGACCGGCGCGCCGTCGCTTCCGTCGCGGGCGCGGTGGCGTCCGAAACGAACCGATGGGCCGCTGCCGTCTCCCCGCCGACCGAGAACCTCCGCGCCCGCGTCCGTCTCCGTGTCCGTGTGCATCGAGGTGTCTGGCCGCGACACCGCACTTGAATCCTCGGACGAGGGTTTATACCGGGAGACGGGACCACCGACCCCATGTTCGACAGATTCGGATTCCAGCGGTTCGCCGCCGACGACCGGGCCATCGAAGGACTGCCGATTCGCCTCGTCATCGCCCTCGTCGTCGGCGTGGCGACGATGAGCGTCATGCTGAACATGCTCTCGGGCGTGCAGGGACTGGCCGTCTCGGAACTCGACGTGAAACCGGACCCCGACGTGGTGACGCCGGGCGAACAGGAACTGGACCTCCTCGTGGTGGACGCCGACGGCGACCCCGTGGAGGGTGCGACCGTCGTCGTGAAAGACGGGACCGCCGACATCGACGGCGTGAAGACGGGTAAGTCCGGGGCGAACGGGACGGCGACGGTGACCGTCTCCCCGGACGTCAGGGCGAATCAGGAGAGCGGAACGCTCGTCGTGGACGTGAAACCGCCCGCCGGGAGCCAGTTCGTCGATAGGCGAGAGAACACGGCGGTTCTCGTCGTCCGGGAGTGAGGAACGAAGGGAGCGGAAAGGAGACCGCTACCGTTCGGGGTGCGTCGGCGCGTCGAACCCGCCGCGGACGAGCGGTTTCGAGATGTGGCGGCGCGCGCAGGGCGGCACCTCGTACCACCCGCGTTCGAGTTCGCGGTCCGCGCGCACCGTCTCCTTCTCCGGGGTGGAGGTTCCGCAGTCCCGGCAGCGGTACCCCTGATTTCGGCCCGCGCTCTTCATCGAACGCCCGCAGTCGGGGCACGTCGGCGTGACCTCCTCGGTGCGGACGAGAGAGCGGACGGCGAACTTCTCCAGTTTGAGCGTTCCCTCGGTCACCTCGCCGCAGACGGTCAGGTCGTCGCCGACGCGGAGGGCGCGAACCCTGTCGCGGAACCGCTTGGTCGGTTCGAAGGCGACGCACGCTATCGACTCGTCGCCGTCTTCGAGTTCGAAGAAGACGTGTCCGCCGCGGCGCGTCTCGGGGTCCGAGGCGACGGTGCCGTCCACGCGGTAGGCGGCGGCGTCGCGGAGGGAACCAATTTCGCCGTCCCGCAGGTGCACGTCCGTCCCTTGGTTCGTCAGGAAGGTGGCCGCGCGTTCGACGGGTTCCGACTCGATCCGGGCCGCGAGGTTCCGGACCGCCTCCGGGTCGTCGCCGCGGACGCCGTGCAGGATGGGGCCGGGCGCGTTCGGGACGCAGACGGCCTGTCCCTCCTCGCGGTCCACGGTGTCCCACGCCTCGGGGTAGAACGCCTCCGCGGCCTCGAAGACGGAGTCCCAGTCCACGTCGCGGGCCGTCCCGCACCGGTCGAACTCCCGGTAGGAGATGTGCTCGTACGTCCACTCGTCGAAGGCGGTCCACGCGCCGATAGCGGCGAGAGCGCCGATGCGCCCGCGTCCGCCGTCCCACCCGCGGTGTTCGTACCCCGCCTCCTCGGCGAGCGCCGTCGCCGTCTCGGTATCGACGATGTCCCTGACGCCGCGGCGGGCGAAGTCGGCCACCGCGTCCGGCACGTCCTCCGGGTCGCCCGGCGCGACGACGACGCCTGGACTCGTCCGCGGGTCGTCCGTCTCCGCGAGGGGTTCGAGCTCCGAGACTGCGACGGCGAGGGCGTCCTCGGCGGGGAACTCGACGTGGAGAGCGAGTGCGGCGTTGCCGCGGGTCTTGTGCTTCACCGCGGGGTTGAGTCGGACGAGCAACCGCCGCCGCACGCGGCCGCCGGCCGCCTCGACGGCGTCGGCGACCAACGTCGCGAGGTACGTCGTGCACATCCCTCGCTCCCGGGAGTCGGTGTCGTCCAGCCCGATGACCGTCATGGGCGACGCTACCGCGCCGAGGGTGTAACGCCTTTCGAGTTTCGAGCCCGAAGCGACCGACGGCCGTACATAAAGATACCGACGCGTCCGGCGGAATCGAACGACGCGGGCGATTACGGGCGAGAAAACAGTTATATGTGGCGAATCACTTATACATGAATATGTCCCGGTCAGCTCTGGTCGGAAACGTCACGGCGATGCTGGAGGACGCCGGATTCCTCGTCAGCGACCGCTGTGCAATCCGTCCCAAGAGCTTCGACCTCGCCGCCCGGCGCGGGGAAGACTTGGTGTTGTTGAAGATTCTAGGGAACATCGACGCGTTCGACGCCGCGACCGGCGCGGAGATGCGTCGTCTCGGCACGTACCTGTCCGCGACGCCGATGGTCGTCGGCCTGCGGACCCGCGACGAGGAGCTCAAACCGGAAGTCGTCTACTTCCGTCACGGCGTGCCCGTGATGAACCCCGACACCGCGATGGACCTGTTCGTGGAGGGCGTCCCGCCGCTCATCTACGCGGCCCCCGGCGGCCTCTACGTCAACATCGACGGCGACCTGTTGGCGGACGAACGCCAAGAGCGAGGGTGGAGCCTCGGGCGTCTGGCGAACGAACTCGGCGTCTCGCGCCGCACCGTCTCGAAGTACGAAGACGGCATGAACGCCAGCATCGAGGTGGCGATTCAGCTCGAACAGATGTTCGACAAGCCGTTCTCGAACCCGGTGGACGTGATGGACGGCGCAGAGGAGGTTCGCGAGGCGGACCCGACGCCGGAGGACCCGGCGGCGGACCCCGACGACGAACACGTCGTCCACATCCTCACGCGCGCGGGGTTCACCGTCCACCCCACGGCGCGCGCGCCGTTCAAGGCCGTCAGCGAGGACGAGGACCGGAGTACTCGGCGCAGCGACCGGATGCCGATGCTGACGGGTCACTCGCCGTTCACCCGGAGCGCCGAGAAGCGCGCCCGCATCATGTCCTCTCTGGGCGAGGTGACCCAGACCCGGTCCGTCTACTTCACCGAGGACCGGTCGAAGCGCGACTCCGTGGACGGGACGGCCCTCGTCAGCTGCGAGGAACTCGCCGCCATCGACGACCCCGACGAGATTCGCGACCTGCTTCGGGAGCGCGCCCGCGAACCCGAGGAAGCGTAGCCGACCCTTCTTTCAGCCTCTCGCCCGCCGATCGAGCGTCTGCGCCGTCGGGAGCGACCACCCGTAGGTGACCGCCGCCGCCCGCGACCCGACGGTCACCGCGGCGCACACCGCCGCGGCGGCACCCGGCGTCCCGGCGAACGTCGTCACCAGCCAGTAGCACGTCCCCCCGAGAACCGCACAGCTCGCGTAGAAGTCGTCGAACAGGATGAACGGCGACCGGTCGAGGAGCACGTCCGCGAACGCGCCGCCGCCGACGGCGTTGATGGTCGCTATCGCCACGACGCCGAACCCCGAGAGGCCGACGTTGGTGGCGACGATGGCGCCCGCGGTGGCGAACGCCGCGAGGCCGACGGCGTCCGAGAGGAGGGCGATCGGATGTTCGTCGGCCGAGTCGAACGCGACGTTGAGGCCGACGGCGAGGGCGACGCCGAGCACGCCGAACCCGATTTCGCCGAACGACCTGAGCGCCAACGGGACGCGGTCGACGAGGACGTCCCGCGTCGCGCCGCCGGCGAACGCCGTGACGAGTCCGACGACGGCGATGCCGAACACGTCGAACTCCTCGCGTATCGCCTTCGTCGCTCCGACGAGTGCGAACGCCACCAGTCCGACGGTGTTCATCGCCACGAACGGATCCACAGAAACTGCGCCGACGATGTCCTGAACCACTACGTTCGCCCACGGCGGAGGACGCCTTGAGGGCTACGCATCGAACCGCAAACGGAGAAGGGTCGCTTTCGGCTCAGTTGGCGTACGTCTCGTCGAGGTACTCGACGATGTCGTCGCTCTCGGACATCCCCTCGACGCCGTGTTCCTCGTCCACGAGGACGGGGACGCCCGTCTGTCCGCTGACTTCCTCGACTTCCGTTCGCTCGGAGTGCGAACGCGGGACCATCTTCGACTCGTACTCCAAGTCGAGTTCCGAGAGCTTGTTCTTCACTTTCGCGCAGTAAGGGCAACCCTCTAACTCGTACAGGATGAGATTCGACATCGCTAGCCGATAGGCGAGTGCGAATAAAGAGTCCGGTGGTTCTGTGCGTCCGCGGTACACACGGGCGGCGGTGCGCGGACGTTCGCCGCGCGACGCGGACGCGGAGGCGAGGCCGGGGACGGCGGAGGCGGAAGTGGAGGCGGAAGCGGCGGCGTTCGGGTCAGCGCCCGACGGCGTTCCGGACGCCGTCGGCGATGCGTCGCCGGTGGAGGACGACTTCCGCGCCCGCCCACCCGAGAAGGACGAGGGCGGCGCAGACGGCGTAGACGAACGCCCACGGACCCATCCAGATGGGGCGAAGCCACGGCGTGACGTGCGCCCACTTGGTGGCGAACTCGTTCATCGGCCCTTCGAGGGGCGTCTCCGCGAACGTCGCGCGCATCTGCCCGGCGAAGCCGACGCGGTCGCCCGACCCGGCGCGGAGTTCCGCGCTGCCGGTGATGTCGTACTCGCCGCTCGCGTTCATGTCGCGGATGGTCGGCCCGTCCGCGGACCCGTCGCCGTGTTCGACGCGTTCGGCGTCGTACGGCCCCCACGTCGCGTAGTACTCCCAGACGATCTCGCCCTGCGGCGTCACCTCGATGACGCGGTGGTTGAGCGTGTCGGTGATGAGCGTGTTGCCGTTCGGGAGTCGGTCGGCGTCCCGCGGCCAGTTGAGGACGTTCGACCCGACGGACCACGTGCGGACCCACGACCCGTTCTCGTAGGCGTACTCGACGACGCGGTTGTTTCCGCTGTCGGCGACGAGTATCGTCGGCGTCCCGTTCTCGCTCAGCATCCAGTCGGGGTTGTGCTGTTCGCGCATCACCTCGTAGTTGTCGTCGCTTCCGAGGCGGTGGGTGACGTTCTTCGTCTCCATGTCCACGACGATGGCCTGGTCGAAGTTCCGCGGCGAGAGGAGCAGTTTCCCGTCGCCGATGGGGTCCACGTCGTTGGAGTGGGTCCAGTCGCTCGTCATCCCGCCGTTCGTGTCCGAGGGGAAGTGGTCGCGGTAGTACCACTCCCACGTCACCTCGTCGGTCGTCGTGTTATAGACGAAGATGCGGTCCATCGATCCGTTCTGTTCGTCCCACTCTCGCATGTTCGAGACGACGAGTTCGTCCTCGCTGAGGCGGTCAACGTCGTGGGTGTCCTTGATGTCGAAGCGCTTCTCCCAGACGCGCGTCCGGTTCTCGGGGTTCAACTCGAAGACGACCGTCTCGCCGTCGCGCGGCGAGGAGACCAGCAGGTTCCCGTTCTCCAGGGGGTCCACGTCGAAGAACCACGCGCCGGACTCGTTGTGGGTCCACTGGGTCCGCCCCCGTTCGCCGACGGAGATGACGCGGGCGGGTTTCTTCGGGTTCGTCGACCCGTCGAACGTGTACCCTTGGACGCTGACGACCGTCGAACCGTTCGCCGGACTCGTCACCGTCCCGCGGGTGAGCGTCGTCTCGTCGTCGGGGTCGTACGTGATGGCAGACACCGCAGACGGCGTCAGGAGGGCGATCACGAGGACCAACGCGACCGCCCGCACGGCAGTTCGTCTAGAGAGAGGGACCATTACTACAGAGTGACTGTCGGTACAGTGGTGAACCTTTTTTGGTCTCGCTCGGAGGGCTCAGTCGATGCGAGCGGCCGTCAGACGGGGAGAGTCGGCGGCGTCGGGGACGGGGCAGCGCGACGAACGGAGAGAAGGAGGCGGGCCGTGCGGCGGGTCCTACACCTGCGCGGAGAGGATGCCGCTGGTCCGGACGAAGAAGTAGACGACGAACGCGCCCGCCAGCACCCAGTGACCGGCGCGGAGGTCCTCGCGATCGCCCGCGGCGAGTTTGACGACGGGGTACGAGACGATGCCGGCGGCGATGCCGTAGGCGATGGAGTAGGTGAACGGCATCACGAGGATGGTCATCCCGGCGGGGATGGTGTTGGTGATGTCGCTCCAGTCGATATCGACGGCGTTGCGCAGCATCACGATGCCGATGACGACGAGGGCGATGTGGGAGGCGTACTGCGGAATCGCCGCGGCCAGCGGAACGAGGGCCAAAGAGGCGAGAAAGAGAACGGCGACGACGAGTGCGGTCAGTCCCGTGCGGCCGCCCTCCTCGACGCCCGAGGCGGACTCGATGTACGTCGTCACCGTCGAGGTGCCGAGCATGCCGCCGACGGTGGTGCCGACGGCGTCGGCCATCAGCGGTCTGTCGATGTCGGGGAAGTTGCCGTCCTCGTCGAGGAAGCCGGCGACCTGACCGACGCCGACGAGCGTCCCCGCAGTGTCGAAGAAGTCCACGAAGAAGAACGTGAACACGATGAGCGCGAAACTGAACGCCTCGACGTTGCCGAACCCGTCGAGGAACGCGCCCGCGAGCGGTGCGATGTTGTACGTCGCCTCCGTCGAATCGACGACGAGTCCCGCGTCGGCGGGGACGACGCCGAGCCACGTCACGAGCCACCCGATGAAGGCGGTGCCGAGGATGCCGAGGACGATAGAGCCCGGGATGCCCCGAGCGTAGAGCGCGAAGGTGAGGAACAGGCCGACGACGGAGACGATGGCCACCGGGTTGGACGCCACGTCACCGAGGGTGACGAGCGTCGCGGCGTCGTCCACGACGATGCCCATCGCCTGCAGGCCGATTATCGCGAGGAACAGCCCGATGCCGGTTCCGACGGCGAACTTCACCGGCGCGGGGAACAGGCGGATGATGTACTCGCGCGCGCCGACGGCGGTGAGGAGGATGAAGACGAGTCCCTCCACGACGACGGCGGCGAGCGCAGTCTGCCACGGCACGCCGAGTGCGCCGACGACGGTGAACGCGAAGAAGGCGTTCAGCCCCAGTCCGGGCGCTTGCCCGAACGGCCGGTTCGCGTAGAACGCCATGATGAGCGTCGCCACCGCGGCGGCGATGATAGTCACGACGGCGAGCATCGACTGTACCTCGCTGGGTGCGTAGCCCGCGATGGCGATACCGTCCGCCCCCTCGATGAACGGCTGGTCGGTCAGTATCGACGGGTTGACGACGACGATGTAGGACATCGTCAGGAACGTCGTCACTCCGGCGAGAATCTCCGTCCCGACCGACGACCCGTGTTCTTGCACATCGAAGTAGTCTTCGAGCGTCTCAATGAGCCCCATAATGCACGGGTGAGCATACTCACTATTCCGATCATAAGCGTTACCATCGAAAGAGGAGAAAATAGCCACGTACGTGCATATGCCGGCAATTATATCGGGGTATTCTCCGCGTCTCTGTGCATAGAAGTGGCACGAAGGAGACACGCTCGCCGGCGCGGGGGCCGAGGGGACGGCGCGATCGTCCCACGAGAGACGCGCCCAACAGGTACTATTCGACGAAGCGTCGGGAGGACGACCGAACGCGCCGGCGGGGACTCCTCACTCCGTCTCGAACTCGGTGAGTGCGCCGACGGGCGCGGCGGTGAGTTCCTTCGCGCGGTCGGTGCCCTTCTCGCCGACGGAGATGAGAGCGAAGACGCCGGTCACCTCGGCGTCGGCCTGTTCGGCGATGTCCAAGAGGAGTTCCTGCGTCTCCCCCGACCGGATGAGGTCGTCCACGACGAGGACCTTCTCGCCCGTGGAGATGGCGCGAGAGGGGAGGTAGTAGGTGAGTTCGATGCCAGAGGTGAGTCGCTGGCGGGACTCGATGAACTCCTCTACGGCCGTCTCCTTGGACTTCTTCGCGTAGGCGACGCGGGCGTCGAAGTACGACGCCATGGCCGCGCCGAGGGTGATGCCGTCCGTCGCCGCCGTCAGCACCACGTCCGGTCGCTCGAACCCGAGGGTGTTGGCCGCGACGGGCGCGACGAGGTCGAGAAACGACTGGTCGAAGACGACGCCGGAGTTGTCCACGTACCCCTCGTCGTCGAACTCGACGCGGGCTTCGAGTTCGGTCGCGAGGGCCTCGCGTCCGACGCCCTCAACGACGTTCCGCGCGCGTTCGATTCCGGGGAGGACGTGTCCGTTGACGTACCGATTCAGGTCGCCCGCGGGCAGTCCGGTGACCTCGGCGAGTTCGTCGTACGTCCGGGTCTCTTTGAGCATCCGCAGGACGGCGACGGCTTGGAGTTGGAGAGTCGCCTTCTCCGCTCTGTTCATACCCCGATGGACGAGGTTGCGTAAGTATGAATACTTCGATGTGGATGAGAAACTAATTGCCCACAGACGTGCGGAACGGGAGTCGGCGCCGGTCCGGCGGTGCGAACGGAACGGAGGGAGTTAGGGAGAGAAACGGGCGTTACCGGTCGGCCAACAACTCGTCGGCGGTGATGAGGGAGTCGAGTTCTACGTCGGCCTCAGCGAGGCGTTCGGCCGCGCCCTCCTCTCGGTCCACGACGACGAGGACCCGGTTCACCTCCGCGCCGGCGTCTCGAAGCGCTTTGACGGCGTCGAGGGCGCTCTTGCCGGTCGTGGCGATGTCTTCGAGGACGAGAATCTCCTCGCCCGCTTCGAGGCGGCCCTCGATTCGCTTCGCCGTGCCGTACTCCTTGGCCTTCTTGCGCGCAATGACGTAGGGCGTGTCCGTCTCGACGCTGGTCACCGCGACGAGGGGAACCGCGCCGAGTGCGACGCCCGCGAGTTTCTCGCCGTCGTGTTCCTCGGCGAACGCCTCCGCGATGAGTCGGAGGCAGGTGGGGTCCGTCTCGAACAGGTACTTGTCCACGTAGTAGTCCGAGGTGCCGCCGTGGGAGAGTTCGAACTCCCCGTACCGGACCGCCTCGGCCTCGCGCAGGGCCTCGATGAGTTCGTCGTTCGCCATACTGTCGTCGGGTCACCCGAACGGGTTAAACGGGCCGATTCGCCGCGGCGGTAGGGCGGTGCAGAGCGGAGGTGGTGCGGTCAGGCGGTGCGGAGAGGACACCGATGACGAACCGCGAGGCTCGGGCTTCGCCCTCGCTCGCGGCAGTTTTTGGTCCAGATTTTTGGAGGGGGTTCGAGGCGACGGCGGAGCCGTCGCCGAGGACCCCCTCGAAAAAGGTGGGTTACCACGGCTCGTTCTTCACGCCGAGGACGTAGGCGGCGATATTCGTCGTCACGTGCAGGACGGGCGTGAGGACGAGGACGACGCTGAGGATAGGGAGCGAGAACGTCTCGACGAACCACGGGAGGTCGAACGCCGCCGCGAAGAGGAGTGCGCCGACCACGAAGTCGAGTTGGTCGAGGCCGGGGAACGCCGCGCCGCGTTGCCGCCCGCTCCGCCGTTTCAGGAAGGAGGCGGCGATGTCGCCGACCATCGCGCCGAACGCCAGACCGACCGCCGCGGGGAGCGGAAACGTCGGCAGGGAGACGCCGAGGAAGGCGGAGACGGGGTCAACGACGGCGTTGCAGACGAGAGCGAGGGCGACGCCCGCGAGCGTTCCGGCGGCCGTGCCGCGCCACGTCTTCCCGTCCCCGAGGAGGCGGCGGTCGCCCCACGTCCGTCCCCCGTCTATCGGCGCGCCGCCTCCGGCGAGGACGGCCGCGTTGTTCGGGACGTACGCGGGTAACATGGTCCAGAACGCGACGGCGACGAGGTCGAGTACCATGTTCGGGAGTCGTCGTCCGAAACTTAAGGGGCCGTGATTTCGTTCGGAACCGAACGCTCTCGGCCGGGGGACGGTCCGCCGCCGAACCGCTAGACTCGTCCGACGAAACGGCGTGCCAACGCACGGTCCGGACAGAAGTTCTCTTAAGGACGCGGGGTCACCTACCCATCAATAGATGTCCTCGTGGAGACGCGACTTCGCAAGCGGGCTGGTGATACTGGTCCCCATCCTCGTCATTCTGTGGGTTCTCAACTATCTCTACACTAGTATCGTCAAACTGCCGATAATCAAGTCGCTCGACCACCCGTTCGGGTTCTTCGTCGCCATCGTCGTGTTCATGATGCTGGTGCTGTCGGTGGGGTACCTGATGCGCACAACCGTGGGCCGACTGTTCGAGACGTACCTCGACGCGACGATGAACCGAATTCCCCTCGTCCGCATCCTCTACAACGCCTCGAAACTCGCCGTCGAGACGGCGTTGACGGGGACCGAGGACCTCCAAAAGCCCGTCCAACTGGAGACGTGGCCGGGCGTCCGGATGACGGCGTTCAAGACCGGACAGACGACGAAAGACGGGCGGGTGGTCCTGTTCATGCCGACGGCGCCGAACATCACCACCGGGTTCGTGATGGAGGTAGAACCCGAAGACATCAGGGAACTCGACGAGAACGTCGAAGAGGCGCTGACGCGCATCCTCTCGGCCGGGTTCGCGGAGGACGAGTCTCGCTCCGCTATCGACATCGACGTGCAGACGGAAGACGACTGACCGCTCGAAGCGGAGCGGAGGCGAAGACGGTCGGCGGGCCTCTCTACCGCGGCCTCAGACGTACGTGAACCACTCCTCGTGGTCGTCGGAGCGACGTTCCACGAGGTCGAAGAACGCCTGCTGGAGTTCCTCGGTCACTGGGCCGCGACTGCCGTCGCCGATGACGACGTTGTCCACCTTCCGGATGGGCGTCACCTCCGCGGCGGTGCCGGTGAAGAACAGTTCGTCCGCGGTGTTGAGTTCGCCGCGGGAGATGGTCGCGTTGTCGTTGACGGTGTAGCCGCGTTCCCGCGCGAGTTCGATGACGGTGTCGCGGGTGATGCCGTCCAAGATGCTCTCGGAGAGGCCGGGCGTGTAGATGTCGCCGTCCTTAACGAGGAAGATGTTCTCGCCCGGGCCCTCCGCGACGTTGCCCTCCTTGTTGAGGACGATTGCCTCCGTGTACCCGTTGCGGCGGGCCTCCT
The DNA here is from genome assembly GCF_042662625.1 of Halopelagius fulvigenes. Lineage (GTDB taxonomy): Archaea > Halobacteriota > Halobacteria > Halobacteriales > Haloferacaceae > Halopelagius > Halopelagius fulvigenes. The sequence goes on from NZ_JBHSXH010000015.1 coordinate 1,443,146, forward strand.
CGCCCGCGAGAAGCGAGTTCACGTACAGGCCGGTCGTCTTCGCATTCGTCGGGATCTGACTAGAGGCGTGCTTGCGCCACGAGGAGACCATCACGTCGACGCCCTTCTCCAACGCCTCGTCGCCGAGGTACGCCCCCCACGGCCACGCCGCGATGGCGACCTGCACGGGGTTGTCCTTGGGGCTGACGCCCAGCGAGTCGTAGCCGTAGAACGCGACGGGGCGGATGTAACAGGACGTCAGGTCCTGGCGGCGGATGAGTTCCATCGTCGCCTCCGTGAGTTCCTCCTTCTCGAAGGGGATGTCCATGTCGTAGGGCTTCCCGGAGGCATAGAACCGCTCTAAGTGTTCGTCCCACCGGAAGATGGCCGGCCCTTCGTCGGTGGCGTAACAGCGGACGCCCTCGAAGACGCCGCTGCCGTAGTGAAGTCCGTGAGAGAGGACGTGAATCTGCGCGTCGTCCCAGTCGACGAACTCACCGTCCATCCAGATAGTGTCGACATCCATCTCGTCGAATCCCATACCGCGTGGTTTGCGTGGCAGGTGATAAAATGATAGGCGACACGGCGACGCGCGCGGGGTTTTTTGCGCCGGGGCGCATCGGTCGGTCACGAATGCCACCGAAGACTGTCGCCGTCACCGGCGGGACGGGTCGCATCGGCCCCACCGTCGTGAACGCACTGAGAGACGCGGGGTACCGCGTGGTGAACTGCAGTCGAAGCGGCGGGTCCGTCGGCGACGCGAACCTCCGGGCAGACATGACCGACGCCGGGGAAGCCTACGGCGCGTTCGCCACGGCGGACGCCGACGCCGTCGTCCACCTCGGGATGCTCTCGGAACCCGGCCACGACCCCGGCTACGTCGTCTACGAGAGCAACGCGATGAGCACGTACAACGTGTTGGAGGCGGCCGAATCGCTCGGCATCGACACCGTCGTCCTCGCCTCCAGCATGAGCGCTCTCGGCGCGAGTTTCGAACCCGGCCCCGTCAACCTCTCGTACCTCCCGGTGGACGAGGACCACCCCCTGACGCCGTCGAACCCCTACGGCCTCGGCAAGCAGGTTCTCGAAGTGACCGCCGACGGGTTCGCCCGGCGATCGGACGGTCCGACGACCATCGCCTCGTTCCGGTTCCCGTGGATGCCGACGGAAGCGCAGATGCGCGAGACGTTCCTCGACGCCGACCGGCGACTGGCGGCGCTTCACCAGTTGGAGAACTTCAAGACGATCCGGAACACGCTGTTCTCGTACCTCACACAGGAGGACGCCGCCGACGCGATCCGCCGGGCGGTCGAAGCCGACTACGAGGGCCACGAACGGTTCTGGGTCGTCGCGGACGACACGACGGCGGAGATGGAGACGGCGGAACTCGTCGCCGAGGAGTACCCCGACGTGGAGACGACGAACTCCTTCGAGGGGTACGAATCGCTCGTCTCGACGGAGAAGGCTCGGCGGTTGCTCGGGTGGGAACCCGAGGTGAGTTGGCGGGACCTACGCTAGGGAGTCGACGATTCGGTCGCCGTCGAGGAACGGGACGCCGCGACGATCGGCGTACTCGCGCGCCGCGTCGGTCGAAAGCGCCGCGCCCGACTCGTCGTCGAGCATCTCGCAGACGACGACCGCGGGGCCGACGCCCGCCTCCGCGGCGAGTGCGAGGCCGAGTTCGGTGTGACCGCGCCTGTCGTCGAGGAGTCCCGGCGCGCCCCGGAGGACGTTGACGTGGCCGGGCGCGCGGAAGTCGGCGGCGAAGTCCTCTGCGTCGTACTCGCCTCCGACGGCGGCGTCGGCCGCCTCGCTCAGTTTCGTGATGGTCAGCGCTCGGTCCGAGTCCGTGATTCCCGTGAACGTCTCGCGGTGGTTCACCGGCAGGGAGAACGACGACCGGTCGTCGTACGCCAGGTCGTGGTCGCCGGCGGCCGGGTGGTCGATTTCGGACTCCAGGAAGGGGAGATCCATCGCCTCCGCGGCGTCGTCGGAGAGTGCGGCGCAGACGAGTCCGCCCGCGTCGTTGCGGAGGCGGGCCACGTCCGCCGCCGTCACCGACCGCGCGGGGTAGACGATGTCCGTCTCGCCCTCCCTGTCGTCGAAGTCGTGGACGAGAACGGGGTCGCCCGCCCGGAACGCCGAGAGGGCGCGGGCGAGAGAGTCGTCCGTCCGTTGGGTTCCGGTCACCGTCACACCTCCTCCACCCGGACGGTGACCGCGTCGCCGTCCGAGAGGTCGAGTTCGTCCCGGAGTTTCTCGGGCGCGATGATCTCCAGTTGGCTCTCGTCGTGGTGGGTGCGTTCGGGGACGATGATGTGCGCCTCCTCGTAGGCGTCCTCATCCGTTTCGACCGTCGCGGCGTAACAGGTCGCCGGGCCGAACGTCCGTTCCTCGTCCTCCCATCCGTCGATGGGGACTGCCGAGAGCGACGCCATCCCGGCGCGCGTCCGGACGCTGTCGTCGTCAAGGCGGACGTTGAGCGTCCCCGGGAACGGTTCGTAGCCGAGGCGGTCCTCGAACTGTTCCATGTACCCCGGAAGCGAGATGTAGTGTTTGCCCTCGCCCATGCCGCCGGTGACGGTGCCGCCGAGTTCGACCGTCTCGGACTCGTCCGTCTCGAAGATGCGGCGGTAGTCGGCGTACTCCCGGCGGAGGGCCGCCTCGCCCTCGTCGGTGACCGAGACCCACTGCCCGTCCGCCACCACGTCGCGTTCGACGTAGCCGGCGTCTTCGAGTCGCTGGAGGCGGCGCGAGGCGGTCTGACCGGAGGCGTCGAGGCGCGAGGCCAGACCGGAGCAGGAGACCTTCACCGGGCCGGAGCGCCCGCCTTCAAGGGCGACGAACTTCAACGCGGCCAGTTCGTCGTACCCGACGGCGGCGACTGCCGATTCTGACATGTCCACGTCTTCGAGACGACCCGAAATAAGCGTACCGAATATGAGATGCGTAACAGAATCGTGATGGGCGGCCCGCGGAGTCGGTCGCCGCGACGGACCGGTTCGTGAACGGGATTGTCGGACGACGGGGGTAAGTGCGTCGGTTCCGGCGGTGACGCCCGCCTCGTCGGCCCGAGCGACGAACGGTGCGACCGCAGAGGGCGAACGCCGTCGGCGCGTCCGAACCGCGGCCGCGACCGCTCCGACGGCGTTCGGAAAGGCCTTTAGCCGCGCCACAAGAACCTCGGAGCATGTTTAGAGAGTTCCGTTCGGAGGTCGAGGACGCGGTCTCTGCTGCGCTCTCCGCGCTCGATTTACCGACCGACGACCTCGGCGTCGAAGAGCCACCGGAGGACGTCTCGGCGACGCTCGCGTCGAGCGTCGCCTTCCGGTTGGCGGGCGAAGTCGGCGCGCCGCCGCCGAAAGTCGCCGTGGACATCGCAGAGGAGATAGACGCCACGGGCTACACGTACCTCGACTCGGCCGTGCCGCAGGGACCGTACGTGAACTTTCACGTTTCGGACGCCTACTACGCCGAGACGCTCGAAGCGGGCCGCGACGACGAGTACGGCCGCCTCCCCGAGACGGGCGAAGACGTGGTGGTCGAACACACGAGTGCGAATCCGACCGGTCCCGTCCACGTCGGGCGCGCGCGGAATCCCATCCTCGGCGACGCCATCGCGCGCATCCTCGATTTCGCCGGCAACGACGTGGAGCGTCACTACTACGTCAACGACGCCGGGCGACAGGTCGCCGTCTTCACGTGGGCCTACGAGACGTTCGACGAGGAGGATCTGCCGGAACCGGAGCGCGACCGCTCGGACTACGATCTCGTGCGGTACTACCGCAAGGGCAACGCCTTCCTCGAAGAGGGCGACGAGGAGGAGGTCGAAGCCGCCGAGGAGGAGATAGCGAGCATCATGCAGGGCCTCGAAGCCGGCGACGAGGAGACGTTCGAACGCGTCGCCGTCGTCGTGGATCAGGTGCTGTCGGGGATGACCGCCTCGCTGGAACGCCTCCCCGCGGAGTTCGACCGGTTCGTCAAGGAGACGAAGTTCATCCGCAACGGCGACGCCGAGGACCTCGTTCAGCGACTGAAGGACTCCGACTACGCCGTCTACGAGGAGGAGGCGTGGCAACTGGACCTCTCGCCGTTCGGCTTCGAGAAGAACCTCGTGTTCCTCCGGTCGGACGGGACGACGCTGTACACGACCCGCGACTTGGCGCACCACGAGTGGAAGTTCGACAACTACGACGAGGCGGTGACGGTCCTCGGCGAGGACCACAAACTGCAGGCCGAACAGCTTGAGACCGCCTTGGAGATACTCGGCAACGACACCGAAAAGCTCCGCCAGACGTTCTACTCGTGGGTGAACCTCCCCGAGGGCGGGATGTCGACCCGGAAGGGGACGGGCGTGGACTTAGACGACCTGCTCGACGAGTCGGTCCGGCGCGCCCGCGAGGAGGTCGAGACGCGCCTCGACAGTCGCATCCGCGACGACGAACTCGACGAGGAAGACATCGAGCGAATCGCCCGGCAGGTCGGCATCGGGGCCGTCCGCTACGACATCGTCTCGAAACAGCCGACGAAGGGAATCACGTTCGAGTGGGAGCGCGCCTTGGACTTCGAGGCCCAATCCGCCCCGTACGTCCAGTACGTCCACGCTCGCTGCTGCGGCATCCTCGACGAGGCCGAATCGTCCGGCATCGAGGCGACCACCGACGCCTCCCTGCTCGATTCGCCCGAGGAATGCGAGCTCATCGCGACCATCGCGCGGTTCCCCGCCGTAATCGAGGAGGCGGCCGACGACCTCGAACCGCACGTCGTGGCGACGTACGTCCGGCAGTTCGCCGAGACGTTCAACGCGTTCTACCGCGAGCGGTCGGTGCTGAACGCCGACGACGATGCGGTGGCCGCCGCCCGCCTCGGACTGGTCGAGGCGGCCCGCCACACCGTGGCGAACGCGCTCTCCGTGCTGGGCATCGAAGCGCCCGACTCGATGTAGGCGTTACAGCCCGAAGACGGGGATCAGCACTTCGGGCGCGGAGACGAGCGTCCCGCCGACGCTGGTGACGGCGAGCGCACCCGCGCCTAACGCGAGCAGGACGAAGAGGACGATCCACCAGAACGGGACGCCAGAGTTAGATTCTGCCATACCAACGCCTGCGAACAGCCGCGTAAAAGAACTTCCCGTTCGTCGCTCCGCAGACGGGGCGGGGCGACCGCCGGCGACTCAGCCGAGGAACCGACCGAACAGACCGCCCTTCTTCCGCTCGTCGTCGCGGCGCTCGTTCGTCCCCTCCGCGCTCTCGCCCAACTCGGTCGTGTAGACGCCGTCCTCGTCGTCTTCTTCCTCGTCGTCCTCGCCGTCCGCACCGTCGTCGCCGCTCGCGAACGGAATCTGCTCGTCCTCGGGGGTCGCGTCCGGTTCGGCGGCCTCGACGAGGGGACCGTCGTCCGCGCTCTCGTCCGCCGCGTCGTTCGCCGTCCGGTCCGCGAGCGGGTCCGGCGGGGAGTCGCCGTCGGATTCGGCGGTTTCCTCGACGGACTCGACGGACTCGACGGCCTCCTCGGCCTCCTCGGCGGAGACGCCTTCGTCGTCGGACGCACTCTCGCCGTCTTCGTCGAGTTGCTCCGGCGTCCCGTCGGCCTCGTGGTCGCCCGCGACGATGATGCCGTCGTCGCGTTCGGTGGCCTCGCCCTCCGACTCCCCGGCGTCTCCGTCGCGTTCGTCCGCGTCACACGCCGAATCGCCTTCGTCCGCGGTTGCGGCGGAAGCGGCGTCGGCGTCCGCAGTCGTGGCGTCCGCGGCCGGGGCGTCCGTCTCTGCATTCGTATCCGCATCCGCGTCCGCGGGGTCGGCGTCGTCGGTCGAACCGCCCTCCTCGCGCGCCTCGTCCGGCGCGGCGTCGGGTTGCGGAACCGACTCGCCGGTCAGGTCGGCGGCGAGCGCTCGGTACGCCGCGGCGGCGGGGCTTCCGGGCGCGAACGTCGTGAGCGGTTCGCCCGCGTCGCCCGCGCGCCGGACGACCGGTTCGTCCGGTATCGCCCGCAGTATCTCGGCGTCGAGTTGCTCCTCGACGGTGGCGACGTTCGGGTCCTCGGGGTCCGCCCGCGTGAGCACCGCGCCCGCCACCGGCACGTCGAGTCGCACCGCCACCTGTCGCGTCTTCTCCGTGTCCCCCAATGCATCGCGCCCCGTCGTCGAGACGAGAAGCGCCTCGTCCACGTACGTCAGGGGGACGACGGTGTCGTTACTCAGTCCTGCGCCGGTATCCAGCAGGACGTACTCGTGTCGGTCGGCCAGTTCCGAGAGCACCGCGCGGAGACCCTCGGGGTCCGCGCGGGCGAACGCGTCGAGGTCCGTCGCCCCCGGTACCACGGCCATCCCGTGCGGTCCTTCCTGCGTCGCCTCGGTCACGTCGGCCTCGCCGGCGAGAACGTCGTGGAGCGTCGGCTCCGTCGGCACGACGCCCAACGCCCCTGCGAGGTTCGCCATCCCGAGGTCGCCGTCGACCACGGCGACGTCCGCGCCCGCCGCGGCGAGCGCCGCCGCGAGATTCGTCGTCGTCGTGGTCTTCCCGACGCCTCCCTTCGCGCTGACCACTGCGTACACCCGTCCCATATCTTACTCGTTCGGACTCACCCAAGACAACCACATAAACCTATTCCGAGCGAACCGCCCGCACACCGTCGATTCTGCCGCTCGTCCGAACGTTCCGCGACAGTCGTAGGTTACTTAGCCTCTCGCCGGCCTAGAGTCGACAATGAGTACCGACGCCGAAGAGGTGAGCGAAGACCGCCGGAAGTACGAGTTCCGGAAGGTCATCGAGGAGCTCGAGGACTTCGAGGGCTCCGGAACGCAACTCGTCACTATCTATATCCCGGATGACAAGCAGATATCCGACGTCGTCGCCCACGTCACGCAGGAGCACTCGGAGGCGTCGAACATCAAGTCCAAGCAGACGCGAACGGCCGTCCAAGACGCCCTGACCTCCATCAAGGACCGCCTCCGCTACTACGACACCTTCCCGCCGGACAACGGCATCGTCATCTTCTCCGGTGCGGTGAACTCCGGCGGCGGCCAGACCGAGATGGTCACGAAGGTGCTGGAGAGTCCGCCCGAACCTATCCAGTCGTTCCGCTATCACTGCGATTCGGACTTCCTGACGGAACCGCTGGAGAACATGCTCACGGACAAGGGGCTGTTCGGCCTCGTCGTCCTCGACCGGCGAGAGGCGAACGTCGGGTGGCTGAAGGGCAAGCGCGTCGAACCGGTCAAGTCGGCGTCCTCGCTCGTCCCCGGCAAACAGCGCAAGGGTGGCCAGTCCGCCCAGCGTTTCGCCCGCCTCCGTCTGGAAGCCATCGACAACTTCTATCAGGAAGTCGCGGAGATGGCCAACGAGCTGTTCGTCGCCAAGCGGCACGACTTGGACGGAATCCTCGTCGGCGGTCCGTCGCCGACGAAAGACGAGTTCTTAGACGGCGACTACCTCCACCACGAACTGCAGGACCTCGTCGTCGGGAAGTTCGACGTCTCCTACACCGACGAGTCCGGCCTCTACGACCTCGTGGACGCCGCACAGGACGTGCTGGCCGACCAGGAGGTGATGAAGGACAAGTCCCAGATGGAGGAGTTCTTCGAGAAGCTCCACACGGGCGAGGAGGCGACCTACGGGTTCGGCCCCACCCGCAAGAACCTCGTCATGGGGTCGGTGGACCGACTCCTCCTCTCGGAGGACCTCCACTCGGACGTAGTCGTCTACCAGTGTCCCGAGGGCCACGAGGAGTACGAAGTCGTGGACCGCCGGCACGGCGACCCCGGCCACGAGTGCACCGAGTGCGGTCAGGAGGCCGAGAAGAAGGACCGCGAGGACGTCATCGAACACCTGATGTCCATCGCGGAACAGCGAGGGACCGAGACGAAGTTCATCTCGACCGACTTCGAGAAGGGCGAACAGCTACACGACGCCTTCGGCGGCGTCGCCGGCATCCTCCGCTACGCCACGGGCGTCTAAACGCCGACCGACTCTTCTCGTCTCGTCTCCGAGCGCTCAGACCAGTAGCTGTTCGACCTGCGTGCGGCGGCGGCCCACGTCGAAGTGCGGGTCCAGCGCCGCGTCGCCGTCGATGCGGTCGAGCGTCAGGAGAACGTCCACTCCCTCCCGTTCGGCGCGGTCCACCAGCGTCTCTATCGCGGCGCGGTTCAACGCCAGCGAGTCGAGCATCCCGAGGAGAAGCGCCACCGCCGCGCCGCCGTCGCCGCGGGGGAAGTACTCCGCCACGGCGTCGAACGTCGGCGCGTCGGACTCGTCGGGCGCGTCGAACTCGGGGTACGTCCGAAGGCATCGAGAACAGAGCGTCGCGGCGTCCGACGCCCCGCCGTCGCCCTCGGCGGGCGCGTCGGGCGCGTGAGTTCCGAGTCCGTCCGGAACCGCGAACGGAACTAAATCGCCGCCGCAGGCCGTACACGTACGAATCATACGTCGAGGTGAGACGCGGACGCGTGAAAACCCGACGATACCGTCCTCCGGCGGGCGACAGAAGCGAGAGAAAACTGGATGGTGCGGCCGAAGGGGTGCGACCGACTCGGACGCCGAGCGTCGGTCAGTCGTCGGCGGTGGCCGGCCGTTCCTGCGGGACCGTCTCGGCCTCCTCTGCTTCGCGCTCTTCCCTCTCTTCTTCTTCTTTCTTGCCCTTGATCTTCTTCAGGCGGAACGTCTCCTCGCGCTCCTGTTCTTCGAGCTTCTGCTCGATGTACTCTTGGTTCTCGTAGAGGTCGGGCAGGAGTTTGAACTCCAGCGCGTTGACGCGGCGCTTCGTCGTCTCGATCTCTCTGAGCATCTTCTTCATCGCCGTCTCGACTTCGGCGGCGAGGATGACGCTCTCTAACAGCTCCTCGTAGGCGTCCGCGGCCTCGTCGATGCGCGACGACGACCCGAGCAGTCCATATCCGCGCTGGTCGAGGCTCTTCTTCACGCGGGAGGACTCGATCTGCGGGACGACGACGCCCATGATGTTCTTCGATTGGGTCGTTATCTCGGGGTGTTCCTTCAGCGCCGCGGCCGCGCCGCGCACCGCGACGTCGCCCTCCATCGCGCGCGCCATGTTTATCTTCCGCTGGGCGGTCTCATAGTTGGTGTTGAGCTCCGAACGGACGTCCTGCGCTTGGTCGAGGATGTCCATGAACTCCATGATGAGACCGTCCCGCTTCTGCTCCAAGGTGTCGTGGCCTCGCTCGGAGAGTTCGATGCGGTCCTCTATCGCCATCAGGTTCTTCCGAGTCGGTTTGACGTCGTTGGCCATCCTTGGGGGACGCTTGTGGACGGAGGGGGTTAATCCTTTTTAGTCTGACTCGGCGGACAATGATTATTCGCGCACGCGTACGCGAAGAAGAGTACATTGCGACGCGCGGCGCCGTCGCTCCGCGTTCGGCGTCGTCCGAAAAGAACGTCCGAGAGAGACGCCGGTCAGTCGGCGGTGACTTCTTCCGCGCCCTCGTCGGCGGCGTCCTCGCGGTAGTGTTCCTCGATGAGCTCCTCGTCGATACGGTTGAGCTCCTTCTTCGGGAACATCGACAGGAGATCCCAGCCGATTTCGAGCGTCTCGTCGATGGAGCGGTTCGTGTCGTACCCCTGATCGACGAACTCCTCCTCGAAGCGGTCGGCGAAGTCGAGGTACGTGTTGTCACGCTCCGACAGCGCCTCGCGGCCGACGATGTTCACGAGGTCGCGGAGGTCCTCACCTTCCGCGTACGCGGCGTACATCTGGTCGGAGACGTCCGCGTGGTCCGCGCGCGTGAGGCCCTCGCCGATACCGTCGTCCATCAGACGCGAGAGGCTCGGAAGCACGTTGATCGGCGGCTGGATGCCCTGACTGTTCAGGTCCCGGTCGACGTAGATCTGCCCCTCGGTGATGTATCCGGTCAGGTCCGGAATCGGGTGCGTGTCGTCGTCGCCCGGCATCGTGAGGATGGGTATCTGCGTCACGGAGCCTTCGCGGCCCTGGATGCGACCGGCGCGCTCGTACAGCTGCGCCAGGTCGGTGTACATGTACCCGGGGTACCCACGACGGCCCGGAACCTCCTCGCGGGCCGCGCCGATTTCGCGCAGGGCCTCGCAGTAGTTGGTCATGTCCGTGAGGATGACCAGCACGTGGTAGTCCTTCTCGAACGCGAGGTACTCGGCGGTGGTGAGCGCGAGGCGCGGCGTGACCGTCCGCTCGACTGCGGGGTCGTCCGCGAGGTTCATGAAGACGACCGAGCGTTCGAGCGCGCCCGTGCGCTCGAAGTCCTCCATGAACTCGTTGGCCTCCTCCGCGGTGATACCCATCGCGCCGAAGATGACCGCGAACTCAGAGCCCTCGTCGTCGTCGCCCTCCTCTTCCTCCGGAACGGTCGCCTGACGGGCGACCTGGAGCGCGAGTTCGTTGTGCGGCAGCCCCGACCCGGAGAAGATGGGGAGCTTCTGTCCGCGGACCAGCGTGTTCATGCCGTCGATGGCGGAGACGCCGGTCTGGATGAACTCCTCGGGGTACTCCCGGGAGTAGGGGTTGATAGCCGCGCCGACGATTTCGTGGCGCTCGTCCGGGACGATGTCGGGGCCGCCGTCGATGGGCTGGCCCGACCCGTCGAGGACGCGTCCGAGGAGGTCCTCGGTGACGGGCATCTTCAGCGTCTCGCCCATGAAGCGGACGGACGCGTTCCGGTCGATACCGCTCGTGCCCTCGAACACCTGGATGGCCACGAGGCCGTCCGTCGATTCGAGGATCTGCCCGCGCAGCGTCTCGCCGTTCTGCGTCTCGATTTCGACGATCTCGTCGTATCCGATCGGCTCGTCGACCTCGGCGAACACCAGCGGACCGCTGATTTCGGTGATGGTCTGGTACTCTTTCATCTTAGTACAGCTCCCGAAGTTCCTCGGAGATGTCGTCTTTCAGTTCCGCGACGTACTCCTCGTAGTCCTCCTGCACGCCGATGCGGTTGAGGCGCGGGGCGACCTCGATGGAGATAATCTCGTCCACCGGGACGCCGGCTTCGAGCGCCTCGAACGCCTCGTCGTTGAAGTGGTGGATGGCGGTGAGCATGAGGTACGTCTTCTCCGGCGGACAGAACGTGTCCGTCGGGTGGAACGCGTTCTGTTGCAGGTACGCCTCGCGGAGGTACCGCGCGACTTCGAGCGTCAGCTGCTGGTCCTCCGGCAGGGCGTCCTTACCGACCAGCTGGACGATTTCCCGGAGTTCGGCCTCCTCGTCGAGGACGTCGACGGCCCACTGGCGTTCGTCGGGCCAGTCGGCGGCGACGTTGTCTTGGAACCACGGGTCGAGTTGGTCCTTGTACAGCGAGTACGACTCGTTCCAGTTGATGGCCGGGAAGTGCCGACGCTCCGCGAGGTCGGCGTCCAGCGCCCAGAACGTCTTGACGATGCGCAGCGTGTTCTGGGTGACGGGCTCGGAGAAGTCGCCGCCGGGCGGGGAGACGGCCCCGATGGCGGAGACGGACCCCTCCGTGCCGTTGATGTTCTCGAAGTAACCGGCGCGCTCGTAGAACTCGGAGAGGCGCGCAGCGAGGTACGCGGGGTACCCCTCTTCGCCGGGCATCTCCTCGAGGCGCGAGGATATCTCGCGCATGGCCTCGGCCCACCGGGAGGTGGAGTCGGCCATGAGTGCGACGTCGTACCCCATGTCGCGGTAGTACTCCGCGATGGTGATACCCGTGTACACGCAGGATTCCCGCGCGGCCACGGGCATGTTCGACGTGTTGGCGATGAGCGAGGTGCGGGCCATCAGCGGGTTCCCGGTGGAGGGGTCCTCCAGCTCCGGGAAGTCGTCGATGACCTCGGTCATCTCGTTACCGCGCTCGCCGCACCCGACGTAGACGATGATGTCCGCGTCGGCGTACTTCGCGAGCTGGTGCTGGGTGACGGTCTTCCCGGACCCGAACGGACCGGGGATGGCGGCCGTCCCGCCCTTCGCGATGGGGAACAGACCGTCGAGGATGCGCTGACCGGAGACGAGCGGCGTCCGTGGCGTCTTCTTCGTCGCGGACGGACGGGCCTCGCGGACCGGCCACTCCTGATGCATCGTTATCTCTTCGCCGTTGTCGAGTTCGACCACCGTCTCGTCGACGGTGAGGTCGCCCTCTTCGACGGTGACGACTTCGCCGCCCTCGTAGGTCGGCGGGACCAGGACCTTGTGGTCGATGGTGACCGTCTCCTCGACGACGCCGACGACGTCGCCGGGTTCGACGGTGTCGCCGGGGACGACTTCGGCCGAGAAGTCCCACTCTTTCTCCAGTTCAATTCCGGGCGCGTCCACGCCGCGGTCGAGGAACGCGCTGCCCATCTTCGATTCGAGCACGTCGAGGGGTCGCTGGACGCCGTCGTAGATGGAGTCCAGCAGACCGGGGCCCAGGTCGACGGTCAGCGGTTCGCCCGTGTTCTCGACGGGTTCGCCGGGACCGACGCCGGACGTCTCCTCGTACACCTGAATCGTCGTGATGTCACCCTCTATTTCGATGACCTCGCCCATCAGACCTTCGTCGCCCACGTAGACGACGTCGTTCATTCGGGCGTCGAGGTCACGGGCGGTCACGACAGGACCACTCACACTCTCGATGATGCCGTCTTCTCGGACGGTCTCTTGTGTTGCACTCATGTTAGTCTTCGTCCTCCTCCATCAGGTCGATACCGATGGCGCGTTTGATCTGATTGCGGAGGCCGCCCGCGCCCGCACCGCCGCCGAGCGTCACCAGCGTCGGTTCGATGCTGGTTTCGACCGACTGGCGGACTTGGCGCGAGAGATGCTCCATGTCGTCGTCGTGCATCACGATGATGCCGACGTCTTCGTCCGAGAGCGTCTCCTCTACGGCCTCGTCGAGCTGTTCGTTCTTCTGTTCCTCCGGGACGTTCTCGAACTTCCGGACTCCCGCGAGGCGGAAGCCGGTCGTGAAGTCCGAGCTGCCGATGACGGCTATCTCCTGACTCATAGGATGACCAACTCCGATTCGATCTCGTCCTCGGAGAGACCGGCCTCGCGTCCGCGCGCGATGGCCCGAATGTTGTCCACCTCCTGCTCTTTGCGCAGGATGTAGGCGATTATCGGACCGATGGAGAGCGGGAAGACGCTCCCCATCCCGCGGGCTTTTTCGAGAAGCGCGATGTCGAGCGCGCGTTCGAACCCGAGGAGGCTACCGGCCTCTTCGAGCTCGTCGAGCGCCGTCGAGAGATCGTCGCCGTACTCCGAGTCGCGAATCCTCGTAACCAATTCGTCAGGGTTCTGCGCGAGCGTGGTCAGTTCCGACGCCGAGAATAGGGACCCGCCACTGATATAGTACTCGGACGGGTCGATGTCGGCCCCGCTTCGAGCGAGGCGGAGCGCGTTCCGCGCGTTGCGGAAGTCGATCTCCGCTTCGAGGTAGTCGCGGTACTGCTGGGTCTCCTCGTTCACCACGAGGTCCTCGAGCAACGCCTCGTAGTACGCGCGGTCGATGGCGTTCTCGAGCGGAACGAGGACGTCCGTCTCCTCGTAGTCCGCGTACGCCTCTTCGAGGCCCGCGTCGAACATCGTACCGTGGAGCCGCTCGACCACTTCCTCGACGGTGCCCGCGTCGAGCAACCGTTCGATGAAGCTGTCGGAGAACTCGCCCGCACGGATGAGGTCGTCCGCGATTTCGTCGCGGTCGGCGTCCGAGTAGAGCCCCCGAATGACCGTCTTGGCGTTCCACGCGTCGTACCGGCGGAGGTACCGCGCGATGTGGTCGTACAGGCGGCCTTCCGCCCAGTCGAGGATGTCGTCGAACTGCTTTGCGAGATTCCGGTTCAGCGCGTACTCGATGAGGTCGACCCCCGAGTAGCGCGAACCGAGCGCGTTTATCTCGGTCTCGTACTCCGACTCCTCCATGAACCGGGCGATTTCGGCCGGTCCCATCCGAACCAGCTTGCGGTAGTCCTCCTCGCTGTACAGGGCGCTCTGCCGCGCTCTGACGCGAGCGGTCACGTACTCCGGATTGGAACCGCCGGATACACTCATTGGTCGAACAGTCGGGCGCTCACTTCCTTGAGGTTGTCCTCCCAGACGCCCTCGAGGATGGAGTCGAACGTGTTGTTCACTCTGACGCGCGAGGACTCGCTCTCGACGACGACGCCACCGAGGCAGTCGTGCTCGCCTCCGTAGCTGAAGCCGTCGTAGTCTTCGAGGACGTCTTCGAGCAACTCGGCGTCGTCGGCGCGGCCGTAGACGACGACGTCGTCGCTCTCGTCGAACTCGTCGGCCGCGGCGTCGACGAGTTCGCGGGTCAGTTCTTCGCGGCGGTCGCCGGAGAGCGAGGCGAGCTCGTCCTCGACTCGGCTGCGGACGTCTTCGAGGACGTCGCGTCGGGCTTCGAGGCGCTGCTGTTTCGCCTCCAGCTTCGCACCGGAGAGCGCCTGTTCGCGCTCCTGCTCGACCTGGCGCTCGACGTCGGCCTCCCGCGCTTCGAGGAGTTCCTCGGCGTCGGCCTCGGCCTCCTCGATGATCTCGGTAGCGCGGCGCTCACCGGCCTCTCGAATTTCCTCCGCACGCGCGCGTGCTTCGCCTCGGATATCTTCGACGACGTTATCCAAACTCATTGATGGAAAGGGTGGGGGGAGGTGCTTACGCCGAGACGATGAACACGACGACGAGTGCCAGAATGACGAGCGTCTCCGGCAGAACGGTCAGAATGAGACCGTTGACGAAGAGAGAGTCGTCTTCTGCGATGGCACCCATCGCGGCGGCACCGATGCCACGCTCCGCGTATCCCGCGCCGAACGCCGCGAGACCGACGGCGAGGGCGGCGGCGGCGGGTGCTTCGAGAGCCGGGGCGGCTGCCTGCGCTTGCTGTAGGAGTGTTAGTGCTGACATAGTTGGGTATTTTCTCTGACGGTTAGTCGTCTCCGAACGTGCGTATGTGGACAGACACACCTCATAAAGGTTCCCAAACCGTTTCGCCGTAGGCCGGCGGATACGGCCGGATTCGGCGGAATAGAGCGAAAAACGAGTTCCGGTACCGCGGCTCTCGAAGGGTGAACGACGAAGGCCGAGGGTGGGTTGTGGTTAGTCTTCGGTGGTGTAGCGACGCTCGTAACCGAACGGTTCGTACTCGCGGCCGCCGCCTTGGTAGAACTTGTTGAAGAACTCCACGTACTCGAGACGCACCGCCTGCAGGCCGGCGCTGGTCACGCCGAGGATGAGCACGAGGAGGTGGCCGAACACGAGGACGAGGAGACCGATGAGGATGGTCGCCGCGTCGCCGTGGACGAGGCCGCCGAACATGATCGTCGCCTCGCTGTGGTGCTCGAGGACGTACTTCGGACCGTGGTTGAGCATGAAGTGCCACTCATCACCGTGGTCGCCCGGGATGGCGTACACGCCGAAGAACAGGAGATTGACCGTGAAGGCCATCCCCGCCTTCGCCAGCATCACCGCGCCGATACGCGTGTACGACAGCACGTTCACGAGGACGTTGATGAACTCGACGGCCTCGATGGGCTCGCCCATCACGAGGAGGGCGAGTCCGACGAAGAACGCGACGAGTCCGGCCCATCCGACCATGGCCGGGAACCCGGCGAAGCCGAGGGGAAGGACGCCCTCGGACGTGAACGTCGTGAACATGAAGTCCGGGGCGGTCCCGCGGGTCACGTCCGAGAATATCCAGATCCACAGGCCGTTCAGCATCAGAATCCACGAGGCGCTCTCGAAGATGGCGTGCTTCAGGTCGTGAAGCTCGTAGTTGTCCACGAAGTCGAAGATGAACCCGATGTTGAGGTGGACGACGCCGACCAGCAGGCTCACGACGAGCCAACCGAGCGCCCACTCGCTGGTGGCGGGGGAGAGGCCCTTCTCTATCGGCGGGTGGCTCATGTGGAGCACGCCCTCCCAGAAGTACGTCGAGATGAGGTGCAGCCCGAATATCTCGCCGTACAGGACGCCGAAGATGGCCGTGAACAGCCCGGCCGCGAGGGTGACGCCGCCCATGCTCTTGAACGCCGGGCGCTCGTCGAACTTGGACCACAGGAAGTAGCCGATTCCCATGTAGATGAGCCCGTAGCCGAGGTCACCGATCATGAACCCGAACAGGAGCGGGAACGTCAGGAACAGGATGATCGTCGGGTCGAGCTCGAAGTAGCTCGGCTTGCTGACGGCATTCACCAGGATCTCGAACGGTTTGACCGCGCCGGGGTTGCTCTGCACCGTCGGCGGTTCGTCGTTCTGCATCACGACCGCGTTCCCGCCGTCGGCGCGCGCCTCGTCGGCGTCGCCACCGTCGGCCGCGGTCGGCGAACCCGTGCCGTCGCCGCCGGGGCCCGCGGGGATGTCCTCGCGGACGTGGTCGTCGCCGTCGGACGTGAACGACGCGCGCTCGAGTTCCTCGACCTGCACGCGGTCGCCGACGGTCTCCTTCAGCGCGGCTTTGAACTCGGTGTAGCGCTCGGAGGGGATCCACCCCTCGGCGATGAACGCGTTCTCCGTCGTCGCGAACGAAAGCGGCGCTTCCGTCTTCTGGACGTCGATCGCGAGTTTCTCCTCGGCGGCGAGGAGGAAGCCCGCGGCGTCGAGTTTCAGGTTCTCGATTTCGTCCTCGACGGAGTCGAGCTTCGAGCGAATCTGCTGCGCCTCCTGTTCGAGGTCGCGGACGTGGTTCTCGGGGCTCCCCTCGGCGTCGGGAACCTCGACGGAGACGAAGTCCGCCCCGACGAGAGCGTCCGCGAGCGCCGAGTCGTCGGCGTTCTTCGAGGGGTAGGCGAACACGGCGAGTATCCGGTCGCCCGCGAACACCTCGTGCGAGCGGATGTCGTCCGCGTCCCCGAGGGCGCGTTCTATCTGCTCCCGTTTCCCGCGTCCGACCGAGACCTGCAGGGTGTCGTACCCGGAGAGCAGGTCGAGGTCGATCCCGAGGTCCACGAACGGCGACATCTCGTCGATCCGTTCCTCGATCTCGCGGAGCTCCTGTCGGAGCTCCTGTCGTTCGTCGTCGAGGTCGTTGACCTGCTCTCGAATGTCTTCGAGGTCCGATTCGAGCGCCTCGTCGGTGACGATGCGGGTCGGCCCCGCGTCGTCGTCGGAGACGTCGAGCATGCTCTCGAGCGAGCGGATGGTGACGAGCTTCTCGGAGGCCTCCTCGGCACCTTCGACGGGGTCGCCGGGGTCGAAGCCCTCCCACGTGTCGTCGTATTCCGTGACGTGCAGCAGGTTCAGGTCGTGGACCGTCTCGATGACGGGGTCCATCACGCGCTTGGACCCGGTCACGGAGACCTTGCTCATCTGCTCAGGTCTGAGCATGCACCGCCTCCTCGAACCGTTCGATGGCGTATTCGACCGCCTCGTCAGCGTTGCCCTTCGCGTCTTCGACGAGCTCCTCGCGCGCCTCCTCGCCGCGCTTCAGAATCACCTCGCTCTCCTCCTCGATCTCTGAGCGAGCTTCGTCGAGACGTTCCTCCTCGTATTCACGCGCCTCTTCCTCGGCCTGTTGACGGATCTCCTCTGCCTCGCGTCGCGCCTCCGCGATACGCTCCTCGCGGTCGGCCTCGGCCTCTGCGACGATGTCGTCGGCCTCGTTCTCGGCAGTCTTGATCCGTTCGAGAACCTCTGGTCTCGGCATACTCGTATCACTGAGAAGTTGCAGTACCGGCGTATAAGGTGTTTGCGGAACACGCGCGTGAATACGGTGGGTTTTCGGAGGGTGAAAACGCGAGCCCCCGCAGAGGGGGACGAACGGTCGCCGTTCGAGAACGACGCTGAATCCGCACCGTTATGAGAGCCGGGGGCGAATCCGGTGGCGATGGGAGTCCTCGAAGACAAATCACGGGCCCGTCTGTTCTACAAGTACCTCTCGAAGGTGTACGACCGCGTGAACCCCTTCGTCTGGAACGAGGAGATGCGCGACGAAGCGCTCGAACTCCTCGACCTCCGGGCCGACGACCGGGTGCTGGACGTGGGCTGTGGAACCGGATTCGCCACCGAGGGACTCCTCCGCTACACCGACGACGTTCACGGACTCGACCAGAGCGCCCACCAGTTGGAGAGGGCATTCGCCAAGTTCGGGAAGAACGACGACGTGCGGTTCTACCGCGGCGACGCGGAGCGTCTCCCCTTCGCCGACGACTCCTTCGACGCCGTCTGGTCCTCGGGCTCTATCGAGTACTGGCCGAACCCCGTCGCGGCGCTTCGGGAGTTCCGCCGCGTCGTCGAACCCGGCAGTCGCGTCCTCGTCGTCGGCCCCGACTACCCGAAGACGACGCTGTTTCAGAAGCTCGCGGACACGATAATGCTGTTCTACGACGAACACGAGGCCCAGCGGATGTTCGAGGAGGCCGGCTTCGTCGAGATAGAACACCACATCCAGCAGGCCCGCCCCGGCAGTCCGCGCGCCATCACGACGGTCGCTCGCGCGCCCGAGGAGGAAGCGGGCGGCGACGGTTCGACCGAGGCCGTCGAAACCGACGCGTAACCGAGGCGCGTTCCGCGTTCGCCTTCCGCCCGCGACGCCCTCCGCGCACAGCGTCGCCTCGCGTCCCATCGTCCGTCCCCTCGCCCCTACCTGTTCTACCGTCACGCCCCGACGACCGCCGAGAGTCGCGCGAGACGTCCGCCCTCCCGGTACACGGTCACCGTCACCGTCCGCCCCGCCGCGAGCGTCGGGTCGTTCGTCCCCGCGACGGCGAACGACGCGCGTTCGCCCGCGGACCACGTTCCGTCGGAGGCGGCGTTGAACGGCCCCGTCGGACCCGAGCGAAAGCCGCGCGCGGAGAAGAACGGAACCGGCGGTTGACGGCGTAGCGGCGTCCCGTCGATTTCGACGCGGACGCTGAGGCGTCGAACAGAGAGCGGGGGACCCCGCTCGTGCGTCAGCGCCACGGTGTCGTCGGCGACGGAGAGCGAGAACGCGACCCGTGCCGTCGAGTGACCGCCGGTCGGGGGCGCAGCGAGATCATCGGACGCGAGCGCGACGGTTCCCGCGGCGACGACGGCGGTCAGAGCGACGGCGACGCCGACGAGGACGGCGACGCCGACGACCGGTGAGAGGGCGCGGTCGGACACGGAGGCGGTGGCCGCCTCACAGTATAAGAAGGTTCCTCGGGCGCTACTCTTCGGGCGTCTCGGTCGTCCGGTTGGTCTGCTCCTCGTGGATGAGCGGCGGTTCCGACGACTCGACGGAGAGCAGGACGACCGAGATGTCGTCGATGGCGGTTATCTGGTACGACTGACCGGGCGCGAGCGTCCACAGCTGCCCGTCTTCCCCGGTTCGGCCGACGCTCGTACTCCGCCCGCCCGTCGGGCCGACGGTGATTCTCGCGTCCACGGGTTTGCCCGTCTCGGAGTCGTTCAGTCGGATAAGCACCGGTCCGCCGGAGTACGTCCGGTAGGCCGTCAGTTCGAGGCCGTCCTTGACGGCGGTTCCGGCCTTCTCCGTCTCCATCGTGTCGAGCGGGCGGCGCTGGTACTCCTTGAACACGGTCTTCGACCCGCTGTCGACGAACGCCGAGAGATGTCCGCGTTCGTGTTGGATTCGGACGAGGTAGCTGTCGCCAGAGCCGACGACGTCGGAACCGTTCTGCGCGAGGCGGAGCGCGTAGATGTTCGGGTACAACTCGGCGGTGATGTTCAACGCCTCGGGCGTCGTGATGCTCTCTGCGCCGCGCTGGCGGAGGTTCCCGCGGTACGCCTCCCTGACGTACGTTCCGTTCCGAATGACGCCGAGGACGACGCTGTCGGGGCCGGACTGGACGAAGAAGCGGGAGGACTCCGCCTCCCCGCTGAGTACCGTCACGACGTGGCGGCGAACGGGACCGGTGAACGTGTCGAGCTCCCGTTCGAGGTCCGCAGAGCGTTCGGTGATAGAGAAGTCGGGAGTCGACTGCGCTAGCTCCGCGATTCGGCTGCGCCGTTCCTCCAGCGCGGACGCCCGAATGTCGATGATCGCCAGTTCGATGAGGAGCCTCCGCGCGGACATCTCACCCGCGCTGTAGGCGGACAGCACCGTTCGCTGGCGCGCGCGGAGGTTGATGACGCGCTGTTCGACGTTGCTCAGTTCCCCTAACAGCAGTTGCTGGCGGCGTTCGACCGTCGGTGCGGACTCGATGCGGTCGATTCGGCGCAGCGTCTCCATGCGCGCGGCGGTCGCGTTCGACTCGAAGGAGAGCGCCGGTCCGAGGTCCACGGTCCGGGTTTCGAGCGTGCTCCGTTCGACGGCGCTCGGAGGGATGCCGAGGACGCCGAGACGTTCCGTTCGCGCCGTCTCGTTCGCGATCAGCCCCCGTGACGGCGTGGCTCGGTTGGTCTCCTCGTCTACGACCGGTCCGCCTCGAAGCGGGTCCGCCGTCTGCGACGGAGCGGCCGTATCCGGCGGTGTAGCCGTCGTTCCCGCCGCGGCGGCGACGGACGAGAGGACGAGGAGGACGGCGAGCGTTACGGGGAGGGCTCTCATATCCGGTCGGTACAGTTTCACAGTACTAAAAACGCAGTCATTTCGCCCTCAGATAACGTAGCAGGTTCTCAGCCGGCCGTTCGCGGCGGTATCGGCGGTCGAGTCGCGTTCAACCGATGGAAAGCGTTTTGAGAGTCCCCCGTCGAAACACCAGCAAATGCGGAGTGTCGCACTTTTCACAGCCCTCCTCCTCGTGCTCTCCGGCGCCGGACCCGCCGTCGCCGCGCCGGACTCGGCGGCCGCCTCCGGGACGGACGGAGCCGCCGCCCTCCGCTCGTCGGCGGACGGTGCCGTCCGAGCACAGACGAGCTCCTCGCTCGACCAATCGCCGGAGACGGTGATGAGAGTCGCCCTGCGAGCGGACCAAAGCGCCAAGTGGCGCGTCGAAGTCAGATACCAACTCAACGACGAGAACGAGACGCGCGCGTTCGAGAAAATCGGCCGCGAGTACGAACGCGGAGAGTCCGACGTCGGCGTGGACGCCGATCTGTTCAGGAACATCGCCGCGCAGGCCAGCGACACGACGGGCCGGGAGATGGAGATTCGGAACGCGACGTACGACTACTCCGTGAACGACGGCACCGGAACGCTCTCGATGTCGTTCGTCTGGACGAACTTCCTCAAGGAGGGCGAGGGCCGGAGTCTCCGCCTCGGCGACGTCTTCCTCGTTCCGAGCGACCAGTCGGAATCGACGCCGACGTGGCTGTCGCTGATGGGCGAGAACCAGCGGATGATCATCCACCCGCCCGAGGGGTACACGACGAACACGACGAGTATCCCGGTGAAACAGCAGAGCAACGCAATCATCCTGGAGGGCCCCTCCGACTTCAACGACGACGAGCGCCTCGTCGTCACGTACCGACAGACCGCCCGAGAGCGCTTCGAGTGGCCCCTCTACCTCGGCGGCGGGGCCGTCGTCCTCGTCGCCCTCGCAGTCGGCGCGGCGGTGGTGCTCCGCAGCCGACGCGACGGCGGCGCGGACGCACCCGCCAACGCGACGGACGGGTCGCGGCCCGGCGGTGCGACCGCGGCGACGAACGGCGGGACGCCCGCGGGCGGCGCGGTACCGGCGGGCGACTCTGACGAGAACGGCGACGCCGTCGCCGGACCGATCGACCCTGGACCCGGAGACGGCGGGAACGCTGACGAGGACGAGGTGGACGTGTCGCTGCTCTCGGACGAGGAACGCGTCGAGTACCTCCTCGAACAGAACGGCGGGCGGATGAAGCAGGCGAACATCGTCAAAGAGACCGGATGGTCCGACGCCAAGGTGTCGCAACTGCTCTCTGCGATGGCCGACGACGGGCGCGTGACGAAACTCCGCCTCGGTCGGGAGAACCTCATCTCCCTGCCGGACGGGGACGGCACGGAAGACGGGACGGCCTGACGCGCCGGAGAGCGTTTTCGACCGTCGATTTTCCGACCGACGGTTTCCGCGCGGAGTCCCGTTTCGGTACCGCGGTTACCGGTCGGTTCCGCGACGGGTCCTCCGAAAGTGTTTACGTCCCCCAATGAGACGGAACGATGATGAAGGTTCTCGTGACCGTAAAGGAGGTCGCGGAGGTCCAAGACGACTTCGAGATAGCGGACCTCGGCGTCGATCCGAGGTACCTCGAGTACGACCTCAACGAGTGGGACGAGTACGCGGTCGAGGAGGCCGTGCAACTGAAGGAGGCGGCCGACGAGGACGTCGAGGTCGTCTCGGCGACCGTCGGCCCGGAGCGAAGCGAGGAGACGATTCGGATGGCGCTGGCGAAGGGCGTCGACCGCGCGGTTCGCATCTGGGACGACACGCTCGAAGAGCGGGGTCTACTGGACGTGGCCGCGAAGGCGCGACTCCTCGGGGCCGTCGTCGACGAGGAGGACCCCGACCTCGTGCTGTCGGGCGTGCAGGCGAACGACACCGGGTTCGGTGCCACGGGCGTCTACCTCGCCGAGAGCGCCGGATTCGAGTGGGGTGCCGTCGTGAACGCCCTCGACAAGGAGCGAGTCCTCGAAGAGGGCGTCGCGGGCGTCCACCGCGAGCTCGAAGGCGGCGTCGAGGAACTGACGGAGATAGAGATTCCGGCGGTGTTGACCATCCAGACGGGTATCAACGACCCGCGGTACGCCAGCCTCCGCGGCATCCGGCAGGCGCAGTCGAAGGAGATAGCCGAGAAGTCGCTCGCGGACCTCGGGTTCGACGCGACGGCGGTCGAAAGCAGTCTGCACCTCACGGATATGTACGAACCCGAGAGCGAGTCGGACGCGACGTTCTTCGAGGGCGATGCGGGGGAGCAAGCGGTGCAACTCGCTGACGCCCTCCGCGAGAAGGGGGTGGGCGCGGAATGACGTCGAACGTGCTCGTCGTCACCGACCACCGCCGCGGGTCGCTCCGCGACGTGAGTTACGAACTCCTGACGGCCGGTCGGGAACTCGCCTCGGAGACGGGCGGCGAACTCCACGCCGCCGCGATAAGCGGTCGGGTCGAGAAGTTCGCCGAGGAGCTAGATTGTGAGGGCGTGGACGTCGTCCACACCGTCGAACACGGCGAGGAGTTCAACCACGACGTGTACGTGCAGGCCGTCGCCGCCCTCTCGGCGGAACTGGACCCGCAGTTCATCGTCATGCCGCACTCGGTGAATGGCCTCGACTACGCGCCCGCCGTGGCGAGTCGCCTCGACGTCCCCCTCGTCACGGACGCGACGGACGTGGCGTTCGACGAGAGGCTCACAGTGACGCGGGAGATGTTCGGGTCGAAAGTCGAGACGACGGTGGACGTAGAGGCCGAACGCGCGGCCGTGACCGTTCGCGGCGGCGAGTGGGTGCCCACGGATGAACCCGGCGACGCGGAGATACGGCCGTTCGACTTCGAACCCGACGAGAGCGCGGTCAACTCCCACGTCACCGGCTATCAGGAGGTCGGTAACGGCGACGTGGACATCTCGGACGCGGACGTGCTCGTCTCCGTCGGGCGCGGCATCGAAGAGGAGGAGAACCTCGAACTCGTCGAACGTCTGGCCGACGCACTCGGCGCGACGCTGTCGGCGTCGCGGCCCATCGTGGACAACGGCTGGCTCCCGGCGAACCGGCAGGTCGGACAGTCCGGGAAGGTCGTCACGCCGGACGTGTACATCGCCGTCGGCATCTCCGGCGCGGTCCAACACGTCGCCGGGATGAAAGACTCGGACACCATCGTCGCCATCAACACCGACCCGAACGCCCCCATCTTCGACATCGCGGACTACGGCGTCGTCGGCGACCTGTTCGACGTGGTACCGGCGCTCATCGAGCAGTTCGAGTGAGACGTTAGGCGGTGTTTTTTCGGTCAGATTTCGTCGGGCCAACGGAACAGCATCACTCTGCTCCGGTGCGGAGTGCGTGGACGTCGTACCGTTCGAAGAGCGGTTTGGTCCCTTCGTTGCGGTGCGCCCTGATGGCGGCGACTGCGACGACGGACGCACCCGCCGACTCCACAAGGTCCGTCGCCGCCCGCATCTGTGTACCCGTCTCTATCCAATCGTCGACGACGAGAGCGCGGTCGTCCACGTCGAGTTCGTCCGGGTGGAGTTCGAGCGACTTCGCGTCCTCGGAGTAATCCGTTATGTCCCGTCGGAGCAACTCGTCGTCCGGATAGGGGAGTTTGCCTCCTTGTCGAACGGGGACGAACCCGACGCTCATCTCGGTGGCGACGGCGGAGCCCAACACGAATCCGAGGGCGTCGATACCGACGACGACGGTCGGTTCCGAGTCGACCCCCGCACAGAGGTCGGTTCTGAGCGCCGCGAAGGTATCGGCGTCACCGAACAGCGGAGAGATGTCGTACCGACCGGCGGTGTCGGTCCCCATCTGCTCGAAGTATTCCTCGTAATCCATGCTATCAGTGTCGAGCGGAGACACATGAATCAGTGGCCGAGTCGGGTGCCGAGGAACGCCGCGGAGAGCACCGTATCCCCACCGACGTCGTCAAACGGACAACCGGAGTTCGGTTGCCGGCCGGGCTAGCTTCCTTTTTCCTCCAGGTTTTGTCGGGGGTGCGTAGCACCCCCGAGAAAAAGTGGGTCGTAACCCGTCACGTACTTGTTTTTTGAATCCTACGGTCCGACAATGGAATATCTGGAGCGTCGGGTCTCCATGGTCGAGGAACGCCTCGAATCGGTCATCGAGGCGGTGGACCCGCCGGAACTGTCGGACGAACTGGGCCACGTCGCGCTCGCGGGGGGAAAGCGCGTCCGGCCCGCGGTGACGATTCTCGCGTGCGAGGCGTGCGGCGGCGACCCCGAGGACGCGGTGGACTTCGCGGTGAGCGTCGAACTCGTCCACAACGCCTCGTTGGTCATAGACGACATCATCGACCGCTCGGACATCCGGCGCGGGACGAAGAGCGCGTGGGCCGAGTACGGCTACGGTCCGGCCATCGTCGCCTCCGACGGACTCCTCGGGGAGGCGTTCGCCCTCCTGTCGGTGAACGAACGGGCGACGCAGATAGTCGCGGAGTCGATGGTCGAACTCGGCGAGGGCGAGGCGACGGAACTGGTCGCCCGGCCGACGAACGAACTCGAGTACATGGAACTCGCGCGGCGGAAGACCGGGGCGCTGTTCCGCGCGGCGGCGGAGTTGGGGGCCGTGGCCGCCCGCGCCGACCCCTTCACCGTCGAGGCGTTCGGGGAGTACGCCGAACGCGTCGGCGTCGCATTCCAGATACGCGACGACGTCCTCGACGCGACGGCGGACGCCGACGAACTCGGCAAGCCGACCGGACAGGACGCGGAGATGGACCGCCCCTCCCTGGTGCAGGTGACGAACCTCACGCCGGAGGAGGCGAACCGGCGCGCGCACGACCAGTCGGAGATGGCGCTGGAGGCCTTGGAAACGGCGGAGTTGAACGACACGGAAGCGCTCGGCTACCTGACCGACCTCGCAGAGTTCGTCGTCGTCCGCGAGCGGTGACGTTCTCGCTCACAGTCTCGTCGATACGTGAAAAGGGACATCTCCGCTCGGCCATCGCCCGAAGGCTTCGACCGCGGGTTACCGTCTCTGGCGGAGGTAGAGTCGGTCGTCCTCTTCCCTCTCGACGTGGTCTCGGTGGAGTTCGTGGGAGTCGTCGTCGTCGCCCCACCCGAGCATGTCCTTTATCTCGTCGGTCAGGCTCTCGTCGTCGTCGGAGCGGTCGATGGTCGCCCGGTCGTCGTCGACGTCACGGACCCGTCCGACGGTGCGGCCTTCGGACGTGACGACGGTCTTCTCTCGGTCATCGTCGCGGAACATTCGGTCCATGTCTACCCTCCTGTTACCACCAGACAGGGATAATCCGAGGGGCTGCGAACTCTGTCTCCGTCGGTCGATAACCGAGTGAACGATACGGATTCCGTAGTCAGCACGCCCGCGTAGAACTATCCACCGACGGCGGGTTTCGACGGAGCCTCACTCATCTCGCTCGCTCTCTCCGTCGTTCGCGGGTCGCCCCTCACCCGCGGGTCGGTTCGACGCCGGTCGGAAACCGCGACTCGGCGATGGCGAACACGAGGGTGCTGAGGACGCCGAGCAACGTGCCGGCGGTCAGTCCCACCGCGAGGTCCGTGAGCGTGAACGACTCCGCGCCGGGGACGCCGGCGGGGAGGATGAACCCGGAGACGGCGTAGAGGACGATGGCGATGGCGACGACGTAGAACGGCGCGTTGAGGTAGCGCCACTTGAACCGGTCCGCGAGGTACTCGTCGGTCACCTGCCCGAGACTGGAGGTGACGCCCGCGGCGGCGAACCACTGCACCGCGCCGTGGACGAGGGCCGCGAGGACGACGGGCGCGGAGAGTTGCGCGTCGACGCCCGCCCGGACGGTTTCTAAGAGGGCGACGCCGCGGAACCCGCCGACGACCATGAGGGCGGCGGCGGCGACGTACGTGATGAGCGTGACGCGCCCCTCGTAGAGGACGTCGCGCACCTGGTCTACGGTGTCGTCCACGACCGTCTCCAGCCCGAGACCGCGGAACAGCGTGTACAGGCCGAGGAGCGCCGAGATGAGGCCGAGGACGGCCGCGCCCGGCACGTCGAACAGGCTGGCGATGGTGACGAACGGGTAGATGAGAAGCAGGATGCCGAGGGGCACGAGGATGGTGCCGCGCGTCTCGGGGTCCGCCAGCACCTGCTTCATCGTGTAGTAGATGGATTCGAGGTCCTGCGCCTGCCGGACGACGACCCGGCGGACGCTGTCGATGGGGACGCGCGACCGGATGACCGGCAGGACGGACTCGTCCTGCGCGCCGTCGGTGATGACGATGGCGCGGACGTTCTCGCCCGTCGAGAGGCCCGCCAGCACGCGGTCTATCTCGTCGCCGATGGCGCGGTTCGCCTTCACGTCGCTCCCTTGGGTCCCCGTGACCGCGGCGACTTCCACCTCCTCGCTCACCTCGGGGTCCGCGCCGAGGGCCTCGTACTCGTGGATGCCCTGAAAGAGGACGTTCACGTCGGAGTCCTCGGGGTCGGCGGTCGCGAGCGCCACCGCGGCCTCCTCGACGACATCTCGGCCGACGACGGGGGTGTCGAGTCCCGTCTTCCGGCCGAGGTCGTCGTCGAGGTCCACGCAGAGGACCAGTAGCATCGTTCGGGGGTATGCCGTCGGACTATATTTGTTTTCGGGAGCGAGCCGCGGCGTCGAATCGGACGACTCCACCGGGACGGAGCGAGCGGCGACGCCCGAGACGTTCGGTACCGCGACCCACGCGGGCTCTCGGCGGCGTTCGCGCCGCGCTCCGTGGTCGAAGTAGCACGACTTTTGAGTCTGCGCGCGCTATCGGCGGACATCAGATGATTTCCAAGGGCTGTGAGCAGTGCGCCATGGGAGGGAAGATGGTGCTCTTCGTCTACGGGTACTGCGACCAGCGCGATTGCTTCTACTGCCCGCTCGGCGAGAACCGGAAGAACGTCACGGACGTGTACGCCAACGAACGGAAAGTCGAGTCCGACGAGGACGTCATCGCCGAGGCGAAGCGGATGGAGGCGCTCGGCACGTCCATCACGGGCGGGGAACCGCAGGAAGCGCTGGACAAGACGTGCCGCTACCTCTCGATCCTGAAAGAGGAGTTCGGCGAGGACCACCACACGCACCTCTACACCGGAATCACGGGCGGCCGAGAGAACATGCGCCGCCTCTCGGAAGCGGGGTTGGACGAGATTCGCTTCCACCCGCCCTACGAGATGTGGGGCGACCTCCACGGCACCGAGTGGGAGGACATCCTCTACGTCGCGCGCGAAGAAGGTCTCACCCCGGCGTTCGAGATTCCCGGCATCCGCGCGGAGCCGGAGTTCTTGGAGTTCTTAGACGAGGGCGCGGCGGAGTTCTGCAACGTCAACGAGTTCGAGATGAGCGACGGCAACTACCGCCGGATGCAAGAGCAGGGGTTCGAACTGCAGGAGGGCCACATGTCCGCCGTCGACGGGTCGAAAGAGGAGATTCTCGGCCAGATGGGCGACCACGAACGCGTCTACTTCTGCACCTCCGTGTTCAAAGACGCCGCCCAGCACCGGAACCGCCTCAAGCGGATGGCCGAGAACATCCGCCGGGAGTTCGACGACGTGACGGACGACGGCACCCTCGTGTACGGCAAGACGTGGGCGACGCCCGAGGAGTTCGAGGCGATGGGCGTCCCCGAGGAGTTCTACACCGTGAAGTCGAACCACATCGAAGTCGCGTGGTGGCTCTTAGAGGAGATGGTCGAGGAGGGCGACCTCCAGAAGGGCGAAATCGTCGAGCAGTACCCCACCGTGGACGGCACCGTCGTCGAACGGACGCCGTTGGCGTAACGCCGGACAAAGCGGACGAAAACAGCCTCTTTTCGGACGGAGAGGACGAAAACGAACCGTCGGGCGTGCGCCGAGAGCGCACCGCACGGGGCACCCTCGGCGCGGGTCTCACCGACGGTTCGACGAACCCACCGGGAGCGGGGAGACTACGGGCCCCCGGTGAACGTTCCGTGACCGTTCCCCCGGTCGTACCACCCTCCCTCGTGGGTGGCATAGAGGTTGTGCGCAGCCATCGACATAAGCGGTCGCTGTTTTTCAGTTCGCCACAGGTCCTCTGACCGGATAGTTCAGCCGAGAGAAGCGCGAGCGAATCGTCGAACGGCACGGCGGGACGGTTCGTATCGAGTCGGAACCCGGCGAGGTGGCGGCGTTCTCCTTCACCCTTCCCGCCGGGAGGGAGACGGCGAACCCGCACCCCTCGGCTCGTGGCGGTAGAACGCCGCCGTACCCGGAAGAGCGGCGGCTACAGCCGAAGGCCGCCGACGCGACGGACGCCGTCACCGCCGCGTCCGCCGTCGCCCCGACTCGAACCCCGCCGACGTAAGCGCGTAGTAGACGCTCGGCGCGAGCGTCACCGCCGTCGCCGCCGCGAGCCAGTCGCCGAGCGGTTCGCTTCGGGCGACGCCGACGGCGACGACGGCGACGCCGAGGAGGACGCCGACGGCGACGGCGGCGCGTTTCGTCCGCGCGTCGAACCGGACGCCGCGGGCCGTCCCGTAGACGGCCGCCGAGAGACTGACGAGGAGGGCGGACGTCGTCACGTACGCCGCGGCGTCCGCGAGGAGTCCGACGACGAGGAGGGAGAGCCCCGCGACGACGCCCGCGAACACCGTCGTCCGCGGGGAGAGGGGATTCACGTCCGCGCCGAACCGGACGGCGTAGGCCGCGGGCGGGAGAAGGACGAGGAGGCCGGCGAACAGACCGAACAGGGCGGTCGCCGGGGAGGGTCCGTCGAGGAGGGACGCGACGAACAGCGCGAGGCCGAAGCAGACGCCGACGGCGAGAATCGCCCGCGGCGGCATGACCGTCGTCGGGTCGTCGTCCCGGGAGACGGCGTAGGCGACGAACGGGTAGGAGACGAGCGCCGCCAGCAGCGAGGTGCCGACGACGTCGCCCGCCAGAACCACGCCGGAGACGAGCGTAGAGAGGCCGAGGAGGAGTCCGGTGACGAGCGCGAACTCGGGGACGCGGCGGCTCATACCGTCGCGTCGGTTCTTCGGCGGGAAAGCCTTACGACGCGAACGCGGCCGATTTCGACGGCGGAGCGTACCCGCAAGCGTTTAGACGAGCGGTGAAGTAACTTCGGGTATGTCGGAGTGTCCGCTGGCGGATGACTGTCCGAGGTATTCGGAGCGAATCAACGGCATGGGGTGCCAGTACTACGGTGACCGCGGCGGCGCCGAGTGGTGCAACAACTACGAACAGCCCATCCGCGACCTGAAAGCACAGCCCGTCAAACCCGGCGAGGAAGTCGTCGTGGACGTGGACGACATCCACGAGAGCGGTGCGGGCGTCGGGCGCACCGAGGACGGCTTCATCGTCCTCGTGGACGGCCTCCTGCCCGAGGCGCGCGCCATCGTCCGCATCGACCAGGTGAAGTCGAACCACGCTCGCTCGAAGAAGGTCATCGAGAAGATTCCCCTCGACGGGGACATAGAGGACGAGACGGTGGGCGACGACGGGGACGGAGGCGGCGACGACTCCGAATCGAGCGACGGCCCGACCCGACCGACCGCACTCGGCAGCCGAGACAACTTCTGGGGAAGCTAACTCCCCGCCCCGCATCCGCCCGACGCGGACCGCATCCAGCGACCGGACAGTCACCTTCTGCATCTTTTTTGCGCCCTCGCCGCCTACGTGGGATATGGACGATCCGGAGGGCGACAGGAACCTCGACATCGACGCGATTCTCGAAGAGGCGGGTTTCGCCCCCGACGAGAGCGTGTTGACCCGCAGGCAGGCGGAGGTGTTGGCG
The DNA here is from genome assembly GCF_042662625.1 of Halopelagius fulvigenes. Lineage (GTDB taxonomy): Archaea > Halobacteriota > Halobacteria > Halobacteriales > Haloferacaceae > Halopelagius > Halopelagius fulvigenes. The sequence continues at coordinate 1,473,262 of NZ_JBHSXH010000015.1, forward strand.
CTCCGCGAACGCGGCGTCCGGCAGTCCACCATCGCCGACCTGCTGGGCACCTCGCGCGCGAACGTCTCTAGCATCGAGTCCAGCGCCCGGCGGAACGTCGAGAAGGCCAGAGAGACCATCGCGTTCGCGGAAGCGCTGACCGCGCCGGTTCAGGTCGTCGTCGAGTCGGGCGAGGACCTGTACAACGTCCCCAAGTCGGTGTACGACGCCTGCGACGAGGCGGGCGTGAAGGTGAACCACACCGCGCCCGACCTGATGAAGATAGTCGCCGACGACGCCGGCGACGCGGTCAAGGGACGGGAGGTCAGAGAGCAGTTACTCGTCGGGGTGACGAGCGACGGGAGCGTCCGCGTCCGGCGCGCCGGCGTGGCGGACGAACCGTAACGAGGCTCGAAGACGCCGGTCTCAGAACTCGCCGCGCTCTTTCAGGTCGGCGACGAGTTCGCGAACCGCCTGCGCGCGGTCCTTCGGGACGACGAGGATCCGGTCGCCCCACGCGACGACGGCGAGGTCGGAGACGCCGACCAGGGAGACGTGTTTCCCGTCGGCGGCGACGACGTTGTCCTCGCCGTCGAGCGACCGCACCGCCACGTCGCCGGCGGCGACGGTGCCGTCGTCGTCCGCCGGCAGGACGCGTTCGAGGGCGTCCCACGCGCCCAAGTCGTCCCAGCGGAACTCCACCGGGACGACGACGGCGTCCGCCGTCCGTTCCATCACCGCGTAGTCGATGCTCACCGCGGGCGTTCGGTCGAACGCCTCCTCGGCGGACGCCCCCTCGTCGAGGGCGTCCACCATCGGCGAGAGTGGGGAGTCGCGGGCCGCCGCGAGCAACGCCTCCGGCGTCCACGCGAAGATGCCCGCGTTCCAGCGGTGGCCGGCCGCGACGTACTCGCGGGCCGTCTCGGCGTCCGGTTTCTCGTGGAAGGCGACGACGGGCGCGAACCCGTCGCGGAACTCGCCGGGTTCGAGGTAGCCGTACCCGGTGTCGGGGCGCGTCGGTTCGACGCCGAACGTGACTAATCTTCCCGTGCGCGCGGCGACGCGCGCGCCGCGACGTATCGCCTCCGCGAACCCCTCGCCGACGCGGTGGTCGCTGGGGAGGACGGCGACGACGCACTCGCCGACTCGTTCGCGGATGCGGTAGGTGGCGTACGCGAGGGCCGGCCCGGTGTCTTTGCCCGCCGGTTCGACTATCACCTCGACGTCGGGCGCGCGTTCGCGCACCTCGTCCGCGAACTCGCCACAGGTGGAGACGACCACCTCGTCGGCCACCTCGCGGGCGCGGGCTATCGTCCGCGCCAGCAGCGACTCCTCGCCGAACAACGAGAGAAACTGCTTCGGGCGGTCCGACCGACTCGCGGGGTAGAGGCGCGACCCGGTGCCGCCGGCGAGGACGAGAGCGACGACGGGGAGGTCCGAATCCGAGTCCGTCTCGGACGAGGTGTCCTCGACCTGCATCACCACGTCTCCACGACGCCGGTTCGGACGTCCTCGGCGCACCCGACGCAGTCGGGGTGGCCCGCCTCGAAGCAGTTCGGACGCCCCTCCTCGTCCACGGCGACGGCGCGGCGTTCCGCGTAGCGGCGGCAGACGATCTTGGCGCGGCCGTCGTCGTCCCGCGGGAGGTCGAATCCGCCGTCGACGTCGGTCCGCCCCTCGTCGTACTCTCGCTTCGCGCGGGCGTACTGTCGCCCGGCGGCGCGGAACTTCTCGCGGATGAACCGTTCGAGGCGGTCGTCCATCGGTATCGGCGGATGGGAACCCCGGGCGTATATGTCCGTTGGTGAGGCGCGCGGGCGCGCGAACGCGCTCCTCCAGATGGCGTCGTACGCGCGCTTGACGCCCCGTAGACGCCGATTACAGTTTCGGCTCGCGCGTAACCTTATTAACCATCGGGAGCCAAGCAACGTACGCCTCCCAATGGAAACCAAGGTGGAGGCGAGTGAAACCATGTCAGACCTGCGAACCCACGCAGCGGAGATTGCAGAGCAGTTTTCAGACCACTTAGACGTAGACGAGGACGACGTCGAGGAGCGACTGCAGAACCTCGTCGACGAGTACCGGGTGCCCGTCGACGAGGCGCGTCGCTCCGTCGTCAACAGTTACCTCGACGAGGCGGGCCTCGAACGCGACGAACTCGGTCGCGGCGGGGCCGAGGAGACTCTGCTCGCCGACATCGACCAGGACGAGCAGTGGGTCGACGTGACCGCGAAGGTCGTCGACCTCTGGGAGCCTCGAAGCGACTCCATCTCGCAGGTGGGGCTTCTGGGCGACGAGTCGGGGACCCTCAAGTTCGTCTCGTTCAAGACCTCGGAACTTCCGGAACTCGACGAGGGGTCGGTCTACCACCTCGGCAACGTCGTCACCGACGAGTATCAGGGGAACTTCTCCGTGAAACTCAACCGGACGACCAGCATCGAGGAACTCGACGAGGACATCGAAGTCGGCGACGACGACGTGACCGTCGAGGGCGCACTCGTGGACATCCAGTCCGGGAGCGGCCTCATCAAGCGGTGCCCCGAGGAGGGATGTACGCGCGTCCTCCAGAATGGGCGGTGCAACGAACACGGTAACGTCGAAGGCGAGTTCGACCTCCGAATCAAGGGCGTCTTAGACGACGGCGAGGAGGTCCACGACATCATCTTCAACAAGGAGATGACCGAGGAACTCACCGGAATCACCCTCGAAGAGGCCAAACAGATGGCGATGGACGCGCTGGACACAACCATCGTCGTCGACGAGATGCGAGACGACCTCGTCGGCGTGTACTACCGAGTGACCGGACCGACGTTCGGACGGTACGTGCTCGCGGACGAGACCGAACGCCTGACCGGACCGGCGGATGCCGAATCGGTCCTCATCAAAGCGAGGTCGATATAAATGAGTTCCAACGAAGTTCCCTCCCGAGAAGTCGCTCGGCGCGTGTTCGCCGAGGAGTTCAACGATTCGAGTTACACGTTCAAAGAGTCCGACGACGAACGCGCCCCCGTCTACCTGCTTCTCCCCTCCGGGGAGAAGGCGAACCGCGTGTTCCTCGTCGGGACGCTGACGGAGAAAGAGGACGTGGGCGAGGACAACGAGTACTGGCGGGGCCGCATCGTGGACCCCACCGGGACGTTCTTCGTCTACGCCGGGCAGTACCAGCCCGAGGCCGCAAGCGCGCTTCGCGACCTCGAACCGCCCGCGTACGTCTCCGTCGTCGGCAAGCCGCGGACGTACGAGACGGACGACGGGAACGTGAATGTCTCCGTCCGCCCCGAGTCCATCTCCGTGGTGGACGCGGCGACGCGCGACCGCTGGGTGGTCGAGACGGCCGAGCGAACGCTCGAACGCATCGAGACGTTCGACGAGGAAGGCAACGAGTACGCGCGGATGGCCCGCGAGGAGTACGACCTGCCGACCGACCGCTACAAGCAGGCGGCCGTCTCCGCCCTCGAAAGCCTCGAAGAGACCGGCGGCGACGAACTCGCCGACGGCGCGGGGTCCGACGCGGACGCGGCGGACGAGTCGCAGTCCGAATCGGAGTCCGAGACGGAGTCCGACCTCGAACCCGAGGCGGACGCCGAAGCGGAACCCGAACCGTAAGGCTCGCCCTCCGCGGGCGCACGTCCTTCGGACGCTTTTTCGACGTTTCGTCGCGTATCCGGCGGAGTAGCCGCTCGTCTGACAAAGCATTAAGTACGTAGGAGCGACAATCTCGGCACAGAGCCATGGGCAACAAGAACAAGACGATCTCGTTCCGCGTCAACGAGGACGCGTTCGAGACGCTCAGGGAAATCGCCGAGGAGCGGGACATCTCTCTTTCTGCCGTCTTCCGCGACTACGTGGATACGCTCGTTGCCCACGACGGTCAGGTGCAGGTCGTCCCCGAACACGAGTTAGAGGAGATGGGAAGCGGCGACGGCGAGGAGTCGTTCCCCCCGACGGTGGAGGTGCCGAAGAGTTTCATCCGCGAGCACGAACGCCTCGAACTCGAAGCCGACCACCTACGCGAACAGCTCGAAGAGCACAAGCGCTACGTGAACTACCTGCGCGAACAGCTCGAAGACGACGACGAGGAGGTCATCCAACTGGAGGACTTAGACGCCGGCGAGACGGACGAACCGTCGTTCCGCCTCGGATAACGTCAGGAACCGACGACGCGACCACCCGACGACGGGACGAGAGCGCTAGCCCGACAGCGCCTTTTTCGCTTCGTGCGCCTTCCGTTCCATCTCTTCGTTTCCCTCGACGCCCGCGAGCGTTTCGACCGCTTCGAGCCGTCGAACCGCGCTGTCGAGGAAGGAGAGCACGTCGCCGGGGTAGGCGTACAGCATGTAGTCGTCGCTCATCACGTCCACGATGGCGTCCGGGGGGAGACCCTGCGCGCGGAGTTCCAGCAGGTACTTGATGAACTGACGCTCGGGGTAGCCCGTGTACAGGTCGTCGGGGTCCTCCGGATCGAGGAAATCCTGCGCGAAGTCGAGCAGTCTGTCGCGCGTCGCCCCGTCGAGTTTCGAGAGGCCCTCCCCGGAGTAGAGCACGTCCATCGTCGCCCCCTTGAACGCCCCTTTCGGGATGTTCACGTCGAGCTGCGACGATATCTGCCGGTGGTTCTTGAGGTATATCTTGTCCGTGATGGCCACGGTTGGGGAGACGTAGGGCGTTGGCGGCAAAAAGCGTCCCGATGGGCGCGTGCGCCCGCGTAATCCTACAGCGTTTATCACCTCCCGACGCGCAGTGAAACGCATGGTCGACCGACTCGACGAAGTCGACAAGCGAATCCTCTATCACCTCGTCCGCGACGCTCGGAACACGTCCGCGCCGATGATCGCAGACGAGGTGAACGTCTCCGCCGGGACGATTCGGAACCGAATCAAACAGCTGGAGGCGGACGGGGTACTCCGGGGGTATCACGCGCACATCGATTACGGGCACGCCGAAGGCCGACTGACGAACCTCCTCGTGGGGACGGCGAGCATCGAGGAGCGGGAACGCCTCGCGAAACAGATAGCGGAGGTTCCGGGCGTCGTCAACGTCCGCCAGCTCATGTGCGGGACCGGCAACATCCACGTGACGACCGTGGGCGAGGACGCGCAGGAGCTCTCCCGAGTCACCCGGGACGTCTCGCAGATGGGGCTCGAAATCGAGGACGAACACCTCCTCCGACACGAGGAGCACCGTCCGTACCACGCGTTCGGACCGGAGGGGCGGCGCGAGGGCCAGTCCATCGCGGACTTCATGTCGCTCTCCGGGGGGGCGGAGGTGGTCGAGGTGAGCGTCGCGCCGGGCGCAGAAATCGACGGCATGACGCTCAGAGAGGCGAACGAACGCGGACTCATCGCCTCGGAGGTGCTCGTCGTCTCCGTGGAACGCGACGAGCGGATCCTCACGCCGAAGGGGAACACCGAAGTCCGCGCCGACGACCTCGTGACCCTCTTCGCGCGCGGCGGCCTGTCGGAGGAGACGGTCGGCGCGTTCAGCGGGGAGTAGCCGCTCAGCGTACGCTCGCTTTGTAGAGCGTGTATCCGACGAAGACGGCGAGGTACCCCGCGGCGAGTACCGTCGTGGTTCGGGTTCGGCCGACGAGGGCGAGCACGCAGAGGAGAAGCGGTCCCGCCAGCAGCAACCCGTCGAACACCCTGTCGTCGGCCCCCGCGTTCAGCACCGGCCCGAGGAGGGGCGCGTCGTCGATGCTCACCGGTAGACACCCCCTCGCTCGAAGAGCGCTCTGAGGAGGACGAGCACCGGGATTATCTCCAGCCGTCCGATCCACATGTTGAAGAGGAACATCACCTTCGCCGCCGTCGGCATCGACGCCCCGGTGATGCCGGAGGAGAGGCCGACGTTCCCCTGTGCGGACGCCACCTCGAACACGACGTTCTCCAGCGTGTACTCGTCGGTGGGGAGGACAGCGAGGAGGACGAAGATACCGACCACGAGGAAGACGACCCAGAGGAACGCGATGATGGCCGCCTCCTCGAACTCCCGCGTCGCTTCCTGTTCGGTGAGTCGCCGGTCGTTGAGCTCGAAGTACCGGACCGCCGCGTCGGGGTAGAACGCGTCGCCGATTCTGAACGCGGTCCCCTTCACCAACGTCAGCGCCCGGACGAGTTTGATTCCGCCGACGGTCGAACCGGCGGCCGCGCCGACGACCATGCCGAGCGACACCGTCAGCTGCGCCTCCGGCGACCACCGCGTTCCGAGCGACCCGGCCGTCTGGAACCCCGTACACGACGCGGCGGAGACGAACTGGAAGAGACCGTACCGAACCGCCTCGAACAGCGACCCGTACGTCCCGTTGAGGAACAGCGTCGCCGCCAACGCGAGGCTGCCGAGTCCGAAGAAGCCGAACACCCACCGCGTCTGCATGTCCGCGTAGAGGTTCCGCAGGTCGCCTCGGAGCAGCAGGTAGTGGATCGGAAACGCGATGCTCCCGAGAATCATCACGGGGACGAGCGCGAAGTCGATGAGCGCGCTGTCGTACGTGGCGATGCTGTCGTCCGTTATCGAGAACCCTCCCGTCGCGAGTCCGGTCATCGCGTGGTTGATAGCGTCCCAGAGGGGCATCCCCGCCAACCAGAGGACGAATATCGAGACGAACGTGAAGAGGAGGAATATCCACCAGATGGTTCGGACGGTCGAGACGATGCTCGGGTGAATCTTCTCCGACCGCGCCTCGGACTCGTACAGGGTGAGCGACCCGCTTCCGGGCCGCGCGAGGATGGCCGTCGTGAGGACGATGACGCCCACGCCGCCGACCCACTCGATGAACGACCGCCACCACTGCAGCGTCGCCGAAAGCGCGCTCTCGTCGTCGGTCATCGTCAGTCCGGTCCCGGTGAAGCCGCTCATCGACTCGAAGAACGCGTTTATCGGGTTCCGGAACGCGCCGACGGTGCTCGCCGCGCGACCGGTCACCTCGGGAGCGCCCAGGAACGCGGGGTCGAGGTGAATCGTCCACGCGACGAGGAGGAACGGCAGCGACCCGAACAGTGCGACGAAGAACCACCCGGAGGCGGCGATCATCATCCCGTGCAGCTTCCCCGGGTCGGGCGCGTCGGAGAAGTGCCGCGCGAGTGCGACTCCGAGGAGGAACGGAACCGCCCCGGCGACGAGGAGCGACGGAACGGCCCAGAACTCCCCCCAGACGAGGGGGACGACCACCGACACCAACATCATCACGGCGAGTGCCTGGAGCATCCGTCCGACGTCTCGCGCGACCGTCCGGGCGGCGGTCGTCATCGGTCGTCGGTTCGCTTCCCCCGCCGCGACGCTCCCGCGTGGTCCTCGTAGTGTCCGAACACGTCCGTCACGTCCGGCGTCGCGCCCCGACCGGAGTAGACGGTCAGGAGGTCACCTTCGCGTATCTCGGTGTCCCCCCGGGGCGTTATCGGCCCGTCCGCCCCGCTCCGTTCCACGGCGACCACGAGTACGTCGCCGGGCAGGTGTCCGTTCTTCGCCGCTTCGTCGAGTCGCTTCCCCGCGACCGGTGCGGACTCCGCGACGCGAATCTCGAACACCTCCGCCTCGTCGCCGACCCGCATGTAATCGACGATGGAGGGGCGTTTCACCGCGTAGTAGAGGTACTCCGCGATGAGGCGTTGGGGGTTCTCCATCGTGTTCACGCCGATCTGCTCGAAGAGGGGCATGTGCTCGTGGTTGTGGACGACCGAGACGACGTCGGGTATCCCCAACTCCTGTGCGAGGAGGCTTATCATCACGTTCGTCGCGTCCTCGTCGGTCGTCGAGATTATCGCGTCGGCTCTCCGGGCGCCGGCGTCCAAGAGCGTCTCTTTGACCGTCGCGTCGTCGTTGAGAACGAGACAGTCGAACGCTCCCGCGATGGCCTCGGCCTTCGCGGCGTCCTTCTCGATTACGACCACCTCGTTGCCCGACGCGGTGGCGATGTCTATGAGGGGCCTCCCGATGTTCCCCCCGCCGACGACGATGATGTACATGGGATGTCATTATCGAAGCCGCATTGAAAGCATACCGATTTACGCATCGAAAAAATAGGACCGGGACTGATTGCGCGATGAATAATACTCATAGGAGAGGTTAAGTGTGAAGGTACCATCCAGGCCAACATGGGAGACGAGTCCGGAGTGCGGGACGATTGGTCCCTACCAGATGACCTCGTGACGGAGCTCGAGGAGCTCGAGCTACACGAACTGCGAGAGGTAGTCCACTACGCACAGGACCGAATACGGGAGTTACAGGCGCCCGTCTCGGACAAGATAGAGGCGGCACCCGGCGAGGAGCTTCACTCCACCGAGGAGCGACCGGAGTACACGGAAGTGATAAAGAGCGAACCGTGCGGCGAGGGGTGTCCGGACTGCCCGCACGGCCCCTACCTGTACCACGTCTACGAGGAGGTCAAACCGGACGGAAACGCGTCGCTTCACTGGGTGTTCCTCGGCCGGGTGTTCGGCCGAGACGGCCGCCACGAGTAGACGCCGCCCGGGAGCTACCGCCGTCGCCGTCGGACCGACGTCCCGTGTTCCTCCGCGCGGAGGGGGAGACAGTTCTGTCAACCGAAATATACCGGCGCAGTATTTCGCGGTGCCCCGTCGAACGAGGGATTTTATCCATATGCGAAAGAACGGGTCCGTATGGAACCTGGTCCGGCGGACGAACACGACCCCGGTACCGTCGCGACGGACGGCGACGGGACGGGCCGTCCCGGCGTTCTCTGCCTCCTCAGCAGCGACGGGCCGGCCCGCCAGATGGAGCTTCGAGTCGCCGCGGCTATCGCCGACGGCGGCGAACTCGTCGTCTCCGGGGACGACAGCGAGGAGGTCGTACGGCGGGCGCGTTCGGAGTCGGTCCTGACGAACGTCGACGTCGATTCCGTCGAACGACCCGCGTCCGTGACGGAGGAGTGGCTTGCGTCGGTCGGGGGCGGGCGGGGCCTCCCGACGGTCGTCGACGCCCGACGGAGTCGCTCTCGATTCTCCGAGTCGGACGACATCGGGGTCGGAACCGACTGCACCGTCGTCACGGTCGAGACCGTCAAGGGAATCGACTCCGTTTCGTCGTTGCTCGTTCCGGTCGCCGCGGGCCCGCACGTGGACGCGGTCGTCGACGTATCGAGGGCGCTGGCGGCGGCGACCGACTCGTGGCTCGACATCTTCTACGTCGTCGAGGACGCCGAATCCCCCTCCGACGACGTAGAGACGCTCCTGGCGTACTGCGCGGACCGCCTCGGGACGTTCGAGAACTACGACGAGTGGGTGTTCGAGGCGTCCGACCCCGCCGAAGCGATCGTCGAGCAGTCCCAGTACTACGACCTCACCGTTCTCGGCACCGCACAGAAGGGGTTACTTCGGAAGTACGTCTCCGGTTCGACGGCGGACGAGGTTCGCAACGCCGCAGAGAACGTCGTTCTCACCGTCAGCGCGGAGGACGTGACGACGTCGCGCGTCGAACAGTGGATCGGAGAAGGGACGTAGGGCTTCTCTCGGTCGCGACGTCGCAGTTCCGTTCGGGGAGAGACGAACGAACCGGAGCGGAGGCGGCCCGCTTCCGTCTAAACCGAGTGTGCGACCGGCAAACACGCCGACGCGGAGTCGTAACGTATTTGAATCGCACCGGGCTATCCGTAGGTGCGTGTCCGGGTTAGGGTAGTGGACTATCCTTCAGCCTTGTGGAGGCTGAGACGCGGGTTCAATTCTCGCACCCGGACCTTCTTCCGACGACCACCCATCGAGCGATTGCTCGCGTCAGCGAGCATCGCGAGGGACATCCTCGGTCGTCGGAGAACGGTGTTACGAAGAGAATTGAACCGGGGAGCGACTGAAAGGAGCGACCGGGGTTCAATTCTCGCACCCGGACCTTCTCTCCGAGCGCTACTCCTTACGAGCGTTCGCTCCGTCGGGAGCGACGCGAGTAGACGACGTACGCGACGCAGAAGTCTTACGAGAGAATTGAATCAGGGAGCGACCGAGGTTCAACTCTCGCACCCGACCTCCCATTCCTTCGCTGTGTCCCGGTTTTCGAGCCTCTGCTTAGCAAGAGGACACCACTAACAGAAGCCTTCGGTCTGGAGAGACTCCAATCGTTCTTCGATTCACAGACAGGAATTGAAGACGGGGCTTGGTTGACAATCTGACCGATGCTTCGTATTCTGACTCCCGTGACAAGGAGATTCAATCAAGTACATCTCATCTGTACGTCGTCCTGCTCAGTCGTTGGGTTCTTCCAGTGAATTGCCGTCCCATTCGCCGGTGGTTCCATCGAGAAGCGCGACAGCACCGAGAAACGCTGGGACGGTCACGAGCAGGAAGAACAGGATAAACCAGAGTTCTTGTGACATACATCAAAGTTCGTTAGTTATTCTATTTGACTTTTTCGGCGTTTATGCAACGACTAGCGGTCAAGAACAGACCAGGTAGTTCACGACAACCCCCAAGAGGTAGAATCTCGTTCGTGCGGTACTTCGACTCCCTGCGAGGTCTTAGCTGCAGGAATTCACGGCGTTAGCCGCATCTTGCCCAAGCCCAGAAGCCCGACAATTGAGAAACTGCAGTGGCGGTGAGTCGGTCTAGTGGACTACCTTCAGTCTCGTGGAGGCCGAGACGCGAGTTCGACTTTCACACCCGGACCACGAGAAAAGAACCGCACCACCGACAGCGACCCGCCTCAGTCTATCTCGATCTCTATCGCGTCGGCGTCCTCGTCGCCCTTTCCGCCCGGCGGTTCCGCGAGGTCCTCTAAGGCCATCTTGAGGTTCCACGTGTTCGCCTTCCAGACGGAGTCGAAGATGCTCCCGAGGATGGGGACCGACCCGCCCACGGCGTCGATGGTGATGGTGGCGAGCATCTTCAGGAGCGTCGTGAAGGAGACGCCCAAGCGGGCGGATTCGAGGACGATGTACAGCGAGAACCCCGCGCTGACCACGTCGCCGGCGACGGGGAGTACGCCGAGGACGGGGTCGATACCGATGCGGAAGTCGGTGCCCGGAACGGGGATGGAGTCGTCGAAGATGCGGGCGACCGTCCGCATCCGGCGGATCGCGGACTCGTCCACCGTCGGCGGCAGTTCACCCTCGAAGTCGATGTCGAACTCGGAGCGGAAGTCTCGCGTCGAGGTGTCGTCCATACCAGTCCTTGTGTCCGAATGTAGATAAACGCGACGGCGACGGAGACGGCCGGATCGGCCGTAATATCCCATCTATAGCACGATAACGAGATTACATATCAGGTACGAGTCCTATTTTGAACGCGGCGGGAGCGGACTCGCGGAGACGGAGTTAACCGTCCGCGGGTCCAGCCGACACCATGGACGTTGCGGTTCTCACCGTGGGTAACGAACTCCTCGCGGGGGACATCGAGAACACGAACGCGACGTGGTTAGCCCGGGAACTGTCGAGTCGAGGCGCGGAGGTGGTCCGCATCCTCGTCGTCCCCGACGAGGAGTCCGTCATCGCGGAGACGGTTCAGGAGTGGTCGGCGGCGTTCGACGCCGTCCTCGTCACCGGCGGACTCGGCGGCACGGTGGACGACGTGACGATGGAGAGCGTCGCCGCCGGGTTGGACCGCGAACTCGCGGTAGACCCCGTGGCGGAGGCGGACGTCGAAGCGACGATAGCGAGCATCCTCGAGCGACGACCGGACATCGACTTCGAGTTGAAGCCCGAGTGGTACGCGTCGATGCCGGCGGGCGCGACGCCGATACCGAACCCCGAGGGCCTCGCGCCGGGGTGCGTCGCGGAGAACGTGTACGTCCTCCCGGGCATCCCCGAGGAGATGCGGGCCGTGTTCGGGAACGTCGCGGACGAGTTCGGCGGCGACGTGGCGACGCGGACGCTGTACACGCCGGAACCGGAGGGTGCGGCCGCGGAACCCCTCGCGACGGTGGGCGGCCGGTTCGGCGTCCGCGTCGGGTGTTATCCGCGCAGGGACGGACACCGAACGCGCATCAAACTCACCGCGAACGACGAGGAGACCCTCGACGAGGCGGCGTCGTGGCTGATTGCGAACGCCGGAATCGAGATATTCGAGGATGCGGCGGAGACGGGGTAGGTCGGGCGGAGCGACGATTCAGCGCGCTTCGACCACGTCGGTCGGGTCGCGCGACCGGATGCTCGGGAGCGACCCCCGCGATTGGATGATGTTGAACGCGGTGACGAGGTCGGACCGGGAGATGAGGCCGACGAGTTCCCCCTCCCCGTCCACGACGGGGAGGCGGCCGACGTCTCGTTCCTGCATGGTCCCGATGGCGTCCATCGCGTCCGCGTCGGGGGTGATAGTCTGGAGTTCCCTCGACATCACGTCCTCGACGCGGTAGGCGTCGCGTTCGACTTCGTTCACCGTGCGCGCGTCGTTGAGCGTCACCATCCCAACGAGGCGGCCGTTGCGCATCACCGGGTAGCCCGTGTGCCGTTCCGTGAACATCCGGTCCATCAGTTCGGCGACGCTGGCGCGTTCGTCGATGGTGTCGAGTCGTTCGCGGGGCGTCATGATGTCTCGGACGGTCACGTCCTGGAACGCCGCCTTCATCACGGTCTGTTGGGCCTCCGACGAGGCGCCGATGTAGATGAAGAAGGCGAGCGCCACCAGAAACAGGTTCGCGAACAGGCCGACGATGCCGAGGACGAACGCGAACACCTTGCCGACTTCCGCGGCGATCTGCGTGGCTCTCGCGTGCGGGCGCGTCCGGGCGAGGAGGGCGCGGAGGACGCGCCCGCCGTCCATCGGAAAGCCCGGGAGCATGTTGAACGCCGCAAGCAGGACGTTCGTCAGCGCGAGGTAGCCGAGGACGAACTGAACCGACGGAATCGTGTTCGGGACGCCGCGGAAGGCGACGTACGAGACGACGCCGAGAAGGACGCTCACGATGGGACCGGCGACGGCGATGGCGAGCTCCTGCCGCCAGTCCTCGGGCATCTCCGCGAAGCTGGCGACGCCGCCGAACAACCAGAGCGTGATGGAGTCGATCTCGTAGCCGTAGTGCATGGCGACCAGCGAGTGGCCGAACTCGTGGAGGAGGACGCAGGCGAACAGCCCCAACGCCGCCGCCGTGCCGAGAACCCACGGCGTCGTCCCGGCGGTGAGTCCGGCGGCGTCGATACCAGCCCCGAACACCCCGTTTATCGCCCCGACGAGTTGTTCCACGTCCGACCCGATGAGCCACGCGAAAAGCGGGAGGACGAGGAGGAACGTAACGTCGAGCTTGATGGGGATGCCGAACACGCTCCCGATCCGAATTCCACGCATACCCTGATGTAGTCGCGGACGCCTCTTAAGTCCAATCGCGCAACAGGTCGTGTCGGGCGTGAGTTTCGATGGTGGCAACGCTTAGGCCGCCGGTGTGCGAACGGCGACGTATGAGCGACGCAGACTCCGCGTCCGACGCCGACGGCGCGTCGGACGCCGAACCGGTCGTGAAGCGAGCTTCCGAGGTGACGTACGACGAGGTGGACGCCGCCGAGGGGATGTCGAAGGGCGTCTTGCTGGACGCCTCCGACGGCGCGCCGAACTTCGCCGTGCGCCGATTCGTCCTCGAACCGGGCGCGTCCGTCCCGAAGCATACGAACGAGGTGGAACACGAGCAGTACGTCCTCTCCGGGCGGTACACCGTCGGCATCGAGGGCGAGGAGTACGAAGTGACGGCGGGCGACTCCCTCCTCGTTCCGGCGGGCGCGGTGCACTGGTACCGAAACGACGCGGCGGAGGAGGGGTCGTTCCTCTGTGCGGTGCCGAACGGCGACGACAGCATCGAACTCGTCGAGGAGTGAGCGGGTTCGCCGCCCGGTGGGGTCGCCCGGAGGTTGGCGAACGGTAGCACGCGACGACGGATAGACGAATCGCTGAAATACCCCGTCCGCGTACCACGAATCGTGTCTCAACAGGTCGGACGCGTCGACACGCTGTTTCTCCACCAGACGGGCGAGAACTACCTCGTCGTCGTCGAACGCGACGGAGAGCGCGTGTTCCGCGCCGTGCTCGAACTGAAGGAGACGAACGCCGGTCCCCGGCCCGCGAAGTTCCGCGTCAAGCGCGGGTCCAGCGACGAACCGCGGGACCCGAGCCAGTTCGTCGAACTCGCCCGTCGAGCGTCGCGTATCCGCATCTCCCAGCAGACGGCGCCGAGCGCCCGCGAGGAGTTGAAGGAGATGCTCGACGGCTACCAGTTGGAGGCGGTGGCGGTCAGGACGTGCCGATACTGCGCGTCGAGCGGTCGCTACTCGCCCATCACCGAGGAGACGGCCATCAAGGCAGACCGCGACCACATCTGCCCGGACTGCGCGAAGCGCGAACTCGAACGCGAACTCGACTTCTCCGGGGCGGGGTCGCTCACCGGCGCGGCGCAGGACCGCCTCGAAGACCTCCTCTTGGAGACGAAGGACTTAGACCGCATCGAGAACCTGCTGAAGGGCGGATTGGACCCCGACCTGACGCGCTTCGACACGGTGAGTGCGACGACGGACGACATCGACCTCGTTCCGACGTCGAGCCTCGACCTCCACCCGAAACTCCAGGGCCTCACCGAGGACCGCTTCGACACCTTGCTCCCGGTGCAGTCGCTCTCCGTCGACAACGGCCTGTTCGAGGGCCGCGACCAACTCGTCGTGAGTGCGACGGCGACGGGGAAGACGCTCGTCGGCGAACTCGCGGGGATAGACCGGGCGCTGAAGGGCGAGGGGAAACTGCTCTTTCTCGTCCCCCTCGTCGCCCTCGCGAACCAGAAGCACGAGGACTTCGAGGACCGCTACGGCGACCTCGTGGACGTGACCATCCGCGTCGGGGCCTCGCGCATCAACGACGACGGCAACCGCTTCGACCCCGGCGCGGACGTCATCGTCGGCACCTACGAGGGCATCGACCACGCCCTCCGGACGGGCAAGGACCTCGGCGACATCGGCACCGTCGTCATCGACGAGGTGCACACGCTGAAGGAGGGCGAACGCGGCCACCGCCTCGACGGGATGATATCCCGACTCAAGTACTACTGCGAGAACCGCGCGAAACGCCGCGAGAACTACGGCGGCGCGCAGTGGGTGTACCTCTCCGCGACGGTCGGCAACCCGGAGGTGTTGGCCCAGAGCCTCGAAGCGACGCTCATCGAGTTCGAGGAGCGTCCGGTGCCGATAGAGCGACACGTCACGTTCGCCGACGGCAGGGAGAAACCCGAGATAGCAGACAAACTCGTCACGCGGGAGTTCGACACGAAGTCCTCGAAGGGCTACCGCGGCCAGACCATCATCTTCACCAACTCCCGGCGGCGGTGCCACGAGATCTCCAGAAAGCTGCAGTACTCCTCCGCGCCGTACCACGCCGGCCTCGACTACGGCCAACGCAAGCGCGTCGAACGCCAGTTCGGCAATCAGGACTTGGCGGCCGTCGTCACGACGGCGGCACTCGCCGCCGGGGTGGACTTCCCCGCCTCGCAGGTGGTGTTCGACTCGCTGGCGATGGGCATCGAGTGGCTCTCGGTGCAGGAGTTCGAGCAGATGCTCGGACGGGCGGGACGACCTGACTACCACGACAAGGGGAAGGTGTACGTCCTCGTCGAACCCGACTGCGTCTACCACAACACGATGGAGATGACCGAAGACGAGGTGGCGTTCAAGCTGCTCAAAGGCGAGATGGAGGACGTGATGACCGTCTACGACGAGTCCGCCGCCGCCGAGGAGACGCTGGCGAACATCATCGTCGCCGGGAAGCGAGCAAAGCGCCTCAACGACCGGATGCTCGGCGACGTGCCGACGAAACACGCCGTCGGCAAACTGCTCGAGTGGGACTTCATCGACGGCTTCGAACCGACGCCGTTGGGTCGGGCGGTGTCCCGGCACTTCCTCTCGCCGACGGACGCCTTCCGCATCCTCGACAACGTCCGCAACGGCGTCGAACCGTACGACATCGTCGCGGACATGGAACTGGCCGACGAGGAGCGGTAAGCGCCGACGACTGCCCGGCGGGAGGCTCCGACTTCCGATGATTTTTCAGCCGACGGTGCGTCGCTCCCCGCGTGGTATCGATATCTCCGGGCGTCCTGGTCGTCTTCGCCGTCATCGTCGCCGCTCTCGCGTTGTTCGTGACGGAACCGGTCCCCGTGGACATCACCGCCATCGGCGTGATGATGGCGCTCATGCTCGCACAGCCGTTCTCGCAGTTGCTGGTCGGCAGCGTCCTCGCGGAACCGATCGTCTTCTTCGAGGACTATCCGGCGGACGCGCTCTCGGGGTTTTCGAGCACCGCGACGCTGACCGTCCTCGCCATGTTCGTCCTGAGCGACGGCGTCCAGCGGACGGGCGTCATCCAGTTGATCAGCGCGAAGATATCCCCGTTCACCGAGGATAGCCTCCTTCGGCAGTTGGGCGCGACCATCGGCATCGTCGGGCCGATATCCGGATTCATCAACAACACCGCCGCCGTCGCCATCCTCATGCCGATGGTGACCGACCTCGCGGAACGCGGCGGCACGTCGCCGTCGAAACTGCTGCTTCCGCTCTCGTACGCCTCGATGTTCGGCGGGATGCTCACGCTCATCGGCACCTCGACGAACATCCTCGCGTCGGAACTGTCGGGTCGCCTCATCGGGCGGACGTTCTCGATGTTCGAGTTCACCGCCCTCGGCGCACTCGTCTCCGTCGTCGGCGCGGCGTACCTGCTGACGGTGGGGCAGTGGCTCACACCCGAGCGGATCGAACCCCGGGCGGACCTGACCGAGGAGTTCGAGATGGCGGAGTACCTCACCGAAGTCGTCGTCCGCGAGGACTCGCCGCTGGTCGGCCAACAGGTCCAGCGCGCGCTGGTCGAGACGGATTTCGACGTCGATCTCATCCAACTCATCCGCGAGGGCGAGGTGTTCCTCGAACCCCTCGGCCCGAAGGAGATACAGGCGGGCGACGTGTTCGCCCTCCGGACCGACCGCGACACGCTCATCGAACTGCTCGACGTCGAGGGGTTGGACCTCGTCCCCAACGTGACCGTAGACGAGGAGGAACTCGAAGCGGCCGAGTCGGGCCAGAACCTCGTCGAAATCGTCGTCGCGCCGGGGTCGTTCCTCGTCGGCGAATCGCTCGTCTCCGCGGGGTTCCGCCAGCAGTACGACGCCACCGTCCTCGCCCTCCGGCGGGGTGGCGAGATTATCCGGCGGCGGATGGACAACATCCCGCTTCGCGTCGGCGACACCCTCCTCGTGCAGGCGACGACGAACAGCATCGAACGCCTCGACGTGAATCGGAACTTCATCGTCGCCCAGGAGATAGAGCGCAGCGACTACCGCGAGGAGAAGATACCCGTCGCGGTTGGCATCGTCGCCGCCGTCGTCGCCGTCGCCGCCCTCGATATCCTCCCCATCGTCGTCTCCGCACTCGCCGGCGCACTCGCGATGATAGCGACGCGGTGTCTGCGCCCCACGGAACTGTACGACGCCGTCCAGTGGGACATCGTCTTCCTCTTGGCGGGGGTCATCCCCCTCGGCATCGCCATGGAGACGTCGGGCGCGGCGGCGCTTCTCGCCGAGTTCGTCGTCCGGACGGGCGACGTGCTTCCGATGATAGGCGTCCTCGCGGTGTTCTACCTCGTCACCGCCCTGCTGACGAACCTCATCTCGAACAACGCCAGCGTCGTCCTCATGATACCCGTCGCCGTCGAGGCGGCGCAGACGCTCGAGTCGAACGCGTTCTCCTTTATCCTCGCGGTGACGTTCGCCGCCTCGACGGCATTCATGACGCCCGTCGGCTACCAGACGAACCTCTTCGTCTACGGCCCCGGCGGCTACCGGTTCACCGACTACCTCCGCGTCGGCGGGCCGTTGCAACTCCTCTTCGCAGCCGTCACGACGGTCGGTATCGCCGCATTCTGGGGGCTGTGATAGCGTCTCTCGTCCGATTCGACCGAACGAAACGTTTTACACCGGGACGGACCGAGGACTGTACGAGGGACCGTGGGTTAGCCTGGTATACTTCGGGCCTTGGGTGCCCGTGACCCCGGTTCAAATCCGGGCGGTCCCATACCCATTAAGGCAGAACCAGCGGCTCTTGCCGGTATTTTCGGGGCTTCGAGGTGGTCCGCGTGATGCTCCTCTCTACCGAGGCGCAGCTTCGGGAGTGCGAGTACTGCGGGTCCCACGTCACCCGCAACTTCCGCCGCGTCTACGGTGACGTAGACGGTGTTGTTCATCGGTGCCGCGAGTGCGATACTCTCGTTCGTCTCCAACAAGGTTCTGCGGCCGGACGTGACGTTCCGACGCCCGACCCGCAGAATACCCCCGGTCGTCACGGCGACGAACCTGCGAGGTGGTCGGAGTGAGGGCCGAGTTCGTTCGCGCCTCGGCACTCTACGACATCGCCAACGGGACGGTCATTCGTCATCCCGCGTTCGACGCAACTGACAAAGACGTTCGTCGCGCAGTCCGGGGTGGCGGGCGTTGAACCGTCCCGGTCTGGCCGTGGTCATAGGTCACGGCCTCGACGCGCTCACCACCGCGGTCGGAATCGCAATCGGCGTCCTGAAGGTCGCCGTCGCGGTCCTCGCGGCCATCGGTCTCATCGTCGCCGCTCGGTTCGTCGACGAGCGGTGCGTCTCGATATACGGTTATCTGCTCGGCGCCGTCGGTGCGGTGGTCGCTCTCGGGAATCTGGCGGTGATAGCGGCATGAGCCACGTCGCGCCGCATTTCCACGAGGTGGACATGTTCCTATGGTTCACCGATAATGGCCTCTCGCCGTACTGGGCGCTGTCGAACCTCTGTATTCGCGAGTTCGATGGTTACCGGAAGCTCACCTACGAGATCGGAGACGAGGTGTGGGTCGCACGGATGAACTATAATGCCGAGACAGGTATCGCCCCGCGCGACTCCGACCCAATTCAGTCTGAGCGCGCCTACGAGTTCAAGATTCACGCCGAGGGACCAGGCGAACAGAAGGCCGACTTCGTCTTTTCGCCGCGGTGGGATGGCCAGAAGAAACCCGACGGCGAGGAGATGAAACGCCCGTGGTGCGGTGGCGAAGGCGTTCAGATTCACGTTCAGGGGTCGAACCTGACCTACGACGAGTACCTGTTCATCCTTCAGCACACCCTCCAGGCGTTCGCCGAGGAAGCCCGCACCGACTTCTCTCGACGATACTTCAACCGGCCGCTCGGAGACTCGAACATTGCCACCACCGAACTGTACGTCCGGCTCGTCCGTGAGTATGCGAAGAAGCTCACTCGGTCGACCGGCGTGTTCTACAAAATCATGCACCTCCTCTCAGAGGAGAAAGACGCGCAGTGGGTGTACAAGGGCGACAACACCGACATCGTCGGGAAACGGCACGCATTTGCCCTCGACCCGCTCGCGTCGAGTAAGCTCGTAGAGAACCACTCGCTCGGAAAGCGGTTGAAGTGCTACCATCCGAAGTACGTCCGTTCGAAGGAGAGTCGAGACGACCCCCTCTCGTCACCGAAGTTCGCCGTCGCGTTTCACAAGTCGCTCAACACGACCGAAGGAATCGCCGGGGAGTACCGCTCGGGCGGGTCGGCGGTGAAGTGGCGTGACCGTGACCAACTCCTGCGCGAAGTCGAAGAGACGCTCATCAACGTCCTCCGCGGGGAAGTGGTGGTGAACGACAATGGCTTGGTTCGGTTCTCCTCGGAGAAGGTCCGCCAAGAGATCACCGCTATCGTCGAACGCGTCGAGTCGTTCGTGGAGGAGGGGGTGAACGCGGTTGCCCGTCTCGCGAACGTCGAGACGCGGTCTGCCGCGGACTCGGCTATCCAGCGGTGGATGAACAAGTACGGCGCATCGTTCGAGGAGATAGACGAGGACGGCGGGAAGATTCGCTTCGACACGGTCATGTCGACACTCGCCTCGTCGAAGGTTCCGACGCTCGAAGACGTCCTTCAGGAAGGCTTCGACGCGTGGTGTAACGCCGGTCGAGACCCGGCAGTGTTCACCTGCCTCAGCTACGTGGTGAAGAACCTCGACGGAACGGCAAACGTGGGCGGGAGCGTGGGGAAGAAAATCACCTGGTAACGCAGTGACTCGTGAGTGGCAACACTCGTCTGACCCTCTTTCTGTTATATGCGAACGTCCTGACGGGCGTCGCCGTCCGCTCACTCTCTCCAATATTCTTCTAAATCCGGCGTAAACGGCTCACTGAGCAGGTCTGCGAGCATCTTGGTCGATTAACTCACGGACTTGCTCACTCCTCAAGCTGACTTAATTAGACAGTACCCTTTATCTCGACATCTCATTTGGATGAATGAATGCGATTAAGATTCACTCATTCAACCACAATTGGCTTCGAAGGGTTGAAGCGACGTTAGTGAGGTGTACGTGTCCGAATATCGCCACAATCAGTGCTCCAACCGAGTTGAAGGTCAAATCCGCGATCGTATCGGCGAGACCGTGCTGAGCCAACGGCATCGTCAGTCCGGTTTCATCGGCGACGATATCGAGGCCGAACTCGAACAGCTCCCAGATGACTCCAAACGAGAGCACAACCACGAAAATATAGACGAAAAGGAACTTCCGGGGGATGATGATCTTCTCGTCATGGATGTCGATGGCCCGGGCGGCGGTGTATCCGACCGCTGCAACCAGGGAGGCCGACATCGAGTGGGTGAGGTGGTCCCACCAGTCGATCTGACCGTACAGCCCGGCTGACCCGAGCGTATGGAGAAATACGGCGGTCGTGACCCACAGTCCTAGCCACGGATCGAGCGGGAACCGATAGTTGCGCTCGAAGATAGCCGGAAGGAACGTCATGAGCAACGCAACCCCTCCGTTGACGATCGCCTTGGGTTGGCCTGCAACCACTCCATACGCAACGATACCAGCCAACACAAGCTGCATCCCCCGGGTCAGGCGAATCTGGTTCCGAGTCGAGGGGCGCGGTAGGAGACTCATCGTCGCACCACCTGCTGAATCGCCTGCCAGAGCTGGCGATCTCGACGGCTAAAGTACACGTCGAACAGAACGCCGGCCGTCAACCCAGCAAGTGTTACCCAGAGAAATTCGACCATGAGTACTTCGTTCGTCGAGAGGTAGGTGGTCTCGAACAGGCGGTCGAGGTGCCATCGGAGGATTCCCCAGGCTGCGGCCCACGCCATCGTGGTCAACACGACTAAGACGATGGCGAACCAGTGAGTGAGCTTGAGTGCGGTGAACATGTGTAGCTCAACAGTGACGAGCAACGCCAGTGCCGCCAGAGCGAGATACGAGGCGAAAATGCCGACGGTTCCGCCAAATAATCCGCGGACGAGAATCGGTAACAACGCGAGTAGCAGTAATTCCCAGGGAAGCATTACGCGCCAGTCACGGTAGACGCCCGGTGGCAGGAGAACAATGACGCCTGCTACCGCGACGAACACTATCCACTGGAGGTCGGAATCAAGGAGGCTCTCGACGAAAACCATCAAGAGAACGCTGATCAACAACCACGCGACGATTGCGTTCATCCGACCGCTTCGGAACAACCGTTCAAGAACGTCGTGAACGCTACCGTCGAAAATCCGTTCCCGGTCCTGGTCACTCATCACTCGTTCCGACGACTTAGACGGCTACTTAGTAAGTCACTCCGATGTCCTACTACAGAAGGACTAGGTCTGCGAGTAAGATCAGGCATACCTGTGAGAGAAAGTGAGGAGGGGGCCAACGCGAAATAGTCTCGGAGCTCTCTCGTCTCGTTTTCATAATCCCCTGCGTGATTCTCCCCGTCCATACGGTAGTCGTCGACATCCACGACGACTGGGAATCATAAGTCAGGGTGCAGTCAGTACGTGCTAATGGCGCGTTCCGACGAACTGCAAACCGATAGCAAAGTGAATATCGATGACGTGTTGACAAAATTGGCGGAGCTCGAGGCGATCGTCGATAGAGAGGAAGAGTTAGAACAAGTGCGGGAAACGATGCGAACCGCGCGACACGTTCGCCCCCACGGCGTGATCGGTCGATTCCAAGGCCAATTCGGCCCCCGTGATGCCGGGGAAGCGCTGGTCGGGAGTTTCGTCTTTGGGATGCCGATGATAGTCGAGGATGGCGCACTCGAAATTGGACGGTTCATTGCGGGTCGTCCGTCGTTTCTCTGCCTGACGGCCCTCCTGGGAATGGCTCTCGTTTTCGGTGTGTTGCACGCCGGTGAATTCGAACGGGTTGGCGAAGACCGGCTTTTGGGAGTCATGCCGTTACGGCCAGTTGCCATTATCAGTATCGCTGGAGCGTCGGCTATCGGCCTGATGACGATCTGGGGTCGGGTGTCGTGGAGTGAGCCGATGGTCGCGGGGAGTCAGACGTTGCTGATCGGTATCGTCATGAGTGTTGGTGCTTCTCTCGGTGATATTCTGCCAGAGTGATATTCAATAATGATGTACTTAAATTTTGATGCAAAGATGGGAATATAGGAGAGTAAGACACGTATCAAATCTATCTTCCGAGGTTGTGACAGAGATCCTGTCGTTTCCCTATGGCAATCACAGTAAGCGGTTCTCCGCAACTCGGGCAGTTGAGTTTGACTCGGGCGACGAACTCTTCATCATCTGAACTGGCTTCGACAGACGTCTCGGAGGAGTCGTATTCTCCAGCGAGTCCGTTGCCACAGGCTGGGCAGTCTAATGGATCCTCTCCCATGCTGTTGGGCTTTGCTAGCCCGTGGCATAATTTCACCTGCTAGACACGACGAGTGAACTCACGCTCGAAGCACCACCGTTATCTCGTCTACGATGTGGCCTACATGATCGGCAAGACGCAGAGCGACACTTCTACGCGAACTCACCACCGAGCACCGCGTAGCGTGTGCGAGGCCCGCGAGTCCGCGGTACGTGGGGTTACCACGGATTTGAACTAGGGAGTGGAGCGAAGCGGAACGACCGAAGTTCAAATCCGGGCGGTCGCATTTTCTGTGCGACGAACGCACGTGAGGAGCCAGAAATGAACAGCGGCCGGTTTGAGCCAGCGAGCGAACGGAGTTCTCGTGAGCCGGAGGCGAACGAGAGCACGGAAGAACGGAGTTCTTCCGGAGTGAGCGAGTGAGGTTCAAATCCGGGCGGTTCTCCCTCTTCCCGACGTAAAAACGGGGACGAGAGGACATACCGCGGCCTCTCGGGAGTCTTCCGATTCTCCGAACATCGGCAAATTTTATCTATATACTGAAACAATGTCCGACCCACACGTACATAGAGGACCCAAAACGGCCAAAATCCATTAATAGAGCGGCACTAGAGAGATAGTCCATGATTGATACGTTTGCGCGGCTGGCGACCGCGCTCGGCGTCCGTCCCTTGGCGGCGCGGGGGTACGGACTCGCCAAGGGCGTGGAGTACCGCCTCCACGGCGAGACGTACGCCGTCGAAGTCGGCGACGCCGCCGCGGAGTTTCGCATCCCGACGAGAAACGAGTTCTCCGACCTCGATACGCTCGAAGAACGGCCGGTGCTCGAAGCGCTCTTGGGCGAACTCCGCCCGGACGACGTGTTCTACGACGTCGGCGCGAACGTGGGACTGTACTCGTGTCTGGCCGCCGACGCGGTCGAACCGCCCGTCTTCGCCTTCGAACCCCACCCGGAGAACGCCGACCGGTTGGCGCAGAACGTCGCTCACAACGGCGCGAACGTCTCGCAGTACCGGTACGCACTCGCCGCCGAGGAGGGGACGGCCGAGTTGGCACTTGCGTTGGACAAGGTGGGGTCAGCGGGACACAGTCTCGTCGGCACGCCCGGAAAATCCGGATACGGGCGGGTGGAGGTGCGAAAACGCCGCGGCGACGAACTCGTCGAGTCGGAGGGACTGCCGGAGCCGACGGTGGTGAAGATCGACGTGGAGGGGGCGGAACACAAGGTTCTCGACGGACTGGCGGAGACGCTTTCTCGCCCGTCGTGCCGCCTCGTCTACTGCGAGGTGCACCCCGAACACCTCCGGATGGCCGGGTCGTCGGTGGCCGACGTTCGGGACCGACTGGAGGCGTTCGGGTTCGCCGTCGAAGACCGGTCGATTCGGTCCGGGCAACCGTTCCTCCGGGGCGAGAAGTGACGGCCGTACGTTCATAACCCATCGCGGGACCACACCCCGCGTGCCACCCGAGTCGATTCCGTTCTCTCACCTCGCCCGCGCGGCGTACTGTCCGCGGCAGTTGTACTACGCCGAGAAGTACGACGACCACGAACCGCCCGCGGAGGTGGAGTCGGTCCGCGAACTCGCGTTCCGATACCGCGAACTCGGCGACGCGTCCGCGGACGAACTCGCCTCCCTCCCCATCGACGTCTCGCCCGCCTCGTACCGCGAGCGTCTGGATTCGCTGGCCGCCCGCGACGACTGGGCTGAACTCGCCGACCCGACGACGCGGGACGCCTTCCTCTCCGGACGGGACTGTCACGGCGTCGCGCACAAACTCCTCGAAGTCGGGGACGGCCCGCCGATACCGACAGTCGTCTCGCCGGGGACGCCGCCGGAGAACGGCGTCTGGAAGCCCCAACGCGTGCGCGCGGTGGCGGCGGCGAAGGCGTTGGCGTGGGAGCGAGAGCGAGAGATACCCCGCGCACTCGTGGAGTACCCCGCCCACGGCATCGTGCGGACGGTTCGGCTGACGACCCGGAACAAGGGCGCGTACCGCCGGACGCTGTGGACCGTCCGTTCGACGGAAGGCGTCCCCTCGCGGGTGGAGAACAGAGAGAAGTGCCGCGAGTGCGCGTACCGAACGCGGTGCGGCACGAAAACCCGGTCGCTGAAGACGATGCTGGGGTTGTGAACCGTCTCGTTACTCCCGTTCGTCCTCGTGGGCGGCCAACCACGACTCCACCTCGTCGGCCATCGCGCCGCGCCGGTGGACGACGCCGCGCCCGGGGTCTACGACCGTGCTCGGGAGTCGTTCGTCCTCGTTTTCGTCGGCGGCGAGTTCGCCGATATCGCGAGACTGCGTCTCGCGGTTCGGTGGACGCAGTTCACCGATATCCACGACGGCCCCGACGGCCGACCGGAGTTCCTCGTCCAACCGGTCGGGGTGGGTGACGCTCGGTTCCCCGCTCACGTTCGCACTCGTCGCAGTCACCGGCGTCGGCGCGGCGCGGCGGAGGAGTTCGAGGGCGACGGCGTGGTCCGGGACGCGGACGCCCACCCGGTCGCCGCCCGCCGTGAGTTCGTCCGGCAGTTCGTCGCCGCGTTCGACGACGACGGTGACCGGGCCGGGGAGGAACTCGCGCATGAATCGCTCCTCGAACGGCGTCACCGAGACGTATCTGAGCGCCGCGTCAACGTCCGGAACGGCCATCGAGAGCGGTTTCTCCCGGGGGCGGTCCTTCGCCTCGAAGGCGCGTTCGACCGCCGCGGCGTTCGTCGCGTCCGCGCCGAGGCCGTACACCGTCTCCGTCGGGTAGACGACGAGTTCCCCGTCTTCGACGGCGGCGGCGGCGGCGTCGAGCTCCTCGTCGGTAGCCGTGGTGTCGTCGGTGGGCGGCATAGTCGTCGGGGACGAGGCGACGAACGAGAAAAAGCGTGCCGAAGCGGTCAGGCGTGCTCGGAGACCGCGTCTTCGAGTTCGTCGTAGTCGGGGAAGTCCGGCCACTCCGCGGCGACCCACTTGTACTGCACCGTTCGGTCCTCGTCCACGACGAACGCCGAGGGGCGGTGTTCCGTCACGCCGGCCATGCCGTCTAACTCGTTCTCGATGCCCCAGTCGGCGGCGACGCCGGCGTTCGGATCCGAGAAGAGGCGCGCGTCCACGCCGCGTTGCTCCAAGAACGTCTTGTGCTCGTACGGCGAGGAGATGGAGACGCCGACGGTGGTCAGCTCCTCGGGGAACCCCCTGTCGCGAATCTCGTTCCAGACGTACGTCGAGGGGAACGCGCCGTCGGCGGGGTGGAACACGAGGAGGACCGGTCCCTCCGCGGTGAGTTCCGACAGCGACGCGTCCTGCCAGTACTCGTCGTTCACCAACGGGCGCGTGAAATTCGGCGCTTCCTCGCCGACGTCCGGCGCGTCCGGGTCGGGGAGTTCGACCACCTCGAAGTCGGGCATCAGGCCGCACCCCCGTCGCCGTACGTCTTCTGGAGGTACTCCACGATGTTCGCCGACTCGGACATCGTGACGCCGGTGTTCTCGTCGATTATCGCCGGGACGGTCCGCTTGCCCGAGATGCGCTTGACCGCGTTCCGGTCGGAGTGCATCGGTTCGACGAACCGGGACTCATACGGAAGGTCGAGTTCCTGCAGGACCCGAACTACCCGCTCGCAGTAGGGGCACGCCTGCAGGCGATACAGCGTTATCGCCGGGTTGTCGCCTGCCATGGTCGCGTGTACGGACGACGCGTCCCTAAGACCTTCGCTCGCGGGAACCTACGCTGCGAGCGGCGGTACCCGCCAAAATCGTACGTTCGTGGACTCAGACCGAGGGTAAGCCTTAATTCCGGGGCCGGACAATGGAACGTAGTTGCATGGGTTTGCCGCCGCTATACACACACACCGCCGCCGGGGCTATCGTTCCGGGCGGTGCGAGTACGCCCGACACCGGATCTCTCGTCGGGATTGCATCGGCTACAGCATCGGTGCTCCAACCGGTGCTGCAGTCAGTCCCCGTCAACGATACGACCGTCACCGTCGCCGGTGCGGTCGCTATCGTGTTTCTCATCGGTCTCTCTGCGTTCTTCTCCTCCTCGGAGATAGCGATGTTCTCGCTGGCGAAACACCGCATCGACTCGCTGGTGGAGGAGGAGCTACCCGGCGCGAAGACGGTGCAGAGTCTCAAGTCTAATCCGCACCGCCTGCTGGTCACCATCCTCGTCGGGAACAACATCGTCAACATCGCGATGTCCTCTATCGCGACGGCACTGGTTGGCATCTACTTCGACCCCGGCACCGCGGTGCTCCTCTCGACGTTCGGCATCACGACGCTCGTGTTGCTGTTCGGCGAGAGCGCCCCCAAGTCCTACGCGGTCGAGAACACCGAATCGTGGGCCCTCCGAATCGCCCGCCCCCTGAAGTACTCCGAGTACGTCCTCTTACCGCTGGTCGTCTTCTTCGACTACCTCACACGCGCGATAAACAAGGTGACGGGCGGTCGGTCGTCCATCGAGACGTCGTACATCACCCGCGACGAGATACAGGGCCTCATCGAGACGGGCGAACGCGAGGGCGTCATCGAGGAGGAGGAACGCGAGATGCTCGACCGCATCTTCCGCTTTAACTCCACCATCGCCAAGGAGGTGATGACGCCGCGCCTCGACATGAACGCCGTCTCGAAGGACGCGACCATAGACGAGGCCATCGAGACGTGCGTGCAGGCGGACCACGAACGGGTCCCCGTCTACGACGGCAACCTCGACAACATCATCGGCATCGTCAACATCCGCGACATGGTCCGCGAGAAGTTCTACGGCGAGGGCGACGGCGAACTCGCGGACATCGTCCAACCAACGCTGCACGTCCCCGAGTCGAAGAACGTGGACGAACTGCTGACGGAGATTCAGGACCAACGGATGCAGATGGTCATCGTCATCGACGAGTTCGGGACCACCGAGGGCCTCATCACCCTCGAAGACATGGTCGAGGAGATCGTCGGCGACATCCTCGAAGGCGACGAGGAGGAGCCCTTCGAATTCCTCGACGACCGGACGACGCTGGTCCGCGGCGAGGTGAACATCGACGAGGTCAACGAGGTGCTCGAACTCGACCTGCCGGAGGGCGAGGAGTTCGAGACGCTGGCGGGGTTCATCTTCAACCGCGCGGGCCGGTTGGTCGAGGAGGGCGAGGAGATAGCGTACGACAACATCACCATCCGCATTGAGCAGGTGGACAACACCCGCATCATGAAGGCCCGAATCACCAAAGCGGAGACGCCGCCGGAGGACGAACAGCAGGAGTTAGAGAGCGAACCGTAGCGCCGGGTCGTCGAACGTCTCTTTCAGAGGACCGAACTGACGGCGAGGAACACGCCGTAACTGAGGGCGAACGCGAGGGCGAGCGACCCGGCCCACGCGAGAACCGTCTTCAGCATCTTGTCCCGGCTGACGCCGCTTCCCCCGGCGGCGTAGCCGCTTCCGATGATGGCGCTGACGATTATCTCGTTGAAGGAGACGGGGACGCCGAGGGCGACGGCGGCCTGGGCGATGGCGAAGGAGGGAATCATCGCCGCGATGGAGCGTCGCGGGCCGAGCGAGGAGTAGTCCTGCGCGAGCGCCTTTATCATCCGCGGCGCGCCGGTCCACGACCCCGCCAGGAGGCCGAGTCCGCCGCCGGCGAGGACGACGACGAGCGGAATCGTCACCGCGTCCAGGAGGGGAACGAGCGGTCCGAT
This sequence comes from Halopelagius fulvigenes, assembly GCF_042662625.1. Classification (GTDB taxonomy): domain Archaea; phylum Halobacteriota; class Halobacteria; order Halobacteriales; family Haloferacaceae; genus Halopelagius; species Halopelagius fulvigenes. The sequence goes on from NZ_JBHSXH010000015.1 coordinate 1,501,454, forward strand.
GGCGAGGCCGACTTGACTCCCGCCGGCGGAGAACGCGACGAGGCCGCCGAGAAAGAGGAGGAAGTGGCGCTGACCGGCGGCCGGTTCGCGCATGTCGAGCGAGACGACGGCGGCGGTGAGCAGAGCGAAGAGCAGGGCGACGCCGACGGTTCCGAGGTCGATTCCGCCGACGGTGACGGTCGGGAGGAAACTCGCGGCGTACCCCGCGAGCGACATCCCGCCGGCGTCCGCCGGGCCGAGGAGCGCGAATCGGATGTTGGCCACGAGGAAGCCGACGATGCCCCCCAAAACGGGGACGGCGACCCGTTCGGACACCGACTCGCTCCGGAGGAGGCGCGCGGTGGCGTAGGCGGTGCCGCCGCCGACGAACGGGGTCAAAACCCACAGGCTCACGATGACTTGGTACTTCTCCCACGCGGGCGCGCCCCCGTTGGCCAGTCCGACGCCGACGACGGCCCCGGTGACGGTGAACGCCGTCGCGATGGGGTAGCCGGTGAAGACGCCGACGGCGACGAGTGCGGCCGCGGTGACGAGCGCGACTATCGAGGCGGTGGCGGTGAGGACCGACCCGAGAACGAGTTCGTTGCCGACGGCCTGCGTGACGTTCGCACCCTGCAACACCGCGCCTGCGAACCCGAGCAGGCCGACGACGAACCCGGCGCGCATGATGGAGATGGCGTTCGCGCCGACGGCGGGCGCGAAGGGCGTCGAACCGGACGACCCGGCCCCGATGGCCCACGCCATGAACAGGCTCGCGAGAGAGGCGACGACGAGCGTCAGGAGGACTCCTGTTGCCACCATGGCGGCGGGCTACTTCCCCCGATATCCCTCGTCGAAGCCATCGCGGAGTCCGGTCAGCGTTCGGCGAACGAAGAGGTACATGAAGAAGACGAAGGCGAGAAGGACCACCACCAGTCCCACAAGGACGGGATTCCCCGCGACGAACTGGAAGAACCCATCGACGAGACTCTGCAGCGGACGGGCGAACATGGCCGGGGCTTTCCGGGGGAGAGGTATAGCCGTTTCGCCGCGGCGACGACGCCGCCGCCACCGAAAGAGAGAAGAGTAATAACATATGAGGAGGATGAACGTTCCAGATGGCGGGTATTCTTCCCTCCCGACCAGACCCGCCGGACGACGACGACAAGGAGCCTCGCGTGGTGGGGATAGACAGCGAGGGCGTCGAGGACCTACTCTCGGCCATCTCCTCGGACACCGCGCGGTCGATTCTGGCCGAACTCCACGAGGAACCCGCGACGCCCTCCGAGGTGGCCGACCGGGCCGGCACGTCCATCCAGAACGCCCAGTACCACCTCGAGAGGCTGACCGACACCGACCTCATCGAGGAGTCCGGGACGGCGTACTCCGAGAAGGGGCGCGAGATGACCGTCTACGCGCCCGCCGACCGCGCCCTCGTCGTCGTGGCCGGGCAGGAGGACGACGCCTCGGGACTGCAGACGGCGCTCTCGCAACTGCTCGGCGGCCTCGGCGTCGTCGCACTCGGGAGCGTCGTCGTGGACCGACTCGCGCGACGCGGCGGCCCCGCCTTCTCCATCGGCATGACACGCGGTGGCGGCGGGTCGGCGGGCGGCGCGGGAGGTGCGGAAGGCGGCGGAGGCACGCAGACGAACCTCTCCGGGCAGAGCGTCGAGACGAACGCGACGACGGGAACGGACGCCGCGGCGGCGACCACGGCGCGGAGCGGAACCACCCCCACGCCGTCTGGCGACGTCGACGAACAGGGCTCGTCGGCCCACCAGACCATGTCTGGTGACGTTGCCGAGACGCGAAACGCCTCGTCCGCCAACCGGAACGCTTCGCGTTCTGGTGACGACGGCTTCCACATCGCGGAGGTGACGGAGTCGCCCTCGGAGACGGCGACGGAGGCGGCGCGGACGGTTCCGGAGACGGCGGAGGCGACGCGGCAACCGACGGAGGCCGCCGCCTCGACGGCGACGCAGACGCCCGCGGAGACGGCGACCGAGGCGGCCCAGACGATCACCGACGCGGCGGCGGGGTCCGGCGACCCGGCGGCGGCGTTCGGCGCGGCCGTCGCGTCGCTCTCGCCCGGCGAGTTGTTCCTCCTCGGCGGGGTGGTGACCGTCCTCGCCGTCGGCGCGTACTGGTGGATGCGGGGGTGAGCGACGCTCCGCGGTCTTTTCGGCCGTCGGACGGGGGCGGCAGCGTACCGCTCACCGTTAGCTAAAACGGACGTTTCACTTTACGGAGCCTATATCGTACCGCGGACGGTACGTTGAATCGCAGGCGCACGGCGCTTCGGCCCTCCATCGTACCCGAACCGTGTCGAGATCACGCCATTCGGTCTCGCCGGGTTCGAATCGCCAGATTCGAACCGTCGTCCCCGACGTCGGGCGGCACGCCGGTTCCCCACCGGCGACGCGGGCGCGGACCCCACCCCCCTGCCCCGCCGCGCCCGCACCGTCCGCCCGCGACGCGACACCGTCCCCCGCTGACCCCCCGTTCCATCGTCGCGTCGCCGGGACGACCCGTGCGGCCTGTACCCTGTCCCGTTTCGCGGCCCTCCCCCGGGCCGCACGTGCCTCCCCCTGGCACGTTTTCCGTTCTCCGAGCGTTCGCCTCTCACTCCCCGGTCGGGGGTATCGTGAACGTCTCGAACGCGTCGCCGTCGGTTTCGACGAGGCGGCCGCGGACGCCGCCGTCCGGCAACGCCTCCAACTCCGCGTGCGCCGCCCGGTGGCCCCGCGGTTGGGCGTGACTTCCCGGATTGAGAAGCGCCACCTCGCCCGTGGCGTCGAACGTCGGGCGGTGACTGTGTCCGAACAGAACCACGTCCGCGCCGCGTTCCCGCCCGAACAGCGATAGCGCCGTCGGGCCGCCGCGTCGCGTGTGGGTCATCGCGAACGTGAGGCCGCCGTAGGTGAACGTCCGGGCCTCCGGGAGGCGTTCGCGGATTCCGGCGTCGTCGTTGTTGCCGAAGACGCCGAAGAAGCGGTCGGACTCCGCGACGAACTCGTCGAGGACCGACTCGCGCATGAAGTCGCCGGCGTGGGCGACGACGTCGGCCTCTCGGACGGCGTCTGCGGTGCGACCGGAGAGGCGGTGCGAGTCGGTGCTGTGCGTATCGGAGACGACGACGAGCATCGAATCGGTGTACGGGGGCGAGGTAGAGGTATCTTCCGACCCGCGGGCGGGGAAAACCCTCTTACCGCAGACGGGAGAGGTGGAGGACATGGCAGAGAGTAAAGGCGTCGTGATCGCCGCGCTCATCGCCAACGGAGCCATCGCGGTGCTGAAGTTCGGCGGCTTTCTCCTCACGAGCAGCCCGTCGATGCTGTCGGAGACGTACCACTCCATCTCCGACACCGGGAATCAGGTGTTCCTCCTCCTCGGCATCCGGTACAGCGAACGGAAGGCCGACAGGGAACACCCCTTCGGCTACGGGAAGGCGCAGTTCTTCTACTCGTTTCTCGTCTCCGTCCTCCTTTTCGGCATCGCCGGCTGGGAGTCTCTGAAACACGGCTACGACGCCGTCGTCCACGGCGGGCACGCCCTCGGCGGCACCGTCTCCGCCCTCGGGGCGACGTTCCCCGCGTGGTACGTGAACATCGCCGTCCTCCTCGGGGCCATCGGATTCGAGAGCTACGCGTTCAAGAAGGCGTCCGACGAACTCCACCGGCAGATACGCGAGTACGAGTGGAACGGCATCTACGACGCGTTCAAGAAGACCAGCGACGTGACGACGCTGACCGCGTTCACCGAGGACGCCGTCGCCCTCGGCGGAGCGATAATCGCACTCGTCGGTATCGCCCTCACGGAACTGACCGGCAACCACATCTTCGACGCGATGGGCGCGGTGTTCATCGGCATCCTGCTGATGGGGTTCGCCGTCGCGTTGGCGCTGGAGAACAAGCGCCTCATCCTCGGCGAGAGCCTCCCGGCGGAGGTGGAGACCGACCTCCGGCGGATCGTCACCGACCACCCCGGCGTCGTCGAACTCGACGCGTTCAGCACCGTCTTCGTCGGCCCGCAGGACATCCTCGTCACCGCCGACGTGAGTTTCGACGACGAACTCGACACCGGCGACTTGGAGGAGGACATCTCCGAGATAGAGCGGAAGTTGAAGGCCGAAGACGGCCGCGTCAACCACGTCTTCATCGAACCCGAACTGTAGTCGCGTCAGACCGCGACGCCTTCGACCGCTTCTCGGATCCGCTCTATCGCTTCCTCGACGTCCCCGCTACTCACGTCGAGGTTCGTACAGAAGCGCGTCAGGTACTCGCCGTGCGCGCCGCCGAGGACGCCCCGTTCCTCGCAGGCGGCGACGAACTCCTCGGCGGTCACGCCCGCGTCCCCGGTGGAGACTTGGACGATGTTCGTGTCGGGCGTCGGCGCGGAGAGGCCCTCGATTCCGTCGAGTCCGGCGGCGAGGCGGCGGGCGTTCTCGTGGTCCTCCGCGAGTCGGTCCACGTTGTCGAGAGCGAGGAGGCCCGGCGCGGCGATTATCCCGGCCTGCCGCATCCCGCCGCCGAACAGTTTTCTGACGCGGCGCGCCTCGTCGACGAACGCCTCGCTCCCGGCGAGCATCGACCCGACGGGCGCGCCGAGGCCCTTCGAGAGGCAGAACATGACGGAATCGACGTCGCGGACCATCCGTTCTGGTTCGACATCGAGGGCGACGCAGGCGTTGAACAGGCGCGCGCCGTCGAGGTGGACGGGGACGCCGAGTTCGTGCGCCGCCTCCGCCGCGGCGTCGATGTCCTCGGGTGGGACGGCGACGCCGCCGCGGGCGTTGTGCGTGTTTTCGAGGGACAGCAGACCCGTCCCCGGGCGGTGGAGGCTCTCTTCGACGTAGCCCTCGCGCACCTGTTCGGGCGTCGGAACCGCTCTCTCGCCCGCGTCGAACGTGCGGACCTGCAGGCCCGACAGTTGCGCGAGGCCGCCGAGTTCCCACCGGTAGACGTGCGACTCCCTCTCGACGAGAATCTCCTGCCCGCGTTCGGTGCGGACGCGCGCGGCGATTTGGTTCCCCATCGTGCCGGAGGGGACGTAGAGGGCGTCCTCGGTGCCGACGGCGTCCGCGGCGCGCGCCTCCAGTTCGTTCACCGTCGGGTCGTCGCCGTACACGTCGTCGCCGACGGCGGCGTCGCGGGCCGCCTCCCGCATCTCGTCGCTCGGGCGCGTCACCGTGTCGCTTCGAAGGTCGATGGGCATGGCTCACCCATTCCGAACGGGCGAAGAAATAGGCGGTGGTCCGGCGGTCACCGGGGGAAGGCCGCCGGAGCGTGCGGGGTCGAAGCGCGCCCCTCGACCGAGGCGGGAGTGCGAAAGGGGTTTGAACGCGACGAGAGTGAGAGGGGACATGGACCCGCGCATACGCGAACACGCACAGACCATCGCGGACCACTCCGCCGACATCCGGTCCGGCGACGACGTGGTGATAAGCGCTCCCGCCGTCGCCGAGGAGCTCGTCGTCGCCCTCCACGAGGCGTGCGCCGAACGCGGGGCGAACCCCGTCTACCTCAACAGCAGTTCCCGCGCCACCCGCGCGTTCCTGAAGAACCGCGACGGGGAGTTCGAGACGCCGGACCACCTGCTTTCGCTCTACGAGGAGATGGACGCCTTCGTCGCCGTCCGCGGAGACGTGAACGCGACGGAGCAGTCGGACGTGGACCCGGAGACGAACGCCGCGTACCGGCGGGCGATGCAACCCGCCCTCAAGGAGCGTCTGTCGAAGCGGTGGTGTCTCACGCAGTTCCCCGCCTCGGGGAGCGCGCAGTTGGCGGGCATGAGCACCGACGCCTACCAGAACTTCGTCTGGGACGCCGTCAGCCTCGATTGGGACGCCCAGAGGGAGCACCAAGCGCAGATGGTCGATATCCTCGACGACGCCGACGAGGTGCGGATCAGATCGGGCGAGGAGACGGACGTGACGATGAGCGTCGCGGGCAACTCGACGCTCAACGACTACGGCGAGAAGAACCTGCCCGGCGGCGAGGTGTTCACCGCGCCCGTCAAGGAGTCCGTCGAGGGCGAAGTCCACTTCGACATGCCCCTCTACCGGCAGGGGCGGGAGATAGAGGACGTCCGCGTCCGGTTCGAGGACGGCCGCGTCGAATCGTACAGCGCCGGACGCAACGAGGAGGTCCTCGACGGCGTCTTCGAAACCGACGAGGGGGCGCGCTACCTCGGCGAACTCGGCATCGGGATGAACCGCGCCATCGACCGGTTCACGTACAACATGCTGTTCGACGAGAAGATGGGCGACACCGTCCACATGGCCGTCGGTTCGGCGTACGCCGAGTGCGTCGGCGAGGAGAACGAACTCAACGAGAGCGCGGAGCACGTCGATATGATCGTGGACATGTCCGAGGACTCCGTCATCGAGGTTGACGGCGAAGTCGTCCAACGCGACGGCACCTTCGTGTTCGAAGAGGACTTCTGAGGCAACGGCGGCCGTTCCGTCCGAGTTCTCGGAGAGGTGAACCGACCGCTCTAAAGTTCAGATAACGAACACACCCGCCCGAAGAACTCGGAAATCGGAGGGTACGTCGCGCCGAGAGCGCCCTTATGCTGGTAATTGAACGGTCCAAATAATTTATGGCAATGTATCAGAAAAGCGGACCCACATGCCGAAGGTGAACTGCACAGAGTGCGGACGGGACGTGGGGATGCACGAGTTAGAAGCGAAGACGGTGACCCAACGGGACGGGTTCGACACGCGCTATCGGTGTCCGTACTGTCGGACGGACATGGAGGACGTGACGGAGCGTCTGGTGTAGGATCGACCGGTCCCGCCGGTCCCGCCGGTCCCGCCGCGGTTTCTCGGGAGAAAAGCGCCGGGAGCCGAGGCGTTACGCCTGGTCCCGGTCGAGGTCGAGGTCGAACTGTTCGTTCTCCACGACGGCGTTGAGGACGACGCTCGTGTTCGACTCGCGGATGTCCGCGTCGGTCAGCAGTTCCTTTATCTGGCGGTTCATCCCGTCCGTGTCGCGGAACTTCCCGACGGCGATGACGTCGTAGTCGCCGGTGACCTCGTACACAGATATCATCTGCTTCTGTTCTTCGAGTCGGTCGGTGATGTCGGGAAGCGCGCTCCCCTCGACTTTGAGTTGGATGACCGCGGTGACGTCGTAACCGAGTGCGTCGTAGTTCACCCGCGGCGTGTACCCCTCGATGACACCCTCGTCCTCCAAGTCGCGGAGGTGATTGGAGACGGTCGTCACCGAGACGTCCAACTCCTCGGCGAGACTCCGGAGACTCGCGCGTCCGTCGCCGAGTAGTGCGTTGATGAGTTTCGCGTCGAGGTTTTCGTACGTCATTACACCCACCCACTCGTGCGGGGCATTAGAATTTTACGAATATCCAATTCTGCAGCGCGGACGGGGGATTTGCGGTAAGCGATAACGTCTTTATACGGGAAGTGCACGACTCAGAGTGTCCAGGAACATGACGGACGAAAACACGACCAATCGCGAGGTAGCACCCGACGGCGGGTTGAGTTCGGCGGCCCAAGACGTCATCGACGAGATTGAGGAGAACGACGTCGACTTCCTTCGTCTCCAGTTTACCGATATTCTCGGCACGGTGAAGAACGTCGCCGTCCCGGCCACGCAGGCCGAGAAGGCGTTCGCCGAGGGCATCTATTTCGACGGTTCGAGCATCGAGGGCTTCGTTCGCATCCAGGAGTCCGACATGCGCCTCAAGCCCGACCCCGAGACGTTCGCCATCCTCCCGTGGCGCGACGGCCGGTCCGCGCGCCTCATCTGCGACGTCATCAACACGTCCACGGGCAAACCGTTCGAGGGCGACCCGCGGTACGTCCTCAAGAAGGCGATCGCGCGCGCGGAGGAGATGGGCTTCAAGGTCAACGCCGCGCCCGAACCCGAGTTCTTCCTGTTCGAGGAGGACGAGGAGGGCCGCGCGACGACGAAGACGAACGACGCCGGCGGCTACTTCGACCTCGCGCCGAAGGACCTCGCCTCCGACGTCCGCCGCGACATCATCTACGGCCTCGAACAGATGGACTTCGAGATAGAGGCCAGCCACCACGAAGTCGCGCAGGGCCAACACGAGATCAACTTCGAGTACGACGACGCCCTGACGACGGCCGACAACGTGGGGACGTTCCGCACCGTCGTCCGTGCCATCGCCGCGCAACACGACCTGCACGCGACGTTCATGCCCAAGCCCATCGCCCGCATCAACGGGTCCGGCATGCACACCCACTTCTCGCTCTTCACCGAGGACGGCGAGAACGCGTTCCACGACGAGGACGACGAGTTCAACCTCTCCGACACCGCCCACTCGTTCCTCGCGGGCGTCCTCGAACACGCGCCGGCCATCACCGCCATCGCCAACCCGACGGTGAACTCCTACAAGCGACTCGTCCCCGGGTACGAGGCTCCCGTCTACGTCGCGTGGTCCGACCGCAACCGCTCGGCCCTCGTCCGCAAGCCGGCGGCGCGCGTCCCGGCGGCCTCCCGCGTCGAACTCCGTTCGCCCGACCCGTCCTGCAACCCCTACCTCGCGCTGGCGGTCATCATCGAGGCCGGCCTCGACGGCATCAAGAAGGGCCTCGACGCGCCCGACCCGGTCCGCGAGAACATCTACGAGTTCGACGAGAAGAAACGCGAGGAGTACGGCATCGAGACGCTTCCGGGTAACCTCGGCGAGGCGGTTTCGGCCCTCGAAGAGGACGAGGTCGTCCGGGGCGCACTCGGCGAACACGTCTCCGAGAAGTTCATCGAAGCGAAGACGCAGGAGTACGACGAGTTCCGCGTGGACGTCAGCGACTGGGAACTCGACCGCTACCTCGAGACGTTCTGACGGCCGCCGACCCCAACTCTCTCCTTTCTTTCTTCGCTCGCGCACCGAGAGCGACGCCCGCGAACGGAGTCCGCGACCCGTCAGCGACGGATCACCGACGACGCCGCGAACGGTAGTGCGAGGAGGCCCGCGCCGCCGACTGCGCCCGCGACGACGACGAGGACGGCGACGGTGGACAGTTCCGCGACGGCGACCATCGCCCCGAGGAGAACCGGGAGTCCGACGCCGCCGACGACCGCGGAGGCGGCCGAACGGTCGAGCGTCGCCGCGTCCGCGCGGCGGCCGAGGTACCGCCACGTCGCCGCCGCGCCCGCCGCTGTCCCGACACCGAGGAGCAGTTCGCTCTCCGAGGGGGCGACGACGAGGGCCGCGGCGACGAGAGCGAAGGCGACGGCGAACGCGGCGGTCACCTGCGCCCGCGACGGGTCGAGAACCGGCGCGGCGGCGGACTCCCCCCGGTCCGACAGGCGCGCCATCGCCGCGAGGAAGGCGACGCCGACGGCGACGCCGGCGGCCACGTCCGCGAGGTAGTGGACGCCGAGGACGACGCGGGACGCGGCGACGAGAGGAATCACCGCGCCCACGACGGAGAGGCGGCGGCGTCGAGTGCCGACGCCAGTGAGGAGCGCGATTCCGCCCCAGAAGACGGTCGCACCGAGGGCGTGACCGCTCGGGAAGCCGAACCCGTCTTCGGCGGCGAGGGGCGGACGGGGCAGCGCAAACACGTGTTTCAGGCCGAGCGTGAGGCCGAGCGCCCCGAGACCGAGTGCGAGTGCGAACGCCGCGCCCCGACGCGAGAGACCGGACCGCGAGCCGACGACGTACGCGAGCGTCACGGCCGCGAGACAGATCCACGCGTTTCCGAGGTGCGTCACGAGGCCGAAGGCCGAGACGACGAACTCCGGGAGCGAACGCGCCGCCGCGAGTTCGCCGATTCCGCGCGCGGCGACGGGGAGTTCGCCGACGGGGAGCAACGCGCCGAGGGCGGGTTCGGAGGGGACGGTGCGAGACATATCGGTCCGGTGGCCGGTCGAGGAACATATACGTCCCGGAGACGGGCGGACGGGAGCGAGGAAGGGCGGACGGTGCGTCGGCGGTGCGGTGTCGAAGGCGGAGGAGCGTTCGGCGGTCAGGCGCGCTTGTCGCGGACCCAATCGACGAGGCGTCCGGGGAAGCCGACGGCGTTCAAGCCGACGCCGAAGATGACGAACAGGACGTACAGGCCGAGCGTCGAGAGGTAGATGATGAGCATGGCGGCCACCGAGAGCAGGTCGTCCTGCAGGAAGGCGAACGCCGCGATGGTCGTCACCGTCCCGTACAGGAGGACGAGATACGGGCCCCAACCGCGGGCTTTGCTGCGCCGCATCCGGCTTCTGACGTAGCGTTTCAACTCCGATTCGAGTTCGGGTTTCTCGACGGTCCGAGCGTCGACGTCGTCCTCGAAGCCGTCGAGGTCCGCGCGAAGCTCCTCGATTCGCCGTTCGAGTTGCTCGATGTCGGGGGCCCCGCGCGGGTCCACGTCGGCCTGACTCTCACCCTCGGTGGCGTCTGCGCGTTCGTCGTCGTCCACACTCATCGTTCTGTCATCACGTCGAACGCTACCGTGTTGTACTTGCCGGTCGATATCAGTTCGGTCATTCGGTTTCCCCTCGGTGGTAACCTTCCCCGCGAGGACGGCGTTTATCACCGCGCCGAACAGCACGAGGATGCCCGAGAAGTAGAACCACGTCATCAGAAGGAGGATGGCACCGAGCGCTCCGGCGACGGACGACCCCGCGACGGAGGCGTAGAGGCCGAACCCGACGCCGAGGGCCGACCAGCCGACGGCGGCGAAGACGGTTCCCGGAAGCGCCTGCCGCGGCGTGAGACCGACGTCGGGGAACACGTAGTACAGCGGGAAGAACGCCACGCAGAGGAGTCCCAACAGGAGGAGCGGGCTCAACAGGTCGAGTACGGGTACGTCGAGTGCGGCGATGGCCGCCGTGGCGGCGGCGACACCGAGCGTTCCGATTCCGATGGCGACGAGTGCGATTCCGCCGTCCTGCAGTTGATCGGCGATGCCGCCCGCGTTCGACCCGTAGATGCGCGAGAAGGCGATGTCGAGGCCGCGGAACAGCTTCAACGCGCCCCACGTGGTGATGACGAGACTCACGATCGAGAGCGCCCCCTGTCCGGCCGGGTCGCCGAGGGCCTCCGTGACCACCTGCGACCCCGCGGGGAGGAGATACTCGCCCGCGAGTTCCTGCACGAGCGTCTGCAGTTCCTCGCCGCCGACGTACGTCGCGACGACGATACCCAGCGTCAGAAGCGGAATGAGAGAGACGAGCGTGTAGTAGGAGATGCTCGCGGCGAGGAACGTCACCTCGCGCTCTTGGACGGTTTCGAACACCGACCGAACGACCGGGACTTGATTTCGAATCCGAACGCTCACGGGCGTACTTGGCCCGAGAGCCACAAGAATGTGCGTCCCGCCGACAGGAACCGGGACGCCCTCGCAGTCGGGGACGGGGTTTACTCCGCCGTCGCCTCGCGCATCTCGGCTATCGAGGCGTCGGTCTTGAACGCCGTCCCCGAGTAGTGCGCGCGCGTCGCCTCGAACCCCGCCTCGCGCAGTCGGCCGACGAACTCGTCCATGGCGCTGGCGGACCGCCCCCACTGCTTGCAGAGGCGGTGTTGGTCGTAGTGCGTGGGCCGGTCGAGTTCGCCGGCGAGGGTGTCGAGCATCTCCTTCGCGCGGCGTTCGGACCCCATCTCCTCGGTCACGCGCCCGCGCACCTCGCGGGCGAAGTCGGGGTCGCAGACCGGGCCGAGCCATATCGGTCCGGCGACGAGGAGGCGACCGCTCCCGCAGACGGAACACTCCTCCGGCGGGTGCGCGACGAGGCCGAACTCGTGGTCGCGGGCGAGGCAGTCCTCGCAGTGGTAGACGTGGCCGAGGTTCTCGACGGCCTCGTCGGCTTTCGTCGCCCGCGCGTCGAGTTCGAGGTACGTCCGGGCGTAGTGGCGGGTCACGTGCGAGAGAATCGGCACCGCCGCCTTGTCGTATCGCGCCGCGGTGCGGACCATCGCCGAGAGGAGGACCCGGAGGCCCATCTCGGAGTGGTAGTCGGTGTTCTGCGGGACGCACCCGTACTTACGGATGCCGCTCTTCTGGTGTGCGCCGCAGAGCGGTGCGGTGTCCGTCGCGGTGACGCAGACCAGATCACGGGTGTTCGCGAACGCCGCGTCGGCGAACGGGACGGGCGTTCCGAACGGGTCCAAGTCCACCACGTCGAACACGGAGTCGTGCATGAGTGCGTTCGCGTCGCGGAGGACCGCCTCGCCGGGCAGGTCGTTCCGGTCGAAGTTGCGCCGCGCGAGTTCGACCGCCTCCTCCTCGACGTCGGCGCAGGTCACGTCGAACCCCGCCGCCGCCGCGCGGACGCCGCGGATTCCGCTGGCGGCCATCGCGTCGAGGTACGTCTCGGCGCGGGGTTCTCGCTCTCTGTACGCCCGGAGCACCGCGACGGTCACGTCGCGGTTGAGTTCCTGCGTCGGGTTGTAGAAGACGTCGTCGCCGGCCCCTTCTGACGCGCCGTCTCGCGCGCCGGGGACCTCGACCGCTATCTCTCCCTCGCGAACGTCCATACAGTGACGCCCGCGCCGCGCGGCGAAAAAGGGACTGATGACGGACGAGGACGCCGAACGGAGCCCGGCGCGCCGCGAGACTCCGCCCCGCGAGGCTGGCATCGGTGCCGTTTTGTCCCGCAGTGGCCAAGTCACAGTCGTGAGAACGGTGGGCGACGACCACGACTCCGAGGGGGACGACGGACCCGACCCGGAGACCGAACCGGACGGGGGCGGCGCGGCGGCCGACGCGTCCGACTCGGCGACCGAACCGGCCGAGAGCGACGGTGACGAGTTCGTCGTCCCCACGGACGCGGAACTCGAACGGGAGGCGGACTGGCGGGCGGAGTTGGCCGACGCCGGGCGACTGACCGCCTCGGCGGTCGATACGCTCGTCACCCTCCACGGCGCGCGCGGCAGTCGCGCCATCGAGGCGGTCTCCGAGAAACGGGTGAAGCGCTACCGCGATTTCACCGTCGTCGTCGGCTACGAGGAGGAGTACGTCGTCGAGGACGGCGGGTGCACCTGCAAGGACAGTTCGTACAACCTCGACACCGAGGACCCGAACCAGCGGTGTTGGCACGTCCTCGCCGCCGCCGTCGCCGAGCGAATCGGCGAGGTGGACCACCACGACATGTGGTACTCCGACGTGCGCGAGTTCCTGTAACCTCCGTTCGACGCGCCCTCTCGACCGACCCCCGAATCCGTCGGGCACTCCGGTATACTTTCGTCGCTACTCCTCGAACCCGCGAGCGAGATGCCAACCATCGACGAGAAGCGCGTCTACACCGACAACACCGGCACGGAGACGGTGTTCGTCGCCACGAGCGTCGGCCTCGTCTCGGTGTCGGTGTCGGACGACTTGGTGGGCGGGTTCGGCGTCGCCCACCGGTGTTCGGCCCGCGACGTGGCCGTCGAACGCGGGACGGCCGACTCGACTGTCGCCGTCGCGGCGGACGAGGGCGTGTTCGCGGCGACGGCGGCCGAGGCGAACCCCGAATCGCCGGAGTCGGCGACGTTCGAGGAGACGGGGTTCGGCCCCGCCTCGGCCGTCGGGTTCGACGGTTCGACGCTCCTCGCCGCCGACGAGGACGGACGCGTCGCGCGGTTCGAGGCGGACGAGGACGCGGCGGGAGACGGCGGAGATGTCGGCGACGGGGAGTGGGAAACGGTCGGAACGGCCGGGGCGGTTCGCGCCCTCGACGGCGACTTGGTGGCCGCGGCGGACGGCGTCCACCGGGTGACCGACGACGGACTCGCCCCGGCGGGACTCGACGACGCGCAGGACGTGGTGGTCGGCGCGGACGCCGCCGTCGCGCCCCTCGCGGCGACCGGAGCCGGCCTGTTCAAACTCGGAAACGGCTGGATGGAGGAACTGACGGGCGCGTTCGACGCGGTGGCGGCGTCCGCGGACGGCCGCCGACACGCCGTCTCCGAGGGCGACCTGTTCGCCCGGGGAGACGACGGCGAGTGGGCCGTCGCGCCCCTCCCCGTCGAGGAGGACGTCGCCGCCGTCGCCCACGGCGTCGCCGCGACGTACGCCGTCACTGACGCGGGCACGTTCCTCGTCAAAGCGGACCGGAGCGAGGAGGCAGAGAGACCGGAACTGTCGTGGCGACACCAGGTGCTCGGCCTGCGCGACGTCGGCGGCGTCGCGGTCCGCTGAGCGTCCAAACGGCGACCGTTCGGCCGGAGCGTCGGAACCGCTCTCGGGGCGGAGCGACCGCGACGAGACGAAAACGGGTTTAACGCGCGGCGAAGATGCTCGCACATGATCGTACCCGGCGCAGCTTCGCAAGGGTTGGCGGCGGCACTCGCGGAGGAACTGGGCGAACCGCTTTCGGCGGCGACGTACGACCGCTTCCCGGACGGCGAGACGTTGGCCGCCGTCCCGGAGTTCGAGGGGGGCGAACGGGCCGTCGTCGTCGCCACCACCGACTCGAACGACGCGTGGGTCGAACTGCTGCAACTGCAGGACGCCGTCCGCGAGGCCGGGGCGTCGGAAGTCGTCACCGTCCTCCCGTACATGGGCTACGCGCGGCAGGACGAGGCGTTCGAGGACGGCCACCCCGTCTCCGCCCGCGCGATGGCGCGGGCCGTCTCGGCCACCGCCGACCGAATCGTCCTCGTGAACCCCCACGAGGAGAAAGTCGCGGACTTCTTCGACGCGCACGTGACCGTGGTGGACGCCGCCTCCTGCCTCGCGGACCCCCTCCCGGACGACTTGGAGGACCCGCTCTTTCTGTCGCCAGACGCCGGCGCGATCGAACTCGCGAGCGCCGTCCGCGACGCCTACGGGCGCGGCGAGACGGACTACTTCGAGAAGGTGCGCCACTCCGGAACCGACGTGGAGATCACGCCCAGCGACGCCGACGCCGCGAACCGCGACGTGGTCATCGCCGACGACATCATCGCCACCGGGTCGACGATGAGTCAGGCCATCGGCCACCTGGACGAGGGCGGAGCGAACCGCGTCTTCGCCGCCTGCGTCCACGCCCTCCTCGTGCGGAACGCGCGGACGAAACTCGAACGCGCCGGCGTCGAACGCGTGTTCGGCACCGACACCGTCGAACGCGACGTCAGCGCGGTCAGCGTCGCGCCGTTCGTCGCCGCCGCCGTCGATTCGGTCGAAGTGACCGAGTGAGCGTCTCGCGCGTCGCTGGATCCCCGCTGGGAGATTGGAAACGCTCATGTGGACCGGACGGCGAGTCGTTCGATATGGGACAGTACGGTTCACTCGACTACCCCCGCATGACCAAACTCGGTGTCGCCCTCGGACTCAGCCTGTTCGCCGTCGGTGCGGCGGGCAACATGGTCGTTCCCGCCCTCCTCGGTCCGCTTCCCGGCTGGGAGCGGACGCTGTTCTTCGACGCGGAAGCCATCGGCGTCGCGCTCACACTCCTCTCGCCGTTCGTCTTCGGCATCGCCCTGCCGCTTACGGAGTGACGCGGTGACCGACGCCGACCCGTTGTTTCCCGACGCCGACTCGCGGTTCGTCGTGGAGTCGGACTGTAAGCGGTGTCCGGCGCTCGCGGCGTGCCGAAACCGCATCTCGTGGGGTAACGGCTCCCGCGAGGCGGACGTGTTCGTCGTCGGGGAGGCCCCCGGCGCGGGCGAACCAAACGCCGACCGCTGGCGCGGCGGCAACCACACCGGGTTGGCCTACACCACCCGCCACTCCGGTCGGCGCGTCCGCCGACTGCTGGCCGCCGTCGGCCACCCGGACGCGTACTACACGAACGCCGTGAAGTGCTTCCCCCGCGCCGAGGACGGCGAGACGAACCGCGAACCGACCGCAGAGGAGCGTGCGAACTGCCGCGCGCACCTCGAAACCGAACTCGAACGGGTCGAACCGGAGGTGGTCGTCGCCACCGGCAAGCACGCGACGAAGACGATGCTCGCGTTCGACGGGAAGTCGCTCGACGGGTTCGTCGATTCGGTTCTCGAACCGGTCGAACTCGACGCCTTCGACGCGACGCTCCTGCCCGTACTCCACCCCTCCTACCAGGACGTGTGGGTGTCGCGGTTGGGCTACTCGCCGGCGGAGTACGAGGCGGCGATACGCGAACGGTTGCCCTGAGAACCGACCGACCGACCGTCGGAACCGAAGCGTCCGACGGCACCCGAACGTTCTTTGAGCGTCCGAGAGACGAACCGCACATGAGCGACGACGAGACCATCTTCGAGAAGATAATCGCCCGAGAGATACCCGCCCGTATCGTCTACGAGACGGACGCGGTTCTCGCGTTCCTCGACGCGAACCCGTTGGCTCCGGGGCACACCCTCGTCGTCCCGAAGGAGGCGTACGAACGCGTCGGCGAGATGCCCGACGACGTGGCGTCGGAGGTGTTCGCCGCGGTACACGAACTGACGCCGAAGGTGGAGGACGCCGCGAACGCCGACGCGGTGACCGTCGGTATCAACGACGGCGAGGCCGCCGGGCAGGAAGTCCCGCACGTCCACGTCCACCTCGTCCCCCGGTTCGAGGGCGACGGCGGCGGGCCGATACACGCCGTCGCGGGCGACCGACCGGACCTCTCCGACGAGGAACTCGACGCCATCGCCGACGAGATATCCGACGCCGAAGCCTGAACGACCGACGCGTCGCTTTCGACGCTCGGATGCGCTCGGCCCTTCTCGTCGACGAAGTTTCGACTGATTGACGCGAGCGTCCGCCGACCGGTGGTTTAAATCGGAAGCCCGGACCACGGCAGAGTATGTCGAACGACGAACCCTCGGCGGTCGCTCTCGTCGGGACCACCGGCGGGGCGGGGACGACGCGATGCGCAGTCGAGACGGCGGCGGCCCTCGCGGCCGACGGCCGAGACGTCGCGGTTCTCGACGCCGCCTTCGCCACGCAGGGACTCTCAGACTACGTTTCCGGGTCGTTAGACCCCGACCTGACCGCGCTTCTGACCGACGAGGCGGACGCGCCGCTTTCGGAGGGTCTCGTCGAACTCGGACTCGACGCGCCGGGCATCGTCGCGTGTTGTCCCGCGAACGCCCCCTTCGAACGACTCGCGCGGGCGAAGTCCGCGGACGCCGCGCGTCGGTTCGAGGCGCGGATCGAGGAGGCCGCGGCGGCGTACGACCACGTGGTCGTGGACGTACCGCCCGTCGCGGCGAATCAGGCCGTCGCCGCCGTCAACGCCTGCGACCGGGTGTGTCTCGTCGCGCCGGGTACCACGCGGGGCGCGGACGCCGTCCAGCGGATGCGCGGCCGACTCACCGACCTCGGGGCGGAGACGGACTTCGTCGTCGCGACGCGCGGCGAACTCCGGACCGCGGACGCGTCCGTCCCCGAGAGCGACGCGACCGAACCCGCTTCCTGTCCGTCCTGCCTCGACGGCGACGACGACTCGTTCGCCGCCGGCGTCGGACGCCTCGCCGCCGCCGCGTTCGAGACGGAGTTAGACGACGCTTTCGGGGGCGGCGGACTCCTCGAAAGCGTCGGTCGGTACGTGCGAGGGTAAGCGGGGCGAGAGAGCGAACCGGCGGAGAGGAGAGAGAAGAAGCGTACCCGTCAGAACGTCTCGCCTGGGGCGCTCATCGTCTCCGCGAGGGCCTCCCGTTTCTCCACGAGCGCGTCGCCCGAGAGCGGTGCCGCCGCGTCGCGCCGCGTCGCCTCGGCGAGTTCCGTCACCGGGTCGTGCGTCTCCACGTAGGCCGCGAGTGCGAACTCCGCCTCGTCCGCGCCGGAGAGTTCCAACGCGTCCGCGCGGGAGAGTTCACCCGTCAACCAATCGCGGAGCACCCGCCGCGCCATCGGGGCCAACGGCGTCACGCCCTCCACGCCGCACCGGTGGAGCACCTTCGCCGCGGTGACGGAGGCGACGGACGCCGCCCGCCCGGCGTCGCCGACGCTGTCTCCCTCCCCGTACCGTTCGAGGACGGTCAGCGCCGCCTCCGGCGTGCAGGGGAGTTTCTCAGCGTGCGCACGGAGGCGCGCCGCCACGTCCACCTCCGTGTCGTCTACGGTCGCGACGCCGCGTTCGACCTGCTTCGTGGTCACTTCCAGACCCGCGGCGATGTCCGATAGTCCCATTGCGGCGACGTACACCCTCACTAAGTTAAACAGTTTCGTGCGAGTATCAAGAGAGATAACTGAAGCGTACCGGTCACCGGTACGTTCACCCGGCCGAACGGGGGTCGAAACGGACCGTCCGTCCCTCCTTTAAATACTCCTTCGGAACCAAGTTTCAGATGTGATGAGCAAGGCACGCTCGACGCAGACCGAATCCGCGCGGACGAACCGAACGCAGACGAACGAGACGGACGAGACGGACGAGACGCAGGCCGGCGAGGCGGCCCGAACCGAGGGCGAGAGCGAACGGGCGCGGGAGGGGGCGACCCGGACGTGTCCCGAGTGCGGCGGGCGGCTTCACGCCGAGGACGGGGAGACGGTCTGCGCCGACTGCGGCCTCGTCGTCTCGGAGTACCGCATCGACCACGGCCCCGAGTGGCGGTCGTTCGCGGACGACGACCGGAACCCCAAGCGCACCGGCGCGCCGTTGACGCGTTCGCGCCACGACAAGGGCCTCTCGACCGAAATCGGCCGTTCGACGCGCGTGAAGGGGCGGAAGCGCCGCCGCCTCGCCCGGATGCGCCGCCAGCACAACCGCGCCCGCATCTCCACGAAACGCGAGCGGAATCAGGTGTACGCGTTCACGGAGATTCACCGCCTGACGGGCGCGCTCTCGCTCCCGGACCGCATCCGCGACCACGCGTGTTCGCTGTTCACGTCGGCGCAGAAGGAGGACCTGCTCCGCGGGCGGTCGCTGGAGGGTTTCGCCGCCGCCTGCGTCTACGCCGCCTGCCGCGTCGCCGGCGTCTCCCGGACCACCGACGAGGTGACTGAGGCGGCCAAGGCGACGGCGGACGAGCAGTCGGCCGCCTACGACGCGCTGAACCGCGAACTCGGCCTGCCGGTCGGCCCCATCGACCCCGCCGAGTACATCCCGCGGTTCGCCTCGGAACTCGACCTCCGCGGCGAGGCGGAACGCCGCGCCCGCGAGTACGCCGCGGAGGCGTCCGAGCGCGGCCTGTCGGTCGGGCGAAATCCGAGCGGCGTCGCGGCGGCGTGCCTCTACACCGCCGCGCGCGATACGGAGGCCGGAGTGACGCAGAAGGAGGCGGCCGACGTGGCGGGCGTCACGCCGGTGACGCTCCGGAGCACCTACACCGACCTGCGCGACGCCGACGGCGACGAGTAACCCGACGAAGATTCGACGCGCGTACCGCCGACCGCCGATTGACGGCCGACGACCAACCGCCGACTACTGACGACCGTCGATTGACGACCGACGACCGACTGCTGCCCGTTCTTCGTCGACGCGAGAAGGAGAGCGACGCGACCGTTTCGTTCAGACCCGCCGACACCGAGCGACGGCCGAGGCCAGTTCTTCGACGGCGCGCCCGGCCCGACTCGACGGCGCGCACCGCGTGACGGGGCGGCACTCGGCGACGGCGCGTCCGACGCGGGGGTCGGCCGGGACGACCACCGCCGGCGCGCCGAGAACCTCCTCGAACGCCTCCGTCGGCGGGTCCGCCACCGCGCGGTTCACCGCGACGGCGACGAGGCCGGCGTCGAGTTCCCGCGCGAGTTCCCGCGTTCGAACGGCGTCGGCGAGTGCGTACGGGCGCGGCGACGCGACGACGACGCACGCGTCCGCGACGGCGAGGGGCACGCCCGCGTCGGCTTTCATCCCCGCCGGGCAGTCGACCACCACGTCCCCGTACGCGCGTTCGACGGCGCGGAGGGCGTCGTCGAGGCGGGTCACGTCGGCCGCGCGTGCGCCCGCGAGGGAGCGTCCGCAGGGGAGAATCGTGACGGGACCGACGCCGTCTCTGACCGCCTCGACCGGGTCGGCCCGCCCCGCGAGGACGTCGTGGAGGTCCGGGCCGCGGCCGGTCGGCAGGTCGGCCATCCCCAAGTCGGCGTCCACCACCGCGGCGTCGAGGGCCGCGC
This sequence comes from Halopelagius fulvigenes, assembly GCF_042662625.1. Lineage (GTDB taxonomy): Archaea > Halobacteriota > Halobacteria > Halobacteriales > Haloferacaceae > Halopelagius > Halopelagius fulvigenes. Next base: position 1,521,336 of record NZ_JBHSXH010000015.1, read on the forward strand.
CGAGTTCGAACGCCAGCGTGGACTTGCCGACGCCGCCCTTCCCACCGGTGACGGCGAGAATCACGCCATCCTCCCGACGCCCTCGACGACCGGTCCGGCGTCGGCGTCGGCCGCCCTGTCCGCGAGTCGTTCCGCACTCGCCGCGAACGCTCGAAGCGCCTCCTCGTCGGTCGCGACGCGTTCGGGGAGCGACGAGACGCCCTCGTACCCGCCGCTTGCTTCGAGGACTTCGGCGGCATCCGCGGCGGAGGCGTCGGTCAACCGTTCGGCGCGGACGACGCGCGCTCTGACCTCGGCCAACCACGAGGCGACGGACTCGGGAACGCCCGTCGCGGCGGCGGACGACGGTCGGGGAGCGACCGCCGGTTCGGTCGCGGCGTCGAGTCCGAGTTCGGCGTCGTCGCCCGGAGGGGATTCGATATCGCCGTCGGCGGTGCATCGAGCGTCGATGGCCGCCGGGCCGGATTTCGGCCCGTCGTCGGGTTCTGCGTCGTTCTCCGGATCGTCTTCGTCCCCGCCGAGGCGGTTCGCGGCGTTCCGCGGGGTCGTATCGCCGAGTCCGGGTACGGCGTCGGCCGGCGGGCGGGCGCGGCCGAGTGATCGAACCGCGTGCGCGACTCCATTTCCCTCGTCGCCGTCCTCTGCGCGGCCGAGCGATTCGACGGCGACGGGCGCCGAATCGTCTCGTTCGTCGGTTTCGACGGGACAGGCGTAGCCGACGGCGACGGTCCCCTCGGCGGGGACGACGCCCTCGTACCCCTCGTCGTCCCACCCCGACTCCGCGACGCCCTCGCGGCGCGGCGGACAGACGGGGCCGTCGAGCACGTTTCGGACCCGAACGCGGCGCGCGACGGGCGCGTCGTTGTGAACGCGGACGGAGACGAGCGTCGCCCCCGCGACGGATTCGACGGAGCAGTCGTGGTACACGGGGTGGTTGGCCGCCCGACCCTACATAAATCACCGGACGACGACGGGTGCGCGGAGGAAGTCGCCCGCGGAGTCCGGACCGCCGAACGCGCCGGCGACGGCGGGGGAGACGACCACCGGGGCGCGAACGTCCGCGAGGCGCGCGACGGCGAGTGCCGCCGCCACCGCGGGGCCGTCGTAGTCGCCCGGTTCCGCGCCCGCGTCGGCGTCGAACGCGTCCGGGACGGCGGCGACGGCGGCGGCGAACTCCCCGTAGACGAACCCCGCCAGCGACCGCCGGACGGAGCGTTCGAGGTTCCCCACCCGGTCTTGGAGCCTCAGTCGCTCCTCCCTCGCGTCGCGCGCCTTCCGGGCCTCGGATTCGAGGAGTTCGAGGCGCTGACGGGCGGCGATTCGGTCGGTGGCGACTTCCGAGAGTCGAGTCATCGTCTCCGAGAGTTCCGCCTCCGCCTCGGCGACTGCCTCGCCGGCGCGCCCATCACCGTCGCCGATATCGTCGCGTTCGCGGTGGGCGGTGAGACGCCCGCGGAGCGTCGCCACTCGCTCTCTCAGACGCTCCGTCTCCGCGCCCGCCTCGGCGGCGCGGCGGCGGGCCGCCTCCACGTCGGCGGGCGACGGCGGCCGAACCGACGCCAGTTCTTCTCGAACGGCGGCGAGTTCGTCGGACGCGGGCGCGGCGTGACCGCGAGTTCGCGCGAGTGCCACGAGTGCCCCCCGTCGGTCGAACGACGCCTCGGGGTCGATTCGTGCGACGTACTCGTGGACCGGCCCCGGCGGCGGGCAGACGACTTCGGGTCCGTCCGCGGGGGCGGGGCGTCCGACCCGAATCGCGCGGCGAACCGCCTCCGCGGAGACGGACGCCTCTCGAAGGTCGAGTACGCTCCCCGAGAACGTCTCGCCGGAGGGGAGGCGCACGCGCGGCGCGTCGCGTCCGGTCGACGCCGGTCGCTCGGCGGTCACAGGTCGCGGGCGCGCATCGCCGCCGAGTCGGGATGGTCAGTGCCGGCGGCGAACTTGTCGTACGGCGTGCTCTTGGCCTCCCGGGCCTCGTACGCCGCGGCGGCCTCCCGAACCTCGTCGCGGACGGCGGCGTACTCGTTGAACGGTTCGGTTCGTTCCACCTGCACGTCGTGGCCGTGCTTCTCGCGGAGGCGGCAGGCGAGGAACGCGCCGAACTCCGTCTCCTTGAACAGGGCGGCGCGCCCGAACCGACGGACGACCACGTCCTCGTGCGTTCGACAGGCGTTCCGAAGCGTCTCGCGCGCGTCCCGAGCGTAAGTCACGACCAACAACACGGATATCTTGAAAGTAACGTCTGCTGAGAAAAATCCCCCGAAGCGTCGTCGGGCGTCACCGGACGTCGTCCGGTGGGTCGTCGAGGCACCCTCGACGGCGGTTACAGTCGGTTCACGTCGAACTGGAGCGTTCCCGATTTCTCGTCCAACAGGTCGTGGACGCGTTCGCGGGCGTCGGACTCGCTCTCGGCGACGACGACGAGTCCGTGCGCGCGGCCGTCGCCCGTCGCTTGGTACGGCCGCACCCCGTCCTCACCCTCGAAGTCCGTCGCGTACGTCCGGAGGACGGTGACGACTCGCTGTTCGGTCGCCGCGAGGTCCGACTCGCCGGACTCGAAGTCGCGGAGGGCCTCCTCGACGTTGCGGAGGGCGGAGATGCGGTCCATCTTACGTCGTCCGCAGGTGGTTCGTCCGCGGTTCGTACACCTCGCCCTTCCGGCGGAGGCTCTCTATCTCCTGTTCGGCCTTGCCCTCCTTCAGGTCGAGTTCCTCCTCGGCGCGCTTGAGGACCTCTTCGACCGGCGCGCCCTCCTCGTACTCCTCCTCGATGTCGCTGATGAGGGCCTTGAGGTTCTTGATACGGTCGCGTTGGTTCTTCGAGGTGCCCGTCTCCACGATGTCGGCGTCGAACTCGCCCGTCTCGGGGTCCATCCCGATGTCGCGCAGGCAGGACTCGACGATGGTGGTGACGCGGTCCGCGTCCTCCTCGGTCACCTTGTCGGAGAGGCGGACGCGCGCGGACGCCTCCGCGAGGCGGACGAGGGCTTCGAGTTTCCGGGCCGTCACCGGCACCGGGGCGTCCTCGTCGGCCCCCTTCGCGCGGAAGTTCACGTAGAAGTCGCGGATGACCTCCTTCGCCTCCTCGGTCATCGTCGGGAAGCAGGTGCGCTTCGCGTACGCGATGTACTTCCGCAGGAGTTCGGCCTCGATGTCGGGGGCGACTTCCTGCGTGACGTTGTCGACTTCCTCCTCGGTGAACTCGGAGTTGGTGATGCTCGTCCGTTGGGTGTGGAGTTCGCCCGCGTAGTTCGTGTTGATGATGTGCTCCGCGAGTTCGGCGTCGGACTCGGGGTCCGGGTCGTCCGTGACGGTGAAGATGAGGTCGAACCGCGAGATGAGGGCGGGTTCGAGGTCGATCTGCTCGCCGATGGACTCGTACTGGTCGAAGCGGCCGTACTTTGGGTTCGCCGCGCCGAGGAGCGAACACCGCGACTTCAGCGTCGCGTTGATGCCGGCCTTCGACACCGAAATCTGCTGCTGCTCTAACCCTTCGTGCATCGCAGAGCGGTCCTCGGGGCGCATCTTGTCGAGTTCGTCCACCGCGGCGATGCCCTTGTCCGCGAGGACGAGGGCACCGGCCTCCAGCGTCCACTGTTGGCCGTCGCCGAAGTCGTCGCGGACGGCGGCGGCGGTCAGACCCGCCGAGGAGGAACCCTTCCCCGACGTGTAGACGGACCGCGGCGCGATGTTCCGGATGTACTGCAGCATCTGGGACTTCCCGGTACCGGGGTCGCCGATGAGGAGCATGTGCAGGTCGCCGCGGATGCGGGACCCGTCCGGGAGGTGCTTGGTCACGCCCGAGAACAGTTGGAGAATCATCGCGAGTTTCTCCTGTTCGTAGCCGTAGATGGAGGGCGCGACGGAGGCGATCATCTTGTCGTAGATGTCGTCGGCGTTCGACAGTTCGACGATTTCGGCCACGTCCTCCTCGGAGATGTCCATGTCCTCGAACTCCTCGTCCTCTATCTCGACGGCGACGCCGTCCATGTAGAGGTCGAAGATGGGCGTCTTCTCCTGACCCGACGTCTGCTGTTCGATGTGGAGGACGCCCGTGACGGTGACGTGGTCGCCCGCGGTGACCTTCCCCGTCACGTCGTCCTCGATGTCGATATCGATGCTCTGCGGCGTCTCGCCGCCCCGCAGGCCCTCGGGGCTCTCTTGGACGCGGAGTTTCTGCGAGTCGATGAACTCGGACTGGTCGAAGTTGACGTGGAACGGTCCCTGTCGCTCGCAGCCCTGACACTCGTGCGGTTCTTGGAACCCGCTGTCGGTCTGCGGGATGTACGTCATCGTCCCGCAGCGTTGGCACTCGAACGCCGCCTCCGTGATCTTCGGGCGGACGTCCGTCGCCTTCCGGACGATGCCCTGCACGGCGACCATCCGACCGATGTGGTCGTCGTGGACGCGGATGTTGCGGATGTCGACCGTGTCGGGGAGGTTCCGGAGGCGGACGTGCGCCTGCCCGAGTTTGACGTCCGCCGGGAGGTCGTACAGGCGGAGGCCCTCCTCGGCGTACTCGCGTATCTGATCGGGCTTCTTCCGGTAGTCCTCCGCGAGGTCGGCGTCGAACTGGTACAAGTCCTCGTAGTCGACGTACAGCGAACGCTGCTCGTTGGGGTACTTCTGGGCGAGTTTCCCTATCTCGTCCCGGTAGTACTTCCGGTAGAACTGTATGAACCGGTCGGTGAGGTCTGTGTTCGGGTCCTGCGGGGCCTGCGCCATCGATAGAGGCTACGTCCTGCATCGAATAAGAGTCTTCGCCACGCGCGCGACCCCTCCCCCTTATCGGGGGAGTCCGAGCGGAAGGTACGGGCGCGCACCGGCGGGTGAGACGAGAGGCCGAGATGAGGGAGAGAGCGGTCGAGACGGATCAGAACGAGACGTTCGTCTCGATGTCCTCGGTGGCGTCGCGGAGTCCGTCGTGGTGGGCGTCCACGTCGAGGCGCGAGGAGAGTTCCGCGTCGGTGAGGAGTTCCTCGAACTCGTCGCGGAAGCGGTGGTTCGCGCGCGTCGCCTCCGCCGTCGCCTCGACGACGCGGCGGTAGCGCGCGACCGTCTCGGCGTCGGCGTCCAAGTTCGCGGCGCACGCCTCGTCGTCCGCGCCCTCGGCGACGAGCGAACGGAGGTCGTCGAACTCGAACGGCGCGTCGCGGTCCGCCTCGCCGACGAGGTGGAGGTCCATCCGGGCGCGGAACACCGTCTCCGCGTCGGCGTCGGCGTCGAGTTCCGCGGCGATTTCGTCGTCGTCCGCCCCCTCGTAGAAGCCGAAGACGACCCGCTTGAGGTCGGCGTCGCCGAGACCGCTCTCGAACTCGTAGCGGTCGCGCATCCGCGAGACGAGTTCGCCCACCCGTTCGGTCACCCGCCGGTCGTCGCCGTCGTCCACCAACGACCCCGGGCCCTCCTCCTGCGATTCCGTCACGGTGTCCGAGCCCGTGGCGTCGATGAAGATGTCTCGGAGTTTGGCCGTCTTCTCGTCCATAGGTAGATCTCTCAGGGCGTGAAGCACGAAAAACTTACTGGGGCGACGCATCCAAATACCGGACTGTCGGCCGAATCCGCGTCGTACGAGGACCGCCGCCGATGTTCGTCAACCGAACGATTCATTGTGGTTTACGAGACACGGAGGTACATGGCGACTGAAACGGAGTCGGTCGAACTCGTCGGCGACGAGTCCGCGCGGAATATCGCGCGCGCGGTGCTCTTCGCCGCCGTGACGAGTGCGACCGCGCCCGTCGATCTAGTCCACCCCCTCGTACCGAACGTTCCGATAACGCTCCAGACGCTGTGGGTCTTCCTCGCCGGCGTCGTCCTCGGTCCCCTGTGGGCGGGCGTCTCCTTCGTCCTCTACGCGGTGGGCGGGGTGATCGGCCTCCCGGTGTTCGCCGGGGGGTCGAGCGGTCTCGGCGTCCTCCTCGGGCCGACCGGCGGGTTCATCGTCGGATTCCCCGTCGCCGCCTCCGCGGTGGGCCTCGTCGCGCACGGCACCGGTAGTCTCTCCGCGCCGGGCGACATCCCCCTCCCGCGAATCGTCGCGGCGATGGTCGCCGGGTCGGCGGTCATCTACGCCGTCGGCGCGGTTGGGTTCTCCGTCGTCCAGGGCATCGGTCTGCTGGCCGCCGTCTCGGCTGTCGTGATACCGTTCCTCCCCGTCGCGGCCGTGAAGATAGCCGTCGCCGCGGCGGTGACGCGAAGCGACGCCATCGTCGCGCGGTGACGTCGTGAGGCGAACGCGATGATCGCCGTCCGCAACCTCACCCACCGCTACGGCGAGGTGACGGCCGTCGACGACGTGAGCCTGACCGTCGAAGACGGGTCGTTCGTCCTGCTCGCGGGGGCGAACGGGTCCGGGAAGACGACGCTGGTGCGCCACTTCAACGGCCTCCTCTCGCCGGACGAGGGGGCCGTCGAGGTGAACGGCCGCCCCGTCGCCGAGGACGTGGTGACCGCCCGAACCGCCGTCGGGATGGTGTTTCAGGACCCCCGCGACGGGTTCGTCGCCTCGACGGTGCGCGCGGACGTGGCGTTCGGCCCCGAGAACCTCGGCCTCGAGAGGGCGGAGATACGTCGGCGCGTCGAGTCAGCGTTGGCGGCCGTCCGCATGGCCGACCGGGGCGACGCCCGCATCGAGGAACTCTCGGGCGGCGAACGCGAACGCGTCGCCATCGCGGGCGCGTTGGCGATGGAACCGGACCACCTCGTGTTGGACGAACCGTTCACCGGACTCGACTGGCCCGCGCGGACGGCCGTCCTCGACAGACTCGAACACCTGCGCGACGCCGGCACCGGCGTCGTCGTCGTCACGCACGACCTGCGGGACGTGTCGGAACTCGCCGACCGGACGGTGGTGATGTCGGAGGGGCGAGTCGAACTCGACTCGTCGGACCCCTCACCCGACCGCCTGCGGGAACTCGGCGTCCGCCCGCCGCCCGAAGCCGGATCGGAGTCGGCGTCGGAGGCAGAGACGGGGACGGACGCCGCGTCGCGCCGGCGCGCGAACGAGCGACGATGATCTCCTACGCGCCGGGCGACTCCGCGGCCCACCGCCTCGACCCGCGGACAAAACTCGGGTTTCAGGCGGCGTTCGCACTCGCGGCGTTCGCGCACACGACGCCCCGCGGACTCGCCGTCCTGACCGTCGTCGCCCTCGGCGTCCTCGCGGCGTCGCGGACGCCCCTCCTCGGGACGGTGCGGGCGTACCGAGCGTTTCTCCCCTTCCTCGTCGCCGGTCCCCTCTTGGCGGCGGTGACGCTCCGGCCCCCCCACGTCGTCCCCGCGGCGGCCGTCTACCCCGCACTTTCGAGTTACCGTGTCGTCCTCGTCCTCCTCGTGAGTACCGCGTACATCCGGACGACGCCCGTGCGGGACTCGCGGGCGGCCATCCAACGCGTCGTCCCCGGGCGCGTCGGCGTCCTCCTCGGGGCGGGCGTGGGGTTCGTCCTCCGCTTTCTCCCCCTCCTGAAGCGCGACTTGGCGACGATTCGCTCGGCGACGGACGCGCGACTCGGCGACCGGCGCGGCCTGCGCGAACGGATGCGCCTCGTCGCGGAGACGGGCCTCCGACGCCTGTTTCTCCGGTCGGACCGCTTCGCCCTCGCGCTTCAGGCCCGCTGTTTCGCGTGGAACCCGACGCTCCCGGAACTCTCCTTCTCGCGGGCGGACGCGGCGGGCCTCGCGGCGACGGCGATGCTGGTCGCCGCGGCGTTCGTCTGACCGCCGGGCGACGGCGACGCCCGCCCCGTCTCTCTGATAAGCGGGTCGGTGGTGGCAAGATTTAATCCCGCGCTTCCCGCCGTATCGACCATGACACTCTTGCAGGCGGAACCGACCCGAGAGACGTTCTGGACCGTCGGGCCGGTCGGCGAGGCGGTCTTCTACGGCCTCGCGGCGATGGCTATCTTGATCTTCTGCTACGGCGTCTACGAACGGTTCGCGCGGTACGCCCGTGGCGGGGCCGACCCCTTCGACAGAGTCAACGACCTGCCGGGGCGAGTCGTTCGCGCGTCCCGGGTCGTCCTCTCGAACGAGAAGCAGTTCGACCGGGACCTGTTCGCCGGGGTGATGCACGCGTTCATCCTTTGGGGCTTCCTGACGCTCCTCATCGGGACGACCATTCTGATGGTCGATATGGACATCTACCGCCGCCTGACGGGCACCTCGTTCTTCACGGGCGACTTCTACCTCTCGTACTCGTTCGTGATGGACGCCCTCGGGTTCCTGTTCGTCGTCGGCGTCGGCATGGCCATCTACCGTCGGTACGTCGTCCGCCAAGAGCGACTGTGGGGGAAACACACCGGCTTCGAGGACGACGTGTTCGTCTGGACGCTGTTCGTCCTCGGCGTCGGCGGGTACGTCATCGAGGGCCTCCGCATCGTCGGCACGGAGTTCCCCGCGTGGGAGACGGTGTCGTTCGTCGGCTACTTCGTCGCCCTCGCCTTCGACGCCGCCGGGGTGACGCCCGGACTCGCGGCGACGCTCTACTGGGTCGGGTGGTGGTCCCACGCCCTCGTCGCCCTCGGGTTCGTCGCGTTCCTCCCGTACGCGAAGCCGTTCCACATGATCTCCTCGTTCGCCAACGTCGTCGCCCGCGACGAGAAGGCGGGCAAGCGCCTCCCGGGCGTCCCAGAGGACGCCGCGCCCGACGAGATAGGCTACACCGGAATCGAGGACCTCTCGTGGAAGCAACTGCTCGACACCGACGCCTGCACCAAGTGCGGCCGGTGTTCGTCGGTCTGCCCCGCCAAGGAGGCGGGACGCCCCCTCGACCCGCGCGACGTGATTCTCGACCTGAAGTCCTACCGCGAGAGCCTCGACGCCGGGGAGACGGAACCGGTGGACATCGTCGCGGACGGCGGGCGGTCCGTCATCGCCGCCGAGACGATGGAGTCGTGCGTCGCCTGCATGGCCTGCATGGACTCCTGCCCCGTCGATATCGAACACCTCAGCCACTTCACGGAGATGAACCGCCGCCTCACCGAGACGGGCCAGATGCAGGAACCCGTCCAGGAGGCGATGATGAACGTCTTCCAGAACGGCAACGCGTTCGGCGACCCGGCCCGCAAGCGACCGGAGTGGACCGAGGAACTCGACTTCGAGGTGCCCGACGCCCGCGAGGAACCCGTCGAGTACCTCTGGTACGTCGGCGACTACCCCTCCTACGACGAGCGGAACCGCCGCGTCGCGCGCTCTCTGGCCCGCCTGTTCGAACTCGCCGGCGTCTCCTACGGCATCCTCTACGAGGACGAACAGAACGACGGCAACGACGTGCGGCGCGTCGGCGAGGAGGGCCTCTACGAGATGCTCGTCGAGGACAACGCCGCCGCGTTCGACGCCTGCGAGTTCGAGACGGTGGTCTGCACCGACCCCCACTCGTACAACACGTTCGAGAACGAGTACCCGGAGATGGCCCCCGACTTCGACTACCCCGTCTACCACTACACGCAGGTGGTCGAATCGCTGGTGAAGGAGGGCGAGATCGAACTCGACGGGACGGAGCTCGACTACACCGTCACGTACCACGACCCGTGTCACCTCGGTCGGTACAACGACGAGTACGACGCCCCGAGGGAACTCGTCCGGGCGACGGGCGCGCGGTTGGCCGAGATGCCCCGCAACCGCGAGGACTCGTTCTGTTGCGGCGGCGGGGGCGGCGGCCTCTGGATGGACCACGACGAGACGAAAAAGCCGAGCGAGGAACGACTCCGCGAGGCCCTCGAAGATACCGAGGCCGGGCGCGCAGTCGAGAAGTTCGTCGTCGCCTGCCCGATGTGCGGCACGATGTACGAGGACGGCCGCAAGACCGGCGACTTCGAGGAGGACATCGAGATTATCGACGTGGCGGAACTCCTCGTGGAGGCGTTGGAGTCGAAACGGGGGGGCGTCGCGGAAACCGAGACGGGGTCGGACGACGGCACGACGCCCGCGTCGGCGGACTGAAGCGTCGACGCCGGAGGACCTCGCCGCCTCAGGAGTCGGCGTCCCCGCCGTCTCCCTCTTCTTTCTCGTGTCGCCGCCGCAGTTGGTCCACGAGGTTGAGGTGCATGAGGTGCAGGTGCATCCCGATGCCGAACAGGAGCAGTCCCATGCCGACGAAGATGAGGGGGAGGAGGACGGCGTTGACTGCGCTCGGAACGCTGTCGAGGTTGTACGGGAGTCTGCCGACGAGAGCGAGGAGGAACGCGGCGAGGATGACGCCGAACCCGGCCCTGACGAACCGGGAGTACCGCCCCAGTTGGTCGATTCGGTCCTCTATCTCGCCGGTGTCGAGTGCGCGTTCGTCGTCTGTCATCGTGAGGGGTGGCCGCTGAACCGCGCTATCTGAACGTGAACCCTCCGTCCTTCGGTCGCCGAGGTGCGGACCGGCGGCTAGCGGAGGGATAAAACGGAGGAGTAGCGAGGAGACGGCCTCAGTTCATCGGGTACTCTTTCTGGAAGCCGCGGAACTCCGTGCGGTGGGCCTCCTCGTCGGCGAGGATGGTGACCGCGAGGTCCTCCGTCACGGGGTCGTCCGCTTCGCGCGCGGCGTTGACGAGCGACCGGTACGTCTCGATGGCGTCCTCCTCCGCCGTGAGGACGCCCTCGATGACCGAGACGACGTCCGTGCTGTCTTCCGGCGGTTGGAGATCCATCTGGTTCGCCTCGAACTCGGCGGACCCCGGCGGCTTCGCGTCGAGTTGCTTCAGGCGGTTCCCCAACATCTCGGCGTGGTTGAGTTCCTCTTGGATGTCCTCCTGAAGCGACTCTTTGACCTCCTCCGCGTGGACGCCGTCGAGGACGATGGAGTTGGTCAAGTAGTTCATCACCGTCTCCAGTTCGTCCAGATACGCCTCTTTGAGTATAGACGTGATTTGGTCTGCCATCTCGGTAAGATGTTGGCCCGCCGAGAACTAATAACTACCCGCCGCGGGGCGTCTCTCGGCTCTCAGTCCAGAAATCCGACCAGTTCGACGGCGTAGCCGTCGGGGTCCTCGACGAACGCGGCGCGGGCGTTCGCCTCCTCGATAGTCATCGGTTCGTGGACGACCGGACAGCCCGTCTCCTCGACGACGCGTTCGAACTCGGCGTCCACGTCGTCCACCTCGACGGCGACGTGGTCCACGCCCGAGGGGTCCACCGACTCGTCGCTCTCAGGGTCGTACTTGAACTGCAGTTCCAAGCCGTCTTCGCCGCCGACGTACACGTTGCGGACGCCGTCGAGGGTGAACTCGTGGGCGAATTCGAGTCCGAGCGTCTCGTAGAAATCGAGCGTCGCGTCCACGTCCGACACGTCGAGCGCCGTATGGATGAGTCGCATGGCGGTCAGACGACCGCACTCGTGAAATATCGGTCGGTCAGGCCCGGGAGGCGTCCACGTCGATGGCGTCCACGGGGCAGATATCGACGCAGAGCATGCAGTCGATGCACTGGTCCTCGCGCGTCGGTTCGACCTTCCTCTCGCTTTCGGGGTGGTCGGGCGTGTCCACCCACGTGAACACGTCCACGGGGCAGTTCTCCAGACACGCGCCGTCGGCGACGCAGATGTCGTAATCGACGGCGACGTGCGTGCCGTGGATGCCGAGTTTCTCCGGCGGGTCCACGGGGCCCCAGACGGCCACCCCGTTCTCCTCGCCGACGTTCTCGCGGTTCGCATCGAAGTTCGGATCGATTCCCATTTGGCGGCAGTAATCGCCCGGCCGTACTAAAGCGTCCGACTCGGAGATCGGCGACTCGACGCGGGCGGAGGCGCGACTCGGGCCGCCTCGCGTGACACCCAAGTGATCGACGCGCGTCCCCGTACTCATGCCGCGCGTCAACGAGTCGGACGTCGAGTGGACGGAGAACGAACGCGGAGAGACGCGGTTCCGCCGGAAGCAACTCGGGGCCGCCGCGGACGCGGACCGCCTCGGCGCGAGTCTCTACGAACTCCCGCCTGGGGCGTCGTCGTGGCCTTACCACTACCACGCGGGCAACGAGGAGGCGGTGTACGTCCTCTCGGGGACGGGCGTCCTCCGGACACCGGAGGGCGAATCGGCCGTCGAACCGGGCGACTTCGCCGTCTTTCCGGACGGCGAGTCCGGCGCGCACCGCCTGCGGAACGACGGCGACGAACCGCTTCGCTACCTCGCCGTCTCGACGATGAGAGACCCCGACGTGACCGTCTACCCCGACTCCGAGAAGGTGGGCGTGTTCGCCGGGTCGCCGCCCGGCGGACGCGAGGAACGGACCGTCTCCGGCTACTTTCGGCGCGAGGACGCGGTGGACTACTGGGTCGGCGAGGAGGAGTCGGAACGCGACGGGCGAGAATAGACGAGGCGACCCGGTCGCCCCGTCGGATACGGGACGCTCACGCGAGGGCGGTCTGGACGCTGTCGAGGACGTCTCGCGCCGGACTCCGGTCCCGCGGCGGTACGCTCCCGTCGATGTACGACCGGAGCACCGACGTCAGGTACTCCAGTTGCTCGCAGTCGAAGTCCTTCCCCTCTTCGAGGCGGAAGAGGAGGGTGAGCGCCCGTTCGGCGTCGTTCCCCTCGTCCAGTTCTCGTTCCACGGTGTCGAGGAGTGCGGTGTGCAGGACCCAGGCCTCCTCGCGGTTCAAATCGAGCGTCGTCGGGCAGTCGTGTGCCGGAGCGGTCATTGTCTTACTCCGGGCGAAACTACACCCCGGACGGTATAAAGGTGTGTTTGGTATTAGCACACTGCGCACACTAGCGGCAACAGATGCGGTTCGTCGGGTAGGACGTCCGGTCTTCTCCCCCGAGGCGGAATCGGTCGTCTCGGCGGGAGATCAGTCGGCGTCCCGGGTGAAGTTCCGGAGGAGGCGGTCGCCGAACAGGAGCACGAACAGTGCGCCGAGGAGGTCGAACAGGAGGTCTTCGACGGTGTCGCGGCGACCGTAGTAGACGAGTACGGGTTCGATACCGAGGCGGTCCGACAACCGGTGGACCGCGTACTCCATGATCTCCCAGAGGAGGCCGCCGCCGACGATGGATGCGAGAACGTCTCGTCGGGGGTTACGTCCGAGATGGTCCGCGGCGACGTGGACGAACCCGCCGAGGAGCGTCGCAGAGAGGACGTGCGTGACGTGGTCCCACCACCACGTGTCGTCGTAGGGGCCGAGGATTCCGACGGCGTGCGCGAGCATCGAAATCTCCGTGTACACTCGCTGCCACGGCCGGAACTCGACGTCGAACAGGCGTTCGGCGACGCTCGGGAGGTAGGTCGCCGCGAACATGAGAACGGCGTTCACGACCGCGTCGGGGTCCCGTTGGCGAAGTCCCTCGACGAACACGGCGAGAGTCGCGCCCTTGATACCTCGCTCGGCCGTCTGCTCCGTCGGAGTTCGCGTCGGTTCCGTCATAGATGCGGCTCACCGAGACGAAGGGGGCCAGAACGGATAGGCGTGTGGTCCGTTTCGGACGAGAACCCCGTGTCGAGCGAACGGAGTTACTCGAAGGCGCGATGCCCGTCGCTAACTGCGATTCCACCGTATCGAGTGACCGAAGTCACTCGAAGGCTGCAATCCCAGTTAGATCCTCCCCTAACACGAGCGTGTGGATGTCGTGGGTGCCCTCGTACGTGTACACCGTCTCGACGTTCGCCAGGTGCCGCATCGGCGAGTAGTCCGTCGTGATGCCGTTGCCGCCCAGCATCTCTCGGGCGGTTCGCGTCACCTCGCGCGCCATGGCGACGTTGTGTCGCTTCGCCATCGAGACGTGTTGGGGGCGGAGTTCGCCCCGTTCTTTCAACTCCGCGAGGCGATACGCCATCAGTTGCCCGTTCGTGATCTGCGTCGCCATCTCGGCGAGTTTCTGCTGTTGTATCTGGAAGCGCGCGATGGGGCCGCCGAACTGCTCTCTGTCCTTCGCGTACTCGCGGGCCGCCTCGAACGCGTCCCGCGCCGCGCCGACGATACCCCACGAGATGCCGAACCGCGCCTGCGTGAGACAGGAGAGCGGTCCCTTCATCCCCTCGACGTTCGGGAGGACGTTCTCCTCGGGCACCCGAACGTCGTTGAGACCGATTTCGCCCGTGACCGACGCCCGCATCGAGAGTTTGTCGTGGATCGGGTTCGTCGTCACGCCGTCGCGGTCCGTCTCGACCAGAACGCCCCGGACGGGCGACCCCTCGGCGGAGACGTCCCGCGCCCAGACGACGGCCACGTCCGCGATGGGCGAGTTCGTTATCCACGTCTTCGACCCGTTCAGGACGTATCCGTCCGCGTCCTTCTCCGCCCGCGTCTCCATCCCCGCGGGGTTCGAACCGTGCTCGGGTTCGGTCAGACCGAAACAGCCCACCGCCTCCCCCCTGCCGAGGGCCGGAAGCCACCGCTCCTTCTGTTCTTCGGACCCGTAGGCGTGGATGGGGTACATGACGAGTGCGCCCTGCACGCTCGCCATCGAGCGAATCCCCGAGTCCCCGGCTTCGAGTTCCTGCATCAGGACGCCGTACGCCCTTTCGCCGACGCCCGGGAGGCCGTACCCGTCGATGGTCGGCGCGTAGAAGCCGAGTTCGCCCATCTTCGGTACGAGTTCCTCCGGGAACGTCCCCGCCTCGAAGTGGTCGCCGACGTCGGGTTTGACCTCCTCCTCGACGAACCGGCGCGCCTCGTCGCGTATCATGCGCTCTTCGGGCGTGAGGTCCGACTCCAATTCGAGATAATCGAGCATGAACGACTCTTGCGCGGTACGGCGACAAAAGCGTTCGCTCGCGTCCCGTCGGGCGACGAAAGCGGGGAGAAAGCCGCGTCAGACCGTCAGTTCGGCGTCCGGTTCCTCGGTGACGTCCGCGTCGACGTCCGCGTCCGCGGCGACGTGTTCGGCGTACGCCACGAAGTTGTCGAACAGTCGCTTCGCCTCGCAGGCCGCCTCGTAGTTCTCGGCGTCGATGCCCGCGACGACGGATTCGATTCGTTCCTCGGGGAGGTCCTTCCCCCGGGTGACGGATTCGGCCGTCTGCGGGTCGTACTCGGGGTGGAACTGGACGCCCCACGCGCGTCCCTTCCGGAAGGCGTGGACGCCGTAGTCGTTCTCCGCGACGAGTTCCGCCCCCGGCGGGAGTTCGACGACGGCGTCCGAGTGCGTCGTGAAGGCGGTGAACGTCTCGCCGATGCCCTCGAACAGGGCGTCGTCGCCGGAGTGCGCCACCTCGCGGTAGCCGAGTTCGTACTCGCCCATGCCCTCCACGCGGCCGCCGAGTGCGGTCGCGAGCACCTGATGGCCGTAACAGACGCCGAGCATCGGCAAGCCGGCGTCGTGGGCGTCGCTCACGTAGTCCACCAGCGGTTCTATCCAGTCTTCGTCCCAGTAGACGGACGACCGCGACCCGGTGACGACGACGCCGTCGAAGTCGAAGTCGTCCGGCAGTTCGCCGGCCGTCGCGTCGAACTCGGAGAGGTCGGCGTCGAGTTCGCGCCGGAAGTTGCGCCGCGTGTTCGGGTCGCGGTGCGACGCGTCGAGAAGTGCAAATCGGAGGCGAGAGTGGCCCGTACTCATCACTGCGTGCGAACGTTTCCCGCGAAGAAGTGTCTTGCGCACGTGGCGCGTCGTGCCGGTCTTCCAGACGCCGCCGCGCGGACCGGTGGCGCGTCGCCGACAGTCGCCGCCGAACCGACGGCGCTACCGCGGCGCCGACTGCTCGTCGAGGAAGCGCAGGAGTTCGTCGTTGACGACTTTCGACGCTTCGACGTGCGCGAGGTGGCCCGCGCCCTCGACGGGGACGAACTCGCCGCGGGGGAGGTCCGCGGCCAGTTCCTCGCCGCGTTCGACGGGCCAGACGGCGTCCTCGGCGCCGTGGACGACCAGCGCCGGGGCGGTGATCTCGTAGAGGTCGTCCGCCTCGAATCGCTCGACTGCGGCGGCCTGCGCCTCCCACGCCGCCCGCGAGGCGTCCTCCTCGGCGCGCCACTCGACGATCTGTTCGAACGCCTCGGGTTGCGCCCCGACGAATCGCTCCGAGACGGCGGCCCGGAGCGATCGGTCGAGGGCCGCCCGGTCGTCGGGCGCGCCGAAGAGGGGTTCGAGGTCCAGGCCGCCGTCGGACCCGTGGTCCGACGTGCTCCCGACCGCGTCGGGACCGCCCCCGGACGCGGCGGTGCCGAACAGGGCGAGACTCCGGACGCGCGAGGTGGACCGCGCTGCCCGCAAGGCGACCATGCCGCCGAGTCCCGCACCCACGACGTGCGCCTTCCGGACGCCGTGGTCAGCGAGGACGGTCACGAGGTCGTCTACGAGCGTTCCGACGGCGTACGGGCCGGGCGGCGCGTCGGACCGCCCAGTGCCGCGAAGGTCGAGGACGAGGCTCTCGTACGGTCCGGCGACGGCGGCGTGTTGCCACCCCCACTGCCACGCGCCGTAGCCGACGTCGCCGACGAAGGCGACCGTCTCGCCCTCGCCCTCGGCGTCGTAGTACAGGTCGACGCTCCCGTTCGATGCGGTTGGCATGGTCGTCACTCTCGGCGGCGGCGTCTTTACGGCACCGACGCGTCGAGCGTCGGAAGAAGAGACGACCGACGCTCGGGGGCCCCTACGCGTTCAGGACCGTCCGGAGGACGTCCGGGGCGGCGTCGAGCGTCTCGTCGAGTTCGTCCACGTTCGGGCCGCCGCCCTGCGCGAAGTCCGGCGGGCCGCCGCCGCCGCCGCCGACGCGGCCGGCGAGTTGGCCGACGACTTCGCCGGCGTTGATGCCGACGCCCTCGGGGACGCCGACGACGAACTGCGCGCTCCCGCCCGTGTCGGAGCCGAGAACGGCGACCTTTCCCTCGTCCACGATAGCGTTGGCCGTCGCGCGGAGTTCGTCGGCGTCGCCGTCGAGTCGTTGGACGACGGCGGGCGTGCCGTCGATGTCGACCTCCTCGGCCTCCGCGGCGGCGCGCGCCTCCGCGAGTTCCGTCTTCAGGCGGTCGATTGTCTTGCCCCGTTCCTTCCACTCGGTGAAGAACCGCTCGGCCGTCTCCGGCACGTCCTCGGGGTTGACGTCGAGGACGTCCGCCGCCTCGTAGAGGGCGTTCTCGGTGCGGTGGGTGGCGTCGATGGCGGCGTCGCCCGCGGCGAAGACGATGCGTTCGATGCCGTCCTGAACGGGTTCGGTGTTCAGAATCTTGATGGTCCCGATGTCGCCGGTGTACTTCACGTGCGTCCCGCCGCAGGCCTGCACGTCGTCGCCGACGGTGATGACGCGGATGTTCTGTCCCGGCGGGATGCCGCCCTGATACAGGTCGAAGCCGTACTGCTCTTCGGCCTCGTGGCGGTCCGGCCACTCCTGTTGCACCGGCACGTTCCGCATCACGATGTCGTTGGCGAGGCGTTCTATCTCCTCTACCTCCTCGCGGGAGATACGTTCGTAGTGCGTCACGTCGAAGCGCGCGCGGTCGGTCCCCTTCTGCGCGCCCGCCTGCCGGACGTGGTCGCCGAGAACCTCGCGCGTCGCGTGGCCGACGACGTGCGTCGCGGTGTGGTGCCGCATCAGGCGACGGCGGCGTTCCGAGTCGACCTTCCCGCGGACGAACTCGCCCTTCCCCGGGTCGCCGTCCGCGCGGTGGAGGACGACGCCGTCGGCTATCTGGACGTCCGTCACCTCCACCGTCGTGTCGTCCGAGGAGAGCGTCCCGTGGTCCGCGGGTTGACCCCCGCCCTCGGGGTAGAACATCGTCTGGTCTAAGACCACGTCGTAGCCGTCGTCGCGTTCGAAGACGTCCAAGACGACCGCCTCGAACTCCATCCGCTCTTGGTCGTCGTAGTAGAGACGCTCCGTCTCCGGCAGGTCGGCGATGCGTTCGTCGCGGGCGACGGCGTCTCGGGTGCCGCCCTCGCCCTCGTGGCGGTCGGCGACCAGCGAGTAGAAGTCGTCCGGCATGTCGACCGTCGCGCCGCGTTCGTCGGCTATCTCCTCGACCATGTCCGGTTGGATGCCGTGGGAGTCGTACAGTTCGATGAGTTCCTCCACGGGGATGGGGTCGCCGGACTCGGCGTACTCGTCGGCGAGGGTCTGCACCTTCCGCGTGCCGCGTTCGAGCGTCTCGCGGTACTTCCGCTCCTCCGTGCGGACGATGTCGCGGATGGTGTCGCGGTTCTCGTAGCCGAGGCGTTCGGCCTGCATGTCCACCAGTTCGTCGAGGGGCGCGTCGACGCCGACGTTGTCCACCAGGCGCTTGGTCCGCCGGAGGACCATCCGCGCGAGGTAGCCGGTGCCGACGTTCGAGGGGACGATGCCGTCGCCGAACATGTACGCGAGGGTGCGACAGTGGTCGGCGATGGCGTAGATGTCTTCGAGGGGACGGAGAAGCGCCGTCAGTTCCTCGGCGTCCACGTCGAGTTGCTCCGCGATATCGACGCGCGCCTCGTACACATCGTCCACCTCGTCGATGTCGAGGTAGCCGGAGAGTTTGGCGGCGCGGTGGACGAGTTCGCGTTCCTCCTCGGAGAGTTCGACGCCCGCGTTCTCCTTGAGGAACTCGATCATGTCGGGGTAGACGGCCTCGTAGACGGTGGGGGTCCCCTGCGACACCCACGTCCAGCGTTCGAGGCCGTAGCCGGTGTCGACGATGTAGGTGTCCATCGGCGAGTACCGGTTGCCGTCCTTCATCTCGTAGTCGCCCTCGGGGTCCTGTTCCATCGACATGAAGACGAGTGTCGCCAACTCGGCGCCGCGGTACAGAACCTCGAAGGCGGGGCCGGCGTTGCCGCCGCCGACCCACGGGTCCTCGATGTACGTTATCTCCGAGACGTCCGCGCCCATGTGCTCGAAGAACTGATCGCAGAGGCGGACCGTCTCGTCCTTCCAGTACACCTCGCCGGAGTAGGCGTACTCGTCGCCGACCTCCTCGCGGGCGTTGAACGCGTGGTGCGCCATCATCTCGAACGCCATCGTGTGCCGGCCCGTCTTGCCGACGTTGTCGATGTCCTGCATCCGGATGCAGGGCTGAGAGATGGTCAGCGGGTTCGCCGGCGGCGGCGTCTGACCGCTGGTGACGAGCGGTTGGAAGTCGTAGATGGACGCCTGCGTCAAGAGCACGTCGTCGCGCCAGCGGTTGGCCGCGACGGGGTACGGTTCGATGCGTTCGTGGCCGTGTTCCTCGAAGAACGAGAGGAACTCCTCCCGCATCTCTTCGAGCGTGTACTCCTCGTCGAAGCCGGGGTTGTCGATGAAGGTGTAATCGTCGGCGGGCGGTTCGCCGCAGGTCTCTCTGTCGGGGTCGCGCGTCCAGAAGTGGACGTCGGTCACCGGACACTGCTTCCGGTAGAACCCCTCCTCCTCGAAGTAGTCGAGGCGATACTCCTCTTCGAGTTCGCTCATTACCCGTGATTGGCCTACGACCGGGTAAAACAGTTCCGGGAACGCGGGGGTACGAGCGGGCGATTCCGGGCTTCTTTCCGCACCCGAAGAGGCGGAACGAGCCGCCTTCGCCGCCGTCTAGGTGGGGGCGCGTCCGGCCGACGCGTCGGACGCCGGCGACACGGCTAACCGGTCACCGCGCCTCTCACCGGTATGGAGACGCGCGAGGCGGCCCCCGGCCGGTCGATAGGCGAGTGGATAGCGTGGGTCGGGGTGTCGTTGCTGGCGGGCGTCGTCGGGAACGCCCTCTCGGGGGCGGCGGTTCGGACGTGGTACCCGACGCTCGCCGAACCGTGGTTCGCGCCCCCGGAGTGGGTGTTCGGGCCCGTCTGGATAACCCTGTACGTCCTGATGGGGACGGCGGCGTTCCTGGTGTCTCGGTCCGACGACGGCCGGACTCGCGTCGCACTCGCCGCCTTCTTCGTCCAACTGCTGTTGAACGCCGCGTGGTCGGGGGCGTTCTTCGGCCTCCGGTCGCCGGCGTTCGGACTCGTCGTCATCGTCCCTCTGCTCGTCGCCGTCGCCGCGACGACCGGACTGTTCGCCCGCATCGACCGACGGGCGGCGGCGCTGATGGTCCCGTACCTCCTGTGGACGGCGTTCGCCACCGCCCTCAACTACGGGTTCTGGGCGCTGAACTGACGGCGGTGTCCCCGTCGGGCGGGAGAGCGGAAGAAGAGAGAACGTAACGGAGCCTACTGCTCCGACGCGCCCGCGAGAGACGCCAGCAACGCTTCGAGTTGCACCTGTTCGTTCGCGCCCTCGGTGATTCGGTAGTCCGCTTCGCCGATACGTTCCATCAGGCGGACGGTCGCCCGTTCGTCCAGGTCGAAGTCCCAGACCGACCGGTGGAGTTGGTCGATGATGTCGCCGCCGGCCATCCCCGTGTCGACGAGGAGCGTCTCCAACTTCGACCGCGCGCCGAGGAAGTCGCCGTCGATGGCGGCGGTGACCATCTCCTCTATGTCCTCGGGGCGGGCCGTCGAGGTTATCATGTACACCGCCTCCTCGTCCACCACGTCGCCCGTCGTCGCGGCGGCCTGCAGGGAGTTGATGGCGCGGCGCATGTCGCCGCCCGCGGCGTAGACGAGGGCGTCGAGGCCGTCCTCGGTGAGTTCGATGTCCTCGTTCTCCGCGATGTCTTCGACCTGCGACCGGACGGCGTCGTCCGAGAGGGGCGAGAAGCGGAAGACGGCGCACCGCGACTGAATGGGGTCGATGATCTTCGAGGAGTAGTTACACGAGAGGATGAAGCGGGTGTTGTCGGAGAACTGCTCCATCGTCCGGCGGAGCGCGGACTGCGCGTCCGACGTGAGGGAGTCCGCCTCGTCTAAGAAGATGACGCGGTAGTCGTACCCGCCGAAGGAAGAGCGCGCGAAGTTCTTGATTCGGTCGCGCACCACGTCGATGCCGCGTTCGTCCGAGGCGTTCAGTTCGAGGAAGTTGCCGCGCCAGTCGTCGCCGTAGATGGCGCGCGCGATGGCCGTCGCGCACGTCGTCTTGCCGATACCCGCCGGTCCGGCGAAGAGCAGGTGGGGAAGGTCGTCCTGTTCGACGTAGGACTGCAGACGCCCCACGATGTCTTCCTGCCCGTACACGTCGTCCAGCGTCTGCGGGCGGTACTTCTCTATCCAGATCTCTCGGCCCGCCGGCGTGGCGTCGGACTCTGCGG
This sequence comes from Halopelagius fulvigenes, assembly GCF_042662625.1. GTDB lineage: Archaea > Halobacteriota > Halobacteria > Halobacteriales > Haloferacaceae > Halopelagius > Halopelagius fulvigenes. The sequence continues at coordinate 1,542,318 of NZ_JBHSXH010000015.1, forward strand.
CCTCGCTCATACGCGTCACACGGGCCCCCCGAGTGATAAAGAACCCGCGTTGCGCGCGACCGGCGAGCGAACGCGGAACGGACGGCGGACGCGGAGAGAAACCCTGAAACCCGCGGCGCGCCGACGCACGACCATGCAGGTGACCGTCGAAGTCGTCGGGGAGGAGACGCGCGAGGTGGAGGTGGGCGACGACGGAACGTACGCCGACCTGATCCGCGCGGTGGACCTCAGTCCCCACGAGGTGTCGGTCCTCGTAGACGGCTCTCCCGTCCCCGAGGACCAACCCGTCGAAGCGCCGGAAGTGAAGGTCCTCAGGCTCATCAAGGGCGGATGACGGTCCGACGCGACTACCCCACGAAAACGGGTTCCTCGGAGGTTAGCCGTAGTAGGCGAACGAGTCGCTCCGCCCGTCGCGGAGCGTCCACCCGGGACTCCCCGCCGTCGACGGTGCTCTCGTCGGCGTACTCTTCCGCGCAGAGGTCCGACCCGCGTCGAATCGACCGACCCTAACCGAGAGACCGACGGCGGTAGCGCGGCGACCGACAGCGAGGAGGCCGACCAACAGGACATCATCGCCTCCGGCGAGATCCCGGAGCGTCCGAGCCGTAGCTCGCTGTCGCTGTACTACTCCGAAGGCTCCAAGACCTACGGCTGGTCGGAGTGCTAACCCCGAGTTGAGCTGCGTTACGCTCGGTTTGTCTCCCGTTCTTCGTCGTTCGGGCCGGAGACGTTACAGTGGTCCATAGCGTACGCTTCGTTCGATTATGCGGCTAACCGGGGGAACGGAGGGATGGTCGCGTGGCGGTCGCCGGAGAGGCGTCCCCGACGTGCGAACGAGAGAGGTTGCGGAGCCGAGCAGTACGGATACGAACGACCGTGCTGTCAGGACGACGGAGACGAGCGTCCACACCGCCGAGACGAACGCCGTCGCCGAAGCGGACGACGCCGCCGGGGAGGTATCGGCGTGAGTCCGAGGAGAGATTCGCTCCGGCGCGGACTCCTGTTCGTCGGCGCCGGCGTGCTACTCGTCGCCATCGCGTTCGGAGGGAGTTGGGCACTCGCTCCCGATACGGATCGGATGTCCGAGTCCGCCGACGTGAACAACTCGTCGCTGCTGGTGGGCGTGCAGGGACCTGGGCCGAACGGAAACGTGACCGCGCTCGACGGTCGGGGGAACGTTAAGTGGAGCATCGGGAACATCATCAGTTACCAGAGCGTCCAGACGCTCGACAACGGCTCGGTGCTGACCACGTTCGCCGCGGGCGGCTACCAGGACTGCGGACGGTACCAGCCGCCGTGCAAGCGGACCGGCGTCCGGATCATCGAGCCGAATCCCCGCCCGGAAGTCGTCTACGAGTGGAGCTACCCGGTCCGGACCCGGAAGGACAGCGAGGTCCACGACGCGGAGATGATGCCCAACGGCAACGTGCTCGTGGCCGACATGGAGTGGGAGAGCATCTTCACCTACGACCCCGAGACGGGTGAACGGAACTGGACGTGGAACGCAAGCGACCACTACGAGGCTCCCGACGACCCGACGAAGGTCGACTGGCTCCACCTCAACGACGCCGACTACATCGGCGACGGCCGCTTCCTCGTCTCGATCCGCAACGAGAACCAGCTCCTGATCGTCGAGCGCGGGAAGGGCGTGGTCGAAGTGATAAACGAGGACGGCGACGAGGACGTGCTGAACCAGCAGCACAACCCGCAGTGGCTCGGCGACGGCGCGGTGGTGGTCGCCGACTCGGAGAACCACCGCGTGGTCGAGCTCCACAGGAACGAGACGACCGGCGAGTGGGAGGAGGCGTGGGCTGTCGCCAAGGCGGGCGGTGTCGCGTTCGACTGGCCGCGGGACGCCGACCGACTGCCGAACGGCAACACGCTGGTGACCGACAGCCGGAACAACCGCGTGGTCGAGATACGCGAGGACGGGAGCGTCGTGGCGAGTTACGGCGTCCCCTCGCTGCCGTACGAGGCCGACCGCGTGCCCCACGGCGAGGTGTCCGGCAAGGCCCCGCAGTCGATCCAGCCCTACGGCACCGAGCGGGAGACCGACCTCGGCCTGCTCGAGCGCAAGATCCCGATACTCTGGATGCTTCTGGCCGGCGCGCGAGAGATCGTCGCGCTCCCCTACTGGGTGTCGGAGATTCACGTGCTAGTCGTGGCCGTCGCGCTCGTCCTCTGGATTCGGGGCGGGCACCTGCTCGTGCGAGGCGGACTCGGTGGAAAACAGTGATCGCGCTGGCGGGGTGAGCTACCCCCGTGAGCGAGGACGGTGGCGAGCGACGGGGCGGCCGACCTGTCCGATGTGCGAGGAGCCGATGTACCACCGCCACTGCAAGTACGTCCGTCCCCAGCACGGCGTGGCCTACGACTGTTCGGACACCTTCTACTGACTACTTCATCGTCACCCACGCCGGGAACGCGCGAGGGGATTTAACCCGACGCGGGGGCGAACGTCGGTCGATGAACCTCGCGGTGCGGGAGGCGACGCCCAACGACGAGGCGGACGCGATGTTCCTCCTCGACGGCGCGATGCTCGAAGCAGACGCCGAGACGGTCCGCCGCCGAATCGAGTCCGGGTCGGTGCTGGTCGCGGAGAGCGGGGACGACGGCCGTCTCGTCGGCGTCTGCGTCCTCAACGGGACGGAGATAGCGCAAATTGCCGTCCGTCGGCAGCGTCGCGGCCGGGGCGTCGGGAGCGAACTCGTGGCGGCGGCCGACGCGCGGGTCGACGGGACGGTGACCGCCGAGTTCGGCGACCGAGTGCGGCCGTTCTACGAGTCGCTCGGATTCGAGATACGGGAGACGGAGAACGAGGGGCGCTTCCGGGGCGTCCTCAGATGAGCGGTTCGACCAGTTCGCGGCCCGCCTCGAGCAAGGTATCGACGTCCTCCCGACTCGACGCCTCGGCGTAGACGCGCATCATCGGTTCCGTCCCCGAGGGGCGGACCAGAAGCCACGACCCGTCCTCGAGGAGGAGCTTGAAGCCGTCGAGCGTGACGACTTTGGCGATGTCGCGGCCGGCGACCTGTTCGGGGAGTTCGTCGTCTAAGTCCTCGATGACCCGTTCCTTCTCGGAGTCCGGGCACTCTAAGCCTATCTTGTCGGCGACGATGTCGCCGTGTTCGTCGAGGAGGCGGTCCACGCGTTCGTCCATCGGTTCGGCCGCCGTCGCCGCCGCGCCGAGGAGTCCCATGAGGACGCCGTCCTTCTCGCGGACGTGCCCGCGGACGGAGAACCCGCCCGATTCCTCGCCGCCCATCAGGGCGTCGTGCTCCTTCATCGCGTCGGCGACCCACTTGAATCCGACCGGCGTCTCGAACACCTCTTCGCCGTGCGCCTCCGCGATGCGGTCGATGAGGAACGTCGTCGAGACGGTGCGGATGGCGGGGCCGCTATCCGATTCGAGGAGGTAGTCGTAGGCCGCGGCGAAGAAGAGGTTCTCGTCCAAGTGGCCGCGTTCGGGGGTGACGAACGCCACGCGGTCGGAGTCGCCGTCGTTCGCGACGCCCAAGTCGGCGTCCTCCTCGCGGACGGTTTCGACCAACCGTTCGAGGTTCTCGGCGCTCGGTTCCGGCGGGCTTCCGCCGAAGTCGGGGTCCTGTTCGTCGCGGATGCTGATGACCTCCGCGCCCGCCGATTCGAGGAGGGCGTCCGTGACGCCGCGGCCCGATCCGTGCATGGCGTCGTAGACGACGGTGAGACCCGAGAGGTCGGCGTCCACGAGTTCGCGCGCGTGTTCCGCGTGCGGCGTGACGATGTCCACCTCCTCTATCGTCCCGCGTTCCGCCTCCGGGAGGAGGTCAGGTTCCGCGAGGCGTTCGACGATGGCCTCCGTCACCTCCGGGAGGGCGGGCGCGCCGTCGGCGGGGATGAACTTCACGCCGTTGTACTCCGCGGGGTTGTGCGACGCCGTGACCATCATCGCGCCCGAGAGGTCGCGGTCAACGATGGCGTAGGCGACGAGGGGCGTCGGTCGGTCGCGGTCCGGGAGCAGAACGTCGAAGCCGTTCCCGGCGAGGACCTCCGCCAGCGATTCGGCGAACCCGGGTGAGGACTCGCGGGCGTCGTACCCGACGAACACCGGCGCGTCGTACCCCTCCTCGGAGAGGTAGTCGGCGACGGCCTGTCCGACGATGCGGAGACGGTCGTCGGTGAACGTGTCGAGGGTGGCGCGCCACCCGTCGGTTCCGAAAGATATCTCGTCCATACGTGAACGTCTTCGGCGTCCGTCAAAAAGGTACGGCGCGGCGACGGGTAGACGCGCCCTACGGAGTGCCGACGGGCTTTTCAGCCGATGGGCCTAGTTCGCTAGCGATGACGAAGGTTATCGCCGTCTGCGGAAGCAGGCGCGACGGCAGTCACACCCTGAAAGCCCTCCGCGTCGTCCTCGACGCCGCCCGCGCGGCGGGCGCGGAGACCGAGATGATAGACCTCGGCGCGGCGGATTTACCCCTCTATCACCCCGACGAGGACGAACAGGGGGAGTCCGCCCGCTTGACCCGAAAGGTCCGCGACGCCGACGGCGTGATCCTCGGCTCTCCGGTGTACCACGGGTCGTACTCCTCGACGTTCCGCAACTTCCACGACTACTGCAGTTTCGACGACTACGAGGACACCGCCGTCGGGTTAGTCGCCGTCGCGGGCGGCGGGTCCTACGGCGCGACGCTCGAACACATGCGAAGTACCGTCCGAGGCGTCCACGGGTACGTCGTCCCCCAGCAGGTCGGAATCAGGAAGGGGTACGAGAAGTTCCAGGGCGGCGAACTCGTCGACGAGGACATCGAAGAGCGACTCGTCTCCCTCGGCGAGTCCGTCGTCGAACACGCGGCCAAACTCGACTGCGAACCGCCCGTCCTCGCGGAGTCGGACTGACCGCCTCGCAGGGGGTGCGGACCGCCGCCGGTCGAACCGCGGAGTCAGAAGAAGGCGGTGACCGACGCGGAATCTACCGCAGACGCCGACGCGAACGCGGACCGGACGCGCGGCCCCACCACCGACCTCCCCGACCGGACGCCCGACCACGTGACGAAGGTTCACGTCACCGTCCGGCAGTTCCTGAACGGTGAACTCGGCGGTGCCATCGGCGGCATCGTCGGCGGTTTCGCCGCGTAGAATCGGTCGTACCGTAGCCCTTCCCCCGGTCGTTTTCCTAGCCGTCTAATCCGACCAGTCGTTCCTTTCGTCGCCGCGAGAACTGCTTGACCTCGTACTCCCGGGACATCGCCTCGGACTTCGAGTCGAACGATTCGACGTGGACGAGTTCGACCGGCGTCCGGCCGCGGGTGTACTTCGCGCCCTCGCCCGCGTCGTGTTCGGCGACGCGGCGTTCGACGTCGGTCGTGTAGCCCGTGTACAACGACCCGTCGGCGCACCGGAGGACGTAGACGTAGTGTTCCGACACGGCGAGACGGTCCGCGCCGGACGGTGAAAGTTCGCTCGGTCCGACGGGTTCGGCTCGGTCGTCTGGTCCGCGCGTCGGAGGCTTAGTCGCCGTACGAGAACTCCGTGCCGCCGCACTTCGGGCACGCGTCGTTCCCGATGGGTTTCGGCTCCATCGACCGGATGCCGAGGAGGGTGACGCCGCAGGAGTCGCAGACGACGTTCACCGGCATCGGCCGGACGGGTTCGGCGGCGTCTGCTCGGCGTCGGTTCGACGAGGGGAGGAGGCTCCGCTCATACCTCGTCAACCGACCCTAAGGGGGGCTCTCCGGTCCTCGCGGAGAGGTTGAGTAGTTCCACCTCGTGGCTCCGCGACGCGTGGCGGGTGAAGAACGCCTGCGCGTCGTCGTAGTCTTCGAAGATAACCTCCTCCGTGCAGTCGCGGCACGCACATCGGTACATGTTACTCCTCACCCGGCGGTTCGGGGACGGTTCCCCCCTCGTCCGTCCGACGGGTAGTCTTCCGGTTTCGGGCGACGAACGCGGCACGAACGGGTCGCTCCGCGTCGCCTCCGAGTGGTCGAAGTGCGTCGCCGTCTGTCGCCTCCTGCGGTGGGAGACTGTCGCATCCGACGTCATCCGCTTCCGAAACCGCCGAGGGAACCTCCGCCGTCGATTCCTCCGTTTCGGAAGTCGCCAACTTCGCGCTAGACAATCCCATCGGCTACGAGTCAGTTTGCTACTACCAAAGTATTTTCTCCAACTCTAGTTATTGGAGTATATATCCCCAGTGTTCATTTACATTTCAAAAATTGTACCTGGGAAAATATCTAGCGGTCGTCGACGATTCCCTTCCCGAAGTGGTTGAACGGTTGGAGGTACGTGCGCCGTCGGAGGCGTTCGCTGACGATAGTCAACCCCAAGGCGTCTATCTGGGTGGCGATGTCGTTGATCTCGTCCGAGTCGTTGGAGACGGCAAGGACCCTGACGTTCTCCTGCGCGCTCAACATCTCCTCGACGCGGACGACGTGGTCGATTTTCAGCGCCTCCTGAGCGAGCTCCTCGCGGCGTTTGACCGGCGCGGTGCAGCAGAATTCGAGCCGAATGGGGAACCCGGCGTTCTGATAGTTGATAAGGGGGACGTACCCTTCGAGGACGCCCATACGTTCCATCTTCTCGATTCGGTTCCGGATCGTCTGGTCGGACACCGGGAGCTGTTTGGCCATATCGACGGGCGTGTGGTTCCGAGCGTCTTCCTGAAGGAGGTGGAGGATGCCCAAGTCTATCTCGTCGAGTCCCTCGGCACTCATGGATGACGTAGCAGTATCGGACACAATGATTCTTTGGACTGACGTTTCGGGCGGGCCGGACGAGCGGCGGCCGTGAACTCTCTCCGGAGCGAATTCGCCCTCGACGACGAACTCGGGCTTATCGCTTTAATACCTCAGCGAGCGTCGGAATACCTATGGTAACTACCACTACGCCTCCGAGCACCCGGTACGCCGTACCAACCGGCGCGGGTGAACTCGTCCGCCGGACGACGGCGGGCGTCCTCGTCGCAGTCGTCGCGCTACTCCTCGTCCGTACCGTCGTCGCCCTCTCCGGCGCGAACCTTGGCGCGACGGGGGCCAACGACCCGTTCGCCCTCGGACCGGGAATCGCCGCGGCCACCGTCGCCGGCGTCGGGGCGGCCGTCGTCTACGCCGCGTTGGTCCGACTGACCGACCGACCGGTCCGAAAGTTCGTCGCGGCGGCCGCCGTCGTCTTCGCGGTGATGCTCGTCCCCGTCATCGTCTTCGCGCCGACGCTGGGCGTCACCGCCGTCGGACAGGCCGTCCTCGTCGTCTCCCACGTCGTCGTCGCCGTCCCCCTCGTCGCGTTCGTGACCGGGGCGATTAGAGTCTAAGAGACTTCGTACCCCATATCTTGGACGGCACCTTTTATCTGCGCCTCGCCTATCAGTTCGAGGTCGAATCGGACGTCCGCCGCACCGCTCTCGGCGTCGATGTCCGCCTCCATGACGCCGTTGGCGTTCTCCAGTTCGCTCTCTATCTCCTCGACTTCCTCTTCGGACTTGACCGTCCTGATGGAGAACTGCGCGTGATTTTCGGCCATGGGAGTACGGTATTCGAGGCGGGAGAATGAGCACACGGCCTGCAAGGATAAGCCTTGGAAGGGTTTCGCGGGCAGAGCGGTCGAACTACTCGACTTCGAACGTCTCCACCACGTCCGCGAGGGCGTCGCTGTCCGGCACGCCGTGGTTCACCGAGAGCGGTGAGACGCTCACCTGCGCGTCCACGAGGGCGCGGCGGTCGGTGCCGACCGGGTAGAGGCGGCGGTGTTCCTCCGTCGGCGGGAAGGGGTTCTCCCACCCCACCGCGCCGGGCCACGTCCGGTCGTGGAGGCGGACGAGGCGTTCGTCGTCCGCCAGGTCGTACTCGTCGCCGGGTTCCGCGACGGGTTCGACGTGTTGGCCGTAGTCGTGGTGCGGTCGGGTGAGGACGACCGGCGGGTTCGCCGCGTCCACCGGCGCGTTGACGTTTAGGAGGTCCACTTCGTCGTAGACGCCCGCGTCGAGGGCACGTTCGACCAGTCCGCGGGCGGCGCGGGCGGGCCGGGAGAAGTCGTACTCCTCGGGCGGCGAGAGGAAGAAGTCCTTCGAGTGGTACGCCGAGACGGCGAGGGCGGGCGTGTCGAGGAACGCCGCTTCCAACCCCGCGCCGACGGTGGCGGAGCGTCCGACGACGTAGTTGCCGGCGTTCGGGCCGTCGTTGACGCCCGCGACGACCACGTCGAAGGAGGCGTCGAGTCCGCGGAGGCCGTACGCCGCGCAGTCGGCGGGCGTGCCGCCGAAGGCGTACCCCCACGGGTGGTCGCGGACGACGGCGGTGTCGTTCCGCGTCCGGCCGAGGCCGCTTCGGTTGCCGTCGGGCGCGACGACGGTCACCTCGCCGAGGGCGGTGAGTTCCTCGCGGAGGGCCGCGATGCCGGGCGCGTCGATGCCGTCGTCGTTGGTCAGGAGGATGGAGAGACCGTCGCTCATCGGGTACCTGAGCCTCGTCGGAGTCGAACCTATGGCTTCTGATTCGCCGCGGGAAAAGGGGGGTCGGCTTCGCGTGGTGGTCTTCCGTCCGCTTCAACGGTTATGCGGTGCGGGTACGTCGCCGCGCGACTTCAGCGATGCCCGCGTTCGCCGAACAGTTTGGACAGGCGAGGACTCGCCCTTGTTCGTCGGCGAACACGCGCACGAAGTGCTCGGAGACGTGCGACCCGCAATGGTCGCAGGTTGACATAGTTGGGTCCGGCAGCCACCACAGTGCCGGTACTCACCGTAGGTGTCCCGCGCGTAAGACCGCTTCGCGCACGTGCGACGGTACCACACAACTCCGTTCGCGGCGGCGCGTCAGTTCGCGTCGTCCGACCGACCGGCGTCCTCGGCGTCCGCCCTCGCCTGCGACACCGCGCGGGCGACGAGTCCGGCCTGCGCCCCGGCGACGAACCCGGCGTCCACGTTGACGACGGAGATGACGGTACAGGACTGGAGCATCCCCGAGAGGGCCGCCTCGCCGTCGCCGCCGTGGCCGTACCCCGTCGAGACGGGCAGGCCGATGACCGGCGTATCGACCAGTCCGGCGACGACGGTCGGAAGTGCGCCCTCGCGCCCGGCGGCGACGACGAGGACGTCGGCGGCCCGCAGTTCGTCGAGGTGGTCGAGGACGCGCCCGAGGTGGGCGACGCCCACGTCCTCGACGCGGAAGACGGAAGCGCCCATCTCGCGCGCGATGACGGCCGCCTCTCCCGCGGCCTCGGCGTCGGAGGTGCCGCCGGTGACGATACCGACGGCGGCGTCGAGACTCGGCGGTTCGAAGTCCGGCGCGCGCGCGACGAGCGTTCGCGCCCGTTCCTCCCGGTCGAGTTCCGCCGCGTCGCCCAGTTCCTCGGCGACGGCGTCCACGTGGGCCTGCGAAGCGCGGGTGAGTATCGCGCGACCCGTCGATTCGACGGCCGCGGCGGCCAGCGTCGCCGTCTCTGCGGGCGTCTTCACGTCCGCGAGAATGGCCTCCGGGACGCCTCGGCGCGTCTCGCGGGCGGCGTCGAACCGCCCGGCGTCCGTCGTCGCGTACCCCGCCAGTCGGGCCTCGGCGGCCGCCGGGGAAAGGTCCCCCGCGGCGACCGCCTCCAGAATCTCTCGCATGGTGCGCCGTTCGGATTACTCCTCCTCGTACGTGTCGTTTCCGGTCGGTGAGGGTCCGCCGACGGTCGAACCTTCCCTATCACTGCTCCCCCTATATAAATCCGTTCCCTCTGAAAGGCCATAACCTACCGGTAGGGACGTAGAGGAGGCAGATTTGCGAAATCTTATTAAGTAGGACTCTGAAAGGTGGGTTGTATGGCAGACCTTATTGTCAAGGCAGCCGTCAAGGAAGCGCTCAACGACAAGAACGTCGCTTCGGACTTCTACGACGCGCTCGATGAGGAAGTCAAGGAACTGCTCGAAGATGCCGCCCGCCGTGCGGAAGAGAACGACCGGAAGACGGTCCAGCCCCGCGACCTGTAAACCGGTTCAATCCGGCTTCGATTTTTTCGAGGCGATACGTCAGATAGCCTCGCGTGTGCGGGGCGCTACGACGGCGAACGCGACGGAGGGGAGCGTCAGCCCCGCGTCCTGACCTCGACGCCGTCGTCCGTTCCGACGTACACCTCGTCGGCCATCCCGACGAACAGGCCGTGTTCGACGCACCCCGGAGTCGCAGAGAGGTCCGCGGCGAGGGAGGCGGGGTCGTCGATAGCGCCGAACTCGCAGTCGAGGACGAGGTTCCCGTTGTCGGTGACGACCGGCCCGTCCTTCCGTTCGGCGCTCCTGAGCGTCGGGTCGCCGCCGAGTTCTCGCAGGCGCGCGGCGACCGTCGTCCGCGCGTCGGGCAACACCTCCACCGGCACCGCGCGGTCCAGCGTCGCCGCCGTCTTCGAGGGGTCGGCGACGACGACGAATCGCTCCGCGGCGGCGTCGACTATCTTCTCCCGCGCGTGCGCCGCGCCGCCGCCCTTGATGGCGTTCAGTGCGTCGTCCACCTGGTCCGCGCCGTCGATGGCGACGTCTACGGTCTCCACCTCGTCCAAGGAGGCGAGGGGAATCCCCTCCTCGCGGGCGAGTTCGCGCGTCGCGAAGGAGGTGGGGACGCCGCGGACGTCGAGTCCGTCTTCCTCGACGGCGCGGGCGATGGCGCGCACGGCGAACGCCGCCGTGCTCCCGGTGCCGAGTCCGACCGTCGCGCCGTCCGTCACGAGGTCCGCCGCGCGTTCGCCTGCGCGGCGCTTCTGGTCGTCCGTACCGCCCGTCGTCTTCATACCCGTGCGTCGGAGAGGCGCGGCGAAAAGCCTTCGAACGCCGTCGCCCGCGGTCATGCCTTTACTCCCGGAGTCCGTCGTCGGGAGTATGACAGATTCTGTCGCGGTCGTCGCGGGCGTCGGCCCCGGACTCGGAGCGTCCGTCGCGCGTCGGTTCGCCGACGAGGGGTGTTCGGTCGCCCTGTTCGCCCGGTCGGAGTCGTTCGTCGAATCGCTCGCCAAGGAACTGGACGACGGACCGGGCAAGGGACTCGCGGTGCCGACGGACCTCACGGACCCCGAGGACGTGAGAGACGCCTTCGAACGCGTCCGGTCGGAGCTCGGCCCCGTCGATATCCTCGTCAACAACGCCAGTTCGTCGGCGTGGAAGGGCGTCCGCGAACTCTCGGCGGCGGAGTTAGACGACGCGTTGGCCACCGGCGTCCGCGGCGCGTTCGTCTGCGCGCAGGAGGCCGTAGACGACATGCTCGAAACCGGGGGCGGAACCGTCGTCTTCACCGGTGCCACGTCCGCCGTCCGCGGGCGGGAGGGGGCGGTCGGCTTCTCGGCGGCGAAGTTCGCCGCGCGCGGTATGGCGGAGTCGATGGCGCGTGAGCTCGGACCCGAGGGCATCCACGTCGCCCACGTCGTCGTGGACGGCGGCATCCGCCCGTCCGACGCCGACGGAGACGAGGACGGAGACCGGACCGGCGAGGTGGAATCGCTTGACCCCGACGCGATCGCCGATGCGTACTGGTACCTCGTTCGGCAGGACAGAAGCGCGTGGACGCTGGAACTAGACCTGCGTCCGAACGCCGAGGAGTTCTGAGAAGGGTCCGCCGCCGACTCCGGCGGGTTCAGAGGCGGTCCAACACGGCCTCGGGGTCGTACGCCAACGAGAGCGACCGGGAGCGCCCCCGGCCCTCGATGTCGGCGTACTCGGTCTCGATGACGCCGAGTTGGTCGAGCTTGTTCGTTATCTCGGAGTACCGCGTGTAGCCGAGGTCCGTCTCCTCGCGGAAGGCGTCGTAGACGGTGCCGGCCTGTTCGCCGTCGTACTCCGCGATGACCCGCACGAGGGCGCGTTCGGTCTCGGAGAGGCCGCGGAGACACCGCGAGAGGTGGACGTACTTCGATTTGTCGTAGGCCGCCTCCACGTCTTCGAGTTCGACGGTCCGACTCGCGCGCATCTCCGCGTGGAGTCCCGCGCGGCGGAGCAAGTCGATGCCGACGCGCAGGTCGCCGTTCTCGGCGGTGAGCTCCGCCACCCGGTCGAGTTCCGGGTCCCCGATGACGTTCTCGTGGAACCCGCGGCGGGCGCGTCCGCGGAGGATGTCCACGATCTCGTCGACGTCGTAGACGGGGAAGTACACCTCCTCGGGGCGGAAGACGCTCTGGACGCGCCCGTCGAGTTCGTCGATGACGTCGAGAGAGAGGTCCGAGGAGACGATGATGACGCCGATTCTCGCGCCCGTGTGCGTCTCGTGGGCGCGGAGCAAGGAGTAGAGCGTGTCGGACGCCTCGTTCTCGTAGAACAGGTAGTTCACGTCGTCCAAGGCGACGGCCAACACCTCCTCGTCCTCGACGAGCCTGTCGGTTATCTGGCCGAACAGTTTCTTGAACGAGATGCCCGACGACGGCGGTTCGTACTCGAAGATGTGCTCGAAGATGCGGGAGAACACCGCGTAGCGCGTCGAATCGACTTGGCAGTTCACCCTGACGGTGCGAACGCCCGACTGCGCGCCGAGTTCGCCGAACAACTTCTGCACTGCGGTGGTTTTTCCGGTACCGGGAGGACCCCGAACCGTGGTGTTGAGGGGGCGGGAACCGCGAACCGCGGGGCGAAGCGCGTACTTCAGACTCTGCAGTTGCGTCTCGCGGTGGTTGAACGTCTCCGGGACGTAATCTATCTCGAAGACGTGTTCGTCGCGGAACACCGTCTCGTCCCACGACAGCATCCCCTCCTCGGGGTCGTCCCTCATCGCTTCAATCACGAATAGCAGTCTACTTAACGGTTCCCCAGCGGCGGAGCGAAAGTGAAAGTAAAACGAAGGGACTCTGAGACGCCCGGTATCGTAGGTTCGCGTTAACTAACGTGTTCGGGCGGCGGCGGTCCGCGGACGGCCTCGAACGGCCGGCGGTGCGTCACTCGGTCGCAAGCGTGTAGACGCGATAGGCGGAGAACAGGCCGACGGAGAGGGCGACGCCGCCGAATGCGGCCGCCGTCGCCGGTGCGGAACCGGCGAGGAAGGGGCCGATTCCGGCATAGGCGAGGGAGAGGCAGAGAGCCGCGAGTGCGAGGTGAAACAGCATCAGCGTCGCCGTGCCGACGACGTACCAGACGGCGTCTCTCGTCGCGCGGTGGACGGCGTCGTACGTCTCGTCCGCGCCGGACGGGTCCGCGTCGGAGGTGGAGGAGTCGGGGACCATATCCGGCGGAACGGAACTCACCGACATAAATCCCGGTCAGAACTTCTCTAAGAGGCGGTCGTAGAAGCCCGACCCGTCCTCGCCGGCGAGTTTCTCGACGATGAGTTCCGGCGTCGAACGCGCGAGGTGGTCCTTCACGGGGGAGCGGTTCACCTGTAGTTCGCCGTCCTTCAGGCCGACCGCTTGGATGCCGTCGACGGCCACCTCGAACGACGCCGCCTCGCGTATCTCCCCGGCGAGGTGGGAGACGAACACCGCCGTCGCGTCCTGTTCGTCCAACGCTTCGAGGATGCCCGCGATAATCTTCGCCGACGCGCCGGGTTCGGTGATGCTCTCCAGTTCGTCCACCAGGACGAGGCGGCTGGCGTCGCCGTCGGCGAGTTCGCGGAAGTCGCGGAGCGTACTCTCGAACGCGCCCGCGTCGAGGGTGCCCTGCGTCTTCGCGTAGTAGTGTAACTCGGAGAAGCGTTCGAGTTCGGCGCGTTCCGCCGGGACGGGGAGTCCCATGTGCGCCAACACGACGACGACGGCGACCAAATCGAGCGTGGACGTCTTCCCGCCGGAGTTGACGCCGGAGAGGAGGGTGACGCCGGAGACGCCGTAATCGACGGGTTCCACGTCGTCGAACCCGACGTCGAGGAGGGGCGACCGGCCGCCCGCCACCTCGAACCCCTCGCCGTCGAACGCCGGGACGACGCAGTCGAAGTCGCGGGCGAACCGCGAGACGGCGAGTTCCACGTCGAGTTCGAGGGCCGCATCGACCATCTCCTCGGCGGGGTCGCGGAGGGAGGCGAGGTCCTCGGCGAGTTCGCGCTTGAGTCGCGCCGCGCGCCTGTCGCGGCCCGCCTTCAGTTCCGTCCGGAGGCGGGAGACCATCTCCTCGTTCCGTTCGACGGGGAAGGAGGCGTCGTCGGAGAACGCGCGGACGGCCACGTCCGCCTCCTCGGGTCTGAGGTTCAGCGTCTCCACGAGGTGGTCCCTCGCCGCTTCGATGGCCGCGTCGTACTCGTCTTCTAACTCCCGAGAGAGGAGCGAATCGACGCGCGCGCCCTGTTCGACAAGCGAGAGGAAGTCCGTCCCCTCGATGGTCACGTCGCGTTCGCGGATGGCGTCGCGGAGGCGGTCGTTGGCGACCGACTCGGCGGCCGAGACGGCCGTATCGAGGTCGTCCACCGCCGCCGCGAGGCGGTCGAGTTCCTCGTCGCCGACGACGGTGCCGTCCTCGTCCAGTCGGTTCAGTGCGTCCCGCAGTCTCTCGACGTCGCAGGGCGCGTTGAGGTCCGATGCCTCGTGGACGTCCGCGGCCGCCTGCACGCGTTCGCGGTTCTGCGCGAAGAACGCCAGCACCCGTTCGGGGACTATCTCGTCGGGGTTCTCCGCGGCGTCGGGGCGCACCCGAACGTCGCCCTCCACGTCCACGCCCGCGAACGTCTCGTCCAAGGCGACGACGGTGGAGTACGACCGGGCGAGTTCCGCCAAGTCGCGGGCGTCCTCGACCACCTCCACGGAGAGTTCCGGGAAGGCGTCCTTCGCCGCCGCGTAGCGTTCGGCGTCGAGGGTGGCGAGACAGCGCTCTCGGACGCGGACGCCCGAAGCGGGTTCGAGGGGTTCGACGCCGGAGAGGGCGTCCAGCACCTCGGGGTCGGGGTCGCGTTCGACCGCCTCTTCGGCGAACTCGCGGACCTCCTCGATGCGCGAGGCCGACGACGTGGGAAAGAGCGTCTCGACGCGCTTGCCGGCGTAGGCGGTGACCGTTCGGTCGCGGAGAAGCGAGAGCACGTCGCGGTACACCTCCCGGGCGCGGTCGGTGGCGAGAAAGTCGCCGTCGTCGCCGTGACGGCGGCGGATGGCGGCCCGCGCGATGGCCGCCGCGCGCCCCTCGGTGATGCCCGGGGCGCGGGCGAGTTCGGCGACGTCGCCCGCTTCGAGGGCCCGAGCGGGGTCGTCGAGTTCCGAGAGCGCGGCCGCCGTCTTCTCGCCGACGCCCGGAACGGTTTCGAGGTCCATCTCGCCGTGGAGTATCGCTCCACCCGACAAAACGTTACGGGTCGCCCGGTCGGGCCGTGTCGCCGAGATTCTCTCGGCGGGCCTCCGCGGGGGACGCCGAGGACAACGCGCTTTTGGCGCTTCGCGCGGAAGTGCATGCCATGCAACCCGACGTGGACTCGACGGGCGGTGCGGACGCTTCGGTCGAGGAGAAGGCCGAGGCGGTCCGGACGGCCCTCGGAGAACGCGACGGCGTCGTCGTCGCCTTCTCCGGCGGCGTGGACTCCGCCGTCGTCGCCGCCCTCGCGCACGACGCCCTCGGCGACCGAGCGGTGGCCTGTACGGCGCGGTCCGAGACGCTGCCGTCCTCGGAACTCGACGAGGCGCGCCGCGTCGCCGACGAAATTGGAATCAGACACGAAGTCGTCGAGTTCTCCGAGTTGGAGAATCCCGACTTCGTGGCGAACGACGGCGACCGGTGTTACCACTGCCGGACGATGCGTCTCGGCCGGATGTACGAGACGGCGCGCGAACTCGACATCGACACCGTCTGCGACGGGACGAACGCCTCGGACCCCGGCGAGGGGCACCGACCTGGCCTCCGCGCCGTCGAGGAGTTGGAAGTGTTCTCCCCGCTTTTGGCCCACGGCATCACCAAAGACGAGGTACGAGCGATAGCCGACGAGTACGGCCTCTCCGTCGCCGACAAACCCTCGATGGCCTGTCTCTCCTCGCGCATCCCCACGGGACTGGAAGTGACCGAAGAGCGACTCACGCGCGTCGAGAAGGCCGAACGCGTCCTGCGGACGTGGGGGTTCTCGCAGTTCCGCGTCCGCGACCACGACGGCCTCGCCCGCATCGAAGTCGCCCCCGACGAACTGGAGGCGGCGTTGGACATCGACTTCGTGGAGGCGGCCCGCGAACACCTGACCGACATCGGATTCGACCACGTGACCCTCGACATGCACGGCTACCGCACCGGGAGCGTCAGCCCCGCGAGCGAAGCGAGTGGGGCATCGTCGCAAGCGGAGCGAAGCGACGGCAGCCCCGCGAGCGAGGGTGACGACGGCGAGGAGGAGAGCGCTGACGACTCCGAACCGGTGGTCGAGGACGTGTTCTCGGCGGACTACCCGACGGGAGAGTAGTCCGAGAGACGGAGCCAGACCCCGGCCGCGGGCGGAGTGAGACCACGACTTACGCGCTAGTTCACGTTCTTGGACGACGTATAGGGACGTATGCGAGAACTCGTTACGACGATAGCTATCGACGCCGCGCCCGACAGGGTGTGGGAGGTGCTGACCGACTTCGAGTGCTACTCGGAGTGGAACCCGTTCATGCGGATTACGGGCCGGGCCAACGAGGGCGCGCGCATCGCGGTGGAACTCTACCCGCCGGAGGGGCGCGGCGCGGCGTTCCGACCGACCGTGACGGCGTCGGAGTACGGCCGCGAGTTCCGGTGGGTCGGTCACCTCGGCGTCCCCGGACTGTTCGACGGCGAACACCGCTTCGTCCTCGAACCCGACGCCGACGGCGAGCGAACGACGCTCACGCACGCGGAGACGTTCCGCGGCGTCCTCTCGGGGGTTCTGTTCAGAGCCGTCGGCGACAACACGGAGGCGGGCTTCCGGCAGATGAACGAGGCGTTAAAGGCGCGCGCGGAGTCGCCCGCGCCGGACATCGCCAGCGGGTGGGCCGACGGAAACGCGTCGTAACCCCCGCCCCGCCCGCCGGCGGACCGACGGTCACTCCATCCTCGTCCACCGCAGGAGGAACAGCGTTCCCTCGAACAGCGTGATCATCGTCGCGGCGATGATGATGGGTGCCATCCCCGTCGGGTCCGGACTGACGAGGAACGAGAGGCCGAGGAACGCGCCCCAGAAGAGCAGACGCCGCTGAATCAGCCAGTCCCGCGTGACGAGGTTCATCATGATGGCGAGCATGACGAACAGCGGAATCTGGAACACGATGGCCATGTAGCCCATCAGAAGGAGGATGAGGTTGAACGTCTCCTTGAGGCCGAACGCGACGGTGGCCGTCCCGGTGGTGTAGGAGGTGAAGTACGCGAAGATGGCGGGGAGGACGACGAAGTGCGCGAACGCCATGCCGACGAGGGCGAGGACGAGACTCGTCGGGACGGCCGCGAGGTAGTAGCGTCGCTCCCGCTTGTACAGGCCGGGCCGCATGAACAGGTACGTCTCGTAGACGAAGACGGGGAGTCCGACGAGGAGGCCCGCGAGGGCCGCCACCTTCAGTTCCGTCAACACGAGTTCGAGCGGTCCGTACACGCGGGGGCGGCGCTTCGCGATCTCCGGCGCGCCGGGGATGTGGCGGTTCCACAGGTAGTTGATGACCTCCGTCGCGCTCGTGAGGTCGAAGCCGAACGCGGAGTTGACGAGTTCGCCGCCCGGGAACAGAATCAGCGTGACGATGCTGCCGACGGCGAACACCACCGCGAGGCGGCGGACCATCTCTTCGATGTGGTCCGCCAGCGGCATCTCCTCGTCGCTCTCGGGGCCTTCGCCGACGATGCCGTCGTCGGCGTACTCGGTCTCGGAACGCTGTTGACGAGTCGGGGCGTTCGCCGAGGGGACTTCGCCGCCGTCGGTCCCCGTTTCGACGGCCGCCTCGCCGTCCGCGTCCGGAGCCTCTGGGTCGACGGGATCGTCCGCGTTCGGGTCGCGGCCGTCCGCGTCCGGCGCGAGGTCGTCCATCTCGTCGGGCGTGTAGTCCGCCTCGGGCCACGGGTCGGTGTCGTCGTCGTCCGAGTCGTCCGCGTTCGGAGAAGGAGCGTCAGCGTTCGGGTCGCGACCGTCCGCGTCCGGCGCGGGGTCGTCCGCGTCGTCGGGCGTGTACTCCAGCCGGTTGGTGGGCTCGTCGCCCGTCGAGTCGTCGTCCGGGCTTTCCGAATCGGATGACTCTGATACGTCGGCGTCCGGGGGAGTGTCAGAATCGGTATCGGCGTCTACGTCGCCGTCGCTCCCGGTGGCGTCCGTCTCGGGGACCTCCTCGTCGCTCTTCGCGGGGTCGGCCCCCGACCCGGACGCGAGTTCGTCGGGGGGGCTCCCCTCGTCCGTCTCCGACTCGTCGGCCATTCACCTGGAATTCACCACCCGGTTCTTATAGGCCTTTCCGCATCGCGCCGAGGTTTCGCGGTGGGTAACCGACGAGCGCGGTGAAAAAGATTGATAACCGCGAGAGGGTTTTCAGTACGTATGTCCAGCGCGCTCGACGAGGACACCCAACAGACGCTCGCGGCGGGACGAGAGACCGCCGGTGCGATGCTTCGAGCGGCGCAAAAAGACCTCCAGAAGGTGTTCATCGTCTTCCTCGTCGGCTTCCTCGGTACGTTCTACGCGCTCCGGTTGTTCATCTGGGACTTCCTGAAGAGCGTCACGGAAGCGCAGATGTCGGCCCACGTCGAGGGCAGCTACGACATCATCGCGCAGACTCCGTTCGACGTCATCCTCCTGCAGGCGAAGATAGGGTTGGTGACCGGCATCATCCTCGCCGCGCCAATCTTCCTCTACTTCTCCCGCGACGCCCTCCGCGACCGGGGCGCGTGGCCGCAGTCGCCCGTCGCGACGTGGAAGCTCGCCTTCATCGTCGTCACCTCCGCGATCCTGTTCGCCGCCGGCGTCGCCTACGGCTACTTCGTCTTCTTCCCGTTCATGTTCGCGTTCCTCGCCGGGAACGCCCTCAGCGCCGGGTTCGCGCCCACCTACTCCATCGTCATGTGGGCGCAGTTCATCTTCCTTCTGACCGTCTCGTTCGGCCTCGCGGCGCAGATGCCGCTGGCCATCACCGGCCTCTCGTACGCCGAAATCGTCCGCTACGAGACGTTCCGCGACAAGTGGCGCCACGCCGTCGTCGCCATCTTCGTCTTCGGCGCCCTGTTCTCGCCGCCGGACCCCTTCACCCAGATCATGTGGGCGCTCCCCCTGCTGTTCCTCTACGGCGGGAGCCTCTACCTCGCGAAAGTCGTCGTCACGGCGCGGCGCGGGAGCGAACGCATCAGCGTCCCCGCCGTCGCCCGGCGTCGGTGGAACCTCCTCGCCGGGAGCGCAGTCCTCGGCGGCCTCCTCGTCTACCTGTTCTACGAACGCGGCGGTCGAACCGCCTTCAACGGCTTCCTCGCCCGGTTCGGGAGCGACTACCGCGTCCCCGCACCGGGGGCAACGCTCGGCCTCTCGCCGGAGGTGTCGCTCGTGGTGTGGGCCGCCCTCGGCGCCGCCGCCTTCGCCCTCGCGACCCTCGCGTACACCGTCTACCGCGCCATCGCGGAGTCGGTCGATCCGCTCGAATCGGGGCTCGGCGAGCCGAGTCAGATAGACGTCGCCGGCCTCGACGCCTCGGGCGTCCACGCCGCGCCGCCGGAGGCGTTCGCCGACATGACCGAGGACGAGGCGATGGCCATCGCGGGGCAGGCCGTAGACGAGGGGAACCACGAGAAGGCCCAAGCCGTCCTCGACAGGTTCGACGAGGCGGAGGAACGCCGCGAGGCCGAGGAGGGCGACGGGTCCTCCGACGTGCCCGAGGACGCCGGCACCATCGAGGACAGGGCGACGCGCGCCGGCGGGACGTTCCTCGACGAGTTGACCGAGGGCGAGAAGGACGAGGACGACATCGGCGGCTACTACGCCGACATCGCGTTCATCGTCGACTCCATCACCTCGAAGACGTTCCGCATCGTCGCGGTGTTCATGCTCGTCCTCGCGGGGACGTTCGCGTGGCTCTACACGGGCGGCATCAAGGAGGTGTACGACAACTTCCTGAGCAGCCTCCCCGCCTCGGTGCACCCGGAGGAGGCCATCAACGTCGTCGCCCTCCACCCCGTCGAAGCGCTCATCTTCGAGGTGAAGTTCTCGACGCTCATCGCCGCACTCGTCACCCTCCCCATCGTCGCCTACTACGCGTGGCCGGCACTCAGAGAGCGGAACATCGTCCGCCAGCGCCGCCGGACCGTCTTCCTGTGGACCGGTTCGCTCACCGCCGGACTGCTCGGCGGCTTCGTCCTCGGCTACACGTTCATCGCCCCGACCATCATCTCGTGGTTGGTGAACGACGCGGTGCAGGCGAACATGATAATCGCCTACCGCATCACCAACTTCTTCTGGCTCATCTTCTTCACGACGGCCGGAATCGGCATCCTCGCCGACATACCGGTGGCGATGGTGCTCCTGAACGGCACGGGCATCTCCTATCAGACGATGCGGAACCGCTGGCGCGAGGTGACCGTCGGCGTCCTCGCGTTCGCCGCCGTCTTCACGCCCGCCGGCATCATGACGATGTTCCTCGTCACCGTCCCCCTCATGGTCGCCTACGGCATCGGCCTCGGCGTCCTATTCATCGTTACGTTGGGCGGGCGGCGCAACCTCGCTCCCGCCCGCGGCGCGGACATCTAGAGACCCACTTTTTCTCGGGGGCGCTACGCGCCCCCGACAAAACCTGGAGGAAAAAACGGCGGACGGTCGGCGAACTGCCGTAGGCCCGTTCCGGGGGCGTACCGGCACCCGAACGGAACGGTCCGGGCGGTCGATATTCGAACGGTCATCTCGTGGTATGAAGACCGTATGCTTAATACCGCGTTACGACCCAAGAGCCGAGTATGGCCAAGATAAGCGTCGAGATACCCGACGAGTTGCTCGCGGACCTCGACGAACACGTCGGCGACGACGGGAAGTTCGTCAACCGGAGCGACGCCATTCGGGCGTCGGTTCGGAAGACGTTGGACGTACTGGACGAGATAGACCAGCGCCACGGACGACTCGAAGATGAGTGAGCGAGGACCGGCGACCGGACAGGTCGTCCTCATCGGACTGTTCGTCACGGCGTTGGTGACGGCGCAACTGACCGCCTCGAAACTGCTGGCGTTCGGTCTGCCCCTCGCGTTCCCGGTGACGGGCGACAGCATCGTCCTCCCCGGGGCGGCGTTGGCCTACGCGCTCACCTTCTTCGCCTCGGACTGCTACTCGGAGTTGTACGGCCGCCGGGCGGCGCAGGTGATGGTCAACGTGGGCTTCGCGATGAACTTCGTCCTCCTCGCGTTGGTGTGGGGGACCGTCTTCGCCCCCGCCGCGGACCCCGAGTTCGGCGCGCAGTTCCGGAGCGTCGTCGCGCCGGGGACGAACATCGTCGTCGGGAGTCTGCTGGCGTACGTGGTGAGTCAGAACTGGGACGTGGTGGTCTTCCACCGCATCCGCGAGGCGACGGGCGGGTCGATGCTGTGGCTCCGCAACATCGCCTCGACGGCGACGAGTCAGGCGCTGGATACGGTCATCTTCGTCGCCGTCGCCTTCCTCGTCGCGCCGGCGGTGCTCGGCTTCGGCGAGGCGCTTCCGACCGAGGTGGTGCTATCGCTCGTCGTCGGACAGTACCTCCTGAAACTGCTCATCGCCCTCGTGGACACGCCGTTCGTCTACGGCGTGGTCGCCCTGTTCGGCGGCGAACGAGCGAGCGTGCCGGACGACGCGTGGACGGTCGAGTAACGAGACGGCGAACGGACCCTACTCCTCTACGACTTCCGCGAAGCCGAAGTTCGGCTTGAGGTCGGTGACGCGGACGCGCACGTCGTCGCCCGCCTCCGTCTCCGGGACGAACAGCGTGTAGCCGTCGACTTTCGCGACGCCGTCGCCCTCGCTCCCCACGTCGTCGATGGTCACGTCCACCTCGTCGCCGGTGGCGACGGGGGCGGTGATGCGGTGCTTGCCGACGAGGTACTGCTCGGAGGACTGGTCGCGGGAGGCGTCCGGTCGGATGGAGCGGACGTACTGGAACTCCCGCTCCATGTCCGCGCGGAGGTCCTCGACGTCCGGGCCGTCGAACACCTTCACCGCGAGATCGCCGCCGGCCGGGAGCAGTTCGAGTGCGACCTCGAACGCCTGCCGGGCGAGGTGGACCGAGCGGGCGTGGTCCAGCGAGTACTCGCCGGTCATGTTCGGGGCCATGTCCGAGATGACGACGTCCGCGCCCTCGTCGCCGATTCGCTCGCGGAGTTTCTCCTTCGTCTCCTCGTCGGTCATGTCGCCGCGGATGGTCTCGACGGTGTCGGCCTCCACGTCGCGGATTCGCTGGAGGTCCACGCCGATTACCTGCCCCCGCGGGCCGACTTCCTCGGCGGCGACCTGTAGCCACCCGCCGGGGGCCGCCCCGAGGTCCACCACGGTGTTGCCGGGGCCGAACAACCCCGCGTCCTCGTCTAACTGCTTCAGCTTGTACGCCGAACGGGCGCGATAGCCCTCCTGCTTCGCCTTGTTGTAGTAGTGGTCTCGTTTCGTCATGCCTACCTCACTGAGTTCGACGGTGCGTTTCGCAGGCGAACTATCGACGAATCAGCGTTCATACTACGCGTAACGCCGTCGAACCGGAAAGGGACATCGAATGGACTCGCCCTCTCCCTCGACAACGCAAAGGACGAACTCCTCCCAGTGCCGTCCCGCGGTGCTCGCACGGTTTCGCTTTCCGGGCGACGCCTGACCCCCTCGCTGAGGCCGCAGGCGAACGTGAAGGGCCGGATTACCGACCCCCTCTTTCGACTCGAACGGGCCGCCATCTCTACGGCACCCGAACGTTTACCATACGGTAAACCAATTAGATGGTCACATCCGGGCGCGCCCGCGAGACGGGCGTTCCCCGGCGAGGAGGACGATTCAGTATGTCCGATACCAACACACAGTCGGCGGCTCAGGGGAAGATCCTGAACGGAATCACGGTTCTCGACCTCTCAACGTTCGTTACCGGCGGGTTTAGCTCCGCGATGTTCGCCAATCTTGGTGCCGAGGTGATCAAGATCGAGCAGCCGGGCTACGGCGATGCGATCCGTCACACCGGACCGCCGTTCATCGAGGGAGAGTCGCCGTACTATTGGACGGTCAACTACGGAAAACAGAGTCTCGAACTCGACCTGAAGAACGACCGAGCGAGAGAAGCCCTCTACGAACTAGCCGAGGAGGCGGACGTTTTCATTCAGAACTACCGTCCGGGAACTGCTGAACGCCTCGACGTCGACTACGAGTCCATCAGAGAACACAACGAAGGGATCATCTATCTCGCCATCTCCGCGTTCGGTCAGACGGGGCCGTGGGCGAAGCGGTCGGGGTACGACCTTCTGATTCAGGGGATGAGCGGCATCATGAGCGTGACCGGAGAGGAGGGCCGGCAGCCCGTCAAGGTCGGACTTCCGGTGACCGACCTCATCACGGCGATGTGGGCCGCCTTCGGGGCGACCGCCGCGTTGTACAGGCGCGCGCAGACCGGGGAGGGCGAGTACATCGACCTCGGGATGCTGGAGGCGACGCTCCCGTGGCTCACCAAGCAAGCCGGGCAGGTGTTCGCCGGGGAGGAGCCGAAGCGGATGGGAACGAAGGACCCCGTACTCGCTCCGTACCAGACGTTCGAAACCGCCGACGGCTACCTCAACGTCTGCATCCTCAACGAGAAGCTCTGGCACGAACTGTGCGAGGCGATCGACCGACCCGACCTCCCGGCGGACGAGCGATTCGAGGAGAACGCCGACCGGGTCGACCATCAGGACGAACTAGAGGCGGAGATAGAAGCCACGCTCACGGGGAAGACGACCGCCGAGTGGATCGAGATCATCGCCGAGGAAGCCGGCGTCCCGGCCGGCCCGGTTTTCGAGGTCGAGGAAGCGCTGAACAACCCGCAGATCGACTACCGAGGGACGATCACCGAGATCGATCATCCCGAGTTGGGGTCGGTACCGGTGATCGAGCACCCCCTGAAGTTCGAGAACAGCGATAGCGGATTCGAACTGGCTCCGCCGCTCTTGGGGGAACACAATCGTGACGTCTTCCGCGAGTTGGGATACTCGGAGGCGGAGATCGACGAGATGGCGGAGCTAGGCGTGTTCGGGGAGCAGGACGGGGCCGAAGGCGCCCGATGACGGACGTACCGATCGTCGAGGTCGGAACGACCGATGTCGCGCCGGAGACGTCGGATCGACGGAGGGGTAGTGACAACCCCCTCATCGGACCGATACGTTCCCAAAGCGGGCGGAGAACTACCGAGGGTCCGCGTGGAGCGATTCGAGAATGAACTCGTCGATCGCCTTTCGTGTCTCCTGGGGCGCGTCGTCGTGACCGAGGGCGAGTTTGCGACCGCGAGCGGCGTGGATCACGTCCGTGATGAGCTGGCCCATCCTCGCGGCGTCGACCTCGCGAAAGACGCCCTGCTCCATCCCGTCTTCGACGACTTCGGTGATGCTCGACCGGATCCGCTCGTAGTGGTCGTTGAAGATCTCTCGGTGTTGCTCGTCGTTCTGTGCGTGCGTGAACAGTTCGTGATAGACCTTCATCCGATCCCAGTGGCCGAAGTCCTCGAACTCGGGACCGAAGAGACACTGATCGATTCGAGCGTCGAGCTCCTCTCGGGGAGGTGCGTCCGGATCGACCTCCACGCTCCCCTCGTACTGTTGGATGATGTACTCGAGGAAGCGGGACATCAGGTCGTACTTACCGTCGAAGTGGTAGTGGATGACCTGCCGCGTCATCTCCATCTCGTCTCCGATATCTCGCATCCTGAGTTCGCTGTATCCGTGCTTGCTGAGGGCGCGGAAGGTCGCCTCCATAATCGCCTCTTGAGTGTCGGTGGAGGCGGTCTCCTCGCCGGGGGGGCTCATATTACGGAATAGTCCGCTGCGATAGTTATATCGCTTGTCTTACCGAGTGTGCACCGATTTACCGCACGGTAAATTATTTACAACCTTAGTCCGAATCACCGCTCGATCATGACAGAGAAAGTCATACAGGGTGGGACGGTCGTCTCTCTCGACCCGGAGATCGGCGATGTAGAGGACGCCGACGTTCTCATGGAAGACGGCGAGATCGTCGAGATCGGACGCGGACTGTCGACCTCGAACGCGGAAGTGATCGACGCGGAAGACCACATCGTGCTGCCGGGGTTCGTCGACTCTCACATCCACCTCTGGCAGACGCAGGTTCGAGGGATCGCGGGCGACTGGTCGTTGATGGGCGATTACTTCAGCGATATGCTCGGCAACATCGCCGGACTCTACCGACCCGAGGATATGTACCTCGGGAACCTGTTCGGCTCCCTCGAGAAGTTGTACACGGGGACGACGACGGCCATGGACTGGTCGCACGCGATCAACACACCCGAGCACGCGGAGCGAGCGGTTGACGGCATCAAGGACGCCGGACTCAGGGCGGTGTACGCGTACGGCCCGCCCGGCGATGACGCCGAGAAGTGGTGGTTCGACAGTTCGACGCCGCATCCGGAGGAACAGGTCCGGGAACTCCGAGAGGAGAAGATCGCGGACGACGACCTTCTGTCGCTCGGCGTCGCCCTCCGGGGCCCGGACTTCACGACCGAGGAGGTGGCACGCGGAGACATCGAACTGGCCCGCGACCTCGGCGTCGTCGCGACCATTCACATGGGCGCGGCCCAGTGGACGTCCTCGGAGTACAACCCCGAGTATCAGGGCTTCGGCGCGATCGAGGACATGCTCGGGCCGGACGTGAACGTCGCCCACGCGAATCACTTCTCGCAGGAGGACATCGAACACGCCGTCGAGGAGGGGGTTTCCTTCTCGGCGACGCCGGAGGTGGAGATGCAGATGGGCCACGGCATCCCCGTGACCGGGAAGGTGATGGAGGCGGGCGGACGCCCGACGTGGGGCGTCGACGTCTGCTCCGGCGTCAGCGGCGATATGGGGAGTCAGATGCGGATCGGACTCCAAGTTCAGCGGATGCTGGAGAATCAGGAACTGCTCGAAGGGGGCGAGGACGTGATGGAGGTGAACATCACCGCCCGCGACACACTCGAGATGGCGACGATCGAAGGGGCGCGGGCGCTGAACATGGAAGACGAGATCGGGACGCTCACGCCCGGGAAGCGGGCGGACATCATCATGATCGACACGAGTGACTTCATGACCGCTCCGAGCCATTCGCCGGTGCAGACCGCCGTGTTCCAGTCGGATCAGTCCCACATCGACACGGTACTCGTCGACGGGGAGGTCGTCGTCTCCGACGGGGAACTGAGGAACTCCAAGGTGAACGAGGAGTTCGACCGATTCGTCGAGTCCGGTCGTCGCCTCATCGGCGAGGCCGGCGTCGACCTCTGAACTGCGTTCGCCCGTATTTATCATCAACTGACAGTGAGCATTACGACACACGAAGATGCGACTCGGACAATACAGTACGGAAGACGCGGAGGAAGCGTGGACGGGAATACGACTCGACGACGAGACGGTGGTGAACCTCCCGGAGGCCGGTGCGGCCGCCGGCGTCGAACTCCCGAGAACGAGTACAGATCTGCTCGCCAGTTGGGAGTGGCGGGAGAAGACCGAACTCGCCGTCAAGTACGCCGAAGAGACCGAAACCGGACTCTACGACCTCGACGGCGTCACCCGGCACGCGCCGGTCACGAACCCCGGGAAGGTCGTCTGCGTCGGGTTGAACTACCGAGACCACGCCGAGGAGGGGGACAATCCGATCCCCGACACGCCGGTACTCTTCTCGAAGTTCCCGACGACGGTGACGGGGCCGAACGGCACGATCGCGTGGGATCCAGACCTGACGGGGAAAGTCGACTACGAGGCGGAGTTGGTCGTCGTCATCGGTCGCGAGGCCCGACGCGTAGACGAGGACGAGGCGCTTGAGCACGTCGCCGGATTCCTCGTCGGAAACGACGTCTCGGCGCGCGATCTCCAGCACGGTGACGGTCAGTGGGTGCGCGGGAAGAGCCTCGACTCGTTCGCGCCGATCGGGCCGGAGTTGGTTACGCCCGACGAGGTGTCCGACCCGCACGACTTGGACATCTGGGCGGAGGTGAACGGCGAACGACTGCAGGACTCCTCGACGTCGAATCTCATCTTCGGGATCGACGAGCTCGTCTCCTTCTGCAGTCAGGCGTTCACGCTCGAGCCGGGCGATCTCCTCTTCACCGGAACGCCGCCCGGCGTGGGGGTCTATCGGGAGCCGCCGGTGTTGCTGGAGGACGGCGACAGCGTCACGATCGGGATCGAGGAACTCGGCGAGTTGACGAACGACTGCGCGTTCGAGTAGGCCGGCGCGGCGCTCTCAGCCGGAGAACCCGTACACCTCTCGCGGGTTTTCGAGCACGACCCGCCGGATCGCGTCCGGCTCGATGCCGTAGCGGTACAGTTCGAAGATCGCTCGCTTGATCGCGTACGGATCCGTCCGGAGGACGTTCGCGCAGTCGGTGTCGATCATGATCCGCTCGGGCCCGTACTCGTCGATGGCGTCGGCCACGTCCGCCGCGTCGACGCCGATCAGCCACGAGTGACCGATGGTGAAGCTGAGGTAGCAGTCCGTCTCGCGCATCAGATAGTCGGTGTTGTTCTGGTCGGCGTGCGAGGCGACGACCCGCGTCTCGTCCAAACCGGCGTCGCGCGCCGCCTCGACGTCGATCTTCACCGATTCTAAGGCGGGGTTCTCGCCCGTGATCACCGGACGCTGACCGAGCGTCGTGTTCTTCTCGTAGCCGGGGATCCCCAGTCTGGGCCGGTAGCTTCGCCCGCCGCTACCGCCGGAACGGTTCGGCGTGTGGAGAATCACGGGCAGGCCGTGATCGTCGGCGATCTCCATCTGCGCCTGAACGACGGCGCGTTGCTCGTCGACCTCCCACGACTCGGCGTGTTGGGACGGAGTCACGCCGGTTTCGCCGACGGCGACCACCTCGTCGAGAGCGCAGTAGTCGTCCATCGCATCGAGCAACTCGTCGGGGTTCTCGATGCGGACGCCGGTGTGGATACCGAGTCCGAGTCGGGGAGTGAAAAAGTGGTTCTGTTCGATCGCGGCTCGGCGGTTGACGGCGTCGTCCCACAGGTAGCGAACGTCGTCGGCCTCCACCGGCTTGTACGGCGTCCAGTGGTATCCCGATGCGACCATGACCATCCCCTCGCAGCCGGAGAGCGCGTACCGTTCGCGGTCGTCCCACGAGAGCGTGTGCGCGTGGTTATGGCCGTCTATCCACGGCAGGTTGAGTAACTCTGTCGGAAGCGAGGGCGGTTCGTCGTCCAGATGCGCCGCGTCGGTCGGTCGCTTTGTGGGTTCGGTCGGGTTCATGGGAGGGGAAGCGCGTACTGGCGGTCGAGAGTGACGTCCGTCGACTCCCGTTCGGAAGGGCCTTACTTAGCGTTTTACGGCTCGGTAAATATTTATTAGTATGCCATACGGCATCACAACACATGACGCTCCTGATCGGAACAGACGAGGGACTGTACCGGGTCGACAGGATCCCGTTCGAGAGAGGTGACGCGGAGCGGATCTTAGACTGCGGCGTCGTGACCGCCGTTCGGACGTTCGACCACGTCGAGGGCGTCTTCGTCGCGTCATCGGAGGGGGCATTCCGTTCGAGAGGCGACGGCGACGCGTGGACAGATTTGGGCGTCCCGCTGGGTGACCGATTTTGGCACGCCGGACAGAGCGAGGTCTGGTCGATACTCGCCACCGCGGACGGGGCGCTGTACGCGGGAACGAACGACCCCTACATCTACCGATCGATCGACGATGGCGAGACGTGGTCGGAACTGAAGGGGTTCCGCGACCTGCCTTCGAGAGGCCACTGGGAGTCGCCGATCGATCCCCACTACGCACGACTCCGCGCGTTGGAGTCCGTTCCCGGTCGTCCGAATCGACTGATCGCGGGGGTCGAGGCCGGAGGAATTCACCTCAGCAACGACGGAGGACAGACGTGGCTCGACCGGCGCGAGACGATCATCGACGACGTCCACCAGATCCTCCCGATCTCCGAAGACGTCTGGCTCGCGACGACCGGGTACCTCGACCACGATCTGGAGAACCTCGGTCTCGGCCACGCCGTCGGCGAGGGAGGCCTCTACCGAACGACTGACGCGGGAGACTCGTGGGACCGGATCGATACGGGAAACGACTTCTCGTACATCCGGCGCGTGTTCGCTCACGACGGGACGGTCTTCTTCTGCGGCGGCGAGGAAGCCCCGCCCGCGTGGGTGAACGACGAGCACGAGGCGGCGCTGTTCGAGTCGACGAACTTCGGTCGCGACTTCGAACGCGTCCCGTATCCGGGCGAACCGCACGAGGTCATCGAGACGTGGGACGTGCACGAGGGCGACGTCGTCTGCGGGTCGGGACTGTTCGACGTGCCGGACGCGCGAGAGGACGTCGAGGGCCGCATCATGCGTCGGGACGACGACGGCACATACCACAGCGTCGGCCGAGTGGAGTCGAACGTCAGTCGTATCGCCGCCCTCTGACCGGGAAGACGATTCCGGAGAAGAACAGTTCGCGAACCATCGACGCAATCTCCGACCACCGACTCAATGACATCGAACGATCCACCGTCTGCGCTCGGCCGACTCCTGTACAGCGGAATCCTCGCCTACATGGCGATTGACGGATTCAAAAACAACGAGAAGCGAGTGAAGGCCGCGGAAGCCAGCGGAGTACCCGCCCCGGAGTTGCTCGTTCCGTTCGTCACCGGAATGCTGTTCGTCGCCAATCTCGGGATCCTCCTTTGGAAGTATCCGCGCGCTTCGGCGGGTGCCCTCGTCGTGTTCTTCCTCGGAACGACGCCGGTCATCCACAACTTCTGGACGATGGAGGGTGAGGAGCGTCAGGGGAACAAGATCAACTTCCTGAAGAACTGCGCGCTACTCGGCTGTAGCATCATGCTGCTGGACGAGGCGGCGAAGACGGCCGACTGACGCCACGTCTCTTCCGCGCACGGGTTCTGTTTCTGTTCTCGTGTACGGAACGTCGCCGGCGGCCGTCGATGGAGGGTGCCGAAGGACTTCGCGGTCGAGAGGTGGCGTTCAGCGAGTAGGCGCGATAGACCGCGAGGAGTAGTCGGAGTAGTGGCTTCGTTTCGTCAGCCGTAGTCGCGGGGAGTCGCCCGCGCGCAGTCGCGCCCGACGCACGGGAACACTCTATCACACCGAGAAACCGGGGGGATTTTTAAGCCCGATATCCTATCACCGTCCATATGTTCAAGGCCATCGTCAGCGCCTCCACGCTCCGGGACGCGCTGGATTCGGTGAGCGTACTCGTCGACGAGTGTAAGATACGACTCAACGAGGACGGACTCGCGATTCGTGCCGTGGACCCCGCGAACGTCGGCATGGTCGATCTGTCTCTCGACGCCGCGGCGTTCGAGTCCTACGAGGCCGATGGCGGCGTCATCGGCGTCAACCTCTCGAAACTCGAAGACTTCGTCGGCATGGCCGACTCCAGCCAGCTCGTCGAGCTCGAACTCGACGAGGAGACGCGGAAGCTGAACATCCGCATCGAGGGGCTCTCCTCGACGCTGGCGCTCATCGACCCCGACTCCATCCGGCAGGAACCCGACATCCCGGACCTCGATCTGGCCGCCGAAATCGTCCTCGAAGGCGCGCAACTCGACCGCGGTATTAAGGCCGCGGACATGGTCTCCGACCACGTCCGCCTCCGCGTGGACGACGTCGAGGAGGCGTTCCACATCCAAGCGCAGGGCGACACCGACGACGTGGACTTCGAGCTCGACGCCGAGGACCTCATCGACCTCACCGCCGGGCAGGCCGACTCGCTGTTCTCCCTGGACTACCTCAAGGACATGAACAAGGCCATCCCGAAGGACGCCGAGGTCACCGTCGAACTCGGCGAGGAGTTCCCCGTCAAGCTGCACTACCGCGTCGCGGAGGGGCAGGGCAACGTCACCTACATGCTCGCGCCGCGCATCCAGAGCGACTGAAGACGCTCTCTCTTCTCGTTTTCGCCGTCGGCACGACCGATCACTCGTCTCCCGCGCCCGTCTCGACGCTCTCGCCGTCGTCGCGGCGAGCGGTTCGAACGGTTCGGGCCGCGAGGAGGGCGACCACCGGAACGACGAGTACCGCGCCGGCGACAAACGGCGACCAGTACGCGACGACGTAGAGCGCCGCCATCGACGGCGGACCGACGGTTCGCCCGAGGCTCCCCGCGCCCTGGGTGACGCCGAAGGCGTTGCCCTGCCTGTCGGCGGGGACCGACCGCGAGACGAGCGTGGAGAGGGCGACGTTCAGCAGGCTGTTTCCGAGCGAGAGGCCCGCCAAGACGAGCAGTAAGGCGAGAACCGAGGCGGTGAGCCACGGGGGGCCGCCGACTTCGGGAACGGCCGAGCCGAGGGCGTGGGAGAACGGAAGCGCCGCGAGGGCGACGGCGAGAATCGTCGCGCCCGCGACGGCGACGGCGCGTTCCCCGTACCGACGGGAGAGGCGGCCCACGACGACGCCCTGATTCAGCACGGCGAGGACGCCGACGTAGGAGAGGAGAAGCGCGGTCTGCGTCTCGTCGTAGCCGTACAGGTCCGCGGCGTACGGGATGAACATGACCTGAATCCCCGAGAACGCGACGGAGACGAGGAAGAAGGAGACGACGAGGCCGCGAATCGACGGGTCGCGGAGCGCGCCCGCGAACTGGCCGACGAGCGTCGTCCGACTCGCGACCCCCCGAGTCCGGTTCGGTTCCGGGAGAAACAGCGCGGCGGACGCGAACGCGACCAGGCTGAAGAACGCGGCGGCGAAACTCGGCAGCGAGAAGCGCGTCGCGGGGACGAATTGGGGGAGAACGGTCCGGGCCGCCGCGACGGCCTCCTCGCTGGCGAAGACGCCGCCGATGGCGGGGCCGAAGACGAACCCGAGGCCGAACGCCGCGCCGACGAGTCCGAGGGCGGCGGCGCGGCGGTCCGCGGGCGTCACGTCCGCGATGTACGCCTGCGCGGTGGCGATGTTGCCGCCCATCGCGCCCGCGAGCATCCGCGAGGCGAACAGCGTCGCCAGCGCCGGCACGGTGCCGAAGAGGATGCCCACCTGCGTCCCCAACCCGAACACCGTCCACGCGACGGTGTTGCCCGCGAGCGACAGCATCAGCACCGGACGGCGGCCGCGCGAGTCCGAGACGCGCCCGAGAAGCGGCGCGGAGAGGAACTGCATCGCCGAGTAGGAGGCGGCGAGCAGGCCGATGAACACGTCGCTGGTGGCGAAGCTACGGACGTAGAAGGGCAGGATGGGGATGACGACGCCGAAGCCGAGTAGGTCGACGAAGACGATGCCGACCACGATGGCGAGGGCGCCTTTCGGCGCGTCTACCGACTCCGCGGGCGGAGCGTCGGGCGACCCGGGACCGGCGGATGCGCCCTCCGGTGTACTCACGCCCCACCGCACGGGCGGTGGAGCCGTAATTCTACCGACTAGTCAGTCCGATAATAGTTCAGGGTGTCGAGTCAATCCGGCGGGCGGCGACGCCGCCGGGGACGACGCTCCGGACTACCGGTGACGGTCGATGACGCGCTTGGCGGATTCGGCCTTCTCCTTCCAGCCGTACCCCGCCTCGTAGACGTGGCGCTTCTTGTCCACCAACTGCTCGGGCGTCGCCTCCTCGAACCCGCCGCGACTCCACGAACCGCTCTCTCGGAGCCAGTCGGCGACGTTCTCGCGCGTCTCGGACCACGAGAGGCCGACCATCTCGTACCACGCGATCATGGCGAAGACGGCGTTGTCGTGACAGCCGGGGTAGCTTCCGTGGCGGTAGAGCGTCTTCATCGGTTCCCGCGACGGAACCGACACCTCCTCGCGGAACTCCTCGGCCGTGAGGAGGCGGAGGACGCCGTTTGACTCGTCCACGCGCCCGTCGCGCTTCAGTCGCTCCATCGCCGCCCGGTGGAGCGCGTCCCACTCGCCGTGGACGAGGCTCAGAACGTCGTCCTCGTCCGTCGTTCCCGCCGAGAGGTGCGCGACGACGTCGGTGTACGCCTTCTCGACGTCCGGCCACGGCGTCCCCTCGAACTGGCAGTCGGCGTCGTGGAGGCTGTTGGTGGCCCGGCAGTCGGGGCACGGATAGTCGAACTGCGGCACGAGACGACGGACGAAGGATGTCGTCTTAGGTGATGTGATATTCTCCGCTCCGAGAGAAGATGTGACACTCCGACACGGCGGGCGCGACGCGCCCGCGACAATCGCCGTGTTTATTCGCAGTCACTCGCAAACCAGAGCCGATGCCGATGGACCCGCTCCACGCGCGCTACCCGTTCTTCGGCGGCGCACGTGACGCCGTACGAGAGGCGGACATCTCTCCCGCGGAACTCATCGCCGAAGACGCACCCGCCGTAGAGCGCGGGCTGGAACGGGTCGAACGCGCCCTCATGGAGGGCACCGTCGAAGCCGAGGAACCGAACCGGTGGGACGAACGCGAGGAACTGCTCTCGTACCCCATCGCACGCATCCTCGTCTCGCTGGTCGATACCCCGGCGGCGGTGGACAAGTACGCCGCCGCGGAGGCCGCCACCGCGCGGACGCGGTTTCTCGCCGACTTCGAGGCCGACGACGACGACTTACAGAGCACTCGGACGCGCCGCGCGTCCCTCGACGGCGTCCTCTCGGAGTTCGGGCTTTCGGGCGACGTGCGCCCGGAACGCGACGACGACGCGCCGCGGCGGCGCGACCCGACGCACTACTGGGTCGCCCTCGGGTCGTACCTGACGCTGGCGGACGCCGGGTGGGGCGAACGGTGGCGACTCGTCAACCGCGAGGTGGCCGACGGCGAGGTTCGCGTGACCGGAGACGAACTGCACCGGACACTGGAGGAGGCGGTCCGACGGCGCGTCGCCGACGGACTCCCGTTCGAGGTGCGCGGCAGCCCCGCCGGCGAGGAGATAGCCGACGCCCTCGACGAGGAGGTGGCGGCGCTCCGCGACCTGTTGAACGACCACGACGCCGCCGGGAGCGCCGCCGTCGAAACCGTCGTCCCCGCCCTGTTTCCGCCGTGCATGAAGACGCTCGTCCGCCGAGTCCGGGAGGGCGAGGCCGTCGCGCCGCACTCGGAGTTCTCGCTCGTCTCCTTCCTCGTCGCACTCGGGATGGACGAGACGGAGGTGACGACGCTTCTGAACGCCGACGGGGAGGACGCGGAGAGAGTGGAGACGCGCATCGCGTACCTCGCGGACGCCGACGGATCCCAGTTCGCGCCGCCGACGTGCGCGACGCTGAAGGCGTACGACGACTGCACGGACCCCGACGAACGCTGCGAGACCATCTCGCATCCGCTCTCCTACTACGAGAGCGCGGTGCGAGACGCCGGCGACGTGCGCGACTGGCGAGAGACGGTCGCAGAAAGCGAGTAGTCTACCGGCCCAACCAGAGGCCGAGAGCGCCCATCGCCACGATGAAAAACGAGATGGCCCCAATGAGGGCGAGTCCGCCGGTGCCCGTCGCTCCATTCCCGAACGTCACGCCGAGACCGATGATGAGCGCGATGAAGAATCCGACCGCCACGACGGAAGTGACTATCTTGCGACGCATCTCCGCTTCGATTTCCATGCTCCGGCTTACCCCCGGCCATTCTAAAAGGCCTTCGATGGACGTTTCGGACCGTTCGTCCACCTGAAACCAAGGTTTAGGTTCGTGCAGCACGTAGGTATATCTGACGAGGGAACGGCCCTCAGACCCCCCTAAAACCGATGACGCACACACGAAACACACCCGCGTCTAACACGCAGTCTCGCCCCCGCCGCCGCGCGGTCAGACAGAAGACGACACTCCCGGCGTCGGGCTTCGTCGGGCGCGCCCGTCGCGCCCGCGAGGACCCGATGGCGGTCCGCCCCCTCCGCGACGGCCGGTACGTCGTCGAGACGGACGGCGGGACCTACGTGGTAGACTCCGAAACCGACACCTGCACCTGCCCCGACAGCGCCATCCGCGACGCTCGCTGTAAGCACCTCCGGCGGGTCCACATCGAGATAGCCGACGGCCTCGTCCCCGCGCCGGACGAACGCACGGCGGTCTGCGCCGTCTGTGGCAACCGAACGTACGTGCCGCGGTTCGACTCCGGCCCCGTCCTCTGTGACCGCCACGACCACGCCTCCGGCGACTTAGTGCGCGACAGAGAGACCAAGAGCCTGCTCGTCGTCCTCCGGGCGACGGGCGACAGGGCCGACGAGGCCCGAACCGACTCGGACCGCACCGTCGCGGACTACGACACGAACGACGACTACGGGCCGCACGAACCCGTCTTCGAGGCCGTCTACGTCGATTCGGTCCCCCTCGACGAGGACATCGCGGAGCTCAGAGCGAAGAAGCGGTACCTCTTCCCCGCCTCGCGCCTCATCCCGGTCGAGTCGGGATTCGCGACGGAGGAAGTGCGCCGAACGCTCGCCGGGTCGCACCTCGGCGGCGAGTCGCAGACGACGCAAGCGACGCTGAGATTGAAAACGTAATCGCCTCAGGCGTCCGAATCGTCCTCGTCCTCGGGAACGTCCGTCAACCGACTCTGTGACGGCCCGCCGACGAACGAATCGAACGGTTCACCTTCGGCGAGAGCGGTCTCCTTTTTGACTCGGTAGTTGCCGCCGTCGGTGACGTACAGGTCGCCCGGGTGGAAGAAGTACCACTCCTCCCGGTCGAATCGGACGGCGATGCGGGACTTCGCGCCGAAGTTCTGCGCGAAGTAGATGAGCGCTTCCACCTCCTCGCCGGTGAGGTAGATGGGTCGCCCGGAGCTCGCTTTCGCCTCGATGGCGTAGAACACGTCGCCGTTGCCCGCGAGGACGTCCGGCAGTTCGCGTTCGGTCGCGCTTCCGGAGGCGGGCGCTCGCATCACCGCGAATCCGGCCTCGTCGAGCTTGTTGACGAGTTCCCGTTCGCGGCGGTCCCCTTTACGGTTCGAAGACATTGGCGTTTCTCGGAGGTTCACGCCCTTAAACTGGGCGAAACGGACGGACGAACTCCCGTTCGCGGCGTCTCCGTGAGCGAAGCGAACGGAGGCTCGAAGCACGAGCGAAGCGAGTGCTTCGGTGTCCTCACGAACGAAGTGAGCGAGGGTACGGGACGCGAGATATCGAGCGTTTCCCGTGAGCGAAGCGAGCGGAGACTCGAAGCACGGGCGAAGCGAGTGCTTCGAAGGTCCCCGTTACGGTTCGAAGACATTGGCGTTTCTCGGAGGGTCACGCCGTAAGCCGGGTGAAACGGACGGACGGGCCGCGAACGGTAACCAAATCTAACCTGTTCGTGTCCGGCAAGAGGGATTTTCCGCGGCGCGTCCGACGCGCAGAGTGTCAGAATGAGCGACCAGAAAGAGGAGAGGGCCGAGGAGTTGGAGGAGGAGTCCGACGCCACCGAGGCGGTGAAGGAGGCGCAGGCCGAGGCGAAGAACCGGGGCGAGCAGACGCCCGAAAGGGCCATCCTCGAAGAGCAGATTACCAGCGCGATGAACGAGCTCCGTCGGCCGGCGAGCGGACTGTTCCTCTCGGCGTTCTCCGCCGGCCTCGACATCGGGTTCGGCCCCCTCCTCATGGCCGCCGTGTTCACGCTCGTGTCAGGGGCGTGGAGCGACCCCCTCACGAGCATCGCGCTCGCGAACCTCTACAGCGTCGGGTTCATCTTCGTCGTCCTCGGTCGCTCGGAGCTGTTCACCGAACACACGACGCTCGCCGTGTTGCCGGTGCTCGACGGCCGAGCGTCGATATCGGACCTCGGTCACCTCTGGGGCGTCGTCTACGTCGGAAACGTCGTCGGCGGCGTCGTCTTCGCCGGCATCGCCGTCACCGTCGGCCCGGAGTTCGGCATCGCCGACACCGCGGCGTTCGTCGAACTCGCGCGGGGCCTCACCCAGCACTCGCTGTGGGGACTGATGACCGCCGCTGTCCTCGCGGGGTGGCTCATGGGACTCCTCTCGTGGCTGGTCGCCGCGGCGCAGGAGACGATTTCGCGCACGTTCTTCGTCTGGCTCATCGCCACCACCATCGGACTCGCGCACCTCCCGCACTGCATCGCCGGCAACGTCGAAGTGCTGATGGGCCTCCTCGCCGGGTCGGAGGTCGGGTTCCTCGCGTACGGCCGGTTCCTCGCGGTATCGACGGTCGGAAACGCGGTCGGCGGGTCGGTGTTCGTCGCGCTCCTGAAGTACGGACACGTCGTCCGAGGCGGGCCGGGCGTGTGAGGCGACTTTCCTGAGCGACCGGCCGTCACTCGACCAGTTCGCGGAGACTCTCGATGACGTAGGTGGGTTCGCCCGCGTCGAGGCCCTCGGGCGTCGAGAACGCGGCGTCCTCTCGCCCTTCTCGGCGGACGAACGCCGAGTCCGCGCCCGCCCGGGACGCCGCCGCCACGTCCACGGGTTCGTCGCCGACGTACAGCGTCCGCTCGGGTTCGACGCCCACGTCCTCGCAGGCGGCACAGAGGTAGTGCGGGTCGGGTTTGGTCCGACGGAGTTCCTCGGGCGTGAAGGTGGGCGCGCGGACGGACTCGACGCCGAGGCGCGTCCTGAGGTCGAACCGTTCGACGACTTCCTCCACGACGGGGCGGAGGTTGTTGCTCACCAACGCACTCGGCGCGGAGAGCTCCGAGAGGGCGTTCACGTCGTCGTACACCGAGCGAAGGCCGCGTTCGAGTTCGCGCTTCTGCGCGCGGTAGGCCTCCCGCGCCGCCTGCGTGCAGAAGGCGCTTCGGTCCACGCCCGCGGCGCGACAGAGGTCGGTGATGCGTTCGACGTCGCCGGTGACGAGTGCGCGGACGCCGTCCCGGGAGGGCGATTCGAGGTCGAACCGGGAGAAGGTTCGCGCGGCCGCCTCTCGAAGGGCGTCCCGACTCGGGAGCTCCACGAGGACGCCGTCGACGTCGAAGACGTAGGCGTCGTACGGGGGGACGGTCGCCGAGTGGGTCATAGAGTGCCGTCGTCTCGAAGCACGTATGAATCTATCCGATTGCGGCGAGCGTCGCAGGCGTTGAAAAGAGCGTTCAGCGGGCGAGACGGAGGCGACGAGTCGCTCGGAGCCTTACGTCCCGTGACTCCAGCTGCTCATGTACTCCTCCTGCGTCTCGGTGAGGGTGTCGATGTCGACGCCCTCGGCGTCGAGTTTTATCTCGGCGACTTCCACGTCGAGTTCGTCCGGCACGTCGTGGACGCCGGCGTCGTACTCGTCGCCGTTCTCGACGAGTTCGCGGACGCAGACCGCCTGCACGCCGAACGACTGGTCCATCACTTCGACGGGGTGGCCGAGGGCGATGGGCGACGCGAGGTTGACGAGGCGGCCCTCCGCGAGGACGTTGATGCGGCGGCCGTCCTCCATCTCGTAGGCGTCCACGCCGTCGCGGGCCTCGTACTCGTCCACGGCGAGGTCAGAGAGGGCGTCTAAGTCGATTTCGATGTCGAAGTGCCCGGCGTTGGCGAGGACGGCGCCGTCCTGCATCTTCTCGAAGTCCTCGCGGGTGATGACGTCTCGGTTGCCCGTCGTCGTGAGGAACACGTCACCCACCTCCGCCGCCTCGTTCATCGGCATCACATCGTAGCCCTCCATGTGCGCTTCGAGGGCGCGGCGGGGTTCGACTTCCGTGACGATGACGTTCGCGTTCTGCCCGGCGGCCTTCTTGGCGACGCCCTTCCCGCAGTAGCCGTAGCCCGCGACGACGACGTTCTTCGACGCCCACGAGAGGTTCGTCGTCATGGCGATGTTGGCGAGGGAGGACTCGCCGGTGCCGTGGACGTTGTCGAACAGACGCTTCATCGGCGTGTCGTTGACGGCGAAGACGGGGTAGTTCAGTTCGCCGTCCTCGTCCATCGCGCGGAGTCGGTGGACGCCGGTGGTCGTCTCCTCCGCGCCGCCGAGGATGGTGTCGATGAGTTCGGGGTACTCCTCGTGGACGAGGTAGACGAGGTCCATCCCGTCGTCCACGGTGACGGTGGGTTCGTGCGAGACGACGGCGTGCATCGCCTCGTAGTACTCGTCTTCGTCCACGCCGCGCTTGGCGTAGGAGGTGATGCTGTCGTTCGCGTCGAGGGCGGCGCTCACGTCGTCGTGCGTCGAGAGCGGGTTGCACCCGGTGATGGCGACTTCCGCGCCGCCGAGCGCCAGCAGTTCGACGAGGTTCGCCGTCTTCGCCTCGACGTGCATCGCCATCCCGACGACCTGCCCTTCGAACGGTTTCGACTCGGCGAACTGCTCGCGGAGTTCCTGCAGGATGGGCATGTGCTGAAGCGCCCAGTCCATCTTCCGTCGGCCCTCCTCGCGGGCTTCCTCAACGTCGTCGAGGTGGCCGCTTATCGGAGCGTAGGTGGATTCACTCATGAAGCCCGCTTCGGGCAGGGTCGGGAAAATCCTACCGAAGGCGGAGGGAGGACGGTGCGAATCGGTGGCACGGTACGGAGGTCCGAGCGGAGAGACGACGCCGAAGCGACGTTCGTCCGCACAGATAGATTCAAACCCCGCCTTCACGGAGGTACGCGGAAGCGATGCTGGTCACCCGCGCCGAAACAGATATCGAGGTCTCCGACGCCGAACTCCTCACGCTGATGGGATCCGAGGCCGCGAACGCGATACTCCGGACCGTCACGGAACCGATGACGGTCAAGGAGATTCACCAGTTCGCGGCGGTGCCTCTCTCGACGGCGTACCGCGAGGTGAACCGCCTCGCGGAGGCGAACCTCCTCGAAGAGCGGATTCAACTCAACCCGCGGCGGGGTCGGCACGCCAACCGGTACGTCCGCACGTTCGACACCATCGAAATACAGATGACCGACGAGGGCGTCGTCGTGCAGTTGCTCTCCTGATCCGTTCGCCCCGCGCCTCAGTTATCGTCGAGGATGTTCGCCGCGCAGGCCGACTCGTACCGTCCCCGGACGTTCTCCCAGTCGACGACGTTCCAGAACGCTTCGACGTACTCGGAGCGGCGGTTCTCGTACTGGGGGTAGTAGGCGTGCTCCCAGACGTCGACGACGAGAAGCGGCGTTCCGGCCTGCACGACGAGTTCGTCGTGATTCTCGACCTGCGTGACGAGCAGCGAGTCCGAACGGTGGTCGTAGAGGAGCGTTCCCCATCCCGACCCCTCGACGGCCGAGGCGGCCGCGGAGAACTCCTCGCGCATCGCCCCGAACGATCCGAAGTCGGTCCCGATGCGGTCGGAGAGCGAACCGCCGGGTTCGCCGCCGCCGTCGGGCGACATGTTCCCCCAGAAAATCGTGTGGAGGACGTGCCCCGAGAGGTTGAACGACAGGTCGCGTTTGACGCCGCTGATGCCGTCGAACTCGCCGGAGTCGCGCATCTCCGCAAGCGCGCGGAGGGCCTCGTTCGCACCGTCTACGTACCCCTGATGGTGGCTGTCGTGGTGCAGTTTCAGTATCCGTTCGTCAATGTGCGGTTCCAGCGCGTCGTAGTCGTACGGAAGCGGCGGGAGCCGATACGTCGGACCGTCTCCGTCGTCTCCGGTCGCCGCGGCGACGTCCGTTTCGAGGAGCGTCACGCCCGCGGCGACGCCGATTCCTCGAAGAACCGTCCGTCGTCCGAGTTCTGGAAGCGAGTCTCGGTGGAGGTGGGGACCATCTGTCATCGTACGTCGGTTCGCCGTTCAGCCGATCGGTTGATTAATCTAATTGACACTTCCGCGACTGTCGCTCCGTCGAACAGATTCTGTCAGACGAATGCCAAAAACGGAGCAGCCGATTACTCGGCTCTCTCGACCAGCGACGCCGCGCGTTCGCGCGCCTCCGCGACGACGCGCTCCTCGTCCAGCGTCAGCACCTCGCGGTCCCGCATGAGGACGCGCCCGTCGCAGACCGTGTGGCGAACGTCCGACCCGCGGGCGGCGTAGGCGAGGTGGCTCACGTAATCGTGCGTCGGCGCGAGGTGCGGGGCGTCGAACTCCACGACGGCGACGTCGGCCGCCGCGCCGACTTCGATTCGGCCGGCGTCGACGCCGATGGCCGCGGCACTCCCGGCGGTGGCCGCCTTCACGGCCGCCGCGGCGGGGACGGCGGCGGCGTCGTCGGCGCCGAGTTTCCCGATCATCGCGGCGTCGCGGAGTTCGTCGAACATGTCGAGGTCGTTGTTCGACGCCGCGCCGTCGGTTCCGATGCCGACGGTGACGCCCGCGTCCAGCATCTTCTGGATCGGCGCGATGCCGGAGTTCAGTTTCATGTTCGACGCCGGGCAGTGGACGACGGCCGCGCCGCGGTCCGCGAGGAGTTCGATCTCCTCGTCGTCGGTGTGGACGCCGTGCGCGAGGAAGTTCGACTCCTCGAGCATCCCGACGTCGTCGGCGTACGAGAGGGGGCGTTCGCCGCGTTCCTCGACTATCGGCACCACCTCGTCTCTCGTCTCGTTGGCGTGGAAGTGGACCGGGATACCCTCCTCGCGCGCCGTCTCGACGCCCTCGCGGAGGAGCCCCTCGCCGACGGTGGTCAGAGAGTGG
Source organism: Halopelagius fulvigenes (assembly GCF_042662625.1). GTDB lineage: Archaea > Halobacteriota > Halobacteria > Halobacteriales > Haloferacaceae > Halopelagius > Halopelagius fulvigenes. The sequence goes on from NZ_JBHSXH010000015.1 coordinate 1,583,617, forward strand.
GGCATGAACGCCGTGGAGACGCGCCCGTCCGCCGCGCCGTCGAACTCGCGGGCGACGCGGAGACTCTCTTCGACGTCTGCGGCGGCCTCCTCGTCGTCCTTGGCGACGGTGACGACGCCGTGGCCGACGCGGGCGCGGACTCCCGCCTCCTCGACGGCGGCGACGACTTCGTCCACGTCGAAGTACATGTCCGCGAAGGCCGTCGTCCCCGAGCGAATCATCTCGACGATTCCGAGTTTCGCCCCGGCGCGCACGTCCTCGGGTTCGAGGGCGGCCTCCGCCGGCCAGATGTCCTCCCGAAGCCACGGGTCGAGGGGTTTGTCGTCGGCGTACCCGCGGAGGAGCGTCATCGCGACGTGGGTGTGGGCGTTGACGAGGCCCGGCATCACCAGACAGCCCTCGGCGTCGAGGGTCTCGTCCGGGTCGTACTCCTCGGCGACGTTCGGGCCGACGGCCTCGATTTCGCCGGTGTCCCGGTCAGCCACGACGTCCGCCCGTTCGACGGTCATGTCGGGACGGAGCACCCGCCCGCCCGCGACCAACAGCGTGTTCGTCATGCTCGACCGTTTCCGCCGGCGAGCGTATCACTCCATCGGACGAACCCGGCGAGAGGAAACGGCCGAGTACGGCCGTTCGAGACGCCGACTAGTGCGTTTCCCGAAGTTCGAGAATCGTCGGGCTTCTTAGGGTTGGGTACGAACGACTCACCAATGTTGTCACCAGCACACGCGGGTGCCCACGGAGGGTACGACGTACCGCTCGCGGCGGTGTTGCTGCTCGCGGGAGTCGGATCGCTCGCCGTCGCCGGCCTCGCTGTCGGCGCACTCGCCCGGAGGCGGTCGCGTTCGTACCTCCTCGTGGCGCTCGCGTTGGTGACGCTCGCGGCGCGGACGGCGGTCGCCGGGGCGACGATGGCCGGGGTGGTGGAGACGTCGGCGCACCACCTGCTCGAACACGGCCTCGACGTCGTCATGGCCGCGCTCGTCATCGCGGCCGTCTACTACGCGCGACGGACCGAACGCGCCGCCGGAGGAAACCAGAGATGACCGAGACACGCACGCAGATAACCGACTACATCGGGTCGCACCCGGGCGTCCACTTCAACGAACTCGTCCGTTCGCTGGACCTCGCGCCGGGACAGGCACAGCACCACATCCGCCGCCTCGTCGGCGACGGCACCGTCAACCGCGCGGAGTACTACGGGAGGACCCACTACTACCCGCCGGAGTTCGACGAGTGGGAGCGCGCGACGCTGGCGCTGTTCCGCCGGGAGACGGCGCGCGACGTGCTGGGCGTCCTCCTGCGGGAGGAGGAAGCCCGGCCGGACGCGGTGGCCGAGGAACTGGACATCGCCCGCAGCACCTTGGAATGGCACCTCGACCACCTCGTCGAACAGGACATCGTCCGTAAGGAACGGGACATCCGCAACCGCGTGACGCTGGTCCTCGAACACCCCGACGAGACGGCGGAACTCCTCGCCCGCGTGTCGCCGTCGCTCCAGGGGCGGTTCGTGGACCGCTTCGCCCGCCTCGTCGATTCGCTTCTGGAGGGGTGAAAGGTCCGTCGGAGGCGTTGGTCAACCAAACCGGTCGGTGAACGCGTCCGCGACGTCCCCGGGCGAACGGTCGAGCGAGCCTTCGGTCCGCAGGTACCGCGACCCGGTGAGAATCACGGTCACCGAGACGACCGAGGCGAGCATGTTCAGGAGCAACCATCCCCCGGAGACGCCGTAGCGGACGGAGGTGACGGGTGCCAGCAGGTAGACGCCGCCGGTGACGAAGTCGAGGGCGATGTGCGAGATGAACCCCGCCGCCGCGGCCCGCCACGGGCCGAAGTACGAGAGGCCGAGCACCACGACACAGCCGCCGAGGAGGGAGTGCGTCATCCCGCGGTGGGCCCAGACGGGGCCATGGACGTACCCTGAGTCGACGAGGACAGGAAGGAGATACACGTCGATGTCGGGGAAGATGGCGGCGAGCGCCGCCACGAGGTACGGTTCCGGACGCTCCGCGCGGAAGGCGAGAAAGACGACGGCCAGAGCGACGAGGACGTGGACCCCATCTGCGACCATACGTCGTGCCAACGATTGCCACGGTGAAAACGCTGGGGGCAGACCCCTCGTCTCGGCGAGCGAAAGGCACACGTCGGCGGGCGATGACTCCGAGGTATGCGCATCGCCGTGCCCAACAAGGGCCGCCTGCACGATCCGAGCGTCGAACTCCTCGAACGCGCCGGACTCCACATCGAGGACGGGACCGACCGGAAGTTGTACGCGAACACGGTGGACCCCGACGTGACGGTCCTGTTCGCCCGCGCCGCCGACATCCCCGAGTACGTCCGCGACGGCGCGGCGGAGGTCGGAATCACGGGACTCGACCAGGTGCGGGAGTCGGGCCACGAACTCGCGGAACTGGTCGACTTGGAGTTCGGGACCTGCCGCCTCGTCCTCGCGGCCCCCGAGGACGGCGACATCGGGACGGTCGAGGACTTAGACGGCCGGACGGTGGCGACGGAGTTCCCGCACATCGCGCGGGAGTACTTCGCCGAGAAGGGCGTCGACGCGGACGTGGTGGAGGTGTCGGGCGCGACGGAGTTGACGCCGCACGTCGAGATGGCCGACGCCATCATCGACATCACCTCGACGGGGACGACGCTCCGGGTGAACCGCCTCGCCGTCGTGGACGAGGTGCTCGAATCGTCGGTGCGACTGTTCGCCCGCCCGGACGTGGTCGAGGACTCGAAGGTCCAGCAGTTGGCGACGGCGTTCGAGTCCGTCCGCGCCGCCGAGGGCAAGCGCTACCTGATGATGAACGCGCCGCGGGACCGACTCGACGACGTGCGCGAGGTTATCCCGGGCCTCGGCGGGCCGACGGTGATGGACATCGCGGGCGGCGGCGACGCCGACGAGGGAACGTCGTCCGGCGACGTGGCGGTCCACGTCGTCGTGGACGAACGCGACGTGTTCGAGGTGGTCAACGACCTGAAGGACGTCGGCGCGTCCGGCATCCTCGTCACCGAGATAGAGCGGTTAGTCGAGTGAGCGAGGCCCCGCGCTCCGAACGAATCACCGACGCTCGTCGGTCGTCGCCGCGGTCCGCCGCCGTTCTTCCGCCGCCTCCTCTCCCCCGTCGCGCCACCGGAGGTCGGGCCTCGGCAGACCAGGCGAGACGCGGGCCGACCCGTACCGGGCGCGGACGTACGCGACGATGAGCGCCGTGCCGAGGACGATGGCACCGACGCCGAGAGCGCCCGCCTCCGGGCCGAACGCGCCGCCGGTGATCGCGTCCGGACCGGTCTCTCTGGTCGCGACGACGCTCGTCTCGATGCCGAGGCCGCTGACGGAAAAGCCGTAGACGCCGCCCTGAAACAGGTTCCACGTGATGTGGAGGCCGACGGGGATGGCGAGTTCGTCGGTGAGGACGTAGCCCGCCGCGAGGAACACGCCCGCGAGCGAGATGCCCAGCGTGCTGACCAGCGTCGCGTTCGGGTTGGTGAGGTGGGCGACACCGAACGCCAGCGAGGAGACGACGACGGCGACGGCGACGGCCGCGCCGTCCGAGACGTAGCCCGCGAGTCCCTCCGCCACGTTCGTCAGGAGGTAGCCGCGGGCGACGAGTTCCTCCGCGAACCCGACGGCGACGAACTGGAGCGTGAGGACCGCCATCCCGGCGACGAACCCGCCGGTCCGCGGTCCGCTAACGAACGTGCCGGTGACGCGGACCCACCCGGCGAGGAGGGCGAGGAGGAAGATGGCGGTCATGAGACCGGCCCCCAGCGAGAGGCCGAACCCGAGGTCGACCCACCAGTCGCGGTCGAATCCGAGTCCAGCGTCCGCGAACGTCCGCCTGTCGAGGAGGGCAACCGCGACGAGGACGGCGACGCCCGGCGCGGCCGTCCCGCCGACGGCGAGGACGAGGAGGACGGGGAGCGAGTCGTTCAGGGGGGTGAACGCGTTCACCGCGAGACTGAACCCGAAGAGGGCGACGGCGACGACGACGGCCGCCAGAACGAGGCGAATCGGGGAGCGAAGCCGTCGCTCGTCGGCGTTCCAGACGAGGGCGCGGGCGCGCATGCGGTGAGATGCACCGCGCGGCGGTTTGAAGCCTACGGATGTGATCGGAGAGACACGTCCTACGACGGGGCGGTCGAGAGGAGCATCAACCCGGCGAAAAGCACCGCGCCGAGGATGACCGTGACGACGAAGTGGACGAACGTGACGTAGGCGGTGAGCCCGTTCGACCGCCCGTAGAGGGCTTTCACCGCCGTCGCGTCGAGGAGGAGAGCGAGGGCCACGCCGGCGAACGACGGGAGACCGTACGTCGTGAACACCACCGCGACGACGGCGGGGACCGACCCGACGACGAGGGACTTCAGCGCGGACGCCTCGCCGAGGACGTTGCGCGCCGCGAGGAACGCGGTGACCGAGAGGAACACCGCGAACGACGCGAACGTTCCGGCGACGGCGACTGCGCTACCGACTGACCCGGACTGCAGGACCGCGACGCCGTTGGACATGTACGCGACGACGAACGCCGGGAACTTAGGTACGTCCACTTCGGCGCGACGCGGAGACCCAGGACGCGAGCTATCCGTCTAAGAGACCGAGTTCGCTCAACCGAGAGACGATTTCGTCCACCGCCTCTTTCGCGTCCGAGGGGTGTTTGCCGCCGGTGATGACGAGTTTACCCGACCCGAAGAGGAGCGCGACGACGCTCGGTTCGTCGAGTCGATAGACGAGACCCGGGAACTGTTCCGGTTCGTACTCGATGTTCTCCAACCCCAGACCGATAGCGATGGCGTTGAGATTCAGGTTCCGCCCTAGATCCGCCGAGGTGACGATGTTCTGGACGGTGATGTCCGGTTCCTCGTCCACCGGAATCTGCAGGTCGCGGAGTTTGTCGAAGACGATGTGGAGACTCTCGTGAACGTCGTCCGTGGACTTAGCGCCCGTGCAGACGATTTTCCCCGACCGAAAGATGAGCGCCGCGGACTTGGGGTTCTGCGTGCGGTAGACCAAACCGGGGAACTGCTCCGGGTCGTAGTCCGCGCCCTCTAAGTCCATCGCCACGCTCTGAAGGTCCAATTCCTGACCGATTCCGGTCGAGGCTACGACGTTCTCGATGTTTATCGTGTCCTTGGGGTCGGTCATGTGACAACTTAAACGACGTATTTAACCTTTAAAAAGGTTGGTGCGGGACCTGACAGATGTCGTCACCGCTGAAGGACGCGAATATTCTGGAGCGTCACCAACACGCCGACGACCGCGACGGCCCCGGGGATGGCCGGGCGAACCGGCGAGGGGCCGACGAAGAGATAGCCCGCGACGAAGCAGCCGAACGCGGCGGCCTTCAGCAGGGCGAAGGAGACGAGCGGCGAGAGCGGCGCGGCGAAGACGCGCCTGACGATCGGATTTCGCTCCACGGCGTCGGGACGCGACGCCGCCGCCACGGTGGTCACGTAGTCTCCGACGCCGTAGAACGCGACGGCGAGAACCCACAGAACGGCTTCGAGCGGAGACGGCGCCGGGACGGGAGAGAGCGAGACGGCGTCGGGGAGGAGTCCCATCGTCGGAGTAGACACCTTCGAACGCCTTCGTTGTTCGCCCGTCTCCCGGACGCGCCGACGCCCTCGCGCGCCCTGCGTCGGTGCGCCGTCCCGCCGCATCGACACCCTCATGGCCGCCGCCGGACACGTCCGACCGTGTACTGCCTCGAACTCGCAGGCGAACCCGACGACGAGGCGTTCGCCGCAATCGAAGCCCGACGCGCCGCCGCCGACGCCGTCTCCGTCGTCGCGCCGGGCCTCGCCACGGCACGCGGCGTCCGAACCGAGCGCGTTCGCCACCTCGCGTACACCCACCGCGTCAGCGAACTCGTCGGTCGGACGGACGCCGGCGTCGAGAGCGCCGTCGCCCTGCTGGAGGCGGCGTCGATAGACCGGGCCGGGTCGGTGGCCGTTCGAGGCCGAAACGTCCGCGCGACGGCCGACGCGAGCACGAGCGAGGCCGAACGCGCCCTCGGCGGCGTCCTCGTTGACCGGGGGTTCTCGGTCGATCTGGAGGACCCCGACCACGAACTCCGCGCGGTGTTCTCGGGCGAGGAGTGCTACCTCGGGTGGGCGGTGGCCGAGAGCGTCCGCGACTTCGGCGACAGGCGACCCACCGACCGGCCGTTCTTCCAACCGGGGAGCATGGCCCCCCTCGACGCCCGCGCGTACGTCAACGTCGCCGCCGGGCGGTCGCTCCCGGACGCGACGGTTCTCGACCCGATGTGCGGCACCGGGGGCATCCTCGTGGAGGCGAGTCTCGTCGGCGCGCGCGCCCTCGGGAGCGACGCCCAGTGGAAGATGGCCCGCGGCGCGCGGGAGAACCTCTCCGCGCTCGCCCCGCGGGACGACTGGGACGTGGTCCGCGGCGACGCCACGGACCTGCCGTTCCGCGACGACGCGGCGGACGCTATCGTCTTCGACGCGCCGTACGGTCGGCAGTCGAAAATCGCGCGGCACGAACTCTCGGACCTCGTCTCCGGCGCGCTCTCGGAGGCGGCGCGAGTCGCCCCCTCGGCGGTCCTCGTCGCAGATAGGTCCTGGGAGGACGCCGCCGAAGACGCCGGGTGGCGCGTCGAAGAGCGGTTCGTTCGGCGGGTTCACCGGTCGCTGGACCGCCACGTGCACGTCCTCGCTCGGGAGTGAGTCGAGGCGTCGTGACAGCCGGTAGTAACAGTCCGCATCCGAATTTATACCGAACGATCGTTAAGATTCTACTTGTACGTGCGGAGCGTATCTCTCGGAGGAGAGATCATGGCAGTACAGACACCACCGGGAGACGAACGCATATACAGAGACCTCGAAGCGCGATTCCGCGGAACGTTGCTCCAGCCGGAGGACCCCGGCTACCACGACGCCCGGGCGGTCTGGAACGCCATGATAGACCGCCGGCCCGCACTCGTCGCACAGTGTGCCGGTGCGGCGGACGTGATGGCGGCGGTAGACGCCGCCCGAGAGCACGGACTACCGCTCTCCGTGAAGGGCGGCGGCCACAACATCGCCGGGAGCGCAGTCCTCGAGGGCGGACTGATGATAGACCTGTCGCCGATGCGGTCGGTACAAGTGAACCCCGAGTCGAAGACGGCCCGCGTCGAACCGGGCGCGACGCTCGCCGAGTTGGACCACGAGACGCAGGCGTTCGGTCTGGCGACGCCGGTGGGATATAACTCGACGACGGGCATCGCCGGTCTCACATTGGGCGGCGGGTTCGGCTGGTACTCCCGGAAGTACGGACTCACGTGCGACAACCTCCGCGCCGTCGACATCGTCACCGCCGACGGGCAGTTACGCCACGCCGACGAGACGCAGAACGAGGACCTGTTCTGGGGTGTCCGCGGCGGCGGCGGTAACTTCGGCGTCGTCACCTCCTTCGAGTTCGACCTGCACGAAGTCGGGACGGAGGTGTTCTCGGGACCCGTCGTCTACTCGTTCGAGGACGCCGCGGACGTGCTACGCGAGTACCGCGAGTTCACCAGCGACGCGCCCGACGACGTCAGCGTGTGGTTCGTGATTCGGGACGCGCCGCCGTTTCCGTTCCTCGACGAGAAGTGGCACGGCGAACGCGTCCTCGTCCTCGCGGCGTTCTACGCCGGAGACGTGGAGGACGGCGAGGAGGCGCTCGCACCGCTTCGAGACATCGGCGACCCGATAGCGGACGCCGTCGCCCCGCACGTGTACGTGGACTGGCAACAGGCGTTCGACCCGCTACTGACGGAGGGCGCGCGGAACTACTGGAAGTCGCACAACTTCGAGGCGATGACCGACGGGATGATAGAGACGTTCGTGGAGTACGGCGGGAAGATTCCGACCCCGCAGAGCGAGATAGCCGTCGCGCAGTTGGGCGGAGCGATAAACGACGTTCCGGTGGACGCGACGGCGTACCCCCACCGCGACGCCGAGTTCCTGATGAACCTCCACACGCGGTGGGAGGGCCCCGAACAGGACGAGGAGTGCATCGCGTGGGCGCGCGAACTCCACGCCGCGATGACGCCGCACGCGACGGGCGGCGTCTACGCCAACTTCGTTCCCGAGGAGGTTGGCCAAGAACGGGCCGTCTACCGCGAGAACTACGACCGACTGTCCGAGATAAAGACCGGGTACGACCCGGAAAACCTGTTCAGCGGGAACCAGAACGTCGTTCCCTCGGAGTGAGTACGCGCCCGAACGTCACTCGCCGCCGCGGAGTCGCCGCCCGCGTTTCGCCCACTCGGCCACCCCGGGGTGAGAGGCGACGAGTCCCTCGATGCCCGCCGCGCCGAGTGCGAACGCCACGCCCCGCCACCGAACCGGCCACGCGTAGACGGTGATCCCCTCCTCCCGCGCCCGTTCGACGAGGTCGGTTCCCAGACAGAGCGACCAGTGGGCGTTGACCCGGCCACAGTCGAGGAGGCGGGCGGTGGTGAGGTTCCGTTCGACGCGGACGTCGAAGTTGTACGCGAGCGTCACCGACTCGTCCATCGACTGCGCCTCCCAGAGGACGTCCGAATAGAAGGAGGTGAGGACGACGTCGTTCGGTATCTCGTCGGTGAGAGCGAGGACGTCCTCGACGACGCCGGGTTCCTTCAGGTCGAGTTCGACGCACACGTCCGGCGGGATGACGTCGAGGGCGTCGTCGAGGCGGGGGACGCCGTACGACGACCCGTCCACGCCGAGCGATTCCAGTTCCGCCGCCGACCGCTGGTTCACCCGCGCGAAGTCGTCGGTCGTCCAGAACAACCGCTGAAAGTGGCTGATGACCAGTTCGCCCGACCCGCACCGGCGGACGTCGAGTTCGACGCAGTCGGCCCGTCGCGCGGACTCACGGGCCGCATAGACCGTATTCTCGGGGTACTCGTCCCCGAACCCGCGGTGAGCGATGACCCGCATGGGTCCTCCGACGGCCGGGAGTCACAGAAACGCTACGGCGGATCGGCAGGTCGCAGAGACGAGGCGGGACTCAGCGCTCGTCCGCGTTCCCGGCGTCCGCGCCTGCGTCGGCGGCCGTCGGGTCGTTCGGACCGCCCTCGCGCCGGGCCACGATGGACTCCCCGGCGCGGACCGTATCGCCCACCTCGACCAACACGTCCTCGCGGTCGTAGGCGGGCGGGAGGAGGACGTCCGCGCGACTGCCGAAGTCGATGTGGCCGATTCGCCGGGCGCGCGTCAGGTCGTCGCCCTCCTCGACGTACGGGTGGATTCTGCGGGCGAACGCGCCGGCGATGAGCGACAGTTCCGCCGGGCCCTCCGGCGTCGAGACGTCAACGTCCACGCGTTCGTTTCGCTCCGACTCCTTCGAGAACGCCGGTCGGTGCGCGCCCGGTCTGTGGGTCACGCGTTCGACGGTGCCGTCGAACGGCGCGCGGTTGACGTGGACGTCGGTGACGTTCATGAACACGCCGACGCGAATCTGCTCACCCTCCTCGCGGACGACGGAGACGCGCCCGTCGGCGGGGGAGACGACGCCCCACGTCGAGGGTCGGCGCTCCGGGTCGCGGAAGAACCAGAGCGTGAACGCGCCGACGGCGAACGCGACGGCGGCGGCGGGCGGCGCGACGACCGAGAGGAGGGCGGCGGCGAGGAACGCGGGGAGGCCGAACCGCCGGACGCCGGGTGCAAGTCGCATCTATACGAGGGACTCCTCGTCGAGTTCCGTCTGCCCGGCCGCCCACGCCGAGAGGAGATGCGAGAGGTGCAGGCGGGCGTCGAGTCCCTCCGCCAGGTCCAGATCGACGCCGCCGGCGAGGCGGTGGAGGCGAATCAGGTCGTCGTCCCCGAACTCCTCGGGGTAGGTGTCGGCGACGCGGAGGATGTCGCGCAGGAGTTCCTGCCCGTCGTACCCCTCGTCGTCCAGAAGCGTCGTGAGCGTCTTTCGGGCGTCCCGAATCTCGCCCTCGCGGGCCGTCTCCAAGACGTCCTTCAGGTCGTCGTCGTGGCCGACGGCCGAGAGCGCTTCCTGCGCGGCGGCCATCGTTATCTCGCCGTCGCCCTCGATGGCGGCGTCCTGCGCGGCGAGGATGGCGTGGCGGAGGTCCCCGTTTGCCTTCGAGGCGACGATGCCCAGCGCCATCTCCTCGTAGGTCACGTCCTCTGCGTCGGCGACGCCTCGGAGGACCGCCTTCGTCTCCTCCGTCGTCGGCGCGCGGACGGGCACGGGGAAGCACCGCGAGCGAATCGGCGGGATGAGCTTCGTCGGTTGCCGCGTCGTGATGACGAACTGCGTCGTCCGGTGGTGCTGTTCCATCACGCGGCGAAGCGCCTGCTGGAAGTCCTCGCGGATGGCCTCGGCGTTGTCCAACAGGATGGTCTTGTACTCCCCGGAGACGGGCGCGTAGCCCGCCGACTCCTTCAGCACGCGGTTTATCATGTCGCGCTTCGCCATCCGACTCCGGCCGGTCAGGAACTGCTCGAACCGGGGGTCCGAGCGGATCTGCTTCTTCGTGCGGCCGAAGAAGTCGGCCACGTTGATTTCGACGAGGTCGTTGTCCGGGTCGTCGTGCGCCTCGCGGGCGAGTGCCCGCACGGCGGCGGTCTTTCCGACGCCCGGCGGCCCCTGCAGTATCAGGTTCATCGGTTCGTCCACGGTTCGGCCCAATCGCTCGCGGACCTCCTCCTGCGGGAGGTCGGACAGCGACGGGGCGTGCGTCTCCGTCCACAGGGGCGCGTCCATCGGTCGGTGGTAGCGGTCGGACGGTAAGAAACCCTACGACTCCGACTCCGACTCCGCCTCCGCCTCGGCCTCCGTCTCCCGCGCGGCGCGGTCCGCCCTCGCGCGACGGACGCGTTCGCGGGCGTCCTCGGGCGTCTCCGTCTCCAACAGCAGTTCGAGTTTCCGCTCGAACTGCTCCTCGGAGAGTTCGCCCCGCGCGTACCGGTCGCGGATGCGGGCGAGGGCGTCCGAGACGGACTCGTCGTCGTCGAGACCGTCGGTTCGACCGGACGGAGCGTCAGACTCGGGCGCGTTCTCGGACGCGTGGGACTCGCGGTAGCGCTCTTCGAGGATGGCCACCAACGGGACGACGACGGCGAACCCGATGGCGAAGATGGCCCAGAACGGCTCGATGGGTACCAGTCCGAACAGCGACCCGAGGCCGAGGCCCAGGACGAGGAGGGAGGCGATACCGGCCCACTCGCCGTCGCCCTCGCCGCCCCACCACTCATCGCTACCCCACCACTTCTCGCCGTCGTCGTCGGACCGCGTCCGACGGCCCGCCGAGGTTCTCTCGGCGTCGTCGCGGGAACCCTCGCGCCGGTCGTTCATGCCGGTGAGATTGGACGGCCAACGGAATAAAGGCCCCTTCCCCGGCCGACGCCGGCGAGTCGCCGCCTCGCAGATTCGACACGGTTTACCGCCGCGGCGTCCCAGCAACGAGCATGTCGATGCGCGTGACGTTTCTCGGGACCGGCGGCGCCGTGCCGACGACGGAGCGAGGGCCGAGTGCGCTCCTCGTCGCACGCGAGGGGGAGCGACTGCTGTTCGACTGCGGCGAGGGCACCCAACGGCAGATGATGCGGTTCGGAACCGGCTTCTCCGTCTCCCACCTGTTCGTCACGCACCTCCACGGCGACCACGTCCTCGGGATTCCAGGCCTGATACAGACGTGGGACTTCAACGACCGCGAGGAACCCATCGCGATACACGCGCCGCCGGGGGCGAAGCGGCACCTCCAGAGCCTCGTGAACGCCGGCGGCTACCGACCGGGCTACCCCGTGAACATCCACGAGGTTCGACCGGGCGGCGTCGCACTCTCGGGGGACGGCTACGAGGTGCGGACGTTCGAGACGGAACACCGCAACGTCCGGTCGATGGGGTACGCACTCGTCGAAGACGACAGGCCGGGGCGGTTCGACCGCGAACGCGCCGAGGAACTCGGCGTCCCCGTCGGCCCCGCATTCGGCCGCCTCCACTCCGGCGAGTCGGTCGAACTCGACGACGGCACCGTGGTCGAACCCGAACAGGTCGTCGGCGACCCCCGCCCCGGCCGAACGCTCGTCTACACCGGCGACACCCGCCCCGTCGGCGGCACCGTCGAGGCGGCCGACCGGCCGGACCTCCTCGTCCACGACGCCACCTTCGCCGACGACTGGGCCGAACGGGCGCGGTCCACCGGCCACTCCACCGGCCGAGAGGCCGCCGAGATAGCGAACCGCGCGGGCGCGCGGCGACTCGCACTCACCCACATCTCCTCGCGGTACGCGGGCGACCCGACGCCGATACTGGCGGAGGCCCGCGAGGTGTTCGAAGGCGAGGAGGCGTTCGTCCCCGACGACGGGCAGAAGATGGAGGTTCCCTACCCGAACGACGACGAAGGCGAGGAGTGAGCGGGAACCGCCGCCGGACCCGGTCCGCGCCGGTCGCCGTCCGCCGGGGCCGCGGTCGCCGGAACTGCTAACGTATTACGAACCCTACGGCCGTCGTCTTGACGGCGACTCCGACACCGCTGTCCGTCCTCTACGTCGAACCGGACGCCGCGTACCGAGAGCGCGTCGAACGGTACTTCGACGGCCCGGAGTCGGGGATGTCCGTCGTCGCGGTTCCCACGCTGGATGCGGCGCGTTCGCGCCTCCGGGACGCCGGCGCCGAGTTCGCGTGCGTCGTCGCCGAGTACGCGCTTCCCGACGCGGACGGCCCGGAACTGATCGAAGCGGTCCGCGAGGAGAACCCCGCGCTCCCCGTCGTCGTGTTCACGGACCGTCCGGCCGAGGGACTCGTCGAGGAGGCGTTCGACCGCGGCGCGACCGACTACCTCCGAAAGCAGTCCGGGACCGAGCAGTACGCGGTGCTCCGGCGTCGTATCGAGGCGGCCGTCGCGACGGGTCGGAGCGCCGACGGCGGGGCGGCGAGCGCGGAAACTCGGGGGGACGCCGACTCGACGTTCGCCGAGGTGAGCCCCGTCGGCTACATCACCTTCGACGCGGGCGGCGACATCGTCCACGCGAACCCGCGCGCGGAGTCGCTTCTCGGCCGGGAGGCGTCGGAACTGCGGACGCTCACCTACGACGCCGCCGCGTTCGACATCGTGGACTCCGAGGGGGAGCCGATTCCCGAGGAGCAACTCCCGTTCGCGCGGGCGTTGCGTTCGAAGTCCCCCGTCACCGACGCCGAAATCGGGGTCAGGCGGCCCGGTGGAGAGCGGGTTTGGCTCTCGGTCAACGCGACGCCGCTTTACGAGGAGGGCGACGGCGGAGAAGGAGACAGCGCGGGCGACGGTGACGGCGCGGACGACGGTGACGGCGAACGCGGCGAGACGGTGCGCGGCGTCATCGCCACGTTCCAGGACGTCACGAACCGCGTCGAGGTGGAGACGACGCTGAACGAGGTTCTCGACCGGACGACCGACTCGTTCGCGGCGTTCGACACCGAGTGGCGCTACACCTACGTCAACGAGGCGACCGCGCGCCTCACCGGGCGGCCCGCAGAGGATCACATCGGGCAGGTTATCTGGGACCTCTACCCCGATTCGAGGGCGTTCTGGGACGTGTCCCACGAGGCGATGGAGACGCAGGAACCGACGTCGTTCGAGGCGTACATCCCCGAACCGATAGACCGGTGGACGGAGGTGCAACTGTACCCCTCCGAGTCCGGGCTCTCGATATTCCTGCGTGACATCAGCAACCGGAAAGCGCGCGAACGCGAACTCGAGCGGTACGAGGCAATAGTCCAGACGGTCACCGACGGCATCTGCGTCCTCGACGACGAGTGGCGATTCACCACGGTCAACGACGCGTTCGTCCGGATGACGGGCTACTCCCGCGAGGAACTCGTCGGGAGTCGGGCCGACGCGGTGGCCGACGTGGCGGACCCCGAGTCGGCGGCGCGACTGCACGCGGAGTTGATCGAGGAACGGCGGAGCGTCGCCGCGATGGAGAGCGAAGTCGAGACCAAATCGGGCGAGCGACTCCCGGTGGAGGCGTGGCTCGCGCCCATCACCTTCGGCGACGAGACGCACGGCGTCGTCGGCGTCGTCCGCGACGTCACCGAGCGAAAGCGCTCGGCCGAGGCGTTCACGGAACTGTACGAAGCGGCCCACGACCTCCTGTCGGCGACGACGGAGGAGGAGATAGCGCGAATCGCAGTCGAGGCGAGTCGGGAACTGCTGTCGCTTCCGGACGCCGTCCTCTTCCGGTACGACCCCGACGAGAGGGCGTTCGTCCACCTCGCGCACTCCCCGGAGATAGCCTCCCGCTACCCGCCCGTGCCGACGTTCCCCGCCGACGAGGCGAGCCTCATCCGACGGGCCTTCTTCGAGGACGAGGTGCTCGCGTTCGCGGACGTCCACGACTCGGAGACCCTGCGCCACACGGAGATTCCGATGCGGCGGGGGCTGTTCATTCCCCTCGGCGAGTACGGGGTGTTGCTCGCGGGCGAGACGGCGACGGGGGCGTTCGACGACCAGACGGAGACGCTCGCGGACCTCCTCGGGACGACGATTCGCGCGGCGTTCGACCGGTTGGCGGACGAGCAGGCGCTTCGGGAGCGACAGTGGGAACTCCGCCAGCAGACGGCCCGACTCGAACGGCTGAACCAGATAAACGAACTCATCCGGGGCATCGACGAACGCCTCGTGGACGCGCGGACGCGGGAGGCGGTCGAACGCGCCGTCTGCGAGCAACTCGTCGCGAACGACCGCTACGCCCTCGCGTGGGTCGGCGAGTACGACCGCGAGACGGAGACCGTCAGACCGCGGACGTGGGAAGGGATGGACCGGGGGTACCTCGAACAGCTCGCGGCGATAGACGCCGAGGAGCGAACGACGGAACCCGCGGACCGGGCGGCGCGAGAGCGAGCGGTGGTGGTGGTTCCGAACGTCGTGGACGGACTGCGCGAGAATCGGTGGCGGCGGGAGGCCCTCTCGCGGGGGTTCCAGTCGGCGATAAGCGTCCCCCTCCACTACGACGAGATTCCGTACGGCGTCCTGACCGTGTACGCGACGCGGACGGACGAGTTCGACGCTCTCACGCGGACGGTGTACGAGGAACTCGGGGAGACCATCGCCCACGCGATAAACGGCGCGGAGACGAAGCAGGGGTTGGTCGCGGACCGGGTTGTCGAGCTCGAACTCCGGCTTCGGGCGACGAACGAGACGCTCCACCGACTCGCCGCGGAGGCCGACTGCTTGCTCACCTACGAATCGGTACTGCCGCGGAGCGACGACCGGTACCTCGTCTTCTTCCGGACGCCGGCTACCGTCGCGGGCGACGTCGAGAGGGCGGCGGCGGAACTCCCGTCAGTCCGCCGGTTGAAGGCGCTCTCGACGGACGAGGAGTCGGAGTTGTTCGAGGCGGTGGTGACCGAACCGCCGCCCGCGGTGACGTTCGTCGAACACGGCGCGGTTCCCCGTCTGATTCGCACCGACGGCGAGACGCTGACCGCCACCGTCGAAGTGCCCGCCGAGACGAACATCCGGGAGTTGATCGAACGGCTTCAGGGGACGTACCCGGACGTGGAACTCGTCGCGCGGCGCGAACGGGAACGGGAAGTGCGGACGTTGGACAGCCTACAGACGACGCTCGCGTCGCACCTCACCGAACGCCAGTTGGAAGTCCTCGTGACCGCGTACTACAGCGGCTACTTCGAGTCGCCGCGGTACCAAACCGGCGAGGAGATAGCCCGTTCGCTCGGCATCACCCAACCCACGTTCAACTACCACCTCCGGCGGGCCTCCCGGAAGCTGCTCTCGCTCCTGATAGCGCAGCAGGGCGGCATCTAGATACATAGGGCGGGGGCGACCCGGACGCTCGATAGATAGAGGCACGTAGTATCCCGACTGCGCGCGTCTCTCCCCGCAAGAGTATGGAGTCCAACGAATCGAAGCGTATCAGGGTCGAGGTGGGGGAGGAAGGTGCGACGATGGCCGTCGTCAGAACCGTCGCGGAGGCCGAGGGCGTCCACTCGCTGGAACTGCCGCCGTTGTACGGCGCGGTGGACACGGACGTCCTCGACGCCATCGTCCGCTCCGAGGTGGGAGCGGAGAGTTGGGTCGCCTTCTCGTACTGCGGATACCGCGTCGAGGCGAACAGTTCCGGCGTCGTCACCGTCGCGCCCGCCCATGGCTGAAGACCCGGCGGCGAACCTCCGGATGTGCGCGCACTGCGGAACCGTCTTCGAAGTCGGGGTCAGGTACCCCGTCGTCACCCTCCGCGGAACCGACGGGACGCCCCTCCTGTTCTCCTTCTGCGGCGAGGAGTGCGAGACGGCGTGGGCGAGCGAGTTCCGTGCCGAGGAGTAGCACACCTCGCGTAATCTTTTGAACGAAGCCGCCCCACCGGCGGCCATGAGCGCGGAGCACCGCTTTCACATCGTGGACGTGTTCGCCGACCGTCGGTACGCCGGCAACCAACTGGCCGTCGTGGAGGACGGCGCGTCCCTGAGCGACGAGGAGATGCTCGATATCGCCCGGGAGATGAACTACTCGGAGACGACGTTCGTCGAGACGGGCGAAGAGCGAGAGGGAGTCGCCGGACGACGTCCGGCGGCCCGCCGAGGTTCTCTCGGCGATGGGTACGACGTGCGCATCTTCACGCCGAAGGAGGAGATACCGTTCGCCGGGCATCCGACGCTCGGCACCGCCGCCGTCCTCCGCGAGGAGTTCGGGGCCGGCGACGAGGTGACGCTGAACCTCCCCGTCGGGCGGATTCCCGTCGAAGTCCGCGAGGAGGGCGGCGAGGAGGTGCTGTGGATGACGCAGAATCCGCCGGAGTTCGGCGAGACGCTCACCCCCGAACGCGTCGCAGAGGTGCTGTCGCTCGACTCGTCGGACGTGGACGACGAGTGGCCGGTGCAGGTCGTCTCCACCGGCCTCCCGGCGGTGCTGATTCCGCTGACCGACCGCGACGCCCTCGGACGAATCGCGGTGGACCGCCGCGCCTACGACGAACTCCTCGCCGACGTGGGCGTCGAGAACCTCTTTCCGTTCTGTCCGGACCCGCGAGACGGGGCGAACGACTTCGCGGCGCGCATGTTCGCCCTCGGGTACAACGTGCCGGAGGACCCCGCGACTGGGAGCGCGAACGGGTGTCTCGCGGGCTACCTCGCCCGGCACCGCTACTTCGACTCGCCGGAGGTGACCGCCACCGTCGAACAGGGGTACGAGATGGGACGCCCGTCGCTGCTCCACCTCGAAGCGCGCGACGAGGACGAGAACCCGGACGGCGAGGCAGGAGACGCCGAGGACGAGACGGGGGACGTGACGGTGCGCGTCGGCGGGCGCGTCGTCCCCGTCGCCGACGGAACTCTCCGTTGACGAGTCCGTCGGAACTCTCGGCTCGCGGACCGGTCTGCGCCTCGCTGCGCTGAACGCATCCGAAGGGGCGGTCACCGTCGCCGTATCGAGGGCGCGGCGCGAAACGCCACCTGTCGGACTCCGACATCGGCGTGGGGTATATATTCGTCTCCGACCAAACTAATCTGTGAACGACCGGACGAGTGCGCTCGACTCCCTCGTCTTCGGCGTGGACATCCAGAGCGGCGACGTGCGCGGCGACGCGCCGTCGTACGCCGTCGTCGCCTTCGACGGGGAGAACATCGACCGCGACGTGGTCTCCCACCGGAAACTGAGACGCCTCATCGACCGCGAGAAGCCCGCCCTCGTCGCCACCGACAACATGTACGAGTTGGCGGCGGACAAAGACGACCTGGTTCGGTTCCTCCGGTCGCTTCCCTCCGAGACTCGATTAGTGCAGGTGACCGGCGCGGAGCGACCGGAACCGCTCTCGCGGGTCGCCTCCAGGCACGGCGTCCCCTACGGCAAGAAGCCGATGAAGGAGGCCGAAGCGGCCGCCCGACTCGCCGCCGCGAACGTCGGCGTCGAGGTGTCCGCCTTCACGAACACGACGACGGTGAAAGTCTCCCGCGGTCGCTCGACCGGCAAGGGCGGGTGGAGTCAGGACCGCTACACCCGCCGCATCCACGGGTCGGTGAAGCGGCGCGCTCGCGAAGTCGAGAGCCGGTTGAAGCAGGCCGGACTGGAGTACGAGATGGACGTGACCGAGAAGTACGGCGGCTACTCGAACGCGACGTTCCTCGTCGAGGCGCGGCCCGAGGACATCCCCGTCTCCGCCGGCCGCGCGGGCGACACGCGCGTGGAGGTAGAGCGCGAACGCCTCGACGGCATCGAGTTCGAACCCCTCGTGAAGCGCCGCGACCACGTCATCGTCGGCATCGACCCCGGGACGACCACCGCCGCCGCGGTGGTGGACTTAGACGGGCACGTCCTCGACGTGCGTTCGACGCGGACGGCCGACACCGCCGAGATAATCGAGTGGCTCATCGAACGCGGACGGCCCGTCGTCGTCGCCGCCGACGTGACGCCGATACCCGAAACCGTCGAGAAGTTCCGGCGGAGTTTCGACGCCGCCGGGTGGGTGCCGAACTCGGATCTGCCGGTGGACGAGAAGCTCCACCGCACCCGCGAGGCGGAGTACGAGAACGACCACCAACGCGACGCGCTGGCGGCGGCGCTCTTCGCCTTCGACGACCACGAGGACCAGTTCGAGCGCATCACCCGGAAGGTGCCGCCGGACATCGAGCGCGGGACGGTCATCGCGCGCGTCGTCGCGGGCGAGGAGTCCGTCGAAGCCGTCCTCCGGGAGTTGGACGACGACGTGCAGGAGGAGGAGACCGAATCGACGCAGGAGCAGCGCGAACTCACCGACGAGGAGAAGGAGATTCGCCGGTTGGAGACGCGGGTCGAGCGCCTCGAATCGCACGTCGAGGACCTCAAGGAGACCATCGACGAGAAGGACGACACCATCGAGGAGTACAAAGCGGAACTGTCCGAGGCGAAACGCGAGGAGCGTCGGGAGGCCAGAGAGCGCCGCGAGGTGCAGCGACTCGAACGCGAGAACGGCCGCCTCGAACGCCGCGTCGAGACCTTAGAGGAGGAGAACGAGACGCTCGACCGGAAACTGGAGCGGTTGAAGACGCTGTGGAAGCTCGACCACTCGAACTTCGCGGACGTCAACACCGAGAAGGACCTCGTGCCGGTGAAAGTCGTCGAGCAGTTCACCACGGACGCCGTCGAACGCGCCGACGAGCAGTACGGACTCGCCGCCGGCGACGTGGTGTTCCTGCGGGACGCCTCCGGCGCGGGGCGGGCGACGGCGAAGCGTCTGGCCGAGACGAACCCCCGCGTCGTCCTCCGCGGCGTCGGCGGCCTCTCCAGCGAGGCCGACGAGGTGCTGTTCGACCACGAGATACCCGTCGGACCGGCCGACGACGTGCGACTGCAGGAGGTGGACGAACTCGCCGTCGCCCGCGAGTCCGACGTGGCCGAGGTCATTGAGGACTGGGAGGACCGCGCCGAGGAACGCCGCAAGGAGCAGAAGGAGGCGATGATGGACCAGATCATCAGCGAGCACCGCGCGGAGACGAGAGGCGAGAGTCGCTGAGGGTCGTTCGGGTCCGGCATAAACTGTCATTTCGTCAAAAATAGATAGGAGGTAGCGACGTTTACGCGGGTGTGACATTCTCCTATCTCCTCGGCTCCCCGTTCTCCGCCTTCCACGCGCTGATGTCCGTTCTTCTCGCTTACTGGATATATCTCGACGCGAAGGAGCGAGGAAGCGACTCGAGCCTGCTGTGGGCAATCGGCTGTACCGTCTTCCAACCTCTCGTCGTCGGGTATCTACTGTATCGGAGCGAGATCGGCGGTCGGACGGAACCCGCCGGACCGACCGAGAGAGCCGTCGGGGCGTTCGTCGTGGGCCACGTTGTAGCCGTCCAACTGTGGTTCGTTCTACGGAGCGTCGGTGTGTTTCCGCAGTTCGTCGACGACTTCGCGGTCGAGTTGCTGTACTACGCTCTCCTGTTCGCGGTGGGCGCCGTTCCCGGATACTGGCTCGTCTGGCGGCGAGGGTGGGCGCGCCTCCGCCGGGCGTTCGGCTGGATTCAGGAGTCGGAGGTAGCGGCACGCTGAGTCGGAAAACGGCATCCGTCGGTATCGGGATTCGTCCGCGATAGGCCGCGTTACCCCGTCGGTTCGCCGAGTCGGGACTGCCCGACGAGGAAGTAGAGGGCCGCGCCGACGAGAGGGAGGAAGAACGCCAGCGCCGTCCACGCCAGCACCGAGTTGCTCCCGCGTTCGCGGGCGTCGAAGTAGACGCGGCCGGGAAGCGCGACGTGGAAGACGAGGAAGTACACCGCGAACCCGAGGAGGTAGGCGACTCCTTCGACGCCGCCGACGGCGGCCCACATCACCGCGAGGGGGACGAACGCGGCGGCGACCAAGCCGACGAGGATGAGTATCGGCGAGCGAGTGGTTGCCATCACAGAACGGTACGACCGGTGCGGTATCAGTTTGGTCTTTTCAGGCTGCGATGCGGGGTAACGTTGGAAATCCCGTCGTTCTACGTCACCGCACTCATCGATACCGATCCCGCCTCATTCCTCCTGAAAAGACCAGAGTCTTCGTCGGTGCGGGGAGTTCCAGAAGTCATATCCCGAACCGCGGACACGCACACGTATGGACGCCTACGACCTGATCACCCGGAACGCCGCCGAGGTGGTCACGGAGGACGAGGTACGCACGCTGGCCGACGACCCCGATGGCAAGCGAGCGTACGTCGGGTACGAACCCTCGGGGGTCCTCCACATCGGCCACATGCTGACGGCCAACAAACTCATCGACCTGCAGGAGGCGGGCTTCGAGGTGGTCATCCTGCTGGCGGACGTGCACGCCTACCTCAACGACAAGGGGACGTTCGAGGAGATCCGCGAGACGGCCGACCGCATGCGCGAACAGTTCGTCGCCTACGGCCTCGACGAGGAGAACACGGAGTTCGTCCTCGGGTCGGAGTACCAGATGGACGAGGAGTACGTCCTCGACACGCACGCCCTCGAACTGGAGACGACGCTCTCGCGGGCCGAACGCGCGATGGCGGAGATTCAGCGCGGATCGAACCCGAAGGTGTCGCAGGTCGTCTACCCCCTGATGCAGGCGCTGGACATCGAGTACCTCGATTTGGACCTCGCCGTCGGCGGACTCGACCAGCGGAAGGTCCACATGCTCGCCCGCGAGGTGCTTCCGTCCCTCGATTACGACGTCCGCCCGGCGGTCCACACGCCCATCCTCGCGGACCTCTCGACGGGCGTCGGCAAGATGTCCTCCTCGGAGGGCATCACCATCTCGATGGAGGACACTGAGGAGGACCTCCGGGAGAAGGTGAACAAGGCGTTCTGCCCGCCGACGGCCGACCCCGAACCCGACGGCGAGGGCAACGAACGCGAGAACCCCGTGCTGCAGATATTCCAGTACCATGTGTTCCCGCGGTTCGAGAGCGTCGTCGTCGAACGCCCCGACCAGTACGGCGGCGACTTGGAGTACGACGACTACGAGTCGCTGGAGTCGGACCTCGAATCGGGCGAACTCCACCCCGCGGACGCGAAGAGCGCACTCGCGGACTACCTCGACGAACTCATCGCGCCGGGCCGCGAGAAGATAGCCGAACAGCGCTCCTGAGCGGTCTCCGACCGCGTTTCTTCCGTACGGCGGTCGAAACGCTGAGGTGACCGGCGCGCCGCCGTCCGACATGGCTGCCGAGACTTCGTTGACCGTCGAACGCGACCGCCTCGTCGTCGAACGCCCCGAGCGAACGCTGTACGCGGACGCGTACTACGCCGAGACGGGGGAGGCGACGAATCGACCGGTCGTCGCCTTCGTCTACGGCGGCGCGTGGGAGTCCGGCGCGCGCGGGCAGTTCGCCCGGTGGGCGCTCGACGCCGCAGCCGAGGGATTTGTGGCCGTCGAACTCTCCTACCGCCTCAGCGACGAAGCGACGTTCCCGGCGCAGATACGCGACGTTCGCGCCGGACTCGCGTGGGCGAGAGAGAACGCCGAGTCGTTCGGCGGCGACCCGGACCGACTCGCCGCCGTCGGTCACTCCGCGGGCGCGCACCTCGCGGTGCTGTCGGCCCTCGCGCCGGCGGGCGAGTTCGGCGACGACTCGTCCGTCAGTTCCCGCCCCGATTCGGTCGTCGGCATCAGCGGTCCGTACGTCTTCGAGGGCGACGACGAGGACGAAGTGGTAGAACGGTTCCTCGGCGGGACGCCCGCGGAGGTGCCGGACCGCTACGAGGCGGCGCAACCGGTGACGCACGTCTCCGGCGGCGCGCCGCCGACGCTTCTGTTACACGGCGGGGACGACGAGGTGGTCCCCGTCGAGTCGTCGGAGGCACTCGCCGAGGCGATGGCGGCGGCGGGGGACGAAGCCGAGGTGCGGACGTACCCGGGCGCGGACCACGTGTTCCTGCACTCGTCGTACTGGTATCCCGACGTACGCGAGGACGCGTTCTCGTTCCTCCGCGAGTCGCTCACTTAGGGCATCCCGAGCATCCCCATCACCGACTGCGCGAGGCCGCCGGCGACGAGGATGAGTCCGACGACGATGAGTCCCAGACCCGCCGCCACGACGGGTGCGCTCCACGCGACGAGTGCGAATCCGGCGACCATGACGACCAGACCGGCGATTCCCTTCGCTCCGAGTTTGTCGAGCATGTCACCGCGTGGCGGCGACGGACACCTAAGGGTACCGTTCGCGCCGCGTCGGGGGAGCCGAAAATCGGGGGACGCAATCGGCGTCACAGTGGCGGTAACGGTCGTCAGTGGAGAAAATCCAATCGACGAGAACCGCGGGTTTAAACAGCAAGACGACTAATCGCCCACGTATGGCGAAGAACGACAACGAAAATCAGGGGCGTCGCGACCTGCGGATGCCCGAGGACGACGAGGTTTTCGCCGTCGTGACGAACATGCTCGGTGCGAACCGCGTCGAGGTGCGGTGCGCCGACGGCGTCGAACGAACCGCGCGCATCCCCGGTCGGATGCAGAAGCGCATCTGGATCCGAGAGGACGACGTGGTGCTCGTCGAACCGTGGGACTGGCAGGACGAGAAAGGCGACATCACGTGGCGCTACGAGAAGTCCGAAGCGGACCAACTCCGCGACGAAGGCCACATCCAGTAACCGTTTTCGAGGACGCGTCTCCGCCGACGGAGGACACCTGTGACGCTTTTACCGCGCCGTCCCGTAGTGACCGGTAGATGAGCGATGAGTTCGGCCTAATCGCCTCGGACGAAGCCGACGTGCCCGGCGACGAGTGGGAAGAGATAGACGTCTCCGACACGGAGGCGGATCGCATCGCTCGCCGCCGGGACCGCGAGTTCGACGACTTCCGAAAACGGCTGAAAGACGCCGACCAGTTCAAGGTCGAACAGTCGGTGTTCGACGACGCCACGTTCGCGGCCATCTACAAGTTGGTCCAAGACGGCCATATCGAGGCGTTCGGCGGACCCATCTCAACGGGCAAGGAAGCCAACGTCTACGAGGCTCTCGGCGACGAGGACACGGACGTCGCGGCGAAGATCTATCGGATAAACGCCTCGAACTTCCGCCAGATGCGCGACTACCTCGAAGGCGACCCGCGCTTCGAGGGCATCGGACACGACAAGAAGCAGGTCGTCCTCGCGTGGACGCAGAAGGAGTTCGCCAACCTCAGTCGGGCGCGGCAGGCGGGCGTCCGCGTCCCCGAACCCATCGCCGTCGAGCGGAACGTCCTCGTGATGGAACTGGTCGGACTGGTCGAAGACCGGGCGCGGCGACTCGCCGAGGTGAACGTCGAGAACCCCCAGACCGCCTACGAAGTCGTCCGCGAGTACATGCGGCGACTCTACTCGGCGGGCCTCGTCCACGGCGACCTCTCGGAGTACAACATGATAATCCACGAGGGCGAACTCGTCGTCATCGACCTCGGGCAGGCGGTGACGGTCCACCACCCGAACGCCGACGAGTTCCTCCGGCGGGACTGCACGAACGTGGCGAAGTTCTTCTCCCGACAAGGGTTGGAGACGGACGGCGACGACCTCTACGAGTTCGTCACGACGGCGGACCCCGACCCGTCCGGGTCGCCGAACGACCCCTCGGCGACCGACGGCGCGAACGCGGACGACGACGGCTGACCCGAGTTTCGGCGGCCGATTCGCTCCGCGACGCTCGCCCGAGTGAGAGACGCCGATGCGAAGCGAACGGCCGAACAAACCCTTAAACCGCTCCACCGGGTAGCCAGAGGCATGCAACACGTGAAGGTCCCGCAGGACCGAATCGGCGTCCTCATCGGCGAAGGCGGCGAGACGATGCGCGAGATAGAGCGCAGAGCGGAGGTCCGCCTCGACATCGATTCGGAGTCGGGGTCCGTCGCCATCGAGACCGTCGGCGACCCGGTCAGCGGACTCGTCGCGCCGGACATCGTCCGGGCCGTGGGTCGCGGATTCACCCCCGAGTCCGCCCTGTCGCTTCTCGACGACGAGATGCGAACCTTCGAGCTCGTCGACCTCTCTGAGCACACCCGCAACAAGAACGACCTCCAACGGCAGAAGGGCCGCCTCATCGGCGAGAACGGCCGCACCCGCGAACTGATGGAGGAGCTCACCGGCGCGGAAGTCGTCATCAAGGGTTCGACGCTGGGCACCATCGGGCAACCCGAAGAGGTGCAGGCGGTCCGCCGCGCGGTGGGGATGATACTCGACGGCGCGCCGCACGGCGCGGTGTACTCCTTCCTCGAACGGAAGCACAACGAACTCACCGACGGCTTCGACGTCCGGCAGTCGGGCTGAGTCCGGACTCCCAGTCTCGGCCGCCTTCGCGCCCGCTTTTCTCGGCCGCCGTCTCCCACTGGCCCCGCCGACGACCGGCCGAAATTCGCCCGACGACGCCGAGCGAGGGCGTAATAAACACCCCGAAATCGTGGTATTCAATGGCACGATGAACCCCTCCCCCGTGTGCCATTTTGTCAGGAACTCCGTCGTTACTTTTTTATAGAATCGCAAACAACCCCACGAGTGAATATGTCTCAGCGAATGCAGCAGGGACAGCCCATGATTATTCTGGGCGAAGACTCCCAGCGCACACAGGGGAAGGACGCGCAATCGATGAACATCACGGCCGGGAAGGCCGTGGCCGAGTCCGTCCGGACCACGCTGGGTCCGAAGGGGATGGACAAGATGCTGGTCGACAACTCCGGCGAGGTCGTGGTCACGAACGACGGCGTGACCATCCTCAAGGAGATGGACATCGACCACCCCGCGGCGAACATGATCGTCGAGGTCTCCGAGACGCAGGAGGACGAAGTCGGCGACGGGACGACGACGGCCGTCGTCATCGCGGGCGAACTCCTCGATCAGGCCGAGGAACTCATCGACCAGGACGTCCACGCGACGACCATCGCGCAGGGCTTCCGTCAGGCCGCCGAGAAGGCCAAGGAGATCCTCGACGAGAACGCCATCGAAGTGTCCGAGGAGGACCACGAGACGCTGGTCAAGATCGCCGCCACGGCGATGACCGGTAAGGGCGCGGAGTCCGCGAAGGACCTGCTTGCCGAACTCGTCGTAGACGCCGTACTGGCCGTCGCCGACGAGGACGGCATCGACACCGAGAACGTCTCCGTCGAGAAGGTCGTCGGTGGTTCCATCGACAACTCCGAACTCGTCGAGGGCGCCATCATCGACAAGACGCGCGTCGACGAGAACATGCCGTACGCGGTCGAGGACGCCAACGTCGCGCTGTTCGACGGCGCGCTCGAAGTCCGCGAGACCGAGATCGACGCCGAGGTCAACGTCACCGACCCCGACCAGCTCCAGCAGTTCCTCGACCAGGAGGAAAAGCAGCTGAAGGAGATGGTCGACAAGCTCGTCGACGTCGGCACCGACGTGGTCTTCGTCGGCGACGGCATCGACGACATGGCCCAGCACTACCTCGCGAAGGAGGGTATCCTCGCGGTCCGTCGCGCGAAGTCCTCCGACCTCAAGCGTCTCGCCCGCGCCACGGGCGCGAGCGTCGTCGGCTCCCTCGACGACATCGAGGAGTCCGACCTCGGCTTCGCCGGCTCCGTCGCCCAGAAGGACGTCGGCGGCGACGAGCGCATCTTCGTCGAGGACGTCGAAGACGCAAAGTCCGTCACGCTCATCCTCCGCGGCGGCACCGACCACGTCGTGGACGAAGTCGAACGCGCCATCGAGGACTCCCTCGGCGTCGTGCGCACGACGCTCGAAGACGGGAAGGTTCTCCCCGGCGGCGGCGCGCCCGAGACCGAACTGTCCCTGAAGCTCCGCGAGTTCGCCGACTCCGTCGGCGGCCGCGAGCAGCTCGCCGTCGAAGCGTTCGCTGAGGCGCTCGACGTCATCCCGCGCACGCTCGCCGAGAACGCCGGTCTCGACCCCATCGACTCGCTCGTCGACCTCCGCGCCCGCCACGACGGCGGCGAGTTCGCGGCCGGTCTCGACGCCTACACCGGCGAAGTCATCGACATGGAGGCCGAGGGCGTCGTCGAACCCCTCCGCGTGAAGACGCAGGCCATCGAGAGCGCGACGGAAGCGGCCGTCATGATCCTCCGCATCGACGACGTCATCGCCGCTGGCGACCTCTCCGGTGGCCAGACGGGCGACGACGACGGCGACGACATGCCCGGCGGCGGCGGCATGGGCGGCGGAATGGGCGGTATGGGCGGCATGGGCGGCATGGGCGGCGCTATGTGAGCGCCCCCGGATAGGCACACACCACCCCCACCCGACCCCTTCGCCCCGAATCGCCCCTCGAACGTCGGCCCGCACGCCGAATCCTACCTTCTTTCGACGCCATCCGCCCGGCAGCGACGGCTCCGTCCCGCCGAACCAAACTGTGTAGCCCCGAGGGCCACGGAGCTCGGGAGCGTTTGTCAAGGACGTAATGGACCGAAGTCGCCGAGCGTTTCTCGAACGAATGGGGGCGGTGGCAATCGGCGTCGGCCTCGCCGGGTGTAGCGGACAGAGTAACGGAGAGGGAACGACCGGGACGGTTCCGGCGACAGAATCGCTACAGACGACGACGGCGGCGCAGACGACCGAGGGAGCGGACGCCAGCCCGAACGGGACGGAGACGACCGGAACAGCGGAGTCCACCGGAACGTCCGCGTCGGTGCAGGGGACGGTGGTGACCGCGGAGTCCACGAACGGTCTGAACATCACGGAACACAACTTCTTCCGGTCGGGAGACGTCGCGGGCGTTGAGGGCGTCCTGAAGAACACCTCGAACAAGACGTTCGAGTACGCCGAGGTGAAAGTCTCGCCCGTGAACGAGACGGGCGACAGAGCGGGGCAGTTCTACACGTCCACGCAGGCGCAGAACGTGAACACGCTCAAGCCGGGCGAGACGTGGAACTTCGTCGTCTCGTTCTCCTCGGAGTGGGTGCAGGACTTCAACAAGTACGAAATCTGGGCCACCGGGACGACCCAGATGCAGGGGACCGAGACGGGAGGAAACGGCACCGCGACCGGAACGCAGACGCAGACCCAAGGGTAGGCCGGCCGAGAGTCCGCCGTTCTCGGCGACGCGCTGACCCGTCTCGTCGTCCGACGGAACGGACGCAACGTTCTTCCCGCGGAGCGCGGTAGACGTTGGCATGGGAGACCCCGCGTGCTACCGAGAGGTGTGCCCCGACTGCGACGCGCAGGTGACCATCGTAGAGGAGGAGTGCCCCGAGTGCGGGCGGTCGTTGGAGGTGAAGTGACCGGGGCGTCGTCCGTCGGAAGACGGAGGGGAGAGAGCGGCGAACTCGCCGCTACTGCTCACTTCGTTCGCCGAGAAGTAACGGGCACGATGGGA
>NZ_JBHSXH010000015.1:1611423-1624140 GCF_042662625.1 Halopelagius fulvigenes
CTCACACAAACCCCGACAGATGAAAAGCGATGTGGGTTTCGTCCGCTACCCGTCGAAGCGGTACAGCGAGGTGACCGCGGGCAAGCGGTTGAGCATTCACACCGCGACGGGGAGGCCGACGACGGTGCCGAAGTCACTTCGGCAGGCCACCAGACGTCGTCTGGTGACGGTGACGGCGAGGAACGACGCCGCGTTCGCCCAGACCACCCGACGAGGACGAACCCGGGGCGCGGACGACGAGGGAGCGGTCGTTCACACGAGAAGACAGTCGCCCGAAGGAGAAATCGTCGCCGGATTGGAGTTCGGCAGTATAGCAGGTCGTACCGCGAGCGACCGGAGGGAGCGAGCGGCCTTTTTGGTCCAGATTTTTGCGCCGAGGGTGAGCGAAGCGAACCCGAGGCGGAAAAAGGTGGAACGGCAGCCCTAAGTCCGGCAGACGTGAAACTGGCGACGATGAAGGTCATCGGAACCGTGGGCCTCCCGGGGAGCGGCAAGGGCGAAGCCGCCGCCGTCGCCCGCGAGGAGGGCATCCCCGTCGTGACGATGGGCGACGTCATCCGCGAGGAGTGTCGCGAACGCGGACTCGACCCCGCGGAACACCACGGCGAGATTGCCACCGCGCTCCGCGAGGAGAACGGTCCGGCGGCCATCGCGGAGCGGTCGCTACCGCTCATCGAGGCGGAACTCGAAACCGCCGACGTCGTCCTCGTGGACGGCCTGCGCTCGGGCGTCGAACTCGACTGCTTCGAGATGGCGTTCGGCGACGAGTTCGTCCTCGCGAGCATCGAAGCCCCCTTCGAGGTGCGCGCCGAACGGTTGCTCGACCGGGCGCGCGACGACAGCGACTTGGACCGCGAGGCGTTGAGGGCCCGCGAGGAGCGAGAACTCGGCTTCGGCATGGGCGAGGCGATGGACCGCGCGGACGTGCGCATCGAGAACACCGACACGCTGGACCGGTTCCGCGAACGGGTGCTGACGCTCCTGCGCGAGGGACCCGAGGCGCTCCGCGAGAGAAACGAGGTGACAGAATGATATACAGCATCGAGGCACGAATCGTCGCGCCGGTCAGGGAGACGGAAGTGACGGACCGGGTCGAAGACGCCGTGCGCAACCTCTTTCCTGGCGTCGAGTTCGAACACGAGGCCGGGCAGTTGGTCGGGGAGACCCACTCGTTAGACCGGTTCTCCGAACGACTGCACGAACAGGAGATACTCGACACCGCCCGCCGGGAGTTCGAGAAACGCGCCGACGGGGACGGCTTCTCCTTCGCGTTGAAGAAGCAGGCGGCGTTCAAGGGCGTCGTCAACTTCGCCGTCGGCAACCCCGACGAACTCGGCGACATCGAAGTCCACGTCGACGTCCGCGAACCGTCCGTCGAGGAGTTCATCGACCACATCGCCCCGCCCACCGAGGACGGGAAACCGTTGGACTTCGACCGGTAGGTCGGGCCGTCCCGCATACGCTCCTCGTCTCACTCTCCTTCGAACAGTTCCGCGTGCCGCGAGGCGAGGTCGGTGTACGCACCCGACTGGTACGCCTCGAACGTCTCCGTCGGGTTCACGTCCGTCTCCGAAAGGGGCGTGACGCGCGCCGGGACGCCGCGGACGAACGACGCCGGCGGAATCTCGTACTCCTCGGGGACGACGGTACCGGAGGCGACGATGCTGTCCGCGCCGACGCTGACGCCGGTGTTCACCGTCGCGTTGAACCCGACCAACGCCCCGTCTTCGACGTGCGCCTCGTTCAACACCGCGCCGTGACCGATCATGACGCGTTCTCCGAGCGTGGCGGCGTGCAACACCGCGTTGTCGCCGACGTGGGACTCCGCCCCGACGCGGACGCCCGACACGTCGCCGCGGAGGACGACGCCCGGCCAGACGCTGGCGTCCGCGCCGACTCGCACGTCCCCCACGAGCGTCGCCTCCCGACTCACGCGGGCGTCCTCGTGAATCTCCGGTCGTACCCCCTCGAACTCGTACGTTCTGCTGTCCATACGGGACGGTTGGTGCCGCAGCATCTTGTCATTTGGTAGCGCCCGACGATATCGGTCGGAGCGAGGTCAGACGGTCAGCAGGAACACCAACGCGACGGCGATGAACACCACCTTCAGAGCGGTGTTGACGGCGACGACTTTCGACCCGAATCGGGGGCCCCAGATGCCGTACTGGAAGGGGATGGAGCGCTTGAACGTCGAGACGGCGAAGGAGACGATGCCGCCGAGGAGCATCGTCGCCACCGCCGTCCGCGGCGTGAACGTCTCGCCGACCATCGGGGCGATGGTGGCCGCGCCCGCGGTGGTGTCGAACGCGAACACCGCGATGACGGGGATGGACGCGCCGGGGAGTCCGACGAACGTCGCGAGGGGGTCCGCCGCGGCGGTGAGTGCTTCGAGGTCCGTCGTCCGGACGACGGAGCGTCACGACGAGGTAGACGACGACCAGACGGGGGACGATGCGCTTCAGTTTCGGCCACGTCTTCCGCGCCGCCGCCGCGACGACTTCGTGGGGCGAATCCTCGCCGTCGGCGTCCGGGCCGCCGTCCGTCTGGGCCGCGGCGGTCCGATCGACGTTTCGCTCCGAGAGGAACGCCGCGCCCGCGAGGACGCCGACGGCGGTGATGGCCAACGAGATGGCCGCCCGCGTCCCGACGTACAGCAGTCCGACCTCCAGCCCGAGAATCGGGACGAGGACGGGCACGTAGAAGGTGAAGATGTGCTGGACGAACCCGAAGAACGTGTTCATGGTGACGGCGACGAGCGTCGCCCTGTCGTCGAGCATGCCGGACTCTCGGAACTCGGCGAGCATCCCATACCCGGCGGTGGTGGAGGCGGCGGTGGTGAAGATGGCCGTGCCCACCTCGTCGGGGAGGTTCGCGGGGCGCGTCAGGTACCGCGAGACGGCCGCGACGTACTGGACCAAGCCGAACCCGACGGCGACGTTCGCGAGGAACACGCCGACGGCGATGAGGGCGGCGATGCTCGCGACGCGCGGGAGAACCTCCGCGAGAACGGGCCAGAGCGACCCGAGCGTTTCGGCGACCTGCACGTGCGGAAGTCGGGTTCGACGGACCTAATCGCCGTCGATTCGGCGAAAGAGGGGGCCCGAGTTCGACGGAGACGACGAGGGCGGACGAACCGCACACCGTCCGGGTACCGCCGCGTTCGGGTCTCAGTTCGCTCACACGAGTAACTGCACGGAAGCGAAGAGCACCACCACGCCGAGGACGTCGCAGGTGTTCGTCACGACGGGGATGACCACGTCGTCGGGGTCGAGCCCGAACCGGTAGGCGGCGTACGTCGTCGCCATCGTCACGCCGATGGCGAGGAACGCCAAGGCGATGCCCGAGAGGAGGGAGACCGCGACGACGGTCGTAACCGGGAGTTGGACCCCGCCGAGAAGCGCCGTCAGCCCCCACGCGCCGACGCCGATGACGGGGAAGACGGTCACCGAGAGGGCGACGGTGGCGAGGGAGTTGCCGGCCAGTTCCTCGTCCGTCGGGTCGAACGTGAGCGTCCCGAGGTGGAACGCCGTCGAGAGGCGCGCCGCGAGGATGCTCCCGAGGTTACCCGCGGTGCCGATGGTGACGGGGACGAGAGCCAGCAGCGATGGGTACCGGTACAGTTGCGCCTCGAAACTCCCGAGGACGAGTCCGCTCCCCAGTTCAACCAGCGTCAAGAGCAAGAGGACGGGGAGCATCGCCCGGGTGATGGCCCGGACCGTCCACTCCGTCCGCATTCAGACGACACCCCCGACGAGCAGCACGAACCGAACCGCCACGAGCAGAAAGAGGACGCCGAACACGTCGCCGGTGGTGGTGACGAGGGGGCCGACGAGGGTGTCGGGGTTGTGCCCGCGGCGGTAGCCCGCGAAGACGACGGCGACGACGACGCCCGTGAGCGCGAGTCCCGAGAGGACGCCCGCGACGAGGGCGATGCCGACGAGCACTCCCAGGGAGGCGACGTCTCGGCCGAGGACGAGGAGGAGGACGTACGCGACGACGGAGGCGAACACCGACGCGAGGACGCCGTTGGCCAACGCCGCCGCCGCCGCGGCGCGGAGCCGTTCGTCCGCCCCGGAGAGGCGGGGTTCGATGAGACCCTGGTGGAGCGCGGTGGCGATTCGCGCGCCGAGCGAACCGTAGACGTTCCCCCGCGTGGCGAGGAGCGCCGGGACGATGACGAGGAGGCCGGGGACCGCTTTGAGTTCGGCCTCCATCCCGCTGAGGACGACGCCGGCGAGGAGGCCGCCGCCGACGGACGCGACGAGCGCCGGAAGCGCCTCCCGGTACGCCTCGGCGGCGGCGTCGCGTAGTGTCATGGTCGGACGAACGTACGGGGACGTAAAAAGTCGGGCGTCTGGCGACGAGCGAGCGGGAGAAGGGGGTCGCTAACTACCAGTTAGTTTCGTTGAGAGTCCCGTACACCTCCAAAAAATGCCTTAGGCCGTACAACCGACGACTCGTACCGACGTGAGTTGTTCGCCAGTCGCGACGACGGATACGACCCCCCCGCAGTATCCCGTCGTCCCAACGGAACGAGTCGGAGAGAGACCGCGACGAACACGAAGATGAACGTACGAGCAATCGCAACGCTCGTCGTCGCGTTCGCGTGCATCACATCGGTGGGCGTCGCCTCCACGACGCTCCAATCGTCCGTCTCCTCGACGCCGGACGAAGTCATCAACGTCGGACACGACCTCATCCCCCTCAGCCAGTCGGACACCGGGACGCTGAAGCGGGCCATGACCGGCGAGGAGGGGTCCGGCGGCGCGTCGACGAAGAAATCGTCGGACGGGTCGATGACGAAGCAGGCGAGCGGTGGCGACGGATCCGAACAGAGGCACCAACGGCGCGACGACGGGAGTTCCGGGCAACAGCAGAAGGACGTAGAGAAGAACAAGCCGGCGGGCTCCAGCTCCTCGGAGGGCAACCAGCCCGAGCAGTCGGTCGGCGGCATCGGCGAGATCCCCGACCCCGGACAGAGTTGGCTGCCGCTCTTGGCGGCCGTCCTCGTCCTGGCGCTCCTGGTCTACTATCGCGACCGGGTGGCGTCGTTCCTCGAACCGCCCGAGGGGAACGACCCCGACGAGCCCGTGGGCGTCCCCGCGCCGAAGAACGATATCGAACGGGCGTGGCTCACCGTCGTCGGCGCGACGCGCGTCGATAACCCGTGGCGGAAGACGCCCGCGGAGTGCGCCGCCGCGGCCGTCGAGAACGGCCTCGACCCCGACGCCGTCCAGCGGATTCGCCGCGTCTTCGAGGAGGTGAAGTACGGCGAACGCGAGGTGACCGAGGACCGCCGCGACGAGGTGCGGCGCAACCTCGCCCGCCTCGACGTGCGGACCGACCTCCGGGCGGACGGAGGTGAGGAGCGATGAGGCGACGCGTCCGGATAGCGCTCGGCCTCGTCGGCATCGCCGTGTTCTCGCTCGCGGTGCTCGTCGTCGCGGTGCCGGCCGTCGGAGACGCCATCCCGTCAGACGCCCTCGTCGACGCGGTCGGCAGCGACTACGTACTCGCGGCCGCGGTCGGCATCCTCGCCACCGTCCTCGTCGTCGCGGTGGTCGCCCTCCGGGGACTCGACGGCATCGACCAAGCGACGATGCCGGAACCGGAGACGGTCCAGCACGCCTCCTACCCCGGCGTTCGCTTCGACCGCACCGTCACGGAGCGGATACACCTGCTCCCGCACCGCCCCACCGAGGAGGAGAAGCGACTCCGCGACCGGATTCGGCGGGCGGCCGAGCGAGCGGTGATGCGGCGGGAGAACGTCTCCCGGGAGCGAGCGGACGCGATGGTCGAGAGCGGCGAGTGGACCGACGACGCGACGGCGGCGGCGTTCGTGAGCGACTCCCGGCGCCCGCCGTTGCGGGCGCGGTTCGCCGCCCTCCTCACGCACCGGTCGTTGTTCCAACGCGGCGCGCGGCGCGCGGCCGAGGAAGTCAGTCGCCTCGACGGGCGCGAAGCCGGAAGTAGAAGCGACGCCGCTGGCGTCGCCGCCGAGACCGCGAGTGCGACGAACGCCGCCGACGCCGCCGACGCCGCGAACGCCCCGAACGCTGCGAACGCCGCCAACGCTGCGAACGCGTCCGGAGGTGCGCGATGACGACAGTCCGCCGGACGCGGCGGTGGCGCGGCGTCGCCGCAGTCGCCTTGCTCGCCAGCGCAGTCGGCGTGTTCGCGACGCAACCGCTGGTGTTGCTCGCCGGGGCGGTCGGCGCGGGCTTCGCGGCGTACCCGTGGCTCCGGTCACCGCCGTCAGTCGAACTCGACGTGTCGCGGTCGGTCACGCCGACCGACCCCGCCGCGGGCGAGGACGTGACGGTGACCGTCAGGGTCCGAAACGTCGGCGACTCGACGCTCTCGGACCTCCGAATCGTGGACGGCGTCCCGCCGATGCTGAGCGTCAGCGACGGGACGCCGCGGCACGCCGCCGTCCTCCGCCCGGGTTCGACGACGGAGTTCTCCTACGCCGTGGAGGCCGAGCACGGCCGCCACCAGTTCGATCCCACAACGGCCGTCGCCCGCGACGTCACCGGCGCGACGGAAGTCGAGACGAGCGTCTCGGCGGACGCCGCCATCGAGTGCGCCGCCGCCGTCCCGGAGGTTCCGCTCCGGGAGCAGACGACGCTCGGCAGCGGTCGGGTGCTGACGGCCGACGGCGGGAGCGGCATCGAGTTCCACAAGACCCGCGAGTACCACTCCGGCGACCCGATGTCCCGCATCGACTGGAAGCGCCGGGCGAAGACGGGCGAACTGTCCACCGTCGAGTTCCGGGAGGAGCGTCCGGCGTCGGTGCTGCTCTGTCTCGACGCCCGCCCCTCCGCGTACCGCGCCGCCGACGAGGACGAACCGAACGCCGTCGCCTGTAGCCGGGAGGCCATCTCGCAACTGCTGACGGCGGTCGGAAGCGGCCGAAACGCCGTCGGTCTGGCGGCCGTCGGTCGGGAGCTCTGCTGGCACCGACCCGGCCGAGGGACGGACCACCTCGCCGACGCCCGCCAGTTAATGGCGAGTCACCCCGCGTTCTCGACGGTGCCGCCGTCGGTGGACGCCGAGTGGTCCACGAGCGGGCAGTTCGAGGAGATTCGCCGCCGCCTCGGGGAGAAGACGCAGGTGTTCCTCTTCTCGCCGTTGACCGACGAGGAGGTGGCGTCGTTCGCGCTGGAACTGGAGAACGGCCGAACCGCGGTGACGGTGGTCTGTCCGGACGTGACGGCCGAGGACACGCCCGGCAGTCGCTTCGCGGCGGTCGAACGCGACGACCGGGTGCGCAGGCTCCGAAGCGGCGGCGTGACCGTCGTCTCGTGGTCGCCGAACGAACCGCTCGGCCCGGAACTGCTCCGGGCCAAGGAGCGCGGCCTGTGACGTACCTCTCATACCCCACGCGGGTCGGAAGCGCCGCCTCCCTCGCCGCCGCCGTCGGCGCGGTGCTCCTCGTCCTCCCCGACGGCGCGGGGTCGATGCTCTCGCTCGGTGCCGCCTTCGTACTCGTCCTCCTCGGCGCGCTCGCGGCGCGGGCGGCGGCGAACGTCCGCGGCGACGGGAGCCGGTCGCTCGGCGCGGTGCTCCTCGCCGTCGGCGCGGGGCTGACCGTCGGCGGTGTCGGCGTCGGCGTCCTCGGCGCAGAGACGCTACCGAACCGCCTCATCGTCGCCGCCGGCTTGCTCGGCGTCTGCCTCCTCGGCGCGGGACTCGCTCCGGTTCCGAGGGTTCGACCGCGCCGCCTCGTCAGCGCCGGAAGCGGCGCACTCGTCGTCTGCGTCCTCCTCACCGGACTGATGACCGGCGTGGAGGCCCTTCAGATGCTGGCCGCGACGGCCGCCACCGTCGTCGCGTGGGACGCGGGCGAGAACGCCGTCTCCCTCGGCGAACACGTCGGCCGGCGGGCGCGGGCGTGGCCCGTCGAACTCGGCCACTCCGGTGCGACGGCGGCGTACGGCGCGGCCGTCGTCGTCGCGGCGTTCGGCGTCTCCGAGTTGAACGTGACGGACGTCCCCCTCGTCGGGTTGCTGCTGTTGCTCGGCGGCGCGGTGGCGCTGCTGCTCGCGTTGTCGAACTGAGCAGAACGCACCCCGGGACCGTCACATCCCGTTTTTCCGGTCTCTTCTACCGCTCCTCGCCCCACTTCGTCACTGAACTCGGCGCTCGACGGACGGCACGTCCAGCCTACCGAGGATGTCCGCCACGATGTCCCGCCTGTCCACGTTCTCGACGCGCGCGTCCGGCGTGAGAACGAGTCGGTGCGCCAACACCGGCTCGGCCATCCGCTTTACGTCGTCCGGCGTCGCGAACTCGCGCCCGTCCCCGGCGGCCACGGCGCGACTCGCCTCGAACAGTCGCTGCGTCGCCCGCGGCGACGCGCCGGAGCGAACGCGGCCGTCCTCCCGCGTCGCCCGCGTCACCCGCGTGATGTAGCGTCGGACCTCGCGCCCCACGTGGACGCGTTCGGGCGACTGTCGAAGCGCCTCCGCCATCCCATCCGAGCAGACCTTGCCCGAGGAGGGCGTCTGTTCCGTCCGGTCGGCCCGCCTGTCGAGGATTTCGAGCTCGCCCTCCTCGTCCGGGAAGCCGAGACTCGTCTTGACGATGAAGCGGTCCTTCTGCGCCTCCGGCAGCTCGAAGGTCCCCTCCTGTTCGACGGGGTTCTGCGTCGCGATGACGAAGAAGGGGTCCGGGAGTTCGTACGTGTCGCCGTCCACCGTCACCTGCCCCTCCTCCATCGCCTCCAGCAGGGCGGACTGGGTCTTCGGCGACGCGCGGTTTATCTCGTCGGCGAGGACGACGTTCGCGAACACGGGGCCGGGTTGGAAGTCGAACGAACTCGTCCGCTCGTCGAAGACGTGCGTCCCCATCACGTCGGCGGGGAGCAGGTCGGGCGTGAACTGTATCCGCGAAGCGGAGAGCCCGAGCGCCCGCGCGAACGACCGCGCGGTGAGCGTCTTCCCCGTCCCGGGCACGTCCTCCAAGAGCACGTGACCCCGCGAGAGGTAGCCGACGAGTATCGTCTCTAACACCGAGCGGTCGGCGATGACCGCGTTCGATAGTTCGTCGAGAATCATCTCGCACTGTCTCGAACAGTCTGCGACGTCCATAGAGGGAAGACACCCGTACGGAGCATTAGTAGACCGTCAGTAAAGCCGGCCGACCGGGCGCGCCGCGGGACCGCCCGTAGAGGTCCGGCAGTCGGCCGTTCCGCCGTTTAACGTCTGCCTTACCGCCCGACCGCGGGCGCATTCGTCGGACGCAAGGCTGACGGCGCGGTCGGAAGAGAGGAGAGAAAGACGTTCCGTCGGGGCGTTTCGTCGGCGGCGGTCGGCCGACGAGCGTTCAGTCGCCGAACGGCCCGAGGCCGCCCATACCGCCCATGCCGCCGCCACCGCCGCCTTGGTTCTCCAGTTTCTTCATCATGCGCTGCATGTCGCCGTCGCCCATCCCTTGGAACTGCTTGAGGGTGCGCTCCATCATCTTGTGCTGTTGGAGCAGTTCGCGGACGAGCTCCTCGTCCTGACCGGACCCCCGCGAGATGCGCTCGACGCGCGACGCGCCGATGACGCGCGGGTTCTCCAGTTCCTCCTCGGTCATCGAGTCCATGATGACGTCGAACGAGCGCATGCGGTCCTGCGTGACGTCCATCGCGTCGTCCGGTAGCTGGTCTTTCAACCCGCCGCCGAGACCCGGTATCATGTCGAGGACCTGGTCCAACGGACCCATCTTGTTCATCGCCTCCATCTGTTTTTGCATGTCCTTCAGCGTGAACGACCCCTTCATGATGTCCTCGGGGTCCCAGTCTTCGTCCTCCTCTTGGGTCTCGGCCATGGCGCGTTCGACCCGTTCGGACAGCTGCTTGAGGTCGCCCATGCCGAGGAGGCGGGAGATGAAGCCGTTCGGCTCGAAGCGTTCGATGTCCTGCACCGTCTCGCCGGTGCCGAGGAAGGCGATGGAGGAGTCCGTCTCGTTGACGGCGGTCAGTGCCCCGCCGCCCTTCGCCGTCCCGTCGAGCTTCGTGATGACGACGCCGCCGATGCCGATGGAGTCGTCGAACTCGCGGGCCTGTTCCTTCGCGCCCTGCCCGATGGCCGCGTCGAGGACGAGAAGCGAGAGGTCCGGGTTCACGACGGACTCGATGTCCTCGATCTCGTCGATGAGGGAGTCCTCGAGGGCGTGCCGACCGGCCGTGTCCACGATGTGGACGTCGGCGTCGTCGGTCTCTTCGAGGCCCTCGCGGGCGATTTTGACGGGGTCCTCCTCGTCGGGGTCGCCGTAGAAGTCCACCTCGGCGCGTTCACACATCTGCTTTGCTTGGTCGTACGCGCCGGGGCGGAACGTGTCCGTCTGGACGACGGCGGGGCGGAGGCCCTTCTTCGAGAACCACCACGCCATCTTCGCGGCGGTGGTGGTCTTCCCGGACCCCTGCAGACCCGCCAGCATGATGGTCTGCGGTTCGAGGGGGATTTCGGTGGACTCGCCGATGAGACCGACGAGTTCCTCGTACACTATCTTGAGGACGTGGTCGCGCGCGGAGGTGCCGCCCGGCGGTTCCTCCTCCGTCGCGCGCTCTTTGATGGACGAAGAGAGGTCCATCACGAGGCTCACGTCGACGTCGGCGGAGAGCAAGGAGCGCTGAATCTCCTTGACGATCTCCTCGACGTCCTCCTCCGAGAGACGAGATTTCCCCTGCAGCTTGTCGAGACTGCCGCGGAGGGAGCTCCCGAGATTGTCGAGTACCATTGAAACAGTCTACGCGAGGCGACGTGTAAAGGCTTTATCCGTCGCTCGGACACCGTTCGACGGCCGGGTTCGGCGGCGCGGCCGCCTCTCGCCGGCGGGGCCAACACCTAACCCGAATCCGCCCGAGTCGTCTGTCGATGACTACCATCCTCGTCCTCGACCAGTCGGCCCACGGCCTCCCCGCCGACGAGTACGCCGACGCACTCCGCGAACGCCTCCCCGACGCGACGGTTCGCCTGCCGGAGACGACGGACGAAGCCGTCGAATTGGCCGCGGACGCGCCGATTATCACCGGATCCAGCCTCCCCGACGAGGTGTTGGACGCGGCGGACGAACTCCGCCTGTTCGCCTGCGCCGCGGCGGGGTACGACCACCTCCCCCTCGACGAACTGGAGGCGCGCGGCGTCACCGTCACGAACGCCTCGGGCGTCCACGGCCCGAACATCGCGGAACACGTCGTCGGGTGGCTTCTGATGTTCGCCCGCCGCCTCGACGAGGGTATCCGCCGACAGCGACGGCGCGAGTGGCGGAGTTTCCAGGCGTTCGGCGAACTGCAGGGGTCCACCGTCGCGGTCGTCGGACTGGGCGCCATCGGGCAGGCCGTCGCGGAGCGACTGGACGCGTTCGGCGTCACCACCGTCGGCGTGCGTCACACGCCCGAGAAGGGCGGCCCGACCGACGAGGTGGTCGGCTTCGACGAGATAGAGTCGGCGGCGACCGACGCGGACTACCTCGTCCTCGCGTGCCCGTTGACGGAGACGACGCGGGGACTCGTCGACCGGGACGCCCTGAACGCGCTTCCGTCCCACGCCGTCCTCGTCAACGTCGCCCGCGGCGGCGTGGTGGACACCGACGCCCTCGTCGCCGCACTCCGGCGGAACGACCTCCGGGGGGCGGGCCTCGACGTGACCGACCCCGAACCCCTCCCGACGGACCACCCGCTTTGGGAGTTCGAGAACGTCCTCATCACGCCGCACGTCGCGGGGTACACGCCGCACTACTGGACCCGCCTCGCGGACATCCTCGCGGAGAACGTCGAGCGAATCGAGGCGGACGGATCCTACGAGGGACTGAAGAACCAGGTGCTGCCGTAACCGCCCCGCGGGCCGGATATTCTTCTACCAGGACCGACAACGTGCGCGCATGGCCTCCGTCGTTGGACTCTCCGCGGCCACCTATCTCGCGTTCTGCGGCGCGGCGATCGCCCTCGTACTCACGCCCGGCCCCGATACGATGTACGTCCTCGCGCGGGGG
Organism: Halopelagius fulvigenes; assembly: GCF_042662625.1. Classification (GTDB taxonomy): domain Archaea; phylum Halobacteriota; class Halobacteria; order Halobacteriales; family Haloferacaceae; genus Halopelagius; species Halopelagius fulvigenes. The sequence goes on from NZ_JBHSXH010000015.1 coordinate 1,623,406, forward strand.
ATGCAGGGCCGCGGCGCGGGCGTCCGGTCGGCGTTCGGCATCTCCGCGGGCGTGTTGCTCCACACCGCGGCGGCGACGCTCGGACTCGCCGCCCTCCTCCGCGCCGCGCCGACGGCGTACCGACTCCTGAAGTACCTCGGCGCGGCGTACCTCGTCTACCTCGGCGTCTCCGCCCTCCGCGAGGGCGAGTTCGACCCGCAGGTGGAGACGAACCCCGAGGGGAGTTTCCGCCGGGGCGTCCTCGTGAACGCCCTGAACCCGAAGGTGGCGCTGTTCTTCCTCGCGTTCCTCCCGGGGTTTGCGGGCGCGGGGGCGGGTGCCGAAGTCAGGATGGCGCTTCTCGGCGCGACGTACGCCGCACTCACGGCGGCGTACCTCTCGGCCGTCGCCCTCGCGTCCGGGCGCGTCGGGCGCGCACTCGAATCGACGCGCCTCTCGTCGGGACTCAACTGGGTCGGCGGCGGCACGATGGTCGCACTCGGCGTCGCACTCGCCGCGGAGTAGAAACGGAGGGGTCGGCGTCGAAGCTCTCGGTGACAGGGGTAACTCCGGCGGCCGCGCTGAATAGCGGACGTGCGTTCGACACGCCTCGACGGTTGGTTATCGAAGAACGACCGTTCGGTACAGAGGACGTGTTCAACGCGGCATTCGTATCAGCTATTCTAGCCACGCTAACGGAACTGCCGTGGGCGACGTCGGTCGCGTCCGGTGCATCGCCGAATTAAAAAAAAAAAA
>NZ_JBHSXH010000015.1:1624261-1767060 GCF_042662625.1 Halopelagius fulvigenes
TGGCGACGACCACCGTGTCAGGGTTGCTGTTGTTCAGCTTCGGGCTGTCAAAGCCGGTGTACAGCGTCGACTGCGTGTTCTCTCCCGTACCGTTGTGGACCGTCACCGTCTCGCCCGCGCCGAGGGTGAACTCGCCGAACGTGTAGTTCTGGCCACGCCCGCCCTCGAAGCTGAGGATGAACCCCGAGAAATCGAGGTCCGTATCGCCGGTATTCTGCAATTTGACGTATTCGCCGTCGGGGTTCTCCCGGTCACGGTCGGGCGCGTTCGCCTGAATCTCGACGATTTCGACGGATTCCTCCGGCGGGCGATCGGAGACCAACTTCGCGCCGGGTTCGCCAGCGTTGGTCACGAACGTCGCGACGGTGCTGACCGACGCAGTCTGTTCCTCGACAGTCGAGACCGCCCGATAGTCGGTTCGCCACTGGTCAGGCGTGATCGTGCACCGAACGTACCCGCGGTGGACGCTGTAGAACCGCTGCCACGGTTCGCCCACCGACCGGCCGTACTGCGTCAGCCCGGACGCGTCTCCGAACGACGAGATGGAGGTGCCGACGTACTCGGTACCCACCGTCTCCGAGTCGGGGTCGGAGAAGTCCGCTTTGAGGTCGTAGGCGTAATTACGGTGGACGTCGCCGGTGATGACGACCGGATTGAGGTCGGAGTTCTCGGCCATGACGTCGAGCAGCGTCTGGCGGTCGGCGCGGTAGCCGTCCCACTTGTCGCCGCCGCCGAAATCCTGGACGGTCGGGTCCGCGTTGGTGTCCCTCGCCGCGAACGGAACCTGGTTGGCGAGGACGTTCCAGCGTGCCGTCGAGTTCCGCAGACCCTCGACGAGCCACGCCTCCTGTTCGTCGCCGAGAATTGTCCGGTCGGGATTCTTCGCGGCCTCGCTGGAGTGAACCTGGTCGTCGCGGTACTGGCGAGTGTCTAAGACGTTGAACTCGACGAGATCGCCGATGGTAAACCGTCGGTAGAGCGGGAGGTTCGGACCGTCGGCCATCCGAGAGGGGCGCAGCGGGATGTGCTCCCAGTAGGCCTGGTAGGCGTTCGCGCGACGCTCGAGGAACTCCTCCGGTGGTTCGCTGTCGTCTTCGTCGGCGTAGTTGTTCTCGACTTCGTGGTCGTCCCACGTGATGACCCACGGGAACGCGGCGTGTGAGTCCTGTAGGTCAGGGTCAGACTTGTACTGACCGTGTCGAATTCGATAGTCATCGAGGGACTCACACGTGCGCGGCGGCTCGTGACCTCGACCGAACGAATCCTGCAGACCTCCCTCGTAGATGTAATCGCCGAGGTGGACAGCCATGTCGAGGTCTTCCTCGGCGAGGTGCTGGTGGGAGGTGTAGTACCCGCTCGGGTAGTTCTGGCAGGAGGCGAAGGCGAAATTGAACTCGTCTACGGATTCGCCCTCCGCGGGAGCTGTCTTCGTCCGCCCCACGGGGCTGTAGTGGGGGCCGACTTTGAACCGGTAGAAGTACTCTGTGTTGGACTCGAGTCCTTTGAGATCGACGTGGACCGAGTGAGCGAACTCGGGACGCGCTTTCGCGTTTCCTTCGCCGACGACGTTCTCCATCTCCTCGTCGGTCGCGATCTGCCACACCACCGGAATCTCACGGTCGGGCATCCCGCCGTCTCCCTTGAGCGGGTCCTGCGCGAGTCGCGTCCAGAGAACAACCGAGTCCGGCAGCGGGTCACCAGAGGCGACGCCGAGCGTGAAGGGGTCTTCAAACTGGCCTACGCCGTCGTCCTCCTTTGCCGATGCGAATCTCGTCCCCGATGCCCCGAGTCCCGCGATCGTAGCGGTGGTGAATCCTTTACGAAGGAATTCGCGCCGGCTACTCTCCAAGTGGATGTTTCCTACCATATCCATTCGGTCGGACGAATAACTCGATTATAGACCTGTCTATCAGAGTATATATTTCGCTCCGTAAGTCACACCCTCCTATATTACCCTCTGTACGTTCGACCGTTCAGGTGAAAATGTATATAGAATCAGAGTGGAGTTTGGAGACTGGCGACTTTTCGGTGAGGCCGATTTAAATTGCCCTCAGGAGGGATCAGGAGATCGTTGAGCGAGGTCTGCGAGCGTTCCTGATGTCAGGGTAGAATAGCTTCTAACGCCGAACGACGATAGTAGACGTATTTTTGATACTATCGGGCCGCAATTTTGCACTTGCCGGTAGAAAACCCAACTTAATTACATTTACCACAGATGTCGTCGCGAGTAAGTGCGTTCTGAGCGTCGACGCGCTCCCTACGTACACTTACCTAGTGTGGTTCGGCGTCTGTGGTCTCTTTACGAGGTTCAACGAGACCGAACGGGGGGCGACTCGCGGTGGCGAACGAACGGGGGGCGGCTCGCGGTGGCGAAAAGAGACGAACGGAGAGGCGTGATTACTCCTCTTCGCCCAGCAGTCGGTTGACCATCCGTTCGGGGTCGAACCGTTCGATGTCGTCGTAGTCCTGCCCGACGCCGAGGAACAGGATGGGCTTGCCCGTGACGTAGGCGATGGAGATGGCCGCGCCGCCGTTGGAGTCGGCGTCGGCCTTCGTAAGGATGGTGCCGTCTATCTCGGCGGCGTCGTTGAACTTCTTCGAGCGTTGGACCGCGTCCTGTCCGGCGACGGCCTCGTCCACGAACAGCGTCATGTCGGGGTCCACCACCCGGTCGATCTTCTCTAACTGCGCCATCAGGTCGTTGGAGGTGTGCAGTCGGCCCGCGGTGTCGCCGAGGACGACGTCGATGTCGTGGGCCTCGGCGAACTCGACGCCGTCGTAGAGGACGGCCGCCGGGTCGCCGCCCTGTTCGTGGCTGATGAGTTTCTTGTCGAGGTTGTCGGCGTGCTTCTGGATCTGCTCGTTCGCGCCCGCGCGGTAGGTGTCGCCGTTCGCGAGGATCGTCGAGAGACCGCGTTCCTCGAAGTACCGTGCCATCTTGGCGATGGAGGTGGTCTTGCCGACGCCGTTGACGCCGGTGAAGATGATGGTGACGGGTTTCTCCGCCTCCCGCACTCGCTGGTCGAAGTCGAACTGGCCGACGCTGATGACGTCGTACAGGGCGTCGTGAAGCGCCTCCGAGACGAGTTCGCCCGTGGTGTCGACCTGCGCGCGCGTCTCGCCGATCATCTTGTCGCGGATGGTCTGGAGAATCTCCTCGGCGACGGTCATCTCCACGTCGCTCTCTAAGAGCGCCATCTCCAGCTCCCAGAGGGGGTCTTCGAGGTCCTCCTCCTCGATGATTATCTTCCCCGTGGCGAACGCCGCCGCGCGCTTCAGGCGGCCCGCGCCGGACTTCTTCTTGTCCTCCTTCTTGAGGGCCTCCGACGCCGCCTCCGAGGCGATGGACTGGTGTTCGTCCGCCTCCGTCTCCATCTCCGCCTCCGCCTCAGCGTCGGCGGAATCGGCGTCGGGACGGTCTTCGAGGTCGGATTCGGGTTCCGCCGTCTCCGCGCCCGTCGCGGCGTCGCGAGACTCCGTCTCGCGGCCCGCCGAACCCTGTTCGGCGACATCGCCAGACTGCGTCTGGCGGGCTGCCGAGGCTCCCTCGGCAACGTCATCGGACTGGGTCCGATGGGCCGACGAGCTTCGCTCGTCGACGTCGGCGGACTCGTCGGGCACCCGTTCTTCGGCCTCTTCGGTTGGTTCGGGGTCGGCGTGAGGCGACGCGTCGGCCGTCGCGTTCGGTTCGATTTCGACCTCCGAGTCCGACCGTTCGGCTTCGGCCTCGGCGGGTGCCGCGTCCTCCGCGCCCGAGGGCCCGATTTCCGACGCGGCGTCGGAGTCAGGCCCGCGTTCGCCCGCCTCGGAGGCGGGATCCTCGGCGGCCGACGAGTCGGTCGTCGGCGCTTCGGTGTCGGGTTCGGTCGCCGTCTCGTCGGCGACCGCCGTCGACGCGTCCGGATCCGTCTCGGTCTCGCTCTCGACGTCACCAGACGTGGTCTGGTGGGCCGACGAACCCTGTTCGTCGACGTCGTCGGACGAAGTCCGACTGCTTGCCGAACCCTGTTCGGCAACGTCACCAGACGTGGTCTGGTAGGCCGACGAGCTTCGCTCGTCGACGTCGGCCGCCTCGGCCTGTTCCTCGGCTTTCTCCTCGGCGGTGTCCTCGACGTCTTCGCGGAAACTCTGGAGTTTCTTTTTCAGTCCGTCAAACATCGTGATAGGGGTTAGGGCGCGACGCTACCGCGTCACGGTCAGATTACTCGTCTTCGTCGCTCTGCTGTTGCTGCATCTGCTGCATCTGCTGTTGCTGCATCTGCTGTTGCATCTGCTGGGCCTGCTGTTCGAGCTCGCTGCTCTCGTCTTCGAGGTCCTCGACCTCGCCTTCGAGCTCCGAGATGCGCTCGTCGATGGCGTCCTGCTTCGTGCGCAGGGCGTCGATTGCGTCGCCCTGCTCCTGTTCTGCGGCGTAGTTGCCGCCGAGTCCGACGATGACCTCGTCGATGTCCTGCACTTCCGCGCGGAGGTAGGCGTCGCCGCCGAGCGGAACCTGCACCGTGGACCCGGTTTCGAGCGTCTCGATGGCCTCGACGGCCTCGTCTATCTCGTCTTTCTCGTCTTCCAGGTCGGAGATGTCGCCTTCGAGCTCCTCTATCTCCTCGTCGATAGCCTGCAGTTCCTGCGAGAGCTGCTGAAGTTGCTGCTGACCGCCACCCATCATGCGGCGGCCACCTCCTCGACTTCTTCGAGGTCAATCTGGACGCGCTTGAGGCCGTGACGACTACCGACGTTGGCGTACACCCGCTCTCGGGCGACGTCTTCGTTCGGCGCGTCGACGGTCGTCTCGAACTGACGGTAACCGTCGCGGCTCTGGTACCGACCGCTCACCGTAAATTGGCTCATACTCCGAGGGTGTGGATGCGCGGGGAAGTATCTTCCTACTCGGGACACCGGCCGACGGCCGGACGCAGACGGAGCGAACGCCGCGTCGGCGGGTGAAACCGCCCGCGAGGCGTCGAAGGCGACGAGAGCGGACGAACACGGCGAGGAGAGAGCGAGAGAAGAGTCGGTGCGACCGCTCGGTCGGTCGGCGGTCGTCCGCGAGCGGGTCAGTCGATGTAGTCGAGTGCGTCCTCGACTCGTCCGATTTCGGGGCCGGTCGTCTCCTCACCGACCACGTAGTCGGAGTTGTTGGCCACGAGACCGGACCCGACGAGGGGCGCGCCGTAGTTGACCGTCCCGATGTCCGCGCGGACGTCGAGGAGTTCCTCGAGCGCTTCGAGTTCCGGTTCGCGGGACTTGGGGTGACAGAGGACGCCCCTGTCGTTGGCGACGGCGGCGGTGCCGATGGTTCGGACGTCGGCGAGGTCGCCGTGTTCGACCGGCACCCCGAGGCCGTCTTCGACCGCTTCGACGGCCTCCTCGGAGAGGTCGGGGTGGACGCACGCGCCGTAGTTGTTCGCCAACACGACGTTTCCGGCGGCGTTGATCCGACCCGGCAGCTCCGTCACCGGGAGGTCGGCCGCCTCGGCTATCGCCTCCTTCTCGCGGTCGGTCGCACGGGCGGAGACGAGAACGCCGTTCTCGTTACCGGTCGCGAGTGCGCCGACCGTTCCCGACCCGCCGACGGTCGTCTTCACGGCCGGAACGCCGAGCTCGTCGCTCATCGACTCGACGAGGCCGTCGTCCGCGTCCGGGCGGACGATGAGCACGTCGTCGGTGACGCGAGCGAAGACGCCGACGTACGACGAGCCGGCGAAGGAGGCGCGAAGCACCGTTTACTCTGCCGGTTCCGCTTCGACGACGGGTTCGCCGTCCTCGTCGAAGCGAGCCGCGCGAACGCGGAACTTGCTCGGCGGCTTCTGGCGACCGTGCGCCCAGATGTCCTCGTTGACCTGGGGGTCGAGACGGACGGCGTCCTCCTCGACTTTGAAGTGCTTGGCGAGGTGCTGGCGGATGAGCTTCATCGCGCGGTCCGCCGCCTTCTGCGAGGGGACGTTCTTGGCGTCGCGGAGCGGTACCGTGATGACGCGTTCTTCGAAGTCGCTTGCGCTCATTGGTTACTCGTCCGTGTCGCTCCGCCGCCAGTTGCGGCGCTTGGGGTTGCGCGTGACTTCCATGTCCGTCTTCAGCATGACCCACGCGGGGACGCGGCTGTTCTGACGCTCCAGTTTCGCCAGCCGCTTCTTCTTCGCCTTCGTCTTCTTGCTCATAGTGGACGATGTTTTCTCTGGCCCGCATAAAATCTTGTTCCTTCGGCCCCGCCCCGTGCGAGGGCGTCACAGCCCGAATCCGACGACTCCGGCGGAGTACCGTCGGGAAACCGAGTCATTCACGACGGGCGACCGTCTCCGGGTAACCGATGCGTCACCGAACTACCGCAGTTTTCCTTCTCGTCTCCGCCGTCTGGGGGACGGCCTTCATGGCCACGAAAGTCGGTCTCAGGTCGCTTCCCCCCGCCCTGTTCGCCGCCGTCCGGTTCACGCTCGCGGCCGCACTCCTCTTCTGTCTCGCCTCCACCCGGGGCGACAGGCTCCGCCCGCGGACGAGGGCGGAGTGGGTCCCCGTCCTGACGGGCGGCGTGTTCACCATCGGCGTCCACCACGCCTTCCTGTTCACCGGCCAGCAGTACGTCCAGAGCGCCGTCGCCGCCGTCCTCCTCGGCCTCATCCCCGTCATCACCCCGGCGCTGACGCGCCTCACCGCCTCGACGGAGCGACTGACGCCCGTCGGCGCGGTGGGCGTCGCACTCGGCTTCGTCGGCGTCGTCGTCATCGCCGACCCGGACCCCTCGAACCTCCTCGGGTCGGAGCTTCGCGGCGTCGTCCTCGTCCTCGCCTCTGCGGTGGCGTTCGCCCTCGGTGCGGTGTTGACCCACGACGCGAAGTCCGCGCTCCCCCTCGTCTCCACGCAGGCGTGGATGATGGTCGTCGGCGCGGCGTTCCTGCACGTCACCACCCTCGCGCTTCCGTGGGAGTCGTACGCCGACGTCTCGTGGACGCCCGACGCCATCGCGGCACTCGCGTACCTCTCCGTCGTCGCCGGCGCGGGCGGGTTCCTGCTTTACTTCTGGCTCCTCGACCGAATCGGACCGGTAGAGGCGAGCCTCTTGGAGTACGTCATCCCGGTGTTCGCCGCGATAGCCGGGTGGGTCGCACTCGGCGAGACGCTGGACGACACCACCGTCGTCGGCTTCGTCGCCATCTTCGTCGGCTTCGTCCTCGTGAAACGGGAGACGATTCGGGGCGAACTCCGGCGGATGCGGACCGGCAGTCGGGCGCGGGCGAACGACGCCGACTGAGGCGGCGGAGAGCGGCTTACAGCTCTACCCGCGTTACCGTGTCGTACTTCGGCCCCTCGCCGGTGAGCGTGCTCTCCTTCAGCCGAATCTCCTCGACACGGAACGTCCCCAACTCCGGGTCGTCCTCCTCGACGACCCGTCGGACGAGATCTTTCCCCCGCGCGTCGTCCATCCGCGCGATGGTGACGTGCGGCGTGAACTCGTGGGGCTCCTCCTCGAAGCCGAGTTCGACCGTCTCGCGTTCGACCGCCTCGTGGAGGCGCGTCGTCTCCGCCGCGCCCGCGCCGTCCCGGATGCCGGTCCAGACGACGCTGATGTAGTCGAGCGAGGGGAAGACGCCGAACCCGCCGACCGTCGCGTCGAACGGGCCGACGCCCGCGTCGGCGACGGCGGACTCTATCGCCGCCTCGATCTCGGGGACGCGCTCCGAATCCGTATCGCCGAGGAACTTCAGCGTGAGGTGCGCCTGTTCGGGGTCGGTGAACCGAAGGCCGTCGGCGTCCGAAAAGCGGGCTTGCGCGTCCGCGACGGCCGCCGTCAGCGTCTCGGGGAGGTCGATGCTCACGAAGAGTCGCATACGGCGAGTGGGGTCGCCGCGAACGTAAATGTCGGCGGTGACGGCCGCGGACGACCGGACTCGGGGACGCCGCGAGGACGACACCGCGCGGCGGCGACACCGCCACGTGACGTAGTGCTTAACCGTCCCGGCACCTAACCGCGGCGTATGGCAGAAGACGGCGAGCGAGACCGTCCCCACCGGTTCTCCGAAGGACAAGGGTTCGACGAGGACTACGAGGAGTTCTCGCTGGATCCGCCCGAGTTGAAGATGGACCCCACCAAGGAGGACCCGGTGGACACGCGCGTCATCACCGACACGCTGGACGAGCGTAACATCGCGTCCGAGGAAGTGGACGTAGAACAGCTCATCGACGTCGGCCTCTCGTACATGCAGATAAACCGGTTCGAGGAGGCCACCGAGACGTTCGAACGCGCCGCCCGGTTCGCCGAGGAGGGCTCGGCGGAACAGCAGGAGGCGTGGGTGAACAAGGGGGCCGCACACGCCCAACTCGAAGAGTACGACCAGGCTATCGGCGCGTACCGCGAGGCGCTCAGCATCGACGCCGCCGAACACGAGGCGGACGCCCACACGAATCTGGCCTACGCCCTCTGGGAGTTCGGCGAGACGGAGGAGGCGCTCGAACACGCCGAACGCGCCGTGGAGTCCGACCCGCGCTTCCCGCAGGCGTGGTACAACCGCGGCTTCTTCCTGCACGAACGCGGCCTGAACGAGGACGCCGTGAACGCGTTCGACAACGCAATCCGCCTCGGGATGCGAAACGCCGACGTGTTAGAGGAGAAGGCCCGCGCCCTCGAAGAGCTCGGCGAGAGCGAGGAGGCCGAACGCGTCCAAGAGCAGGCGAACGAACTCCGCAGGCAGCAAGAGCAGCAGCTCGTCGAGGACCGGTGATGCTACTCCGCGAACGACAGACGCCGGAGGGGCTACTCGTCTCCGTCTGCGACGACGACTGCCTCGGCGAGACGTACGAGAACGGGACGGTGTCGCTGGAGGTGACCGAGGAGTTCTACGGCGGCGAGGAGGCCGAACGCGTAGACGAGGACGCCGTCGTCGATAGCCTGACGCGCGCGACGGTGGCGAACATCGTCGGCGAACGCGCCGTCGGCGTCGCCGTCGAGGCGGGCATCGTGGACGAGGAGACCGTCCTCGACGTGGGCGAGACGCGCCACGCGCAACTGCTCTGGATGCGGTAGACGCGACGAACGCTCGCCTTCTGCTTCCGACTCGGCGCGGAGACGCGCTCTCGATTCGGTTTTGCTCCGATTTCCGACGCCCGGGAGCGGCCGCGTCCGTCCGCCGAGGAGAGAAGCGAGGGAGCGACGGGCGCGGAGTGAACGAGTCGCAGGGCGAACGCGGTTCGGAGGGGGCCCGGCGGACGAGTCGCACAGCCGTTTTCGACCGCGACGCCGACGGAGAGTAACCGAATTCCGTTTCGTTTCGACGCCGGGACCGAAGACGTGTTAGTGCTGTGGACGCTATCTGCCTTTAATGGAAGCGCAGGAATCGTACCCAGTTGACGTCGCGGCCATCCGCGAGGACTTCCCCATCCTCGAACGGAAAGTCGGCGGCGACATCACGACGCCCGGCGAGAGCCCAGACGACTCCCTGCCGCTGGTGTATCTCGACAACGCGGCCACGAGTCAGACGCCGAAACAGGTCGTCGAGGCCATCGTCGATTACTACTACGGCTACAACTCGAACGTCCACCGCGGCATCCACCACCTCAGTCAGGAGGCGTCCGTCGCGTACGAGAACGCCCACGACAGGGCCGCCGAGTTCATCGGCGCGTCCGGCGGGCGCGAGGAGATCGTGTTCACGAAGAACACCACCGAGGCGATGAACCTCGTCGCCTACGCGTGGGGCCTGAACGAACTCGGACCCGGCGACAGCGTCGTCCTCACGCAGATGGAGCACCACGCGTCGCTCGTCACGTGGCAGCAGATAGCCAAGAAGACGGGCGCGGAGGTGCGGTACATCCGCGTCACCGACGAGGGCTACCTCGATATGGACCACGCGAAGGAGCTCATCGACGACTCCACGAAGATGGTGAGTGCGGTCCACGTCTCGAACACCCTCGGCACCATCGTCCCCGTCTCTGAACTCGCCGATATGGCCCACGAAGTGGGCGCGTACGTCTTCGTGGACGGCGCGCAGTCCGTCCCGACCCGACCGGTGGACGTCGAGGACATCGACGCCGATTTCTTCGCGTTCTCGGGGCACAAGATGCTCGGCCCGACGGGCATCGGCGTCCTCTACGGCAAGAAGGAGATCCTGGAAGAGACCGAACCCTACCTCTACGGCGGGTCGATGATTCGGAGCGTCACCTACGAGGACTCCACGTGGGAGGACCTCCCGTGGAAGTTCGAGGCCGGGACGCCGCCGATAGCGCAGGGTATCGGCCTGCACGCGGCCATCGACTACCTCGACGAGATCGGGATGGAGAACGTCCAGGCCCACGAGGAACACCTCGCGAAGTACGCCTACGACGAGCTCTCGGCGTTCGACGACATCGAAATCTACGGGCCGCCCGGCGACGACAGGGGCGGTCTGGTCGGGTTCAACTTAGACGGCGTCCACTCCCACGACCTCTCCAGCATCCTCAACGACCACGGCGTCGCCATTCGCGCGGGCGACCACTGCACGCAACCCCTCCACGACGAACTCGGCGTGCCGGCCTCCACGCGGGCGTCGTTCTACATCTACAACACGCGCGAAGAGGTCGACAAACTGGTCGAGGCCATCGACGACGCGCGGCAGTTGTTCGCCTGATTCGGGCGGTTCGCCGCCGAACTCCGGCCGACCGACCGCCGCGGAACGTTCCCGCCCCGGAACCCTTTTTGGCCGCACCACCGTATCGCAGACAACTATGGGCATGGGCTCCGACATGTATCGGCAGCAGATTTTGGACCACTACAAGAACCCCCGGAACAAGGGCGAGATGGAGGACCCGACGTTCACCCACACCGGGGAGAACCCCTCCTGCGGCGACACCATCACGATGAACGTCCGTCTGGAGGACGACGGCGAGACCATCGACTTCGTCAGTTTCACCGGCGACGGGTGCGCCATCAGTCAGGCGTCCGCGAGCATGCTCACCCAGAACCTCCCGGGGACGACGCTCTCGGAGCTCGAAGAGATGGACCGCGACGACATCATCGAGATGCTCGGCGTGGACATCTCGCCGATGCGAATCAAGTGCGCCGTCCTCGCAGAGAAAGTCGCGCAGGACGGCGCGAAGCTCCACGAGGGCGAGGACATCGACATCGACCGGACGACCACCGAAGAGTAACGCTCTCCGTCTCTCTCCTCTCTGTTCGTCCCGCGTGCGGAGTCGTGACTGGCGAGTGCGGCGGAAACACGAAAAGAGAGCGTCGGGGAAAGGGAAATCCGGTGTGACCCGGGGGAATGCGTGCGTCGGAGTGACGCAGAGTCCGTGGTTTACTCGGGCATCAGGCCGCCGTCCTGCACGCGCATCACGGCCTCGCCGTCGGCGAGGTTCGGCGCGTCCACGAGGCGGACGATACGCTTGTCGCCCTTCGACTTGCGGAGGTAGATGCGGAACGTGGAGGTGTGACCGAGGATGTTCCCGCCGATGGGTTGCGTCGGGTCGCCGAAGTACGAGTCGGGGTTCGACGCGACCTGATTCGTCACGAGGACGATGGAGTTGTACAGGTCGCCGATGCGCATCAGGTCGTGGAGGTGTTTGTTGAGCTTCTGCTGGCGTTCCGCGAGTTCGCCGCGGCCGACGTACTCGGCGCGGAAGTGAGCGGTCAGCGAGTCCACGCAGACGAGACGGACCGGGTACTCCGAGTCCTCGTGCTCGCTGGCGAGCTCCTTGGCCTTCTCCGCGAGGAGAATCTGGTGGTTGGAGTTGAACGCCTTCGCGACGTGAATCTTGTCGAGGATGTCGTCGAGGAGTTCCTGCATCGCGCCCTCGTCGTCGGGCGTCCCCTCGATTTCGCGGTCGTCCATCGTCGCCTGAAGCGTCTCGTCGTCCAGACCGCGGACCATGTCGTCGATACGCTCCGGGCGGAACGTGTCCTCGGAGTCGATGAAGATGCAGCTGCCGTGGAGGCCGCCGTGGTCGCGCGGGAGCTGGACGTTGACCGCCATCTGGTGGGTCACCTGCGACTTTCCGGCACCGAACTCGCCGTACACCTCGGTGATGGACTGGGTCTCCAGACCGCCGCCGAGTAGGTCGTCGGCCTCGGGGATGCGCCAGCTGAGCTTGCCGATCTGCTGGCGTCGTTCGAGGACCATTGAACCGGTCTCGAAGCCGCCGACGTCTGCGGCGTCTCGGGCCGCGTTGATGATGTCCGACGCCGTGCTACTGCCGATGTCCGCCTTGTTCGAGAGCTCGCCGGGGCTCGCAACCGCGATGCTCTGGTAGCTCTCGTAACCGGTGTCGATGAGTTTGTCCGCCGTCGCGGGACCGACGCCGGGGAGACTCTCTAAATCGTCTTCTGCCATCGTACTTTCTCCTCGGGCCTATACCCACATAAACCCTCGTTAACAGCGGAGTGAAAGTAAAAACGAGGGACGGCGGCGGGGGGACTAATGCGGTACAGTGAACGTTCAAATGGGAGAAATATTCTGGCGGCGGCGGCGAGCGACGCCTCTCGGATGCGGACGAGTCGGCGTCGAGAGGAGAGAATCGAGACGAAACGGGAGCGAGTCGATGAGACGGAGGAGCGTTACCGCCGGGAGGGGAGCGTCACTCCCACGGGTGGCCGCCGGGGCGGTCGGGCCACATCGGGTACCAGTACTCCTTGTCCGGTTCGAGTTCGAGTTCGCCGTCGAGGACGGACTCCAGCTTCATCAGCACGCGTTCGTTCTGCTCTTTCCCGCGTTTCGGCGCGAACGGGTAGTACGCCCCGCGGCGGAACGAGTACACCCAGTACGCTCGCTGGCCGTCCTTCTCGAAGCCGAAGACGGCGACGAGGAGGCGCGACCCGTACCCGCGTTCGATGAACTCGTCGGCGGCGAAGTGGACGCTCGTGACGAGGTCCTCCGGGTCGTCGTCGCGGAGGACGACCCACTCCCACCCGTGGGAGTCCTCGCGCACCTCGAACGTAGTTCCGGTCTCCTCCTCGCCCGCGCCGAGGATGGCCTCCACCTCCTCGACGGTCCGTTCGAAGTCCGTGCTGTCGACCGAGGAGAAACAGAGGGCGGCCGCGCCGACGGAGTCGTAGCCGAGGTCGGCCTCCATCGTCAGGTAGGCAGTGCTCATCCCGAACAGGTCCTCGGGGTCGGCGTCGCGCGTCGCGTCCGCCTCGGCGCTGATCCCGAGGACGGAGCGGATGGAGTCGAACAGACCCATCGTTCAGGCCGTCTCCATCTCGCGTTCGAGTTGGCGGAGTCGCTCGATGCGGCTCTCGGTCGGGGGGTGCGTCGAGAACAGCTTCCCGACGAACCCGGTCTTGATGGGGATGATGAAGAACGCGTTCATCTCCGACTGCTCCCGCAGGTCGTTCTTCGGCACCTGGTCCATCCGGCCGGATATCTTCTGGAGGGCGGAGGCGAGCGCCGAGGGCCTGCCGGTGATGAGCGCCGCCCCCCGGTCCGCGGCGTACTCGCGGTAGCGCGAGAGCGCGCGGATGAGGAAGAACGATATTATCCACACGACGAGGGAGGCGAGGACGGCCACGAGGACGCCGCCGCCCTGCCGGTCGCGGTTGCCGCCGCCGAAGAAGAAGCCCCAGCGGACGACCATGAACGCCACCGTCGACAGGAACGACGCGATGGTCATCACCATCACGTCGCGGTTCTTCACGTGCGCGAGTTCGTGCGCGAGGACGCCCTCCAGTTCGTCACGGTCGAGCGTTCGGAGGAGGCCCGTCGTGACGGCGACGGCGGAACTCTTCTGGGACCGTCCGGTGGCGAACGCGTTCGGGACGCGCGAGTCTGCGACCGCCACCTTCGGTTTCGGCAGGTCCGCCTGCTGGCAGAGGCGCGAGATGGTCGCGTGCAACTCGGGGTACTCCTCTTCGGACACCTCCTTCGCGCCCATGCTGTAGAGCGCGAGCTTGTCGCTGAAGAAGAACTGCGCGCCGAGGAACAACACGACGAAGGGGAGGGCGACTGCGTAACCCGTTCGCAGTAGCACCGCCACGAAGACGATGTACAGGGCGAAGAGCAGGAACATCGTGAACGCCATGCGCCCACGCAGTCCCCAGTCCCGTTTCCATTCCATACAGTCTCTTCGCGCTCAGAGTTATAAACGCTGTTGGAGGGAGGGGAATTATGGCGGACAGTCGCGTTCTCGCCCGCATGGAAACAGTCATCGTCACCGGCGCGAGCGGTCGGTCCGGTCGCTGGATAGCGGACGCCCTCGCCGACGAGTACGAGGTGGTCTGCGTCGATATCGACCACCCGGGGTTCGAGGCGGACGCCCGCGAGAACGTCGACTTCCGCGCGGCGGACCTGACCGAGAGGGGCGAGGCGTTGGACCTCCTCGGGGAACTGGACCCCGACGCGGTGGTCCACTGGGCGGCCCTCCCGTCGCCGACGCGGCACGCGGGGGGACGCGTCTTCGAGACGAACACGCTGGCCGCCTACAACGTCCTCATCGGCGCGGGGCGAGCCGACGCGCGCGTCGTCTGGGCCTCCAGCGAATCGGCCTACGGGTTCGCCTTCGCCGAGGAGAAGACGCTCCCCGAGGAACTGCCAATCACGGAGGCCCACCCACTGCGCCCCGAGGACCCCTACGGCGCGTCGAAAGTCGCGGGCGAGGAGGTGGCGAAGACGGTGACGCGGCGGTACGGCGTCCCCGTGGCCTCGATTCGACCCTCGTGGATTCAGTACCCCGGCGAGTACAACTGCCGCGACGTGGCCGAATCTGGCGACCTGTCAGGCGGCGCGGGCAACTTCTGGAGTTACGTGGACGTGCGCGACGTGGCGGGCATCGTCGCCGCCGCCTTGGACGCCGACGTCTCCGGCCACGAGGCGTTCCACGCCGCCGCCGCGGACAACTACCTCGGCCGTCCCACCGCCGAGGTTGTCGAGGAGTTCTTCGGCGGACTCCCCGACGACTGTGCGGTGGACGGCGAGGAGTCGGCGCTCTCGACGGCGAAGGCGGCGGAGTACCTCGGCTGGGAACCCGAACACTCGTGGCGCGAGGCCGCGTCCGAGTCCGTCCCGGGGCCGTCGCTGACGCGGTGACGCCGCGGGGCGGGAGGCGGACTCCCCGCGGAATGCCGCCGAACGACGGCTGACGCGCCTGTCGTGCATCTTAAAAGTCCTCGCGGCTTACCCCGTACGAATGAGTTCTGGCGACTTCTGTCCGCGCTGCGGCGACCCGGTTCCGGAGCGAGCGGAACCGCTCCCCGGGATGCCCCGGGAGCGAGACGAGGTGCTCTGCGACGAGTGCTACTTCGAGGACTTCGACTTGGTGGACGCGCCCGACGAGATTCAGGTTCGCGTCTGCTCGCAGTGCGGTGCGGTCCACCGCGGCAATCGGTGGGTGGACGTCGGCGCGCGCGACTACACCGACATCGCCATCGAGGAGGTGAGCGAATCGCTGGGCGTCCACCTCAAAGCCGAGGACGTGCGTTGGGGAATCGAGGCCGAACAGGTCGACGAGAACAGCATCCGCATCCACTGCACGTTCTCCGGCGTCGTCCGCGGCACGTACGTCGAAGAGGACGTGACGGTTCCCGTGCGCATCTCCCGCGAGACGTGCCAGCGGTGCGGCCGAATCGCCGGCGGATACTACTCCAGCACCGTCCAAGTGCGCGCGAACGACCGCACGCCGACGAAGGAGGAACAGGCGCGGGCCACCGAGATAGCCGAGACGTACATCGCCGCCCGCGAGGAGAAGGGCGACAGGGACGCGTTCATCTCGGAGATAAACCAGACGCCCGAGGGGCCGGACATCAAGATATCGACGAACCAGATGGGCCGCGGCGTCTCGAAGCGCATCGTCCGCGAACTCGGCGGGAGTTTCGAGGAGTACCCGACGCTCGTCACCGAGGACGGCGACGGCAACGAGGTGTACCGCGTCACCTACGCCGTGCGCCTGCCGAAGTTCACGCCCGGGGAAGTCATCGACCCGGACGACGACGACGGCGGGCCCGTGTTGGTCCGCAGCGTCCGAGGGAACCTGAAGGGCGTCCGCCTCGACACCGGCGAGGAGTACGAAGCCCGGTTCGAGGAGGGCGAGACGCCCGACGCGCGGACGCTCGGAACCGCCGACGACGCCGAGGAAACCACCGTCGTCACCGTCGAGGACGAACACTCCGTGCAGGTGTTGGACCCCGAGACGTACGAGTCGAAGACCATCGCCCGGCCGTCGTACTTCGACCCCGACGGGGCGACGGTGCCGGTGCTGAAGAGTCGCGCCGGACTGCACATACTCCCGCCTGACGCGGTCGAAACGGACGAAGAATAGGATTTTACGGTCGAATCAGTCGGCGCCGACTTTGGTGCCCGTCCCGGACCGTACCTCGGTTCCGGATTCCTCTCGCACGGGGATGCCGTGTTGCTTGAGCGCGGCGAGGAGTTCCGCTTCGGACCGTCCCGCGCGGGCGGCCGCCTCGGAGAGCGAGAGCGTCCCGCTCCGGTACAGCGTCATCGCCGTGGTGAGGGCGTGTGTGTGCATGGCCGAGTACGATCGTACAAACAGAACCGATGGTGTTAACTATTTCGTGAGAACACCTGCCAGACCACGAGTAGAGTACGGACACAAGGTGAATTTTCGGGGAGTGGTTCGAAGTATTTCAGTACGATCGTCCAAACCAATGGATGTTCATTAACTATACGGCGAAGCATCGTTGCGGTCGGTGTAATAGTTGCCAGTCTCGGGAGCGAGAATCGGGGCGAAGAGTTGAAACCCCCTGACGGTCGGGAAACCCTATGGACAGACAGCAACTGATGGCCCTCGTGTTGACCTTCCTGATGGTCGGATCGATGTTCATCGCCGGTGCGAGTTACCTGTTCTACTAGCCGTCGCCCCACACGTCCGAGAGGGGGTGTTTGGAGCGACCGTCGTCGGAGTCGCCCGTCGACTCCGCGTCGGTGCGAGAACCATCGGTGTTCGACCCCGCGGAGCGACTCGCACTCGAACCGCCGCCGGAGCGACCGTTCCGCGCCGAAGTCGCGGTCCCCCCACGCGATATCCCGCCGGACCCGGTACCCGCCCGTCCGCCCGCCGCCTCGGGGTCGAACTCCGGAAGGTCGGGCGTCGTCGTGCGGTCCACCTGTTCGCGGAACCACGCCGGCATGTCCGAGCGGGTTCGCTCGAACAGGTCCAGCAGGCTCGAATCCGCGAGGTACGTCGCGCCGTAGTCGTCGGGCGCGCGGACGACGCGCCCGCACGCTTGGATGACGGTTCGGAGGGCGGCGCGGCGGTACCACGGCCACTGGCCGTCTTCGAGGCGGCGCGCGACGCGCGAGTCGTTCGTGTTGAGGTACGGCGCTTTGCAGATGACCTGCCAGCGACACAGGTCGCCCTTCAGGTCCAACGCCTCCTCCATCTTCACCGAGAGGAACACGTCGGGGTCGTCCGTCGCCTTCCACGACTCCAGTTCGGCGTCGCGGTTCTGCCTGTCGTGGGCGCGGATTCGGTTTCCGAGCCCCAACCGGGCGAGGCGGCGCTTCAGTTCCGACTGGATGGCGTAGGAGTGGCAGTGGACGAGTCCCTTCTCCTCGCGGTGGTGCGCCATCAGTCGCACGAGGACGCGCGCCACCTTCGGGAGCGTCTCGTCGCGGTGTTCGTACGTCATCTTCCCCCGCGTCACGTCGTACAGCGGTCGGTTCTCCACGGGGAACGTGTGCTCGACGTCCACGAGAGCCACGTCGTCGGGGTTCAGGCCGACGCCGCGGCAGAACGCCTCCTTGTTGAGGATGGTCGCAGAGAGCAGGGCGAACTTGTTGCCGCGGTCCCAGACGGTGTGGTGGAGGTATCGCTCGGGGTCCAGCGGTTTGATCTGCATCCCCTCGCCGTCGGGTTGGTCGACCACCCACGTCGTCGCGCTCTCGGGGTTTCTGTAGTCCTCGACGAACCACTTCAACTCGGAGCGGAGTTCCTGCAACCGATCGCGGCGGGCCGCCTCGTCGGGCGTCAACTCGGGTTTCGTGAGGAGTTCGTCCTTCGCGCGCTTGCAGACGCCCGTCAGGGCCTCGGCGAACCGAACGGTCCGCTCTACGGGGTCGTCGGCCGCGTTCACGTCGGGAACGCCGATGTCGTCCCAGACGGGGACGGTGCGCGGGTTCAGGTCGATGGTGGCGTACATCTCCGCCCACTCGGCGAGTCCGTGCGCCTCGTCTATCACCACCACGTCGCGCTTTCGGAACACGTCCGACCCGGCGGTCTGCATGAAGTACGCGAGCGTCATCGCCGCGATCTGTCGGTTCGAGGCGATGGCGCGGTCCGAGAAGTACGGACACCGGTGGCGGACGGTGCAGTCGAACCCCTTCTGTCGGGCGCAGGGCGCGCGGTCCACGGGCGTGTCCTCCTCGCCGTTGATGATGCAGGTGTAGTTGCGCTTCCCGCGGATGACCTGCAGGTCCGAGAGGAGTTCGTCTTCGGCCACGTCGTCGAGTTGCGACACCTGCGGCGTCGTGTAGTACGCGTTCGTCGCCTCCGCGGGCTTCGCCTCCTCTACGGTCCGGGCCGCGCCCGCGATGGAACGCGCGAGGAGGGACTTTCCGCTCCCCGTCGGCGCGCGCACCAACACGACGTCGTTTCCGGCGGCGAACGCGTCGCGGACGTCGCGGAGGGCTTGCTCTTGGGTTCCGCGGTAACTGGGGGCCGGGAACGAAGGGAGGATGCGCGAGGGATCCACGTCCGTCCCTGCTTCGCGCCGAGGTAAAAACCTTCCATCGGAATCGACCGACGGACGTTCGTCTCGCGGGGGGTTCCGAAATCACGTCGAGAAGCAGTCAGCCAGCGTCTCGCGACTACGCCCGTCGCGTCACTCGCCCAGCAGCGAGGACATTATCTTCTGCTCGGCGGCGCGCATATGTTGGGTGAACGTCGGCGCGGAGATGCCGAGCGTCTCGGCGATCTCCTTGCCGGAACTCTCCCGCGGCCACTCGAAGAACCCGCCGTAGAAGGCGGACTCCAGCACCGATCGCTGGCGTTCCGTGAGGTGGTCGAGGGGGTTCGCCGCCCCGTCCGAGTGTTCGGCCCGCGTGGTGTGTCGCTGGGCGATGACCCTCGCGTCGGGGTACGCCTCCTGGACGCCGTCCACGACGCGGCGCACGTCGGCGCTCTGCGGCAGGTGGACGACCACCCGGTAGTCGCCGTCCTCGATTTTCGCCTCGCGGACGCGGCCGCCCTGCGAGGCGACCAACGTCACCACCGGCGGGTCGGTGAGTCTGACCGAGAAGCGCGTCATGCCGTCGCGTTCGCCCACCTCCGAGACGGAGTCCCACGACGGAAGCGCCTCGACGACCTTCTGCAGCGTCTCGCGGCCCTCCTCGTCGGCCGAGCCGTACGTGAGGAAGTGGTCCTCGTCGACGCGAATCGTCCGGTCGAGCGTTATCGTCCCCGCCCCGGACCCGCCGCCGAGGGAGTCGAAGATGTTCCGAATCTCGAACTCTATCTCGACGACGTTGTCGCTTATGAGCGCCTCCTTCCGTTCGATGGCGGCGATGGCGTGGCCGACGATGTTCCCGAGCGTTCCGATGACCTCCCGTTCCTCCCCGCCGAAGGCGTCCGGCCGCGCCGAGTAGACGTTCAACACGCCGTAGAGGATGCCCTCGTGGACGACGGGTATCGCCGCCGACGACTGGATGCCGTACTTCTCGGCGTGTTCCTGCCACGGTTCGAAGTCGGGGTTGTCGGGGATGTCGTTGGCCACCTGCACCTCCTTCGTCTGGATGGCTTTCCCGGCGGGGCCCTTCCCGGTGTCGCTGTCGTCGTAGGTGACGTCGATCTCGTCGAGGTAGCCGTCGGTTCCGGCCTCGGCCCGCACGTTCACCTCGGGGTTCCCGCGTTCCACGCCGCCCACCCACGCGAACAGGTACGACTCGGTTTCGGCCAGCCGTTCGCACACCAACCGCTCTATCTCCTCGCGGGAGGACTGCCGAAGGACAGCCGCCGTGATGTCCTGAACGACGCTGTTCAGTTGGTTCAGCGCGGCGAGTTGTTCGCGCTGTTGTCTGAGTTGTCGCTCCTGTTCGTTCCGCTCCATGGTGTGGAAGATAGAGCGGGTCAGGATGTCCGCGTTAATCTCGTCTTTGACGAGGTACTCGTCGGCCCCTCGGCGGAGCGCCTCCATCCCCGTCTGTCGGTCGCGGAGGCCTGTGAGGACGACGACCGGCGTCTCCTCTGCCTGGTCGAGCATCGTCGAGAGCGTGTCGAGGCCGGTGCTGTCCGGCAGGTCCAAATCGAGGAGGACGACGTCCGGGTGATCGCTACGAAGCCGTTCTACGCCCGGTTCGAGGCGCGACTCGCGTATCACCGTCGGTTCGACGCGTTCGACGCGTTCGCGCGTTATCTGTTCGGCACCGACGCTGCCGCCGGTACCCGTGTCCGCGTCCGCCGTCCGCTCCGAGAGTTCGGTCGCCTCGCGGAGTATCTCGCGGATGTACCGTGCGTCGCCGGGGTTGTCCTCTATCAGGAGGATAGTGAGCGTCGTCTCGTCCGTCATTTGTTCTCTCGTGATGGGGGAAGCTGAACGAGTGTGAACCAGAACTCCTCGAACGACCGGACGAGTCCGATGAACTGGTCCGGGTCGACCGGTTTGGTGAGGTACGCGTTCGACTGCAGTTCGTAGCCCCGTATTATGTCTTCTTCGGCCTTCGACCCCGTCAGGATGATGGTGGGGATGCGACGCAGGGACTTATCGTCCTTGATTTCGTCGAGGACCTCCATCCCGCTGACCTTCGGCAGGTTCAGGTCCAACAGGATGAGGTTCGGACGCGGGGCGTCCTCGTACTCGCCGCGTTGGTACAGGTAGTCCAAGGCGGCTTCGCCGTCCCGGACGACGTGCAGGTCGTTGCGTATCTGACCCTCCTTGAACGCCTCTTGGGTGAGACGAACGTCGCCGGGGTTGTCCTCGACGAGGAGAATATCTATCGGGTCCCCGTTCGGTTTACTCACGGTATCACTCCGTCCTCGGGAGAGTTAAGTAGAACGTCCGTCCCGTTCTCGCCCCGGACCGGGTATCTCGCTGACCCGCGCCGACGTCGTCACCGTCCGCGAGCGTCCGGAATTGCAGCGTCTCGCCGCCCTCCGCCTCCGGCCGGAGACCGATACCGGGCCTCCCCTCGAATTCACTCATTGGCGAAGATAGATTTCAGAGACGGATAAGCGCATCATCGGCCGGGTTCCGAGAACGTACCGAATTACTGGTACTCCGTCGGAGCGACGGGTGGGCGGGAGGTGAGAGGGCCGGCGTCCGACCGGGAGTCGAAGATGCGGGAGTCGGAGGCCTCACAGCGAACTCACGTCGTCGCTCGTCGCGACTCTGTCGTCCGGCAACCGGTCGATGCAGTCGTAACAGAGGAAGAACTCCCCGCCGTCGTCGAGTTCGAGGGTGATGCCGCCGGTCGAACTGGTCTCGAAACTCCAGAAGTCGCCGATGCCGCCGGCGATGCGGACCGGTTTGCCGCACCCGTCGCACGGTTCCGTCGTCATGGCCGACCCGAGGCACCCGAGACGTAAACGTCCACCGTCGCGCCGAGTGATTCATGCGAGTGCGTGGCATAGTTCGTCGGTATGCGCGTTGACTGCGAAGGGTGCGCCGGATGCTGCCTCGACTGGCGACCGCTAGCGCCCGATGACGGCGGCGGGCGGCGCGGGCCGCGGGAACCGTTAGACGACGTGTACAACCTCGTCCCCCTGACGCGCGACGAGGTGGTCGCGTTCGTCGAACGCGGCGTCGGCGACGCGATGGTCCCCCGGATGTGGGCCGCCTCCGAGGAACGGGCGGGGGAGGGCGTCGAGATAGACGGCGTGGACGTCGCCGCCATCGGCGGCCGCCCGGCGTTCTTCGTCGGCCTCAGGAAGCCGCCGAAACCGGTCGCGCCGTTCGGTCACTCGCGGCGGTGGCTCCGGTCCTGCGTCTTCCTCGACCCGGAGACGCTCCAGTGCCGCATCCACGGCGACGACGAGTACCCCGCCGAGTGCGCCGAGTACCCCGGTCACAACCTCGCCCTCGAACAGGAGACGGAGTGCGAACGCGTCGAGTCCGCGTTCGGCGGCGAGAGACTGCTGGACGACGAGGCCCCGGAGGGGCAACGCGGACTGCTCCTCGGCCCGCAGGCGGTCGGGTCGAAGGTGTTCGCCCACCCCGACCCGAGTCGCCTCGGCGGCGCGGTCGAACGGATGCGCCGAGGCGACCTGACGGCCGAGGACCGCGCGGAGTTCGTCGGCGTCGCCGCCGGGTCGCGCCCGGGGTCGGTCGAGGTGAACGAGGAACGCGCCGAGCGAACCCGAGCGGAGGTTTTGGAGACCGAGTCGTGGGTGAGCGACGCCGTCGAGGAGTGGACGGACGCGGCGGGCGAACTCGGATCGGAGGCGACGGACGCGCCCGTCGGCGCGGAGGAGGCCTTCGGCGCGCCGGAGACGCCCGGGTGGGACGCCGTTCGGGAGTGAGGAGGCGGCGCGGGGGACGACGGCGGGGAGAGCGGCGAGACGCGCGGCGGGAAGCGTTAACAGCGTCGGAGCCGCATCCAGAGCCATGCGCGTACTCGTCACGGGAGCGACGGGGTTCGTCGGAAGCAACCTCGTCCCCGCCCTCCTCGACGCCGGCCACGACGTGACCGTTCTCA
Source organism: Halopelagius fulvigenes (assembly GCF_042662625.1). Taxonomy (GTDB): domain Archaea; phylum Halobacteriota; class Halobacteria; order Halobacteriales; family Haloferacaceae; genus Halopelagius; species Halopelagius fulvigenes. The sequence continues at coordinate 1,646,803 of NZ_JBHSXH010000015.1, forward strand.
CCCGCGACGCCGACCACTACGACGGCCCCGAGGACGTTCGAATCGTCGAGGGCGACGTCCTCGAAGCGGGCACGTTCGAGTCTGCGCTCGACGTGGACGCCGCGTACTACCTCGTCCACTCGATGGCGTCCGGCGAGGACTTCGAACGGCAGGACAGACTCGGTGCGCGGAACTTCTCGCGGGCGGCGTCCGACGCCGGGGTGGAGCGAGTACTCTACCTCGGCGGACTCGGCGAGGAACGCGACAGGCTCTCGCCGCACCTCCGTTCGCGCCGGGAGGTGGAGCACATCCTCGACGAGGGCGACTACGAGTTGACGACGCTCCGGGCGGCCATCGTCATCGGCGACGGGAGTGCCGGGTTCGAGACGGTCCGGCAACTGGCCGCCCGCCTGCCGGTGATGCTGACGCCGCGGTGGGTGGCGACGCCGTGCCAACCGATCGCCATCTCCGACGTGGTGGCGTACCTCGTCGGCGTCCTCGACGCACCCGAGACGGCGGGCGAGACGTACGAGATCGGCGGCCCGGACGTGCTGACGTACGGCGAGATGCTCGAACGCGTCGGCGAACACCTCGGCCGCCGCCCCCGGCTAATCGAGATTCCGGTGCTGTCGCCCGGCCTCTCGTCGTACTGGGTCGGGCTGGTGACGGACATCTCCCCCTCCGTGGCGCGGCCCCTCATCGAGGGCCTGAAGAACGAAGTTGTCGTCCACGACGACAGCATCAGAGAGCATGTCTCGGTCGATCTCACGCCGTTCGACGAGGCGGTGGAGAACGCCCTCGGACCGCCGGCCGACGCGGGGGACGAAGCGGGCGCGGACGAGGGGGACGGGGAGAACCCCGACATCGCGCCGCCGTTCGGCGAGGACGCCGACGAAGGGACGGCCGCCGACTCGGGGTCGAACGCGGTGGACCGGTAGATGGACGAGGGGTCCCCGGAGGACCGACCCGCCGCGCAGACGGAGTACGGCGAGGCGTGGGTGTACGAGAGCATCGTCGGCGCGCTTCCGGGCGTCCGCCTCACCGACGGGCAGGCGATAGCCATCCAGTTGGGCATCTTCGAGGTCGGGGTGGTGGCGTTCGCGTGGGTGTACGACCTCTGGAACGCCGTCCTGCCGGGCACCGTCGCGGTGGCCGTCGCCGCCGTCGGAAGCGTCGTGATGCTCCGGATGGGCCGGACGACGCGTCGCCTCGACCTACCGGACGCCTATGGGCGGATGCTGTTCGGGTCGAGCATCGAAGTCGTCCTCGGCGTCCTCGCGTTCGTCGCCCTCGTGACGCACCTGTTCGTCTTCGAACCGCGGCGGGCGGCGACCCCCCTCGTCGAATCGCTGTTCGGGCCGGAACCGCCCGTCGTCGCCGTCTACCTGATGCTCCTGGTGCTGTGGGACCTCTGTTACCGCATCGGCACCTCGTGGTGGGCCGCCGTCGTCGCCGCGTGGCGGTCCCGGAAGTACGCGTTCGACGAGGAGACGGCAGCGGCGTTGCGCCGCGTGGACGCGTGGAACGTCCTGTTCGGCCTCTCGCAACTGGCCGTCCTGCCGTTCGTCGCCGACCGACCGGCGTTGCTCCTCGCGGTCGGCGGGCACGTCGTCGCCGTCTCCGTCGTCTCCGCGGCGGCGGCGGCGTCGCTACGAATCGCGTGAGGGGAAAAGAGCGCTCACTCGTCCTTCATCTTGCGGAACTGATCTAAGAGGGCCTCCGCGGAGTCCCCCGAGTCGTACTCTACCTTCCCGTGGTAGACGGTGCGTTCGTCGTCGAACCCCGCGTCGACCGACCCGTTCTTTCGCTCACGGCGCTCGTGTTCGTCTTCGTCGTATGCCCCCATTGACATGGTACAACATACCTTTGGTAATCGAGATCATATATAATTATCGGCGAAGATTACGCGGCGGACGCGGAACGGATAAACCCGCCGACCGCGTATAGGAGGTGTGGCACGCCCGCTTCGCTTCCGGCACGCGCCCGGCCGATGGACCCAATCGCGGGTCCGTCGGGACGTCTACGACGATCTCGACCGAAACCTCGGCGCGACGATGAACTCGCCGTGGTTCAAACCCCCCTCCGCGTTCGAGGGGCACCGATTCGAGATGGAGAACAGCGACGTGGCGCTCTTTCTGTGGAACGACGACGAGGCGTACTGGCTCGGAAACACGGAGACGCCGCAGGCGTTGTGGAAGACCGAGAAGTACGGCTTCGCCGAGGTACCGCACGGCGTCTCGCGGTGGGCGACGAAGGAACTGACGGCGCAACTCCACGAGGAGTCGCCGTGGCTCGAACCGTACCCGCACCTCTCGTGGTACTTCCTGCCCGTCTTCCTCTCGAAGGACGGCCGGGAGACGACGCGGACGTTCTTCCAAGAGCACGCCGCCGGGTTCCCCGACGCGACGGCCGAGGAGGCCCTCGAATACTTCGAGTCGTTCCTCCGGACGGGCGTCCTAGACGACGACCGGGAGGTGATGGCCGGGAAACTCGGCACCTCCGAGTACCTGGACCTCACGCGGATGACGGCCGCCATGGGCGAGTTCAACGCGGCGAAGGTGCTCCACGACGCCGGGTACGACCTCGAACCGGAGATTCCGGTCTCGACCGGCCACGCCATCGACTACCGGGTCGAGAAGGACGGCGAGGGCACCCTCGTCGAGGTGACGCGGCCGTTGCCGCCGAACCGCCGAAGCGCGGGCACCGGCGTCGCCGCCGTCCGCGACACGGCCGAGACGAAGTCGGTCGGACAACTGCAGGAACACGGCGGCGGCGTCGTCCTGTTCGTGGACTGCTCGTCGTTCCCGGACGACGACTGGATGGCCGTCAAAAGCGAGAAACCGGAGGTTCACCACCGTCCGGCGGTCGTGTTTCGGACGCGGCCCGACGGCCGCGTGGACGGCTACACGAAGGGGCGAGTACCCCTCGAACTGCCGTTTTAGAAGGACACCTGCTGGGGACCGTCCTCACCGAGCGTGTAGACGTCTCGGTCGCTGTAGTACCGGCGACCGATAGCCTCGTGACCGAGACCGCAGAACACCGCGTTCCGCGCGTCGTCCGCGCAGGTGTAGGTCTCCGAACCCGCGCGTTCGAGTACCTCCGCGAGCGTCTCGGACCCGTTCGGGAGTTCGATGGTGCGCTCGCCGTACTGTTCGACGAGTTCTTCGGTGGTCGCGGGATACTCGTGGGCGTCGATCAGATCGCCGGTTCCGTTCAGGCGCATTACACCCGGACGAATCCGGGGAAGAACTATAATGGTTTTCCATGATGGTGATAAGTCTCCTTGTATTCCTTAATGAACATTAATGCACGTGGAGAGGGGGCACAGACGCAAGCGATTTGCCGCCGCCGGGCGGAGCAAGAACCGTGATACGGGACCGCAACGGCGAGTTCGACGGCGCGACGCCGGTCGCAGACCTGCACCTCCACACGACGGCCTCCGACGGGACGCTCACCGTCTCGGAACTCCCGGCGGCGGCGCGGGAGGGCGGCGTCCCCGTGGTGGCCGTCACCGACCACGACAGGGTGCACCCGGAACTCGACGCGCCCGTGACGACCCTCGACGGGGTGACCGTCGTCCGCGGCATCGAACTCCGCGCGGACGCGGGCGACCAGCGAGTCGACCTCCTCGGGTACGGCGTCGAGGACGTCCCCGCGATACGCGACCTGACGGAGCGGATCCAAGCCGACCGGAAGGACCGCGGGCGGCGAATCGTCGAACGGGTGGAGTCGCACCTCGGCGTCTCCCTCGACGTGGAACTGCGCGAGGGAATCGGTCGGCCGGACGTCGCGCGGGCCATCGAGGAGAGCGACGCGCCGTACGACTATCAGGGCGCGTTCGACCACCTCATCGGCGACGACGGGCCGTGTTACGTCGCGCGGTGGGTCCCCGACTTCGAGGCGGGCGTCGCCGCCTTGCGGGAGTCGTGCGCCGTCGTCGGACTCGCGCACCCGTTCCGGTACCCCGACCCCGAGTCGGCGCTGGAGCTCACGTCCGAACTCGACGCCGTCGAGCGGTTCTACCCCTACGGCGGGGCGAGTAAGGAGCGAGAGGATAGGGCGCTCCTCGGCGAGTACGTCGCGCGGAACGGCCTCCTCGCCACCGGCGGGAGCGACGCGCACACGAAGACGCTGGGCGTCGCCGGGCCGCCGCGGGACGCGTTCGAGGCGTTCGCCGCGCGCGTGCCGGGCGTCTGACGACCGCTCTCGTCGCCGATAACCGGGAGCGTAGAGTTAAACCGGGTGAAGAGCCAAGGTCACGTATGAAGTGCCACGACTGCGACCGCGAGGCCGCGTACGCCGCCGAGAAAGACGGAATAAAGGTGGGTCTCTGCGAGCGGCACTTCCGAGAGCGAGTGGAGGAACTCGCCGACTCAGAAGAACTCGCCGCCCTGAGAGAGCAGATCGACATCGAGCGCTCCGAGTGAGCTTCGTCTCACGAGACGCGATCGGTGTCGAGTAGACGTCGAGCGCTCCGAGTGAGCTTCGTCTCACGACTCTCGCTCGATACCGAAGGAAGCCGACCCGACCCCACCGACCCGCCGCGTCACCCTCACAGCATCGTGTTGAAGTAGACGTAGAGCGCCGCGAGAATCGACTCGAACGAGAGCGTCCCTATCGCGGAGAGGACGACGAACTTCTTGTCGTCCATCTCGGAGAACCCGGCGGGGACGGTTATCATCCCGCGCGTGAACAGGAGGGTGTTGGTCACCGGGACGACTATCGGGCCCCAGCGGTCGAACCAGCCGTCGAACCGGTCGAGTTTCTCCTCGCTCACCTTGAACCACCGCTTCGAGAGGAGGTACTCCCGGCCGCCGCGTTGGGCGACTTTGAACAGGACGTACTGTCCGAGAGTCGCTCCGAGGACGGCGACGGCGATGACGCCGACGAGTTGGTCGACGCCGAGGAGAACGAGCGCCGCAGGGACGACGAGTTCGCTCGGCATGAAGTACATCAGCATCGCGCCCTCTAAGACGAAGACGCAGAACAGCGCCACGTAGGCCCACCGGGAGTTCAAAAGCGCCTGCAGTTCGGCGGGCATCTGCGCGACTTGTACCGGCAGGGCGTCCATCGACTTCGACTATCCCCGTCGTCGGCAAACGCTTTTCGCTCGCCGCACCGCGTGAGAACCGGCCGACGGCCGCAGCACCGAGAGCGATGTGGTTTTTCCCGGTCGGACCGAACCACCGGTAATGAATCTCAGCGACCGACCGCGCAGACTCCGCACGGACGGCGTGCGACCCCTCGTCAGCGAGACGCGACTGGAGGCGACGGACCTCGTCGCGCCCGTCTTCGTGGACGCGACGGCGGACGAACGCGTCCCCATCGAGACGATGCCCGGCCACGAACGGGTTCCGCTCTCGGAGGCCGTCGCGCGCGTGAGGGAGGTGCTGGAGACGGGCGTCGAGGCGGTCATGCTGTTCGGCATCCCCGAGTCGAAGGACGAACGCGGGACGCGCGCGTGGGCGGAGGACGGCGTCGTGCAGGAGGCGACGCGACGCATCACCGCCGAGACGGACGCCTACGTCATCACCGACGTCTGCCTCTGCGAGTACACCAGTCACGGCCACTGCGGGGTTCTGGAGGACCACGCCCGCGAGGATCCGAACCTCACCGTTCGCAACGACGAGACGCTCGACCTCCTCTCGAAGATAGCCGTCTCGCACGCCGAGGCGGGCGCGGACATGGTCGCGCCGAGTTCGATGACCGACGGCATGGTCGGCGCGATTCGGGAGGGACTCGACGACGCCGGGTTCGAGAGCGTCCCCATCATGTCCTACGCCGCCAAGTACGAGAGCGCGTTCTACGGCCCGTTCCGCGACGCCGCCGACGGCGCGCCGGCGTTCGGCGACCGGCGGCACTACCAGATGGACCCTGCGAACGCCCGCGAGGCACTCCGGGAGGTCCGACTCGACGTCGAACAGGGCGCGGACGTGCTGATGGTGAAACCCGCCCTCGCGTACCTCGACATCGTCCGGGCCGTCCGCGAGGAGTTCGACCACCCGGTGGCGGCGTACAACGTCTCCGGCGAGTACGCGATGCTCCACGCCGCCGCCGAGAAAGGGTGGGTCGACTTAGAGGAGACGGCTTACGAGTCGCTGGTGTCGATGAAGCGCGCGGGCGCGGACCTCATCGTCACGTACTTCGCCGAGGACGTCGCCGCTCGCCTGTAAGTCCGGCGTTTCCGGGGTTCCGGCGAACCGAGTCTCGCGCGCACGCCGGACGCTCGGCCGATTTCGGACGAGCCTCGTTGTCCGATTCCCGGGAGGACGTACGTCGAAAAGTCTGGCAACATTTGTCCAGCAACTGGTCGAAGTACGACCTTATATTTCTTGTACACGCATTTATATCGGACGAGCGTCGATTATACGGCTTCGAAAAACACGTTTGTCAACACTAACCGTTATAAGATATCGTGAGCACAGATACTTCCGTGAACCCCGATACGAACGACGGAGAATACGCCAGAATAATGTACAACCGTCCAACCAAACCCGAACCGACGAAGTTCGACGGAGGTATCGCGCGTTGATTCCCCTCCAAACCGACCTCGCGGCGGTGGTGGAGGGCGTGAACCTCGTGTGGGTGCTGACGGTCACGTTCCTCATCTTCTTCATGCACGCGGGGTTCGCGATGCTGGAGGCGGGCCAAGTCCGCTCGAAGAACGTCGCGAACCAGTTGACGAAGAACCTGCTGACGTGGAGCGTCGGCGTCGTCGTCTACTTCCTCCTCGGGGCCGCCGCCTCGACTATCGTCGGCGGTCTGACTGGCGGAGGGTCCGTCTCGGTAGGCGGGGCGTTCGCGGACCTGTACGCGCCGGAAGCCACGTCGGCGTGGGTCGATTGGCTGTTCGGCGCGGTGTTCGCGATGACCGCCGCCACCATCGTCTCCGGCGCGGTGGCCGGGCGCGCGAGACTCCGCGCGTACGTCGCCTACACCGTCCTCTTGGCGGGGGTCATCTACCCCGTCGTCGTCGGCTTCACGTGGGCCGGCGGCTTCCTCGGCGCGATGGGCTTTCACGACTTCGCGGGCGGCGTGATAGTCCACGGGATGGGCGGCGTCGCCGGCCTGACCGCCGCGTGGGTAATCGGGCCGCGGATGGACCGCTACAACGCCGACGGGAGCGCGAACGTCATCCCCGGTCACTCGATGACGTTCGCCGTCCTCGGCACCCTGATCCTCGCGTTCGGCTGGTACGGATTCAACGTCGGCACCGCCGCCTCCCCCCTCGCCCTCACCGAGAGCGGCGAGGTGACCCTCGGCGCGTTCACCTACGTCGGGCGCGTCGCCCTCGTGACGACCCTCGGCATGGCCGCGGGCGCAATCGGCGCGGCGGGCATGGCCGTGTACCGGACCGGAAAGGTCGACACGCTGTACGTCGCCAACGGCCTGCTCGCCGGCCTCGTCGGCGTCACGTCCATCGCGGACGCCATCGTCTGGCCCGGCGCGATAGTCGTCGGCCTCCTCTGCGGCGTCCAACTGCCCCTCGTCTTCTCGTTCGTCGAGAAGCGCCTGAAGATAGACGACGTCTGCGCGGTGTTCCCGGTTCACGGCTCCGCGGGCGTGCTGGGCGCGCTCCTGTACCCCGTCTTCGCGACGGGCGTCTGGTCCGGAAGCGCCTCGGTCGTCGGCGCGGCCGTCCCGCAGATAGTCGGCGTCGCGGTCATCGGCGTCTGGACGTTCGCCGCGACGGCGGCCGTCTTCGGCGTCTTCCGCGCGACGGGACAGGCGCGCGTCACGCGCGAACACGAGCGCGAGGGACTCGACACCTCGGAGCACGGCGTAGACACCTGCCCCGAGTTCGGTCGCCCCGAATCGGACGCCGGCGTCCGCGCGGACGGCGGTGTGTTCACGGAAGCGGAGCGCGAGGAGTACCCATGAGCGAAGACGTACCCAACGACGGAGAGATTCGACTGGTAACGGCCGTCGTCCGGCCGGACAGGCTGGGCGACGTGAAGCGAGCGCTCGCGGAAGTCGGCGCGCCGTCGCTGACGGTGACGAACGTCTCCGGCCGAGGCTCTCAGCCGGCCAAGAAGGGCCAGTGGCGCGGCGAGGAGTACACCGTCGACCTCCACCAGAAGGTCAAGATAGAGTGCGTCGTCGCCGACATCCCCGCCGAAACCGTGGCGGACGCCATCGCCGACGCCGCCCGGACGGGCGAACCGGGCGACGGCAAGGTGTTCATCATGCCCGTCGACGACGCCGTGCAGGTCCGCACGGGTAAGACCGGCCGAGACGCCGTCTGAGCGTCCGGTTCTTCCGCGGTTCGGCGGTCACCTTCTTCGCGCGAGTGCGCCGCGAGCGACCGCACCGGGCGAGCGCACCGGACGGGGTCAGTCGTCCTCTTCGCGCCGTCCGCCGTCGGCGAACTCCGGTTCGAACACGTCCTCGATGCGACACCCGAAGTGGGCCGCGAGTTTGAACGCGAGTTCGAGCGACGGGTCGTACCGTCCGCGCTCGATGGCGTTTATCGTCTGTCTGCTGACGCCGACCGCCTCCGCGAGGTCGGCCTGACTCATGCTCGCGCGTTCACGCCGCGTTCGTAGGTCGTTCTTCATCTCCCGTCTCTTTCTGTGGAAGTCATCGTCGTGCGTAAAGCGCACCTCACGTAAAGTTCGTTTTACGGTAGAGAGCGCTCTACGTCAATTGTTAAATCTACCGACGAGAGGGGGCCCGGGCGGTCCGCGAGTCTTCACCCGGTCGTTCGACGCGGCGTTGGGCGAACCGGAAAGACGAAAAGAGCAAAGACCGGGGGTTCGTTCGAACTCCGAGTATGGACGCCTCGCCGGTCACCCTCGCGGGACTCGTCGTCGCCCTCGTCGGCTTCGAGTTGCTGGACCGCGCGAGGGAAGCGCTCGGGTTGACCGGCGGCGGCGAACTCCGGGACCACCTCTGGAAGTGGGTCGTCCCGGCCGTCCTCGTGGTCGTCGTCGCCCTCGAAGGGAAGACGCTCGCGTCCGTCGGGTGGCGCGTCGGGTCGGCCCCTGAGTTCCTCCTCGACGTGACCGTCGGACTCGCGGCGATACTCGGGGCGAACCTCCTGATGGCCCCCGTGTGGGCGCGGGTGGGCGACGGCGGCGAGAGCCTCGTGGAAGGGATTCGGTCGTTCGCCTCGCTGTCGGTTCCGGAGCGACTGTTCGTCGCGTTCACCGCGGGCGCGACGGAGGAGTTCGCGTTCCACGGGTACGCAGTCGAGCGATTACTCGCTCTCACCGGCAGCTACCCCCTCGCGGGGTTCGTCTCGTTCGCGGCGTTCACGCTCGGTCACCACGGGGAGACGTGGGACCGCCACGCCGTCGCCCGCATCGCCCAGCCGGCGCTTCTGACGACGCTCCTGTACCTCTGGTTTCGGTCGCTGCCCGTCCTCGTCGCGGTACACGCGGTGAACGACGCCGTCGGACTGTTGGCGGTCGAACGGTACGCGCCCGAGACGGGCGACGAAAAAGAGGAGACGGCGGCCGTCGTCCGGTGGCTGGGGGGCGACCGGTAGCGCGCCGGGGAACACGCTCCCGAGTCGCCCCGAGTCGCCCCGAGTCGCGTCGTTACTTCTCGGAGAAGCCCTCGGGCGAGTCGGTCGCTTCGAGCTGTTCCAGTTCGACGTTCCCCTCGGGGACGCGGTACTTCCGGAGGACGTCGCGGGCGGCGTCGGCGTCGTCCACCAAGTCGTCCACGGCGTACGTCGTCCACGTGCAGTGGTCGGGGGTGAACTCCGCGACGGAGTAGCCGTTGTACTTGGCGTTGAAGAACTCCACGTGGGGGTTCTCTTCGAGGACGACTTCGGTCATCCGCTCGTTCGTCAGCGACTCGGAACCCTCCTCCTTAGCGATCTCCTCGCCAACGCTCCAGAAGTCGGAGGTGCCGGAGTTGCTGGAGATGGCGGGCGTCATCAGCTCCACTCCCACCTTCTCCTCCTCGGGGACGACGGGCGTGCGGTTCTCGACGCTCTCCCAGTCGTTCAGCAGGTTCGACACCATGTAGGTGTGCATGTCGCCCGTGAACGCGACGAAGTTGTCCACGCCGAAGTGCGCCAACTGGCCGAGAATCTCCTCCCGTTCGTGCTGGTAGCCGTCCCACGCGTCGTAGTTGCGGCCGAACTGCGCGTTATCGTCGAACGCCAGCCACAACGGCGAGAGCGCGACTTCGTTCGTCCACGCCTTCCACGTCGCGTCGGTGGATTTCAGCGTGTCGAGGAGCCACTTCCGCTGCTCGAAGCCGAGTCGCGTCCGGTCGCCGTCGTCGGCCTCCGGCGCGTTCGGCGGCGTCCCCCACTGGCGCTGTCCGGCGGCGTCGCCGCCCGGCGGGAGCGAACTGAACAGGCGTTCGTCGGTGACCGGCAGTTCGAGCAGGTCGCCGAAGCGGACGCTGCGCCACAGGTGGAACTGGTCGAGAAGCGAGTCCGCGTCGGGGTCGTACTGGACGCGCGCGGGGTTGTACTCCCACCACGCCCGAATCCCGGCCTCGAACAGTTCCGTCAGGAACTCGGGGTCGTCGCTCTTGGGGTGGTCGTCCGTCCACGGGTTCTGGTTCTCGTAGTCCCAGTAGCGGTTGTTGATTATCTCGTGGTCGTCCCACGTCGGGATGAACGTGTGGCGCGCCAGCGCCCGCTGGAAGAACTCGTCGCCGCGGTACGTCTGCCAGAGGTGCCGGTAGTCCTCCAAGTTCCACACCACGTCGCGACCGCTCGGGAGTTCGACGGAGCGCCCTTCGAGTTCGGAGTCGCCGGCGTACTCGTATATCTGGTCGCCGAGGTGGACGAGGTAGTCCACGTCCTCCTCCGCGATGTAGCCGTACGCCGGGTAGTAGCCGTCCTGATACGACTGGCAGGTGACGACGGCGAGACGCACGCTGTCGGGACTCGCGTCCGGCGCGGGGAGCGTGCGACAGCGGCCGACCTGGCTGTTCGCGCCGGCGTGGTGGAACTGGAAGTAGAGGTGACTGTCGCTCGGGAGTTCGCCGTCTACGTCCACCTTCACGACTCGGTCGTGGTCGGGGGTGACCGAGTCCGCCGCGATCTTCCCCTCGTACACCGTCTCCGAGAACGACTCGTCGGAGCCCACGCGGACGTACACGGGGTCGGAATCGGAGTGTGCGCCCTCCGAGAGCTTCGTCCAGAGGATGGCCCCGGAGTCGGTGGGTCCGCCGCTCGCCACCGACAGCGGGAACGCGTCGCCGTCGGCACCGTCCGTCGTCCAATCGACGGCGCCCTTCCGCACCGACTCGGCGCTGACGCCGCGGATGATGTCCGCGTCGAGAAGCGGTGCGGAGGCACCGACCGCCGCGGCGCCCGCCGCCCGCATGAAGTTTCTCCGGTTTGTTACGTTCTTACTGTCTTGTTTGTCCGCCATGAGGCAGTTAGACTTGAGTCCGACTGTATAGTAGCCGTTTATAATATGTATATTGACAGTTAGGGAGCGGAGGTTAGCGGTACGGGGTCGGCTAGTCGCGACCGGTCCGGCACGTCCCGGTCGGGCGAGGTCGACTTCCGAACCCCGCACTTCTTTTTGCCACCGGCCGAACCGCCGCTTATGAATCACGACGAGTCCCGCGACCTGTACGACCGGGCGCTTTCGGTGATGCCCGGCGGGGTGAACTCATCGGTTCGCGCGGTGCGACCGTACCCGTTCTTCGTCGAACGCGGCGACGGCGCGCACGTCGTAGACGCCGACGGGAACCGCTACATCGACTACGTGATGGGTTACGGGCCGTTGCTGTACGGCCACGACATGCCCGACCCGGTTCGCTCGGCGGTGCAGTCGTACGCCTCCGACGGCCCGATGTACGGCGCGCCGACCGAGATAGAGGTCGAACACGCCGAGTTCGTCGCGCGGCACGTCCCGAGCGTCGAGAAGATTCGCTTCGTCAACTCCGGCACCGAGGCGACGGTGTCCGCGGTTCGCCTCGCCCGCGGGTACACCGGCCGCGACAAGATAGTCGTCATGGAGGGCGGCTATCACGGCGCGCAGGAGTCCACCCTCGTGGAGGGCGAACCCGGCGACACCGCTCCGAGTACGAAGGGCATCCCCGCGTCGTTCGCCGAGCACACCGTTCCGGTGCCGTTCAACGACCCCGAAGCCGTAGACGAGGTGTTCGAGGAGTACGGCGACGACATCGCCGCCGTCCTCACGGAGCCCATCCTCGGAAACATGGGCATCGTCCACCCCGTCGAGGGCTACCTCGAACACCTCCGCGAGGTGACCGACGAGCACGGGTCGCTTCTGATATTCGACGAGGTCATCACGGGCTTCCGCGTCGGCGGCCTGCAGTGCGCGCAGGGGAAGTTCGGCGTCACGCCCGACGTGACGACGTTCGGGAAGATAATCGGCGGCGGGTTCCCCGTCGGCGCCATCGGCGGGCGCGCGGACGTCGTAGAGCGGTTCTCGCCCTCCGGCGACGTGTTCCAGTCGGGGACCTTCTCGGGGCACCCGGTGACGATGGCCGCGGGGCACGCCTACCTGACGTACGCCGCGGAGAACGGCGTCTACGACTACGTGAACGACCTCGCGGAGACGCTCCGGCGCGGCCTGACCGACATCGTGGAGGACAACGCCCCCTCCTACACCGTCGTCGGCACGGACTCGATGTTCAAGACGATCTTCACGCGCGAGGGCCCGGACGACCTGACGGACGCGTGCGAGGCCGGGTGCGTCCAACGGGAGTCCTGCCCGCGCTACGGCTACTGCCCGAAGAACGGCGCGGACGTGGCGAACGCGGAAACCGAACGCTGGGAGCGCATCTTCTGGCAGGAGATGAAAGAGCGGGGCGTCTTCCTCACGGCGAACCAGTTCGAGTCGCAGTTCGTCTCCTACGCCCACACCGAGGAGGACGTAGAGGAGACGCTGGAAGCGTACAAAGAGGCGCTGTAGCCCCGTATCTCGGATATCTCGTTATCCGGTATCGAACGCGCTGTCGGCGTCGGCGTCGGCGGCGGCGAGTTCGCCGCTGAGCGTCTCGTTGACGATGAGGCCCAAGAAGAGGACGAACGAGGCGGTGTACAGGCTCGTGAGGATGATGATGATGCCGCTTATGACGCCGTAGATGGCGTACCGCGAGGCGTTGACGGCGTAGAGGTGGACGACGACGAGGAGCGCCGTCCATCCGACCGCCGCGATGAACGCGCCGGGAAGCGCCGCCGTCGGTTCGGTTATCCGCCGCGCGGGGACGTAGTACGCCGGGAGGAACGCGGCGGTGAGGACGCCGAGGAGCGTCACGACGGCGGCGGCGGAGACGAACGGCGAGTTCGGGAACAGCGAGAAGACGACGCTCGTGCAGAGTATCAGAGAGAGCGCGAGAACCAGAGAGAGGAGGACGGCGACGGCGCCGCGGAGTTGCTCGGAGTGCGACCGGTCGTCCTCGCCCTCGACGCGTTCGACGACGGTCAGAAAGCCGACGGCGACGTTCGCTCCGCTCCACCCGAGGACGACGATGGCCAGCACCGTCGCGCCGAGGCGCCCCGAACTCGTCACCGCCGCCTCCCACACCAACTGCTGGACGTCGGGCGTGAGAAACGGCGGCGTCACCTCGTGAACCCGCACGGCCGCCGACCGGTTGACGAGCGTCAACACCAACAGCAACAGGGGGAACAGCGAGACGAACCCGTAGTACGCCAACGACGCCGCCGGATACTCCACGTCGTGCTCCTGCGTCGCGCGGAGGACCGCCAAGAGAAAGTCGAACCGCCCGCCGAGATACGACATACCCCGCCTACGAAGTCGAGACGTAAAACCGCTGTAGCGGCGTCGGCGCGCCGTCGGGGCCACCGGCTCACTTTTTCTCCTCTGAGCGCGTCGTGTCAGCTATGGATGCAGAAGTGCGAACCGAGTCGGACGCGGCGCGGGGGTACGACGACCCGTTGGGTGACGTCCTCCCCCGGGCGAACGTGGACTCCCGGTGGTGGTACTGGATAGCGGCCGTCCCGGCGTTCGGTCTCGCCGCCCTCGTCGGGGGCGTCTTCTTCCTGTTCGGCTTCCTCTTCGACCTCTTTCTGACGGGCGGGCTGCTCACGTTCGGGGCCGCGTTCCTCCTCGTCCCCGTCGCCGGACTGGTCGGCTTGGTGCTGACGGTGATGTACCCCATCGCGACGTACGTGGACGCGCGGGCGGTCGCGGAGTCGAACGCGGAGTGGATGCCCGACCCCCTCGTGTGGGGACTCGTCGCCCTCGCCAGCGTCGTCCTCAGCGCGTTCTCCCTGAGCGTCGTCGCGTCGCTGTACTACCTCTACAAGCGACACGGCGCGGTCGGAATCCCCTGAGTTCGGCAGATCAGTCCGACCGACCCCGAGCCCACGGGGTCCGCGCGAGCGACCGTCTTCTCCCGCGCCCGACGCGAGACGAGAGGGAGCGCGAATCCGAGTGAACAGAGCCAACAGGCCGCGTACGCGGCGAAAAGAGCCCACGACCCGCGTCGGCGGACCCGAGCGTCGTAAACCCGGGGCGGCGACGGCGGACTCGGGCCCGCGCGGGCGGAAGTGGTGACCTTTTCACCCACCGGAACCCACGTCTCGACAACGATGACACGCGGGACACTCCGACTGGCGACGCGAGGGTCGAACCTCGCGCTCCGGCAGGCGGCGAGCGTCCGGGAGGCGCTCTCCGACCGCCGATTCGAGGTAGAACTGGTGGAGGTGGAGACGCACGGCGACGAGGTGCGCGACGAACTCATCCACCGGCTCGGCAAGACGGGCGCGTTCGTCCGGGCGTTGGACGAGAAGGTGCTCGACGGGAGCGTGGACGCCGCCGTCCACTCGATGAAGGACATGCCGACGGAGAGCCCGCAGAACCTCGTGGTCGCCGGCATCCCGCCTCGCGCGCCCGCGGGCGACGTGCTGATTACGCCCGACGGGTCCGAACTGGACGACCTCCCGGCGGGCGCGACGGTCGGTACGTCGTCGCTCCGGCGGAAAGCCGAGATTCTCGCCGCGCGACCCGACTTGGAGGTCGAACCCCTCCGCGGCAACGTCGACACCCGCGTGGAGAAACTCCTCGCGCCGTCGCTACAGGCCGAACACGAGAAGCGCGTGGACGCCGACAGGGAGAAGAAGGGCGAACGGGCCGTGGCGTCCGCCAAGGGCGAGGAGTACGAGGCGGAGTTCGACCAGTCCATCGAGGAGTGGTTCGACGGCCTCCGCGAGATAGAGCGCAGAGCGCTCGAACGCGACGTGGACACCGAGTACGACGCCATCGTCCTCGCGGAGTCCGGCCTCGAACGGAGCGGCCTCCTCCACAACGTCGAGTACGTCCGCCTGCCGACGACGGAGTTCGTCCCCGCGCCCGGACAGGGAGCCATCGCGGTCACGACGCAGTACGGCGACGTGGCCGACGACGTGCGGGACGCCGTCGACCACCCGCGCACGCGCGTGGAGACGACGGTGGAACGGACCGTCCTCGCGGAACTCGGCGGCGGGTGCGTCGCGCCGATGGGCGCGCACGCCACCCTGCAGGGGAAACACGTCCACGTCACCGCGCGAATCCTCTCGGTGGACGGCGAGGAGGAGGTCCGGGGGTCCCGCGACCTGCCGGTGGAGGACCACGCGAACGCCGCCGCCGAGTTCGCCGAAACGCTCGCCGAACAGGGGGCCGACGAACTCGTCGCGGCCGCCCGCGAACTCGCGGACGAGGAGTGAACGGATGAGCGACGAACCCACCGACGGTGCGCGGATCGACGGCGTAAACGCCGATACGGACGCGCCGGACGCCGACATCGCGCCGGGGATGGTCTACCTCGTCGGAAGCGGACCGGGCGACCCGGAGCTGCTGACGGTGAAGGCGAAACGCCTGCTCTCGGAGGCGGACGTGGTGCTTCACGACAAACTCCCCGGCCCGGAGATTCTCGGCCAGATACCCGAGGAGAGACGCGAGGACGTGGGCAAACGCGCCAGCGGCGAGTGGACGCCGCAGGAGTACACGAACCACCGGATGGTCGAACTCGCCCGCGAGGGGAAGACCGTCGTCCGCCTGAAGGGCGGGGACCCGTTCGTCTTCGGCCGGGGCGGCGAGGAGATGGAGCACCTCGCCGAATCGGGCGTTCCGTTCGAGGTGGTGCCGGGCATCACCTCCGCCATCGCCGGCGCGGGCGTCGCGGGCATCCCCGTCACCCACCGCGACCACGCCTCGTCCGTCTCGTTCGTCACCGGCCACGAGGACCCGACGAAGGAGGAGTCCGCCGTCGATTGGGAGGCGTTGGCCGCGACGGGCGGGACGCTGGTCGTCCTGATGGGCGTCGGCAAACTCCCCGACTACGCGAAGGCGCTTCGAGACGCCGGGATGGACGCCGAGACGCCCGTCGCACTCGTCGAACGCGCGACGTGGCCGGAGATGCGCGTCGCCGCCGGAACGCTCGACACCATCGTGGACGTGCGCGACGCCGAGGGCATCGAACCGCCCGCGATAACCGTCGTCGGCGACGTGGCGGCGACGAGGGACCGAGTCGTCGCGTTCCTCCGCAACCGAACGGGCGAGTTCCCGGCCGGAACCGCCGCCGACCCGGAGGTGCGTGAGGAGTGAACCGCGACGTTCGCGTCGCCGTCTTCCGCCCCGACGACGACAGACTGGCCGACGCGGTGGAACTGCTCGACTCCCTCGGCGCGACGCCGATTCCGGACCCGATGCTCGAAGTCGAACCGACGGGCGCGACGCCCGAGGCGGCGGAGTACGTCGTCCTGACGAGCAAGACGGGCGTCGAACTCCTCGCGGAGGCGGGGTGGAACCCCGGCGACGCGACGCTCTGTTGCATCGGCGCGGCGACGGCCGACGCCGCCCGCGACGCGGGGTGGACCGTGGACCGCGTGCCCGAGGAGTACACCTCCGCCGGACTGGTCGAACACCTCCGCGAGGAGGTGGGCGGCGCGACGGTGGAAGTCGCCCGGTCGGACCACGGCAGCGACGTGCTTTTGGACGGCCTGCGCGAGGCGGGCGCGACGGTGAGCGAGACGGTGCTGTACCGCCTCGTCCGCCCCGAGGGAGCGGGTCAATCGACGGTGATGGCCGCCGGGGGCGAACTCGACGGCGTCTGTTTCTCCTCCTCTCTCACCGTCGAGAACTTCCTCGACGCCGCGGCTGAGCGCGGCCTGCGCGAGGAGGCGATCGAGGGCCTGAACGACGCCGTCGTCGGCGCCATCGGCCCGCCGACGCGCGAGACGGCCGAATCGCTCGGCATCGACGTGGACGTGGTTCCCGACGCCGCCGACTTCGAGGAACTCGTCTGCGAGGTGGTCGAACGCGCCGCCCCCGCGTACCACGAGTGAGTTCGGAGGACCCCGTCGGTGGCGCGTGACTGGCGGTCGGTCGGCACCGTCGCGGCGTGGCAGACGGCCGCGAGCCTCTGTTACTACAGCATCTTCGCCGCGACGAGTTTCGTCCGCGACGCGTTCACCCTGAGCGAATCGCTCGTCGGCCTCTTCCTGACGGCCGCGCTGGTCGGCTACACCGCCGCGCTGTTTCCGAGCGGTGCGGCCGTGGACGGGTTCGGCGAGAAGCCCGTGATGGTCGGCGGACTGGTCGCACTCGCCGTCGCCGCCGTCGGCGTCTCCCTCGCGCCGTCGTACGGCGCGGTTCTCGTCGCGGGGGCGGTTCTCGGGGTGGCGTACTCCTCGGCGATGCCGGGGACGAACCGCGGCATCGTCGCCACCGCCCCGCGCGGGCGCGAGAACTTCGCCATGGGGCTGAAACAGGTCGGCGTCACCGCCGGAAGCGGCGCGGCGTCCCTCGTCGTCACCGGCGTCGCCGCCGTGGCCGCGTGGCAGGTGGGCTTCTGGGTCATCGCCGTCGTCGCCGCCGGGTACGCCGTCGCCTTCGCCGTCCTCTACGACGGCGCGGGCGGGAGCGGCGAGTTCTCCGTGCCGGACGTGCGCGACCTCCGGGCGAACGGCGCGTACCTCCTCCTCGTCGCGGGCGGCCTCTTCCTCGGTGCGTCCATCTACTCGATGCTCGGCTACACCATCCTCTACGTCGAGGACGTGGTGGGTGCGAGCGCCGCCGTCGGCGGGGCCATCCTCGCACTCACGCAGGTGACGGGGAGCGTCTCCCGCGTGGGCGCGGGGAGCCTCGCCGACCGGTTCGGCGGCGCGAACGGGGCGGTCACCGTCGCCCTCGGGCAGGTGGCGCTCTCTGTCTGTCTGTTCGCCGCGCTCGCCGTCGGTGCCGCGTCGCTTCCGGTCGCCGTCGCCGTCTTCGCCGGACTCGGCCTCTCCATCCACGGTTCGACCGGCGTCTTCTACTCCTGTCTCAGCGAGTTGGTGGCCGACGACGACATCGGCGCGGCGACGGCGGGCGGGCAGACGGCCATCAACGTCGGCGGGTTGCTCGCGCCGCCGTTGTTCGGCGCGCTCGTGGAGACGGCGGGGTACGCCGAGGGGTGGGCGCTCCTCGCCGGGTGCACCGTCGCCGCCGCGGGACTGCTCTTCGCGGTCAGGCGGCGGACCTGACTGTCGCTCCGGCGGGGCAGAGCGAGAGTTTAAACCGCATACCGACCCTACCCGGAGTAACAGCAATGGCAGGACCCGTCCCCGAACTCGATGCGCGCGCCGAGGCGTGCGCGGACCGACTGCGCGAAGCCGACCGGGTACTCCTCGCCTCGCACATCGACGCCGACGGGCTGACGAGCGCCGCCGTCGCCTCGACGGCGTTGGAACGAGCGGGGATTTCCTTCGAGACGGTGTTCGCAAAGCAGTTAGACGAGAGCGAAGTCGCACGGATAGCCGCCACGGAGTACGACACGGTGCTCTTCACCGACTTCGGCAGCGGTCAGTTGGACGTCATCGCGCCCCGCGAGGAGGCGGGCGCGTTCACACCGGTCATCGCGGACCACCACCGACCGGCCGACGCCGAGACGGAGTACCACCTCAATCCGCTGCTCTTCGGCATCGACGGCGCGTCGGAACTCTCCGGCGCGGGCGCGAGTTACGTTCTCGCTCGCGCACTCGAACCGGAGGGGGGCGACAACCGCGATTTGGCCGCCCTCGCCGTCGTCGGCGCGGTGGGCGACATGCAGAACTCCGACGGCGGCCTGCGCGGGGCGAACGCCGAAATCGTCGAGGAGGGCGTCGCCGCAGGCGTCCTGGAGGAGGCGAAGGACCTCGTCCTCTACGGGCGGCAGACCCGCCCCCTCCCGAAGTTCCTGGAGTACGCCAGCGACGTCCGCATCCCCGGCATCTCCAACGACGCCAACGGCGCGGTGCAGTTCCTCTCGGACCTCGATTTCGATCTGAAGGCCGACGGCGAGTGGCGGCGGTGGGTGGACCTGACGATGGACGAACGGAAGACCCTCGTGAGTGCGTTGCTGCGGCGGGCCATCGCCTCGGGCGTCCCCGCCGACCGAATCGAGAACCTCGTCGGGACGACGTACACGCTGACCGCCGAGGAGGCGGGCACCGAACTCCGCGACGTGAGCGAGTTCTCCACGCTCCTGAACGCGACGGCGCGGTACGAACGCGCCGACGTGGGGTTGGCGGTCTGTCTGGGGAACCGTCAGGGTGCGCTCGACAGCGCCCGAAAGTTGCTCAGGAACCACCGGCGGAACCTCTCCGAGGGCCTCCGGTGGGTGAAAAACGAGGGGACGGCCGTCGAGGAGCACGTCCAGTGGTTCGACGCGGGGACGCGCATCCGCGAGACGATCGTCGGCATCGTCGCCGGGATGGCCGTCGGGTCCGGCGGTATCTCCCGAAGCAAGCCCATCCTCGCGTTCGCCGAGAAGTCGGACGCGGAGGTGAAAGTGTCCGCCCGGGGGTCGCACGTCCTCGTCCGAAAGGGACTGGACCTCTCGGCGGTGATGCGCGAGGCGTCGCGGGCCGTCGGCGGCGACGGCGGCGGCCACGACGTCGCCGCGGGCGCGACCATCCCGAAAGGGACGGAACGGGAGTTCGTCGCGGAAGCCGACCGCCTCGTCGGCGAACAACTCAAATAACGCGGCACTCGGCCGTCGGTTCGTCGTTATATCGGCTCGTTAACCGCGTGAAACGGAGTGAAATTCGCGCGAACGGAAGTAACCGACGCGGCGCTTATCTCCGTCGGGGTCCGACCTCGGGAAGATGTCCCCCGTACCGGACGGTACTCCGCCGTCTTCCGAACGGACGCTCGACGACTGGACGATGGACGTTCCCGTCGGCAATCTCCTGTCGCGCGCGGACATCGCGACGTTCGAACTGACGCCTAACGGGAAGATTTCCGACGTTAACGACGCGTTCACCTCGCTCGCCGGGTACGCTCGGGAGACGCTTCTCGACCGCCCGTTCTCGCACCTCACGGCGTCCGAACGCCTGCCGCCGCCCGTGGAGGCCTTCCTCGGGGCGTCCGAGGGGGACGACCCCCCCGAGTCGGTGAGCGCTACCGCGCCGTTGGAGACGGCGTCGGGGACTGCCGTCCTCTGCGAGGTTCACCTCCAGCGGAACGGGCGGTCCGGGGGCGACGAGCGGTATCTCGGCGTCGTCCGGCGGAAGGGGCGTCCCGAACGCGGAGGGGACGACGGGCGCGAACGCCCCGAGGACGCGCCGGCGAAAGCGTTCGTCGCACTCGCCGACGCCGTCCGAGACGGCATCATCGTCCTCGACGCCGACAGCCGGATTCAGTACGCGAACCCCGCGGTCGAGCGGATTCTCGGCTACACGTCCGAGGAGTTGGTCGGAGGCAGCAAGATACAGATAATTCCCGACCGACTGCAACAGGTCCACCTCGACGCCCTCCAGACGTACCTCGATACGGGGAAGCGAAACATCGACTGGGGGTACGTCGAACTGCCGGGACAGCACAGAGACGGCTACGAAGTTCCGTTGGGCATCTCGCTGAACGACTTCTTCTTCGAGGGAAACCGGTACTTCGTCGGCCTGTTCCGGGACATCTCGAAGCGGAAGAAGGCCGAGCGAGAACTGGCCGCGAAGGCCGCCCAACAGGAGACGGTCGCGGAGTTGGGTCACGAGGCCCTCACGGCGACCGACGTCGATTCGCTCCTCGACGAAGTCGTCGGGCGCGTGGCCGACACCCTCGACGCAGAGTACTGCGAAGTGCTCGAACTCGACGTGGACGCGGAGCGATTCCGGTTCCGCGCGGGAGTCGGGTGGGACGACGGCGTCCTCGAATCCGCGACTGTCCCCGTCTCGGAGGCGACGCAGGCGGGGTACACGCTCAGCACCGAACGGCCCCTCGTCGTCGAGGACTTCGGGACCGACCCTCGGTTCGAGGGGACGGGCGGAATCGCCGACTTCGGCGTCCGAAGCGGAATCGACGTGATAATCGGCCCCGCGGACGACCCGTGGGGCATCCTCGGCGTCCACGACGCGGCGGCGCGGGAGTTCAGCGCGTACGACGTCCACTTCGTCGAGAACGTCGCCCACATCGTCGCGAGCGCGATAGACCGACACGCCTACACCCGTCAGTTGGAGGTCCAACGGGAGGAACTGGAGGCGTTGAACCAACTGAACCGGCTCGCGCGGGACATCCAGCGGGCGATAATAACGGAGTCCTCCCGCGAGGAGATAGAGCAGTTGGTGTGCGATCGACTCGCGCGGAAGGAGAACTACTCGTTCGCGTGGATAGGGCAGGTGGACTTGGCGGGCCAGACGCTCACCCCGGTCGCGCGGGCGGGGGACGACCGGGGCTACATTGACGACGTGACGGTGACCCTCGACGAACGGGACACCGGGAAGGGGCCCGCCGGGATGGCGGTCCAGACCTGGAACGTGCAGGTCGTCTCCGACGTCGAGACGGACGGGACCTTCGAACCGTGGCGAGAGGCGGCCCTCGAACGCGGCGTCCGGTCGGTGGCGACGATACCCATCGTCTACGAACAGACCGTCTACGGCGTCCTCGGCATCTACTCCGGGGAGAAGTCCGCGTTCGGACCGGACGCGCGGTCGATTTTCGGGTCGTTCGGCGAGATGGTCGGCCACGCTATCGTGGCGGCGACGCAGAAACACGCCCTCCTCACGAGGGAGATGACGGAGGTGACGCTCCAGTTGCAAAACCTCGTCGACCTCGTGGACGGCGGGGCGTCGAACCTCCCGGAGGTAGCGGTGTCGCAGGTGGTCCCGACCGGACGGGAGAGTTACGTCCTCATCGGGACGGCCGCACCCGAGGCGGAGGCGTCGATTCGCGAACTCGCGGAGGGAGCGCCGTCGGTTTCGGACGTGAGCCTCGCCGAGGAGAAAGACGGCGAACTGCGGTTCAGACTGCGGATACGGAACCCGCCGCTCATCTCGCAGGTGGTCGCGCGCGGCGGACGGGTCAGCCGAATCGTCGTCAACGACGCGGGACTGACGGCGACGATGGAACTGCCGCCGCACGTCGAGACGTCGGAGATAGTCGAGGAGGTGAAGGCGTCGTACCCCAGCGCCAACATCCTCCTCCAACGGCGGAAGACGGTCGAACGGTCGGTCGCTTCCGAGAAGGGGCTACTCGACTCGTTGACCGAGCGTCAGCGCACCGCCCTCGAACTGGCGTACCGCCAAGGGTACTTCGAGTGGCCGCGGAGGAACAGCGGCGAGGATCTCGCGGAGATTCTCGACGTCTCCCCCGCGACGTTCCACCAACACCTCCGAGCCAGCGAGCGGAAGTTCCTGACGGCGATATTCGACGGCGCGAAACCGTCCGCCGGGCGGGATAACGGCGGCGCTCGCCGCGATTAATCCGATCATACTCTCACCGGTCGAGCCCAGCGACCGCCGTCGCGCGGTCCGTGCCGCCCGTGTGCCTGTGAATTCGGCAGTAACTCAGAGACGTCTGAGATTCCAGAAATGAGACCCGTTAGGGCGTTCCAACACTGTTAGGTGAATTCCTTATCGGGTCTAGTTACCTAGGCGAAGTAACGACTAACCTATGGATAACTCGACTAAAGCCCTCGTGGAGGCGCTGGCGGTGACGCGGCGGCGGTACGTCCTCTCTATTCTGAGCGACCACCGCCGCGGACTGCGGGAGGGCGACCTCGCGACGATGGTCGCTTCGATGGAGACCGGAGACGCGTTGCGAGACGTCTCCGAGGACGCGCACCGACGCGTTCGGATCGACATCCGACACCGGCACCTGCCGAAACTCGAAGCGGCCGGACTGATACGGAGAGACGACGCGGGGACCGTCTCCGCGGCGGACAATCTCCTCTCGGAGGCCGAACCGGTGGCGGAGCTCCTCGAAGCGCCCACGGAGGTCACCGAAACGCAGGAACGAGTGCTGGAGAACGCCGTCCGGCCGCGCCGCCGGGCCGTCCTCTCGGTTCTCGAAGCGTCGGCGGGATCGCTTTCGCTTCGGGAATTGGGGGAACGCGTCGTCACCCGGGAGGAAGACGCCGCGGTATCGGACGTCTCCGAGGACCGCCTCGAAGAAACGCTCGTTTCGCTTCACCACGTCGACCTCCCGAAACTCGAAGACGCCGACCTCCTCGCGTACGACCCCGACGCGCGAACGGTCACCCGCCGGAGCGACGCGGAGTTCGACGACGAGTGGTTAGACGAGTCGGCGTTCGAGGCCGCCTGCGACGAACTCTCGAACGCGCAGGCGGGAGACGTCTGGACCCTCGAAGGGCGGGAGAACGTCATCGCGCGCGGGCAGTCGCTGTTCGAGGAGGTCGAGGACGAACTGTTCATCATGATAACGACCGACGGACTCCTCGAAGAGGGCTGCATCACCCGTCTCCAAGACGCCCTCGACCGCGGCGTGGACGTGTACGTCGGGTCGCAGACCTGGGCGGTCCGAGACCTCGTCCGCCGGCGCGTCCCCGAAGCGACGATATGGGAACCGCAGTTAGACTGGCTGAACCTGCCGCCTCACCGCGAGAAGCTCGGTCGCTTGGTGCTGGCGGACCGCGAGGCCATCCTACTGGGGTCGCTCGGCGAACCGAGCGGCGACGGCGTGCCCGTCGAGACGGCCGTCACGGGCGAGGGCGAGGACAACTCGCTGGTGATACTGATGCGGGAACTCCTCGGGAGCAGAATCGACCACCTCGACCACCAGAGCGCCGACTTCCTCGACCACCTTCCGCTGTAATCTCTCACGCCTCTTTCGCCGTCCTCGGAAGTTACGAACTAGCTACTGAGATGATAGACTGTCTCGAAGCGGTCGCCGTACTCCCGGGCAGCCACACACGAGCAGTGGTCAAGTCCTACCTCTGAGTGAAGTGTCGAGAGCACTCTTCGGACTCGGTCGGCCCGGATCACGACAGCGGGGGCGTTCTCGTGTGATTCACGGCCGAGGAGGGCATTGTCGGCGAGGGCTGTGATGACCTCGTTCACGAGGTGGTCGCCGATTGAGCGTTGTTGCCGTTGCATCGTCCACAGGGTGCCACTTTCCGGTATAGTTCGGTAGGCACCTGCCTCACCCGTGGTGGAATTTAAGTGGGGATGAGCCGTGGTGTTTAATTCCGAGCACTCCTGGTTCTTGTATGCGATATCTCACGGTATTAGTCAAACCGGATGGAAGGGGTGCTTTCCATCCACTCGGAAAGGAACTGGCAGATGACCCGTCGATCAGGCGGCGGGCCATTCATCATATCGAGCTTCTTGATGATGATACTGTACTCCTATTTGCCGAGGCAAGCGGCAGTAAGGAACGGTACAAACGGATTATGGAGAAGTCCCCTTATGTTATTAGTTATCTCATCGCCGGAGAAGACCGGTGGATGGCTGTGAGCCAGTTTGAACCGACAGAAGATGTTCGCCGGTCCCTTGAACTGCAACGAAAATCGCGTCTGGTATTCGAGACACCTATTCAGTTCACGTCCGACAATCATATTAAAGTCACATACTTAGGAACTGACGAAGAATTCAACAAACTGTACGAATATACTGAAGAGACGGAAAAATTCGAATTTGATATTCTCAAAATTGGCGATTATGAGGCTGACGAATCGTCAGTCAACAGGATAATCACAGATAGGCAAGAAGAAGTGCTTGAGGCGGCAGTTGATCTAGGGTATTATAATGAACCTCGCCAAGCATCTCTTGAAGACATCGGCGAGATCGTTGGGATTTCTCCCGGAACGGTCGGTGAGCACCTTCGGAAGGTCGAAGAACGTGTCTTCACCGAACTCGTCCACTGACTCCCGTTCCCAGTCACCAACCCTGCCGACGGCGTGAAAATCACCAACACACCACTGTTGGGCTCGAGAATTTAAAAGGAGCCACGTCAGTGCGGCAGTCCTTGTAATCAGCTCTGCCGCATATTTCTACCCAGAGGTAACACGATGTCAGCCACGAAACCACCCACAGCCGCAGATACGGTCACAAACACTGATGCATCGTTACTCACCGATCACGATGTAGAATCCACCTATCGCGACATCAACGGCGTGCAGTTACACATCGTCGCCGCCGGCGACCCCGACGCGCCACTGGTCGTCCTCCTGCACGGACATCCCGATTTCTGGTACGGCTGGC
Source organism: Halopelagius fulvigenes (assembly GCF_042662625.1). Taxonomy (GTDB): domain Archaea; phylum Halobacteriota; class Halobacteria; order Halobacteriales; family Haloferacaceae; genus Halopelagius; species Halopelagius fulvigenes. Next base: position 1,672,130 of record NZ_JBHSXH010000015.1, read on the forward strand.
GCGATCAGATCTATTCGCTAGTTGAGGCCGGCTTCCGTGTGGTCGTCCCGGACCAACGGGGCTGTAATCTAAGCGAAGCGCCCGATGAGATCGGTGCCTATCGACAATCGGAACTAGTAGCTGACGTGCGTGAATTGATCCACAGTGAGGACCGGGAATCGGCCCACGTCGTTGGACACGACTTCGGTGGGTTCGTCGCCTGGAACGTAGCACTCCGTCACCCCTCCATGGTCGATCGACTCGGGATATTCAACGTCCCCCATCCGACAGCGTATCGAGATACTTTACGATCCAGTCCCCAGCAGATCCTGCGGAGCTGGTACGTCTGGTTCTATCAGGTACCGAAGCTCCCTGAATGGATGTTGACCCGGAACGATATGGCCAATATGGTTGATTCTCTCGAAATAACGTCCAACTCTGGAACGTTCGACGAGGAAACGATTACCTGCTACAAGGCGGCCTGGCAGCACACCGGCATTCGACCGAGAATACACTGGTACCGTGGATTCCTCCGATCAGAAAGCCCACCACGCAACACTGTTACCCAGCCGACGCTGATTTGTTGGGGAGAAGACGACATAGCACTCCTTCCCTCAACGGCCGAAAAGAGCGTGGACTACTGTGAAGACGCTCAGCTACAGATGTTCCCTGACGCGTCACATTGGGTACATCATGAGCGTGACGAAGTTACTGAAGCGCTACGCCGTCATCTCTCTAAATAACAGACACGAACCAACCGATCGTCAACCGAGTAGTGAAGTGAGACTTTATTGTCAATATTTAAGGAGAGCAACAAGCGCTCCGTTGACGAGGTCGCCCTCGGCCACAGAGAGATTCGAGAATCGTATGCATTGAGACGACCAGTCTCAACTTCAACATCCGATTCCGTATAGCATCATGAACTATATGGAGTGAGAGGTCGGCGTCCGTCTCCGATCGTCGAAACCGACGTCAGTCGGCCGAAAGCCGGTCGAACGGCGGGATATGGGGCCCGACTGACGGAACCGGCGAGTTCGGAGGAGGAAAGGCGAGTCGCGCCCTCCCGAGTTCTTCGCGTGAGGGCGGTTTCGTATCGCCCTCGGACGCCTCCGGGTCGATCCTCTCGCAGAGCGTCCTTCGGAGCGGATTTCGCAGTGGATCATGTGAGATAACATCTAACGGATAAGTGGACGGGTTCGTACACCGTTTCGGGGTGTACGAAACGGGGTGAGTGCGCCCCGTGGGACTTCCGGACGCGGGCCGGTCCGACCGCCTCCCTCGACGCCGCGGAGAGATCAGCCGAAATCAGGGAGTCGGCGGCGAAAGGAAGGTGCGACGCGATACCGCCGAGATGTCGCTTCTCGGGTCGAACCTCGGCGAGTACTCCCGTTCTCGCCCCGGTAGTCGTCCGGGAGAGCACCGATGTACCACCCGATTCGCTCGGACTCCGCGTGAGACGCCCGAAACCGCCGTTCGGAAGCGTTTGAGCGTCGAAAGACGGATTCGGAGAGACCGTCACGAACATCGTCATAAATTAGATACCGCTATACAGAATTCGGTTCGGCTGGCTACGTCGCCTCCACGAACTCGTGGAGTTTCTCGGCCATCGCCTCTGCGAACGCCTCGTCGTTGATGTCGGCGTCGAGTTCCACGAGTTCGACGCTGTCGGCGACGTTCTCCCGAATCGCCTCGAACAGGGCGTCGTCCGCCTCCGGGCGGTGGAACTCCTCGCCCTCGGCGTCGAGCATCGAGACGCTTCGGAGGGGGAGAAACAGGGCCGTCGGCCCGGCGGCGTCGTTCAGCTTCTCCGCGAGGACGCGCCCGAGTTCCGCGTTCTCCTCGGGCGTCGTGCGCATCAGCGTCACCGTCGGATTGTGGGCGTGGAGGTGCCTGTCGCGGAACTTCTCGGGCACCTCCTCCTTCGGCCCGAAGTTCACCATGTCGAGTGCGCCGACGGAGACGACCTGCGGGACGCCGCGTTCGCCCGCCGCCTCCAGACGGTCGGGTCCGGCGCTGAGGACGCCGCCGACGAGTTCGTCCGCCAGTTCCGTCGTCGTCGCGTCGAGGACCGCATCGACGACGCCCTGTTCGACGAGGTTCTCCATCGCCTCGCCGCCAGTGCCGGTGGCGTGAAAGACGATGCACTCGTAGCCGCGTTCCTCCAACCACGCGCGGGCCGCCTTCACGCAGGGCGTCGTCACCCCGAACATGGTGACGGCGACGGTCGGACCGTCGTCCGCCTCGACGTCCGCCTCGTTGGTCACCATGCCGACCATCGCGAGGGCGGCGTTGGAGATGATGCGCCGGGAGAGTCGGTTCAACCCCTCGATGTCGGCGACGGAGTACATCATCGTGATGTCGCGCGCGCCCACGTACGGGCGTGTGTCGCCGGAGGCCATCGTCGAGACGACGAGCTTCGGGACGCCGTACGGAAGCGCCCGCATGGCTGTCGTGACGACGGAGGTGTTTCCGGACCCGCCGAGGCCGAGAACGCCGTCTAAGGCGCCCTCCTCGTGGAGTTCCTCGACGACGCGGGCGGCCCCGCGACCCATCGCGTCCATCGACTCGCCCCGGTCGCCCGACTCGCGGAGCGATTCGACGGTCGTCCCCGCGCGGTCCGCGACTTCGGCGTTCGTCGTGTCCGGTTCGAAGGCCGGGTCGCCCATCACGCCCACGTCCACGACGTGGACGTCCACGCCGTGGTCTGTCAACACGTCGCGGGCGAACGCGAACTCCTCGCCCTTCGTGTCGAGAGTACCGACGAGTGCGACGGTCACGCGCCCTCACCTCCGGCGTCCCGCGTCGGCAGTTCCCCCGGCGGGACGACGGTGCACTCGGGCATCTCGCGGAGTCGTTCCTCGGGTCCCGGCGGCGCGTACACCGCGAGGAGACTGAGCGTCTCCCATCCGGTGTTGACCGTGCTGTGGGGAACGCCGCGGGGGACGAACACCACCTCGCCGGCTTCGACGCCGCGCGTCTCCTCGCCGACGGTCTGTTCGCCCTCGCCGTCGAGGACGTAGAGAATCTCGTCGCTCTCGGGGTGGTCGTGTCGTTCGTGGCCCTTGCCCGGTTCGAGTCGCACGACGCCCGCGCTGAACCGCTCGGAACCGGTCACTTCGGGCGTGTTGAGCCACTTGAGGACGCCCCAGTCGAACACCAGACTCTCCACGTCGTCCGGCGAGACGAACCGCGTCTCGTCGTCGCTCATAGCGAGATGTCCTTGAACTCGCGGGCCTGGTTCTCGATGGCCTCCTCGGTGGGGAGGCGTTCGATGCTGGACGCGCCGAAGAACCCGACGACCCCCTCCGTGTTCTCGATGACGTACCGGGCGTCGTCGGGCCACGCTATCGGTCCGCCGTGGCAGATGACGAGAACGTCCTCGTTCGCCTCGACGGCGGCGTCGCGAATCGCCTGCACCCGCTCTGCGGCCGTATCGAGGTCCAACGACGTCTCCGCGCCGATGTCGCCGGAGGTGGTGAGTCCCATGTGCGCGACGATTACGTCCGCGCCCGCCTCGGCCATCTCTCGCGCCTGTCTCTCGTCGAAGACGTACGGACAGGTGAGCATCCCCCGTTCGCTCGCCTCCCGAATCATCTCGACTTCCTTATCGTAGCCCATCCCGGTCTCTTCGAGGTTCCGTCGGAACTGGCTGTCCTCGTCGATGAGGCCGACCGTCGGGAAGTTCTGGACGCCGGAGAACCCCTGTCGCTTCAGTTTCTCGACGAAGACGTCCATCTGCCTGAACGGGTCGGTGCCGTTGACCCCCGCGAGGACGGGCGTGTCCTCGACGACCGGAAGCACCTCGTGGCCCATCTCCACGACGATTTCGTTCGCGTCGCCGTACGGGAGGAGCCCGGCCAGCGACCCCCGCCCGTTCATCCGGTACCGACCGGAGTTGTAGACGATGAGGAGGTCCACGCCGCCGCGTTCGGCGAACTTCGCCGAGATTCCCGTCCCGGCCCCCGCGCCGATTATCGGATCGCCCGATCCCACCGCGTCCCGAAGTCGCTCCATCGAGTCCTGTCTGTCGAACTGCATACGTACGACATGAACGTAGATTATGTTAATTCGTTGCAATTTTGTCGACGGGCGTGAACGTCACGCATTCGGTCTATCCCCGGCGCGGAACTCGCCGACTCGAACCACGCCGACTTTTATCCGCGACGGCGAACGTTCGGGTATGACCGACTTCGACCCCGAGAAGTTCGAGGACAAGTACGTCCACTACTTCCCCGAACTCCAACGCGCGTACAAGAACGCGTTCGAGACGATGAACGAGGAGTACGACTCGACGCTGATACACGGCATCGACCAGGAGATTCTCAACGAGTCCGAACCGATGTACGAGGACGGCGAGTTCCGCATCGACTTGCCGGAGAACCCCCACGACCGCCTCACGAGCGTCGTCGTCGACGACGAGAAACTCGACGCCACGCTGGACCGATACACCGACGAGATTCGGGCCGAACTCCGGCGCGTCTTCGGTGTACAGTCCTGAACCAAAGGCCTAAGCCAGTTCGTCTCGAACCCGGAACCATGAGTACGGACGCGACCGACGGAGACGACGACCTCAAAGACCGGGTCACGAACTTCCTCCGCCGGAACTTCCCACAGATTCAGATGCACGGTGGCTCCGCGGCGATTCAGCACCTCGACCGCGAGTCGGGCGAGGTCACCATCATGCTCGGCGGCGCTTGCTCCGGGTGCGGCATCTCGCCGATGACCATCCAGGCCATCAAGAGCCGCATGGTCAAGGAGATCCCCGAGATAGAGAAGGTCAACGCCGAAACCGGAATGGGCGACGACGGCGGCCACGGTGGCGGCATGTCCCCCTCGTTCCCCGGCGACACCGAAGGCGACGACGGCGAGAGCGACGAAGGGCCGCAGGCCCCGTTCTGAGGTTCGCGGTTTCCCCGATCTTCTTCGTTTTCGCGCCCGGCCAGCGGTGCGACCGGGTCGCAGGGAGCGGGAGCGAACGGGCGAGAACAGGAAGTTTATCCCGCGTTCGCCCGCACTGCGGGGTATGACCGAGTCGCCCGACAACGTCCTCTTCGTCGTGATGGACACGGTCCGGAAGGACCACCTCACGCCGTACGGCTATGAGAAGCCGACGACGCCGACGCTGGAATCGTTCACGGAGGAGGCGACGGTGTTCGAACAGGCCGTCGCCCCCGCGCCGTGGACGCTCCCGGTCCACGCGTCGCTCTTCACCGGGATGTACCCGAGTCACCACGGGGCCGACCAAGAGAACCCCTACCTGGAGGGCGCGACGACGCTGGCGCAGACGCTCTCCGCGGCGGGGTACGACACCGCGTGTTACTCCTCGAACGCGTGGATTACGCCGTACACCCACCTCACCAACGGCTTCGACGACCAGAACAACTTCTTCGAGGTGATGCCCGGCGACTTCCTGTCGGGTCCGCTGGCGAAGGCGTGGAAGACGATGAACGACAACGAGTCGCTTCGGGCAATCGCGGACAAACTCGTCAGTCTCGGCAACACCGCCCACGAGTACCTCGCCGGCGGCGAGGGCGCGGACTCGAAGACGCCCGCCGTCATCGACCAGACGAGGTCGTTCATCGACGACTCCGAGAACTTCTTCACGTTCATCAACCTCATGGACGCGCACCTGCCGTACCACCCGCCCGACGAGTTCGCCGAGGAGTTCGCCCCCGGCGTCGATTCGACGGAGATATGCCAGAACTCCAAGGAGTACAACTCCGGCGCACGCGACATCGACGACGACGAGTGGGAGGCGATTCGGGGGCTGTACGACGCCGAAATCGCCCACATCGACGACCAACTCGGCCGCCTGTTCGGCTGGCTGAAGGAGACGGGCCGGTGGGACGACACGATGGTCGTCGTCTGCGCCGACCACGGCGAACTCCACGGCGAACACGACCTGTACGGCCACGAGTTCTGCCTGTACGACCCCCTCGTGAACGTCCCCCTGATGGTCAAGCACCCGGAACTGGAGGAGGACCGCCGCGAGGACCAGGTCGAACTGGTGGACCTCTATCACACCGTCCTCGACGCCCTCGGCGTGGAGGGCGGCGCGCCCGCCGAACCGGGCGACGACGCCGTCGCACTCGACCGCACCCGGTCGTTGCTCTCGCAGTCGTACCGCGAGTTCGCCGAGGCGACGAACGACGACCCCGGCCAGATCGGCGACGGCGAGTACGCGTTCGTGGAGTACTCCCGCCCGGTGGTCGAACTGAAGCAGTTAGAGGAGAAGGCCTCGGACGCGGGTATCACGCTCCCGACGGACTCGCGGTTCTACTCGCGGATGCGCGCCGCCCGCCGGACGGACGCGAAGTACGTCCGCATCGACCGCATCGCGGACGAGGCGTACCGCCTCGATTCGGACCCCGACGAGACGGAGAACCTCGCGGACGAGGGCGACGAGGCAATCGAGGCGACGGAGGCGACGCTCTCGGAGTTCGAGGCGGCCGTCGGCGGCGCGTGGACCGACGCCTTGGACGACGAGGTGTCGGACGACACCGTCGAGGAGATGGACGAGGACGCCCAAGAACGGCTCAGGGACCTCGGCTACCTCGAATGAGAGCCCGAGGGAACCGTCGAAACGCCACCCCGGAGACGGTTCGGCGGGCCGCGTCGGATACGGGGCACGCGTTTGACACGCCTCGTCGAACGGGTCGGTGTCAAACGAGTTCCGTGATGATCTTCATTTCGATTTTCCGCAGGTGTTCGCCGACCGTCCCCGCGGAGATATTCGTCCGATCCGCAAGGTCACGGAGGGTCGCGCGCCGCGGCATCTCGTAGTAGCCCGCCTCGACCGCTAATTCCAACAACTCTCGCTGACGATCCGTCAGCAGCGACGCGAGCCGGCGCATATCCGGACGATACTCGCCAATCCCTTCGAGCGAAATCTGAATGCCGTCGGGGATTTCCGCGATTGCCTCTCGGAATTTCTTGTCCTCTCCGACCATGGTTACCCGAAGCCCACCCTGATCCGTGTACTCCATCGGCCAGTTCACAACGATCTCGTACCGTCGAAATATGCTGAGGAGGTCGGTCATAAGGGCATTCGCTCGAAAATGGAGATAGATGAGCCCTTCCGACGCCTCGGACTTTTCGCACGCCAGTACGTCCGGGTGGGCCTCCAGTAATTCCGCGCCCTCTTCGAAGTCGTCACGAAGTTGATACAGTCCGACGCCGGTTCCGTCGTCTAAGAGATTGATGTAGTGAATCGCTTCGACTTTCACCGCTCGATCGGTAGCGCACGCGCCGTTCGAACAGCGTTCATCGTCGATCTGAGGGATGACGAACGTAATGTATCTCATACTTCGGTTACTCTGTTCAGGAACGAGTCGACCGGATCGTATCCGTCGCCGCCGGTGCCGGGTCGAAGGGAGAATACGCATCGCGCATATATAAACCCGCCTCAGATGTGCGGCGCTATTGGCATGCACGGAGGGACCGTCTCTATCGCCATCTCATGCCGAACAGAGAAGCTGAAAGAGACGACAATCTCGGGAGCCGTACTGACGAATGAACCCGAAATCGATCGGATTGACCGTCCTCGGCGCCGTCGTGGCGCTTCTCGGGGTGTTATGGTTAGTTCAAGGTCTCGGGCTCGTCCAGATAGGTCCGATTCTGTGCGTCGCAGAGTGCGAACCGATAACCGGAAGATCAGTACAGTGGGCGGTCATCGGTACGATAGCCCTGTTCGTGGGAGCCGTCGCCGTCTGGGCGGGGCAGAGACGAATAAACCGATGAGCGTTCCGATCGGAGTCGTGACCACGATCGGACCGCTTCCTCACCGCGTCTATCCCGCGAACCGCAGTCCCGTGACTCCCGCGACGATGGCGGTGAGACAGGCGAGTCGGACCGGCGACGTGGACTCGCCGAACAGGACGATGCCGAGGACGACGGTGCCGACGGCGCCGACGCCGGTCCAGACGGCGTAGGCCGTCCCGACGGGCAACACTTCGACGGCCTTCGCGAGACCGGCCATGCTCACGACGAGGGCGACGACGACCACCGCCGTCGCGCGGAGGTTCGAGAAGCCGTCGGCGTACTCTAGTCCGACCGCCCACACCGTCTCGAAGCAGGCGGCCGCGAGGAGGACGAGCCACGCGGTCTGTTGGTTCACGCGCGTCGCTTCGGGGGACGCCGCCTTGACCGGTGCGGAATCGTCCCGGCGCGCACCGAGGGGTCAGCGAACCCCGCGACCCGCCTCCCAGGCGCGCAGGAGATCCGCGAGCGTCCGGTTCGTCGGCGCGTCGATTCCGTGCCGGTCGGCGCGTGCGACCACCTCGCCGTGGATGGCCTCGACTTCGGTCCGTCGGCCCGAGTCCACGTCCTGCAGCATCGACGACCGGTTGGCGGCGGTGTCCGACACCACCTCGTCCACCGCCGCGCGCGCGCCGCGGTAGGTGAGGCGGACGCCCTCGGCACGGGCGACGCGGACCGCCTCGCGCGCCGCGCGGTGGGCCACCTCCGACGCCGGTCCGTCGGCGAGAGCGCCGTTCTCGACGCGCGCGAGGGCGGTGACGGCGTTGATTCCCGCGTTGACGGCCAACTTCCGCCAGCGACGCCGCGGCATGTCCGTCGCCACGAGGGTCCGCAGGCCCGCGTCGCGGAACGCTTTGCCGACGCGTTCGGCGGCGGGGTCGGTGCCGCCGGCGCGCGCCCCCAAGACCACCCGCCCGACGCCGGTGCACTCGACGCGTCCGGGTTCGCGGAGGCGCGCGCCGTAGGTGGCCGTCCCCGCCAGGACCGTCGCGTCGAGCCTCGACGCGAGCGTCTCCTCGGTCAGGCCGTTCTGCAACGAGAGGACGGCGTCGTACGACCCGGTGGCGAGCGTTTCGGCGGCGGCGGCGGTGTCGAACGACTTCACCGTCACCACCGCCACGTCGGCGGCGCGCCCCTCGCCGTCGGTGACGGCGTCCGGGGCGGTGCGGGCCGTCTCCGCGCCGGTGACGGAGAGGCCGTCGACTCTGACCCGCGAGACGTGCGGGTCGCGCCCGACGAGCGTCACGTCGTGGACGCGTGCCAACAGACCGCCGACGAGCGACCCGAGGCTGCCAGCGCCGAAGACGAGAATCTCCATGCTCGCCTCGACTGCGAGCCTCCGGAAAAAGCAGTCGGATACCGTACGGCCGCGGTCAGTCCTCGGTCCAGTACATCAGGTCCTCTTTCTCCGTCCCGCAGTTGGGGCACTTCGGCGGCAGGTCGTCGTCTAACTCGCCCATCTCGCCGCAGTTCGTGCACCGCCACATCAACTCCGCCTCGCCGAACTCGTGGCCGGAGCGTTCGTGTTCGACGGACATCTTGTCGATTCCCTCCTCCGTCGTGACGAAGAAGCCGTCCGTGTCGAACCCGCGGATGTTTCCGAGGGGGCGTCCGTCTTCCGTGTACACTGTCATTCCGACTTTGGGTGCGGGGCTTTCTTCGGACATAGATGGGGGTTCGCTCGCCAGTCAGATAACTCTCCCCGCCGACACCTTCAGGGGGACGCGCCGCGATACGGGGCGAGAACCGAGAGCGGGGGACGTTCGGTGGCGGAGAACGCGAGATGTCGTACCGCGAGGCGAGCCCTCGCGGAATCTTTTTGGTGCAGATTTTCGCGAGGAGTGCGAGACAACGGAGTCGTCTCGCTTCTTCACGAGTGACCGTCAGTCACCCGTGAAGAGGGTTCCCACAGCGCACCGAAGGCGCGCGAGGAAACCCGACGAAGCAAAACGGTGCTACATGAAGTCCGAAATCTTCGAGGCTTTGTTCTTGTCGTTCTCGAAGACGGATTCGAGGCTCTTCTCTAAGACTTCGAGTCGCTGTTTCGTGTAGTCGCGGCAGCCGAACTCCTCGGCCACCTGAATCGCGGTGTCCATGTACTTGTTCACCGATCCGCGGTGGACGGTCAGGTTGACCCGGCCGCCGCACTCGCGGCAGTCGCCGGTGAGCGGCATCCGGCGGTACTTCTCGCCGCAGTCGAGACACCGCGTCTCCTGCCGGGCGAACGCGCGGAGGTTGCCGATGAGGTCCGGCAGGAAGTGGTACTCGATGACGCGTTCGGCCACGTCGGTTTCGTCCACGGCGCGGAGTTTCCGCGACAGTTCCAACTGCGCGTCCATCTTCTCCATCATCGACCCGAGCGTCTTGTACGCCGAGAGGTCCGGGCCGAGGGCGATGTCGGTGGTGTCGTGGGTGTGCTCGAACCCGCGGTACTCGTCGTCGGTGCCGAGGGTGTCCTCGCCGAGTTTGATGCGGTCCTCCATCTCGCCGGGGTCGGCCATCTCCAACGTCGCCTCGTAGAACTCCCGCGGGTACCGCCGGACGATATCCATGTTGTGCGCCTCGTCGTCTATCTCGGAGGGGTCGATGCGCGAGGACATCACGAGGGGCGCGTCCATCTGGCCCCCGCGCTTGTCGGGGAGGAACTGTTTCGAGAAGTTGAGAAGACCGTCCATCAGGAGCATCACGCAGTCCTCGTCTCCGTCGCACTGACCGACGAAGATGTCGTTCGCCACGAGCGAATGTGTGTCTTCGACGGTGAGACAGTAGGTGTGAGACGTGTCGGACTCGACGTACTCGACGGAGACGACTTCGTCGGTCCAGACGTCGCCTCCGTCACCGAGTAACCGTTGCGTCCGAGCGTCTGTCTCGGAGACGGCGGACCGAAGCGTCTCCTCTTTCCGGTCGAGATGGAAGCCGACACGCTCGGCAAATCGAACGGCGTTTTGAGAGGTTATCTTCAGCACCCACGTCCCGAACTCCGGTACGTCGTCGCCGTAGAACTCCGCTACTGCGCCGGTTTCCGGCGTCCGACGTTCCGTGTACGCCTTCGTGGCGATGCCGAACCGTTTCAACGCCGAGACGAGGTCCGTCTTGAGTTCGTCGCTGACTGTGTGGGCACGGATCTCGATGCGGTCCGTGGAAGCACTCCCGTCGCCGCTGAAGTACGCTGCGAGGAACGCACGGAGCACGCTATCCGAGGACGAGAACACGCAGTCGGGGATTCGCTTCGTCTCCGCACGTGAACCGGCACCGAGAACCTCGTCGAACAGTACGGCGACGAGTCGGCTAGAGACGGTGAGTTTCCACTCGTTCTCGTCGTACGCTTCGACGCCGAGACGGTCGGAGAGCGATTCGGTGATGACCTGACGGGCCGACTCGTCGGGGGTGCAAATCGTCGTCTGATAGTACTGACCGGATTCGCGTCGGGTGAATCCCTCTGCGGCGTAGTATCCGAGGACGGTTCCGAACCCTTCGTCTACCGTCAGATACCGATCGACCTCAGCCATGTCTCGTCTGATGGAGAGAGAAACGTCGTCCGGAACGATTTCGGGGAGTTCGTCGCTATCGAACAACTCACAGAGTACGTTCGTCGGGACGCTATCGCGTGATACCCAGTTGTAGACGGTCGAATCGCTGACGCCGAGGCGGTCAGCGACGGGCTTCAGATAGCCCGATTCGTCCGTGGCCTCGTCGAACAGCGTCCGAAGACCATCGGAGCCGATACCTCGTATCATCAACTCCTCGTTCGGAACCGAGTCGAGTTCGAGGAACGTCTCGAGGAGGTCGTACGAGCGAACTGCGCCGTCGAAGTCGAGCGCCTTCGGGGAGTACAGTTCGTCCCCGTCCGAGAGTTCGTTCGCCGGAACGCGTCCGACATCGCCGCCTTCGGAGCGAAGCATCGAGTGGTCGGGCGTCACCGTCAGTTCGCGGCCGCTCCGCGTCTCGATTCGGATCATGTGGTCCGGCGCGGGATGTTTCGACGCCGCTTCTACGGGTTTCAGAACCTCCTCGCCGGAGTCGTCTATCGACGGGACGAACACGTCGCCGTCGAGTTCCTGCACCAGCGTTCCGAAGTCGTCCGTCTCCGGGTCGGCGAGGCGTGCTTCGACGAACTCCTCGATTCGCTCGTGGTGCCACGCGTCGTCTTCGTCGCGGTACCACACCTTCGTCTCCGGGTGGAAACAGTTCCGACGTTTCGCGGCGTGAAAGTACGGATGAGCGTACCCGACCGCTGCTGACGTAAATCCGACAACTCTGCCGACGACGGCGGCGGAGGTGTGGGGTGCCATCCCGAAGACCAGTTCGCCGATGAGGTCGTCGCGTTCTTCGACCCCGTAGAACGGGTCGAGGCCGTAGAACTGGGTCAGAAGGTCGTCCACGAAGTCGGCCGTCTTCAGCATGTGCTCGGCCGCGCCGTCCGAGAGGACGATGTCTTGGACTTTGAGTTCGACCAGTTGGTCGTCGAACTGGAGGGGTTCGCCGTCGATGTCCGTCTCGTAGCCGAGTTCGCGGAAGTGGTCGGCCGTGACGTCGAGTTCCTCGGGGCGGACGGCGGTGACGGGCAGGTCCGTCATGTCGTAGCGGACGGTGCCGTCCTTGAACGAGGAGACGCCGTTCTTCGCCCGCAGGACGCCCTTCTCGATGGGTTCGGGCGTCTTGTTCGAGGAGGTGAGGCCCTTCACGCCCTTCAGGATGGGGAACGAAGACTCGCGTTCGCCGACGTTCTCCAACGCCTCGCGGAGTTCCGTCGAGAGGTCGATCTGGAACCAGTCGGGGCTCTCGACCTCCCGTTCGCACCGGTCGCAGTAGACGCGCCCCGACTCGTCGGGTTCGCGGACGGTGCCGCACTCCTCGCACTCGTAGTAGGGTTCGGTGTGGGCGTCGCAGTCGGGGCACTTCGATTTGAACGTGTGCGCGCCGCAGTCCGGGCACTCCCTGTCGCCGACGCGGACGTTCACCTCGCCGCGGACGCCCTCGTCGTTTCTGGCGCGGGCGGCCTCGCTCACGTCGCGTTGGTTGCCGCCCATCTCGCCGATGGGAAAGAGGGTGTGGACCGCCGGCGAGAGGTCCCTCGATTCGGACTTCTCCGGGCGGCCCATCCGGTTGCCGATGCGCGTCGGCGCCCGTTCTCGAATCTCGAACGGCGCAACCTCATTGACGGCTTTCACCGCGTTCTCGCCGCCGTCCCACTTTCGGGCCTCCGGCGAGAGGTCGTCCGCCTCCCACGTCCGTTCGAGGCCGGTCGTCAGTCCCAGCGAGCGAACGAGGGGACGCCACTCGGGGACGCGAATCGTCTCGTCGGACTGCGAGTGCTCGACGAGGAGGCGTTCGAGGACGCTCCGGACCGTCTCCGTGCGTTCGAGTTCGAGGACGCCGTCGCCGCCCTCGGGGCCTTCGGGGCGGACGACCACCCCGCCGTCGGGCTTCGCGTCCACGATTTGGCCGTCCGCGGCGGCGTCCGCCAGCGTCTCGAACTCCTCGACGCTCACGTCGTGCCAGAGGTACGTGTAGTCGGGGTGGAGGGGGCAGTCGTACTCGGCGGCCCACTCGAAGGCGTCCTCGGGCGAGGGGTGTTCGAGGTCGACGCTCGGGTCGTCCTCGAACGCCTGCACGGGCGCGCCCGCGGCGTCGAACTCCTGAATCCACCACTCGTAGACGTAGGAGGCGGGCGCGAGGGGGTGGTTGTTCTCGACGAACTCGCCGAAGTTGACGAGGTACTCGCCCAGATCGAGGATCTTCTCGACGCCGTTCCGGACTTCGAGGGCCTCTTCGGGGTCGTCGATGCGCCGCACGTCGCCGTTGGCGAGGCGAACCGTCGGCCCCTCGATGGAGTCGACGGGGACGACGCCGCCGGCCTTCCCGGGCCGTTCGGTCTTTATCTGCGTCCCGGTGGCGAGGAAGTCGTCCACGAGGTGCATCGTCGCGGGGTGGACGCCCGCCGTCGCGAACCCGTGGTTCCGTGATCGGCCGTAGCGGAGTCTGAACCCGCCCTCGGCGCTGGGGTGGCCGAAGACGGGGCGGCCGGCGATGAGGTCACGGAGGTACTTCGTCGCCGGTTCGACGCGGGCGGGACCGGCGGGTTCGGCGGGCGAGTCGTCCGCCTCCTCCCCCGCCGCGCCGTCCTCGCTCTCGTCGGCGGCGTCCTCGTCGGCGTCGGCCGCGTCTTCCGCCTCGTCCGTCCCGCCGTCCTTGCCGATGGTGCCGTCGATGAGGTCCTGCAGCCACGGCCAATCGACCTCGTCGAGTTGGCGGGTGTAGCGCTGAATCTTCGGGGCCTTGAGGGCGATACCCTCGGCCATGACGAGACACATGCCGCCGCGAGCGGAGTTGGTGTCCACGCGCTCTAAGTCGCGGAAGCCGGACACCTCCTCGTCGCCCGTCGCCTCGCCGTCGAGCATGATGGGCATGTGCTCCGCGATGAACTTCGTCTCCTTGTCCTTCGGCGAGTACTGGAGGCCGGTCTCCTTGTCGTAGAGGGCGATCTCCTCGGCGTAGCGCTCGACTTCGATGTCTCTGGCGTTGTACTCCTCGATACCGAGGAGGGAGCGAGCGTAGTCGGCGACGAGAACCGATAGCGCTTGGGCCGTCCCGCCGGCGGAGCGAATCGGGCCGGCGTAGTAGACGTTGACGAACTCGGTGCCGTCGTCGTTCTCCAGGATCTCGACGCGGTCGATGCCCTCGATGGGGGCGGCGACGACGCCCTCGGTGAGGAGGGCGACGGCCGTCCGAACCGCGCCCTCGACTTTGCCCTCGCGGGAGTCGTAGTCGCCGACGCTGCCCTCCACGAAGTCGGTGACGAGTTCGAGGGCGGCCTCCTCGCGGGACATCTGCCCTTCGAGTTCGCGGACGCGTTCCGCGACGCCCGGGATACCGAGGATGTTCTCCACCCGGTCGGCCATGTCCTTGGCGACCGGTATCTCCACGTCCGTCTCGGGGTCGTGCCCCTGCGCCTTCGCCGCGCGCGCGGTGTCGAACGCCTCGTCGAGGCGGTCTTCGATGCGCGCGAAGTACTGTTCGTCCTCTCGTCTCACGGCTTACAACCAGAGGTCGAGGTCGGTCACGTCGTCGTGTTCCCGTTCGAGGGGTTCGTCGAACGCGCGGATGTACATCTCGCCGGCGAAGACGGTGCCGGCGTTGAGGTGGCCCGCGAGCGACTGCCCGCTTCGGCGGGAGAGGACCGCGTGGGTGTGGGCGAACGGTTCGCCGTCGAGGAGGGCGACGTTGCCGACGCAGGCGGCGACTTCGAGGGGTTCGTCGAACGTCACCGAGCGGTACTCCTTCTCGTCTTGGTCGTAGAACCAGACGTCGGCGTCCTGCACCGCGCCCATCGCGTTGAACCACGCCGACTCGATGTCTTCGAGTTCGGCGAACTCCTCTATCTCCTCGCGCCAGTCCGCGCCGTTGTCCAGCGAGACGAGAAACTCGCGGCTGGACTCGACCTCCCGATAGTTCATGGGACCGACAACGGCGGACGCCACCAAAAACCTTCAGTCTCGTCGGGACGTGCGACCCTCGGGAGTCGGCTTCGGAGAAGGGTTCCGGCCCGTCGGCCGGGCCGTCGTGCGTCGTTCGTGGTACGTCGTACGTCGAAGCGGTCGGAACCGATCCGGGGACGTGCCCGCGCCCCCGGACCGACGGGCCCGAGCGTTCAGGCCCACTCCGGAAGCGACGGCGCGTCCTCTACCCGCATCGAAATCCACGCCTCGTCGCGGGAGATGTCCGCGATGATGAACTCCGAACGGGAGGGACTGGAGTCCACCGAGGCCATGACCTCGGCGCGCGTCGCACCGATATTCGCCGTCGCATTCGGCGTCATGTTTGATAGTGTGTAACACTCGTATATAAACCCGTCGGAATGACTGTTCTCTTCGTAGGCTTACTCGGAAATATGTTCCGACATGCGGGGAAAATTCCAGTGATGGTGGTGTATTTCGAGTCTCAGTGGAGGAGAGTTCGACGGACGACCACCGTAGGTCCGGGGAGTTTCCGGGCGCGGGTGCGGGTCGGGGGCGTCGGCGTCGCGTCCGCGGGAAATCGTCGCAGACGTTCGCAGACTACAAGAGGTGGCGGGCAGTATGGCGCGGTATGCACGTAGCCGACGCGATGACCCCCCGAGAGGACGTCGTTACGGTCGAACTCCCGGGGACGCGCGACGACGTTCTTGAGTATCTCCAAGAGCGCGGCTTCTCCTCCGTACCGGTCGTCAAGCGGGACGAGGACAGAGAGGAGTACCGCGGCCTGATATCGCGGGAGGACCTCATCGAACACCCCGACGAGGACCAACTCGCCGTCCTGATGAACGACGTTCCCACGACGACGCGGGACACGTCCGTCGAGGACGTGGCCCGCCTGATGGTCGAGGAGGGGTACCGGCGCATCCCCGTCGTGGACGGGGAACTGGAGGGTATCGTCACCGTCACCGACGTGGTTCGCGCCATCGCCCGCGGCGAAGTCGAGTGCGACGCGACGGCCGACGAGGTGGCCACGAGCGACGTGAACACGACGTGGGTCGAGACGCCGTTGACGGTGGCCGAGCGCGAGATATACTACGCGAACGTCCCCTACGCCGTCGCACTGGGCGAGGAGGGCGGGATGGCCGGCATCCTCACCGAGGTGGACATCATCGAAGTCGCCCGCGTCGTCGAGGGCGAGGACGGCACCGGCGACTCGGTGGCCGGACAGGAGGACGACTGGATGTGGGAGGGAATCCAAGGCGTCGGCAACCGCTACGTGCCGACCCGGAACGTGGAGATTCCCGTCGAACCCGTCTCGGAGTTCATGAGCACCGAGATGGTGACCGTCTCGAAGCGGAAGTCCGCCAAGGAGGCCGCGCAGGCGATGATAACCGAGGACATCGAACAGATTCCGCTCGTCGGCGGTGACCAACTCCTCGGCATCGTCCGCGACATCGACCTGCTGGAGGCGTTGTGAGATGCCGGAGCGAACCGAAGGCGAACGACTCGCGGAACTGGCCAAGCGCCGCGGTTACTTCTTCGGGTCGAACGCCGCCTACGGCGGCGCGGCGGGCTTCTACACGTTCGGTCCGCAGGGCGCGGCCCTGAAGAGCAACGTCGAAGAGGCGTGGCGCGACCGGTTCACGGTCAAGGAGGGGAACCTCGAAATCGAAGCGCCGACCATCATGCCCGAACCGGTCTTCGAGGCGTCGGGTCACCTCGACGGCTTCGACGACATGCTCGTGGAGTGCCCCGAGTGCGGTGAGTCCCACCGCGCGGACCACCTCATCGAGGACGAGACCGACATCGAGGACGCCGAGTCATACCCCGTCGAGGAAGTCGAGTCCCTCATCGCGGACAACGACCTGCGGTGCCCGAACTGCGGCGCGGAACTCGCGGGGGAGTCCGTCGAGGACTTCAATCTCATGTTCGAGACGAACATCGGTCCCGGCTCCTCGACGCCGGGCTACCTCCGCCCGGAGACGGCGCAGGGCATCTTCGTGGAGTTCCCGCGCATCAAGGAGTACGCCCGAAACAGCCTCCCGTTCGGCGTGACCCAGATCGGCCGGGCGTACCGCAACGAGATCTCGCCGCGGAAGAGCATCGTCCGCACCCGCGAGTTCACGCAGGCGGAGTTAGAGCAGTTCGTCGACCCCGAACGCGACGAACCCGACCTCTCGGCCGTCGAGGACGTGGACGTCGTCCTCTACCCCGCCGCGGAACAGCAGAAGGACGACGGCGAGTACGTCGAGACGACCATCGGCGAGGCAGTCGAGGAGGGAATTATCGGCAACGCGTGGGTCGGCTACTTCCTCGGCATCGCCCAAGGCTGGTACGAATGGGTCGGCGTGGACATGGACCGCTTCCGGTTCCGCCAACACCTCACCGGCGAACGCGCCCACTACGCCGCGGACTGCTGGGACGCCGAGAGCGAGGTGGACGGCGACTGGATCGAAATCGCGGGCTTCGCCTACCGCGGCGACTACGACCTCTCGAAGCACGGCGAGTACGGCGACGACGACTTCACCGTCTTCCGCCAGTACGACGAACCGAAGACGGTCGAACGCGCCGTCGTGGAACCCGACATGAGCGTTCTGGGGCCGGAGTTCGGCGGGAAGGCCGCCGACATCGCGGAGGCGTTGGAGACGCTGGCGGAACGGAACCCCGACGCCTTCGACGGCGACGAGGTGACGGTCGAAGTCGGCGGCGAGGAGTTCGCCGTCGAGACGGAGGTGACGAACTTCCGCGTCGAAGAGCAGACCATCGCGGGCAAGCACATCACGCCGCACGTGGTCGAACCGTCGTTCGGCGTCGATAGGACCGTCTACACCCTGCTGGCGCACGCCTACAGCGAGGACGAGGTGGACGGCGAGGAGCGGACGTACCTCTCCTTGGAACCGGGCGTCGCCCCCACCGACGTGGGCGTGTTCCCCCTCGTCAGCAACGTCGACGAACTGATAGCGCGCTCCGAGGACGTGGTCGAGCAACTGCGCGACGCTGGGTTCTCGGTCGTCTACGACGACTCCGGCAGCATCGGGCGGCGCTACCGCCGGCAGGACGAAGTCGGGACGCCGTTCTGCGTGACGGTGGACCGCGACGGCATCGAGGGCAACGGCCCCGACACCGTCACCGTCCGCGCGCGCGACTCCGGGCGGCAGGTTCGCGTTCCCGTCGCCGAACTCGTCGGCCAACTCCGCGCACTCCGCGACGGGGACCGGTCGTTCGACGAGGTGGCCCAGACGTACGAGGAAGTCACCGCGGGCGCGGACGCGTAACGAGCGTGAGTGCTCCCGCCCCCGCCCGTCCGAGCGAGAGCGAGGTGAAGCGCCGCCTCGTCCACGCCTGCGGCGTCGGACTGCCCCTCCCGTACCTGCTGGGCCTCCTGACGTGGCGGCAGCTCGGCTGGATGATGCTCGGCCTCTCCGCCGTCGTCGCCGGACTGGAGGTGATTCGGCTGGTCGTCGGCCTCGACTGGAAGGTGTTCGACGAACTCACCCGCTCCTACGAGGAGACGAACCCCGCGGGGTACGCGCTGTACATCTTCAGCACCACCGCCGTCGCACTCGTGTTTCGACCGGAAATCGCCGTGCCGGGGATGCTGATGCTCGCCATCGGCGACCCGGTGAGCGGTCTGCTCGGACGGACGCGGGAGGCGGGCGAACGGAAGCGCGTCTCGACGCTGGCGGCGATGTTCCTCGTCTGTCTCGGCGTCGGACTGCCGTTTCTCGTCCCCGCGGCGGGACCGGTCGTCGGGAGCGTCGCCGCCGTCGCGGGCGCGTTGGGCGCGACGCTGGCCGACGGGGTGAAGCCCGTCGTCGCGGGCTACGTCGTGGACGACAACCTGTCGATTCCGCCGACGGCCTGTCTCGCCATCGCGGGCGTCCTGTTCGCCGTCGGGTGAGGCGGCGGCGGCGTCCTCGGCGGACGGCCACGGGGTGTTTTTACCGGCCGCGACCTACGTCACGACATGACAGTCTACGAGAGCGACCTGCCCGGCGTGGGGAAGAAACACGAGGTGGACTTAGACGACGGGGGCCGACTCGTCATCGTCACGCACAACACCGGACGGCGCGAGGTGTTCCTGCGGCCGGACCCCGACAGCGACTCCGAGAAACTGTTCGAGTTGTCCGACCAACTGGCGCGGCAGGTCGGCACGTTGCTGGAGGGGGCGTACTTCCAACCCGTCCAGATGCAGGAGATAGAGACGAGACTCGGGGACGGCACCGTGTTGAACTGGGTCGAAGTCGGCGCTGACTCCCCCGTCGCGGGCAAGACGCTGGCGGAGTCGGACTTCCGCAACGAGACGGGCGCGTCCGTCATCGCCGTCGAACGCGACGAGGAGGTGTTCGCCTCGCCCGGCGGCGACACCCGAATCCGGGCGGGCGATACGCTCGTCATCATCGGTCGGAAGGACGCCTGCGAGGAACTCGAGGCGTACGTCGAGGACGAGTGAGCGATGGCGGCGGGGCTTCTGTCGCTGGGCGAGTTGTTCGTCGTCGTCGCCGTCGCGGGCGCCGTTGCACTCCGCTTCGGCCTGTCGGTCATTCCCCTGTACGTCATCGGGGGGGTCCTCGCCGGTCCGTACGTCGCCGGGCGGGCGGGCCTGCCGTACGTCGAGAACGGCGAAGTCGTGACGCTGTTCGCGGAGTTGGGCATCGTCCTCTTGCTCTTCTTCCTCGGCTTGGAGTTCAGCCTCGATAGGCTCCTGCAGTCGAGACGGAACATCACGCGCGCGGGCGCGATAGACATCGCGGTGAACCTCCCCGTCGGGGTGGGCATCGGCCTCCTCCTGGGGTGGTCGGTGGTGGAGTCGCTACTCCTCGGCGGCATCGTCTACGTCTCCTCGTCGGCCATCATCACGAAGACGGTGATAGACCTCGGCTGGATTGCGAACCCCGAATCGGAGCCGATTCTGGGCACCCTCGTCTTCGAGGACTTGGTGATGGCCGCCTACCTCGCTCTCGTCACCTCCTTGGTCGTCGGCGGCGAGGGCCTCGAATCGGTCGCGGAAGGCGTCGCGATAGCGTTCGGCTTCCTCGGCGCGTTGCTCGTCGTCGTGCAGTACGGGACGGCCTTCTTCGCGCGCGTCCTCGACGTGTCGGACCCCGAACCGTTCGTCCTCCGAACGCTCGGCGTCGTCGTCCCCGTCGCGGGCGTCGCCCTCGCCCTCGGCGTCAGCGAGGCCGTCGCGGCGTTCTTCGTCGGGATGGGCTTCTCGACCAGCGGTCACCGCGAGCGAATCGAACGCCAACTGACCCCCGTCAGGGACGTGTTCGCCGCCGTCTTCTTCTTCTGGATAGGCGTCGGCACCGACCCGCGACTGCTGGCCGCCGTCGTCGTCCCGTTGGCCGTCGCCGTCCTCGTGACGACGCCGACGAAGGTGCTGACGGGCTACCTCGGCGGCCGGGTGTACGACCTCACGGCGCGGCGGTCGCTCCGCGTCGGCGTCGGGATGGTCCCGCGCGGGGAGTTCTCCCTCGTCATCGCGGCGTTGGCGGCGGGCGGGTCCACGCGGGTGATGCGGGAGGTCATCCCCGCGTTCGCCGTCGGCTACGTCCTCGTGATGAGCGCGCTCGGAACCGTGCTGATGGAGCGTTCCGACGCCGTGGAGCGTCTGCTGCGCCGCGGCGACTCGGAGGCGAGGTGAGCGTTCGGGCCGCAGACATTTCACGGAGAGCGCCGAACGTGACCCGTGCGCAGTCACCCCCGCGAGGAGCGAACCGTCCTGCTGGGAGGCGGAGCGCTCGGCTTCGGATTCGGGGCGTTGTTCGACGTCCTGCTCTTTCACCTCGTCCTCCAGTGGCACCACCTGCTATCGTCGCTCTATACACCGACGACGCTCTCGGGGTTGCGGACGAACATCTTCTACGACGGGGTGTTCTCGCTCGGCGCACTCGGCGCGATGGCCGTCGGCGCGGCGGTCGTCTGGCGGGCGGTCAACCGCGCCGAGGAACCGTACTCGGGCGTGCGACTCGTCGGGAGCGTCCTCGTCGGCGCGGGCCTGTTCAACGTCTTCGACGGCGTCGTGGACCACTACGTCCTCCACATCCACGAAGTCGTCCACGGCGACCCGTCTTTGAACCCCCACTGGGTGGGCGCGAGTCTCCTCTTGCTGGGCGCCGGAATCTTGGTCCTCACCGAGTCGCGGAGCGCGGACTGATGGAACCGCTCGTGCGCGCGAGGAGAACGCCGGAGAGCGCGGTTCGGCAAGGTTTGCGCCCCCGAAAGCGTTTAATAGGCCGCGTTCGGTTCGAAGTACCAATGACGCGGCTCTCGGACGCCGGACGGTTCGGCACCTCCGGAGCCGCGCGTCTCGGTCGTACGGACGCCGAGGCGACCGTTCTTCTCGCTCCGCCGCGCCCGCAGACCGGCGCGCGACGACGACGACCGGCCCGTTAGGGCCAACTATACTACACTTTCCGGCGGTTTCGACGAAACGAACTCAACAGCCACTAGCGACCCTATAGGCATCTCTACGTGTTTATTCCTCCGGACAGAATCGTGTATTTTATACGGGAGAGGACACGATACGGAGGTACATGACAAGCGTGGCACTCGCGTTCTCCGGCGGACTCGACACGACAGTATGCGTCTCGCTCCTGAAAGAGGAGTACGGCTACGACGAGGTAGTCGGCGTGACGGTGGACGTGGGACAGCCGGAATCGGAGTTCGAGGAGGCGAAGGAGACGGCAGACGCGCACGGACTCGACCTGCACGTCGTCGACGCGAAAGACGAGTTCGCGGAGCTGTGTTTCGACTCGGTTCGCGCGAACGCGACGTACCAGGGCTACCCCCTCGGGACGGCGCTGGCGCGCCCGGTCATCGCCAACGCCATCCTCGACGTGGCGAAGGAGGAGGGCTGCGACGCCCTCGCGCACGGTTGCACCGGGAAGGGCAACGACCAGCTCCGCTTCGAGACGGTCTGGCGCGCCTCCGACCTCGACGTGGTCGCGCCCGTCCGCGAGATGGGCCTGACCCGCGAGTGGGAGAAGCAGTACGCCGACGAGAAGGGCCTCCCGGTCCAGAGCGGTAACGACGGCGTCTGGTCCATCGACACGAACCTCTGGAGTCGCTCCATCGAGGGCGGGGAGCTCGAAGACCCGAGCCACGTCCCGCCGGAGGACATCTACGAGTGGACCGAGACGCCGCAGGGCGAGACGGGCACCGTCGACATCGAGTTCGAGAACGGATACCCCGTCGCCGTGGACGGCGAGGAGATGGACCCCGCCGCGCTCATCGAACACCTCAACGAACTCGCCGGGCAGTACGGCGTCGGCCGCACCGACATGATGGAGGACCGCATGCTCGGTCTGAAGGTGCGCGAGAACTACGAGCACCCGGCGGCGACGACGCTCCTGACGGCGCACGAGGCGCTCGAACAGCTCGTCCTCACGAAGGAGGAGCGCGACTTCAAAGCGCAGGTGGACCAGCAATGGTCCAACAAGGGGTATCAGGGCCTCGTTGACGCGCCCATCGTGAAGGCGCTGGAGGGCTTCATCGCCGAGACGCAGACGAGAGTGACCGGGAAGGTCACCATCAAGTTCGACGGCGGGCGCGCCCGCCCCGTCGCCCGCGAGTCCGACTTCTCGGTGTACTCCGAGGAGGCCGCCTCGTTCAACACGAAGACGGTCGGCGACATCACCCAGGAGGACGCCACCGGCGTCGCCAAGTACCACGGCTTCCAGTCGCGCCTCGCCAACGCCGCCTACGAGAACGCGACGAAGGACAAGCCCGGACTCGCCACCGACGGCGGCGACGACGTCGCCGAGGAAACCTCGGCGGGCGGCCAGACGCAGTCTGGCGACGAGGAATAAACGGATGACGAGCAACGAGGAGTCGAGCGGAGTGGTCCGCCGCGACCGGTTCAGCGGCGGCCCCGCGCGCGAGTTCATGTCGAGCCTCGCGGCCGACGAACGCATCTTCGCGGCCGACGTGGCCGTGGACCGCGCGCACGTGGTGATGCTCGAAGAGCGGGGTATCGTCGAGTCCGCGGTGGCCGCCGACGTCCTCGCCGCCCTCGAAGACGTCGAGGCGGCGGGCCACGGCGCGCTTCCCGACGGCGAAGACGTCCACGAGGCCATCGAGACGGCCGTCATCGAACGCGTCGGCCCCGACGGCGGGAAGATGCACACGGCCCGCAGTCGCAACGACGAGGTGGCCGCCTGCATCCGCTACCGCTTGCGCCGTGACCTCCTCTCGGCCGTCGAATCGACGCTGGCGCTCCGCGAAGCGCTGGTAGAGACGGCCGAGGAACACGTCGAGACGGTGATGCCGGGCTACACGCACCTGCAACCCGCCCAGCCCACCACCGTCGCGCACTTCCTCCTGTCGTACGAGGCGGCGTTCGCCCGCGACACCGCCCGACTCCTCGACGCCTACGACCGGACGAACGTCTCGCCCCTCGGCGCGGCGGCGTTCGCCGGGACGCCGTTCGACGTGGACTGCGAGAGGACGGCGGAACTGCTGGGCTTCGACGGCGTCCTCGGCAACTCGATGGACGCCTCCTCCGCGCGGGACTTCCTCGCGGAGTCGCTGTCGGCGCTCTCGACGCACGCGGTGACGCTCTCCGGCCTCGCGGAGGACCTGGTCATCTTCGCCAACAAGGGGTACGTCGACCTCTCGGACGACTACTCCTCTACGTCCTCCATCATGCCGCAGAAGGTCAACCCCGACACGCTCGAACTCGTCCGCGCCACCGCGGGCGACGCCGTCTCGGGACTCAACGGCCTACTGACGACGCTGAAGGGCCTCCCCCGGGCGTACAACCGCGACCTGCAACGCGCGACGCCGCACGCGTGGCGTGCAGTGGACGACGTGTCGGCCGCGACGGAAGTCGCCGCCGGGGCCGTCGCCACCGCCGAGTGGCCCGAGGAGACCCTCGCGGACGCCGCGAGCGAGGGGTTCTCGACGGCGACGGGCGTCGCGGACGCCCTCGCGATGGCCGGACTGCCGTTCCGCACCGCCCACGAGGTGGTCGCGGAGGCGGCGAACCGCGCCGACGGCGAGACGCCGGATCTCGCAACACTTGACGCGGTCGCAGAGGACGTTTTAGGCGACACCCTGTTCGAATACGTGAGCCGTGAGCACGTCGAACGGACGCTCGACCCCGCCTACAGCGTCGCCAGTCGAGACTCCGCGGGCGGTCCCGCCCCGGAGGCGGTGGCGACGCAACTCGACGACGCGGCGGGGCGCCTCGACGCTCACGGGGAGGGCCACGCCGAACGCACCGCGGCCCTCGAATCGGCAGACGAGAAACTCGCGGCGGAGGTGAACGCCCGTGTCTGAACCCACCACCCGCGCGTCCGTCAGGACGCCCGAACGACGGACCGACCGAGAGCCACTTCGACGAGTGCCGCGACCGCCACGACCGCCGTCCCCTCTCGGGGACGAATAACATATGGAATCTGACACACTTTCCACACGGCCGGTTTGTTCGCCTCTCTGAAGTCGAGAGAGGCTTCTTTGTTCTTTTAATTTCGATGATAAGTTCGATGGGTTTAAGTCTCTGCCTCGCTCAGCCGAAGATACGATGGCAGAAACCATTACCGCCGAAGATCCGCTGACCGGAGAGGAAATCGAACTCCCCGCCGACGTGGAAGTCGGCGAGATCGTGGACAGCCCCGCCACGGGCGCGGAGTTGGAAGTCGTCTCTCTGGACCCCGTGACACTGGAAGAAGCACCCGAGCTCGAAGAGGACTGGGGCGAGTGAGATGAAGGTTGGACTGCTCTACTCCCGGATTCGGAGGGACGAGAAACTCCTGCTCTCGGAACTCCGCGAGCGCGGGCACGAGGTGGCGAAGATAGACGTCCGGAAGGAGCAGTTCAACATCAGCGAACCGCCGGCGGCGTTCGAGGACGTGGACATCGTCGTCGACCGCTGTCTGGCGACCAGCCGGAGTCTGTACATCACGCAGTTCCTCGACGCCTACGACGTGCCCGTCGTCAACAGTTCCGAGACGGCGGACGTCTGCGCCGACAAGGTGAAAAACAGCCTCGCGCTGGAGCAGGCGGGCGTCCCCACGCCGAACACGGAGGTGGCGTTCACCGTCGACTCCGCGATGGAGACCATCGAGAAGTTCGGCTACCCCTGCGTGCTGAAGCCCGTCGTCGGGTCGTGGGGGCGGCTGATGGCGAAGGTGGACTCCGAGTCCGCCGCGGAAGCCATCCTCGAACACAAGGCCACCCTCGGACACTACCAACACAAGGTGTTCTACGTGCAGGAGTTCGTCGAGAAGCCCGGCCGCGACATCCGCGTTCTGGCCGTCGACGGCGAACCCGTGGCCGCGATGACGCGCTCCTCGGACCACTGGCTGACGAACGCCGCGAAGGGCGGCGAAGTCGAGGCCTTCGAGCTGGACGACAGGGCGCTCGAACTGGTCGAACGAGCGAGCGACGCCGTCGGCGGCGGACTGCTCGGCGTCGACCTGATGGAGACGGGAGACGACTACACGGTTCACGAAGTCAACCACACCGTCGAGTTCAAGGCGCTGAACGAGGCCGTGGACGTGGACGTGCCCGCGAGAGTCGTCGATTGGCTGGAAGCGAAGGCCGACGAACACGTCGCGGAGGCCACCGCATGACGGCAGGCGAGACGTACACCGCCGCCGTCGTCGGCGGAAGCGGCTTCACCGGCGGGGAACTGCTCCGTCTGCTCTACCAGCACCCGAACTTCGACGTGGTGCAGGCGACGAGTCGCTCCAAGGAGCGGAAGACCGTCGGCCACGTCCACCCGAACCTCCGCGAGATGGACCTGCGGTTCACCTCGCCCGAGGACCTGCACTCGGTGGACGTGCTGTTCGCGGCAACGCCTCACGGCGTCTCCATGCAGCAGATAGACGAGTTTCGGGACGCCGCGGACACCGTCGTGGACCTCTCGGCGGACTTCCGCCTGAACTCCGAGGAGCAGTACGACGAGTGGTACGACGGGCACGACTGCCCCGAGTACCTCAAGAAATCGGAGTACGCCCTGCCGGAGATAAACCGCGAGAACCTGCCCGGCGCCGACCTCATCGCCTCCGGCGGGTGCAACGCGACGGCGACCATCCTCGGCCTCAAGCCGCTTTTCGACGCCGGACACCTCTCCGGCGACGAGCAGATAGTCGTGGACGTGAAGGTCGGGTCCTCCGAGGGCGGCGCGGGCGGCGGCGACGCCTCCAGCCACCCCGAGCGCTCGGGCATCGTCCGCCCGTACGCGCCCACCGGCCACCGCCACGAGGCCGAGATAGAGCAGTTCCTCGGCGTCTCGGTGTCGTTCACCGTCCACGCCGTGGACATGGTTCGCGGCGCCAGCGCCACCTGCCACGTCTTCCCCGACGCGCCCGTCTCGAAGGGCGATCTCTGGAAGGCCTACAGGGGAAGCTACGCCGACGAACCGTTCATGCGCACCGTCGCCGGGGGCGGCGGCGTCTACCGCTACCCCGAACCGAAGGCCGTCGCCGGGACGAACTACGGCGAAGTCGGCTTCGAGTTGGACCCCGGCAACCGCCGCGTCGTGGTCTTCTCGGCCATCGACAACATGATGAAAGGCTCCGCGGGGCAGGCCGTCCACGCCGCGAACGTCGCCCTCGGAGTAGAGGAGACGGCGGGACTGGAGTTCACCGGCCTCCACCCCGTCGGCGCACCCTGATACCGACCGACCACGCACACGATGCACACCACAGACACCACCGACGCACGCGAAGCGCGCGAGTCGAACGACTCGGAAACGCACCGGATGCTCGCCGACGGCGGAGAGGCCGTCATCGACGACCACGGCGAGGACCCGCCGAGCGACGACCCGCCGGTCGTCGTGAAGATAGGCGGCGCGCGCGCCGTGGACCCGGCCGGCGCGGTGCAGGACGTCGCGCACCTCGTCGCCAACGGCCGCGAGGTGGTCGTCGTCCACGGCGGTTCGACCGCCGTAGACGAGACGCTCGAAGAACTCGGCGAGGAACCGACCTACGTCGAGACGCCGGGCGGCGTGGTCGGGCGCTTCACCGACGAGCGCACGATGGAGGTGTTCTCGATGGTGATGCCCGGGAAACTCAACACGGACATCGTCGCCACCCTGCGGGAGGCCGGCGTGGACGCCCTCGGCCTCTCGGGCGTCGACGGGGGTCTCCTCACGGGGCCCCGCAAGTCCGCCGTCCGCGTTATCGAGGACGGCAAGAAGAAGATAAAGCGCGGCGACCACTCGGGGAAGATAACCGACGTGAACGCGTCGCTCCTGACGACGCTCCTCGGAGACGGCTACGTCCCCGTCGTCACCGTCCCGATGCTCGCGGACGACGGCGTTCCCGTCAACGCGGACGCAGACCGCGCCGCGGCGGCCGTCGCGGGCGCACTCGGCGCGCAACTGGTCGTCCTCACGGACGTCTCGGGCGTCTACGAGGACCCCGACGACGACTCGACGCTCATCGAGTCCGTCAGGACCGCCGCCGAGTTCGAGGCGTTGGAGGACGCCGCGGAGGGGTTCATGACGAAGAAGGTCATGGCCGCGAAGGAGGCGCTCTCCGGCGGCGCGACGGAGGTCATCGTCGCCGACGCGAACAACCGCGACCCCATCGTGGAAGCGCTCTCGGGCGGCGGGACGCACGTGTACGAGTCGGCGCTGGACGAGACGGGCGAGGACGAGGAGGTGACCGCCGAATGAGCGGCTTCGTCTTCTCGGAGAAGCCCATCGAAATCGAGTCGGGCGAGGGCGCGTACCTGTACGGCCCCGACGGCACCGAGTACCTCGACTTCGGCGCGTCGTACGCCGTCGCCGCCCTCGGCCACTCCCACCCCGCCGTCACCGAGGCGATACGGGAGCAGGCGGCCAAACTGACGTACGTGCAGGCGTCGTACCCCGTCGCCGCCCGGACCGAACTGTACGAGAAGTTGGCGACGCTCGCGCCGGGCGACCTCTCGAACGTCTGGCTCTGTAACTCCGGCACCGAAGCGAACGAGGCGGCGATGAAGTTCGCTCGCTCGGCGACCGGACGCTCGAAGATCATCGCCACGAAGCGCGCGTTCCACGGCCGGACGATGGGCTCTCTGGCGATGACGTGGAAGGACGAGTACAAGGAGTCGTTCGAACCGCTGGCGGGCGACGTGGAGTTCGTCACCTACGGCGACGCCGCGGAACTGCGCGGGGCCGTGGACGAGGAGACGGCGGCCGTGTTCCTCGAACCCGTGCAGGGCGAGGGCGGCATCCACCCCGCGACGGCGGAGTACCTCGAAGTCGCCCGCGAGGCGACCGAAGACGCCGGCGCGGCCCTCGTCTTCGACGAGATTCAGACGGGCGTCGGCCGGACGGGCACGCTCTGGGCGTGCGAACAGGTCGGCGTCGTTCCCGACGCGATAACGTCGGCGAAGGGCATCGCCAACGGCCTCCCCCTCGGCGCGACGATGGTCAAAGACTGGATAGCCGAAGAACCCGGGAACCACGGGTCGACGTTCAGCGGCGGCCCCGTCGTCTGCGCCGCGGCGAACGCGACGCTCGACACTATCGTCGAGGAGGACGTGCCCGGCCACGCCGCCGAGGTGGGCGAGTACCTCCGCTCGGAGATAAAACGCGTCGCAGAGGAGGAGGACCTGCCGGTGCGGGAGGTTCGTGGCGAGGGCCTGATGATAGGCATCCAAGTGAAGCGCGGCGCGAACCGCGTGCTGAAGAACCTCGCGCTGAAGGAGCAGATTCTCGCGCTCCCCGCCGGTCGGACCGTCGTGCGCCTCCTCCCGCCGTTGACGATAGACGAATCCCACGCCGACCGGTTCGTCGAGTCGTTCGCGGAGGTGCTGAGATGAGCGCCGAACTCGACCACGACGCGTTCGACGTGCAGGAAGGCCTGACGGAGGGGCTGACCGAGGCGCAGACGCTGCTCGCGGACCTCGTCTCCATCCCCTCGCCGTCGGGCGACGAGGCGGCCGCCGCCGAACGCCTGAAGGCCTACTTCGAGGAACACGGCCGCGAGGTGTGGATAGACGAGGTGGGCAACGTGCGCGCGCCCGCCGACGACTCGGTGCTCCTGACCTCGCACATCGACACCGTGCCGGGCGACGTGCCCGTGAAAGTCGAGGACGGCGTCCTCTGGGGGCGCGGAAGCGTGGACGCGACCGGCCCCCTCGCGGCGATGGCCGTCGCCGCCGTCCGGACGGGCGTCTCCTTCGTCGGCGTCGTCGGCGAGGAGACGGACTCCCGCGGCGCGTGGCACCTCGCGGAGAACCGCGCGGAACCCGACGCCGTCGTCAACGGCGAACCCTCCGGGTGGGACGGAATCACGCTGGGTTACCGCGGGTTCCTCTCGGGGACGTACGTCTCCACGAGCGAACTCGGCCACTCCTCCCGGCCGGAGAACAACGCCATCCAGTCGGCCGTCAACTGGTGGTCCCGCGTCGCGGACTTCTTCGACGAGGACGAGTCCGACGGCGTCTTCGACACCGTCACGACGAAGCCCGTCACGTTCGACGGCGGCCCCACGGAGGACGGCCTCGCGGTGGAGGCGACGGTGGACGTGCAGTTCCGCGTCCCCCCGCGCCTCACCATCGACGACGTGCGCGAAGTCGCCGAGGGCGAACTCACCCGCGGGAGCGTCCACTGGGAGAAGCCCATCCCGCCCGTGATGACGAGTCCCCGAACCGAGGTGGCGCGGGCGTTCCGCGTCGCCGTCCGGCAGGCGGAGGGCGAACCCCGCCTGCTTCGGAAGACCGGAACCAGCGACATGAACATCTTCGCCGGCGTCTGGGACTGCCCCATGGCGACGTACGGCCCCGGCGACTCGGACTTAGATCACTCGCCGAACGAACACGTAGACCTCGCGGAGTACGACAGTTCCATCGAGGTGCTGACGGACGTCTGCGAGACGCTCACCGACTAACTGGAGACTATCCGGATGCTCGAAACCGACCACTTCCTCGACATCGACGACGTCACGACCGACGAACTGCAGACGATACTCGACCGCGCCGCGGCGATAAAGAGCGGCGCGGACGACGCTCGACTCCCCGAGCGAACGATGGGGATGCTGTTCGAGAAGCCGAGCACCCGGACGCGAATCTCCTTCGAGACGGGCATGACCCAACTCGGCGGCCACGCCGTCTTCCTCGGCCCCGACGACATCCAACTGGGTCACGGCGAACCCCTCTCGGATACCTCGCGCGTCCTCTCTCGGTACGTGGACGTGGTGATGGCGCGCCTGTTCTCCCACGACGACCTCGTGGAGATAGCCGACTACGCCGACGTGCCCGTCGTCAACGGCCTCACCGACGACGCGCACCCCTGCCAGACGCTCGCGGACCTCCTGACCATCAAGGAACAGTTCGGCGGGTTCGACGGCGTGCGGGCGGCGTGGGTCGGCGACGGCAACAACGTCGGCCAGTCGTTCGTCGTCGGCGCGGCGATGGCCGGCCTCGACCTGACGGTGGCGACGCCGCCCGACTACGGGATGTCCGACGAGTGCGTCGAACAGGCCGCCGAGTTGGGCCACGAACCGACGATCGTGGACGCGCCGGAGGAGGCCGTCTCTGACGCCGACGTCGTCTACACCGACGTGTGGATTTCGATGGGACAGGAGTCCGAACGCCACGAGAAACTGCAGGCGTTCGAGGGGTATCAGGTGAACGAGGACCTCCTCTCCGGCACGGACGCGAAGGTGATGCACTGCCTGCCCGCCCACCGCGGCGAGGAGATAAGCCACGACGTTCTCGAATCCGACCGCGCCCTCGTGTGGGACCAAGCGGAGAACCGCCTGCACGCCCAGAAGGGGCTGTTGGTGGAGTTGCTGGAGTAACTCGGGGGCGGACGGAGCCGGCGGTACCGGCCCCTTTCGTCGTCTCTTAACCGGCGGCGGGCGTTCGGAGCGGTAGAGGCCGGATGTGCGGTCTCAGCAGGGTTTCACCGGATGAGATGGAGATACCAGGAGACGGTTCTGACGCTCTGTACGGTCGCGTTCTTCGTGACGATGGTCGGTCGGTTGGCGATAAGCCCCCTCATCCCCGACATCGCCGCCGAGTTGGACATCTCGAACTCCCTCATCGGCGGTGCGTTGACGGCGATGTGGGTCGCGTACGCGTTCGTCCAGTTTCCGAGCGGCGTCCTCGCGGACCGGTTCGGCGAACGCGTCGTCGTCCTCGCCTCGGTGGCCGGAACGGGCCTCACGACGCTCCTGATAGCCGTCGCACCCGGATTCGCGGTGTTCCTCCTCGGGACGGTCCTGCTGGGGGCCGCGGCGGGCCTGCACTACAGCGTCGCCACCGCCCTCATCACCCGGACGTACGACGACATCGGGAAGGCCATCGGCCTGCACAACTCCGGCGGCCCCCTCGCGGGACTGGTGACGCCCGTCGCCGTCACGTGGGTCGCCGTCGCCTACGGGTGGCGGACGGCCGTCGGACTCGTCGCGGCCCTCGCCGCGCCCGTCGCCGCCCTCTTCTGGTGGCGGATTCGCCCGACCGAACCGCGGCGACCCGGCCAGCGGATGCGAGAGCGGTTCGACCTCGGGCCGATAACGACGCTGCTCTCCCGGCCGAGCATCGCCTTCACGAGCGTCGTCGCCGCACTCGCGGACTTCACGTGGCAGGCGTTGGCGTCCTTCCTCCCGACGTTCTTCGTCCAGTACCGCGGCTACTCGCAGACGCTCGCCGGAACGCTGTTCGCGGGCTACTTCGTCGCGCAGGGGGTGCTACAGGTCGGCGTCGGCGACGCGGCGGACCGGTTCGGCCGCGACGGGGCGGCGGGGACGTGCATGGTCGCGAGCATCGCCGGCCTCGCCGTCCTCGTCGCCGGGCCCGGCCTGCCGTGGACGTGGACCGGCATCGGACTGCTCGGACTGGGGATGGGGTGGGGCGCGGCAGTGTTCCCCCGCTTCATGGACAACCTCTCCGCGGCCGAGCAGAGTTCCGGGTTCGGCCTGATTCGGACGACGTACATGGTCGTCGCCGCGTCGGGGTCAGTCGTCGTCGGCGTCCTCGCGGACGCCTTCGGGTGGGCCGTCTCCTTCGGCTTCCTGATGGCGCTTCTCGCCGTCGCCGGCGGGTTACTCGCCGGGAACAGAGTTCTCGGACTCGGCTACTGAGGCGACTCGCTACTCGTCAGCATCGTCGTTGTTCGTCTCCTCGACGTCGTCGTTGTTCGTCTCCTCGACGTCGTCGCTGTTCGTCTCCTCGACGTCGTCGCTGTTCGACTCCTCGGCGTCCTCGTGGTTCGACTCCCTGGCGAGTTGAATCGCACGAGAGACGACGTACAGGAGGACGACGCCCGCGCCGACGGCGAGGACGAACTGGCCGAGTACCGCGAGCAGAGGCCCGATAAGCGAACTGGTGACGGCGAACGCGGCGGCGAACGGGACGAGTGCCACGCCGGCGAGAAGCACCATCAGTTCGGCGATGGGGCGCGCTTCGTAGTACAGTCGCTCTAAGTCGATATCGCCGGTTTCCGGGTCGATGAGCGGATTGGAAGGCGTCATCTGTCAGCCGGTTCCGACGGCGTCGATATCAATCGAGCGGAACGTGCCGCGGCGGAGAGTTCGAGTGCGCCTGCGGCGCAGAACGACGCCGAGGGAGGGAGTTCACGCCACCTCGATGGCCTCGCCGCCGAGGCGTTCCTTCACGGACTGGACGAAATCGGAGCGCGTCGCCTCGAAGTTCGCCCGTGAGGGGTCCGCGATCCAGAAGCGGGCTTCGAGTTCGACGGCGGCGTCGCCGAGTTCGGTGACGATGACGGTCGGTTCGGGGTCGGTCAGAATATCGTCGTTCTTCGCCGCCTCTTCAAGGACGACGGCGCGGACGCGGGAGACGTCCTCGTCGTAGCCGATACCGAACGTGACGCGTTGGCGGAGAGTGTCGTAGGCGACGGGGTTCGTCACGGCGTTGCCCGCGAGTTCCGAGTTAGGGACGGTGACGCGTTCGTTGTCGAACGTCCGGATGCGGGAGACGCGCAGGTCGATGTCCTCGACGCGGCCCGCCCGTTCGTTCCACTCCACCCAGTCGCCCACCTCGAACGGTTCGTCCTTCAGGATGAACACGCCCGCGACGAAGTTGCTCAACAGATCCTGCGCGGCGAACCCGAGGGCCAGAGAGAGCGCACCGGCGACGGTGCCGAACGCGGCGATGACGCTGCCGAACCCGGCGACGGTGAACGCGAGCGCCAACGCGAGGACGAAGACGAGCGCGTGCGTCACGTCCGTCGAGAGGCTCTGCACCGTCGCGTCGAACCCGCGCTCTCGCACCAGTCGCCCCACCAACGGGACGACGAGCAGTCGGCCGAGCGACCACACGAGGAGCAACGCGAGGACGAAGGCGGCGACGCGTCCGACGAGCATTCCGTACGACCGGAGCAGTTCCTCCGCGTACGGCGGAATCAGGCCGCCCTGTGCGACGGGCGGGAACGCGGCGAGGGAGAACGGCATTCGCACGCCGGTACGCCTGTCCGCCTGTTCGGGATTTTGGCTCCGTCGCGTACTGTCCCTATTACATGACAGTCCGGCTCGGAATCGTATTCCCCCAACCGGGACGTTATAACCGATGACGGGCAAAGGACGGACGTGGCAGAGACGAGCGGGCACATGCGGTTCTTCCCGTACGAGCGGCCGTATCCGAATCAGCGCGAGGCGATGTCGAGCATCGCCGAGGCGCTAGACGAGGAGCGAGACGTGCTCATCGAGGGTGCGCCGGGGACGGGCAAGACGCTCTCGGCGTTGGTTCCGGCGTTGGAGTACGCCCAAAGAGAGGACAAGACGGTGGTCATCACGACGAACGTCCACCAGCAGATGCGCCAGTTCGTCGAGGACGCGCGGGCCATCACCCGCGAGGAACCCATCCGCGCCGTCGTCTTCAAGGGGAAGTCGTCGATGTGTCACATCGACGTGGAGTACCAGGAGTGTCAGACGCTCCGCGACACGACGCGCAGTCTGGTCGAGAAGGAACAGGACCGCGCGGAGCTATCGGAGCAGGCGAACGCCCTCGTCGAACGGATGCGGGAGGGCGAACGGGGCGCGGGCGACGCCCGAACCGCCGTGACGGACGAACTCGACGAGTTGGAGGACGAACTCGAAGCACTCCGCGAGGGGAACATCTGCGAGTTCTACCACAACAACCTCACCGAGAACACCGACGAGTTCTTCCAGTGGTTGTTCGACGACGTGCGGACGCCCGACGACATCTACGAGTACGCCGACCAGCGGAAACTCTGCGGCTACGAACTGCTGAAGGAGGGGATGGAGGAGGTGGACTTGGTCGTCTGCAACTACCACCACCTCTTGGACCCGAACATCCGCGAGCAGTTCTTCCGGTGGTTGAACCGTGACCCCGAGGACGTCATCACCGTCTTCGACGAGGCGCACAACATCGAGTCGGCCGCCCGCGACCACGCGAGTCGGAGCCTCACCGAGAACACGCTCGAACAGGCGCTGAGCGAACTCGAAGACGCCGACGACTCCCGCACCGAGTCGGCGCGGAACGTCCTCTCGGCGTTCCTCGGTGCGCTTCGGGAGACGTACGACGACGCCCTCGGCTTCGGCGAACGCGAACAGGTCGGCGACGACTGGCACGACCTCTCTATCGCCAACCGCGACAGACGCGACGAGTTGACGCTGACGTTCCTCGACCGCTACGAGGGCCGCGGCATCGACGCGGAGGTGGACCTCGCCCTCCAGTTGGGCAAGCGCCTCGACAGGGAGTACGAGGAGGCGTACAAGGACGGCGAGACGACGACCCGAAAGGAGTGCCAGACGCTGCAGGCCGCGGAGTTCGTCGCGACGTGGATGGCCGACGGCGCGAAACTCGGCCAGCACCCGATGTGTTCGGTCCGGCGCGACGGCGGCACCGAGGAGATATACGGCCGGGCGGAACTGTACACCTGCATCCCCCGCGAGGTGACCGAGACGCTGTTCGAGGAGGTGCACGCGAGCATCCTGATGAGCGCGACGCTCCGCCCGTTCGACGTGGCGGAGGACGTTCTCGGCCTCTCGGATCCGAAGACGATGGCCTACGGGTTGGAGTACCCCGAGGAGAACCGCCGGACGCTGGCCGTCGAGACGCCCGCCCTGTTCAAGAGCGAACGGGAGGAACCGCGGACGCAGGAGAGGCTGACGGACGTTCTCGCGGACGCCTCCCGGTTCACGCCGGGGAACACGCTCGTGTTCTTCCCGTCGTACTCGGAGGCCGAACGCTACCACGAACGGCTCACGGAACGCACGGACGTGACCGATAGGCTCCTCTTAGACGAGGCGGGCACGCCCACCGAGGAACTGCGGCAGAAGTTCGTCGCGCGCGACGGGGCGGTCCTCCTCACCTCCCTGTGGGGAACGCTCGCGGAGGGCGTGAGTTTCGACGGCGACGACGCGCGAACCGTCGTCGTCGTCGGCGTCCCCTACCCCCACCTCTCGGAACGGATGGAGGCGATACAGGACGCCTACGACAGGGCGTACGGCGACAGGCGGAAGGCGGGGTGGCGCTACGCCGTCGAGATTCCGACGATCCGGAAGACCCGGCAGGCCCTCGGGCGCGTCATCCGGTCGCCGGAGGACTTCGGCGTGCGCGTCGTCGCGGACAAGCGCTACACGCGGGCGAGTTCCGAGATGGGCAAGTACGGCGTCCGTTCGACGTTCCCGCCGGAGGAGCGCGCGGAACTGGTGGACGTCGCGCCGGAGAAACTCAAGTTCGCGATGCTGAACTTCTACGCCGACCACGACGCCTACGACGGCGCGCCGCCGACGCCCTGACACCGAGCCGCGTCGGGAGGGGTGTCGAGTGCTAACTACTACCATTTCGAACGGCTGATACGCGTTCGGCCCAACACGGACACGATGAGCACCCAGCCTCCCGGGCCGAAGGGCGTGCCGGTGTTCGGCAGCAGTCGCCACTACGCGAGGGACCCCTTCACCTTCCTGACGAGCGTGGCCGAGGCGTACGGCGACGTGATACACTTCGGACTCGGACCCATCGACACCTACATGCTCACCAACCCCGCCGATATCGAGCGAGTGTTGGTGACCGAGGACGCGAAGTTCCACAAGCCGGACTTCCAAGACGACGCCATCGGAACGCTCCTCGGAGACGGTCTGCTCTTGAGCGAGGGCGAGACGTGGCGCAGACAGCGCGAACTCGCCAAGCCGGCGTTCGACCCGCGGCGCATCGCGTCGCTGTCGGGCGTGATGACCGACCACGCGACGGCGATGGTCGAGGAGTGGGAGGACGGCGACGTGCGCGACGTGCAGTTGGAGATGGCGCGCGTCACGGTGAAGATTATCGTCGACGCGATGTTCGGGACGAGCATCGACGACGACCGGACGCGGGCGGTCCAGGAGAACCTCGAACCGTTGGGCAAGCGCTTCGAACCCGACCCGTTCCGCTTTCTCGTCCCCGACTGGGCCCCGACGAGGGAGAACCGCGAGTACAAGCGGTCCCTGCGGGTTCTCGAAGGCATCATCGACGAGATAGTGGCCGGGCGGAAGGGGACCGAAGGCGACCCGTCCGCGGCACCCGCCCCGGCGGGCGGAGAGGAGGGGCCGCCGATGGACCTCCTGTCGGTCCTCCTGCGGGCGCAGAAGCGGGGCGAACAGACCGACGAGCAACTCCGCGACGAGATGATGACGATGCTGTTGGCGGGCCACGACACGACGGCGCTGACCCTGACGTACGCGTGGTACCTGCTGTCGCAGCACCCCGAGGCGGAGGCGAAGGTGCACGCGGAACTGGAAGCGGTGTGCGGCGGCGAGACGCCGACGACGGCAGACGTGCGGCGGTTCGACTACATCGAACGGGTGTTACAGGAGGCAATGCGCCTCTACCCGCCGGTGTACGTCATCTTCCGCGAACCGCAGGTGGACGTGCGCCTCGGGGGCTATCGGGTGCCCGCGGGGTCGGCGGTGATGCTCCCGCAGTGGGTCGTCCACCGGTCGCCGCGGTGGTACGACTCGCCCGAAACGTTCGACCCCGACAGGTGGCTCCCCGAACGGCGCGCGAAGCGCCCGCGCTTCTCGTACTTCCCGTTCGGCGGCGGACCGCGCCACTGCATCGGCAAGCAGTTCTCGATGCTCGAAGCGCAGTTGATACTCGGCACCGTCGCACAGCAGTACGACCTGGAGTACGTCCGCGAGGAACCGTTCGACCTGCGCGGGTCGCTGACGATGCACCCCGAGGAACCGATGGGGATGCGACTGCGGGCGCGCGACTAACGCCGAAGCGGCAACCGCGCCGCCGCCTCGCGGTAGCGGGCGTCCCAGACGGCGAGTTCGTTCACCGTCCACCGCACGTCGTCTATCTCCCTCGCGGCCAACGCCTCGGCGTCGGCTATCCGCCCGCCGCGGGCAAGCGTCACGTGCGGCGTGTAGTCGTCGCCCTCCATCTCTTCGACGACGCCGAACTCCCGGCAGAGGTCGTAATGTAGGTCGTAGAGGCCGGAGCTCTCGATTCGGAGGTAGACGACCGGCCCCTCGCCCCGGGTGGGCCGTTCGAAGAAGTCGATGCCGTCCGTCCGCGCATCGAACGGCGGTCGCCCCGCGAGGGCGTCGCGGAGGCGTTCCCGGACGTGCGGAAGCGAGTCCTCCCCCTCCAGTCGCTTAACGACGAGCGTGTGTCGTTCGCGGACCCTCTCGAACGGAGAGAGGAGCGGAAACAGGTCCTCGGCGAGTCGTTCGACGCTCCCCGGCGCGAGGACGTTCAGGCTGAACACGTCGGAGACGTGACCCCGACGTGTGAAGAACGCGTCGGGACACGTCAGTCGAACAGGTAGCCCCCGGCGGCGGCGGCGTGGTGTTCGACCCCGACGGCGACGGCCGAGGGGTCGGCGTCGGGGGGAAGCGCGGTCGTACAGACGGCGGCGACGGAGACGGCGTCGGCCGGCCGGCCCCGCCAGCCGACGGTGTAGCCGTCCTCCTCTCACCCGTCTCCGGCAGCGAGTCCCACGTCTTCGGGGCCTTCGGTCGGACCGTTCCGGTGTCGAGGGACGCGTCCGCGGAGACGACGACGCCGGACAGGACGAGAACGAACGCGAACCGAACGCCGAGAGTCCGGCCGTCCACGGGACATGCTTAATGTTGCTGGACGATAACGTTTCTCTATGGCCAGCGTCTTCCGCGCACTGGGACGGCTTTCGGCCCGCGGGCCGCCGGACTGGTTGGTGACCGGTCTGCTCGCCGCCGTCGCCGTCGCCGTCGCCCTCCTCGTCCTCCCTCCCGACCCGATAGTCGTGGTCGGCGCAGTGGTTCTGGCGCTCGCCGTCGCCACCCTCTACAGCGCCGTCGAGTTCGTCCAAGCGTACGAGCGTCGGGCGCTGACCGTCTTCGGTCGGTACCGCGAACTGCTCGAACCGGGGTTGAACGTCGTCCCGCCGTTCGTCTCGAAAACGTACGCCTTCGACATGCGGACGCAGACGCTCGACGTGCCGCCGCAGGAGGCCATCACGGAGGACAACTCGCCGGTCACCGCCGACGCCGTCGTCTACATCAGGGTGATGGACGCCAAGCGGGCGTTCCTCGAAGTGGACAACTACGAGCGGGCGGTGTCGAACCTCGCGCAGACGACGCTCCGGGCCGTCATCGGCGACATGGAGCTCGACGAGACGCTGTCGCGGCGCGAGGAGATAAACCGCAGGATCCGAATCGAACTCGACGAACCCACAGACGAGTGGGGCGTCCGCGTCGAGAGCGTCGAAGTCCGCGAGGTGAAGCCCTCGCGGGAGGTCCAGAGCGCGATGGAACAGCAGGCGGGGGCCGAACGCCGCCGCCGCGCGATGATTCTCGAAGCGCAGGGGGAGCGTCGCTCCGCCGTCGAACGCGCGGAGGGGGAGAAGCAGTCGAACATCATCCGCGCGCAGGGGGAGAAGCAGAGCCAGATCCTCGAAGCGCAGGGCGACGCCATCTCGACGGTCCTCCGCGCGCGGTCCGCGGAGTCGATGGGCGAACGCGCCATCGTCGAGCGAGGGATGGAGAGCCTCGCCCGCATCGGCGAGTCGCCCTCGACGACGTACGTCCTCCCGCAGGAACTCACCTCGCTTCTCGGCCGCTACGGCCGGCAACTCACCGGCGGCGACGTCCAGGAGTCGGCGGGGTTAGAGAGCCGCGACTTCGACGCCGAGACGCAGGAACTCCTCGGACTGAACGACGTCGAGGAGATACTGGCGGGGACGAACGGCGAACTCGGTAACGGCGACGAGAACATCGCCGGGCGGTCGGCCGCCACGGAGAGCGAGTACGAGGAGCGCTGACTCACTCGCGCGCGCCGGTCCGCGACACCGACGAGACGGCCGCGAGGTCCAACACCTCCTCTGCGAACCGTTCGACGGTGGCCCAGTCGGTGTACTCGTAGTCCCGCCGCGGGTCCGCGTCGCCGCCCATCTTCGAGACGATCTTCCGCATGACGAACCGCTTGAGGAAGCCGTACTCGCTGTACTTCAACGCGCCGCCGACCGTCGCCGTTCGGTCGGGCGACCACCGCGCGTCGGCGGTGAACCGTTCGACGTACTCCTCGGCCTTCTCTCGAATCTCCGGGTCGTCGCTGGCCGCCGAGAGACTCACCGAGAAGAACCCCGTGGGGACCGACCGAAGCGCGGCCCGATAGTTCCCGACGAACTCGGAGACGGATTTCTGGTGGGATCCGCCGTGTACCGACCCGCCGACGAAGACGGCGTCGAACGACGCGGGGTCCATCTCCGCGTGCGGGGAGTCGAGGTTCACGAGCGTCGTCTCCGCGCCGCGCCGGTCGGCGACGACGGCGATTCGCTCTGCGACCGCCCGCGTCTGTCCTTCGCTCGTGGCGTACGCGACGAGTACCGTCCGGGAGTCGGTCGTGGGAGCGGAGGCGTCCATGTCGGGAGCAACGCGGCGGATCCTCAAGGCTCTACGGCGACGCTCCGCTTCGAGAGAGAGTCAGTACTTCGGGCGGGAACGACCGCGAGTCACTCGGAGAGCGTTCGCCTAACGAGCGACCGTTCGTTCTCGTAGGTGAGACAGTCAGCCGACGACGACGGCGAGAGCCACGTCCGGTCGTCTACCTCCTCGCCGGGGGTGAAGCGGTGCGCCTTGACCAGCGACATCCGCCAGACGAAGACGCCCTTCGGTCCCTGTTCGCCGGCGTCGTACTGATAGCGGCCGGCGAACGGGCCGCACTCGACCGAACACTGCGTCTCCTCGCACACCTCCCGGACGGCCGCCTCGACCAGCGACTCGCCCGGTTCGACCCGCCCCTTCGGGAGCACCCAGTCGTCGTACCGGGGTCGGTGGACGAGACAGAGGCGGCCGTCCGCCCGGCGGAGCAACCCGCCGGCGGCGAAGGTGACCACGGTCAGAACTCGTCCGGCGGCGCGAGTCCGTCGGCGGCGTCGCTCTCGGGGGCAACTCCCTCCTCCTCGTCTAAGTCGAACTCCTCGCGCAGTTTCCGGATCCTGTCGCGGATGTCGGCGGCGAGTTCGAATTCGAGGTTGTCGGCGGCCTCCTGCATCCGGTCTTGGAGGTAGGCGACCTGTTCTCTCGCTTCCTCCTCGTCTTCGGGGGCGTCGCCCGTCGCCTTCGAGGTGTCCGTCTTGCTGCCGGGGAGGTTCGCCTCGCCGACGGCCTTCTGGATGGTCGTCGGTTCGTAGCCGTGTTCCTCGTTGAACTCCTGTTGAATCTCGCGGCGGCGTTGCGTCTCCTCGATGGCGTTCTCCATCGAATCGGTGCGCTCGTCGGCGTACAGGATCACCTCGCCCTCGACGTTGCGGGCGGCGCGACCCATCGTCTGAATCAGCGTCGTCTCCGACCGGAGGAAGCCCTCCTGGTCGGCGTCGAGGATGGCGACCAGAGACACCTCGGGGATGTCGAGACCCTCCCGGAGGAGGTTGATGCCGACCAGCACGTCGATGTTGCCGAGGCGCAGGTCGCGGATGAGTTCGTGCCGTTCGAGCGTGTCCGTCTCGTCGTGCATGTAGGCGACGGAGACGCCCGACTCCTCAAGGTACTCGGTGAGGTCCTCGGCCATCCGCTTCGTGAGGGTGGTGACGAGGGTTCGCTCGTCGCGTTCGATTCGCTCGTCGATGCGGGCCATCAGGTCGTCCACCTGGCCGGTGGCGTCCTCGACTTCGACCTTCGGGTCCACGAGGTGCGTCGGGCGGACGATCTGCTCCGCAATCTGCTCGGACTGTTCGCGTTCGTAGTCGCCGGGCGTCGCACTCACGAACAGTTTCTTCGCCGTCTTCTCCTCGAACTCCTCGAACGTCAGCGGGCGGTTGTCGTACGCCGTCGGCAGGCGGAAGCCGTTCTCCACGAGGGAGTCCTTCCGCGATTTGTCGCCCGCGAACTGGCCCTTGATCTGGGGGAGCGTCTGGTGGGACTCGTCGACGACGGTGAGGAAGTCGTCGGGGAAGTAATCCAGCAGGGTGTACGGCGGGTCGCCCGAGTCGCGGTCGGACATGTGGACGGAGTAGTTCTCGATGCCCGAACAGTAGCCCGTCTCCCTGAGCATCTCGATGTCGAAGGTGGTTCGCTCCTCGATTCGCTGGGCGGCCACGAGGTCACCCTGTCGCTCGAAGTAGCGGACGCGTTGCTCCTTCAGTTCCTCTATCTCCGAGATGGCCTGTTCCAACTTGTCCTCGGGGATGGAGTAGTGCTCCGCCGGGTGGACGAGGACGGCGGGTTCGTTCGACACCACCTCCCCCTGCAGGGGGTCGAGCTTCATCATGCGGTCTATCCCGTCGCCCCAGAACTCGATGCGGACGGCGTAGCGACCGTACATCGGGAACACCTCGACGGTGTCGCCGCGGACGCGGAACGTCCCCTGCTGGAAGTCCACGTCGTTTCGCTCGTAGTTGAGGTCCACGAGTCGGCCCAGCAGTTCGTCCCGGTCGATGTGGTCGCCGACTTCGAGGCGAAGGGCCATGTCGGTGTAGTTCTTCGGGTCGCCGAGGCCGTAGATGGCGGAGACGGAGGCGACGACGATGACGTCGTCGCGGGTGAGGAGCGAACGCGTCGCCGAGTGCCGCAGGCGGTCTATCTCCTCGTTTATCGACATGTCCTTGTCGATGTAAGTGTCCGTCTGCTCCATGTACGCCTCGGGTTGGTAGTAGTCGTAGTAGGAGACGAAGTACTCCACCGCGTTGTCGGGGAAGAGGTTCCGGAACTCCTCGTACAGTTGGGCGGCGAGCGTCTTGTTGTGGGCGATGACGAGCGTCGGCTTCTGAATCTCCTCTATCAGCCACGAGACGGTGTTGGTCTTGCCGGACCCGGTGACGCCGAGGAGCGTCTGGGTGTCCATCCCCTGTTCGTAGCCGCGAGCTAGCTTCTCTATGGCCTCCGGTTGGTCACCGGCGGGGTCGAACGGGGCGTCCACGCGGAAGTCGCGGTCCGCCGCCGGGCGGTCGGGAGAGAGCGGTCCCTTCTCCGAACCGGACGTGTCGCTCATTGCTCGCGGGTACGTGTCCGACGTACTTGAGGGGGACGGTCACCGGGTTTCGGCGGGGGACGAGTCCGAGGGCGACCCGTCGCAGGCGTCCGCAAACCCGGCCGTCGGAGGAACTATTTTGCGATGGGGAGGGAAACGACGACGCATGGCGCACGAAGAACTCCAGACCGCGAGCGACGAACTCCGGGCGGCCGCCGAGGCGGCGTCCGGCGACCTCCAGTCGCGCCTCTACGATCAGTCGAACCAGTTGGCCGACCTCGCCGCCGCCGAACGCGGCCCGGACCACGGCCGACTCGCCCGGCACATGAACGCACTCACCGAGATCGCCGAGGAGACGGACGGAGAAGTGAAAGAACGCGTGGAGTCGGCGTACGACCACGTGAAGGAGTACCGGTCCGGCGTCTCGGGAGTCTGATCCGCGTCCGACGATCGT
Source organism: Halopelagius fulvigenes (assembly GCF_042662625.1). Taxonomy (GTDB): domain Archaea; phylum Halobacteriota; class Halobacteria; order Halobacteriales; family Haloferacaceae; genus Halopelagius; species Halopelagius fulvigenes. The sequence goes on from NZ_JBHSXH010000015.1 coordinate 1,715,084, forward strand.
CAGACGTTCTCTCCCCCGAAACCCCTCCGTTTCAGGTGGAGATTGAGAACTGTTCGCACCGAGTGAGAACGGAGCAGAGGCGTTGCGGTGGCGGACACCGAGCCGTACCGGGAGCGAACGGAGTGAGCGACCGGCGGCTTTTGGTCCAGCTTTTTTGCGAGGAGCGGTGTGCCAGAGGCGCACCCGACGACGCGAAAAGGTGGCTAGCAGACGTTCTTCGGTTTCACGCCCATCGACTCCAGCGTCTCCACGTACTCGTCGTACGCGCCGTCGACGACGGCGTCGGCGGCGTCGCGGGCGATGTCCCAGTCGTCGTCGCCCTCGCACGTCTCGTCTAACGCCGCCGCGACTCGGTCGCGGGCGTCCTCGACGTCGCCGCGCAGGTCGCGGAAGTCCGAGGCGGTCCGGGGGTCGGCGTCGCCGACGAAGAAGCCGACCATCTGCTCGACGTGTTTCTGCGCGACGAGGTAGCGCGCGAGGAGGCCGCCGAGGCGGGGGAGGGTGTCCTCGAACTCGGCGAGTCGAGCGTCCGTCTCGGGCGTCTCGCCGCGTTCATGGTCGTCGGGGGCGACCGACTCGGCGTGGTCGCGGGCCGTCTCCGCGAGTTCCTCGTAGAGCGAGGCGGCCTCGTCGTCGTCCTCGTCCGCCGCCCAGTCGTCGAGGACCGACGCGAGGGAGAGCGCATCGTCCGCGGCGGCGGCGCGGACGGGGCCGGCGTCCATCTCGCCCCCGGTGAGGGCGTACAGCGCCTTCGAGGAGCCGAGTCGGGAGAAAGGCGTCTCGTGGTCGTCGCGGAGTTCGTCGGCGAGGTCCTGACCGTTCATACCCCGTCGTACGGCGTATCGGGCTTTGTAACCATCGACATGGGGGAACGCGGCGGGGGCGAGGCGGCGCGGGCGTCGGATCCGAAGCGAACCCCTCGAACGGGATTGAGACGGGCTGTCACGGGCTCGTTGCCCTTATCTGCGTCTGGCCCCGAATGAACTCGATGCCGCCGTCCTCCCACGTCCCCTTACGCCCGGACGTCGAACCACCGCGGTCGTCTCTCCCCGGAACGACGACGCCCTCCTCCCCACCGCGACTGCCCGACACACATGAGCATGACACCCCTACCCCGTAGTTCGCAGGAACGACTGGACCTCGGAAGCGGTATCGAAGCGCTTCAGTCGAGTCCCGAGTTCCGCGGACCCGTCGAACCGTTCGAAGGCCAGTACTGCAACGACCACCTCGCGCTCATCTACGAGAGCAAAGCCGAGCAGTACGCCGCCGTGGTCCCGTACCTCCGCCACGGAATCGAACGCGGCGAGCGGTGCATGTGCGTCATCGACGAGAGCTCCGAGGCGGAGATGCTCGCGGCCATGCGCGGGGCGGGAATCGACGCGGACGCGGCCGTCGAATCGGGACAGCTGACGTTCCACACCGTCGAGGAGACGTACCTCCGGAACGGGACGTTCGAGCCCGACGAGATGGTGGCGTTCTACGGCGAGATGATCGACGAGGCGACGGCGGAGTACCCGGCGCTTCGGATATCCGCCGAGATATCGTGGCTCGCCGACGGCGAGACGGCGTTCGAGACGTTCATGGAGTACGAGTCGAAGGTGAACGATCTCTTCGACGACGAGGACTGCATCGCGCTCTGTCAGTACGACCGCACCTCGTTCCCGCCGGAGACCGTCCGGGACATCATTCGGACGCACCCCCACCTCATCTACGACGGGACGGTCTGTCACAACTTCTATCACGTCCCCCCGGAGGACTTCTTCGACTCCGACGACGCGGATCGAGAAGTCGAGCGGATGATAGGGACGCTGTTGGACCGCACCGAGACCAAAGTCGCGCTGCAGAGCCGCGAGCGGTTCCTGCGGGGGATGTACGACGCCACCGCGGACCCGTCGCTGTCGTTCGGAGCGAAAGTCGAACGACTGCTCGAACTCGGCCGGGCGTGGTTCGACCTCGAAATCGGCTACTTCGCCCTCACCGACGAGGACACCGACGAGTTCGAGGTGGTCGAAGCCGTCGGCGCGCACGAGAAGATTCGGCCGGGGGCGGTCGGCGACCTCTCCGTGTCGTACTGTCAGCGCGTACTGGAGTCGGAGGGGCCGGTGAGCGTCCTCGACGCCGCCGACGAGGGGTGGAAGGGCGACCCCGCTTACGACACGTACGGTCTCGAATCCTACATCGGAACGTCGCTCGTGGTCGGCGGCAAGCAGTACGGGACGCTCTGCTTCGGGGCCAAATCGTTGCGCGGGCAGTCGTTCACGCGGTCGGAGTACACCTTCCTCGAGCTGATGAGCCAGTGGGTCAGCTACGAGCTCGAACGGAAGGAGCGCGAACGCTACCAGCGGAAACTGTACGAGATAACGTCGAACCCCGACCAGCCGTTCGAGGAGAAGATAGAGCGCCTGCTGGAGTTGGGCCGCGAGCGGTTCGGACTCGAACACGGGCTCTTCGGCCACTACGCCGACGGCCGCGCCGAGATAGAGGCGACGGTCGGGCCCGCCGACGGGGGACTGAAACCGGGCGCGTCCGGGGTCGAACCGAAGCCCGGGCAGTTCTGTCGGAGAGTCGTCGAGGCAGACGGGCCGGTGGGCGCGCCCGACGTGCGGGAACTCGGCTGGGACGACGACCCGGTGTACCGGGAGTTGGGTTTCGAGTCGTACTTCGGCGTCAAAGTCACCACCGGAAACGAGCTGTACGGGACGCTCGCGTTCTGCGACACGTCGACGCGCGACGAACCGTTCACCGACGCCGAACGGACGTTCTTAGAGCTGATGGGGCAGTGGGTCAGCTACGAACTGGAACAGCGACGGCGGGAGGAGCAGTTGGCCGCCCTCAACGAGATGAGCCGCGACCTGATGAACGCCGAGACGGTGTCGGAGATAGCGGAGACGACCGTCGAACACGTCGACGAGTCGCTCCGCCTTCCGCTGTCGGCGGTGGCGCTGTACGACGGGGAGAGCGGTCGGCTCTCGCCCGCGGCGCAGACGCCGCGCGCGGAGGACGAACTGCCGACAGCGACGCTGTGTGACGCCGCCTCCGGCCCGGTGTGGGAGGCGTTCGTCGCCGGCGAGATGCGCACGATAGACGTCGGCGACGACGGCCTGCCGGCGAACGACCTGACGCAGGTTCTGGCCGTCCCGCTCGACCGACAGGGCGTGTTCCTCACCGCGACGGCCTCCCCCGAGAAGTTCGACTCGCTGGAACGCGACTTCGTGGAGACGACGGCCGCGACGATCGAGTCGGCCTGCACCCGCGCCGACCGCGAGCAACTGTTGCACGAGCGCGAGGAGACGCTGGAGGACCAAAACGAGACGCTGGAGCGTCTCAACCGCATCAACACGACCATCCGGAACATCGACCGAGCGCTGGTCCAGTCTTCGACCCGCGAGGAGATAGAGGAAGTCGTCTGCGAGCAGTTGGCCGACGTCGGCCCCTACGAACTCGCGTGGGTCGGCGAGCACAACACGATGAGCGACGTGATCGAACCGCGCACGTGGGCGGGCGACGAGAACGGGTACCTCGAGGACCAACGGATAACCGCCGACGACACTCCTGAAGGGCGCGGGCCGGCGGGGCGGGCCGTCGAGACGCGCGACCCGCAGGTCGTCAACGATATCCTGAGCGACAAGTCGTTCGCGCCGTGGCGGCAGTCGGCGCTCAACCGGGGCTACCACGCCTGCATCGCGCTGCCGTTGGCCTACAAGGACACGCTCTACGGCATCCTCACCGTGTACGCGGGCCAACCGGGCGTGTTCGACTCCTTAGAGCGGGCGGTGCTGACCGAACTGAGCGACACCATCGCCTACGCCATCAACGCCGTCGAGAGCAAGAAGGCGTTGGTGACCGACGAGGTGACGGAGCTCGAGTTCACGGTCGAGGACATCGGCTGTGGGGTCACGGAGTTCGTCGAGCAGGCGGACTGCACGCTGTCGCTGGAGAACCTCGTCGCCCGGAGCGACGGCGGCCTCCGCGCGTTCTTCTCCACGCGCGGGACGACGGCCGAGGAGATTCGCACGTTCGCGCCGAACTTCCCCACCACCGACCTCACCGTCGTCTCGGAGTTCACCGAGGGCGACGAACGGGTGTGTCTGGTGGACGTCACCCTCACCGAGGACTCCCTCGCCGGAACCGTCGTCCAACACGGGGGGAGGCTCCGTCGCCTCGACGCCACGGACGGGGACGCGAAGGTGACGGTGGCGCTGGCGTCGGACGCCGCGGTCAGGGAGTTCGTGGAGATGTTCCGGACGAGGTACCCGAACTCGACGCTGCACGCCCAACACACCCGCCGACAGGTCCAGCGCACGTCCGCGGAGTTCCAGTCCGAGGTGGTCGAAGAGCTCACCCCCCGGCAGTTGGAGGTGCTTCAGACGGCCTACTTCAGCGGCTACTTCGAGAAACCGCGCACCCGCACCGGCACCGAAATCGCCTCGTCGCTCGACATCTCGCAACCGACGCTGAACACGCACCTCCGCGCGGCCCAGCGCAAACTGTACCGTCAACTCTTCGAAGAGGGACTGATACAGGCCTGATTCCGGTCGGCGGGTCGCACCCGAACGTCTTATCCGGTCTCCCGACGCAGTGAGAGTACCGCGACGACGCTCGACGGACGACTTTTCGCCGCTTTCTCGGGTCCGAACGCCGCTAGTCTAGATAGATAGCCCCCACATTTCGGGGTGGCTTTCCATCTAGCTGTAAGCGCTATTCCGGAAGCGGCCTTCGAGTAGAGTGAATGAGTCAGTGCACGCGCGACGGTAGTACGTATTCTCTCGGTCAGGACGAACCCCTCAGTCTCACCGTCGTGAGGACGGTCGCCGACGCGGAGGGCGTCGAACCGACGGCCCTGCGTCCCCTCTACTCCGCCGTCGACCCGGACGCGTTAGACTCGCTCTTCGAGTCGGGGGCCGGAGACGGACTGGGGTTCGCCGGGGAGGTTCAGTTCCAGTACCACGGGTACGACGTCTGTATCCACAGTGACGGTCGAGTGACGCTCACCCGCGCGTAAGCGAAATCTACTGTTCTTCGGTCTGCGGTCTCTCCGGGCGAAGTCGAAGAGAGGGTACTCGGGGGGCGGAACCGTCGAGAGACGGAACTATCGGGGGAGCGAGCGCCGACGCTCCGGGTGCGGCGGAACCATCTGTGTAAAAACGGAGAGAGTCGAAGTGCGCTTCGGCGTCGGTTACTCGTCGCCGGAGCCCTGTTCGATGGGCGCGCCGACGAGGTTGCCCCACTCGGTCCAGGAACCGTCGTAGTTGACGGTGTTCTCGTAGCCGAGCAGTTCGTGAAGCGCGAACCACGCGATGGAGGAGCGTTCGCCGATGCGGCAGTACGCGACGGTCGTCTCGTCGCCGTCGATGCCCTGGTCGGCGTACAGTTCACGGAGTTCCTCGGGCGATTTGAACGTGCCGTCGTCGTTGACCGTCGCGGCCCACGAGATGTTGCTCGCGCCGGGGATGTGGCCGCCGCGCTGGGCCGTCTCCTGCAGTCCCGGGGGCGCGAGGATCTCGCCGGAGAACTCCTCGGGCGAACGAACGTCCACGAGGGGCAGGCCCTTGTTCACCGCGTTCTCGACGTCGTCGCGGTAGGCGCGGATGCCCTCGAAGGGACCCTTCGCCGTGTAATCGACGGAGTCGAAGTCGGGTCCCTCGTCCGTGAGGGGGTAGTCGTTCTCGACCCAGTAGTCGCGGCCCCCGTCGAGGAGCTTCACGTCGTCGTGGCCGTAGTACTTGAACTGCCAGTACGTGTAAGCGGCGAACCAGTTCGAGTTGTCGCCGTAGAGGACCACCGTCGAGTCCTCGGAGATGCCGTGAGAACCGAGGAGTTCCTCGAAGTCGTCCTTCGAGAGGATGTCGCGGGTGGTCTGGTCCTGCAGTTGCGTCTCCCAGTTGAAGCCGACCGCGCCGGGAGCGTGACCCTCGTCGTACGCCTCCGTGTCCACGTCGACTTCTACGAGGCGATACTCGGGGTCGTCGCTCTGGAACTCGTCGAGGTGCTCCTCGACCCAGTCCGCCGAGACGAGAACGTCCTTCGCGTAGCCGTCGTCTGTCATACGTACACGCCTACGTACTCGATTGGCTTAATCCCCACAGCCACGGCGTGTACTGCCCACCATCGTGCCAACAGGAACTTATTGCCGATTTATTCGTCGCTGGTGGCACGGAGTGACCGCGGAACAGTCACAGGGACGAACAGGTCCCCAACTACCGGCAATATCATCGACTTTCTCTGACAGTTGGCCACGTCGTCCCGAACGGGCGAGTCTAAGGAGGCGGCGCGGCAACGGGACGGTATGAGCGAGAACGTCGTCGTGTCCCCCGAGTGGCTCGACGAACGACTGGACGAGGTTCGGGTGATAGACGTGCGCGACGCGTGGGAGTTCGACGGCATCGGGCACGTCCCCGGCGCGGTGAACGTGCCGTTCGACTCCTTCCGGAGTCCGGAGGGCGACGAGGGGATGCTCCCGGGCGCGGAGACGTGGGAGGAGCTACTGAGCGAGGCGGGCGTGGAGGCGGACGGCGATATCGTCGCCTACGACGACACCCACGGGGTCTTCGCCGCGCGCTTTCTCGTCACCGCGGAACTGTACGGGCACCCGCCCGAGCGTCTGCACCTCCTCGACGGCGACTACAGTTCGTGGAACCGCGAACGCGAGACGACGAGCGACGGAACCGAGGTGACGGAGACGGAGTACGTTGTCAGAGAGCCCGAATCCACCCCGTTGGTCGATTACGAGTTCGTCTCGGACGCCCTCGACGACGAGGACACCGTCGTCGTGGACACGCGCGAGGAGTGGGAGTACGACGAGGCGCACCTCCCCGGCGCGGTGAATCTCGACTGGCGCGAACTCGTGGACGACGAGACGCGGGGGCTGAAACCCCGCGAGGAGCTCGAAGCGACCCTCGAATCGAACGGCATCGAACGCGGGCGGCCGATTGTCCTCTACTGCAACACCGCCCGGCGGATCAGCCACACGTACGTCGTCCTCCGGTACCTCGGCTACGAGAACGTCGCGTTCTACGAGGGGAGCCTCACCGAGTGGGAGGAGCGCGACGGCCCCCTCGTCAGCGCCGACGACTGAGAGGGGTCACTCGGGGTCGGTTCGCGGCGTCTCCTCGGGCGAGTCGCCCGCCGCGGGCGGTTCGTCCTCCGCGGATGGTTCCTTTTCCGTGACGGACTCGCTCTCTGCGGCGGATTCGTCCCCCTCGGCGGACTCACCCTCCGCTTCGGGTTCCGTCTCCGCTACCGCCCCCTCGTTCAGTTCCTCCGAGAGGAGCGTCGCCGACTCGACGACGAGTCCGACGACGAGGGGGCCGGCGACGATACCGATGGGGCCGAGGGTGAGCAGACCGCCGAAGAACCCGACGAAGTAGAGGCTGCCGGGGATGTCCGCCGTCCGGCGCGCGAGGCGCGGGCGGATGAGAACGTCGGGAAGCCAGCCGATGACGAACCCGCCGCCGAGGACGACGAGGAGGGCTTGGACCGTCTGGCCGACGGCGAGGTGGTACGCGCCGAGGCCCGCCAGCAGGAAACTCGGGCCGACGATGGGGACGAACTGGAGGACGGCGGCGGCGGTGGCGAGCGTCACGGCGTACTGGTAGCCGAGGAGGTAGAACACCGGAAGCGCGAGGACGAACGTTCCGGCGGCGGTGGCCGCCTGCAGGACGTAGATGGCGAGGAGCGTCTCGCGGGCGCGGCCGTTGAGCGACTGGGCCACGCCGCGGTACGACGGCGGGACGACGGCCAGCGCCGCGCTCCGAGCCTCCTCCTCGTAGAACAGCAGCGAGAACACGAGGAGCGTAAAGAGCGTCGCCTTCAGCAGGAGTACCGGCGCGGCGGCGGCGGACTGCCGTGCGACGGTCTGTAGCCACACCGAGACGAGCGTTATCAGTTGGTCGAGCGTCGCCTCGTAGACGAAGCCGAACAGTTCGACGTGGATTACCTCGGGGACGAGTTCGAACAGCGCCAACAGTTCGTCGAGTCGGAGGACGACGGCGACGGCCAACGGGGAGAGGACGGCGACGGTGGCGAGGAAGGCGAACGCCGTCGCCGCCGCACTCGCCCACCGCCGGGAGAGTCCCCGGGCGACGAGTCGGCGGCGAACCGGCGAGAGGAGGTACGCGACGGTGATAGCGAAGAAGACGGTCCCGACGACCTGCCAGAGGAGAACGCCCGCCACGACGGCGAAAAGCACGAACAGACCGCCCAAGACGTAGCGACGGTTTCGAGACACGACGGCAGATTAGCGAGGGAGCACAAAACCGTTCCCCTGACAGGTTCGCCGAGCGTCGCCGCCGCGAAACCCGAGGTCAAGGGTGTTAAATATCACTCGGTACAATTACTCGGTAATGAAACGACGAACCTTTCTCCGGGCGGCGGGCGTCGGCGGCGTCGCGGGACTCGCGGGATGCTCCGGCGGCGGCGGAGACGCCACGGAGACGACGGGCGGCGGCGGCGGATCCACCGGGACGACCGGAACGACGACAGGCACCGCGGGCGAGGGGGCGTCGGAGCTCGTCGTCGCGACGTACGGTGCGTTCGTGGACTCCCCGAGTACGAGTCCGGGCGCGTGGCTGAAAGAGACGTTCGAGTCCGAGAACGACGCGACGATACGCTACGAGACGCCGGACTCGGGCGTCAACCACTACATCGAGCGAGCGATGCGCGGCGAGGACATCGCGGCGGACGTGTACGTCGGCCTCGACGTGAACATGCTCATCCGCCTCGACGAGAAACTCGACAAACCGCTCTTTGCGTCCGCGGACGGCCTCTCCCGTCGCGACGACGTGAAGGAGTCGCTAGAGTTCGACCCGCAGGGCCGGGCCGTCCCGTACGACACCGGGTACATCTCGCTGGTGTACGACGAGACGCAGGAAGACGGCGGGTTCGCCGCGCCGAAGACGTTCGACGGCCTCCTGCGCGAGGAGTTCTCCGGCGACCTGTTGACGCAGAACCCCACCTCGAGTGCGACGGGGCAGGCGTTCCTCCTGCACACGGTGAAGGCGAAGGGCGAGGACGGCTACCTCGACTACTGGAAGCAGTTGAAGCGGAACGACGTGCGCGTCCTCGGCGACTGGGAGTCGTCGTACGCCGCCTACTCGAACGGCGAAGCGCCGATGGTCGTCTCCTACTCGACGGACCAAGTGTACGCCAACGAGTCGGGCGAGGACCTCTCGAAGCACCAGATTCGGTTCCTGAACGACCAGGGCTACGCGAACCCCGAGGGGATGGCGTTGTTCGACGGGACGGACCGCTCGGAACTGGCGCGCACGTTCATGGACTTCGTGCTCCGACCGGAGGTGCAGTCGGAGATCGCGGTGCGGAACGTCCAGTTCCCCGCGACGACCACCGCGGAACTGCCCGAGGAGTTCGCCAAGTACGCGAAGGAACCGCCCGAGGCGGTGACCTTTTCGTACGACCAACTGAAAGGCAACCTCAGTGAGTGGACGGACGCGTGGGCCCAACAGTTCGCGAGCAAGTGACGTGGGCCTCCTCGGCGCGGCGGTTCGGTGGGCCGAGCGACGCGCACTCGCCCTCGTAGCCGCCGCCACGGCGTTCGTCCTCCTCGTCGTCTTCTACTACCCGGTGGCGACGGTGTTCGCCGACGCCGTCCTCGTCGAGGGACGACTCTCGGCGGAACCCCTCCTCGAAATCCTCACCTCCGAGTTCTACCTGCGCGACATCATCTGGTTCACCGCCTATCAGGCGTTTCTCTCGACCGTCGCCGCCGTCGCCCTCGGCCTGCCGGGCGCGTGGATTCTCTCGCGCTTCGAGTTTCCCGGCCGCGAGACGCTCCGCTCTTTGACCATCCTCCCGTTCGTCATGCCCTCGATAATGGTCGCCATCGGCTTCGTGGCGACGTTCGGGCGGAACGGGACGCTCAACGGCTTCCTCGGACTCCTCAGACTCCCGCGGGTGAACCTGCTGTACACGCTCCCCGCGATACTCGTCGCGCACGCGTTCTACAACGCGCCCCTTGTCGCCCGCGTCGTCACGTCGGCGTGGGAGAGCGTGGACGCCTCCGCCGTCGAGACGGCGCGCAGTCTCGGCGCGTCGCCCTCGCGGGCGTTCCGCGACGTGGTTCTCCCGCAGTTGCTCCCGGCCGTCGCCGTGGGCGCGACGCTGACGTTCATCTTCACGTTCGCCTCCTTCCCCATCGTCCTCGCCCTCGGCGGGTTCCAACTGGCGACGGTGGAGGTGTTCATCTACTCGCAGGTGCGGAATCTGGAGTACGGCCGGGCGGCGTCGCTCGCGGCGATAGAGACGGCGATTTCGCTCGGCCTGACGTACGTCTACCTCCGGTACGAGGGGCGACAACGCGGGGCGGGACAGGGCGCGCGTCCGCTTCCGCGCCGACGCCTCCGACCGCCGAACCGGTCGCTCCGAGAACTCCTCCCCCGCGTCGGCGTCGCGGCGTACGCCGTCGTCGTCCTCGCGGTGTTTCTCGTCCCCGTCGCGTCGATGGTGTACGGGAGCGTCACCGGCCCGCAGGGCGGACTGACGCTGGACAACTACCTGTTTTTGCTCGAACGCCAGCGTACGGGGGCGTCGTTTCAGGTGCGGCCGCTCCCGGCCGTCCGCAACTCGCTCGTCTTCGGCGTCGCCACCCTCGCTGCCGCCCTGCCGATGGGCGTCGTGGTGGCGGTGCTGACGACGCGGCGGTTCCGCGGCCGGAAGGTGGTGGACGCCCTCGCGATGGCACCGCTCGCGGTGTCCGGCATCGTCGTCGGACTCGGACTGCTCCGCGGACTCGTCTTCGGCGTCGAGGCGTTCGGCACCGAGGTGCAGGTGACGGGCGCGGTGGCCATCGTCGCCGCCCACGCCGTCGTCGCGTACCCGTTCGTGACGCGCACCGTCGCGCCCCTCTTGGGGAACCTCGACCCCAGGCTCGTCGAGTCCGCGCGCAGTCTCGGCGCGTCGCGGGCGCGGGCCCTCCTCGACGTGGAACTTCCGCTGGTCGCTTCGGGCGTCGTCGCGGGCGCGGCGTTCGCCTTCGCCATCAGCGTCGGGGAGTTCGACTCCACGGTCATCCTCGCGGAGGGGTCCGCCAGTTACACGATGCCCGTCGCCGTCGAACGGTACCTCGGGCGGCGACTCGGCCCCGCGACGGCGATGGGGTGCATCCTGCTCCTCGTGACGAGCCTCAGTTTCGTCGTGATAGAGCGGTTCGGCGGGCGGTACCGCGGCGGAGGGGGACTGTAGATGCCGGAATCTCACGGAGACGGTGACTAAGATGCGACTCGAACTCGACGACGTGCGAAAGGAGTACGGCGCGACGACTGCGCTCTCGGACGTGAGCCTCGCTATCGAGGACGGCGAGTTCTTCACCCTCGTCGGCCCCTCGGGGTGCGGGAAGACGACGACGCTCCGCCTCGTGGCGGGCTTCGAGGAACCCACCGCGGGGTCGGTTCGATTCGACGGCCGGGAGATGCGCGGCGTGCCCCCGGAGGAACGCGGCGTCGGCGTCGTGTTCCAGAACTACGCGCTCTTCCCGCACATGACCGTCGGCGAGAACGTCGCCTACGGCCTCCGCTTCGCGGACGCGCCGAGGGGAGTCTCCGACGAGGAACGCGTCGCGGAGTTGCTGGAGTTGGTCGGCCTGCCTGAGTCGGCGGACAGAGACCCCACGGAACTCTCCGGCGGCCAACAGCAGCGAATCGCCCTCGCGCGTGCACTCGCGCCGGGGCCGAACCTCCTCCTCTTGGACGAACCGATGAGCGCCCTCGACGCCCAACTGCGCGAACGACTGCGCGCGACGGTCAAGGAGATACAGTCGGAACTCGAAATCACGACGCTGTACGTCACGCACGACCAGGAGGAGGCGTTGGCCGTCTCCGACCGAATCGCGGTGATGAACGGCGGCCGGGTCGAACAGGTCGGCGCGCCGCGGGCGGTGTACCGCCGGCCGCGGACTCGGTTCGTCGCGGAGTTCGTCGGCGACAACAACGTGTTCGTCGGACGGGCCGAAGAATCAACATCTCCACACGAAACGAAGGGGTCGGGCGTGGGTGCGGATGGCACGGCTGACGCGGCGGGCGAGTCCTCGGTTCTCGTCGCCGTCGGCGGACGGAGATTCCTCGTCCGGACCGACCGAGACGTCGAGGCGGGCGAGGCGGTGACGTTCTGCGTCCGCCCCGAACGGATGCGCGTCCTCGCAGGCAGGTCCGGCGACGCGGCGGACTCGGACGGGGGAACCGGCGCGCCGAGAGCCGAGACGGCGGACGGCGGCGGACCGATCAACCGACTCCGGGGGCGCGTCGCGGACGCGGAGTTCCTCGGCGAGACGACTCGCGTCCGGGTGGACTGCGACGGACACCGGATAACGCTCCGGACGGCGGACCCCCTCGACGGCGTCGTGGAAGTCGGGTTCAACGCGGCGGACGCCCGCGTCGTCGAAGCGGGTGAGTGAGGAGACGGCGGGCGTTCAGGGGGCGACGCCGACCGTGAGAAGCGTCCCGTACGTCCGGTAGCGTTCGACCATGTCCTCGCGGGACTCCCAGTCGTCGGTGGGGAACGCGTCCGCGGGCGGAATCTCTGTCTCCCGGTCCGGGACGTTGTCCTGTTCCGCGACGTGGAGGCCGGCGTCGCGGAACGCCTCGCGGTACTCCGCGGCGGACCACCGGGTCATCTCCACGGAGATGAACTCCTGCCACTCGCGGGAGTGGACGTTCTCCTCGTAGTAGTTCACGGCGCAGAAGAACGTGCCGCCGGGGCGGAGGACGCGGGCGACTTCTTCGAGGGTGTGGTGGGGGTCCGCGGCGTAGTAGAACGCCTCCATGCTCCAGACGTGGTCCACGCTGTCGTCGGCGAACGGGAGTTCGTCGAAATCGCCGACGAGGAATCCGACCGAACCGTCGTCGGTGTACGACTGCGCGTTCCGCGCCATCTCCGGCGACCCGTCGAGGCCGTACACCCGGCCCGCCCCCTTCGTCTCGCGGAGGGCGCGCCCGACGTACCCGCTTCCGCACCCCAAGTCGAGAACCACGTCGCCCTCCTCGACGGGCATCCGCGCGAGGGCGTGCTTCGCGGTGTGCCAGTGGCGGTCCTCCATCCCCTTGTCGCGGCCGTCGGCCGCCCACTCGTCGAACTCCTCTCGAACGCTCATACCGGAGGGAGGGGGCCGCCGCGACTAAATCTCCCGGATTCCGGCCGACGGCGTGGCGCGTCCTTTATCAGTCGTTACCCCAACACGCGGAACATGGGACGCGGACGCCGGTACGCACTCTCGGACTCGGCGCAACAGGTAGTCGGCGGCTTCCTCCTGGCCGGACCGTTCGTCGTGACGGAGGAGGTGTGGAGTCTCGCGCGCGAGATGTCCGGAGCGCAGGCCCTCCTGACGGTCGTCATCGTGTTCTCCGTCGGGTACGGTGCGCTGTACAAAGCCGACGACGGGAGGGACCCAGACAGGGAAGACGACGTGGGTGGGATTCCCGTCCGGTTCATCTCCCTCATCCTCGTCTCGTACCTCTCGGTGTTCCTCCTCGCCGTCTCGTTCAACGCGCCGGGGACGTTCCTGAGCGATTTGGCGAGCGACGGGGGACTCGTCGCACTCGGCGTCGCGTTGGAGTGGGACGTCATCTCGGTGACGCTGAAGGCGATCAGCATCGGGTCGGTGTTCAGCGTCATCGGCGCTGCGACGGCCGACACGCTGTTTTGAGCGAGCGACCGGCGAGGCGATTCGAGGGAAAAACGACACGGGAGCGTCGGAGACGGTCGATTTGTCGCACCCGCATAATTAAGTTCGCTCGCTCGCAGGCTTGCGTATGGATTACACCCTCGCCATCGAGAACACGCCGGAGACAATCTCCGGCGGGACGGGAATCCTACTCCTGCACCCGAGCATCGGCGAGACGGACCGCATCGACACGGACTTTCTGAAGACCGACACCGATCACTTCCTCGTCGTCTCCACGCGCACGACGGCGCGGGAGGTCGAACAGAAGCTCGAACACTACGACGTCGACGAGTCCCGCGCGGTCATCCTCGACACCCTGTCGGTCGAACGGGGGTACTCCCGGCGCGGGAGCGACAACGTCCACTACGTCTCCTCGCCCGACGACCTGGACGGCATCGTCACGCAGACGCGTCGGTTCCTCGAATCCCACGAGGGCAAGGTGCGCGTGAGCGTCGATTCGGTGACGGAGATGGCGTACTACGCCGACGTGGACCGGGCGCTCGACGCGACGGCCGAACTCCTCGAACTCCTCGAAGAACACGACGCCGTCGGCCTGTTCCACCTCTCGAACGAGGTGCACGACGAGGAGACGGTCGGACGGTTCCGCGAACTGTTCGACGGCGTCATCGAACTCTCCGTGGACGGAACGGTCACCGGCGACTTCTGAATCGACTCCGGTGGACCGACCGCGAGTCGACCCCGCGAAGAAGACGCGCTACTCCTCCGACGACGTCGACTCCGAGTCGTCCGCCGACCCCTCCGTCGCCGAACGCTCGTCGAGTCGTTCGAACGTCTTCCGCGCCCACCGAACGCCGTAGGACGCGCCGTACTCCACGTACGCCTGCGTGTCGAGGGCCGCGAAGGGCGCGGGCAGCTCGCGGCCGTGTTTGACGGCCGAACACGCGAACTCCGTGGCGTCGGCGAAGGACGTCCGCCCGCGCGCGACTTCCCGCGGCAGGTTCGTCAGTCGCCCCTCCAGTCGCGCCCCCGCGTCGGTCCACGCGTCGTGCAGTCGGGGGTGTGCGTCGGCCCACGACTCGAACGTCGGGCGCGTCTGCAGGCCCAACCACGCCTCGTAGAGGGCCGTCGCTATCTGGTACACCTCGTTCGGCGGGAGGGGAACCGCTTCGTCGAGTTCGCGGTACTGCTCCCCGAAGAACGGCAGAAAGTGTTCGGGTGCCCCCGTCCCGAGTTGGACGAACGCCTCCGCCAGGAGGAAATCAAGGAACTCCTCGGGCGTCCCCTCGGCGCGCGCCTTCGCGAACACCGCCGGCGGGACGGTCTGTCGCGTCCAGACGACGGTGCCGTCGCCCGGCATGCCGATGGTGAAGTCGGTGTCCGCGTAGCGAACGAGCAGTTGCGGCGAGTCGTCGGGAAGCCACGCGGTGGGGTACGTCGCCGGGTCCAGAGAGTCGGCTAACAGGCCGAGGTCCTCCGCCGCGGCGGGCGGTATCGTCTCGAAGTCCGCCGCCACGTCGAGGACGAGGCTGTCGGGTGCGTGCTCGTCTCGGACGGCGGCGACGTCGTCGGGGAGTTCGCGCGTCTCGAACATCTGTTCGGTGTACGGGTTCGAGACCCTTCAGCCGAACGCGATGACTGCGATGAGCGCGATGGAGAGGACGGCCGAGACGCCGACGGTTCCGAGGACGAGTTTGGTCGCCTTACTCATGGTATCACCCATTTCGCCGCGGTGCTTAAAGCCTTCAATATCGACGGAACGCGCCGGAATCACAACCCCGCCGTTTCATCTCGACCGCGGTCCGCCGAACGTCGGCGGGACGAGTTAGAGAGAAGTGAGAGCGGATCGGCGAGAGAGAGCGAGTCGGCGAGAAGAGGGAGCGACCGGCCGCCGGTTCACTCGTCGGGTTCGCCGTCCCACGAGTCGGGGACTTCGATGACGTAGCGTCCGTCCTCGCGGAGCGAGATGATGTACTCGGTGCGGTCGTACAGTTCCATCAGGTTCAGTTCGTACTCGCCGGGCGCGACGATTTTGATGCTCTCGAACTGGCTGTTCAGTTCCTCCCGCAGTTCGTCGAGTTCCGGTCGCTCGTCGCTCTGCGGTTCGATGACGGTGCCGTCGGCGTCGGTCGGCGGCCCGTCCGCCTCCTCGACCGCCGCGCGGTCGGCCGCCGCGGCTATCTCGTCCGGGGAGACGACCGCGCTTCTGGCACTCGCCTGCGCGGAGTCCTCCCGGTCCGATTCGGGTTCGCCGCGCGCGGGCGCGTCCTCCGGCGTCTTCGGACGCCCCTGCTCCTGCGCCTGCGGACTCCGTTCGGCGGGGGTCCGCGGCGAATCGCCCGCCTCGGGCGACTCGGACTCGGACTTGGCGCTCGAAGCCGAGGCGGAGGCCGAAGCCGACTCCTCTTCCTGCGATGGATCGGTGCCGCGGGAGTTCACCCAGTCGCGGACCGACTTCCCCGCGCGGTTCGCGCGGCCCGAGAGGCCGCCTCCGCCCTCCGCCGCGTCGGGCGAGGCGTCGCGGGTCGCTTCGTCCGGCGCGTTCGACGCCGGTCGGTCGTCGTCCTCGACGTCGGCGGCGCGTTCGGCGGTGCGCGCCCACGTCGGAGACTTCGCGTCCTCGGACTGCGTCCGACGACCCGCCGACGTCTCCGAGGCGGAGCCGCCGGTTTCGGGTCCGGCCGACTGCGAATCGGTCGAAGCGGTGTCGCTTCGGCGAGTCGAGTCGGCGTCGGACTGCGCCCGGTCGGCCGCCGGACTTCGTTCGGCGTCGGTCGGTGTCGAGGTGGAACTCGGGGAGGAACGGTCCGTCCCCTCGGTTCGCGTCGAGGACGCCGCACCGTCGGTGGACCCCGCGCTGCCGGACGGACGGAACTGGAACTTGTTCCCGCCGCAGTTGGGGCACCCCGAGAGCATCTCCTTTGAGCCGTCGGGGAACACCTTACCGCAGTTCGTACATTGGTGGGGCATCTGTGTGGTCGGTGAGTGTGTGTGAGTGGTGTGCCGGTCTCTCGCTCCGCGTTCGCGCGCGCGACGGGCGTCCGTCGGTCGCCCGGTTCGAGTCGTCTCGAACGCGGGGGCGCGTGTCGCGTGCGTGCGCGCGTTCGGTCAGCGTCGGGAGACGAGCGCGCTGATGAGGTTCTCGTCTTTGTGAAGCGTCTCTATCTGGTTCGCCGGTCCGATGACGGTGAGCTTCTTCGTCTCTTCGGACCCCATCAGCCGGCCGAGGAACCCTTGGCTCCCCGCCTTCGACTGCGGATACGTCTCTATCTCGATACCGTTGAACTCGTCGGGGCTGATCTCCCTCATCGTCACCTCGATGAGTTTCGACTCCTCGTCCGGCGACAGTCCCTCTTCGAGGATGACGATGTTGCCGTCGCGGACGCCGTCGAGGATGAGCCTGATCTTCTCCATGCTGGTCAGGTCCTCCATGCGGGCGCCGCTTATGAGGTCGATTTGAACTCCGTCCGTGTTGCCGGGTGTGACTTCAGGCATGATACTCACCCGAAGTACTCCGCTATCTTGTCGTACACTTCGTCCATATTGTTTCCTTCCAGCGCCGAGAGCGGAACGGTCTCATGTTGTGGGAACGCGTTCGCGATGCGCTGGACGTTCGAGTCGTCGAGGTCGGTCTTGTTCGCGAAGATGAGCACCGGCAGGTCCTGACTCTCGATGATCCCGATGAGCATCGTGTTCACTTGCGTGAACGGGTCTTCCGTGCTGTCGAGGACGTAGACGACGCCGTCGACGTCTTCGCGCAGCCAGTGCATCGCCTCGGCGACACCCTCTGTCGCCTCTCGGGAGCGACGCACGGCGTCGTCCTTCTCCATGTCGTGGTCGAGGAACTCCTTGTAGTCCACCTTCGTGGTGACGCCCGGAGTGTCGACGATGTCGATTGTGACTTTCTTGCCGTTACGCTCGATTTCCACGTTCTCCTTCCGGCGCGCGCGGCGCGTCTCGTGAGGGATGTGGCTCTCGGGCCCGATGGCATCACCGGTCCAGTCGCGTGCAATACGGTTCGCAAGGGTCGTTTTTCCGGCGTTCGGCGGTCCGTAAATGCCGATCCGTCTCGGCTCTGCGTCCGAGAACATCCGGTCGACGACCCGTGAGATACTGTCTCTTAAATCTGTGAGCAGACCCATCCTAGCCTCCCGCACCTCCCGACTCCGTCGTGGAGGGGCGTATGGAGGTACCACATTTCCGGGCCCACTTAAACACTACGTCAGACGACAGTCATTTTCACACCTCATTTATCCGAATTGAAATAGGTTTAACACGCCGTTAGGCCCCCGTACTCAACCGTTCGGCGCGAAGCGGTATCGTTCGCCGTCCGACCGGTCACCCCGTCGCGGCCGCATCGAAGAACGGCGCCCGCGCGAACCGAACTCCTTCGGTACCTTCGGACCCGCAGGGAACTTCCGAACCATCCGAGCACCTCCCGACGCCCCGGTTTCGGGTGGAGAGTAGTCGGGGGCGTTTCTCCGGAGACGCGCCGACACGTTCCTCGGCGGCGGAACGACTCTCTCGGCCGAAGGACGAGACTAACTGACACCTAAATCGGGATAGTCACCGCGCGCGTGAGTGAGGTCAGCGACGGACGGTCGGATCGACCGGCGGTCTCCTGTCTCGAATCCGCTACCGTCTCCTCGCGTTCCCCCTTCGTTTCCATTCGAACTATCGCGTGTTCTCCCGTACGCGGGCCGCGGGAGACGAAGCAGCGACGAGGACGGACGAATGCGAGAGACAGGGGAGGTACGAAAAACGGACGAGAAGTACGAAAGACGGAGTACGAGAGACGTGAGTGCGGGAAGGAAGCGTTGTGGGTCGAGAACAGAGACGCCGAGGGCGGCGGAGACGCAGAGGACGGAAGGACAGACAGGGTGAGGGTGAGTAAGACGGAGGCAGGACACGAAAGGCGAGACGGGTCGGACCGAGAGACGGGGAACGCGGACGAGGCGGAGGGCGAATTCGGGACGGACGGCGGAACACCCCCACCCCTTCGTTTCGGGTGGAAACCCTCCCGAGGGTGGGGGTGGGTTGCCGAGTCAGCGGCTAGCCTAGTTAATACAACCAACACCCAACTCAATATAATGTCTCTTACTGTTCTACGGATATGGTTGCATCCCCACCGTGATAAAACTACCCGGTTCGAAAGACGGCTTTGCACCCCACCCACCCTTTCGGCGGTTCCACCCGAAACGAAGGGGTGTGGGGGTGCTCCCCTCCGTTTCGTGTCGAACCCGATCCGCACCCTCGACGGAGCGCGCCAATAGAGAACACCCTACACAGTCCGCGACGAAACCGCGAATTCGAGGCCGAAAACGGCCGGTAAGCGCTTTCGGCTTCGAGTCGAACGCCGGCGATTTCCAGTCGAAACGAAGGGGGTTCGGCGTGCGAACGCGCCGTTCGAATCCGTCCGCGTTCCGAACTCGACTGTCGCCGCCACCTCCGCGAGTGGAAACGGAGGTGGGGACGAGACCGACGAGGCGGCGCAGAGTCGAAACGATGCCCTCGGACGAGAAAGAGTCGCGCGGGGAACGACAGACGTGAGGAGGAGACGGCGAGGCACCGCCGGCATCCGCGGCGGTTCGACCGCACTCGAAGCAACGAGCGGACTCAGGGGGTCGATCGGTTTCCGACTCTCTCCGTTCTCACCGGGAGTCGCGGCACTCACCACGATACACCCGAAAATTCCCTTCGGGCGAACAGTCGAACGACGGTACCGGTGCGCGTCTCGTACGGTTCAACGTTGATGCCGATAGACAATTTTTTGTACCACCTGTTCGTCTGGTTCGTCTGCATCATCTGGACGTGCCGTCTTCGGTGCGACGGCGGAGTATCGGTGTCCTACACCGTCTTCCGCCGACTGTGCGCCGTCTGCGGCCCGTTTTCCACTCGAAATCGGGGGGTATGCACCTATGGACGAAGACACTCCGCGCGACGGGGACGCAGACGAGGACGGTACAGAGCGCGGCGGACAGGAACCACCGCATAGTGACGCACGGAACAACGATACACCGGATAGCGACGCATCGGACGACGAACAGCGCAGCGACGCAGCGAACGCCGACGACCGGAACGACGACGACCGGAACGACGACGAGACGGTCGAACGGACCGACGACGCCGACGCGCGCCGCGCGTCGGCCTCCCGGACGCAGTCCGACGCGGCCGAACGGCGGTCCGACGACCGCCGGCCGGAGTCCGGAGACGGCCCCGCCGCGACCGAAGACGACCCGGTCACGGCCGAGGACATCGACATTCGAGAGAGCATCGGCCCCTCCGCGGCGTCCGACGGAACGGACGGGGAGGCGCCGGACGTGAGCCTCGACGAAGTCGTCCTCGACGACGACGACGACGGCGACAGTCGCGGCCTGTTCGACGACTTGCTGTCGGGCGAACCCATCTTCGAGAACAAGGAGGTTCTCCGCCCGTCGTACACGCCGCACGAACTCCCCCACCGGACCGAGCAGATAAACCAGATGGCGACGATTCTCGTCTCCGCCCTCCGGGGCGAGACGCCGTCGAACATCCTCATTTACGGGAAGACGGGGACCGGGAAGACGGCGAGCGCGAAGTTCGTCAGCCAGGAACTGGAGTCGACCTCCCAGAAGTACGACGTCCCCTGCGAGGTGGAGTACATCAACTGCGAGGTGACCGACACGCAGTATCGGGTCCTCGCGCAGCTCGCCAACAAGTTCATCGAGAAGAACGAGGCGTACATCGAACGCGAACTCGACCGCCTGCGCGACTTGCGCGCCCGCGCCGCGGAGTCGGTGAACGAACTGACCGACACCGAGTTCGACTCCGTCGCCGCCGTCGAACAGCGGATTTCGCGGCTCGAAGAGGACTTAGAGGAGATGGAGGCCGTCCCGATGACCGGGTGGCCGACCGACCGCGTGTACACGACGTTCTTCGA
The DNA here is from genome assembly GCF_042662625.1 of Halopelagius fulvigenes. Lineage (GTDB taxonomy): Archaea > Halobacteriota > Halobacteria > Halobacteriales > Haloferacaceae > Halopelagius > Halopelagius fulvigenes. The sequence continues at coordinate 1,735,630 of NZ_JBHSXH010000015.1, forward strand.
CGCGGTGGACTACAACGAACGCGTCGTCGTCATCATGCTCGACGAGATAGACAAACTCGTCGAGAAATCGGGCGACGACACCCTCTACAACCTCTCGCGGATGAACTCCGAACTCGACAACTCCCGCATCTCCATCATGGGAATCTCGAACGACCTGAAGTTCACCGACTTCCTCGACCCCCGGGTCAAATCCTCCCTCGGCGAGGAGGAGATCGTGTTCCCGCCGTACGACGCGAACCAACTCCGCGACATCCTCCAACACCGCTCGGACGTAGCGTTCAAAGACGGCGCACTCACCGACGACGTCATCCCCCTCTGTGCCGCCTTCGCCGCGCAGGAACACGGCGACGCGCGACGCGCACTCGACCTCCTGCGGACCGCGGGCGAACTGGCGGAACGCGGGCAGTCCGACACCGTCGAGGAGGCCCACGTCCGGCAGGCCCAAGACAAGATAGAACTCGACCGCGTGGTCGAAGTCGTCCGGACCCTCCCCACCCAGTCGAAGATCGTCCTCTTTGCGACCATCCTCTTGGAGAAGAACGGCGTCCGCAACATCAACACCGGCGAGGTGTTCAACATCTACAAGCGCCTCTGCGAGGAGATAGACGCCGACGTCCTCACCCAACGGCGCGTGACCGACCTCATCTCGGAACTCGACATGCTCGGCATCGTCAACGCCGTCGTCGTCTCGAAGGGGCGCTACGGCCGCACGAAGGAGATTTCGCTGTCGGTTCCCATCGACGAGACCGAGGCGGTCCTCCTCTCGGACTCCCGACTCGGCGACATCGAGAACGCGCAACCGTTCGTCCAGGCCCGCTTCGACAACTGACCGTCCGTTTCACTGACCTGCTGTCCGACTGACCGTCGGTTCGACTCGAACCGACGCGCCACCGACTGCGAGTCGAAAACTACGCGCCCGCCGACCACGGGTCGAACGCCGTCGTCGCCGCCGCGTCAGCTCTCTCCGCGAGTATTCTCGGTTCGAGCGCCCCCTTCTCGACCGTTCTCGGTTCGGCTACTCTCTCTCGCGTGGACTCGAAGCGAAGGGGTTCGGAGTCAGCCGCCGCCGAATCTGTCACCGACGCAGAGTCCGCCATCGACGCCGAGGTGTCGACGGGCGTCGAGAGGAACAGTCCCGCGAGCTTCAGTCGAATGTAGCCGAGGTACGGGACGCGGATGTGGGCGACGCCCTCTATCCACCCCTTCTTGACGGGTTCGGCGATACCGCTCGCTTGGTCGTACCGCGAGTTGGCGTCGCCCTTCGTGATGAACCCCGCGTGCGGCGCAGGACAGTTCGACAGTTCCGCGCAGTTGTCGGCGCTCACGTACTGCGGGTTCGCCTCACTGTACCAGTTTTCGCCCTCCTCGACCCAGAAGTGGGCGCGGTGGATTATCGGCGACCCGAACCGAGTGGGCGGGTCGTAGACGACGACGGACCCGTTCCCGCCGAGCGTCCGATACCCTCTCTCCTCGCCGACCTCCACCGGTACGACGCCGGTCTGCTCGAAGGCGTACTCCGGGCTGAACCGGTCGGGGTCGCTGATGAAGACGAGGTCACCGCGTTCCATGTGCGGTTCCATGCTCCCGCTCTCGATGGCGACCATCGGCGGCCAGACGCCGCTGACGAGGTAGAGCAACAGTCCGATCGCGACGACGATGGAGAGGCTGACCGCCGCCTCGCGGGCGAAGGCGAGCGCTCCCGTCTCCGCCGTCCGGACACGAGTGAAGAAGTCGTCTGCGTCCCCCGCCTCCCGTCTCGCCTCGGGTGAGAGGGGCGGGGCGTCGGCGTCGCCGCCCGACTCCTCCTCGTCGTGAGTCATCGCTCACGGCTTCGCCGTCGCCGGGTTTCAACTTTCTGGGTAGGCGTCGGACGCCTCTGCGCATCGCAGACGTTCGGTTCGGCGTTTCAATACGCTTTTCTTGTACCTCCGCATTCGACCGGTGTGCCTCTGGAGACGCCGTCGCGCATCGTTCAGGAACTCGCTCGTCACGGGTACAACGCCGAGAGGGAAGCCGTGACGCTCATCGCCGGTGCCGCCGACCCGGCGACTGCGCTGGCGCGCGCGGTGGAAGAGGCGGGCGACGACGCGTTCCGCGTCACCGCCGCCGACGTTCGGACAGTTCTCGATACGGACAAGAACGCGGCGGACGCGCAGACGACGCCCTCGCCGACGGCGTCTCCGACCGACGATTCAACCCCCACCCCCGACCCCTCTGTTTCGACTGCAGAATCGGGCGGTGTGGCAGCGTCGAGCGCGATAGAGACTCCAGACGAAACGACGGGCGAGCGGCGAGAGCGGGACGCGAACCGGTCGCCGAACCCCGTCGACATCGCGGGCGACATCACCGGACAGAGCACCGGAACCGGCGAGTACGCCGACTTCGTGAAGGTGTTCAAGGACCGCTACGAGCGACTCTCCTCGCACCTCCGCGGGCGGGTGAACCACCGCCCCGCCGAGGCGATTCAGCGGATGTCCGGCGGGAGCGACGCCGCCATGATCGGACTCGTCAACGACATCCGTTCGACCGCCAGCGGACACTGGCTGGTCGAACTGGAGGACACGACGGGGACGTTCCCCTGTCTGGTGATGAAGGACCGCAACTTCGCGTCGCAGGTGGACGAACTCCTCATGGACGAGTGCATCGCCGTCGAGGGGACGCTCGCGGACGACTCCGGCATCATGTTCGTCGATTCGATGTACTTCCCGGACGTGCCGCGGACGCACTCGCCGAACACGGCGGACCGCCACGTGCAGGCGGCGCTCATCTCAGACGTCCACGTCGGCAGTCAGGAGTTCATGGCCGACGCGTGGAACCGCTTCACCGACTGGCTCCACACCGAGGAGGCCGAACGCGTCGAGTACCTCCTCATCGCCGGCGACATGGTGGAGGGCGTCGGCGTCTACCCGAATCAGGACGAGGAACTCGACATCATCGACATCTACGACCAGTACGAACGCTTCTCGGAGTACCTCAAGCAGGTGCCCGGCGACGTCGAGATCGTGATGATTCCGGGGAACCACGACGCCGTCCGCCTCGCGGAACCCCAACCCGGATTCGACGAGACGCTCAGAGATATCATGGACGTCCACGACGCCCGCATCTCGGGTAACCCCTCTCTCGTCACCGTCGAGGGCGTGAAGGTGCTGATGTACCACGGCGTCTCCCTCGACGAGGTGATCGCCGAACTCCCCGAGGAGAAGGCCAGTTACGACGAACCGCACAAGGCGATGTACCAACTGCTGAAGAAGCGCCACGTCGCCCCGCAGTACGGCGGTCACCTCCGACTCGCGCCCGAGGAGAAGGACTACCTCGTCATCGACGACGTGCCGGACGTCTTCCACACCGGCCACGTCCACAAACTCGGCTGGGGGAAGTACCACAACGTCCTCGCGGTCAACTCCGGATGTTGGCAGTCCCAGACCGACTTCCAGAAGTCCGTCAACATCGACCCCGACGCGGGGTACGCGCCCATCGTGGACCTCGATACGCTCGATATGACCGTCAGAAAGTTCGCCTGAACGCCGGCCGAACCCCTTCAGTTCGGGTCGAGACTGTACCGGACCGTCGGCCCGCCGTCGAACTGCGGGCCGGGACCCTCGGCGGTGAAGCCGGCGTTTTCGACCGCCTCCCGCACGTCGTCGTCGCTCTCGGAGACGACGAACTCGACGGTCATCCCCTCGCGGGCGGCGAACCGAACCGGTTCCCCGAGGAGTCGTTCGCACGCCTCCACGGACCCGCCGAGTTGGGTGATGTGGACCGTCCGACCGCTCACGTCGAAGGAGACGAACCCGAGGAGCGACGAGTCGCCGGATTCGGTGTCGGTATCGACGTTCGGGTCGCTACCGCCCTGTTTCTGCTCCGCCACGCGGACCGTCCTGTCGTGGACGACGTTTCGCATCACGTCCACCGGCGAGTCCGCGATGGCGGCGAGTTCCGGAGCGTCAGCCTCGACAGCGTCGCGCACGTCCGCGTCCATGGCGGTCGTACAGTTCGCCCCGGCTTAAATACACGTACGTTTCCGAGAAATCGACACTCGCTCTCGGTGAAACGTTTTCGCTCCCGCGGGGATGACAGCCGCCTCCGGTCGCGTTCTCGCCCGCTGGACACTATCGTATCTGCACCTGTCGGCTTCGGCAACGGTTGAACGTGGAGACACAGTTATACGCTATCCCACGTTAGCCCCCGCCATGTTCGAGCACCAGTCTCTACGCTCCTGTCCGGGAACCGAACCGGGGGTACGTCGATGCGAGTAGTCGCGAAGTTCGGCGGAACCTCGCTCGGAAGCGGCGACCGAATCAACCGCGCGGCCGACTCCATCGCCGCCGCGGTGGGGCAGGGCCACGAAATCGCCGTCGTCGCCTCCGCGATGGGGAACACGACGGACGACCTCTTAGACGAGATCCAGTTCGAAGCGGAGGATCGCGACCGGGCCGAAATCGTCTCGATGGGCGAGCGAACCAGCGTCCGCATGCTGAAGGCCGCCCTCTCCTCTCGCGGCGTCGAGGCCCTGTTCGTCGAACCCGGCAGCGACGAGTGGCCCGTCATCACGAACGACCTCGGCGAGGTGGACGTGGAGGCGACCCGACGACGCGCGGCGGAACTGGCCGCCGAGTTGGACGGCGTCGTCCCGGTCATCACGGGCTTCCTCGCGCAGAACCACGAGGGCGAGATAACGACGCTCGGACGCGGCGGGTCGGACACCACCGCCGTGATGCTCGGCAGGTACATGGACGCCGACGAAGTCGTCATCGTCACCGACGTCGAGGGCGTCATGACCGGCGACCCGCGCGTCGTCGAGGGCGCGCGCAACGTCGGGCGCATCACCGTGGACGAACTCCGAAACCTCTCGTTCCGCGGCGCGGAAGTCGTCGCGCCCTCTGCGCTCTCCTACAAGGACGACGAACTCGCGGTCCGGGTCGTCCACTATCAACACGGCGACCTGCTGACCGGCGGCACCCTCATCGAGGGAGAGTTCGAGAACCTCATCGACATGCAGGACGACTCACTCGCCTGCATCACCGTCGCCGGACGGTCGATTCGGAACCGAAAGGGCATCCTCGCGGACCTCTCGGAGTCGCTTCGGGACGCCAACATCAACATCGACGCCGTCGCCTCGGGGATGGATTCGGTGACGTTCTACGTCACCGAGGACCGCGCCGAGGAGGCCGAGAACCTGCTTCACTCGAAGGTCGTCGCCGAGGACACCCTCTCGTCGGTCACCGTCGACGACGACGTGGCCGTCATCCGCGTCACGGGCGGGGAACTCCCGAACAGTCCGGGCGTCATCCTCGACATCGTCCAACCCATCTCGGAGGCCGGCATCAACATCCACGACGTCATCACCTCCGCCACCTCCGTCGCCATCTTCGTCGCGTGGAAGGACCGCGAGCAGACGCTGAAAATCGTCCAAGAGGAGTTCTGAGCGCCCGGCGGCGCGTCTCTTCTCGTTTCGCAGAAAGTACTTACCGCGCGTAGCGACAGGTCCGCCATGGACGACCGGTATCTCTCCGTCGCATCTGCGCTCTTCGCGGTGGTCGTCGCCGCCTCTCTCGTCGGCGCACCCCTCGCGATGGCCGACTGGGGCGAACAGGCGGAGTTCTCCGTCGAACCCGTCCAGCGGTCGGAGAGAGACGACGAGGTGCCCGTTCTCCGCTACGAGGAACTCCCCTTCGACGCGCGGGACGCCGTCCGCCGCGCCGTCGAGTCGCCCGACGGACACCACGTCGTCTACGGGTGGGAGGACGCCCCGGACCGGTTCTTCTACAGCGACTACGCCGCGCCCGGAAACGGGCGGTACGTCGTCGTCTATGAGGGGCGGTACTACCGACTCGAAACGTACGCGGGCGGCGGGTTCCCGTTCGTCTACTGGCTCTACGAACTCCCGTTCGTCGCCTACGGACTGATTCTGGCGTCGGTCGCCGTCCGGACGTACGACGGCGAGCGTTCCCCCCGAACCGCCGCCGTCCTCGCACTCCTCGGCGTCGCCTTCCACCTCCTCGGCCCGGAGTTCGACTTTCCGCTGATACCGCCGGGGGCGTTCGTCGGATTCGGGACGGCGGTCACCGTCGGCCTCGCGGTGAAGTTACTCTGGGACGCAGCGTACACCAACTACCCCATCCCGTGACTTCCGTCGACCGACCTCCCGTGAGGCAGGGAACGCTTACGGTCTCCCCGTAACGAACTCCTTGAGATGCTGCGGAACGGGGCGACACCTCCCGCGCTTCAGACCGCGACGCGAGTGCGCGCGGCAGTTCGCAACCGGCGGTGTGGGCACTCGCGTCCGTGTTCACCCCCGTCGGCATCCCGTACTACCTCTTTCGACGGTTCCGGCGCGGCGGATTCGGCGACCGAGAGCGTCCCCCGACGGGGCGCGATCGACTCCTCGCGGCGTGGGCCGCCGCGAGTCTCGTCGCGTTCGGCGTCGGAAGCGTCGTCTCGCCGCCGGACCCGTTCTCGCAACTGCTCTGCACGCTCGAACGCTCTGTGCGACGCTCCCGCTTTCGTCCCTCCTCGCCTACCGCGGCGGTTACCGGCGCGGCCGAACGGATCGGCCTCTGACCGCTCCGACTACCGCCCGTCGTACAGTCTGAGGCCGATTCGTTCGGGGAGTCCGGCCTCCTCCACCGCCTCGACGACTTCCTCGATGTCGTAGTCCACGCGATGCTCTTCGACGGTCAGGTCGTCTAAATCGACCACCGCGTAGGCGGCGCGGTGGTCGCCGTCGCGCGGTTGGCCGACGCTGCCGGGGTTCATCACGACGCCCTCGTCGAACGTCTCGTGGCCCTGGACGTGGGTGTGCCCGAGGACCAGTACGTCCTCGTCTCCGAGCATCCGGGCGCTGAACTCGTCGGGGTAGGTGTAGCGGTCCGGGTCCTCGGGGTGGCCGTGGACGAGTTTCACCCGTCCGTCGCAGGCGAGGCGTTCGTCGGGCAGGTTCTCCAACCACGCCAACGCGTCGTCGTCCAACCGTTCGCGAGCGTACTCGACGCCCGCGGCGGCCATGGAGTTGAAGCGGAACGCCGTCCCGGAGGCCACCGCCCGGTCGTGGTTGCCCATCACCGTCGGTACGTCGCGTTCGCGCATCGCCTCGACGCACTCCGCCGGCCACGGGTTGTACCCGACAACGTCGCCGGCGTTGACGAGGGCGTCCACGTCGGGCATCTCCGAGAGGACGGCGTCTAGAGCGACCCTGTTCCCGTGAACGTCGGAGATGACGCCGACTCGCATGGCTCCGAGTAGGGTCGCCAGCGGGAAAAATTCGGGTCCGCTCCGCCGCGCGTCGCGATTACTCCTCGTCGCCGTCTGGGCCGTTCTCGACGGCCACCCGCACCTCTCCGTCTCGGTGGGTGACGCCCGCGGCGCAGACGGCGTGGTCGTACTCCATCTCGTAGACGCCGGACGCCGCCGACTCGGCGTCGGACGCCTCGAACTCGACGGGCGCGGGGGCGTCCTCCTCGTAGGTGGCGACCAGCGTCGGTTCGGAGACGGCTTCCACGAGGAGGGCGTCGCGGCGGACGATGCCGACGTAGGACTCTTCGCCCACCACCCCCGCGATTCGCGGCGTGTCGTAGTCGTCCTTCTCGTAGTCGAGGGCGAGAAGCGCCGACGCGAGGGCGTCCCGGGCGGGGTAACCCAAGTCCAGTTTCTCCGCTATCGGGTCCACGTGCGACCCGTTGCCGACGACGACGGCGTCGCCGCCCTCGCGGACGCAGTTGTAGGAGATGTAGGGGTTGTCGCTCTCGGGGGCGTCCGGCGTCGGCGCGACGGTGAGGGTTCCGTCGCGGTCGACGATGCGGCGGTTCGGGAACGAACGGGACGAGACGCGGTAGGCGCCGAAGTCGGGACCGACGACGATGAAACGTCCGACGTACATACACGAGGGTGTACAGGACTCGGGTAAATAGATGGTGGATTATGCACGTTCGGACGCTGTGAGGCGTGTTCGCACGGCAGTCCGAACGCGCAACGCTTACAAACCCCGACGGGGTACGTAGGGGTGCAACCCTAGTCCCATGGGGTAGTGGCCAATCCTGTTGCCTTCTGGGGGCAACGACCCAGGTTCGAATCCTGGTGGGACTACTCAGAATTCCTACGTAATCCAACTACGTAGCGAAGCGGTTGGAGCGTCTCCCTCTGGAGTCGAAATGAGGGGGTGTCCGGTGTGACGGCCAGTCCCTCGCTGAACTGGGAGAGTCTGCTCTGGGAGACGGGGTTTTCTCTACCTCGCTGACGACGCCCCGTACCACTCAGTCGAATTTCTTTCTTCGGAATCAAACTCCGTTCTAATGTGATCTACTGTCGCACCTTCGTATCAGTCGTACGTTGATATATAAACGCTCGAGAGGATCTTAATTCAGAGAAGCCGTTTTAGGTGGCATGACCGCTTGGATGCTGTCAGTCGGAATAACGCGGTGGTCCTCGGACCTGTATTCGAGAAGGCCCGCCGCGTCCAACTTCGGGAGGTGGTGGTGGTGAAGTCTCGTCTTCACTTGTTTGACATCTCGCTCGTCGCCTTCGAGGACCGTGGCGACCTCCTCCGCGAGGGGTGAGAGGTTAACTGAACGGTCTTTCCCGACGAGAATACTTACCACAGTTTGTTGGTACTTCTCGCTAAGGACGGCGAAGTAGTCATCAGATGAATACCCGGAGGGAGTGCCGTCTTGGTTGATTGCCATTCTATCTCTACGACTGTTCTCTATCCATGAAAAGTAAGTACCTAAAGTAGTTGGTTCCGTAGTGATTGTCTGTCATGAAGACGTTTTCCACATTTTCTGAGCGCGAGCTGGTATTTCCTCCGACGAACGGGGTTGACATTTCGCTCAACGGGCGACTCAACGGCGATATCGTCGGCCCACTCTCTATCGAGATGAGCAAAGAACAGCCGAAGCGTTGCGGTAGTCTCGGACACTACCTTCGGAGAGACCGTGTTCGCTCAGCGAAGAGCCGAAACTTGTGATCGTACCTCTGCCACAGGGTGCTTCGATTACGAAGGTTTGGCTAGCAATTCCGGTGGAGCTACTCCGATTCTACCGAGTCCGACCGCGTAGCGGCGTCTGTACACCGCACGTCGGACGGAAACTCCGTCCGCGGGATCGGTATCGACGCAGATACCGGAAAGTCCGTAGGCAAGCCCGGCCGTTATTCCCCTCCCCCCCGTACCTCGTTTCGTGTCCGAAACCGACTCACAGACCGATACCGCACCGTCCCGCCTCGGTCGTCTCCTCTTCGCCAGCGGACTCGCCTCGCTGGCGCTTCGAAACCTATCGAACCTCGAGGGGCGCATCGCGTACGCCGACGCGAAGGGCGTCCCCGAGGCGGACAAACTCGTCCCCGCCGCGAGCGGCCTCCTCCTCGGCGGGAGCATCGGAATCGGTCTCTGGAAGTATCCGAGACTTGCGTCGGCCAGCGTGGCGGCGTTCCTCGCGGGCGTGACGCCCACGATGCACGACTTCTGGGCGGTCGGCGAGGAGAACCGCGGCGAGGAACTCACCTCGTTCCTGCAGAACATGACGCTTCTCGGCGCCGCAATTGCCTTCTTCAGGCGAGCGAGTCGAGACTGACGGCGTCGAAGCGTCGACTTTTCTCCGAAAAACGAGTTCGCGGCGTCAACCGACTGATGGAGGCGAGAGTCCGGTTCGACGGCCTCACTCGCTCGCTATTCCCGCCGCCGAGAGGGGCCTCCGGTAGAGCGATTCTCCCGGTAGGAGATTACTCGAAGAGTTCGACGGCTTGCTCGTAGCGCGCGGAGGGTTCGTCCCAATCGACGACCTCGAAGAAGTTCGAGACGAAGTCGCCGCGGGCCGGCCCGTAATCGTGGTAGTACGAGTGCTCCCAGACGTCCAGCGCCAGAATCGGGTGCGAACCCCACAGCGCGCCCTGGTCGTGTTTGTCCACGACGATGTTGCGCAGTTGGTTCGAGAACGAGTCGTAGACGAGAAGCGCCCAGCCGCCGGCGTTGCCCGCGGCGGCCTCGAACTCGCCCTTCCACGCGTCGTAAGAGCCGAAGTCCTCCTCGATGCGGTCACGGAGTTCGCCCGAGGGTTCGTCGCCGCCCTCCGGCGACATCGAGTTCCAGAACAGGTCGTGGAGGATGTGCCCCGACCCGTTGTGGGTGACGTTGCGAATCGCACCGGGCGACGAGGAGAAGTCGCCGTCCTCGCGGTTCTGTTCGAGGGTCTCCTCGGCGGAGTTCCAGCCGTTGACGTAGCCCTGATGGTGGGTGTCGTGATGCCACGTCAGCACTTGCTCGGAGATGTGCGGTTCGAGCGCGTCGTAGTCGTACGGGAGAGGATCGAGTTCGTAGCTCATGTGCACTCTCGACTATACCTTGTACGAAACATGAAGATTTCCTGAATCGCATTTTGGTAGCCGTTCTGTCTATTCAATTTCCCACAAGCAACGCACAAAACGGCTGTACAGGATGTGATACGACAATACGTGTCGGAAAACAGACCATTCTCGGGTTCCGCTTACTCGACGCTTATCCGTCGGGGACCGCTTCGAGAACGTATGACCGCAGACGAGACGGCGACGGGACGAACCGACCCGGTTTCGGGCGAGACGGTTCGGCACGGGAGCGGTGTGAACTCGACACGCGCGTTCCCGACGAACGCGTACCCGGCGCACCTCGACCCGTTCGTCCTCTTCGAACGCTTCTCCATCGACCCAGACGCGGGGTTCCCGATGCACCTCCACGAGGGGTTCGAGATAGTCTCCTACATGCTGGAGGGCGGGATGGACCACGAGGACTCCCTCGGCGTCGAACACACCGCGTACGCGGGCGACGCGATGCACATCACGGCCGGGGGCGGCGTCCGACACTCCGAGTTCTCCGCGGACGGCGACGCCTGCAACGGCCTCCAACTGTGGGTGAACCTCCCCCGCGCCGAGAAGGACGCCGACCCGGACTACGCCGACGCGACGGCCGACGAACTCCCGACGGCGGAACTCGACGGCGCGACGGTGACCACCGTCGTCGGCGACGGTTCGCCCCTCGAACTCCGCACTCCGACGGAGTACCTCGACGCCCGCGTCGCCGACTCGTGGACGTGGACGGTGCCCGACGGGTGGTCGGGCTTCCTCTACGGCGTCTCCGGCGACGGAACCGCCGACGGGGACGCCTTCGGCGAGGGCGACGTTCTCCCGGTTTCGGACGCCCGAGACGTCGAACTCCGAACCGAGACGACGCTCCGCGTCGTCGCCGTCTCCGGCCGACCGCACGGGGAGCCGATTCGCCTGCGAGGCCTCGTCGTGCGCTGAGGGAATCGCCTCGAAACCGCGAGGTCGCCGTTAGTTCTCTATGGGTGCCCTGCGAAGGGATTCGACAACCGTGACCGACCACCAGCACCCGTTCTCGTCCGACCGGGTCGCCGACGCGGCGGACGAGTACGACGTGGACGAAGCGGAGGTAGCGGAGACGCTCGAACGCATCCAGGAGGCCATCGAACGCACCGACGACACCTACGAGTTCTCCTCACAGCACAACTACGGGTGGCACGACGACGACGCCTACTACCTCTACGGGGACGGCATCTGGACGACGCTCCAGGAGCAACTCTCGCTCTCGGAGGAGAACCGCGCCGCCGCGCGCGCCGTCCACCGCGGGGCGATGGTCGATTCCGCGGCGGAACGCGACAGGCGGGACTCCCTCGAAGAGATGTTCGAAGAGGGGAGCGAACCGCTTGTCGTGGAGAACGACGGGGAGGGGCCGCCCCGGTTCGGACAGGGGTTCTCCGTGTAGCGGACGCTCCCGACCGTTGTCGCTCGAAGCTGGAACCTGCGTTCGTCCCGCCTCGGGCGCTTCTCACCGGGCAGTCACTTTAACTACTGGTTACGAGTAGGACAACTGCCGGAATGAGCGACTCGGATACGATCTCACGGCCGGCCGATACGATGCGGGAACGCGTCGGCGAGACTCGCGTAAAGATCTGGTTCCTCATAAACGCGAACAGGTGGCTCGTCACCGGACTCATACTTCTGGTCGCGTACGTCGTCTTGGTGGCTCTGCACGTTGTCGGGCCGAGTTCGACGCAAAAGCTCCTGGCGACGAACGGGATAAGTTCGCTGTTCGGCTCGATGGTCATCGCCATCGTGACGAGCGTGACCCTCGTCCTGACGATCTCTCAGTTCGTCCTCGCCGAGGAGATCGGCCCCCTCGGACAACAGCGAGAGCGGATGTCGAACGAGACCGACTTCCGCGAGGAGATAGAGGGGACCGCCGACATCGGCGTCAGTCCGGCCGAACCGTCTCGGTTCCTCCGGATGCTCATCGAAATCGCCGACACCCGCGCGCGGAGACTGGGCGACGTGGTCGCGTCGGGCCCCGCCTCCGAACGACTCGAAGAAATCGTAGAGTTCGTGGACGGACTCGAAGACCACAGCCAGAAGATAAGCGACGAACTCGTGGACGCGGAGTTCGGGTCGTTCGAGACGCTCCACCCCGTACTCGACTACAACTACTCGTGGAAGGTATTCGCCGCGCGAACGCTCCGAGACAAGCACTCCGAGTCGCTCTCCGAGGAGGCGGACGAGGCGTTCGAGGACCTGATCGAAGCGCTCCAGTACTTCGGTCCCGCGCGCGAACACTTCAAGACGCTGTACGTCCAGTGGGAGATAATCAACATCTCGCGTGGCGTCCTCTACGGGGCCATGCCGACGCTCGCACTCGCGGGGTACATGATGCTCGAGTTCGACGCGACGCAGGTGACCGGCAGCGTCTTCGGCGTGAGCAACGCGTTCCTCCTCGTCGGAGCCGTCTTCGTCGTCACGCTCGTTCCGTTCGCCGTGCTGTTGGCCTACCTCCTTCGCGTCCTCACCGTGATGAAGCGGACGCTCGCCATCGGACCGTTCATCCTCCGTAAAACCGAGGAGTTAGAGGGCGTTCGCAACGAGGAGTTGACGGAGATTCGCTCCGAGAAGTGACGACGCGGGGCGCGGAACGACCGAACCGTCGATTGCTCTTTGTGCGTTCGGGCTGTCGCGTCCGTATGGCGAATCCACGGTACGAGTACCACTCGGAGCCGGTGTCCATCACCCCGACGGAACTCCGGAACGACCAGCCGAAGATAGACGAGATTCTGAACGGCCTCGCCGGCGAGGGGTGGGTCCTCGACGAGGCGGTCAGAGTCGACAGTTCGTCGCTACTCTTCGTGTTCCGCCGCCCCGTCGAGTCGTGAACGGTTCAGGGGACGCGAGAGGGGTCAGTCCCACTCGATGTCGCTCGACCGCTCGGAACTCCGGAGGATGAACGGTCCGATGGCCAAGGTTCGTTTCGCTATCGTCGCGAGACGGAGGATGTAGGTAGAGAGGAGCATGAACGGGAACGTGCCGATCGCGGCCCCGGCGCTCACGACCCACACGAGGTTGTCGACGCCGAGCGTCGAGTCGGGAACGGAGTTCGGCGAGAGATACAGCGCGAGCGTCCCGGTCACCGCGAGCGCCGAAATCGATGTGTAGATCATCCCCCGAGAGAGGTCGACCAACTCCCACTGGAAGTACAGCGTCTTGATGTGTTCGCGCGCGGGGCCGTAGAACGCGAGAACGTCGGAGAGGTCCCGGAGCGCCTTCGTCTGGTCGTCGGTGAAGTCGTCGCCGAACTTCACCCTGAGGCGGCGCACTTGGTACACCTTGTACGAGTAGTTGTAGTCGAGGGCCGCCTTGACGACGGCGTAGTCCCCGAAAGACTTCCCCGATAGCTCCTCGGAGACCACCTCGGCGTTGTCGATGATGTCGTCTGTCACCTGCCTCGTCTTCTCCACCACCTCGTCGTTCGAGTGGTCGGAGACGGCCTCTCGAAGCCTCTCGGCGTCTTGACGGGTGTTGTCGATGAGCGCTTTCAGGAACGCCTCCGGTTCCGGCGGACTGACCGACCCGAAGGCGTCTTCGACGTCGCCGCGGAAGCCGACCGACCCGCTCATCCGCTCTCGTTGGCTCCCGAGCGACCCGAGTTCCTGCGAGATGACGAGCTGGTTGATGCTGACGACGAGGGTGACGCCGGTGATGAGTGCGCCGACGAACGCCTGAAACAGGTACCGCGACGGCCCCATATTCTGCATGTACGTCCGAAACGGCGGAAAGCTGAGCGCGCCCGCAACGAAGAAGACGAGGAACATCCCGACTGTCAGCGCGCCGGCTAACTTCAGCCGACCGATGTCGAGCAGTACGTAGAGCCGAAACCGGTCCAGCCGACTCCCGACGCGCTGTCGCATCGTATCTCCGGGCCCCGAGTCGTCGCTCATGTGGCCGTGATTCGGAACCCGAGACGGAAAGCGTGGTGGACGGCGGACCGCCCGCCGGATCGGGGAACCGCCCGTCGCCCTCGCATCCGTACTCGAGCCACAACGATAAACACCCGCCGCAAGGGAGTATCGGTGTGAGCAGACGCCGACTCACCATCGCGCTCTCACCCTCCCATGACACCCGAAAGTGACCCCCGCGACGCGAGGAACTCGGCGGTAGAGAGGCGACTGACTCGCCGCGGTGTCTTAGCGTCCCTCGGGGGCGCGGCGATGGCCTCTCTCGGCGGTTGTGCCGGTTCGGGCGGTTCGTCCTCCACGTACGTCGACGGCGAGATAGACCCCTCCGAGATAGACGCCTCGAACAACAGTTCTCGGTCGCCGGCGGAGGTGTCCGCCGCCGCGGCGGTGGCCGAAGTCGAAGCCACCAACTCCGCCAGTTCGCTCGACTCGCTCCGACTCGACAGCCACGAGTTCGCCGTCGAAGGCGGGTACAAAGGGCCCGTCGTCCGGGGTACCGTCACGAACACGAGCGACCAGAAGATAAAGCTCGCCGAAGTTCGGGTCCGCGTCTTCGACGACAACGGCACCTATCTCGGTCTGTTCGTGGACAGCGTCGGGGAGTTGCCGCCCGAGACGACGTGGCAGTTCGAGGTACTCGTCCTCGCTTCGCTCGACAAACTCGCCACCTACGACATCGGCGTCTTCGGAATCCCCGAGTGAGTCGTCGCGGCGTCCCGGCCCGCCGGCAATCCGAATCCTTTAGTTCTCGTCGTCGTTACTGTGAACTCCCGAATATCGCTCGGCGCGTCCTCGATTTCGACTCGACGCTCGTCCGTACGCGGTGCCTCGGTCTCCAGTCGAAACGATGGGGATAGGCGGCGCGCGAACTGTTCTAGTTCTGGACACGAAACGAAGGGGTTCGAGTCCGTCCCTCACTTCTCGACGACGAGGAGCGCGACCCGTTCGAGGACGAGCGACTCCAAATCGCCGTCGACGGTGGCCAACTCCGCGTCGCCGACGTCGAAGAAGTCGCGGACGAGCGACTCGTCGTAGTCGCCGAGCGTCTCCGCGGGTTCAAAGTTGAGTCGCTCCGCGACGGCGTCCGCGGCGGCGTCCTCGCCCGCTTCGGACCCCTCCACCAGGACGACGATGGGCGTCTCGCCCGGTGAGACGCCTATCGTGAGGGCGTCGTCTATCTGTCTGCGTCCGGCCGCGTACAGCAGTATCTCGACGGCCCTGTCGCGCGCGACGTTCTCGCCCCGTTCGAACGCCCGGTCCGCGAGTTCCGCCGCGCGCCGGAGGTGGGCTTCGCTCACCACGTACCGCGCGTCGAACGCCTGTACGGTCGTCTCCGTCTCCTCGGCGAGTTCGCCCACCGTCGCCACGAACTCGCCCACGTCGGCGACGGACGCGACGCCTTCGACGAGTCTCATCCGAAATCACCCAGGCTCGCCTGCTCTTGGGAGCCGTCCGCGTCTCCGTCGTCACCGCCGTCGCCGTCTCCGCGGCGGTTCTTCGCCGTCTCGAACGTCGCGTCCGGAACGTCCTCGGCGTCGGCCTCCCGAACGTCGTCCATCGAGGGGTCCTTGCGTCCGGCGGCTTCGAGGACGTTCTCGGCCGTTTTCCGGCGTCCCCGGAGGGCCGCGAGGACGACGGACTTGTCGGCTTCCCTGAGGTCCGCGCGCGTCTCGATGCCCGCCTCGAACAGGCGGCGGGCGCGCTTCCGACCGACGCCGCGGATGCCCGCGAGGTCGATGAGTTCGTCGCGGACGCCGTACTGGACGCGCATCTTCGCCTCGCGCACGGCGATAGTGGCCGACGCGTCGATCTCGCTCGTCAACTGTTCGGCCGCGCCGAGCAACCACTCCGCCGTTTCGACTTTCCCGCGGATGTCGCCCGGTCCGACGCCGTACCGCTCGGTGATGCGGTCCTCGTCCACCTCGTTGGCCCAGTCTTCGAGCAGACGCGCCGTCTTCAGCGCGGAGAGCCACTCCTCGAAGCGCACGTCCTCGTACTCCGAGGGGGTGTTCCCGAGCAACTCGGGTTCGCGCTCGTAGCAGCGTTCGGTGTACTCCTCCCTGTCGCCGGACTTCAGGTACAGTTGGTACATGTCCGGCGTGCGGCAGACGAGGTGGAACAGTCCGAGCGCGGTCGGATACGTGCGGTCCGTCTCGAACTCGCCTTCGCTCTCGTCGCCCTCGGCGTCGTCCGCGTCGGGCACCATCTCGCTCGCTCGCCGGAACCCCGCCTCCGCGTTCGCCTCTGCGTCGGCGCGGTTCTCGCGCGTCGAACCGCCCGCTTCGCCTTCGAGTTCGCGCAGTTTCTCCTCCCGGTGGTCGCTGGCCCACCGCAGACCGTCGATAATCTCGGCGGCGCTCATCGGGTCGAGGTAGAGGCGCGAGACGGTGTGGCCGACGCTCGTGGCGGTGATGCCGTCGCCGTCGCGTTCGACGAAGCCGTTCGCTTCGAGGTAGTCGAGGACGTTGTCGGTCACCCGTTCGAGGCGTCCGGGTTCGTCTGTCTGCGTCGCGTACAGGGTCCGGTCGAGGAACTCCAACAGTCCCTCGCGGGTGTGGGCGAACCCGGAGGCCACCGTCGCCAGCAGGTGCGTCCGAAGCGCGGGTTCGGCGGCGAGTTTCGACCGGACGGGTTCGGCGTCCGCCCAGATGTACCGCTCGAACAGTTCGTCGCGCGTGTCCGCGTTCTTCGCCAAGAGGACCGCCTCGCCGTAGGGGTCCAGTCCCGGGCGTCCGGCCCGGCCCATCATCTGGTGGACCTCCAGCACGTCGAGCGGTTTCATGCCGCCGAAGTCGCCGTCGTACCGCTGCCAGTCGCGGACGATGACGCGCCGACTCGGCGTGTTGACGCCCGCCGCGAGCGTCGGCGTCGCGCTGATGACCTTTATCAACCGGTCGCGGAACGCGTCCTCGACGAGGCTGCGGTGTTCGGCGGCGAGGCCGGCGTGGTGGAACGCCGCGCCCTTCGCCACGCAGTTCGCGAGGGTGTCGCTCGTCTCGGTGTCCGACACGTCGCGAATCTCCTGGGCGATTTCCGCGAGCTCGCCGCGCTCGGCGCTCGTGATGCGCTTTCCGGTCACGTCGGCGAGTCGCTTCGCGGACGCCTCGGCGTTGCGGCGGGAGTTGACGAACACGAGGCTCGACCCGCCCCCGTCGTCCTCGTCGCCGCCGCTGTCGTCGTCTAAGATGTCCGCGACGAGTGCGGGCGTCTGCCTGTCGCCCTTGCCGACGCGGACCTCCCGTTGGCTCCCGTCGTCGAAGGTGATGGCGTTGCCGTAGTGGACGCCCATCTTCAGGTCGATGGGTCGCCAGTCGGACTCGACGAGTTCCGCGTCCAACCACTCGGCGATGTCCTCGGGGTTGCCCACCGTCGCCGAGAGGGCGACGACCTGTAGCCCGGGGTTTATCTTCCGCAGTTTGCCGAGGGTGACTTCGAGCGTCGGGCCGCGGTGACTGTCGTCCACGAGGTGCACCTCGTCGGCGACGACGCAGGAGAGATCCTCCACCCACGGCGCGTTGTTGCGGACGAGCGAGTCCACCTTCTCGCTGGTGGCGACGATGATGTCCCGCGAGGCCAACCACTCGCCGCTGGACTCGTAGTTGCCCGTCGAGACGCCCACGTCGATGCCGTACTCCTCCCAGCGTTCGAACTCGGCCTTCTTCTCGGAGGCGAGTGCGCGAAGGGGGACGATGTAGAGCGCCTTCCCGCCGCGTTCGACCGCCGAGAGCATCGCTAACTCGGCGACGAGCGTCTTACCGCTCGCCGTCGGAACGCTCGCGACGAGGCTCTCGCCCGCCGTCACGCCGGCCTCGACGGCCTCGGCCTGCGGCGGGTACAGCTCCTCGATACCCTCGTCGCGGAGATGCTCGGGGACGCCCGGCGGGAGTCCCGCGAGGTCCGCTGTTTTCATCGTGTTTGGTTGGCGCGTCACCCGATTTAAACTGTCGGGTCGCGGCCCCGCGTCGCCCCCTCCGCGGGCGACTCAGGGGCGACTCAGGAAGAGCGCGAGGTGGCGAACGACGGTCCGACTCTCCAACCCGCCGGCGATCGCGCCGGTGACGACGCCGATGGTGCTGACGAACACGGCCGTCCGGACGAGGTCCCACGGGGTCACCACCGGGTCCTCCAAGGAGGGCCACGTGCTGATGAGGTCCTGCGGGAAGACGAGCAGTTCGATGCCGAGCATCAACAGTCCGACCAGCGCGAACAGGCCGAGAACCGCGGCGAACACCGTCGCCAACACGACCACGTTCAAGAGCGCCATGTGCTCGGTCACCACCCTGTGGGGGTCGCGCGGGAAGAACAGGTTCTGCGCGAACGTCAGATACAGCGTCGCCGCGACGACGCTGAACGCCGCGAACGCCGCGGCCGTCAGGTCGCTCATGTGTACGCCCACGTCCCACGTCTCCGCGCTGAACACCAGCACCAGCGTCGGCGCGACGGCGGCGGTGGTCAACCCCGGGAGCGAGAGGGGGAGCAGTGGCGCGCGGTTGCGGACCAGCGACCGGGCGACGTAGCCGGCGTTCGACGCTGCGCTCCGTGCGTGGAACGCGACCCGACCGAGCGGATTCCGGACGGTATCGACGTCCTCTGCGTCGGGGATGTCGGGCGCGATTCGACGGAGGCGTCGCTCGGCCGCCGGCCCGAACTCCCCGGCGCTTCGACGTTCGGGGTCGAACCTGAACGGCCGCATCACTTCTCCTCCGGCGTCGTGGTCGGCGTCGAGTACGTGTCCGAGAAGGTGGAGGAGGAGGTGCGCGGCGTTCCAGCGCACGGACTCGGCGTCGAGCGAGCGAACCGGTTGCTCCCGCGGCGACGTGACGAGTCGCCGCGTCGAGACGACGACGATGCGTCCGACCGGCGACGCCAACCCCGGCACGACGCGCTTTCGGGTCGAGACGAGGGGCGCGTCGGTCACGACGACCACCACGTCGTACGGGCCGTCGACCATCCGGAGCGTCGCCTCCTCCAAGAAGTCCGACGGACGGCGCGCGCCCCCGTCGCTGAGGCGGTTCGGGTCCTCCTCGTAGAACTCCCATCCGACGCCGGTCGCCCGCCGGAGTTCGTCTCGGACGTCCGCGGTCATCCGGTCGCCGAAGGCCCGAAGCGCGTCCACGTCCGCCGACGGCGAGTGCGATACGAACGTCCCGACGCTGACCGTCTCGTCGCCCTCCTTCGGGGGTACCGACTCTCCCGCTCCGTCCGCGGCGGACTCCGAGGCTGTTCGGTCCACGTCGCGTACGACGGCCGCGCGGTCGTAAAGTGGCGGGGCCGACTCCGACGTTCGTCGTCACGCATATGTGAGGGACCGACCAAGTGCGAGCATGCGAATCGAATACGACCGGGACACCTGCATCGGCATGTTCCAGTGCGTCGACGAGTGGGAGGCGTTCGAGAAGAACTTAGACGAGGGGAAGGCCGACCTCGCCGGCGCGGAGGAGACGGAAGACGGCGTGTTCGTCCTCGAAGTACCCGAGGACGAAGAGTTCGAAGCCGAGTTCGCCGCCCGGGTCTGCCCGGTCGACGCCATCGAACTGTACGACGACGACGGCGAACAGGTCGTCTGACCGGACGACCCGCGGAAGCGGCCGGGCCTCCGGCGCTGACGGGCAAAATCGTTATGTACGTCCGCTGAGATTACACCGTCTAAGGAGGACCATGGGCCACCGAAGCCACCGCACCCGTCTCTCGGAGTGGGCCGACCTCGTCGGAGCGTCGCTCCCCGATTCGCTCGGGGAGGAGTCCGAGGACGCGACGCGCGAGGCGGCCGACGTCCGCCGGGACGGAGAGCGCGGACACCCGAACTGAGAGCCGACGCGCCGGCTTTCAGTTACGCCGCGGTTCGCTAACCCTTATTCGCGACGACGCCGAAGCGTGTACGATGGCGGCCACCGACGACCCCGCATACGTCGACCACCCCCTTCTGACTCCCGAGTTCATCGAACGCCGACTCTACCAGATTCGGCTCGCGGGTTCCGCGCGCGACGCGCACACCCTCGTCTGTCTGCCGACGGGTCTCGGCAAGACGACGGTGAGTCTGCTCGTCACCGCCGACAGACTCCACGACGTCGGCGGGAAAGCGCTGTTTCTCGCGCCGACGAAGCCGTTGGTGCAGCAGCACGCGGACTTCTACCGCGAAGCGCTCTCGATACCCGACGACGAGATCGTCGTCTTCACCGGCGACGTCCGCCCGGACGACAGGGCGGCCCTGTGGGAGGACGCGCAGATAGTCATCGCCACGCCGCAGGTCGTGGAGAACGACCTCGTCGGCAACCGCGTCTCCCTGCGCGACGTGACGCACCTCACCTTCGACGAGTGCCACCGCGCGTCGGGCGACTACGCGTACGTCTACATCGCCGAACGCTACCACGCCGACGCGCAGAAACCGCTCGTCACCGGGATGAGCGCGTCCCCCGGCGGCGACCAGGAGGCCATCCTCGAAGTGTGCGAGAACCTCGGCATCACCGAAGTCGAGGTGATGACCGAGGAGGACGCCGACGTCGACGAGTACACCCACGACACCGACGTGGAGTGGGAGCGAATCGAACTGCCCGACGAGATTCTGGAGATGCGGGACGCCCTCAACGAGGTCATCAAAGACCGTCTGGAGAAGTTGAAGTCCCTCGGCGTCGCCAGCACCACCCAACCCGACGTCTCGCAGAAGCAGTTGAACGGGATGCGCGCCGAACTCCAGAAGTTGATGAACGCCGACAAGTCGGAGGGGTACAAGGGGATGTCCACCCACGCCGAGGTGATGAAACTCCGGCGCGCCGTCGAACTCGTCGAGACGCAGTCCGTCGAGTCCGTCCGCCGGTACTTCGAACGTCAGCGAAACGCCGCGCGGTCCTCGGGCGCGTCGAAGGCGAGTCAGCGACTCGTCGCCGAACCCAAAGTCCGAGAGGCGATGCGGAAGGCCGAGTCGTTCGACGGCATCCACCCGAAGTTCTCCCGCACGCGCATTCTACTGGCGCAGACGCTCGGCATCGAGGACGGCGAACGCGTCATCGTCTTCACCGAGTCGCGGGACACCGCCGAGGCGTTGACGGAGTTCCTCGGCGAGAGCTTCGACGTCCACCGGTTCGTCGGGCAGGGCGACGCCGACGGGTCCGAGGGCATGACCCAAAAGGAGCAACAGGAGACCCTCGACGACTTCAGGAACGGCGAGTTCGAGGTGCTCGTCTCCACCTCCGTCGCCGAGGAGGGCCTCGACGTGCCCGAAGTCGACCTGGTGCTCTTCTTCGAACCCGTCCCGACGGCGATTCGCTCCATCCAGCGGAAGGGTCGGACGGGCCGGCAGGCGAAGGGCCGCGTCGTCGTCCTGCTTGCGGAGGACACCCGCGACGAGGCGTACTTCTGGATATCCCGCCGCCGCGAGAAGGAGATGGAGTCCGAGTTGCGGGAGTTGAAGGGCGTCGCCGAGGAGGTGGAAGACGAACTGGACGACGCGCAGACCGGCCTCGAAGCGTTCTCCGCCGCGGAGGGCGATACATCCGCGACGGACGCCGCCGCACCCCCGGCGGAGAACGGCGCGGCGACGAACGACGGCGGCGCGGCGACGGAGGGTGCACCCGCCGAGAACGACGACGGTCAGGTCGGACTGACCGACTTCGGCGCGACGGACGAGGAGATAGCCCGCGCCGACGAGGACGCCGACGGCGAGAGCGAGGAGACGGATGCCGGAGACGACGGAGTGGTCGCCACCGCCGGACGCGACGACGAGACGGTCGAAATCGTCGTAGACCAGCGAGAACTCGACTCCTCCATCGCAAAGGACCTCTCGACGCGCGACGGCATCGAGACGCGGTTGGAGACGCTGGCCGTCGGCGACTACGTCCTCTCGGACCGCGTCGCCGTCGAGCGAAAGTCCGTCGCCGACTTCCTCGACACCCTCGTCGGCGAGGAGCGGTCGATATTCGAGCAGATAGGCGACCTCTCGCGGGCGTACGCTCGCCCCATCCTCGTCCTCGAAGGCGAGGGACTGTACGAGGAACGCAACATCCACCCCGGCGCGATTCGCGGCGCGCTCGCGTCTCTCGCGGTCGATTTCGACGTGAGCATCCTCCAGACGCGCGACGAGGACGACACCGCCGAACTCCTCGACACCATCGCCTCGCGCGAACAGACCGAACGCGAACGCTCCGTCAGCGTCCACGGCGGCAAGAGCGCGAAGACGCTGACCGAACAGCAGGAGTACGTCGTCTCGGCCATCGCCGACATCGGGCCCGTCACCGCGCAGAACCTCCTCGAAGCGTTCGGCACCGTCGAGGCGGTCATGACCGCGCGGGAGGACGACCTCCTCGACGTGCCGGGCGTCGGCGAGGTGACGGCCTCCAGGATTCGCGAAGTTGTCGGGTCGGATTACGAGTAGTCGGCCCCTCCGTCCCCCGTCCGGTTCTGAACGAATGTCCGATTTACCGACTCCGTATTTATGAACAGTTCCCCGAACTGGGGCCGTTTATTCCGCATTTCTTTGATTTAGGAGAAACGGATATATAGGTAGCGGCAAGACATGTAACTCGAAGATGAGTACCTCATCTGCGGAATACGAAAAGTCCGTCAACCGTGATGGATCGGACTCCGAGGAGCCCCCGAACAGGGTGCTCTACGGTGCCCCCCAGCACGAGACGGACGTCCCCCAAGACCCCTACCGCGAGATGCTCGACGTGGAGGAGGACGATTCTCCTCTGGAGCGTGACCTGTTCACGTTGTTCGAGCATTTCAGCGTCGATCCGGACGAGGGTGAGGACGACCACTCCTCGACCGTCGGCGTCGGCCCGATAGCGGGCATTCAGACAGCGTAACACCCGACGACCCGGCGCCGACCCTCCCCCGGTCGGCCCCGACCCCGCCACTCCCCCACTCGGCGGGCGGTCGTCGGCCCCATTCCCCCTTTCTAATTTCGATCGTTCGACTGAGAGAGCGACGGCACGAATCCGACACCGAGAGAAGAGAGCGACGAGAGCGTTCGGCGGTTACCGGTCGAGTGCGGAGAGGGCTTCGGCGGCCTCCCGCGCGGCGGCGAGATGTTCGCGCGCGCGGCGCGGGTCGTCCGCCGACTCGCCGCGCGTCGCGTGCGTCGTCACCGCCCGGAGGAGCGCTTCTCTCGCCTCCGTGACGGTCCCGGCTCGTCCGCTCGGAGCGGTGTCGACCGACGAGGACGGAGGCGACGGTGACGAAGACGACCGGGTGGACGTGCGCGGGTGCCCGGAGCTGGCCGTCGAGGTGACCGTGTCGTCGGTTTCCGGCGACGCGGCCGACTCCTGGCCGGTTTCGACCCCGGTCTCGGCCGGCGTCGCCCCGTCGTCCGCCTCCGTCCGGCGGTCGCTCCCGACGCCGTTCGACGCCGCGGCGTCCGGGGCGTCCGCGGCGTCTCCTCGCCCTTCCGCGACTGCGGCGGACGCGGCGTCCGAGTTCGCGCTCTCGGCCGCGTCGCCGTTCGCCGCGTCCGCCGTCGCCGCCGCCTTCGACCCGCCGCCCTGACAGTTCGGACAGAACTCCTGTTCCTGATAGCGGAAGACGGGCGCGCCGCAGTCGTCGCAGTGTTTGTTCGTCATCGTCGCGCCCTTCAACAGGAGTTCGCTCATCCGCGCCGTCTCCTGACGGCGGGACTCGTCCTGTTCGTACTTCTCGCGGAGTCGCCGTCGCTCCGCTTCCTTGTCGAAGTCGCTCATACCCCAACGGAAGCGACGTGCGTCGAAAAAGCCACCGGGAGCGCTCTCGCCCGCCGTTCGCCGGCGGCGACCCCCCGCGCCGCCCCCGACGGTGTTCGACGAACGACGAACCGGGATTCGACGTGAAATGGCGAGAAACGGGCGTTCCGAAGCGTTTAATCGGAATCCGGTGCCTCGTTTTACGTGGTATGACGAAAGTTAGCGTGGTAGGTGCTGCCGGGACGGTCGGCGCCGCCGCGGGCTACAACATCGCACTTCGGGACATCGCCGACGAACTCGTGTTCGTCGACATCCCGGACAAGGAGGACGAGACGGTCGGTCAGGCGGCCGACACGAACCACGGCGTCGCGTACGACTCGAACACGGAGGTGTATCAGGGCGGCTACGAGGACACCGCCGGGTCGGACGTCGTCGTCATCACCGCGGGCATCCCGCGGTCGCCGGGGCAGACCCGCATCGACCTCGCGGGCGACAACGCCCCCATCATGGAGGACATCGGCTCCTCGCTGGCGGAGCACAACGACGACTTCGTCTCCATCACCACCTCGAACCCGGTGGACCTGCTGAACCGCCACCTGTACGAGGCGGGCGACCGGGACCGACACAAGGTCATCGGCTTCGGCGGCCGACTCGACTCCGCGCGCTTCCGCTACGTCCTCAGCCAGCGTTTCGACGCGCCCGTGAAGAACGTCGAGGGGACCATCCTCGGCGAACACGGCGACGCGCAGGTGCCCGTCTTCTCGAAGGTTCGCGTGAACGGTCGTGACCTCTCCTTCGACGACGACGAGAAAGACGAGATTCTCTCCGACCTGCAGGAGTCCGCGATGGACGTCATCGAACGCAAGGGCGCGACCCAGTGGGGGCCGGCCACCGGCGTCGCCCACATGGTCGAGGCCGTCCTCCGCGACACCGGCGCGGTCCTGCCCGGGTCCATCAAACTCGACGGCGAGTTCGGCTACGAGGACACCGCCTTCGGCGTCCCCGTCAAACTCGGCTCCGACGGCGTCGAGGAAGTCGTCGAGTGGGACCTCGACGAGTACGAACGGGGTCTCATGGACGACGCCGCCGAGAAACTCCGCGACCAGTACGAGAAGATAGCGTAAGCGGTCGTCGCCTCGAACCTCCTCTTCTTTCGACCGCGGATACGCCGCCGCTTACCGCGTCCCTCGCCGTCGCTCTGCGCCGACGACCAGACGACCAGAAGCGCGAGTAACCCGCTGACGACGGACGAGAGGAGACTGATGAACATCGGGGCCATGTAGTTCGCGCAGTCGCCGCCTCCGCCGCACTCCGTCGCGGCGAATCCGAAGAGTCCGGGCGGGTCGGAGAGTCCGACGCCGCTGACCGAGAGCAGTACGATGGCGGTCAGAGCGAGGAGACGCCGTTTCGTCGTCACGGCTCCGCCTCACCGGCGACCCCTCGGTCGGGAGGCGGCACGAACGCCCGTTCCTGACAGTCACCTACTGATTTAGGTCGAGGGATTACGACTGTCCCGGCCCACTAGCAGGTAATGTCAGCCGACGTCTACCGGTACGAAATCGACGCGGGCGTCGCCGTCTTCAACCTCACGGAGTTCTCGGTCAACGGCGGACTCCTCCTGCAGGAGTTCTTCGAGACGTTCGAATCCGTCCTCGCCCGGTCGGAGGTGACGGCGACCGTCCTCGTCTTCGCGGAGGAGGGCGGCCTCAGCAGGTGGTTCTTCGAACGGTTCGACGACCTTCTATCGAGGATCGACGGCTACGAACTCGACCGGGCCGCCGTCGTCGCGCCGCCGGTGAAACGGACCGCGCTTCGGGGCCGCCTCGCGGAGACGGACGTGACGGTAAAGACGCCCGAGACGCCGTCGGCGGCGGTGGAGTGGGCGCGAACGTCGGCTTAGGAGGGAGTCGGCTTCTCGACGTGCGAGAGGTACGCGGTGAGGTCCGTCGTCGTTATCATCCCGATGACGGTGCCGTCGTCCACGACCGGCACGTGGTGGACGCCGCGTTCTATCATCGTGTCCGCCGCGGCGGTGATGGGTTCCTGCGCCGTCGTCGTCACCACGTCCGTGCTCATGTACTCCGAGACTGGCGTCTCGTCCTTCGGGTGGCGTTCGGCGACGATTCTCACGAAGTCCGTGGAGGTGAGAATCCCGAGCAGTCCGTCCTCCTCATCGGTGACGACCACTGACCCGACGCCCTCTTCGAGCATCGTCTGGGCGGCCGTCTCGACCAACGTGTCCGGAGAGACGGTGTGCACGGGCGAGGACATGAGTCGCGCGACGAATATATCGTCCATGCTACTTGCTACCCTCGGACAGAACATAACGATTGTCGTTCGAAAACCGGGGCGGGGCGGGACTTTCGGCGTCTCGGCCGTCCCCGTCAGAGGCGTTCTTTCAGCGTCTCGGCCGTCCCCTCGCCGACGCCCGGCACGTCCGTCAGGTCGCCCACGGACGCCTCGCGGACGTTCTCGACGCTCCCGAACCGCCGGAGGAGGGCCCGCCGCGTCTTCGGGCCGACGCCGGGCACGTCGTCTAACACCGTCTTCACCTCGTCGCGGATGGTCTGGTGGTACTGGACGGCGAAGCGGTGCGCCTCGTCGCGCACCCGTTGGAGGACGTGCAGGTGCGGCGCGTCGTTCGGCCAGTCGTACACCCTCTTATCGGTGATGACGAGTTCCTCCTCCTTCGCGAGGGCGACGGCGGGCACGTCCCACCCGACTTCCGCGAGGGCGTCTAGCGCCGCGTCGAGTTGGCCGTCGCCGCCGTCGATGAGGAGGAGGTCCGGGTCGGGCCTGTCGTCGCGCCCCTCGACGGCGCGTTCGGCCCGCCAGCGCACGAGTTCGCGCATGTTCGCGTAGTCGTCGTTCCGGTCTGGGAGTTTCTTCCGGCGGTAGTCGGACTTCTCGGCGGACCCCTCGATGAAGCAGACGTTACTCCCGACGACGGCGGTGCCT
The DNA here is from genome assembly GCF_042662625.1 of Halopelagius fulvigenes. Classification (GTDB taxonomy): domain Archaea; phylum Halobacteriota; class Halobacteria; order Halobacteriales; family Haloferacaceae; genus Halopelagius; species Halopelagius fulvigenes. The sequence goes on from NZ_JBHSXH010000015.1 coordinate 1,762,496, forward strand.
TGGGCGTGACTCACGTCGAACCCCTCGATGCGCGATACCGGCGGCAGGCCGAGTGCGTCCGCGAGTGCGCCGAGTTCGTCGCTCCGGCCCGGTCCGCGTCTGGCGTTCTTCAGGGCGAGTTCGACCAGTTTGGCCTCGCGGCCGGCCCCGGGGACGCGGACGGCGACGCCCTCGGCGTTCAACCACGCCGTCACGTCGTCGTCGTCGGGGCGTTCCGAGAGCAACACGGCGTCCGGAAGCGTTCGCTCGGCGTAGTACTGCGTGAGGAACGCGGAGAGGACGGCGGCGCTTCTGTCGCCGCCCTCGGGCGCGTCGAGGCGGTGACTCGACCTATCGACGAGTTGCCCGCGTTCGCTGTGGAGGCGGGCCACCGTCGCCGAGTCGCCCTCGACGGCGACGCCGAGGACGTCCACGGCGCGTTCGTCCGTCCGGGCGGCCACCGCCTCCTCGCCCGCGCCGTGGAACGACTCCACCGCGTCGAGCCTGTCCCGGAGGTTCGCCGCGCGTTCGAAGTTCTCCTCCTGCGCGGCGGACTCCATCGCCCGGCGCAGGGGGTCCGCGAGGACGCCCGTCTCGCCCTCGAAGAACCGGACGACCGATTCCACGTCCTCGCGGTAGTCGGCCTCCGAAATCTCGCCCGTGCAGGGGGCGGTGCAGAGGCCCATCTCGTAGTCGAGGCAGGGGCGGGCGCGGTTGGCGTACTTGTGGTCCGAACACCCGCGGACGCCGTACGTCTCCCGCAGGGCCTTCACCACCGTCTCGACCCGTCCCTTGTCGGTGAAGGGGCCGAACACCGTCGCGCCCTCTTCTGGGTCGCGCGTCACCTCGATGCGCGGGACGGGGTGGTCGGTCAACTGCACCAACGGGTACGACTTGTCGTCCTTCAGGCGGACGTTGTACCGCGGTTGGTGGCGCTTGATGAGGTTCGCTTCGAGGAGAAGCGCCTGCGTCTCGGTGTCCGTGACGGCGAAGTCGATTCGGTCGGCGCGTTCGACCATCTGACGGATGCGCGCCCCGCGCGGGTCGGCGTACGACCGCACCCGGTCGCGGATGTTCACGGCCTTTCCGACGTAGAGAACGGTGTCGTCTCGGTAGAACTGGTAGACGCCGGGCTCCGTCGGAAGGTCCTTGGCGCGCGCTCTAACGCCGCTTTCGTCCATCTACCCCCGGGTACGTTCCGACGGGCTTTGAGGCTGACGCGACGGCTCCGGGGGTCGCCGCCCGCCGCCTCCGCCCGTCACTTCGACGCTTCGAGGACGGCCGCCCGGATGGCCTCGTCGTACCCCGGGTGGGTGGACCACCGGTCGTCCGACGCGACGAGGTAGTCGATGGCCTCGACGGCGTCCCAACTGACGGACAGGACGAGGTGGTCGTCGTTCTCTCCGGCGTAGTCGTGCGGTGCCCCTCTGTTCGCCGAGGCTCTCGCAACGTCACCGGAACGCGTCGCGTTCCGATCGGCGTACGAAACGCTTCGCGTCTCGTCAACGTCGTCGGACTGCGTCCGATGGGCTGGCGAGCTTCGCTCGTCAACGTCGCGAGACTCCGTCTCGCGGCCCGTAGAGCTCCGCTCCGCGACGTCACCGGACCGCATCCGGCGCGCCGACGAACGTCGTTCGCCGACGCCGTCGGGCGACGCCCGGCCGCGTGCCGAGGTTTCTTCGACCGTGTCGCCGATCACCGCCCGGAACGCGCGTTCGGCCCGGTGGAGGTCGTGGCCCAGTTTCGTCGCGGCGAACCGGTTGCTCTCGCTTCTCGTGACCGCCTCCGCGTCGAGCAACGGCGGGAGGTGGCGGTGGCGCAGTTCCACCTCCAACTCGTTTATCCGTCGATCCGGGTGGTCGTCCGGCCCTCGGAGTCCGTCTTCGGTGCGGGCGGCGACGCGACGGGCGAGTTCTCGCCGCGTCAGCGGTCGACTCGCCTCGACTACGGCGGCGAGGGTGTCGCGTCGCCGTCGGGCGGCGAGCAGTTCGTGGAAGGTATTGCAAGGGGAGGGGACCATTCTATCTCCGACTATTTCTCTCATCGCTTAATTTTTATTCGTATTCGGCAGTTATGTCGTGTTTCCATACATATCGGCCGCGGTCGGTAGGTACAAACCGCGCCTCGCCGAACGCCGACTATGACCGACGCCGACGACGCCGACGACGACGCCGTCCGCGCGTGGCTCGTCGAACGCACGTACGACGACCGCGGCCTCATCATCCTCGTGTACGCGACTCCCGACGGCGAACGCGCCCGCCGGAAGGAACTCGCGGCGACGGTGATGCATCAACGCGGTATCACCCCCACCGCCGCGGTGGACGTGGACACCGAGGACTTAGACGAGGTGACGGACGCGGAGACGCGCGACCGGTACGCCGCGGAGGCGACTCGGATGCGCGAGAAACACGACCCCGACGACGAGGTGTAACACCCACCTTTTTCGAGGGGGTCCTCGCGCGCCGAGGGCGCGCTGTGGGGAACTCTCCCCGCAAAAACCCGGAGGGAAAAAAGGCCGACGAGACGGCAAGGCCGTCTCGCTCTACTCGCGGATGCCGGCTGTGCGCCGCGTTCGCTGCGGACCGACGGACCGTGACATCCCGTTGACGAAAACCGCCGGACGCGGACGCCCCAGTTTCAACGCTGATTCTCGCACCAAACCCTTTATCGGATGACCTGACTACCCACGGGCATGGCCGCCATCGAACTGGACGGGGTGACGAAGCGGTACGAAGACGTCACCGCCGTCTCGGATCTCTCCCTTACGGTCGACGACGGGGAGGTGTTCGGCTTTCTCGGACCGAACGGAGCGGGGAAATCGACCACGATCAACATCCTCTTGGATTTCGTCCGCGCGACGGAGGGCACGGTTCGCGTCCTCGGACACGACGCTCACAGAGAGAGCGTCGCCGTCCGGGCGCGGACCGGCGTCCTCCCGGAAGGGTTCGACGTGTACGACCGCCTCACCGGGCGCGCGCACGTCGAGTTCGCAATGGACTCGAAGGGCGTCGAGGGCGACCCCGACGCCGTCCTCCGACGCGTCGGCATCGCCGATGCCGCGGACCGGAAAGCCGGGGGCTACTCGAAGGGGATGCGCCAGCGTCTCGCCCTCGGGATGGCCCTCGTCGGCGACCCCGACCTCCTAATTTTGGACGAACCCTCCTCGGGTCTCGACCCCGCGGGAGCGAAGGAGATGCGTGAAATCGTGCTTCAGGAGGCTGAACGCGGGACGACGGTGTTCTTCTCCAGTCACGTCCTCGAACAGGTCGAGGCGGTCTGCGACCGCGTCGGCATCATGCGCGAGGGCGAACTCGTCGCCGAAGACACCATCGAGGGCCTCCGCGACGCCGTCGGCACGGAATCGACGCTCCGCGTCACCACGGCGGGCGACGCCATCCCCGACACCGACGCCCTCACCGAACTCGACGGCGTCAGTTCCGTCTCCACCGACGGCGAGACGCTTCTCGTCTCCTGCGACGGCGACGCGAAGACGGCCGTCATCGGCGAACTGGAGTCCCAGGGCGTCGAGGTGACCGACTTCGAGACGCGCGAGGCGTCGCTCGAAGACCTCTTCTTGGCTTACACCGGACGGGGAGACGGGACGGCGGACGAACCGGAGGTCCGCGCATGACGTGGCGAGCGGTCGCCGAGAAGGACTTCCGCGACGCCATCCGCTCGCGGTGGCTGTTCGGCGCGACGGCCTTCTTCGTCCTGTTCGTCGGCGGGGCCACCGCCCTGTTCTTCGGGGTGCTCCTGCCGCCGAACGCCCGCGACGCGTCGAACCTGTTCGGGTTCTTCGCGAATCTCGGCGTCTTCAGCCTCTCGTTCCCCGGCCTGTTGGCGCTCATCCTCGGCTTCGTCGGTCTGTCCACCTCCTACGGCGCGATAATCGACGAACGCGAGTCCGGGTCGCTGAAGCTGATGCTGTCGCTGCCGAACTCCCGGCTCGACGTGGTCGTCGGTAAACTCCTCGGTCGGAGCGCCGTCGTCGCCGTCGCCCTCCTCGCGGGGTTCGTCGCGGCGTTCGTCGGCTTCCTCGCGACCGGAACCGCCGTCGATTACGGCGCGTTCATCCCGCACGTCGCCCTGACGGTCATCCTCGGCGTCGCCTTCGTCTCCATCGGCCTCGGCATCTCCGCCGCCGCCGACTCCAACCGCGAGGCGACGCTGGCGACCCTCGGACTCTACCTCATCTTCGGCATCCTCTGGTCGTCCATCGCCGAGGGGATTCCGAAACTCATCAACTACGCCGCCAAGCAGGCTCCCTTCGTCTCGCCGCTCGAAAACATCACGCGGGTCAAAATCGGCCTGTTCCTGAAGTACGTCAACCCGCTGAAGACGTACGAGACGCTCGCCGCGCAGGTGTACTACGGCGCGGCGCAGGCCCGCCTCGTCAGCGCCGCCTTCGGCGAGCAGATGACCCTCGGTCCCCTGTTCAAAGAGAGCATACCGTTCTACTTCTCCGGCTGGTTCCTCATGCTCGTCCTGTTGGCATGGGTGGTCGCTCCGGTCGCTCTCGGCTACCTCGTCTTCGAGAAGCAGGATCTCTAACACCCACCTTTTTCGAGGGGGTCCTCGGCGACGGC
>NZ_JBHSXH010000015.1:1767175-1852671 GCF_042662625.1 Halopelagius fulvigenes
CCGCTCGCTTCGTCTTCGGACGACCCCCGAGTTGTCCGAACGGCGGGCGAGACGGCCTTGCCGTCTCGCTTCGCTCGCGGATGCTCGGTACGGGACGATTATCTCTCAGACGTCCATCCGATGTAGGTGATTCCGACGCCCAACAGCACCACCAGAAACCCGATCTCGTAGTGTATGAATTGGGCGGCTCCGAGGCCGAGAACGCTTACGTGAGTACCCGCGACCATGCGCTTCAGGTCCATCGACTCCGCTTCGTAGGAGGGCACGTCATCTGTCCGGTCAATCTCCACATCTATCTACCGCAGACACGCTCCGCGGCGAGTCGCCTCACTCCGGCGGATAGTCGATACCGCGTTCGTCCAAGAACGCCGCGAACCCATCCTCGTCGAGTTCGGGCACGCCGTTCTCCTCGGCGTCGTCTCGCTTCGTCCGTCCCGCGCCCTCGCCGACGACGAGGTAGTCCGTGTTGCCCGACACCGTCGTCGTCGCCGTCGCGCCGTGGCGTTCGACCAGTTCCTGCGCCTCGTCCCTCGTCACCGACAGCGACCCGGTGAAGACGAAGGTGAGTCCGTCGAGTTCGTCGCCGCCGGAGTCGGCCGCCCGCGCCTCCGGTTCGACGCCCTCCTCGCGGAGTGCCTCGACGGCCCGCCGGTTCCGGTCGTTCCCGAAGAACTCTCGAATTCGCTCGGCGACGGCCGGCCCCACGTCGTCCACCGCCCGGAGTTCCTCCTCGCTCGCGTCCATCACGGCGTCTAACCGTCCGAACTCGCGGGCGAGGTTCCGCGCCGTCGCCTCGCCCACCTCGGGGACGCCGAGGGCGGTGAGGAAGTTCGAGAGCGTCGGGTTTCGGGTGTCGTCTATCTCCGAGACGAGGTTCTCCGCGCTCTTCTGCCCCCAGCCGTCGAGTTCCGCGAGCTCGTCCGGTTCGAGGCGGTAGAGGTCGGCCAGTTCCGAGACGAGGCCCGTCTCCACGAGCTGTTCGACGCGTTCCTCGCCGAGTCCGTCGATGTCCAACGCGCCTCTGCTCCCGTAGTGGCCGACGGCGCGGACGAGTTGTGCGCCGCATTCGAGTCCGCCGGTGCAGTAGGCTATCGGGCCGTCGCGTTCGACCGGACTGCCGCAGACGGGGCACTCCTCGGGGAACTCGTAGGTGCCGTCGGCGCGTTTCTCCACGACTTCGGCCACGTCCGGAATCACGTCGCCCGCGCGCTTGATGCGCACCTCGTCGCCGACGTTCACGCCGAGGCGGGCTATCTCCTCGGGGTTGTGAAGCGACGCGCGCGAGACGGTGACGCCGCCGACGTCCACCGGGTCCAACAGGGCGACGGGCGTGAGACGACCCGTCCGGCCCACCTGCACCACCACGTCGGTGATCGTCGTCACCTCCGACCGGGCGGGGAACTTGTAGGCGAACGCCCACCGGACGGCGCGGTTCGTCTCGCCCAGTCGCTTCCGTTTCCCGCGGGCGTCCACCTTGATGACCGTCCCGTCTATCTCGTAGTTCAGGTCCTCGCGTTCCGCCAGCAACGCGTCCCGGTACTCGATCGCGCCCTCGATGTCGTCGGCGCGTTCGACGCGTTCGTTCGTCGGGAGGCCCCACGCGTTGAGGCGATCCAGCGTCTCCCACTGCGTGTCGGGCGCGTCCGTCGCGTCGAGAACGTCGTAGAAGAACACCGCGAGCGGTCGTTCGGCGGCGACGGACGGGTCGAGTTGGCGAAGCGTCCCCGCGGCGGCGTTCCGCGGGTTGGCGAACGGTTCCTTCCCCCTCTCGACGCGTTCGCGGTTGTGCTCGCGGAAGGCGTCCCGCGGCATGTACACCTCGCCGCGGACGGCGAGGAACTCCGGGTGGTCGCCGCGGAGTTTCAGCGGCACCGACCGGATGGTCCGGACCTGTCGGGACACGTCGTCGCCGCGGACGCCGTCGCCGCGGGTGGCCGCGCGTTCGAACTCGCCGTCGCGGTAGACGACTTCCAGGGATAGACCGTCGAACTTCGGTTCGCAGACGTAGTTCGCCTCGCCCACCTCGTCGCGGACCCGGCGGTCGAACTCGCGGACGTCCTCGGCTTCGACCGACTGGTCGATGGAGAGCATCGGCGCGACGTGTTCGACCGTCTCCAGTTCGTCCAGCGGTTCCCCGCCGACGCGCCCGGTCGGACTCGCCTCGTCGTCGAAGCCGAACGCCGCTTCGAGGTCCTGCAGGCGGGCGAACAGTTTATCGTACGTCCGGTCCGCGACGAGGGGGTCCGCCTCGACGTAGTAGCGGTAGTCGTGTTCGCGCACGGCGTCGCGCAGGAGAGACACCTCTCTCTCGGCCTCCTCGCAGGAGAGTTCCTCGACCGGTTCGAAGTCGGTGTCGGGTTCGACGAGGTACGGGTTGCCCGCGTCGGCGTACGCCGTCTCGAACTCCGCGTCGCCGGGCGACTGCTCGCTCATCGTTCGCCGGTGTGCGCGCCGGGGGGTAAAATCCACCGCCGGGCGGCGAGAGCGGCGGCGAACCCCTCACTCCAGCTTCGCCCGCGCGTGTTCGCGGACGGCCTCGTGCGGGTCGTTCGCCGCCGTCTCGCGGAGGAGTCGGCGCGCCTCCGGGCCGCCGACGCGTCCGAGCGCCGTCACCGCCGCCCGTCGGAGCGCCGTGTCGTCGTCCGCCAGCACCGACGCCATCGCCTCGGCGACGCGCGCCGGTTCCTCGCCGAGGCGGCCGAGGGCGTCGATGGCCTCGCGGCGGACGTCCGCGTTCGGGTCCGACGTCGCCCGGTCGGAGAGGGGCGACACCGCGGCGGCCGTCCCCAGTTGCGCGCTGGCGAGGCACGCCCGCCGCCGGACGCTCGGGTCGTCGTCGTCGAGTGCGGTCACCACCGTCGGAATCGCCCGCGGGTCGCGGATTCGGCCGAGGGCCGCGACGACGTTCCACCGGAGTTCGGACTCGTCGTCGTATGCGTCGCAGAGGGGGCCGACGGCCCGCGGGTGCGCCTGCGCGCCGAGTGCCTCTATCACCCACGACCGGACGGCGGAGACGGGGTCGTCCAGTCGCTCGATGAGCGCTCCGACCACGCGTTCGCGCGTCGCATCGGACAACTCCTCGCCGTCGCGGAACTCGTCCGCGCGCGCGCCGAGTTCGGCGAACGCCCCCGCGGCCTCCTGCCTGACGAGGGGGGAGTCGTCGCTCAACCGGCGGAGAAGCGCGGGGACGGCCCGTTCGTCGTCGGCCCAGCGAACGACGGAGATCGCCTCGCGGGCCACCGACGGGTCGGGGTCGTCCACCGCTTCGAGGACGAGTTCGTGGGCGCGTTCCCCGTTCGTGACGCGGAGGACGCGCACCACGGTCTCTCTGACTGCGGGGTCGTCGCCGGTCCTGAGCAGGTGCGCGAAGCGATCCATCGCCGCCGTCGGGTCCACGTCCCGCGCCGCCCGGACCATGGCGTACCGCGTCGTCTCGTCGCTTTCGTCCGTCGCGGCCCCGAGGAGGGGATCCAACGCCTCCGGGTCGCCGACGGTGGCGAGGGCCGTCGCGGCGGCCCGCCGAACCGCGTCGTCGTCGTCCGCGAGTTCTCCGACGAGGGCATCCACCGCCCGCGGGTCGGCGAGAACGTCCAACGCCCGGACGACGGCCCGGCGGTCCCGGGCGGAGAGGTCGCCGTCCAGCGTCTCGACCAGGATCGGAACGGCGGTCCGGACGCCGCGGCGCGCCAGTTCGGTCGCCGCCTCGGCGCGGCGGTCGGCGTCGGCCAACGCCTCGCGGAGTCGCTCCTCGGACCAGTCGCAGACCGAGGGGCCGACCACCGCGTCGAGGCCGCGAAGCTCCGTCCGCCCGGTGCGGACGGCGAGTCTGTCGCCGACGGCGACCCGTCCGGCCGGCGTCCGGCGGGCGGACGGCGTCTCCCCGCGGGCGTCGAGTTCGCTCGGGTCGAACGCCACGGTTCCCTCGCCCACGTCGAGGAGGGCGCGCCCGTCGGAGACGGCGACCACCTCGCCGCGGAAGCGCGTTCCGCGCCCGTCGAACGCCTCCGAACCGGGGTCGATTCCGACGGCGTCGCCCTCGCCGACCGATTCGACCGAGGGGTCGGAGAGCCAGATCCGGGCGACGGCGCGCGATTCGCGTTCCGCCGCCTCGGCCCGGCCGTCCGGGTCGGAGACGCCGACGCGCGCGCCGCCGGCCGTGACGACGGTTCGCCGTCGCTCCGCCTCCCGACCGGCGGCGGCCGAAACGCCGCCGGACTCCGCCCCCCGCGCGACCGACCGTCGCTCGGCGGCGTCGTCGGACTCCGTTCCGGAGGCCGACGGGTCCCGGTCGCCAACCGCGTCGAGGAGGCGGACCGGGAGGCCCCACTCGTCGAACTCCGCGGCCGCGAGTTGGAGCGACCGCATCTCGGCGCGGAGGCCGGCGACGCTCTCGGTGAGTTCCGGGTTCGTCTCGACCACCGCGGTACAGAACGTCTCGACGGTCGAGAGCACCTCCTCGACGAGTGCGCGCCGGTCGGCGACGACGCGTTCGGAGCGGTTCGGTTCGGTGCCGTCCGATTCGGCGTCGCCCGATTCGGCGTCGTCGTCTCCGTCGTCCGCGCCCTCCGAGTCGGGCGTCGTCCCGTCGGGGAAGGTCAACTCCGGGCCCTCCGACTCCGGGGCGGACGCGAACCACGTCGCAACGCCGTCGCCCGCGGGTTCGAAGTGGAACTCGAACCGTTCCTCGAAGAACTCCACGACCGCCGCCTCGCCGTCGAGGACGCTCGACACCGCCGCGAGCAGTTGGTCGAGGTGCCACCGGAGGTGGTCCCTCCCCTGACCGACCTCTCGTCCCCCGACGACGAGGCGGACGTCAGCCGGCGGGTCCGCGTCTCCGCCGCGGATGCGGTCGTACACCGTGGCATCGTACGCGACGCTGACGCGCACGTCCGTCTCACCCAACCCCTTCGACATGCATCTGAGACGACGGTAGTCCGGAAAAAGCACTTCGGTGCGGCCGCCCCGGAATGCCGTAACCGCCGGTTATAAGATGCCGCGGGAATATGCGTGAGATACATGAACGACGGTTTCCACACCCGGAGCCTGCACGCCGGGCAGGAACCGGACTCGGCGACCGGCGCCCGCGCCCCGCCCCTCTATCAGACCACGTCGTACGCCTTCGAGGACGCGGACCGCGCCGCGGACCTGTACGCCCTCGACGCCGAGGGCGACGTCTACTCCCGCATCTCGAACCCGACGACGCGAGTTCTCGAAGACAGGTTGGCGGCGTTGGAGGCGGGCGTCGGCGCAGTCGCCACCGCGTCCGGGATGGCAGCGCTCGACGCCGCGACGAGCATCCTCGCCCGCGCGGGCGACAACATCGTCGCCAGCGCCGATATGTACGGCGGCACCTCCACGTACTTCACGAAGATGGCGACCCGACGCGGCGTGGACGTCCGCGTCGTGGACACCCTCGATTACGACGCCTACGCGGACGCCGTGGACGACGACACCGCGTTCGTCCACGTCGAGACCATCGCCAATCCCTCGCTGAAGACGCCCGACTTCGAGCGTCTGGCCGACATCGCACACGAGGCGAAAGCGCCCTTGGTCGTGGACAACACGTTCGCGACGCCGTACCTCTGCCGCCCCATCGAACACGGCGCGGACATCGTCTGGGAGTCCACGACGAAGTGGATTCACGGGTCCGGCACCACCGTCGGCGGTATCCTCGTGGACGGCGGCGCGTTCCCGTGGGAACACGCCGACTACGACGAACTCTCCGGCGAGAACCCCGCGTTCGGCATCGACTTCGTCGAACGGTTCGGCGACCGGGCGTTCGCCGTCGCCGCCCGCCAACGGTCGCTCCGAACGCTCGGAAACCAGCAGTCGCCGTTCGACGCGTGGCAGACGATTCAGGGGTTGGAGACCCTCCCGCTTCGGATGCAGCGACACTGCGAGAACGCCCGCGAGGTGGCGACGTTCCTCCGCGACTACGACGACGTGGCGTGGGTGTCGTACCCCGGCTTCGAGGACCACGAGACGCACGAGAACGCCTCGAAGTACTTCGGACAAGGGTACGGCGGCATGGTGACGTTCGGCCTCGAAGCCGGCTTCGAGGCGGCGAAGGGCACCTGCGAGAACGTCGAACTCGCCTCCTTCCTCGCCAACATCGGCGACGCGAAGACGCTCATCATCCACCCCGCCTCCACCACCCACGCGCAGTTGAGCGCCGAGGAACAACGCGCCGCGGGCGTCGGCCCCGACATGCTCCGCCTCTCGGTCGGCATCGAGGACGCGAGCGACGTCGTCGCGGACTTAGACGGGGCGATTCGCCGCGCGACGGAGGACGCCGCATCCGCATGAGGACACCATGAAGACCGACAGCGGAACCGTCGACGTGGGCCGGTTCGACTTCGAGTGCGGCGAGGAGATACCGAATCTCCGCGTCGCCTACGAGTCCTACGGCGAGTTCGACGGAGATAACGCGGTCCTCGTCTGTCACGCCCTCACCGGCAGTCAGAACGTCGCGGGCTACGGGTCCGAGACGACCGGACAGGCCCGCGCGTGGTGGAACGACATCGTCGGCCCGGGGAAGGCCGTCGACACGAACGACTACTTCGTCGTCTGCGCGAACGTCCCCGGGTCGTGTTACGGCACCTCCGGCCCGCCGAGCGAAGGACCGGACGGCGACCCGTACGGCACCGACTTCCCGCCCGTGACCGTCGGCGACTGGACGCGTTCCCAACGCCTCCTGTTGGACGAACTCGGCGTCGGTCGCCTGCACGCCGTCGTCGGCGGGAGCGTCGGCGGGATGAACGCCCTCGACTGGGCGAAGCGCTACCCGGACGACGTGCGCCGCGTCGCCGCCGTCGCCACCGCGCCGCGCTTGGACCCGCAGTGTCTCGCCCTCGACGCCATCGCCCGCCGCGCCATCACCACCGACCCCGACTGGAACGGCGGCGACTACTACGAGTCGGGCGAGGCGGACGGCGACGCCGACGGCGCGCCGGGGCCGAAGAACGGCCTCGCCCTCGCGCGGCAACTCGGGCACGTGATGTACCTCTCGAAGTCGTCGATGGAGCAGAAGTTCGGCCGCCGGGCGGCGGGACGGGACGCCACGCGCGACGCGTTCCCCGCCGACCCCGCGGCTTCCTTCTTCCCCTATCGCGACGTGGAGTCGTACCTCGACTATCAGGCCGAGAAGTTCGTCGGCCGCTTCGACGCCAACTCCTACCTGTATCTCACCCGCGCGATGGACGACTACGACCTCTCGGAGGGGTACGAGGACGACACGCGCGCCGTCGCCGCATACGAGGGCGAGACCCTCCTGATGTCGTTCACCGGCGACTGGCACTTCACCACCGAGCAGTCTGAGGCCCTCGCGGAGTCGTTCCGCGACGCCGACGTGCCCGTCGCCCACCACGTCGTCGAGTCCGACCACGGCCACGACGCCTTCCTCGTGGAACCCGAGAAGGTCGGCCCGCCACTCCGCGACTTCCTCGATACGGGCGTCGAGGGCCGAGCGATTCACGACACCGACGACGACGAGGAGATAGACGACGGGTCGCAGTTCGCGCCCGTCCACAACAGCCTGTTTTCGGGATGACGCCCTCCCTTCCGCGCCTCGTCGGCCTCCTCGGATTCGCGTTCGTCGCCGTCGTCGTCCTCCTCGCGGCGGCGTTGGCGCCCCCGAAGACCGACTGACGCCGCTTCCCCGCCGACCCGAAGGAATTTGTCCGTCTCGGACGACGACTCGGGTATGCCTCTGCTCCGATTCGCCGGCCGAATCGCGGCGCTTCTAGCCGCGATTCCGGCGTACTACGTCGCGTACCTCCTGCTCACGGAAACCGTCGCCGTCGGCGCCGTCACCGCCGTCGGTGCCGCGTCCCTCGTCGTCGCCCTCGGCGCGACGTACGTCGCCCTCATCCCGGACGGACTGGGCGCGCGAACCATCGGCGTCTCGTTCGGCGGCCTCCTCGCCGTCGTCGCCATCGTCGTCCTCTCGACGCCGCTTCTGGCCCTGACGCCGCTCGCCGGACTCGCCGTCGGCGCCGTCGCCCTCGTTCTCCTCTTCGCGGGCGCGTCCGTCGCCGACGCGCACGCGGTCTGAACTTTCTTCTCCGTCCGCCTCCGAGCCACCGGCGTATTTTGTGAGAACGTGGGTGTTTACCACACGCCCGGACGAACCGGGCGGGTATGTCCGACGAGAACGACGAGGAGAGACCGCTCGGATTCGACACGCGAAGCCTGCACGCCGGGCAGGAACCCGACCCGGCGACGGGCGCGCGCGCACCGCCCATCTACCAGACCACCTCGTACGTCTTCGAGGACGCCGACGACGCGGCCAGCCAGTTCGCCCTGGAGAAGGAGGGGTACATCTACTCGCGGTTGATGAACCCGACGCTCGCCACGTTGCAGGAGCGTCTGGCCTCCCTCGAAGGCGGCGTCGGCGCGGCGGCGACGGCGTCCGGGATGGCGGCGTTCGACTTAGCGAACTTCCTTCTGGCGTCGGCGGGCGACAACGTCGTCTCCGCCTCGTCGCTGTACGGCGGGACGTACACGTACCTGACCCACACCGTCGAACGCCGCGGCGTGACGACGAAGTTCGTCGATACGCTCGACTACGACGCCTACGAGGAGGCCATCGACGACGACACCGCGTACGTCCACCTCGAAACCATCGGCAACCCCGCCCTCGTGACGCCGGACATCGAGCGAATCGCCGACATCGCCCACGACAACGGCGTCCCCCTGTTCGTGGACAACACGTTCGCGACGCCGTACCTCTGCCGCCCCATCGAACATGGCGCAGACCTCGTGTGGAACTCCACGACGAAGTGGATTCACGGCGCGGGGACGACCGTCGGCGGCGTCCTCGTGGACGGCGGGTCGTTCCCGTGGGCCGACCACGCCGAGAAGTACCCCGAGATAGCGCAGGACAACCCCGCCTACCACGGCGTCAACTTCGCGGAGACGTTCGGCGACGCGGCGTTCACGTACGCCGCCATCGCCCGCGGCCTGCGCGACCTGGGCAACTCCCAATCGCCGTTCGACGCGTGGAACACCATCGAGAAACTGGAGTCGCTTCCGATGCGGATGGACCGCCACTGCGAGAACGCGATGGCCGTCGCGGAGTTCCTGGAGGACCACGACGCCGTCTCCTGGGTGAACTACCCCGGACTGGAGAGCCACGAGACCCACGAGGAGGCGTCGGAGTACTTAGACGGCGGCTACGGCGGCATGATAACGTTCGGGTTAGAGGCGGGGTACGAGGCGGCCAAGGAGACGGTGAACGACGTGGAACTCGCCTCCCTGTTGGCGAACGTCGGCGACGCGAAGACGCTCGTCATCCACCCCGCCTCGACGACGCACCAGCAACTCACCGAGGAGGAGCAAGCGGCCGCGGGCGTGACGCCCGACATGGTCCGCCTCTCGGTCGGCATCGAGGACGCAGACGACATCATCGCGGACTTAGCGCAGGCCATCGACTCCGCGACGAACTGAGTCGCGTCGGCGTCGAACCGAGCGGGGACCGACGCCCCGTCCGCGGGTTCGGTCCTCCGCAAACCGTCGGAATTTAACCGTCCGCTTTCGAGTAGGCGTACGTGGTCGAAGTACTCCTCGTTATCGGACTCGTAGTCGCCGCGTTCGTCGGATTCAACATCGGCGGTTCTTCGACCGGCGTCGCGTTCGGTCCGGCGGTCGGGAGCGACATCGTCTCGAAACTCGCCGCCGCGGCGTTGATGACCGGATTCGCTTTCCTCGGCGCGTGGACCGCCGGGCGAAACGTCATCCAGACCATGGGCGGTCAGATCGTCCCGGAGAGCCAGTTCACGCTGGCGGCGAGCGTCGCCGTCCTCTTCTTCGTCGGCCTCGCCCTCCTCATCTCGAACACCTTCGGCGTCCCCGCCTCCACGTCGATGACCGCCGTCGGCGCCATCGCCGGCCTCGGCGTCGCCACCGGCACGCTCAACGCGGAGGTCATGCTCGAGATCATCTCGTGGTGGATCGTCTCGCCGGTCATCGCCTTCTGGATCTGCGCCGTCGTCGGGCGGTACGTCTACCCGTACCTCGACGCGAGACTGAAACTCGACCGCTCGCCCGGACCGCTTCTGACGCTTGACCGCTCCGGGGCGGTCCCCCGCCCGACGTTCGGGCCGAACACCACGTCTAGAGAACTCGGGAGCATCGTCCTCGTCGTCGTCATCGCCTGCTACATGGCGTTCTCCGCGGGCGCGTCGAACGCCGCCAACGCCGTCGCGCCGTTGGTCGGTAACGGCGCCGTCGGCATCGACGCCGCCATCCTCCTCGCGTCGGGCGCTATCGGCCTCGGCGCGTTCACCATCGCCCGCCGGACGCTGGACACGGTCGGAAACGACCTGACCGAACTGCCGATTCTGGCGGCACTCGTCGTCGAGACGGTGTCGGCATCGCTCATCGCGTTCCTGTCGTGGCTGGGCATCCCCGCCAGCCTGGCCGTCTCCGCGACGATGTGTATCGTCGGCCTCGGGTGGGGGCGGGCGACTCGCTCCGTCACCATCGGCGAGGCCCTCGGCGGCAAGTCGCCGGGGATGTCCGTCAACGCACTCACCGCCGAGACGGACGAGAACGTCCCGGCCGTCGGCGAGGAGTCCGAGACCGACCTCGCGGGACGGAATCTATTCGATCCGGGGACGACCGGCCGGGTCATCTTCTTTTGGCTCCTCACCCCGTCGCTGTCGGCCGCGGCGTCGTACGCGCTGTTCGCGCTGACCTCGGTCTAATCATATTCGGTTGGACACGCTGGACGTGCGTCCGGTGACGGCGGCGGGGTTGTACCGTCGTTGGGCGGGAGGAACAGCAAAGTCTAATGGTGTGGGTTTCCAACCGTGGCGTGATGCCCACGGTAGAATACCTCAACTACGACGTACTCGATGACAACGGCTGGGACATGGACGACGACGACCTCTTCGAGAAGGCCTCCGACGCCGACCTCGGCGACGAGGACTACGGTACGCTCGACGTCAATCAGGGCGAGTACATCCTCGAAGCGGCCGAGGCGCAGGGCTACGACTGGCCCTTCTCGTGCCGCGCCGGCGCCTGCGCGAACTGCGCGGCCATCCTCTTCGAGGGAGAAATCGAGATGGACATGCAGCAGATTCTCTCGGACGAGGAGGTCTCCGAGAAGAACGTCCGCCTGACCTGCATCGGCTCCCCGGAGGCCGAAGAGGTCAAAATCGTCTACAACGCGAAGCATCTCGACTACCTCCAGAACCGCGTCATCTGAGGCGTTCACCCCGACACTTTCTTTCGGTCGTCGCGCGCGACGTGTCGCCGCAGAGGAGGTCCTCACCGCCGCCGTGGGTGTGACAATACCTATCATATACCCGTCTACCAGTCGTGTTTCTCGACTTTCAGGATACCAAAGCAATAACTCCCCCCGGTGCAGTTCGCCTGTATGTTCGCCACCGTACCCGACCTGCTCCGACTCCTCGTCATCCCGGCGTTGGGGTGGGCGGCTTGGCGCGACGTGGAGACGCGTCGAGTCCCGAGCGTCACGTGGTATCCGCTCGTCGCACTCGGCGTCGTCCTCCTCGCGTGGGACGCCCTCGGACACCTGTCGTTCGCGACGTTAGCCGACCGCCTGTTCTTCGTCCGCGTGGGCGTGAGCCTGCTGTTCGTCGCACCGCTCTCGTACGCATTCTGGTATCTCGGCGGGTTCGGCGGCGCAGACGCGAAGGCGCTCATCACCTTCTCGATACTGCTGCCGACGTTCCCGACGTACTACCTGCCCGGAATCGCGCTCCCCGCGGAGGCGACGACGCTCGGCGTGTTCTCGATGACCGTCCTCACGAACACGGTCATCTTCGCCCTCGGCTACCCGCTGGCGATGGCCGTCCGGAACGTCCTCGACGGCGACACGGAGGTTCCGCTCCTGTTCTTCGGGCGGCGTATCCCCACCGTCGACCTCTCGACGGCCCACGGCCGCCTGTTCGAGACGCCCGACGGCTACACCCGGAACGGACTCGACATCGACGCCCTCCGGATGTACCTTCGGTGGCGCGGGACGACGCTCGCGGCGCTCAGAGGCGACCCCGAGGGTCACCGCGACCCCGCCGGTATCTCCCGGACGCACGACCCCACCGACGGCGCAGTCGGCGCGGGCGTCGCCGCAGACGGGGGTACCGTCGCCGCCGCGGATACCGACTCAGACACTGACGCTGACGCCGACTCCGACACCGACGCTGACGCTGACGCCGCGACGACTATCCTCGACGCCGAGGACGAGTGGGGCGCGGAGGCGTTCCTCGACTCCATCGAGGGGTCGGCGTACGGCACGACGCCCGAGAAACTCCGCGAGGGCCTCGACGTCGTGACGACGGCCGACGAGGTGTGGATTTCGCCCGGCATCCCGTTCCTCGTCCCGATGTTCTTCGGCACCGTCGTCGCGTTCGCCTACGGCGACGTGCTGTTCGGCGCCGTCGGTGCGCTCGGACTCGTCTGAGGCGTCGTTTTCTCTCTTCGGGGTACAACGCCGGCGTCCGCTTCGGCCGGCGGACGGCGGCCGACTGACGCCTCGGTCGGTACAAAAGACATATCGGCCGGCACCGCATGGTTCGACGCGATGACCGAGGACGTGGAGGTGGAGTTCGGCGAGGACGGACTCGTCCCCGCAGTCGCACAGGACGCCGACTCCGGGGAGGTGCTGATGCTCGCGTACGTCTCGCCCGAAGCCCTCGAACGGACGCGCGAGACGGGGCGGGCGCACTACTACTCCCGGAGTCGGGACGAACTGTGGGAGAAGGGCGCGACGAGCGGACACACCCAGACCGTCGCGGAGGTGCGCGTCGACTGCGACGCCGACACGCTCCTGTACGTCGTCGAACAGACCGGCGGCGCGTGCCACACCGGCCACCGCTCGTGTTTCTACCGCACTATCGACGGCGAGACGGTCGGCGAACGCGTCTTCGACCCCGACGAGGTGTACGACGACTGACCGACAGACGATGACAGACGCCACAACGGCGGACGCCGGCGAGGACGGGGCGACCGACCCCGACGTCTCGGACCTCGTTCGGCGACTCCGCGAGGCGAGAGCGGCCGTGGACGACGTCGAGTCCGACATCGCGGACCACGGCGAGGACGCCGTGGACCGCGCGGTCGGCGCGTACCGACGAGCGACGACGCTCCTCGACGACTACGAGGACTCCGCGACCGGCACGGGCGACTTTCAGGCGTACGTGCGGTTCCAAGACGAGTTCCTCGGCCTCGTCGAGGACCTCCCCGAGGACGTGCCCGTCCGCGACGCGTTCGAGGCCGCCGCCGAACGCATGGACCGCAGGCGACTCCGCGCACGCGACTTCGACGGCGCGCGCGGTGACCTCGAACCGGCGGCCCGACTCGAAGGACTCCTCGAACGGCGCGCGGAGGCCCGCGAGGAACTGCAGGCGGCGCGCCGCGACGCCGCCCTCCGACTGAAGGAGTTAGACGAACGAGTCGACGAACTGGCCGATCTGGTCGCTCTCGGCGAGGCGGACTTGGACGCCCCCGTCGAACGCCTCGGAGAGCCCATCGAGGCGTACGCCGAGTCGGTCCGCGAGGAGTTTCAGACGTGGAAAGAGGAGGCCCCCGCCCGCGAAGTGCTCGACCTGCCGGCGACGGCGGAGTCGTACCCGTTGGTCGATTTCCAGTCGCCGCCGCGGGACGTCCTCGCGTACGTGCGCGAGAACCCCGGCGGCGACCACCCGATACCGAAACTGCTGGAGTACACCGGCTACTCCGGGTCGAAACTCGACCACTACGTCGACGACGCGGCGGCGCTTCAGACGTCCGTCGCCGTCCACCGGACGTACCTCGAACGACTCGGCGCGGACCCCCTCGTCGTCTCGTGGCCGCCGCCGCGGGCGGAGGTTCTCCGCCGCCGCGCCGACGAGATAATCTCGCTCCTCGATCGGTTCGCCTCCGAGGACACCGTCGTCACCCTGCGCCGCGTGCGGGACCTGACGTACCGCGAGGACTACGCCCGCCTCCGAACCGCCGCGCGCGCCCGCAGCGAAGTGACCGACGAGCAACTCTCCCGCCTCCGGTCGGGGGCCGTCGAGACGGAACTGGAAGCCGTCCGGGAGGCGCGCGCCCGCCTCGCGGCGGCCCTCGACGAGACGGACGAGGACTGACGCGTGGTCGTCGTCGCCGCCACCGCGTTCGTCGCGGGCGCAGTGTGTCTGTTCTACGCGACGAGAGCGCTGCGGACCCGCCGGGCGGCCGCGCGCCTCGACGTCGAAGAGGACCCCACGGCGTGGCTCTTACCCCCGGACGAACGCGAGGAGGCATCCGACGATCCGGTCGAGGACGTGTCGATAGAGCGCGGGGCCGTCCTCCTGTTTCTCGGCCTGCTCTGCTTTCTGTTCGGCATCATCAGCCTTTGAGGTCGCTTCCGGAGGTTCGACGAACCCCTCGATCGGGTGGTCGGTATCAGCGGTCGTGCTGGATAGAACGCGCGCGTGCAGCACGGTGGGTGGTTCGGATGGAACGGCACCACGCCGGTAGGTACAGAGAGCGTAGTGTCCAAAAAGATACGACTATTTGCGCCCGCAGCAGTATCCGGTTATGAACCGAGACGTATTCTGGTCACCGGCCGCAGGGGTCGGGATAGAATCTCTCCATCTCATCGAGGACTCAGCAGGTGTCGCTGCTGAGGGCGTCGTCGTCGGTTCGGTCGATGGTACGTCGTTTCGCGCCCGCTACGAAGTCGAGTGCGACCGCCGGTATCACACTCGGAGAGTGGACGTTACCACCCTCGGCCAGGAACCGGAATCGATGACACTTCGGGCCGATGGGGAAGGCCGATGGACCGATGGTCGAGGAGCGGAGGTATCGGCGCTACGTGGGTGCATCGACGTAGATATTTCGGCAACGCCGTTCAGCAACACACTCCCGATTCGACGTTTGGAACTCGGCCAGAACGAGTCAGCCGAGGTGCAGGTCGCATATATCTCGGTGCCCGAACTACGCGTCGAAGCCGCCTCTCAGAGGTACACCTGCCTCGATCCGATCGACGAGGACGGCGGACGGTATCGCTACGAAAGCGTATCCAGCGGCTTCACGGCCGAGTTACCGGTCGACTCGGACGGACTCGTCGTCGATTATCCGGGACTGTTCGACCGGGTCTCGCCGTCGTAACCGCCGATAATCTGCTCTGCGCTCGCAGGTACCGGCCTGCGGGACGCGGAGACCCGAATCGAACGCGTTCACCGTGCTGAGTGTCCCCCTCTCTCCGGTGCGCAGTTCCAATCCGTCTCTCACGGTTTCGACGGAGTCGAGAAAGAGAGAAAGAGACCGTATCGAGCGGGTTCGCAGTCTGTTCAGCGAACTGAGTTGAGAGCGATGCGAAGCGCGGCCTCCGCCCCGTCAGCGAGTTCTTGGGCGCGTCCGAGGTCACTGGACTCGGCGTAGACGCGCACTTTCGGTTCGGTTCCGGAGGGGCGGACCAATACCCACGCGTCGCCGTAGTCGAGGCGGTAGCCGTCGGTGGTGTTCGGCGTTGCCTCGGAGTTCTCGGCGTACTCGCGGGCGGCGTCGAGCATCGCCTCCAGTTCCGCCTCCGTCTCGTACTCCAGGTTCACGCGGACGTTGTGGTAGTCTTCGTACGGCGCGGCGAGTTCGCTGGCGGGGGTGTCGGCGACGAGTTCGAGGAACTTCGCGCCGACGAACGCGCCGTCGCGGACGAGGCGGAAGTTCGGGAAGAATATCCCCCCGTTGCCCTCGCCCGCGATGGGGACCGACTCCCCGCGCGCCCACAGTTCGCGGATGCGCGTGATGATGTTCGTCGCGCCGATGGGCGTCAGTTCGAGGTCCGCGCCCACCTCGTCGCAGACGTCCACGAGTCGTTGCGAGACGTTGACGGCGGCCACCGTCGTGTCGCCCTCCGATAAGTTCTCGGCGGCGAGGGCCGCCAGCGACGACTCGCCGGGGATGAACTCGCCGTTCTCGTCCACGAAGACGGCCCTGTCGGCGTCGCCGTCGTGGGCGATACCCACGTCGGCGTCGGCGGCATTCACGAGGCGACAGAGGTCCTCCAGTTCGCTCCCGACTGGTTCGGAGTTGCGGCCCGGGAAGGTGCCGTCCGGCGTGGCGTTGACCGTCACGACCTCGCAGCCGAGTTCGCGGAAGAACTCCGGGCTGGTGAGCGCGCCCGCGCCGTGGCCCGGGTCGAGGGCGACGGTCAGGTCCGCCTCGGCTATCTTCTCTCGGTCCACCGACGAGAGGAGGTCCTCGACGTACTCGCGGTTGGCCGACTCGACGGTTCGGACGTGGCCGACTTCGTCCCACGTCGCCGTCGAGAACTGCTCCGAGAGGATGTGGTTCTCGATGCGTTCGAGTTCGGCGACGGAGAGTTCGACGCCGTCGGACCCGACCAGCTTGATGCCGTTGTACTCCGGCGGATTGTGCGAGGCGGTGATGACGACGGCCGGCACCTCCTCGACTTCGCAGTAGCGGACGACGCCCGGCGTCGGGACGACGCCGAGCTGGTCGACGTCCACCCCGACGCTGGCCAGTCCGCTCTCGGCGGCGTTCGACAGCATCTCCCCCGTCGTCCGGGTGTCGCGCGACACCACGACGCGGTCGGTGTCCCAGACGGTCCCTGCCGCCTTCGCCACCCGGAGGACGAACTCCGGGGAGAGGCCGTCGCCGACCACCCCTCGCGTCCCACTCGAACCGAACAGTTTCATCGTGGGGTACTGGTTCGCCCGGCGACAAAGCCGTTCCGAACCACAGTGACCTTTTTCGGTGTCGAGTTATCGGTTCGTCCGACCGGTCGGCGTTCTGACGGACGGGAGCGAACCGTCGGCGCGGAAAAGTGGACGTGAGTCAATCCCGTGGTACCACCGCTTCGTTCCGCCGCCTCCGGAGCCTTTAGGCGCGGCGCACGAGGAGGGTTCCCCATGACAGAGGCGTTTCCCTCGTTCGAAGTCGTCCCCGCGGTGGACATGCAGGACGGCGAAGTCGTGCAGTTGGTGCAGGGCGAACGCGGCACCGAGAGGCGCTACGGCGACCCGGTCGAGGCCGCAGAGCGCTGGGTCGGCGAGGGGGCGGAGACGCTCCACCTCGTCGATCTGGACGGCGCGTTCGAGGGCGAACGGAAGAACGCCGGCGCGGTGGAAGCCGTCGTAGACGCCGTGGACGTGCCGGTGCAACTCGGCGGCGGCATCCGAACCGCCGACGACGCGGCGAACCTCCTCGAACGGGGCGTCGAACGCGTCATCCTCGGCACCGCGGCGGTGGAGAACCCCGAGTTGGTCGAGGAGATAAGCGACGACTACCCCGGCCGCGCGATGGTGAGTCTCGACGCGAAGGACGGCGAAGTGCTCGTCTCCGGGTGGACCGAGAGCACCGGACTCGACCCCGCGGAGGCCGCGAGTCGGTACGAGGAACTCGGCGCGGGCGCGATTCTGTTCACCGACGTGGACGTCGAAGGGCGGATGGAGGGCGTCCAGACGGACGTGACGAGGCGCGTCGTCGAGGCGGTGGACATCCCGGTGGTCGCCTCGGGCGGCGTCGCCTCACTCGACGACGTGCGCGCCCTGCGGGACGCCGGTGCCGCCGCCGTCGTCGTCGGAACCGCGCTCTACGAAGGCACGTTCACGCTCCGCGAGGCGGCGGCCGCCGCCGGGGAGTCCGAGTAAGAAGTCAGAGTACGGGGCCGAAGTCGTTCGAGGAACGGGCGGTCAGAACGAGAGTCGCTCGGCGATGCGACGGCGACGAACTCCGCCGTCGCGTAGACGCCCGCGCCCGCGACGACGAGGCCGACGCCGACGTCCGAGAGCGTCGCCGAGGTGATGTACGGGACGCTCACGAGCAACGTCACTCCCGTCAGCACCGCCCGCTTCGGACCCATATCCGAGCGCTCGCTCCGCCCCGTATCGATCTACGTCAGACGCTCTCTGCGGGGATGCGACGCTGTCGGACGCTCTCGCGGGCGGACGCTCGACCGGAAACGGAGGGGTTCACTCCCGCCGCGTCCCGCGTCCGCGCCCGTCGCGTCGCACTCCGTCCGCGGACCGGTTCGTCACCGCCGTCACCACGGCGGCGGACGCGAGGACGATGAGCGCGACACCTAACGCCGTCTCCGTGCCCGACCGGGAGAACAGCAGCAGGCTCCCGAGACACAGGGTGTACAACGCCACCGCCGCCCCCTTCCAGCGCATGGCCATACCGCCCCTCTGTGCGCGTCCCCAATTAATATCCGGCAGACGGCCGTCTGACGAGGTTCGGTATCTACCGGGAGTACGACGCCCAGAATCGGACGTCTCTCGTCCCCTCCGGGCGTTCGAGCGTCGAACCCGTCGAAAAACCGAGTGCCGCGAGCGCAATCGTCATACGGGAGGGCGAGAACTGGGAGGCATGAGCGACGACGCCGCGGAACGCACGGTGGCCGTCTCGCGGGAGACGGCGGAGACGACGATAGACCTGACGCTCGCCGTGGACGGCGACGGCGACGCCGTCGTAGACACCGGACTCGGCTTCTTCGACCACATGCTCGAAGCGTTCGCCAAACACGGCCTGTTCGACCTGACGGTCCAGTGCGACGGCGACCTGCACGTGGACGACCACCACACCGTCGAGGACGTGGCCATCGTCCTCGGGGAGGCGTTCGCGGAGGCCCTCGGTGAGAAGCGCGGCATCGTCCGCTACGCCGACCGGAAGGTGCCCTTAGACGAGGCAGTCGCGGGCGTCGTCGTGGACGTGAGCGGTCGGCCGTACTTCGGCTTCGAAGGGGAGTTCTCGCAGGACCGAATCGGCGAATTCACGAGCGACATGGCCCGGCACTTCGCGTACTCGCTCGCGATGAACGCCAGGTTGACGCTCCACGCGGAGGTGTCGGGCGTCAACGCCCACCACGAGGTGGAAGCGCTGTTCAAAGCGCTCGCGCGTTCGCTCGACGACGCGACGCGCGTGGACCCCCGGCGGAGCGACACGCCGAGCACCAAGGGCGAACTGTAGTCGTGGGCCGAAACGAAGCGGTCAGGATTTTCTGAGCGTCCCGCCGTCGTCCGCGAGGACGCCGCGTTCGACGGCGTAGTCGATGATGTCGCGGACGTGGTCGTCGTCTAAGTCGTACGCGCCGGCGGCGAGTTCCTCCACCTCGGCCCGTTCGACGGGGAACTCGCGGTTGTTCAGGAGGCGCATCACCTTCCGGAACTGCGGCGGTTCCTCGTCCGCCGAGGAGGTGTCTTCCCCCTCGTCCGTCCCCGTCGCCCCGCGTTCGCCGGCGTCGTCGCCCCCCGCCGCTTGGAGGGATTCGCCCGCCTCCTCGTCCGTCGCGTCGGCGATGCCGGCCGTCTCGGCGTCCGCCGTCGCGTCGTCGGACGCCGCGTCCGCCGTCGCCGCGGGTTCGCTCGGCGAGTCGTCGGACGCCTCCGCGGAGAGTTGGTCGTCCGTGTCTCTGCCCGCCACCATCGGGGAGTTCGACCCGAGCGAGTCGGTTGTTTCGTCGCGCCCGTCGCCGTCGCCGCTTCCGACGGTTCCGTCCTCGCCGCCACCTCCGCCGCTCTCGACGCCGAGACGGTCGAGGAGCGGTTCGAGGACGGCTTCGAGCGTCGAAGAGCAGTCGCCGCAGAGGACGACGCGACGCTGTTCGCCCTCCGCGGGGGACAGTTCCGGTGGCAGCACTTCGTAGACGCCGTCGGCGTCGGCGCCGCAGAAGTCGCAGGAGCGAAGTTGGCGCATGGGCACGTCCACCTCTCGCCGTCGGACGGATTAAAGCCCCGGCAGACGGGCCGTCGCCCGTTCTCGGTGGTACAGAATTAAAGCCGCCCGCCGCGAACGTCCGCCGACGGATGTTCGACGAAATCATGCAGAAGTTCGAGGGGAGTCCCAGCCAACAGGCTGTCATCCGACTCCTCCTCGAACGGGGGTTCTCGGTCAACGACGAGGGGCGCGTCGTCTCCGGCGGCATCGAGATTCCGAACACCGGCATCGCGCGCGAGATCGACGTGGACCGCCGCGTCGTGGACTCGACGACGAGCGCGATTCTCGAAGACGAGGAACTCCGCCGCATCTTCCAGAACATCTCCTCCATCCCGAGCCTGATGGACCTCGCGCCCGTGTTGGACCTCTCGGTGCTCACCGTCGAAGTCGGCGACGCCGACGAACCCGGCATCGTCGCCGACGTCACGTCCCGACTCGCGGCGCGCGACATCTCCATCCGCCAGACGATAAGCGAGGACCCCGAGTTCACCAACGAACCGAAGCTGTACATCGTCACCGACGAACCCCTGCCGGGCGACCTGTTGAACGAACTCTCCGCTCTGGAGTTCGTCCGGAAGATATCCATCGCCTGAGTCGCGTCGGCCCGCAACGTCGCGTCCCCCGTCTCGGAACCGGGACCCTCAGCTTACGGTGCCCGGTAGTAGCTTCTTCTTCCCCGCCCCGCGTCCACGATGCGCCGCTCCAGTCGCCCGTTATCGACGAGTTTGTCGAGGATCGAGTTGACCGTCGCGAGGTCGAGAGCGCACCCGACGAACTCCTCGATGTCCGCGTCCCCGACGTTCGACTCCGACCGCCCCAAATCGACGACTCGCTCGGCGATCTCCCGCACGTTGTACGCCTCCTCCGGGTTGCCGTGCAGGAAGCGGAGTATCTCGTTCTCGATGGAGGGCCGTTCGTCGCCGCTCTCGAACGTTTCGCCGTCAATGGGCATAGCCTCGAATAGCACCCTCCGCCCCGTAAGTCCGCGTTTCCGGCCGACCGATAGCCGCCGACGCGTACGAACCCTTTTGACCGATGGCGGGCCTACCGCCACGCATGAGCGACGACGACGCCTACCGCACCGTCGCCGGGCGCGGCGAGGCCGCCTTCGAGATACGAGGCTCGGAGTTCATCGGCTACGTCGCGCCCGCGAGCACCGTCGAGGAGGCGGAGGCGTTCGTCGCCGAGATAACCGAGCGACACCCCGACGCGACGCACAACGTGCCCGCCTACCGCGTCCCCGCGGGGGGAGCGTCCGCCGGTGCGGGAACGATGCTCCGCGAGTACGCCTCGGACGACGGCGAACCGTCCGGGTCCTCGGGCGACCCGGCCCTGAACGTCCTCGTCCAGCAGGAGATTCGGAACGTCGCCGCCGTCGTCACGCGCTACTACGGCGGGACGAACCTCGGCGTCGGCGGACTCCCGCGGCGTCAAGGAGGCACTCGAAGACGCGGGCGTCGTCGAGGAACTGCCCCACGAAACGTTCTCCGTCGCCGTCGAGTACGACGACTCCGGGACCGTCCGCGGCATCTTAGAGAGCGCAGACGCCGAGTTCGACGCCGCGTACGAGGAGGACGTCTCCTTCGACGTTCAAGTGCCCGTCGCGGACGGCGCGGAACTGAGAGACCGCATCAGAAGCGCCACCAGCGGTCGAGCCGACATCTCGTAACTCCTCCCCCGTCCGAACCGCCGGGAGCGGTACACTCACGTCGCCGGATTCCCTCGCCCCGTTCGTGACAGACAGATACGACGCGGTAGTGGTCGGCGGCGGCATCGTCGGGTCGTCCGTCGCCTACCACCTCGCCCGCGAGGGGACCGACGCCCTCCTCGTCGACCGCCGCGACGAGGGCCGCGCGACGGACGCCGGCGCGGGCATCCTCTCGCCGGCGACGACGAGCAGAGACGACGAGACGTGGGTTCGATTCGCAGTCGAGGCCGTCGCGTACTACGACGAGTTGGTGCCCGCACTCGAAGCCGAACAGGACGGTCCCCACGGGTACGCGGAGCGCGGACTCCTCGCAGTCGCCGTGAACGGCGCGGAAGCCGACGCGTACGACGAGACGCTCGAACTCGTCCGCGAGCGGCGAGCGGAGTACGGGACGCCCGCGCCCGGGACGATACGCGAGCTCGATTCCGAGGAGGCGAAAGCCCGGTTTCCGCCCCTCGCGGAGACGAAACGCGCGTTCCACTACGACGACGCCGCCCGCGTGGACGGGCGGACGTTCGAGGCGGCCCTCCGGCGCGCCGGACGGGCGCACGGCCTGACCGAACGCGAGGGGGGCGTCGCGGAGATTCTCGTCGAAGGCGGCGACGTTCGGGGCGTCACGCTCGCCGACGGGGAGACGGTCGAAGCCGAGAACGTCATCGTCGCCGGCGGCGCGTGGTCGGCGGCGTTCGAGTCGCAGTTGGGCGTCGAGGTGCCCGTCGAACCGCAACGGGGGCAGATAGTCCACCTCGACGTGGACGAAGACACCGAGGGGTGGCCCATCGTCAGCCCGTTCCGGAGCCATTACATGGTGTCGTGGGACGACGGCCGCGTCGCCGCGGGCGCGACCAGGGAGACGGGCGCGGGGTTCGCTCCGCACACCACCGTCGCGGGCCTGCGCGAGGTGTTCGACGAGGTGCTCCGCGTCGCGCCGGGCCTGTCGGACGCGTCGCTCCGAACGTCGCGCGTCGGACTCAGACCGCTGAGCGAGGACGGCCACCCCGTCTTGGGCGAGGTCCCCGGCGTCGCCGGCGCGTACCTCGCCACCGGACACGGACCGACGGGTCTCCAACTCGGGCCGTACAGCGGAAAACTGGTCGCGCAGGCGGTCCGGGGCGAGACGCCCGAAACGGACGTCTCGCAGTTCGGCGTCGGGCGGTTCTGAGCCGTCAGTCGCCGGCCGAGACGGCCGTCGGTTCGGCCTCCTCGTCGGCGCTCCGACGGTTCTGGAGGACGAGTGCGCCGAAGATAGCGCCGCCGACGGCGCGCATCGCCACGTCCACGACCACCGGGTCGCCGAAGTTCTCCAAGAGGCCCACCGCGCCGGTGAGGTCGGTGAAGGCGTTGAGAACCAGCATCGGAGCCATCAGCAACAGCGCCGACGCCGCGAACAGGGCGCGGTCCGAGCGGTCGGCCGGTCCGTACATGTGGCCGATGACGGTGACGCCGAGGGCGACGACGCCGACGAACACGCCCGCGACGGGTACGACCACCTGAGGGACGAACCAGCCGACGTCGGCCACGTCGGCGAACGTGATGACTCGCGCGTCCGCGCCGCGCCCGCGGAGCAGGAGGATGCCGGGGGTGAGCGCGAAGGCGAACGGCACGATGGCCTTGTTGAGCGACAGCGAGAACGCCTCGATACCCGTCTTGAACGGGTCAGAGCGGGCGATGCCGGACGCCGCGTACGCCGCCACGGCCACCGGCGGCGTGATGTCGGCGATGACGCCGAAGTAGAGGATGAACAGGTGCGCCGCGAGGAGCGGAATGTCGCTCGACTGGGCGATGGCCGGGCCGAGGAGCGACACGAGGATGATGTACGTCACCGTCGTCGGCATCCCCATCCCGAGGATGATGGAGGCGATGGCGGTGAACAGCAGTAGCAGGACGATGGAGCCCGCGGCGACGGCTTTGATGAGGGCCGTCAGGTTCGGGCCGAGGCCCGTCGCGCTGACGACGCCGGGGATGATGCCCGCGGCGGCGACGGCGATGACGACTTCCGTCGCCGTCCGCGCGCCCGAGTCGAGCGACTTGCCGAGGAACGCCACGTACCGGGTGGCGCTCAGGTTCGCCAGTCGGGGGCGGCGCACGGCGGCAGAGAGTCGCTCGCTCGTCTCGTCCACCGCCGGGTCGAGGTCCATCAGCGGCGAGTAGGTCTGCCGGCGGACGACGAGGAACGCGAGACTCACGAGAACGACGACGGTTCCGAGGTCACCCGCGGCGGCCGAGGCGGCGGCGACGGGCGACATGCCGCCGTCCCCGCCGCCCGTCGCGGCGTCCACGACGCCGACGCCCGTCAGCAGGAACGAGACGAACTGCGCGAGCAAAAGCGCGGCGATGCTCCCGACGAGGGGGACGCGCGTCCGCCGGTTGTACGCGGCGACGGCGGCGATGAGCGCCATGATGGCGACCAGCGTGTACCACGCCGAGCGAGCGACCGTCAGGCGTTCGACGAGGAGGAAGTACAGCAGAAGCAGGATGGGGACGAGGTAGAACCACCCTTTCCGGAGGTGTTTCGGCACGGCGACGACTTCGCTCGCGTCGAGTCCGCCGATATCGGCGCGCACCGCTTCGAGGTGGACCATCACCCAGACGCCGAAGAAGAACACGACGGCCGGGATGGTGGCGGCGACGATGATGTCGGAGAACGGCACGCCGATGAACTCTATCATCAGGAACGCCGCCGCGCCCATCACGGGCGGGAGAATCTGCCCGCCCGACGACGCCGAGGCTTCGACGCCGCCCGCGAACTCGGGGCGGTAGCCCGACTTCTTCATCAGGGGGATGGTGAACGCGCCGGTGGTGACGGTGTTGGCGATGGACGAGCCCGAAATCGTCCCCATGAACCCCGACGCGAGGATGGACGCCTTCGCGGGGCCGCCCCGGCGCGTCCCCGTCGCCGCGTACGCGAGGTCGATGAACCACTGCCCCGCGCCGGACATCTCGAGGAACGCGCCGAAGAGGATGAAGATGTAGATGAACTGCACGGACACCGTCACCGGGATGCCGAACACCCCGTTTTCGGTGTTGTACCAGAGGTTCTGGACGATGTTCGCCCACGACCCCTCGGGGATGGAGAGGACGCCGACGAGGGGCGCGCTCCCCGGAATGAGGTAGCCGTACCGCGCGTAGACGATGAACGACGCGACGATGAGCATCAGGTAGACGCCCAGCGACCGCCGCGTCGCTTCGAGGACGAGGAGGACGCCCACGACGCCGAGGACGTAGGCGTAGGCGACGTCCGAGAACGGCAGGACGCCCACTATCTCGCCGAGCGGAATCACGTTCGCCACCGCCGCGAACGGGCCGTCGGGGCCGAGGTACTCCGCGACGGTTCGGCCCGACTGGAGGCCGAGGACGCGCAGTTGCTGAATCTCCTTGAACTCGAGCACCATGTACGCGGCCGTCGCCGCGGCGCAGACGACGAACACCGCGTCTATCGGCGTGATGCGCTCTCGCTCCGGGTCCACCGCCAGCCACCGGACGACGCCGCGCGCGCCGACGGCCGCGCGGGTGACGGGGTTGTCGCCGCCCAACCGGTCGCGGAGTGCGGGGACGACGGCGGCGAGTCTGCGCGCTATCGCGCCGTCGCCGGTGGTCGGGGGGAAGAGGAGAAACGCCAGCATGAGGCCGAAGGCGACGTGGACGGCGTTGACCTGCAGGAGTTGGAGCGCGCCGAGGTCGATTTCGCCGACGAACGGCAGTTCGGCTCGGAACTCGAACCCGCGGGCGGCCAGCCACACCTGAAACAGCGAGAAAGTGATGGCGATGGCGGAGACGAGAACCGCCGCCGGCCCGGCGAAGGAGCGCTTCCGCTCTATCTCCTCGATGAGTTCTTGGGCCTCCTCCTCGGACATCTCCTCGTCGACCGCGTCGGTGGCCGCGCCCTCCGGCGCAGCGTCCACGCCGTCCGCGTTCGCGTCGGCGTCCGCGTCTTCGGCGTCGTCGGTGTCTCGTCCGCCGTCGGTCAGATACGACCGCTCCGCGCCCGCATCCGGTGTCGAGGCGTCGGAACGCTCGTCCGAACGGCAGTCGCTCGCGCGTTCTCCGTCGTCGATGCGTCGGTCGGCCGACCGACCGTCGTCGTGTGTGTCAGTCATTGTCGTGTGAAGGCGGGGAGGGCCCGGTCCAGAAGCGACCGTTGTTCGATGCTGAGGCGGACGCTCCGCGCGTCGGAGAGGCTCACGAGGTCGTACGTCTCGTCGCCGACGCGGAGTTCGTGGCCGGCGACGCGGCCGGGCTTGACGTAGAACTCCTCGTAGGACCCCGGCGGGTCGAAGACGAACGACCCGTTCACCTGTCGAACGTCCGCGCGGGCGGGGAGGCCGGCGCCGAACGAGTGAAACACCATCCGCGTCATCTCCAACTCGTCGCCGCGGACGGTGTACTCGTCTATCACCTGCGTCTTCTCGACGCTGTGAGTGTACGCTATCGCGACGGTCGTCCCGTCGGAGACGGGGACGGTCAGCAGTTCTTCGCCGGTTTCGGCGTCGCTGACGACGAGTACGTTACCTCCCGGTACCGCCGCACTCGCCCCTACCGTCAGGACGAGTACGAGAAAGAGAGCAGCGAACCGGCCGAGCGTTCGTCCGTTCATTGTCGAGACGATAGGCGGTGGGGCGCGGGGAATTACTTACCGAAGTACGCCTGCGCTCCGGGGTGAAGGTCGATGGACATGCCCTCTTGGGCGGAGTCCTTGCTGATGAAGTCCGTCTTGATGGAGAGTTGGTCCACGTTGTCGAAGATGGCCGCGGTGACCTCTTTGACGGTCTTTTCGGGCTGTTCGGCGTTCGTCGCGATCATCGCCTGCACGGACACCGTCGGGGCGGCCTGTTTGAGGCCGTACGTCCCGGACGGAATCTCGTCGTCGGCGTAGAACGGCGCGGCGTTCTTGACGGCCTTGCGGTTCTCGCCCTCAATGGGGACGATGCGCACGTCGTTCGTCGCGGCGAGTTCCTCGATAGCGCCGACGGGCCATCCGCCGACGACGAACGCGGCGTCGATGTCGCCGTTCTTCAGTTGGTCCGACGCCTGTGAGAAGCCGGTGTTCTGCTCGGAGTAGTCGCTGATGCCGAGGGCTTCCAGAATCTGGACCGCGTTCACCTGCGTCCCCGACCCGAGGTCGCCGGTGTTGATGGTCTTCCCCGAGAGATCCGAGGGCTTCTTGATGCCCGTGTTCGCCAGCGTGACGATGTGGATGGTCTCCGGGTAGAGCGTCGCGACGCCGCGGAGATTCTTCACCGGGTTACCCTTGAACGCGTCGATGCCCTCGCCGTTGGCGGCGAAGTAGGCGACGTCGTTCTGTATGAGGGCGAAGTCGGCGTCGCCGCGGGCCAGACTGCCGACGTTCTCGACGGACGCGCCGGTGGACTGGACCTGCAGTTTGTAGTCGGTGTTCTCCTCGACGACCGACTTGAACTCGTTCGAGAGGGGGAAGTACGTCCCGCCCGTGCCGCCCGCGTGCCACGAGAGGCGCGACTCGGTGCTGCCACCGCTCTCGGTGGTCTCTCCGCCGGAGGTTCCCTCGCCGGTGGTCGCCTCCCCGCCGGCGGTCGTCCCTTCGCCTTCGGTCCCTTCGCCGCCACCGCCACCGGAACATCCGGCGAGGCCGGCGATACCAGTGAGACCCGCAGCCGCAACGAATTCGCGTCGATTCAGTTTTCGAGACATAGCCGTGAGATGAATATCCGCACATAATACTATTACTAATTATGTTCAGGATCTCTCCGCCGAGATGACGTTCCGCCAACTTCTTCGTGGGATTTGCTGACGTACGTCCCGGCGTTCTCCGCCGGGTAACGTAACTCTATCAATCGCGGCGGTCAAGGCAGCCTATGACTCGCATCTCCGCGGCTGACTATCACGACGTCGCGCAGGTCGAAGACCCGCAGGTGTCGCCCGACGGCGACCGCGTCGCGTTCGTCCGAAAGGTGCCGAAGGACGACGAATCGTACGAGCAGACCGTCTACCTCGTGCCGACGGACGGGACGGGGGAGGCCCGGCGCTTCACCGTCGCCGAGGGCGTCGATTCGAAACCGCGGTGGAGTCCCTCCGGCGACCGACTGGCGTTCGTCTCCACGCGCGGCGCGGACGACGACCGGCCGCAACTGTGGGTGCTCCCCGTCTCCGGCGGCGAGGCGGAACGGGTGACGGACGTTCCCGGCGGCGTCGGCAACGTCGCGTGGAGTCCCGACGGGTCGAAGATAGCCTTCCAGCAGTCCACGACGGCCGAGGAACGCGAGGAGAGACTCGATACGAACCTCGGCGGCGAGGAGTACGAACGCGAGACGCCCGACCCCCGCGTCGTGGACCGACTCGTCTACCGACAGCACGGGCGGTACAAGGACGGTGCGGAACCGCACGTCTACGTCGTCCACCTCGACGAGGCGGGGGACGGGGAGGACGCGGAGGCGGACGCCGACGCCCCCCGCGTCGAACGACTCACCGAGGGGGAGTACGGCCACGTCTCGCCCGCGTGGGGCGACAACGAGACGCTCTACTTCGGCGTGAAGCGTCACCAGGGCGACACGGAACCCGACGACAGCGTCGTCATCGACATCGTGGCCCACGACCTCTCGACGGGCGAGACGGAGGACGTGACGCGGACGACGGCGTGGGGACTCGCCCTCGACGCGACGGCGGACGGTCGCCTCGCGTTCGGTCGGACGCCCGAGGAACGCCTCTCGATGCGGCAGTCCGACGTGGTGGTGTACGACCGGAAGGCCGACGAGGAGTTCGTCCCCACGGAGAACTTAGACCGCGATATCGCCCTCCAAGGCGGCCTCTCGTGGGGGCCGAGCGAGGAACGCGTCTACTTCCTCACGCCCGACGAGGGCGACTACGTGGCGCGACGCGTGCCCGGTGATGCGTCCGCCGACCCCGACGTTCTCGTCGGCGAGGGTCACGCCACCTCGGTGTCCGTCGGCGGCCCGGCCGACGACTCGGTGGTCGCCGTCGCCAAGAGCGAGTGGGACCACCGCGGCGACGTGTTCTGTCTCTCCGAGGGCGAGGAACGGCGACTGACGAGCGTCAACGCCGACTACCTCGAACGCGTCGAGGTGCGGGAACCCGAGGAGGTTCGCTTCGAGTCCGAGGAGGGAGTCGAGGTGCAGGGGTGGGTGCTGACCCCGCCGGAGTTCGACCCCGAGGGGACGTACCCCCTCGTCGTGGAGGTTCACGGCGGCCCGCACGCGATGTGGTCCGTCACGGGCACCATGTGGCACGAGTTCCAACTCATGGCGGCCCGCGGGTACGTCGTCTTCTGGTCGAACCCGCGCGGTTCGACCGGGTACGGCGAGGAGTTCGCCACCGCCATCGAACGGGACTGGGGCGAGGTGACGATGACGGACGTGATGGCCGGCGTCGAACTCGTTTGCGAACGCGACTACGTGGACGAGGAGAACGTCTTCCTTACCGGCGGTTCGTTCGGCGGGTTCATGACCGGGTGGATGGTCGGCGAGACGGACCGTTTCCGCGGCGCGGTGGCCCAACGCGGCGTCTACGACCTCTCGTCGTTCTACGGTTCGACGGACGCGTTCAAGCTAATTGAGGGCGACTTCGACACGACGCCGTGGGACGAACCGGAGTTCCTCTGGGAGCAGTCGCCCGTCGCCCACGCCGCCGACGTATCGACGCCGACGCTGGTGATGCACGCCGAGAACGACTTCCGCGTCCCCGTCAACAACGGCGAGATGTTCTACCTGTTCCTGCGGAAGAACGGCGTCGAGACGCGCCTCGTGCGCTACCCGCGCGAGGGGCACGAACTCTCCCGGTCGGGCGAACCGGCGCACGTGGTGGACCGACTCGAACGCACCGTCCGGTGGTTCGACGGCTACTCCGACCACCACGACGCGCCGAAGGCCCTCGAACGCGGCGATGACGGCCTCTCGGCGGCGAACGACGGCGAGGATGGGAGGGGCGACGGCGACGAGAGCGACGACTGAGGGAGAGTCGGAGGCATCGCGGGAACTCTTCGCCTCCCGAATCTATAGCGGCCTCGGTACCCCTCGGGGGGTGCGTTTCGTCCGCGCCGATCCGGCGGACAACTTCGCCCCCGTTTCCCGTTTTTCGACCGGAAGCGAAGGGGTTCGCGGCGGGTCGAACTACGCCGATTCGAGTTCGGCGGCCAGCGAAGTCAGTCGCTCTGCGAGCGTTCCCGCGTCGGCGGCGACGACGCGCGCCAACGGTTCTCTGCCCACCGCGCCGCCGTCGACGACCGCCGCGGGCGTCTCGCCCTCCGATTCGAGCGTTCGACGGACCGCCCCCCGCGAGACGCTCTCCGTCTCCGGACCCGACTCCTCCCCGTCGGCGGACTCGACGCGGGCGACCGACCACCCGAGCGAACCCATCGCGTCCGCCACGTCGTCGTCGAACCGGCAGTTCGCCGCGAACCGGGCGGTCGAATCGACTTCCCGAACCGCAAGCAGGAACGCGGCGAGGTGACTCGACGCGCCGACGCGGACGCCCCGGTTCGGCCGCACGCCCGATTTCGTACGCGCGATTCGGCCCTCGACCGCCGCGAGCTCGTCCGGGCGTTCCGCGTACGGCGTCGCGCCGACGACGTTCAAGCCGACTTCGGGGACGAGTGCGCGCGCGCCCGCGCCCGCACCGACGAGTTCGTCCACGACGCCCTCCACCGCCTCGACCGCCTCCGTCCGCGCCGCGCGGTGGCGAATCGTCGCGAGGTGGTGGACCGACCCCGGCCCCTCGCCGACGTCGAGGGGGTAGCGGATGGCCCGTTGGAGGGACGCCACGGCGGAATCGACCGCCGCGGTCGCGTCCATCCCCCGCGCGAGGTTCGCGGCTATCGCACTCGACAGCGTACACCCCGACCCGTGC
The DNA here is from genome assembly GCF_042662625.1 of Halopelagius fulvigenes. Lineage (GTDB taxonomy): Archaea > Halobacteriota > Halobacteria > Halobacteriales > Haloferacaceae > Halopelagius > Halopelagius fulvigenes. The sequence continues at coordinate 1,797,390 of NZ_JBHSXH010000015.1, forward strand.
GTCGCGTCGGTGTCCACGCGTTCGTGGGCGAACGAGACGTGCGACCCCTCTGTGACGAGAACGTCGAGTACCTCCTCGCCGGGGGCGTGGCCGCCTTTCACGAGTGCGGCCTCCGCGCCCATCTCGACCAACGCCGCGCCCGCCTCCCGCGCCGCGGACTCGTCGGTCGGTTCGGTGTCCGTGAGGACGGCTGCCTCGTCGGCGTTCGGCGTCACCACCGCCGACGCCGCGATTAGGTCCTCGTAGGCGCGTTCGGCGTCCCTGTCGAGCAGTCTGTCGCCCGAGGTGGCGACCATCACCGGGTCCACGACGACGGGGAACGGCGCGTCCGCGACGCAGTCGGTCACCGTCTCGACCATCTCCGCGGTGCCGAGCATCCCCGTCTTCGCCGCGCCGACGTCGAAGTCCTCGGTCACCGCCTCGTACTGCGCCCGCACCTCCTCGGTCGGCACGGGGTGTATCGAGGAGACGCCGCGGGTGTTCTGGGCGGTGACGCTCGTGATGACGCTCGTCCCGAAGACGCCGGCGGCCTCCATCGTCTTCAGGTCCGCCTGGATGCCCGCACCGCCCCCGGAGTCGCTTCCGGCGACGGTGAGTGCGACGGGCCGCGCGTCGGGCGCGGGCGTCCGCATCACGAACCACCTCGCCCGGACGGTCTGCGGTCTGTCGCGCGGTGCGCGGCGCGTGAGAAGAGGCGAGTGCGTTCGGCCATAGTTGAAAGTTGTACTACTCGGTAATAATTTTGTGTCTCGCCTGCGTCGCCGGGATAATGGCGTTCACCGACGAACTCGAACCCGAGGCCGACGACATCTGGACCGCCATCGTCGAACACCCGATGGTCGAACGGTTGGGCGAGGGGACGTTAGACGAGGACCCGTTCCGGGAGTGGGTCAGACAGGACTACTACTACCTGCGGGAGTACGGGCGGACGTTCGCCCTCGCGGCGTCGTCGGCGCGGCGTCTCGACCGGATGGGGACGTTCGCGGAACTCCTCCACTCGACGCTGAACACGGAGATGGACCTCCACCGGTCGTACGCCGCTGAGTTCGGCATCTCCGAGGACGAATTGGAGGCGACGGACCCCTCGCCGACGACGCGGGCGTACACGGACTTTCTCGTCCGGACGGCGGCGGTGGAGACGTTCGGCGACGCGGTGGCGGCCGTACTCCCCTGCATGTGGGGGTTCAACGAGACGGCGCGACGACTCGCGGCCGACGGTGTCCCGGACCACGACCAGTACGCGGCGTGGATAGAGATGTACGAGGGCGAGGAGTTCACGGAACTCACCGACTGGTGTCTCGACCTGATGGACGAGGTGGCCGAGGAGTCGACGGCGGCCGACAGAGAGCGATACCGGGAGCGATTCCTCACCTCCGCGCGGTACGAGTACCGCTTCTGGGACGCGGCGTGGCGGCGGGAGTCGTGGGAGGTGTAGGGCAGTAACCGGTTGTACTACCAAGTTTTATCACCGCCATCTCGCGTATCGTCTCACGTGAAACGACACGTTCGACGGTCGGCCGCGGAGAGAGCGGGGTGGGTTGCGTGGTGAGCACGACGGCGGCGCTCGGACTCACCGTCCTGACGCTCTCGGCGTTCACCGCGTTGGGCTTTTGGTACTCCCGGGGGCGAGTCCGGAGCGTCGAGGACTTCCTCACGGCGCGAAACAGCGTCGGGTCGGGGTCGATGACGGCGACGCTCGTCGCCTCGGTGATGGGCGTCTGGATCCTCCTGAGTCCGGCGGAGGCGGGCGCGGCGTTCGGCGGCGTCACCGCCGTCGCGGGCTACGCCGTCGGCGAGGCGATTCCGATGCTCGCGTACGCCCGCCTCGGCCCGCGCATCCGCGAACTCCTGCCCGAAGGGCACTCGCTGACCGAGTACGCCCTCGTCCGGTACGGCCCCGCCGTCTACCTCTTGGTGTTCGTCGTCAGCGTCACCTACATGTTCGTCTTCCTCGCCGCCGAACTCACCGGCATCACCAGCGCCCTCCAACTCGTCGCGGCGGTGCCGCGCTGGCAGACGGCGGTGCTCGTCGGCGCGTTCGTCCTGCTGTACACGGGCTACGGCGGCCTCCGCGCCAGCATCTTCACCGACACCGTGCAGGCCGTCCTCGTGATTCCGCTCCTGTTGGGGAGCGCCGTCGCCGCCCTCGTCGCCCTCGGCGGCCCCGCGGCGGTTCACCGGAACGTCGCCGCCGCAGACCCCTCCCTCTTGGACCCCGGCTTCCTCACCGGCCTCCAGTTCGGCTTCTGGGTGGCCATCGCCGTCCTCGGCGCGGAACTCGTCAACCAGACGTGGTGGCAGCGCATCTACGCCGCCGAGGACTCCGAGACGCTCCGGCGGGGGTTCCGCCGCGCGGCCCTCGTCAACTTCGTCCTCGTCTTCGTCGCGGGCCTGTTCGGCGTCGCCGCGCGCGGGTACGTGGACGTCGTGACCGACTCGGCGAGCGCCCAGTACAACGCCAGCGTCGCCTTCTTCGTCCTCGTCACGGAGGCGTTCTCCGAGACGTTCGCCCTCGCCGTCGTCCTCGTCGCCCTCCTCTTGGTGATGAGCACCGCCGACACCCTGTTCAACGCCCTCGCCAGCCTCGTCACGACGGACCTGCCACGGGTGCTCAACGATCCGGACGACCGGACGCTGACGCTGTCGGCGCGGGCGCTCACCGTCGTCGTCGCCGTCGCCGCCATCTACGTCAGCCTCCGCGCGCGGAGCGTCCTCGAACTGTTCCTCTTGGCGGACCTGTTCGGCGTCGCCGTCGCCGTCCCCCTCCTGTCGGGGCTCTACTCCGAGCGCGTCACCGGCGAGGGCGCACTCGCCGCCGGCCTGTCGAGCCTCGCCGTCGGACTCGTCTTCTTCCCGAACCCGCTGGTCCGCGGCCCCCTGTCTGCCGTCCCCGTCCTCGGCGAACTCCTCCCGACGCCCGCGTTCCTCCCCGCGTTCGTCGGCACCGCCGTCGTCTCGATACTCGTCACCGCCGTCTCCGTGCGGACTTCGTCCTCGCGGTTCGACCACCGGCGACTCGCCGACGCCGTCCACAGCCTCGACGACTCCTCCGCCGGCTACCGAGAGAGCGACGACTGACTCCCCGCCGGAGATATTCTTCGGTGTTACAACTTGGTAAACTTCTTACGTCGGTACCGCAACCCACCGGCCATGAGTCGCGCGGACGAAGCCGTGACGAACGTCACGGCCGTCGATACGGAACGAGTGGGAACGTACGTTCGGGAGATGGGGCCGTCGTGGGTCGCGGGCGCGGTGGCCGCCGGCCCGGCGACGATGGCCAGCGTCGTCACCGCGGGCGCGGCGTTCGGCTACCGACTCCTGTGGATAGTCGTCCTCTCGGCGGTCCTCGGCGCACTCGCGCAGTACCTCGCCATGCGGCTCGGCCTGTTCACCGAGGACGGCATCGTCTCCGTCGTCGAACGCCACCTCGGAGCGTCGTGGGCGTGGATACTCGTCGTGGACGCCGTCCTCGCGGCGGGTCTGGCGCAACTGGTCATCATGAAGGGCTTGGCCGACGTGTCCGCGGCGGCGACCGGAATCGACGCCCGGGTCTGGGGCGTCGCGTGGGCCGTCGTCCTCGCCGTCGGACTGGCGGGCCGGGGCTACCGGTTCGTCGAGACGGCCGCGAAACTCCTCGTCTCCGCCGTCGTCCTCGCGTTCCTCGCGTCGCTTCTGGTCGTCCCCGTCGACCCCGCCGCGGCCGCCTCGGGCCTCGTGCCGCGGATTCCCGCCGGCGTGGACGGCGCTCTCGTCGCCGCGGGCGTCCTCGGCGGCGCGGTGCACATCACCCTCGTCACGATGCACTCCTACACGATGCGCTCTCGGGGGTGGACGACCGAGGACTACGGCCTGGCCACGTTCGACGTGGGCCTCTCGATGCTCGGGGCGTTCGGCGCGTTCAGCGTCGCCATCTTCCTCGTCGCCGCGGGCGTCCTCCACGACCCGAGTATCGCCGCGAACGAACTCACCGCCGTCGCCGCCGCGCAGACGCTCGGCCCCCTCGTCGGCCCGAACGCGAAGTGGCTCTTTCTGCTCGGACTGTGGGGCGCGGCCGTCTCGACGCTCGGCGGTAACACCGTCGTCCCGCCGTTCCTCATCGCGGACAAACTCGGCTGGGAGACGGACATCGAAGACGGTCGGTACCGCGCGGCGTTGGTCGCGGTGGCCCTCCTCTCCGCTGTGGGCGCGTTCGTCGGCGGGTCGTTCTTCCCCCTCCTCGTTCTCGTCCTCGCGTTCGGCCTCGTCGGGACGCCGTTCGTCCTCGTCGTCGTCCTCTACCTCCTGAACTCCGATGCCGTCTCCGAGTCGAACTCGACGCTCGCGAACGTCGGCGGCGTCGCCCTCCTCGCCGTCGCGGCGACGACGGCGGGGTCGTTCGTCAGAGAGCAGGTGGCGGGCGGACTCGCCGACCCGACGACGCTGTTCGTCGCGGCGTTCTCGCTCTTCGTCGGCGTGGCGACGCTGGCACTCGTCGCTCGGTACCTCCGGGAACGTTTCGCGGGTACGGGTGGGGTAGTCGAGGCGTAGTCACCGGAAACGCCCGCTTCGGTACCCGTGACTATGGTCCTCACGCGGCAACCATGTGGTACGTTTCCACTCGGTTCCATTCGAAGGAAAACCGCACGACGGCGGACGAACTCTACCCGAAGCGAAGGGGTTCGGTCCCGGCGGCGAACCGCGGTTTCGCGGTCGCTCCGCGCGCCGTCACCTCCGCGGCCGACGCGAACCGCGTCTGGTCCGGAGACCGGGAATCAGCCTGCGACGACCGGAATCCGGTCTACGGCGACCGGAACACGGTCAGAGGCGATTCGGGTTCAGTCCACGATGATGTCGGCGTCGCCGTCCTTCGGAACGGGCGTCCGCTCCGATTCGGGTTGCATCTCCTCGCGGTACCGGGCTATCCACTCGGCGAAGCAGTTCGGACAGAGTCGCTGGCTGTCTATCTCCGAGCGGTCCACGCTGAGACGGACCGTCCGCGAGAGGGCGTCCTCCACGGCCGTACCGCAGGCGTCGCATGGGTCGGCGTCGCTCATACGGCCTCACGTGTGTAACGCTCCGGTATAGTCGTTGTTCTGCGCCGCGCCGCCGAAGAAAGCGAGACGGTCGAAAGAGAGGAGAGTCGGCCTACTGCGTCCGGAAGGCGCGGTCGCCGGCGTCGCCCAGACCGGGGATGATGTAGCCGTCCTCGTCGAGGTGGTCGTCGATGGAGACGGTCAAGAGGTCGGCCTCGGGGAACTGGTCGCCGACGCGGAGGAGTCCGTCGGGCGCGGAGACGGCCGAGAGGACGAACAGGTCCGTCGGTTCCGCCTCGGCGTTCGAGAGGACGTGGTCGAGGACGGCGCACATCGTGGACCCGGTGGCGAGCATCGGGTCCGCCACGATGACGGTGTCCTTCTCCGTTATCTCGGGCAGTTTCACGTAGTCGATGGTGATGGGGAACTCGCCCTCCTCGTCCATGCCGGCCTCCTCGTCGCGGCCGGCGCTGATGACGCCCTGCTTCGCCCGCGGGAACGCCTTCAGCAGTCCCTCCACGAACGGCGTCGCCGCCCGGAGGACGTTGATTATCACCACGTCGTCGAGTCCTTTGACGCGTTCGCCCGTCGTCTCGGTCAACGGCGTCTGGACGGTGACGTACTCCGTCTCCATCGCGCCGTCGATTATCTCGTAGCCGCAGATGCGGCCGAGTTTCACGAGGCCTTTCCGGAAGGCGACCTGCGTCGTCTCCACGTCTCGCAGGCGCAACAGGGTGTCCTTGGCGAGAGCGTGGGTGATGAGGTACGCGTCGTCTCGGTCTTCGATGGGCATCTTGTTCGAAACGCAGAACGCCGAGGGCATAAAGTCCGACGAATCGCCGCTCACACGTCGCCTGCCGTGGGTTCACGCCGCACGGTCTGTCTGCGAACGCGACTCGACCGCCCCCGTCACCGCGTCACGACGTACGTCACCGCCATCAACACGAGGGCGAACGACGCGACGTTCACCACCGTGAACGGGACGACGTCGATGTAGCTCAGGCCCCAAACGACGACCGACGCGAAGGCGGTCGAGAGGACGAGGTTCATGGCGAACAGCACGCGCGGGTCGCCCTGCGATGCGGGTTCCATACCTCCCCGTCCGACCTCCGTCACTTAGATTCTTTGCGATACACTCCCAAGCGAACCCGAATGCGACTCCGAAACCGCCGAGGCGAGGCCGTAGACGCCGTTCCGTTCCTCGTCGTCTCGGGGTTGGGGCTGCTTCTCTGCGTCTCGTTCGGCCCCCTCTACGTCGCGGCACTCGGTCTCCCGTGGACCGTCGCCGTCTGCGCCTCGGGCGCGGCGTCCGTCGTCGTGACCGCGGGCGCGTACTACCGTCTGGTCTGGACCGGGACGCCCCTCCGCACCGCGGAGATTCCGCCGGGGTCCCGACTCCGGCGCATACTGTACGCCGGGGTCGCTCTCGGACTCCTCCTCTGTCTCCTCTCCCTGCCTCTTTTGTGACCCGACGCGAAACGGCGGGCATGCGTGAAGTGACGGTCTCTCGGTTCGTCCCCCGGTCGCCGCCCACTCTCTCTCGGATGCTGACGCCCGAGGCGATGGTCGAGTACGAGGGGAGTTTCGAGGTGCGGGACGTGCGGGAGGGGGAGGCCGACGCCCTCGTCACCGTCGGGGGCGGCGGCGTCGAGTTCGTCCTGCGCTTCGAGGAGACCGACGATGGCCTGCGGTACGAACAGGCGGGCGAGGCCGGCCCGTTCGACGCGATGGAGACCACCGTCGCCGTCGAACCCGCCGAGGGCGGTTCGACCGTCACCGCCCGGTCGTCGGTGAGTCTCGGCCTCCCCGCGCCCGCTTTGACCGACCGCGTCGCCGCGTGGAAGCGACGCAGCGAACTCGAACGCGCCCTCGACGCACTCGTCGAGGACTGCTGAGGTTCGCCCGGTTCGACCGGGTGCGCCCGTTAGCCCTCGGGCGTCGGTTCCGCGAGCGTCGTCCGGTCGCCGGGGGAATCGGGGAACGGGTTCTCGGACTCGAAGGCGTCCCAGTCGGCGGCCATCTCCTCGTCGGTGAGGAGACAGTCGTCTAGCGCCGCGACGAGTCCCTCCTCGTCCATCTCGCGGCCGATGAACACGAGTCCGGTCCGCCTGTCGCCCCACTCGTCGTCCCACTCGAACCCGAGGTCCGAGCGATTGCGCCGGTAGGCGTCCTGTTCGAAGTCGGGGAGGCTGGCTATCCAACGACCGCTTCCCTCGACGTAGGCCGAGGGACCGGCCTGACTGTACGTGAGGTGCGTCTCCTCCCGGCCGGCGACCCACATCGACCCCTTCGACCGAATCACGCTCTCGGGGAGGTCAGAGAGGAGTTCGGCGACTCGGCCGGGGTGGAACGGCCGCCTGCGCCGGTAGGTGAAGGAATCGACGCCGTAGGCGGCCTGCGGGTGGCTGTGGCCGTCGTGGTCGTGTCCGCTGTGGTCGCCGTGGTCGTGGCCGTCGTGGCCTCCTTCCGCGCCCTCCGCGTCTGCCTCCGCCGCGTCCTCTCTCTCGGCGGCGTCCAACATCCGTCGCCACCCCGCCGCCTCCGCCGCGGACTGGGGGTCGAACCGCTGGACGCCGAGCAGTTCGTCCGCGTCCACCTCGGCGTACGTCGCCGGGATGATGTCCGCACCCGGACGAAGTGCTTTGACGACGCTCTCGACGCGTTCGCGTTCGGCGTCGCTCACCAAGTCGCACTTGTTCAGGACCACCGCGTCGGCGAACTCCACCTGTTCGACCAGCAAGTCCGAGATGGGGCGCGTCCCCTCCTCGCCGCCCTCGGCGACTGTCTTCGAAGGCGTTCCGTCCGCGTCGAACGTGTCCGCGAACAGGCGGGCGTCCACGACGGCGACGACGGATTCGACGCGGTACCGCGCGGCGGCGGGCGACCCGCCGGTGAACAGGCGGGCGACGGGGGCGGGGTCGCTGATTCCGGAGGGTTCGACCACGAGGTGGTCGAAGTCGCGTTCGCGCGCGAGGCGGACGACGGCCGTCTCCAAGTCGTCGCGGAGTTCGCAGCAGATGCACCCGTTCGACAGTTCCGCGACGGTGCCGTCGGCGACGGACAGGTCCGACTGTTCGCTGACGAGTTCCGCGTCCACGTTCAACTCGCCCATGTCGTTGACGAGGACGGCGATGGTTCGCTCCCCGGCGTTCCGCAATAAGTGGTTCAGGAGCGTCGTCTTGCCCGCGCCGAGGCTTCCGCTCAGCACCGTCACCGGCGTCTCGTCCGTCGAACGCAGACCCATGCCCGCAGATGGCGCGCGACGGTATATCAACGCACGGAATCCGGGCAGTCGTTCGTGAGCGACACACTTTTTGGCGGCGGAGGGTGAGACGTGAACGAATGACACTCGCGGAGCGAATCGACCGGTACCGGAAGGTCCTCGCGGAGTGGCTCCGCGGACTGTACCACGGGATGATTTCGCACCCGGCGTACGAGAAGATAGAGAAGGAGGCCGAGGACGTGGAGGACACCTTCATGCTGGCGTGTTTCCCCGAGGCGTTCGGCATCCCGAGTCCGGTGTCGTACTACACCGCGGAGTTGCTCCCCTACCTCGAAGACGAGTTCGAGGCGTGGGAACGGCGGATGTGGGACCGGGGGTCGCTCCTCGAACGGAAGGGGCAGCAGTACCACTTCTAACATGCGCAAGTTCGTCTTCTTCGGCGGCAAGGGGGGCGTCGGCAAGACGACGCTCTCCTCGGCGTACGCGCTGAAGTGCGCCCGCGAGGGGTTGGAGACGCTCGTCGTCTCCACCGACCCCGCCCACAGCACCTCGGACGTGTTCGACCAACAGTTCGGCGACGACCCGAAGGCCGTCTCCGGCGAGGAGAACCTCCACGCGATGGAGGTGGACCCCGACACCGAGGTGGAACGCCACCTGATGGAGACGAAACGGGCGATGGGCGACCAGGTGAGTTCCGCGATGGTCAACGAGATAGACCGGCAGATAGAGATGGCCCACCAGACGCCCGGCGCGTACGAGTCGGCTCTGATGGACCGCTTCATCGAGGTGATGCGCGAGTCCGACGACTTCGATAGGGTTGTCTTCGACACCTCGCCCACCGGCGGCACCCTGCGTCTCCTCTCGCTTCCGGACCTCTTGGAGGGGTGGATAGACCGACTCACGCACAAGCGCGAACGCTCCATCGACCTCTACGAGAAGGCGGCCATCGGGAACAACGAACCGCGGCGCGTGATGGACGGCGACCCCATCCTCGCGCGCCTCCGGACCCGAAAGGAGCGATTCGAGTTCGCGGGCGAGGCGTTGCGCGAACGCGCGGCGTTCTTTCTCGTCGTCAACCCGGACGAACTCTCCATCCGCGAGACGCGTCGCTCCGTCGAGCAGTTGGACTCCTACGGCCTCGACGTGCGCGGACTCGCCGTCAACCGCCTCACGCCGGAACCCGAACCGCACGAGGAGGGACGCGGCGCGCGCTTCCTCCGCGACAGGGTGGAGACGGAACGCGAACGCCTGCGGGAACTGCGCGAGGACTTCGAGGAACCCGTCGTCGCGGAGATTGCCACCCGCGTCGCGGAGGTGAAGGGCGACTTCCTCGGCGAGGTGGCCGCGGAACTGGACATCGACGTCGCCCCCGAAACGGAAGCGTAGCGCTCTCCCCGCCCCGTCGGGGGATTTCGACCGAAAATTCACCCGCCGAGGAGTTACTATTTGTTCTCCCTGGCGTGGTAGTAATCAACAGGGTTAATAGGCGGTTTTTCATGAAATGCAATGAGGCACGCCACCATGGTTCAAGTAATTTGGCTCGTCGCGGCGGTGTTCGCGCTGTTCAGCGTGGGGTATCTCGGTTACTCGAAGTACCTTGCGCAGTTCGTCGAACTCGACGACAGTCGCGAGACACCGGCCCACAAGTACAAGGACGGACAGGAGTACGTACCGGCGAAGAAGCCGGTACTGCTCGGGCATCACTATTCGAGCATCGCGGGCGGAGCACCCATCGTCGGCCCGATAACCGCCGGCGTCGTCTGGGGGTGGGTGCCCGCTCTCGCCTGGATCGCCATCGGGAACCCCCTGATGGGGAGCGTCCACGACTTCGTGTCGCTGTCGGCCAGCCTCCGACACGAGGGGAAGTCTATCGGTTACATCATCGGCGAGTACGTCGGCGAACGGGGCAAGGATATGCTCCTGTGGTTCGCCTTCATCACCATCATCCTCGTCGTGGCTGTGTTCGCACTCGTCGTCGCCATCGTGTTCGACGCCTACCCGCAGGCGGCGACGGCGAGCCTGATATACATCGGACTGGCCGTGCTGTTCGGCGCCTACCTGTACCAGTTGAACCTCCCGTTCATCCCCGGTACCGTCGCGTTCGTCGTGGCGATGTTCGTCGGGGTCTGGGTCGGCATCCAGTACCCCCTCGCTCTGCTCCCGGCGGCGGAGGGGTCGTCTTACCCCGCGGGCACTATTGTCCTGTTCGCGATGGAGGGGTCGTGGCTCCCGGCCGCGGGTTCGTTCGGCACGAACGCCGCCGCGTGGATTCCGGTCATCCTCCTGTACGGTGCGCTGGCTAGCGCCCTGCCGGTCTGGGTGCTTCTCCAACCGCGCGACTACCTCTCGTCGTTCCTGCTGTACACGGGCGTCGGAGGCGCGCTGCTGGCCGTCATCGTCGGAACCGTCGGCGGAGCGCTCGGCATCTCGGCGATAACGTCGAGCCAACCGCTCGTCACCAACCTCGAACCGTACTACGGCTTCATCGGGCGAGGCGGACTTCCGCTGTTCCCGCTTCTGTTCATCACCATCGCGTGCGGGACCATCAGCGGCTTCCACTCACTCGTCTCCTCGGGGACGACGTCGAAGCAGCTGAACAAGGAGTCCGACGCGCGGACCATCGGCTACGGCGGCATGCTCGGCGAGGGTCTGCTCGCCACCGTCGCGCTCATCACCGTCGCCCTCGTCTCGCCCGACGTCGGCGGCGGCATCGGACTCGCCCTGCCGACGTTCGCTACGGGCGGCGGCATCCTGCTGACGAGTTTCGGCATCCCGACGTCGTTCGGTGGCCCGTTCATGGCGCTGGTGCTCGTCAGCTTCCTTCTGACCTCCACCGACACGGCCGTCCGCCTCGGACGGTACATGATGGAGGAGATAATCGGGACGCCCGAGTCCGCGACCGAGTCGTTCGCGGCCGACCGGTACGGGAACGCCGCCGTGCAGTGTCTCGCGGCGTACGTCCTCATCGCGAGCGGTTCGTGGACGACGCTGTGGGCGCTCTTCGGCGGTGCGAACCAACTGCTGGCCGCGCTGGCGCTGCTGACGGCCACGGTGTGGCTCGCCAACTGGAGCGACGCGAAGCAGCTTCTCAGCACCGGCGGCCCGATGGTCGTCATGGTGACCATCACGGTGCTGGGACTGCTCTGGATCGCGCTCCACGACAACATCTACGCGAAGTTCCTCAACTCCCAGTGGATGGCGAGCGCGGACGTGGTCGCGATGCTGTCTGCGGCGGCGCAGATCGCCATCGCGTTCACGCTCATCTACCTGGCGCTGTCGCTGGTGAAGATGGGGTACGAGAACATCCAGAAGGTCCGCGAACAGCCCGGTTCCGGCGAGTTCACGCCCGGCGACGACTGAACCGACGACCGACCGTCCCCGCGCGAGCCCTCCGCGTTCTTCCGTTTTTCACCCGGCGAGCGACGTCGCCGAGAGTCGTCTCGGCGTCGACGTACCGGCGACGAATCGTCGCGGCGGTTTCAGCCGCGGAGTCGGTCCACGATGCGGCCGAGAAGTCCCCTGTCGTCCGACGGTTGCACGTCGTCCCAGAGGGCGAACGCCTGCGCTACGTCCGCGTTCTGACTCGCGACCACCTCGTGCGTCTCGGGGACGGCGACGACGAGGTTCACCTCGTAGTGGCCGTAGTAGCCGAACTTCAGGAGCGTCCGATCGGAGAACGACTCGACGAACTCCCGAACGTCGTCGCTCGTCTCGGAGACGACGGCGACGAAGGTGAAGTCCGTCCCGTAGTGTTCCTCGTCCGGGACCAACCACTCGGCGTCGTCGGCCAGTTCGTGCCCGAGTTCGACGAGTCGTTCGAGTTCGGCGACGGTCACGCGCGGAGTGCGCCGCGCGAAGATGTACTCTCGGCTCTCGTGGTTCGCGTAGTTGAGGGCGGGGTGGAGGAACTGCTTTCGGTTCTCGACGCGCATCGTCCCGACCATCTCGAACCGTTCCCCGCGGACGCGCCGGTCCCTCTCTAAGTCGTAGTTGAACATCAACCGGTCGCTCACCCGGTTGAGGTACTCGTCGTCCCACTCGGGCACGTCCGGGAGTTCGACGCCCGCCTCGGCGGCGACGGCCTCCGGGTCGAAGTCGCCAGATTGCGTCTGGCCGCCCGACGAGCGCTGCTCGTCGAAGTCGTCCTCGCCCCCCTCTTCGCCTCCGTTCGCGCCCTCGGCGTCGCTCATTCGTCGGGTTCGTACGGCGCGACGTCGCCGTCCACGTTCGGCGCGCCGACGGCGAGGACCACCACGTCCGAGTCGGCGTCGGCGGGGTTGTGCGCCCGTTGGGGGTTGTTCGGTTCGACGGCGAACAGGCCGCCCTCCTCGATTTCGTACGTCCCCTCCGGTGTCTCGACGAACAGGGTCCCCGAGAGGACGTAGAACGCCTCCTCCTGTTCCTCGTGGTAGTGGTACGCCAGCGGAATATCCTCGCCCGGCGCGGCGCGGAAGCGGTTGACCGCTACCTTCGAGAGGCCCGCCGCCTCGCTCAGACGGCGCATCTCGCAGGGCCGGTCCGCCTCCGTCTCCACCTCGTCGGCGTCGACTACGGTGTATCCCATGATTGTCTCCACCTCGCAAGGGTACAAAAGCCCCTCGGGGCGTCCCCGGACGCAAGAATTTAATCGTTAGGGTTCCTAGCTCACGCGAGTCGTTCTCATGCCCGAGAAGAAAACCGAGAGTTGTGGCCGGTGCGCGATGTCAACCGTCGTGGACGCGGCGTCGGCGCGCGACGCCGACGGAGGCGACGAGGAGTCGAACGCCCGGAACCCGATGGACGGCGGGCGCATCGAACTCTCCGAGTCGGAGGTGCGCGCCGCCTCGCCCGCGGCGTGGTTCGCCGGCGTCGTCTCCCGCCTCGACGACGCCGCCACGGCCTTCATCTACGGGCGTCGGTGAGTCGCGCGGAAAACACTGTCGCGGAACCGATCAGGTAGTATGGCCCGCGAATAGACTTTTATAGCCGGCCCCTCCTACCCTCGCCTAAGCCGATGGAAGAGAGCGTTTCGGGCTTCAAAGTCCGTGGTTCGTGGGGCGACGTCGTAGAGCACGGCGAACGCATCACGCGGGCCCTGCGAGACGCCGACGTGAATAGTGAGGCGATAGAACGATGGGACGAGTGGCGGCCGAAGTCCCACGAACGTCTCGGCGAGGACGTGAGTCAGAAGACCGCCGAACAGGCCAGCGTCGGCGAAGGCGAGGGCGAGAGGGCCGGCAAGGAGCCGAACGAGGACCTCCAGACCGCCGGCGAGAAGCTGTCGGAGTCGTACCAGAAGGTCGAGGAGGGCGACAACGACGGCGCGGTCGAACGCTGGAGCGAGTCCATCGGATACGTCGCGCGCGCGGCGGACTCGGCCAGTCGGAAGGCCCTCCGGAAGGTCGAAGACACCGTCTACCAGAAGGTGATGACGCAGTTGGCGCCGTACTACTTCGACAGCGAACTCGTCAGCGCCAACATCCAGAAGACGACGCGGGGCGAGAGCGACGAACCGCGCTTCATCTTCGAGGTGAACATCAACGACGACGAACTGAAGTCGGAGGTGAGTCGTCGCCTCGGGCAGTACGACGACGAGGTGGACCGCTGGCACGTCGACACCGAGAAGGAGACGGCGACGGCGGAAGCGGCGGAGGGCGTCGAACCGCCCGAGTCCGAAGAGGAGTCGAAGTTCACGACGAACTGAGCCGGTTTCATCCGGCGAACGCTCGTCGAGGGCTTCGCGTTCACGACGAATTGAGTCAGCGTCGGCTGACGTACTCGTCGTGGACTTCGGTGAAACGACGAACTGAGCCGGTTCGTCCGGCGAACGCTCTTTTCTTCGAGACTCGCGGGCGCATCCGGCGGACAGACAACAGTCATGTCCGCGGCGTCCGAAGGTTCGATATGACCGACCCACTCCGCGTCGAGGCCGGCGAACTGTCCGCCGAGGAGATTCTCGACGCCCTCTGCGGCGGACGCCGCGTCCTCGTCGAGACGGAGATGATGGGCGAGACGCGCCAACTGTCGCTCCGGCACGACGGCACGACGTTCTACTGCGACACGCCCACGACGCTCCACAAGCACAGCGAGGCCGAGGAGATGCGGACCTGCATCGAGAAGATGGGGTACGCGAAGGAGGCATGAGGGCGGCGGGAGCGGAATTCGAGAGCTCTTTGAAGTAGTGTCACCCGCTTACTCACACGCGGAGCGATCTCGAAAAGAGAGGGACGTTATCCGTGCAGAAGTGTAATTAATCGTATATGGGAGCGATGACTGATAGTCACTTCGAAGCGCTGGCGAACGGTCACCGACGGCAGATTTTGGCGTCGCTGATGCGAGAGAACGGACGCTCCGTCGTTCCGGACGCGGCGGACGATCTCTCCGGAGAGAGACAGCTACAGGCGGAAATCGCCTTCAGGCACGTCCACCTCCCGAAGTTAGACGCCGTGGATTTCATCGACTGGGACCCGGAGTCGGGTATCGTCGCGAAGGGCCCTCGCTTCGGGGACATCGAACCGCTACTGAGGTTTCTCACGAACGAGTACACCGAATGCTTCGAAATCAGGTATTAATCTCTCGAAAAACTGCCACGAAGGTGGCAGCTAGGCGTAGAATAGCGGTTGGTTGGGACCCTACGTACCCTACGCCCAGTGACGATTCGAACTACCACTGTATAACCCTACTGTGATTATCTGAGTGAATGAACTGTTTCGCGTCCCGCGCTCGTCTCGGTGTTCCTCGTCGGGAGTCTCTCCGATGGCGTCGCCGGCGGACGGACGAGAGGCGGTGACTTATCAAGGCTCGCATACTATTACAGACGGTACCGGAGGCGCCGGTCAAATGGTTGGGACCCATGTCAGAGTTATCTAGCTATCAAGAGGCGGTCGAACTGCTTCAGAAACTGGGATTGAAAGAGTACGAGGCGAAGTGCTTCGTGGCGCTGTCGCGTCTGCCGAAAGCGACGGCCAAGGAGATAAGCGAGACGTCGGACGTGCCGCGGACTCGCGTCTACGACGCGATTCGCGTACTGGAGACGAAGGGACTCGTCGAGATTCAACACAGCAACCCACAGCAGTTCCGGTCCGTCCCCATCGGGGAGGCGGCGAAGACGCTCCGGGCAGAGTACGAGTCTCGGACGGAGTCGCTGGTCGACGCCCTCGAATCGATGGGATCGGCGTCGCTCAACGCCGACGAGGAGGTCACCCACGAGGTGTGGGCGCTCTCGGGCGAATCAGCCATCGGGAACCGATTACTGCAACTCGTCGGCGACGCCGACGAGGAGGTTGTGCTCATCCTCGGGCGCGAAGGAACGGTCACCGACGAGTTGCTCGAACGCCTGCAGAGCGCTCGGGAGTCAGGCGTCGACGTCCTCGTCGGGACGACCACGGGGGCGTTCCACGACCGAATAGAGGGCGCGCTTCCCGACGCCGAGGTGTTCGTCTCCGAACTGTCGTGGTTGCACAGCTCTCCGTCCGACCCCGACGACGACACGGCCATCAGCCGACTCCTGTTGGTCGACCGGGACACGATTCTGGTCAGTTCCGTTGAGGAGGACGAGTCGGGGTCCGTCGAGTACGAGCGAGCGGTGTTCGGAAAGGGGTTCACCAACGGTATCGTGGTCATCGCCCGCCGACTGATGGCGATGGGGCTGAACCCCATCGACGACCCCAAACCGCGCGACGAGTAGCGACCGGCGTCTCTCCGCGGCGGTCCTCCGTCGATTCCCCCGGCGTCCGGTCTCGCCTCCGGTTCGGAGCGAACTGAATCTGACTCCGCGGCGTGCGCGCCCTGCCGGCGACGCGGGACTTTAATCGGGGGCGCGGCGTTGTACCGTACATGAGCGACGCGCCAGATATGGGGGACCTCGTCGAAACGGAGAACCCGAGTTTTCAGCACGTTCTCGCGTGCGTCTTCGGCATCCAAGCCCACGAGAGCAGGACGTACTTGACGCTTCTCGACAGTCCGGGCAGTACGGTCGCGGAACTCGCGGACGAACTCGACAGGGACCGGAGCAACGTGAACCGGTCGCTCACGACGCTGATGGAGAAGGGACTGGCCGACCGCGAACGGCGACTTCTCGACCCCGGCGGCTACGTCTACCAGTACACCGCGACCGACCTCCCCGAGGCAAAGCGGATGCTCCACGAGGCCTTAGACGAGTGGGTCGAACAGGTCCACGCGAGCATCGACGCGTACGGAACCGAGGAGTGAGCCGACGGCTTCGGCCGTCTCGATTCAGTCCCCCGGCGACGCCGGCGCGGACGCCCGACGCCCCCGCCCGTCACTTCGCTCCGAGGCCCGAACGCGTCCCGGCGAGTGCGCGGAGGGAACGGCGTCCGACGAACCGCGGGACGCGTTCGGCGTAGCGTTCGTACGCCTCGCCGTACTCCTCGCGAAGCCACGGTTCCTCCGCGAACGGCAGGACGACCCACCACGCGAGGTAGACGGCGCACAGCGCGGCCGCCCACGCCGACGCGGCCATCGCGGCGAATCCGACCGTCGCGACGATGTAACAGACGTACTGCGGGTTCCGCGAGTACCGGTACCACCCGTCGGTGCGGAGTTCCCCGCGCAACCCCTTCGTCTCCTCGACGCCCAAGTCGAGTCCGGCGGCGACGGCCGCCGCGTACCAGGCGACGAACAGGACGCCGCCGCCGGCGACCACCGGCCGCGGCAGGCCGAGGCCGTTCCAATCGAGGTACGCGACGCCGACCAATGAGACGTTGACGACCTGCGAGAGCGTCCAGTGGGCGTAGTACGTCCGGTTTCTGTCCCCCGGCGGCCAGTAGTCGGCCCGCCCGAGAGCGCTCGCGGTAATACCGACCAGATTCCCCAGTCCGGCGACTGCTCCGACTGCGGACAGAACCGCGGTCATCGTCTGCTCCATACGCGTCGGTTCGGAGCGGTACCGCGTGGGATTTGCCGCGGTTCTACTAGTCGATTTAAGTGCCGAGCGGTCGCTACCGGGCGGTGAGGCGTGAAGTACCTCGACGCGAAACTCTCACAACCCCGCTGGATGCTCCACCCGATGCAGGAGTTCATCCGCGACGGGGACGCGGTTCGGTACGAGGAACTGCAGGCGTGGAGCGGCGTCACCGGCGACGGGGGCGTCGAACACGAGTTGTTCTACGTCGAGGCGGACCGAGAACCGTACGAGGAGGCGCTGTCGGCGGTCGAATCCGTCCGTTGGTACGACCTCACGCCGATAGACGACGAGTCGTTCTACGTCTACATCAGCCAAGAGACGCGCCCTGAGGACGTGGCGTGGCGGGAGGCGTTCGCGGACCTGAATCTGGTGCTCGTCCCGCCCGTCGTCTACGACGCCGACGCCGCGTTCCACGTGACGCTGGTCGGCCCCGGCGAGGACCTGCGGACGGTGCTCTCGGACCTGCCCGAGGCGGTGGACGCGACGGTGAAGGCCGTCGGCGAGTACGACCGGCGGCACGCGCCCGTCGCCGACGGACTCACCGCGCGCCAACTGACGGCCGTCGAAACCGCCGTCGAACTCGGCTTCTACGAGGTTCCGCGCCGGGCGGGCGTCGCGGACGTGGCCGACGAACTCGACTGCGCGCCGAGCACGGCTTCGGACCTCCTGCAACGGGCGGAGTCGGGCGTGATGCGGCGACTGGTCGAACGCCACGGCCGCGGACACCCCGACGGTTGACGCCCGAGTCGCGCCGAGAACCGACGGCCGAGACGGCGCGGGGCGGCGAGACGCGCCCGAACCGCCCCCCTTTTTGCCCGCCGACCCCGACGCTGGGCACGATGAGCCTCGAACTCACCGCGCCCGCGCAGGAGGCCCCCGACGTCGCCGACGACGGCGTGTGGCTGGAGTGCATCGAGACGGGCGAGCAGTACGCCCCCTTCGACGAGATTCGCTACACGAGCGACGCCGGCGCCCTTCTGGAAGTCCGTTACGCCGACCCCCCGACGTTCGACGACTTCGAGGGGCGCGGCGTCTGGCGCTATCGGGCGGCGCTCCCCTTCGAGGAGGGCGTCAGTCTCCCCGAGGGCGACACGCCCCTCCACGAGGCCCCGCGCCTCGAAGACGACGTGGGCGTCGAGACGCTCAGGATCAAACACGAGGGGATGAATCCCACCGGGAGCTTCAAGGACCGCGGCATGACCGTCGGCGTCCGCGTGGCGAAGGAACTCGGCGTGAACCGCCTCGCGTGCGCCTCGACCGGTAACACCTCCGCGGCACTCGCGGCGTACGGCGCGCGCGGCGGCATGGAGACGCTCGTTTTGCTCCCCTCCGGCAAGGTCGCCGCCGGCAAGATAGCGCAGGCCGCCCTCCACGACGCGCGCATCCTCGAAGTGGACGGCAACTTCGACTCCTGTCTCGACATCGTGCAGGACCTCGCGGAACGCGGCGAGGTGTACCTGCTGAACTCGCTGAATCCCTTCCGACTGGAGGGCCAGAAGACCATCGGGCTGGAGATTTTAGAGCAGTTCCGCGGCGACTACGGCGACTTCCCCGACCGAATCGTCCTGCCGGTCGGCAACGCGGGCAACACCGCGGCGCTGTACAAGGCGTTCCGCGAACTCGTCCAGTCCGGGTCGCTGGACCCGAGCGAGGTGCCCAAACTCACCGGCGTTCAAGCCGAGGGGGCCGCGCCGATGGTCGAAGCGGTGGAGAACGGGTGGGATGACACCGAACGCTGGGACGAGGTGGAGACGCGCGCGACGGCCATCCGCATCGGCAACCCCGTCAACGCCCCGAAGGCACTTCCGGGCATCCGCGAGACGGACGGCACCGCCGTCGCCGTCTCGGACGAGGAGATCACGACCGCCCAGCGCGACTTGGCGCGCGAGGGCATCGGCGTTGAACCCGCCTCCGCGGCGTCCGTCGCCGGACTCCGGAAACTCCGGAACGCCGGCACCGTCGGCGGCGACGAAGAGGTGGTCTGCCTGACGACTGGACACCTCCTGAAGGACCCCGACGCCGCCTTCGAGGCGGGCGCGGAACCTGAACCCGTGGCCAACTCCACCGACGCGGTGTTGGACCTCCTCGCAGAGTAACCGGGTGTCCGACCGCGAACGTTTCGTCTCGCCCGAACGAGTGTGACGCGGGTCTGACGCAGTTTCATGTCTCCGTGGGTCGTCTTCACAAACATGCCCTTGCCCAGTTTCCCGACTGGAACGGTGAGTGGCGAATCACGCCGCGACCGAACGTTCCCGCCCGCCGACGCCGATCCCGAGGAGACGGCCGCCTCGTCGTCTTCGCGTCCCCGGCGACGGAGCGACGAGGCGGCGGTTCCGGGTGCCGCCCCCTCCGACGCCGCGCGCGGCGACGCGTCGCCGGCGCGTCCGTCGGCCGACGGGGAGTCCCTCCGCGAACGCGTCGCCCGCCTCGAACGCGAGAACGAGGCGCTTCGACGGAAGGTCGAGGAGGCCCAACGCGCCCGACAGGACGTCATCGACCACTACGAACGCGTCATCGACGACATCGACGGCGCGTCCTCCGCCTCCGCTTCCTCCGCCGAGGGAACCTCGGCGACGTCGCGAGACGGTGTCTCGCGGCCCACCGAGCAAAGCTCGGCGACGCCGACGGTTCGCCCGCCCGCCCCGGACACCGGACTCGCCGACAAAGTCGCTCGGCGACTCGACGTGAGAGAGCGCTTGCGGTAGCTCGGGTCACTCCAAGACTCCCTCTTCGTACCGTCTCGACGCCCCCTTCTCGCCGTCCTTGTCTCCGCCGCCACAGCCTTGGAGCCGGCGCGATTCCCGTCGGCGACTGACCGCGAACGCCCCGGCGACGGAGTGAACCGCGCCTTCCGGTGGACGGACGACGAGGGGATAGAAGAGTGAGAAACGCTGCTTGACGACGACGGCGGAGTGAACGCGGTGTCGAACGTTGAACGCGCGCGGCGACGTCGTCGTCGCGAGCGACACTCCCGAGGGAGAACGGCACGCGGTTCGCTGGGAGCGCTGACTGCCTCTCGTCGGCTTACTCGTCGGTGCCGTTCAGCGTGAGGTACTTCACGTCGATGATGCGTTCGTCGGCGAGCAGTTCCTCTCGAACCTCGTCGGGGACGTGGTTGTCGAGGTTGTAGACGGTCAACGCCTCGCCGCCCTCGTCGGCGCGGCGGGCGTTGAACATCCCGGCGATGTTCACGTCGTTGTCGCCGAGGACGCTGCCGATGAAGCCGATGACGCCCGGCGTGTCGTAGTTGCGCGCGACGAGCATCCGCCCGTGCGGGATGGCGTCCACGCGGTAGCCGTCGATGCGGACGATGCGCGGGTCATCGCCCGCGAACTGCGTCCCGCAGACGCTGAGCGACTCCTCGTCGTTGCCGACGGTGACGGTGACGAGGCTCTGGAAGTCCTCGGACTGCATCGTCTTCGACTCGGTCACGTCGATGCCGCGTTCCTCGGCTATCTTCGGCGCGTTGACGGCGTTGACCTGCCACTCCAGCGGTTCGAAGACGCCCTTGAGGGCCGAGGCGGTGACCAGATCGACGTCCTCGTCGGCGATGTCGCCCTCGTAGGTGACTTCGACCGAGGAGATGCGGCCGTCGAGCAACTGCGCGCCGATCTTCCCGGCCGTTTCCGCGAGGTCGAGGTACGGGCGGATGCGCGGGAAGGCGCTCTCGTCCACCGAGGGGGCGTTGAGGGCGTTCATCACGGGCTCCTCGTTGAACGCGGCGTCTATCTGGTCGGCGATGGAGGTGGCGACATTCTCCTGGGCCGCCGACGTGGACGCGCCGAGGTGCGGCGTGACCACGACGTCCTCGACGGCGAGAAGCGGGTTGTCCGGCGAGACGGGTTCGTCGGCGAACACGTCCACCGCCGCGCCGTCGAGCGTTCCGTTTTCGACCGCGGCGGCGAGGGCATCCTCGTCGACGACGCCGCCGCGGGCGCAGTTGACGAGGTAGCCGCCGCCCATCAGTTCGAGTTCGTCCGTCGAGATGAGGTCCTCCGTCTCCGGCGTGAGCGGCGTGTGGACCGTTAGGAAGTCGGCGCGTTCGAGGCAGTCCTTGAACTCGACGAGTTCGGCGCCGAGGCGTTCGGCGCGCTCTTGGCCGATGTAGGGGTCGTACGCCACGATGTCCATGCCGAGGCCGTCGAGGCGCTTTGCCACCTCTTGGCCGACGCGGCCGAGGCCGACGATGCCGAGCGTCTTCCCGTTGAGTTCCGTCCCGAGGTAGTCGCCCTTCGCCCACTCGCCGTCCTTCAGGCGGGCGTGCGCCTGCGGGATGGATCGCGCGGCGGCGAACGCCATCGCAACCGTGTGCTCCGAGGCGGCCCGGACGTTGCCCTCCGGGGCGTTGGCGACGATGACGCCGTGGTCCGTCGCGGCGTCGATGTCGATGTTGTCCACGCCGATGCCGGCGCGCCCGACGATGACGAGGTTCGGCGCGGCCTCGAACACCGTCTCGTCCACCTCCGTCCCGGAGCGAACGACGAGCGCGTTCGCGTCCGAGACTGCTTCGAGAAGTGCGTCGCCCTCTGCGTCGTAGTCGGTCACGACCTCGTGGCCCGATTCGCGGAGTCGTTCCAACCCCGCGTCGGCTATCGGGTCCGTGACGAGAACCTTCATGCGCGTATGTTCCTTGGACCCCGGATAAGGGTTTCTTCGACGGCTGATATGGCTAATAGTGGTTCGTTAGCGCTTAACACGGGATTCGCGCGTCGCCCGGTGCCCCGTCGGCGGCCGTCTCGCCCCCGGCGGACCGTACTTCGGCGCGGATGGATGGTTTCAAACCGTCCGGGAGTGACGGTCGGATATGCGACTCATCGCCTTCGACTTCGACGGAACGCTCTCGGACTCGGAGATGACCGTGCTCCTCGGCAAGCGCAAGGCCGTCGCCGAGGAGATGGCCGACATCACCGAACGCGCCATGAACGACGAGATATCCTACGCGCAGAGTCTCCGCAAGCGCGCCTCTCTGCTGGAGGGCCTCGAAATCGAGGACGCGGAGGCGGCGTACGGCGAAGTCGAACTCCGCCCCGGCGCGGCGGACCTCATCGCCCGACTCCGCGACGCCGGCCACCACGTCGCCATCCTCACCGGCGGCTTCGAACGCGGCGTCGAACGCGCCCTGGAGAAGGAGGGCGTCGAGGTGGACTCCATCGTCGCCAACCGACTCCCCGTCGAACGCGACCGCCTCACCGGCGACGTGGAGGGTCCCCTCGTCGAGGGGACGAAGGACGAAGCGCTGGAATCGCTGGCGGACGAACTCGACGCGAGGCTCTCCCACTCGGTCGCCGTCGGCGACGGCGCGAACGACCTCCCGATGCTCGAAGTCGCCGGCCTCGCCGTCGGCTTCGAACCGAAGGCCGCCGTTCGACCGTCCTGCGACGAAGTCGTCACCTCGATGTACGAACTCGGCGACCTCCTCGCGGAACGCGCCATCGTGCGGAAGTCGAAGTAACCGGGCCGCCGCCTCGCCCGTCGGTATCCCGTCACCCACCGCGTCGCTTCTCTCCGCTCTCGTTCTCTCCGTCGATTTCCCCGGTTCGACGACCGGAGCCCTCGCGCTCTCGATTCCGGGGCTACCGAACTCCATTCGAACGGAAAACGAGTTTATCGGTTCCGGATTCGACCCTTTCCGTGCTTCTCAACCGCGATATTCGGAGAGATACTGCTAAGTCTCTAACCGAGAATGTGGCACCGACTAACATGGCTTCGGAACTAGCTGCGCTCGACCCGAAAGAGCTGATACTGGTAGTGATAGCGTTCGTCGGACTCGTCCCCGTGTTGCTGTTGAGTTCGTCGCGCTCGAAACTGTTCACCGGCGGGTACGTCCTGCTCTGCGTCGGCGCGGTGGTGACGAACCTCGAAGCGGTGGTTCTCGGCGACGTGCTGAACGTCGTCGAACACGCCGTCGGCATCGCCGCCGCGGGCGTCGTCTTCTTCGTCGCGGCGTACACCCGTCGCCGCCGCGTCCTCGCGGAGGGGGAGTGACCGTGGTCGAATTCGTCGCGCTCTTCGACATCGTCGGGACGCTTGCGTTCCTCGGCGCCGTCGTCGTCAGTCTGCAGGCGTACCGCGAGACGGACGCGGAGGCCGGGTTCTGGCTCAACTTCGCGCTGGCGTCGCTCTTGGGGTTCCTCTGGACGGGCGTCGTCGCCGCCGAGCATCTCGGCGTCGTCCTCGGCGGCGACGTCCTCGACGTGGCCAGCGTCTCGCTTCTGACGGCGACGACGGCCGTCTTCTCCGTCGGCGCGACGGGCACCTACGCCGTCGTCGAGGACATGAAGGAGTCGCGGGCGCGGGAGGCCGTCTCGCGGGAGGAGGCCGAACTGCTCACCCGGTCGCTCGAATCGAAGGCCGCCGAGTTCGGCCGCGTCATGGATGACGCCGCCGCCGGTAACCTGACCGCGCGGATGGGCGCGGGCGGCGACAGCGAGGCGATGACGCGAATCGCCGACGGGTTCAACGCGATGATGGTCGAACTCGAAGGGACCGTCGTCGAGATTCAGTCGTTCGGGTCGGACGTGGCGAGTTCGACCGCCGAAATCGACGCCAGCACGGAGGAGGTCAAGACGGCCAGCGAGGAGGTGAGCACCGCGATGACGAACGTCTCGACGGAGAGCGACCGCCAGCACGACAACCTGACGGAGGCGGCCGGCGAGATGAGCACCCTCTCGGCGACGGTGGAGGAGGTGGCGGCCTCCGCGACGGACGTCGCCCGGACGTCCGGCGAAGCGGCCTCACTCGGCGCGTCCGGGCGGGCGTCGGCGGAGGCGGCCCTCGACGAGATGGGCCACATCCAACGCGAGACCGAACGGACGGTCGGCGAGGTGGAGGGACTGCACGCCGAACTGACCGAGATCGTCTCCATCGTGGACCTCATCACCGAGATCGCCGAACGGACGAACCTGCTGGCGCTGAACGCCTCCATCGAGGCGGCGCGCGCCGGCGAGGCGGGGAAGGGCTTCGCCGTCGTCGCGGGCGAGATAAAGACGCTCGCGGGCGAGGCGGGCGACGCCACCGGCCGCATCGAGTCGCTCATCGGCGAGATTCAGTCCTCGGCCGCCGACACGGTGGACGACATGCACGCGGTCGGCGAACGCGTCGATTCGGGGACGGAGACCGTCTCGGCGGCCCTGACCGACCTCGACGAGATAGCCGACCGGGTCGAGGACGTAAACGAGAGCATCCAGGAGGTAGACCGCGCGGCGACCGAACAGGCCGCCTCCGCCGAGGAGATTCTGCGGATGGTGGACGAGGCGAACCGGTCGGGCGAACGGACCAGCGAGGAAGTCGCCAGCGTCTCGGCCGCCTCCGAGGAACAGACCGCCTCGATGTCGGAAGTCTCGCACAACATCAACGGCCTCGCCACCGCGGCGACGGAACTGAGCGGTCTGCTCGGCCGGTTTCAGGTGTCCGCCGGCGGGCGAGCACCCGCCGCTGGTTCGACCGCGGGAGCGTCGGCGTCCCCCAACCCCTCCGTCCCCGCCCCCGCGACGGACGGCGGCGTTTCGCGGACGGAGTGAACCGGCCGCTCCGAAGCCATCTTCTCGCTCGCTCGATTCCGACGCACCGACGGCTGACGGTCTCTATCGCGTCAGAAGAGCGGTGTTCGTCCAGAGTCGTTCGAAGTCGCCCGCTCCGAGTTCGCGCCGGCCGCGGCTACCGGGTCGGCGCGCGTCGGACGGAAGAGCGATTACGTCCGCAGGAGATTGACGAGCGTGCTCAGCGGAGACTGTGCGGCCTTCCCGAGCGTCGGACCCCGACGGGGCGACCCGGAGGGGGTCCGCCGGTCGCCGGGAACGCGGTCCGTCTCGCCGTCCGTCGCGGCGTTTCGGGTCCATCCGCGGATGCTACTGCCGAGGAAGTTGCGGTCTTTCTTCGGTCCTCTCATGGTGATTCCACCTAGGGGCCGGACGCACAAATATGTTGTACTTCTGATACATTGTCATCAACGTTCGAGGAGGATACTGATAGAACATCGACTATCAGGGTCGATGAGCGCGGTTTCCGCGTCGCGGCGTCCGTGGGTTCTGAGCGACCCGAAAATCATATCGCCCGTACGCGGAGTCGGCGGTACGATGTTCGGCCGCCCTCCGTGTCCGAACTGCGGAAGTCACCTCCCAGTGACGCGGGCGCGAATCGGCGGTTCGTACGCCGGACGCCCGCCCGAGGAGTTCTACCGGTGTACCGGTGTTCTCACGCGTTCACGTCGGCGGACGACCCGAAGAACGAGTGAGGCGGGGTGACGCTTACCGGTTCAGCGTGTGAATCGCCTGCCCCTGTGCGTTCTCGGCGGCCTCCATGACCGCCTCCGAGAGCGTCGGGTGGGTGTGGATGGTGCTGGCGACGTCTTCGAGCGTCGCGCCCATCTCGATGGCGAGGGAGACTTCGGCGACCAGTTCCGAGGCTTCGGGGCCGACTATCTGCGCGCCGAGGACGAACCCGCTCTGCTCCTCGGCGACGATGCGGACGAAGCCGTCCGTGTGGCCCGTCGTCAACGCGCGGCCGGAGGCGTTGAACGGCATCTGGCCGACCACCGTCTCGAAGCCCTCCTCCTCGGCTTCCGCCTGCGTCATGCCCACCGTCCCTATCTCGGGGTCGGTGAAGACGGCGGCGGGGACGGCCTGGGCGTCGTAGGCGACGGGTTCGCCGGCGATGTGCTCGGCGGCGACGATGCCCTGCTTCGACCCGACGTGCGCGAGCATCGGCCCCCTGTCGGCCACGTCGCCGACGGCGTAGATGCCGTCCACGGAGGTTCGCATCCGGTCGTCCACCTCGACGAAGCCGTCGTCGGTCAGGTCGAGACCGGCGTTCTCGATATCGAGGGTGTCGGTGAGGGGGCTTCGTCCGACTGCGACCAGCACTTTGTCGGCGTCGTACGACGACTCCTCGCCGTCCTCCGTCTCCGTCGTGACGACGATGCCGTCGCCCTCCTCGCGCCAGTCGCTCGCCGCCTCGCCGAACTCGAAGTCGATTCCGAGCGACTGCGCGCGCTTCTTGACGACGCGGGAGACGTCGTCCTCGTAGCCGGGGAGGACGTCGTCCAGCATCTCGACCACCGTCACGTCCGCGCCGAGTTTGGCGAACGTCGTCGACAGTTCCATGCCGATGTAGCCCGCGCCGACGACGAGGAGTCTGTCCGGCACGGTGTCGGTGTCGAGTGCGTCTGTCGAGGACCACACCGGGTCGTCGGCGAACTCGAAGTTGGGTATCTGGATGGGTCGGGAACCCGTGGCGACGATGCAGTGCTGGAAGTCGATGGACTCGGAACCCTGTCCCTCGCCGCCGTGGGCGACGCGGACGCTCCCGTCGTCTTTGAAGCGCGCCTCGCCCTCGATGAGGTTGACGCCGTTGGCCTTGCAGAGTTTCTCGACGCCGCCGGTGAGGGTGTCCACCACGTCGTCCTTCCAGTTCACCATCTGGGACATGTCCACCGCCGGGTCGGCGTGGATGCCCATCTCCTCGGCGTTGCCCGCCTCGTGGGCGACGTCGGCGCCCGTGATGAGCGCTTTCGAGGGGATACAGCCCCGGTTGAGGCAGACGCCGCCGTAGGCGTCCTTCTCGACCAGCGTCACGTCCAAGTCGCGTTGCGCGGCGCGGATGGCGGCGACGTACCCGCCCGGTCCCGCGCCGATGACCAGTACCTCCGTTCCGGTTGAGATGTCTCCGACGACCATTTATTCGAGCAAGAGGAGTTTGGGGTTCGACAGGTACTCTTTGACCTTGTTCGTGAATCGCGCGGCGATGGCGCCGTCGACGACGCGGTGGTCGAACGACAGCGAGAGCGTCAGCACCTTCCGCGGGACGATGTCGCCGTCCACCACGCGCGGTTTCTCCTTTATCTCGCCGAGCGCGAGGATGCCCACCTCGGGGTAGTTGATGATGGGCGTCGCGTACTCGCCGCCGATGACGCCGACGTTCGTGATGGTGAACGTGCCGCCCTGCATCTCCGCGGGCGAAATCTTCCGCGAACGGGCTTTCTCCACCAACTCGTTCGTCTCACGCGCCAACTCAAGCAGTCCCTTCCCGTCGGCGTCGTGGACGACGGGGACGAGGAGTCCCGCGTCGGTGGCCGTCGCCACGCCGACGTTGTACTCGTCGCGGAGCACTATCTCCTCGTTCTCCTCGTCGAGTTGGGCGTTCATGTACGGGAACTGCTTCAACGCCGCGACGACGGCCTTCGTCACAAACGGCATGTACGTGAGATTCACGTCGCGTTCGGCGGCCAACGGCTTATACTCCCCGCGGAGTTCGACGAGTTCCGTCACGTCCACCTCGTCGTGGTGGGTGACGTGCGGCGCGGTGTACTTCGAGCGCTGCATCTGGTCGCCGATGGCCTTCCGGACGCCCTTGTACGGCACCCGGTCGCCGGCGGCGTCGACGGACTCGGCCTCGGGTTCGACCGCCTCGGCGGTCGATTCGGCCGCTTCGCCCGCCTCGCCCGCGCCTTCCTCCGCGGCGAGAGAGCGAGCGTCCGCCGTCTGTGCGGCCCGTTGAACCTCGGCGTACTGGCGCACGTCCGCCTCGGTGACGAACGGTTCGCCGTCCCGTTCCTCGGTGGCGGGCACGTCGTCGATATCGACGCCCTCCTCCTCGGCGATACGGCGCGTCGCGGGCGCGGCCAGCGTCTTCTCCCGCCCGGCGGCCTTGGGGCCCCCCGCCGACCCGGAGGACTCGGCGGCCTGTCCGTCTCCGCTGTCGCCCGCCTTCGACACCGCGGACTTGCCGCTGAAGGAGACGTTGCGCGGCCCGGTGCTCCCGGACTCGTCGCCGTCGCCGCTCCCCTCGGCGGCGGTCCGCACGTCCGTCTCGGTGACGCGTCCGCTCGGACCCGACCCCTCCACGCCGGAGAGGTCGACGCCGAGTTCGCGCGCGAGGCGGCGAACGCTCGGCGGCGCGAAGACGCGCCCGGACGGCGACTCCGTCTCGGCGGGCGGCGTCTCCTCCTCGGGTTCCTCGGCTGCCTCGGATTCGTCGCTCTCCGTCTCCGGTTCCGTCTCTGTCCCTTCGTCGCCCTCACCCTCTACCTCGAAGGTGATGATGACGTCGCCGACGGGGACCATCTCGCCCTCCTCGGCGCGGAGTTCCTTCACCGTCCCGTTGTACGGTGACGGAACGTCCACGAGGGCCTTGTCCGTCTCCACCTCGGCGACGACTTGGTCCTCGGTGACCGTATCGCCCGGGGAGACGTGCCACGTGACGAGTTCGCCCTCGGCGACGCCTTCGCCGACGTCCGGCAGTTTGAATTCCTTGATACCCATCGTTCAGAACTCAACCGCGTTCCGGATACCTTCTTCGACCCGAGTTACCGACGGCAGGTAGTAGTCCTCTAGCGCGTACAGGGGGTACGGAACGTCGTACCCCGTGATGCGTTCGACGGGGGCCTCCTGATACAGGAGCGCTTCCTCCTGCAGTGTCGCGGTTATCTCCGCGCCGATGCCCGCCGTCTTCGGCGCCTCGTGGACCACCGCCGCGCGGCCCGTCTTCTCGAACGACTCCACGACGGTCTCTTTGTCCATCGGGTCCACCGTCCGCAGGTCCACGACTTCGGCGTCGATACCCTCCTCGGCGAGGTTCTCGGCCGCCTCCATCGTCGGGCGCGTCATCGCGCCGTAGCAGTAGACGGATACGTCCTCCCCGTCGCGTCGGACCGCCGCCTCGCCGATGGGAACCTCGTAGTCGCCCTCGGGCACGTCGCCGCGGAACGCGCGGTAGATGAGTTTCGGTTCGAGGAAGACGACCGGGTCGGGGTCACGGATCGAGGAGATGAGCAGTCCCTTCGCGTCGTACGGCGTCGAGGGGATGACAACCTTCAGGCCCGCCTCGTGGGCGTAGAAGGCCTCCTTCGACTCGGAGTGGTGTTCGGGCGCGCGGATGCCGCCGCCGTACGGCGCGCGGACGACCATCGGGCAGGTGAACCGGCCGCGACTCCGCGTGCGGATGCGCGCGGCGTGGCTCACGAGTTGGTCGAAGGCGGGGTACATGAAGCCGGAGAACTGCATCTCCGGCACCGGCTTCATCCCCATCGCGGCCATCCCGATGGCCGTGCCGACGATGCCCGACTCGGCCAACGGCGTGTCGATGACCCTGTCGCCGCCGAACTCGTCGAAGAGGCCCTCCGTCGCGCGGAAGACGCCGCCGTTCTTCCCGACGTCCTCGCCCATGACGACCACGTCGTCGTCTCGCTTCATCTCCGTGTAGAGAGCGTCCTGTACCGCCTGCACTAGCGTCAAACTCTGGGTCTGTTGGGTCTGGTTCTGGCTCATCTGTCACTCCCGAAGGAACGCCTCGGCTCCGTGTTTCTCGTACAACGCCTCGAACTCGGCCATCTGCTCGCGGAGTTCCGGCGGCAACTCCTCGTAGAGGTGGGTGAACATCTCCTCGGGTTCGGGCCGCAGTTCCGACTCCGCCTTCTCGATGGCTGTCGCCACTCGCTCCTCGGCCCACGACTGGATGGACTCGACGGACTCGTCGTCGAGGCGGCCCGTCTCCCGGAGGAACCGTTCGAGTCGCGGGATGGGGTCTTTCTTCCGCCACTCCGCCACCTCGTCGTCGTCGCGGTACACCGAAGGGTCGTCCGCCGTCGTGTGCGCGCCGAAGCGGTACTGCACCGCCTCGATGAGCGTCGGCCGACGCTCGCCCTCGTCGGGGTTCTTCGCCTTCTCGACGGCCGCGCGGGTTGCCGCGTAGACGGCGAGGGGGTCCATGCCGTCGACTTGGACGCCCTCGAAGCCGTAGGCCGTCGCCTTCTGCGCCAGCGTCCGACTCGCGGTCTGTCGCTCCCGCGGGACGGAGATGGCCCACTGGTTGTTGTTGCAGAAGAACACGTTCGGCGTGTCGAAGACGCCTGCGAAGTTCAGCCCCTCGTGGAAGTCGCCTTCGCTCGTCGCGCCGTCGCCGAAGTAACAGACGACCGCCGCGTCCTCGCCGCGGAGTTTCTTCGCCCACGCCGCGCCGGTGGCGTGGGGTATCTGCGTGGCGATGGGCACCGCCACGGGGAAGATGTTCACGTCGTCCGGAATCGCGTTCCCCTTCTCGTGGCCCATCCAGTAGAGGAGCGTCCGCTCCAACGGCAGGCCGCGGTGGAGCGCAGCGCCGTGTTCGCGGTAGCTCGGGAACATCCAGTCCTCCTCGTCGAGGGCGAACGCGCTCCCTATCTGTGCGCCCTCCTGCCCCGACAGGGGCGGGTACGTCCCCATCCGCCCCTGCCGTTGGAGACTCACCGCCCGCGTGTCGAAGTGGCGGGCCAACCGCATCTCGCGGTACATCTCCACCAACTCCTCGTCGCTCAGGTCGGGAACCTCGCCGACGGGTTCGCCGCTCTCGTCGAGGACGCGAAGCATGTCCTGCGGGTCTCGCTGTAGTACGCTCACGGGTGAACCCACCTGTGCATGTTGGAGGGTCATCCGCACGAGGTATAGTATTTTCGTAAATAGTTTACTATGGGCAGAAATACTGCCGACTCGTCCCGACGCGTCCATCCCTACCTGGGGGAACTGACCGTTCTTCTACTTTCGAGCGGATACAGACGACGTTTTCGCGACGACGGCCGCCGCCGCGGATGAATCATGGACGAACGTTTAGAATCTGTCCGCGACCGGCGCTTCGGTCCGGCGGCCTCGGTCAGTCGCCGGCGGCCGTCCGCGCCTCGCGGCGGGCCTGTTCGACGCTCTTGCCGTCTCTGAGCACGGCGTCCACGAACAGTTCGCCCGCCTTGTACGACGACCGGACCATCGGGCCGGAGGCGCAGTAGAGGAAGCCGAGTTCCTTCTCGGCGACGCGCCGCCACGTCTCGAAGGCGTCCGGGTGGACGTACTCGAACACGTCGAGGTGCGTCCGGGAGGGTTGGAGGTACTGGCCGAGGGTGACCACGTCCACGTCCGCCTCCCGGAGGTCCGAGAGCGTCTGGTACACCTCGTGGTCGTACTCGCCGAGGCCGAGCATGACGCTCGTCTTCGTGTAGATGTCGGACTCCCGCGACACCTGTTCGAGCACCGAGAGCGACTGCTCGTACCCCGCGCGCCGGTCGCGGACGGGCCACTGCAGGCGTTCGACGGTTTCGATGTTGTGCGCGACGACGTCGGGACGGGCGTCGATTATCTCTCGGACCAACTCGGGTTCGCCCTGAAAGTCGGGGATCAGCACTTCCACGAGGACGCTCGGGTCGCGGTCTTTTATCTTGCGGATGGTCTCGGCGAAGTGGCCCGCGCCCTGGTCCGGCAGGTCGTCGCGGTCCACGGAGGTGAGCACCACGTAGTCGAGGCCGATTTCGGCGACGGCGTCGGCGACGTTCGCGGGTTCCTCCGGGTCGAGCGACTCCATTCCGCCGGTCTGCACGTCGCAGAAGTTACACCCGCGCGAACACCGGTCGCCCATCAGCATGAACGTCGCCGTCCCCGGCCCGTTGCGACCGCTCCAGCACTCCCCGAGGTTCGGACAGTTCGCCTCCTCGCACACCGTGTTGAGGTCTCTGTCGCGGAGCGTCTGTTTGATGTCCGTGAACCGACGTCCCGACGGTGGTCGCATCTTGAGCCAGTCGGGTTTCCGCCTGCCGGGCATGCGTACACCTTCCGCGGCGGACGGCAAAAACGTGAGGATTAACCGGGATTCGTTACCCGTTCTGCGGTTCGGGCCGCCACGGCGCGGGCCGACTCCCGCCGAACGCCTCAACTCCGGCGTCGGAGGGGTTCACCGGCGCGCCGCCGGTTCGCTCGATTCGCTCGTCGATGCACTCCATCCAGTCGAAGAGCGCGCAGACGGCGTCTACCTCCGTCGAAACGCGCCCGATTTCCCGGGTGTACGACGCTTCGTTGGCCTGCTCTCGGCACCGGAGCAGCCACGGTCGGTTCCGGTCGCAGTACTCGTCCGTGCGCTTCACCGCTTCGACGCTGACGGGTTGGGAACGGTGGCGGAACGTGAATCCGTCGTTCGACGGAATCAGCTCCCAGTGTAGGGGGACTCGACTGTCGTCGAGCCTGTAGGGGGGGTCCATCGTCCTGTGTAAAGAATGACTAGCTCCCGGTAACCCCATTGTGGTTGTATACTACTGCTGGTTAACCCCCCTCCCGTTTCATGTCGGGGAGTTCGACAGTCGCCGAACGGAAACCGTGCTAGAATCTGCCAACGCGCTTTATCCGCCGGAACGTGTCGATTCGGACGATGAGTACCATCGCTTCGGTCGAACTAGCCGCGGAGGAGTTCGCACTAGGACGGTCGCTTGCGGAGGTTCCCCGCGCCGAGTTCGAGGTAGTCCGCGTCGTCGCCCACGACGGCGACAGCCTCGTCCCGTACGTGCGCGTGACGGCGGACTCCTTCGAGGAGTTCGACGACGCCCTCGACGCGGACCCGAGCGTCGCGGAGGCGACGCTTCTCGACGATTTCGGCGACGAACGACTCTACCGGATGGAGTGGGTGGAAGACGTTCTCGCGTTGACGCACGTTCTCGTCTACGCCAAGGGTGCGGTCCTCGAGATGTACGGGACGGACGAACAGTGGCGCGTCCGCCTCCTCCTCCCGGACCGCGAGGCGCTTTCGAACACCGCCGCGTACTGCCGCGAACGCGACCTGACGTTCGAGGTGCTGAACATCCACGAACTGTCCGGGTCGGTCTCTCGCGGCGAGTTCGGCCTCTCGCAGGCGCAGTACGAAGTTCTCCTCACCGCCGCCGAACAGGGCTACTTCGACGTCCCGCGCGACGTGACGATGGCCGACTTGGCGGACACCCTCGACGTCTCCCAACAGGCCATCTCGGAACGCCTCCGCCGCGGCCATGCGAACCTCGTGGACAACACGATTCGCGTCGGCGAGGAGTCGTTCGACGTGGGCGCGGACGGCCGGAGATAGGCCGAGAACCCTCACGACAGTTCACGAACGCACAGGGACGAACATGACGTACATGTCAGGAGAGCGAAATACTCATAAGCGAGTAAAGCCTCCTACCAGATATGCAGTGGAACCACCGCCGCAACCAGACGAAGGCAGAACAGAAGAAGAACGAATCCAAGAGCGGCACGAAGTGGTCGTTCATCGCGGCCGCGACCGTCGTCGCGTGAGGCGACTCGCTTCGGCTTCTCTCTCTACTTTCACTCTTCAGTAACTGACAGTTATTCTCGACGGACGCGGGGAGAAACGCCTTTCCCGACGGAAGTCTCCCTCTCTCACATGACCTGTCTCCCTCCGTCGGATCTCCGATTCGACGAGGCTTCCGTCCGACTCGTCGGGAGGTGCGTCGCGTGAGAGTCGCGGATGTCGTCCCCGACTTCGCCGACGCCTTCGGATTCGACGAGTTCAACCGGATGCAACGCGAGGCGGCCCCGGCGATTCTCGACTCCGACGAGAACGTCGTCGCCTCCGCGCCCACCGCCAGCGGAAAGACCGCACTCGCCGAACTCGCCATCTGTCGAACGCTCCAGAAGGGAGGGACGGCCCTCTTCATCGCGCCCCTCCGCGCCCTCACCAACGAGAAGGAGTCGGAGTGGGAACGCTTCGAGAGCCTCGGCTACTCCGTCTACGTCGTCACCGGGGAACGCGACCTGAACCCGCGCCGCGCCGAACGCGCGGACATCCTCGTGATGACGCCCGAGAAGACGGACTCCGCGACGCGGAAGCACGACTCCGCCCGGTACTCCTTCATCACCGACGTGGACTGCTGCGTCATCGACGAGGTGCACCTCCTCGATTCGGAGACGCGCGGCGGCGTCCTCGAAGTGACCGTCTCGCGCCTCCGGCGCATCTGCGACCCGCGCGTCGTCGCCCTCTCGGCGACGATGCCGAACGTCGAGGACGTGGCGGCGTGGTTGGACGCCCCGCCCGAGACGACGTTCGAGTTCGGCGACGACTACCGGCCCGTGGACCTCCACGCCGACGTGAAGACGTACACGCACGGCGACAACCCGTTTCAGGACAAGTACCGCCGCCTCTACCGCGCGCTGGACTTGGCCGAACCGCACATCCGCGAGGACGGGCAGGCCCTCGTGTTCGTCTCATCGCGGCAGGACGCCCTCCGCGCGGCGGGGAAGGCTCGCGACGAGATAGCCGAACGCGACATCCCCATCGGCGCGCGCGGCGACTACGACTTCCACACCGAGGCGAAGGAACTCGGCAACGAGACCCTCCGAAAGTCGGTGCCCGACGGCGTGGCGTTCCACCACGCGGGCCTCGCCAAGGACGACCGCGACAAGGTCGAACAGTGGTTCAAGGAGGGGAAGATCCAACTGCTGTTCTCCACCTCGACGCTGGCGTGGGGCGTGAACCTCCCCGCACGGTGCGTCGTGATCCGCGATACGAAGCACCACGACCCTCTCGAAGGCGAGGTGGACATCTCCCCCCTCGACATCCTCCAGATGCTCGGGCGCGCTGGCCGACCCGGCTACGACGACGTGGGGTACGGGTGGGTCGTCTGCGACCGGAGTGACGCCGACAAGTACCGGAAACTCCTCCGGGAGGGCAAGGAGATCGAGTCCCGACTCGCCGAGGACTTAGATTCGCACCTCAACGCCGAGATCGCGATGGGCACCATCGGCGACTTGGAGGACGTGCTCTCGTGGTTGGAGACGACGTTCTACTACCAGCGCGCGCGTTCGAAACCCGACGAGTACGACTTCGGCGGCCTGCGCGAACGCGTGCGCGAGACGCTCGAAGTCCTCGTGGACCGCGGGTTCGTCGAGATGGGCGAGGACCTCTCCATCCGGGCGACGACGCTCGGCCGCCTCGCCTCGAAGTACTACCTCCGCCTCGACACCGCGCGGCGGTTCTACGACCTCTGCGAACGGGACACCATCACCGACGACGCCATCCTCGAAACCGTCGCGGGCGCGGCGGAGTTCCACGACGTCTCCCCCCGCCAGTCGGAGGGCGACGCCGTGGACGAGGTGCTGTCGGACGTCTCGACGCACCTCGAAGACGGCCCGCGGAAGGTATTCGCCATCCTCCACGCCGGGATGCGGAACTCCACGCCCTCGGAACTCCGGTCGGACGCGTGGGTCATCCGGCAGAACGCCCTCCGACTCATCTCGGCGCTTCGGGAGTTCCTCGACGCCTTCGCCGGGCCGCGGGCGGCGAACCTCGCCCGGCGCGTCGAGGCGCGCGTCGAACACGGCGTCTCCCGCGACGCCGTGGGCCTGACGGCGGTGGACGGCATCGGGCCGAACCGCGCGAGCAAACTCGCCACCGGCGGCCTGCGCAGTCCCCGCGACGTGGTGGAGGCCGGCGAGGCGGAACTGCGGCGCGCCGGACTCTCCGAGGGCGTCGCGGAACAGGTCGTCAGGAACGCGCGCAACTTCCCCGCGGTAGAGGTGTCGTGGGGCGAGTTCCCCGACACCATCGCCACCGGCGAAAACGAGATGTGCGAGGTGACCGTCGGCAACCGCGGCGGCGGCGGCACCGTCGGCGTCCGCGTCACCGTCAACGACGTGGAGATGACGACGAAGGAGACGTACCTCACCGACTCCGTCTCGGTGCCGGTGGGCGTCTTCGGCGCGACGGCGGACGAACTGGAGTACCGCGTCGAGGTGACGTTCCCCGACGACCCTCTCCACCCCGTCACGGCGACGCGCACCGTGGACGTGGAG
This sequence comes from Halopelagius fulvigenes, assembly GCF_042662625.1. Lineage (GTDB taxonomy): Archaea > Halobacteriota > Halobacteria > Halobacteriales > Haloferacaceae > Halopelagius > Halopelagius fulvigenes. The sequence continues at coordinate 1,833,096 of NZ_JBHSXH010000015.1, forward strand.
TAGGACCGCCGAACGGTCTGCTTTCTCGACGCGAAACGGAGGGGTGCGTCAGGGACGCTCGTACGCCGTCAGCGTCAGTTCTATCGTCGCCTCGCCGCCCTCCGTCTGGACGAACTTCGCGGGGTATCCCACGCCCGAAACCAGCCAGATGTCGGCGTCCGTGTCGCTCTCGCCGGTGACGCGGACGTGCTTCGCGGTCAGGCCGGCGACTTCCTCCTCGCCGACCACCTCGAAGTTCGCCTCGCCGTCCGAGGAGGCCATCTGCCACGTCTCGCCCACCTCGTAGGTCCGAACGTCGGTGGACTTCCCGGCGACGATGCGGGAGGTGACGACCATCGAACGCACGTTCAGCGCGTACGTCATCTCGCCGAGGGCCGGCGAGTAGGCCGCCGCCTCCCCGGACGCCTCCACCCGACCGCTCGGGGCATCTCGGACGGCGTCCATCGACGCGACGGGCCACTCGCCGTCGGCCGTCACGTCGATGGTGAGCGTCCCCGACTCGGGCGCGTCCGCGAGGACGGCGCTCCGAACCTCGTACTCGTACCGTTCACCCTCCCGCAGGAGGGGAACCGCGTCGGGCATGTCGTCCGGTCCGGCGGTACCGGTGCTGACGCTGGAGTCGCCGTTTCCGCCGTCGGAGTCGGCGTCGCTGTCACTGTCACCGCCGCTTCCGTCTCCGCCCGCGGCGGGCGTCGCGTCCGCAGTCGCGTCTCCGTCTCCCCCGCCGCCCGCGCATCCGGCGAGGAGGACGAGCAGACAGACGAGGAGTACTGACAATCTACTCATGTGAATGGTCTGACATAAGGGACGATAACCTTTTCTTCTCCGTAGGGGTGGAACAACGCTTTCGGGGGACTGAGAGTCAGCCCAGCAGAATCTCGCGCAGTTCCTCGGGTCCTTCGGCCACGACGTGCGCCTGCGAGAGGTCCAACTCCGCGTTGTGCGCTCTGCGGTAGGCGACGGTGAACGCGCCCGACCGGACGGCCGATTCGATGCCGTTGAGCGAATCCTCGACGACGACGCACTCCTCGGGTTCGACGCCGAGTTCGGCCGCGGCGCGTTCGTAGATGTGCGGTTCGGGTTTCCCGGCGGCGTCGATGTCCTCGGCGCTGAGAACCAACTCGAGGGGGTCGAGTTCGAACCGGTCGCGGACGATGGAAATCCACGACTGCGGCGCGGAGGAGACGATGGCGAGTCTCCGTCCGTCGGCGCGCAACTCCTCGAACAACTCCTCGGCTCCCTCCATCAGCGTCACCTGCTCGCCGTAGAGCGACTCCGCGCGTTCGTGGTAGGCATCGACGAACTCCTCCTTCGTGACCGTCGCGCCGTACGTCTCGTCGAGGTAGTCGTATATCTCGCGGAAGTGCATCCCGGTGACCTCCTCGTGGGCCGGGTCGCCCGATGCGACGGCGTCGGCGAAGACGAACTCGTCTTCGAACTCGTGCCAGTAGTCCTCGGAGTCCACGAGGACTCCGTCCATGTCGAACAGCACCACTTCGTCGGGGACGTCCATGCTCCCCCGAACGACCGCCACCCTTCAAAGACCTTCGTGGGAGGGTCTATCAGGGATGCCGGGGCCACCGTCGCCGTGACGGAAACGATACGAATCTTCGCCGGCGACTGCACCACCACCTTCGAGGGCGCGCGCACCCGGACGCAACGCGGACGCGTCGTCGTCGTCGTGAAACCCGACCGCACTGTTCTCGTCCACGACGCCGACGGCTACCAACCCGTATCGTGGTTGACGCGTCCCGACACGCTCACCGTCGAGACGGACGCGTCCGGGTTCGGCATCGTCGCGCGCACGGACGAACAGACCCTCCGCGTCGTCTCGCACGACTCGGCGGGGCGCGCGGAGTACCCCGCCACCGAGGCGGGCGTCCCCGTCGGCGTGCACCCCGAGACGGGCGAACCCCTCGTCCGCGTCGGCGGCGCGGTGGCGGGCGTGGATACCGACGCGAGGTACGTCCTCCCGGCGGGCGCGACGGTGGTAGAGGAGACGTGCGACGACTGCGGCCTGCCGCTGATGCGCGCCGAGTGCGGCGCGGCGTTCGAACTCTGCATCGACCGCGCCTGCGAGTCGTTGGACGACGCCGTGAGGGAACGATTCGACCGCGCGTGGACCTGCCCCGACTGCGACTCGGACCTCCGCATCATCCGCCGCGGAGGACGCTTGCTCGCGGGGTGCGACGCCTACCCCGACTGCGAGTCGGCGTTCGCCGTCCCCGCGGGCGTCGTTGTCGCCGAGTGCGACTGCGGGTTGCCCGTGTTCGAGACGGGGCGGGGGCGGCGGTGTTTAGACGGCGCCTGCGACGCGTTCGCGGGGTGAAATCGGACGTTTCGACGACCACCTTCGTCCGTCCGAGAGGACGAATCGCGGACGGACCGCGCGGGCAGTTACTCACTTAATCAAAACACGGGGCTGCGGTGAAAACGACGCCCGCTTAAGATTGTGGGGCCGCGACCACCATCGTATGGGACTGATCCATCAGGTGGAGCTGTTCGACGCGTTAGCCGACGGTACCCGGCGTCGGCTGTTAGTCTTCCTACTGGATCACGAGTCGCGAGACGTTCCGAAACTGTCGGGCGTCTCCGCGGAGATGGCCGAGATGAACCGCGTGCTCCTCCGGGAGTATCTCTCCGGATCGCGGCGGGTGGACGGCGGGGACAAAGAACTCCTCCGCACTCACCACGTTCATCTCCCCAAGCTAGACGAGTTCGACTTCATCGACTGGGACCAAGAGGCCAACGTCGTGACGAAAGGCTCTCGGTTCGACGAGATACGGCCCCTCCTCGAACCGTTGGAGGGCCGCGAGGAACGCGTCGCACCGGTGGCCGACGTGCGCCTCCGCAGGTGAACGATATCGAGACGTGCCACCGCGTTCTCTCGCCTCGCAGTACCGCCTCGTGCGGCGCTGATGGGTCAGTTTTCAGTTCGAAGAGGGATCCGACGGTTCTCTCAGGTCACCGTGCTGCGGGCCTTCACCTCCCGCCGGTCCTCGCTCGCCTCGTACACGCTGTAAGTGTACGCACCGAGGACGACGCTCGGCGCTCGAAACCGTTCGGCGGCGCTCACCGGCGGGCGAGCAGATAACCGGTGGCGGCACCGACGACGACCGTTCCCCCGTAGGTGACGATGAGGCCGAACACCGCGAGAAGGAGCGGCGTCGCGAGCAAGAGCAACAGGTCGCTCCCCACCCGCATCCACGGCGACATACCGGGCACTGCCTCGAACGGCATCCCGTCCACTACGACCAGCGCGAATTCGAGGAGGTACATCGGCACAGGCATCGCCAGGAGACCGATGAGAGCGCCGACGACAGTCCCCTTGACCGGGGATTTGGCCGCGCCGAGGCGAGTCCAGAGCAACCGCGCGAGGAGTGCGCCGCCGACGAACCCGCCGAGGACGATAATCACCCCCGGCCCCGACGGGGCGTACCCTCCGGGGCCGTCAGCCAGTTGTTCGAGGGTCGCCCACGCGACGAAGAGGAAGGCGAACAACCCCCCGGCGAGACCGAACGTCAACGACGGGTGTCGCCGGGCCGTTTTGGAGGGGGACCAGTGGACCATGCTTGAGATACGTCGTATCGACGTATGAGTATTCCGCTGAGACCGACAGGTCTCTCCACGTCCCCGCGCCGTCGTCTCGGCGGGAGAAAGGCGCGTTCCTAGCGGAATCGGACCCCGCCGAGGTACAGACCGTTCAGCGCGACGAACCCGGCCAGCGTCGCGTACGCCACCGTCGGAACGAGCGACGCACTCTCGGCGGCCCACCCTCCGATCTGGAGGGCGACGAACGCGAGGGCGAAGCCGAGAAACCGGTAGGTGCGGGACGTGTCGAGCAGTCGAATCGGGCCGAGTTCGCGCGCGGAGCGCGGTTCGGCGTTCGCGGAGGGCATCGTCCGGTTGTGGTCGTTCCGGCGGTAAATACACTCTCTCCGTCGGTCGGTGTCTCGATGTCGCCGATGCGTTCCCGCGGTGACGGCGGGGTTCTCGCCCCCTGATTTATCGGGAGACTCGCCGACCGACGAGCATCGGTTCGGCGGCACGAACGCGGCTAACGCTCACGCCTCGGCGGATGCGTGGTACCACGTACCCGGGCACTTTCAGAACGCGCTCGGCGGCTGACCGACCTCTCACAATCGGTTCGAGGTTTCCGGACGCGTTCGTGCGGATCGCCGACGGCGCGGACTCACTGCGACTCGGAGGAGGCGAGCGTACCGTCGAACTGTCGCGGAATCGGATACGTCCGTTCCGCGGCGGGGCGAAACGCGAGCATCGCAGACCCTTTGTCCGCGCCGCCCCCGACTCCGGACATGGACGGGACACTCGACGGCGACGTCGTCCGCGTCGGCGGCGACGCGCGCCAGCGGTTCTACGACTCTCGGGGCTACGGACGGCCCACGGAGGGGAACCGCATCGAACTCGCGCCGGTGGAAGCCGCGCACCTCCTCGCGCGCGGCGACTTGGACGCCGTAGACGGGATGGACTTCCGCGAGTTCCTGACGCGGACGGGCGCGGTGATGGAGTTCGTCGTCTACAAGGACCTCAGAGACAGGGGCTTCTACCTCTCGCCCGTCCGCGAGGACTGGGCGGGCGTGGCCGACCACGCCGACGCCGGCGTCGATTTCGTCGTCTTCCCCCGCGGGAAGGGGCCGTGGGACGACGACGTGGAGTACCGCGTTCGAATCGCGGGCGAACGCGAGTCCATCGCCGCCGACTCCCTCGGCGACGTGGTTCTGGCCGTCGTGGACGAGGACGGCGAACTCACCTACTTCGAGACGGACCGTCCCAGAATCGAGGGCGACATCGCCGAGGGAACCTCGGCAGGCCACCGGACGCGGTCTGGTGATGACGAGTACGAACCCCCCTCGGGGTTGGAGGCCGACCTCCTCTCGGACCGGGTTCTGCTGTGGGAGTCGCCGGACGAGGTGTACGAACGCGGCTTCTACGGCCAACGACTCCACGGCCGCAACGCGGATTCGGGCCCCCTCCAACTCTCGTTGGTCGAGGGGGCGTTCCTCTCCGAACGGGGGTACGTCGACGCCGACCACGAGGCGGTCGTCGAGGTGGCCCGCGAGGTGGAGGGCGACCGATTCGACCGCCGCCTGCGGGCGTACGCCGCCCTCAGGGACGCCGGCGCGGTGCCCAAGAGCGGGTTCAAGTTCGGCGCGGACTTCCGCGTCTACACCGACTTCTCGACCGTCTCGGACCTCTCGCACTCCGCGGACCTCGTGCGCGTCGTCTCGCCCGACCACACGTTCCTGCCGCGGGACCTCTCCTTGGACGTGCGCCTCGCCGGCGGGGTGCGGAAACGAATGGTTTTTGCGCTCACCGGCGCCAAGAGTGGCATAGACTGGCTTTCGGTCGCCCGACTCACTCCATGACACGAGACGACTCCGACCCCCGCGAGACGGACGGAAAGACCCGGACGGACGACGAGGGCGCGCGTCAGGCTTCGCCTGACGGCAGTCCCGAGTCCGGCGACTCGGGAACGGATCAGGCCCTGCCCGACGGCGGTGCGTCCGCCGAGGGGGCCGACGACGTAGCCCTCGACCCGTGGGGCTCTTCGACCATCTCCGATTACCGCAAACTGTTCGAGGAGTTCGGCATCGAGGAGTTCGACGAGGTGCTTCCGGAGGTGCCGAACCCCCACTACCTGATGCGCCGCGGCGTCATCTTCGGCCACCGCGACTACACACCCGTCGCGGACGCCATGCGCGAGGGCGACGACTTCGCCGTCCTCTCGGGGTTCATGCCGACGGGCGACCCCCACATCGGCCACAAACTCGTCTTCGACGAGATAATCTGGCACCAACGGCAGGGCGGCGACGCCTACGGCCTCATCGCGGACTTGGAAGCCCATTCGGCCCGCGGCCTGTCGTGGGAGGAGATAGACGAACACGCCCGCGACTACGTCCTGAGCCTCCTCGCTCTCGGCTTCGACCCCGAGGAAGGGGAACTCTACCGGCAGTCGGACAACCGAACCTTGCAGGAACTCGCGTTCGAACTCGGGTCGAAGGCGAACTTCTCGGAGTTCCAGGGCATCTACGGCTTCGACGGCGAGACGAACGTCTCGCACATGCAGTCGGTCGTCACGCAGATGGCCGACATCCTCTACCCGCAGTTGGAGGAGCCGAAACCGACGGTCATCCCCGTCGGCCCGGACCAGGACCCGCACGTCCGCTTCGCCCGCGACCTCGCCGCGCGGATGCGCTTCTTCAAGGTGACCGAGGCGTACGCGAGCTTCGAACTCACCGACGCGGAGCGATCGATCGTCGCCGCCGCGTACGAGGCCCGCGAGGAGTTCGCGGAGGACCCCGAGATGCCGCGGTGCGGGGAGGCCGCCGAGTGGGTGGCCGACGTCGACGTTTCGGAGTTGGACGTGGACGTGACCGTCGAGACGGCGGTCGAATCGGTCGTCGAGAAGCTGGAGAACGCCGGAATGGAACCGCTCCGTCCCCGGGTTCGCTTCCTCGACGCCAACGCGACCGAGGAGGCGTTCGAAGCGCTCATCGAGTCCGTCGAGGGGGAGAAGCGACGCTACGAGGAGCACATCGACGCGTTCGACCTCTCCGCGTCGGAGGCCGAGGAGTTGGCCCGCGAGGTCGAGTTGCAGAACGGCGGCTACGGCTTTCTGCCGCCTTCCTCCATCTACCACCGCTTCATGACCGGCCTGACGGGCGGGAAGATGTCCTCCTCCATCCCCGCCTCGCACATCTCGCTTCTGGACGACCCCCAAGAGGGGTTCGACAAGGTGAAGTCCGCAACCACCGGCGGGCGAGAGACGGCGGAGAAGCAGCGAGAACTCGGCGGGAAGGCCGACGAGTGCCCCGTCTACGAACTGTACGCCTACCTGCTCTCCGGCGACGACGACGAGTTCGCGAAGCGAGTGTACGACGAGTGCGTCGGCGGCGAACGCCTCTGCGGCGGGTGCAAGGAGCAGGCGGCGATTCTCATGGAGGAGTTCCTCGAAGAACACCAGGAGAAACGCGAGGAGGCCGAAGCGATGCTCGAAGAGATGGACATCTCCCTCGAATCGGACCGCCGCGGCGTCGCGCCCGGCGACGACTGACCCCGCCGTCCGACGCTCAGTACTCCGATTTCACCGCTTCGTCGCCGACGCGCGCAGTCCGACGCCCGCGAGTCCGGTGCCGAGAACCGCCGCGAGCAACCCCGCGAGCACCGTCACCGAAGACGCGACGGTGATTCCGGTACACCGGCCGACGACGCATATCTGTCCGTTTCCCGGGTGGTAGATGTCCTGCGCGAGTGCCCAGTAGGCGACGTACACCCCGAACGCCGCGAGCATCGCGACGGGCCATCCGTACGCCGCGAACCGCAGTGCGGCGTCCGAATCGGCGTCGCTCGCGCGCCGAACGAGGTACCGTCCGGCCGTCAACGGGAGCACCGTCGACGCGAGGAAGGCGACGAACACCGCGACGAGAGGCGTCACCGACGGTCCTCGCGGCGACCAACCCACGAGCGTCCAGACGACCGCCCCGAGGAGAGAGAGCGCTCCGACCGCGAGGAGGGCGACGCGGAGGGCGGACCCGAACGGGGCGTCCCCCCGTCGGTGAAGCAGGTGCGCGCCGAGCGTTACGGACGCCGAGACGCCGACAGTGAGGGCGAAGGCGAAGAGCAGACCGAGTTCTGCGAGGAGGGCCATCCCCGATATTCGCGCCGCCGAGAAATAAACCTGCCTGCGAGAGACGTCGCGAGGCGCGCTCAGAGCGTCACGACGGTGCCTCTCTCCTCGTCCTCGGCCCGTTCGTACAGGTGCCCCGCCGTCGCGGCGTCCAACACCGCCGACCCGACGCTCTCGACGACGAGTACCTCGTCGGCCGAGTCGCGCCCGGCGGCCCCCTCGAACACGTCCGAGAGGGGGACGAGTTCGGACGCTTCGACCCCCGCTTCCAGCGTATCGCCCACCTCGGCGGCCTCCTCGGGTACGTCCGCGAATATCGTCGCCGCGCGGGCCATCGTCTCGGCGTCGAGTTCGCGCATCTCGGCGGTGAACGCGCCGACGGCGACGACGAGGGTCCCGGGTTCGAGGTTCGCGCCGTCGAAGACGGGCGATTCGCTGGTCGTCGCGGTGACGACGACGTTCGACCCCGAAACCGCCTCCGCGGACGACTCGACCGCTCTCACGTCCGCGTCGTCCAACTCCTCGCGCAGGTCGGCGGCGCAGGCCTCCCGCGACTCGGAGGGGGAGTAGACGCGCACGCGTTCGAGGTCGGTCGCTGCGGCGACGGCGCGCGTCTGCCACCGCGCCTGCGCGCCCGCGCCGAAGACCCCCAGTCGAACCGATCCGGTCGCTAACTCGCGCGCCGCGAGGCCGCCGATGCACCCCGTGCGGGCGTTCGTGATTCGGTTCGCGGCCGCGTACGCGAGGGGGAGGCCCGTCTCCGCGTCCGTCAGGGCGAGTTGGGCGTTCACCGTGGGGATACCGCGCTCTCGGTTCCCCTCGTGGACGGCGGCGAGTTTCGTTGCGTACGTCGGGTCGCCGCGGACGTACGCCGGCATCGCGAGGGCCGTGCCGGGCGTCTCCGTCCCGACGGGGTAGTGCGGCCGCGGGGGCCGTTCGACCTCGCCGCGGCCCTGCTTCACGAACGCCCGTTCTATCTCCGGCAGGAGGGCTGGAAGCGAGAGCAACGACGCCACGTCGTCGTCCGAGAGGACGCGCACTTCGGTCATGGACGCCGGTACGGGCGCGGACGCCTGAAACGTTCGGTGGAATCTGCGAGGACGGGATACGTTCATACTTGCGGAGTGTCAACTCACACCATGAACGTCGTCATCGTCGGGGGAGGCGTCGTCGGCCTCGCCTGCGCGAACGCACTCGCCGCCCGCGGCGCGTCGGTCACCGTCTGCGAGGCGGGAACGCTCGGCGGCGGAAGCACCGGGCGCGCCGCCGGCGGCATCCGAACGCAGTTCTCCACGCGCGTGAACGTCGAACTCTCCCTCGCCAGCGTCCCCGTCTGGGAGTCGTTCGAGGCGGAGTTCGGCGTCGACATCGACTACCGGCGGACGGGCTACCTGTTCCTCGCCCGCGAGGAGGAGACGGCGGCGTCGTTCCGCGAGAACGTCGCCCTCCAGAACGACGCGGGCGGGGACAGTCGCCTCGTCGAACCCGAGGAGGCCCGCGAGTTCTGCCCGGAACTCCGCGCCGAGGAGTTCGTCACCGCCACGTACTCGCCCCTCGACGGGGTGGCTGACCCCCACTCGGCGGTGCAGGGGTACTCGCGGGCCGTGGACGACGCGGGCGTCGAGGTTCGGACGAAGACGCCCGTGACCGACCTCGAATACGACGCGAACGAATCGCTCTGGCGCGTGGAGACGCCGAAGGAGACGCTCTCGGCGGAGTACGTCGTGAACGCGGCGGGCGCGTGGGCGCGGCGCGTCGGCCGCCTCGCGGGCGTCGAACTGCCGATTTCGCCCCGGCGGCGGCAGATGGCCGTGGTCGAACCGGAACGGGAACTGTCGCGGACGGTGCCTTTCACCATCGACTTGGACACGGGGGCGTACTTCCGACCCGAACGCGAGGGGACGGCCGTCGTCGGCGGGCACTTCTCCGACGAGAACCCGGACGCGGACCCGGAGACGTTCGACGAGTCGATGGACCTCGGGTGGGCCGCGGAGGCGATAGAACGCGCCGACGACTGCGCCGCGTACTTCGGCCCCGAGACCCGAATCCGAAACGGGTGGGCCGGCCTGTACGCCGTCACGCCGGACCACCACGCGATTCTCGACGAGGTGCGACCGGGGTTCGTCGTCGCGGCGGGGTTCTCCGGGCACGGGTTCCAACACGCCCCCGCGACGGCCGAGTGCGTCGCCGAACTCGTCGCGGAGGGGGAGGCGTCGCACGTGGACGTGTCCGCACTCGCCGCCGACCGGTTCGACGCCGCCGAGGGCGAGACGCCGACGCTGAGGGAGCGAAACGTCGCCTGAGTCGCCGGTCCGGCGGGGGCGCGCCCCTGACACCGAATCGCACGCCTTTCAGAACGCTTTTGGGGTGGGGGGCAGTTTCCTCGGGTATGCGACCCGGACCCGCCACCGCAGGCGCACGCATTACCCGCGAACCGACCGGAAGCGGCGGGTTCGGTTTCTTCTTTCGGACCGACTGAGGGCGGCGGACCCTCCCGCCGTCGCCGCCGCCGGGCGAACGCTCGGGGCGGCGGCCGGTCGGGGGCGAAACCGTCCGAACCGGTCCGAGGCGGGCCGCGCGTCGGCCCGCCGTCTTCGGAACTGCTAATGACCGCCGCTCGGTAGACGCGGCAACGACCGACGCGAACGCAGGACGTGACATGAAACTTCCCGAATCACAGGTCGCGGTGTTGAACGCCGCGAGCGCGACGGACGAACAGACCATCGACCGACTGGCCGAGGAGACGGGCCTGAAACCGGAGACGGTGACGCAGGCGGCCTTCGAACTCCGCGACGAGGGCTACCTCGACGTCGAGGAGACGGAGGACGTGGAGTACGAACTCACCGAGGAGGGCCGCGACTACGTGGAGTCGGGCCTGCCGGAGGTGCGCCTCTATCGGGCCGCGATCGAGGCGGGCGCGGGCGAGGATCCGGTGCAGATGGGCCGCGTCATCGGCTCTTCTGGCCTCGACGGACCCGAGGTGGACATCGCCCTCGCGAACTTCGGCCGGAAGGGCTACGGCGAGATAGAGAGCGGCGAACTGTCCGCCGACCCGGACGCCGACGCCGCCGAGGACCCGGAAGCGCTCGCACTCGCGGCGTTGGCGCAGGGTGACGCCGTCTCAGACGAGGACGTTCTCGACCAACTGGTCTCCCGCAACCTCGTGAACCGCCGCGAGGAGACGGTTCGCTCCGTCCTCCTCTCCGAGGAGGGCGTGACGCTCCTCATGGAGGGCGTCGAGGTCGCAGAGACCGTAGACCGCCTGACGCCGGAGATGCTCACCTCCGGCGAGTGGGAGGACGTGGAGTTCACCGAGTACAACGTCGAAGCCGACGCGCCCGAGGTGCGCGGCGGCAAGACGCACATTCTCCGACAGACCGCGGACCGGGTGAAGGACGTGCTCACCGGCATGGGGTTCAAGGAGATGGAAGGGCCGCACGCCGACGCGGACTTCTGGATCAACGACTGCCTGTTCATGCCGCAGGACCACCCGGCGCGGACCCACTGGGACCGATTCGCCCTCGACGTGCCGCCCATCCGGGACCTGCCCGAGGACTTAGTGGACCGGGTGGAGGACGCCCACAGAAACGGCGTCGGCCCGGACGGCGACGGCTACCACTCGCCGTGGTCCGAGGACTTCGCGCGCGCCGTCGCCCTGCGCGGGCACACCACCTCGCTGTCGATGCGCTACCTCTCGGGGCACGAAGTCGGCGAACTCGAACCGCCCCAGCGGTACTTCTCCGTCGAGAAGGTGTACCGAAACGACACGCTCGACCCGACGCACCTCCTCGAATTCTACCAGATTGAGGGCTGGGTGATGGCCGAGGACCTCTCGGTGCGCGACCTGATGGGCACCTTCGAGGAGTTTTACAGCCAGTTCGGCATCACCGACCTCCAGTTCAAACCGCACTACAACCCCTACACGGAACCGTCGTTCGAGTTGTTCGGACGGCACCCCGAGACGGACGAACTCATCGAAATCGGCAACTCCGGCATGTTCCGCGAGGAGGTGCTGGAACCCCTCGGCGTCGACTGCGACGTGATGGCGTGGGGTCTCGCCTTGGAACGACTGCTCATGCTCATGTACGGCTTCGACGACATCCGCGACGTGCACGGAACGATGAGTGACCTCGAACTGCTCCGCGAGATGGAGGTGCTCCGATAATGCCCGTCGTAGACGTTCACCCCGAGGAACTCCGGCGACTGACGGGCCACGAGGACAAGTCCGACGAGGAGTTCGTAGACGACCTGTTCGCCCTCGGACTGGAGTTCGAAGGCGAAACCGAGGAGGGCGCGTTCCAATTGGAGTTCGGCCCCGACAGGCTCGATAGGCTCTCCGTGGAGGGCGTCGCCCGGTCGCTCCGCTACCAGTACGGCGACGACAGGGGCGTCTACGTCCCGAAGACGAACAACCCCGACTACACGTTCGTCGTGGACGAGGACGTGCCGGACGAACGCCCGTACGTCACGGGCGCGATAATCCGCGGCGTCGACTTGGACGACGAGGCCCTCGATTCGCTCATCCAGTTGCAGGAGAAGCTCCACGCGACGATGGGCCGACAGCGCGCGAAGGGCGCGATAGGCATCCACGACCTGACGATGATCAAGGGCGAGGTGCTGAGCGACGAGGGCGGCGGCAACTCCATCACCTACACCGGCATCGACCCCGACGGCGACACGTTCGTCCCCCTCGACAGCGACGCGGAACTGTCGCCCGCCGAGGTTCTGGAGGAACACGCCACCGGACGCGAGTACGCCGACCTGGTGTCGGAGTACGACCGCTACCCCGCCATCTACGACGAACTCGGCCTGTTCTCGTTCCCGCCGGTCATCAACGGCCGCCGGACGGAGGTTTCGACCGACTCGCGGGAACTGCTCGTGGAACTCACCGGCACCGACCAATGGACCATCGACCGGATGTGCAGCATCATCTGCTACGCCCTCAGCGCTCGGGGCGCGACCATCGAGGAGGTGGAAGTCGAGTACCCGAACGAGACGCTCCTCCGCCCGGACTTCGAGGTGGAGACGAAGCGCGTCTCTCACGACCGAATCGAGACGATGCTCGGCGTCGAGTTCGAGGAACGAGAGGCCGCGGACCTGTTCGAGCGGTCGGGTCTGGGCGTCGAACTCGCCGAGGACGAATCGACGGACACCGACGCGGACGGAGACGACGAGGGCACCATCTACGAGGTGTCCATCCCGCCGTACCGCGTGGACGTGCTCCACCCCCTCGACTTGGTGGACGACGTGGGCCGCGCCTACGGGTTCAACGAACTCGAACCGCGGTACCCCGACGTGGGCACCGTCGGCGAACGCCACGAGCGTTCCCGCCTCGAAGACGCCGCCCGAAACTCGCTTGTCGGCCTCGGCTTCGAGGATCTACTGAACTTCCACATGACGAACGAGGACGCCCTCACCACGCGGATGAACGTCGAGGAGGGCGCGGACGTGTTGGGCGGCGGCGAACCCGCGCGCATCACGGAACCGTACAGCGAGGACTACACCGTCCTCCGGACGTGGGCGATCCCCTCCCTGATGATGGTCCTCGAAAACAACACCCACCGCGCGTACCCGCAGGACCTCGCGGAAATCGGCTTCGTGGCCGAACGCGACGACGACATGAACACGCGGGTGCGGGAACGGCGGCACGTCGCGGCCGTCCTCGCGCGCCACGACGCGACGTACGAGGACGCGAAAGCGCGCCTGCAGGCGCTCTGTAGCGACTTCGGCGTCGAACTGGAGACGCCCGAGACGGCGCACCCGTCGTTCATCGACGGCCGCGTCGCCTCCGTCGTCGTAGACGGCGAGGACGTCGGCGTCGTCGGGGAGGTTCACCCGAAGGTCCTCGTCGAACACGACCTGGAACTGCCCGTCGCCGCGTTTGAGTTCGACCTGAACGCGCTACGGTAACACCCCTCACACCTCCCTTTTGACTTCCTTCCTGCCGGTGATTCGCTCGGGGACGAGTCGGTACTCCCTGAACGGTATCTCCTCTCTCGGCCGGTCGAATATGTCCACGTCGGGAATCTGCACTGCCCACAACTTCTGGACGGCGCTGGACTCGTACGGTGCGCCGCTCAGGTCCTCCAGCCTTCCGGCCGCGACGACGCTCTGCCACCCCGCCTCGGTTTCGCCGTAGGCGACGAAGGTAACCTGTCTTTCGACGACGCCCGACTTCGCGTTGCTCGGCGGAAACGCGAGTCGATAGTAGAAGCTCTCGTCCTCGGCGTCGTAGCCGTAGGAGACGGGAATCGTGAACGGAGGCGCTTCGAGTCCCTCCGCGAAGGCGATGACGCCCGTGCCGCCGCGTCCGAGGAACGCGTTCCGTTCGTCGACGCTCATCTGTACCCATCGGATGCCCTGCATACCGTCCGGTACGCGTGCGCGAGAGATAACGACGAGTTCACGCGGTCGGACAGATCCGGGCGGGCGACGGAGGGGGGCGCGCCGCCTGCGAGAGCGCGGTTTCGCGTCGCTCCGTGTCCCACAACCGAGTTGTTTAACAGCGGTCCACGCAGTAGATTCGACCGATAATGCCGAGCGGAGAATACGACCCGGAGGCCGTCGAGGCGAAGTGGCAGGATAGGTGGGTCGACGAGGACACGTACGCGTACCGCGGCGAGTCGGTAGACCCGAACACCGCCTTCTCCATCGACTCGCCGCCGCCGACGGTGTCCGGGAGTCTGCACTGGGGCCACGTATACGGCTTCACCCTGCAGGACTTCGTCGCGCGGTTCAACCGCATGCGCGGGAACGACGTGTTCTTCCCGTTCGGATACGACGACAACGGCATCGCCTCGGAGCGACTCACCGAGGACGAACTCGACGTTCGACACCAAGATTACGAGCGTCGGGAGTTCCAGAAGATGTGCCGGGAAGTCTGTCAGGAGTACGAGGCAGAGTTCACCGAGAAGATGCAGAGCCTCGGCATCTCCATCGACTGGGACGAGACGTACCAGACCATCTCGCCGGAGGTTCAGCGCATCTCGCAGCTGTCGTTCATCGACCTGTACGACCAGGGGCGGGAGTACCGCCAGCGCGCGCCCGCCATCTGGTGTCCCGAGTGCGAGACGGCCATCTCGCAGGTCGAAACCGAGGACGACGAACGGGACAGCCACTTCCACGACATCGAGTTCGGCGTCGCCGGGTCCGACGAGTCGTTCGTCATCTCCACGACGCGTCCAGAACTGCTCCCCGCCTGCGTCGCCGTCTTCGTCCACCCCGACGACGACGAGAACCAGTACCTCGTCGGCGAGACGGCCGAGATTCCGCTGTTCGGGCAGGAGGTGCCCGTCATCGCCGACGAACGCGTGGACATGGAGACGGGGTCCGGCATCGTCATGTGCTGTACCTTCGGCGACCAGACCGACATCGAGTGGTACCAAGCACACGACCTGGACCTCCGCATCGCCATCGACGAGTCCGGCACGCTGACCGACGTGGCGGGCGAGTACGCCGGTCTCTCCTCGGAGGAGGCCCGCGAGGAGATCGTCGCGGACTTAGGGGAGGAGGGGTCGCTCCTCGACCGCCGCGCCATCACCCACACGGTGAACGTCCACGAACGCTGCGGCACGCCCGTCGAGTTCCTCGTCAAAGACCAGTGGTACATCGAACTGCTCGACAAGACCGACGAGTACCTCGAAGCGGGGCGGCAGATGGACTGGTACCCTGAGAAGATGTTCACGCGGTACAAAAACTGGATCGAGGGCCTCCAGTGGGACTGGTCCATCTCCCGACAGCGTTCCTCGGGCATCCCGTTCCCCGTCTGGTACTGCGGTGAGTGCGAACACGTCGTCGTCGCCGACCGCGAGGACCTGCCGGTGGACCCCCTCTCTGACGACCCGCCGGTCGACACCTGCCCCGAGTGCGGTCACGACGAGCTCGTCCCCGAGGACGACGTGTTCGACACGTGGGCCACCTCCTCTTTGACGCCCCTCATCAACGCCGGGTGGGACTGGAACGGCGAGGAGATGGAGATAGAGCGACCGCAACTGTACCCGTTCGACGTCCGCCCGCAGGGCCACGACATCATCTCTTTCTGGCTGTTCCACACCGTCGTCAAGTGCTACGAGCACACCGGCGAGGTGCCGTTCGACAGCGTGATGATAAACGGGATGGTGCTGGACCAGAACCGCGAGAAGATGTCGAAGTCGAAGGGGAACATCGTCGCCCCCGACGAAGTCGTCTCGAAGTACCCCGTCGACGCCGCGCGCTACTGGGCCGCCGGAAGCGCCGTCGGCGACGACCTGCCGTACTCCGAGAAGGGCCTCCGCGCCGGGGAGAAACTCCTGCGGAAGCTGTGGAACGCCTCGAAACTCGTCGAGAGTCTCACCGAGGACGCGCCCGAGGAGTTCGACCACGACGACCTGCGCGAGATAGACCGCTGGCTGTTGGCGTCGCTCGACAGGGAGATCGAGTTCGTCACCGAGAAGTTGGAGAACCGGGAGTTCTCGAAGGCCCGCGACCGGGTTCGGAGCTTCTTCTGGCACACGTTCTGCGACGACTACCTCGAAATCGCGAAACAGCGAGTCCGCGACGGCGGCGACGACTCCGCGGCGTACACGCTCGAAACGGCGCACCGCCGCTTCGTCAAGCTGTTCGCGCCCATCCTCGCGCACGCCGCGGAGGAACTGTGGCGCGACATGCACGACGCCGAGTCGAGCGTCCACCGCGCCTCGTGGCCCGAACCGCTCGGACTCGACGCCGACGTCGCGGCGGGCGAGACGGCGATGGACGTCGTCGGCGCGCTTCGGAAGTACAAGAGCGACAACCAACTGTCGATGAACGCCGACTTGGACACCGTGGAGGTGTACGGCGACATCGCCGGCTTCGAGGAGGACATCCGCCGCGTGATGCACGTCGAGACGCTGGAGGCGTTCGACGACCGGCCCGAGATAGAGTCCGTCGTCACGGGCGTCGACCTCGATTACTCGCTCGTCGGCCCCGAGTTCGGGAGTCAGGTCTCCGACATCGAGTCGGCCATCGCGCAGGGCGACTACGACGTCGAAAACGGAACGCTCCGCGCCGCGGGCGTCGAACTCGACGCGGAGATGTTCGAGGTGAACGAGGAACGGCGCTACTCCGGCGAGGGCGAGATGGTCGAGGCGGGCGAGACGCCCATCGTCGTCCGCGACTGAGGCGTCGGTCGCGCTCTCTTTTCGTTCGCGCGGATAGCCGCGTCGAAACGGTGCGTCCGTCTCAGCGGTCCGCGCCGACGGCCTCGTCTATCGAGTCGAACCCGTCGCGTTCGAGTAGTTCGAGCAAGCCCTCGTTGATGTCGCGCGCGAGGGTCGGCCCCTCGAAGACGAGGCCGGTGTACAACTGCACGAGGCTCGCCCCGGCGCGAATCTTCGCGTACGCGCCCTCGGCGTCGGAGACGCCGCCGACGCCGACGACCGGCACGTCGGTTCGCTCGGCGATGAACCGAACGAGGTCCGTCGCCCGCGACTCGATGGGTTTGCCCGAGAGGCCGCCCCGTTCGACCCTGTTGGGGTTGCGGAGGCCCTCGGGGCGGTCCGTCGTCGTGTTCGTGGCGATGACGCCGTCCAAGTCGAGTTCGTCCACGACTTCGAGGGCGTCCTCGACGGCGGGTTCGGGGAGGTCCGGGGAAACTTTCACCAGCAAGGGCGACGCGCCCGCGTCGACGAGGGCTTCGAGGATGGCCTCCATCGAGTCGCGGTTCTGGAGGTTGCGCATCCCCTCGCTGTTGGGACAGGAGACGTTGACGGCGAGGTAGTCCGCGCCGTCGGCGACCTGCTCGTAGGTGTGGCGGTAGTCCTCGGGGGCCTCCTCGGAGGGCGTCGATTCCGAGAGGGCGACGTTGACGCCGACGGGCACGTCGGGCGTCGGCCCCGACGCGAGGCGTTCGCCGACCCGGTCGGCACCCTCGTTGTTGAGGCCCATGCGGTTGATGATGGCCCCGTCCTCGGGGAGTCGGAACATCCGGGGCCGCGGGTTTCCGGGCTGTCTCTCCGCGGTGACGCCGCCGACTTCGACGTGGCCAAAGCCGAGAGCCGAGAGGGCGACGGGCACCTCCGCGTTCTTGTCGAACCCCGCGGCGACGCCCACCGGGTTGTCGAACGAGAGACCGAAGGCGTCGGTCGCGAGTCTCTCGTCCTCGACGCGGAGACGTCGGCGGAGTGCGTCCTCGACGGGCGTGTGCTGTACCGTTCGAAGCGCGCCGTGGACCGCGCCGTGCGCCGTCTCGGGCGGAAGCGAGAAAAGAACAGGTTTGAGTGCGGCGTACGCGCCCCGAATCATCGGCTCCCACCCGCGCCGGTCGCCCGGGGTCGAGTTCGGGACGGTCGCGTCTGCGTCCGAGTCATCGCGGTCAGAAGTCGTGCTCGACTT
Organism: Halopelagius fulvigenes; assembly: GCF_042662625.1. Lineage (GTDB taxonomy): Archaea > Halobacteriota > Halobacteria > Halobacteriales > Haloferacaceae > Halopelagius > Halopelagius fulvigenes. Next base: position 1,851,094 of record NZ_JBHSXH010000015.1, read on the forward strand.
CGTCGGGGTCGGCCTTCTGGATGATTATCTTGCCGTCTCGGACGCGAACGAACACCTCGTCACCGATCTCCATGCCCGCGACGGCGAGTTCGTCCTCGTGAAGGTTCACGTGGACGTTGTGGTACTCACCGTTCTCGTCTTTCGCGCCACTCGGGCTGAGCTTCTTTTTCCGAACCATCGGGGGTGTCTAGTCGAAGGTTCGCCGTAGGATATACATAAGTGTTGTCTACGCGCTTTCAGGCCGGGCGGCCGAACGGAAGACGGCGCGGGGGCCCGTCGATTTCGAACGGATGCTCGCCTCGCCTCTCTCGGGGGGGTGGGTTTATAACTATCCCGCCGCGGGACGCTCATTTTGCCGATATATTTAAGCCGGACCATGTGTTCGGTTGCCATGGAGGAGTAAAACCATGGTACGCGAGGACGGTAAGCGGAATTTCGTGATGCGCGAGGAGGACGGTACAGAGTCGAGCGTGTTCTCCGGCAGCATGCCCCGCCAGGCCGCACTCAAGGCCGCGCGACGACTCGAACCACACGGCTCCGAGGAGGAGGCGAAGTCCAACGCGACGGAGATTCGCCTCCGCGAGAAGGGAACCGACAAGGTCCACATCTTCGACGCGTGGGCGTGGTCCGACGAAGCACCCGACGACAAACCGGGGTGGATGGAAGGCGACATCACGAAAGGTAACGTCTCAAAACAGGGGATCAAGCACCTCGAAGAGTAGTTTCGGCCGGACGTTCTGACTGACGGTTTTCTTTGCGTACGTGAGCGTGCGCGCCTCCGGTAGTCGCGGTCGCTCCGATACGGCTATCCGTCTGCCGCCGCCACCTCGACACGCGCGGCCAACACCCGGTCAGACCGAACGCGAGACGCGCGGGATGACCGACCGGCCTCCTACCGCGCGACATTTCGATACCGCCAGCGGCGGCGTTCCGGAGCGTCGGGACGCTGCCACATCATTTATCGCCGGCCGAGATATGAAACCGCATGACGATGCGGGTTCGGTTCGACGGCCTTTTATGTAACCGGGGCATTCGTAGAAATACGCAGAGGCAGCCCGGGACGCCCTCGGGCCGCCACCGTCCGAACGCCCAACCCACCACGGCATCGACTCGGATCTCCCGAGTGCGACTCGCACTCACGGACAATCCGAGACGACGGCCTTAAGTGGTCGAAGGCATTTCGGAATAATGCGAACGACACACCGCGATCGCGGGCGGTTCAACCCCGTCCGCAATCGGACTTCACCACCCTCCCGGCTTCGGCCGGGAACCCAGGACGAACCGAGGCCCTTAAGGCCTCGAACGTCCTACCCTGAAGTCCGAAAGACATGAGGATTCCACCCCTGCGGTCCGCCGTACAGATGGAATCTGATGTTAGCCTTGGTAGTTCGGTGACACCCGATTGGTGTCGTCGAATACCACAACGGACCAAGCAATATTGGTGATTCCGCTCTCTCTGAGAGCGAAATCCCGCCACCCCCTGGCCCTCTGGGCCAGGAACATTCCGGTTGATCCTGCCGGAGGTCATTGCTATCGGAGTCCGATTTAGCCATGCTAGTCGTGCGAGTTCAGACTCGC
>NZ_JBHSXH010000016.1:0-4373 GCF_042662625.1 Halopelagius fulvigenes
CGGCGGAGTTGCCCACGTTACTCGAACGGTTCGAAGACGCGGGGTACGCCACCGCCGCCTTCCACGGTAACCCCGACGACGACGAGCTAACGTCGCGCGGGTTCACCGTCCCGGACGGCGAGAGCCGGGAAGGCGGCGTCTCCGATAAGGTCCGTCGCGCCGTCGGGCGGCGAATCGCCGACGACTCGACGCTCTCGGGCGCGCTCGAAGCGACGAACCGGACGCTCGGGTCGTCGTTCGGCGTCAACATCGCCTCGTCGTCGTTCGTTCCCGGGGAGGTCCTCACGGACCGCGCGCTGGAGTGGATGGACGAGACGGACGGCCCTCGCTTCCTGTGGGTTCACTACGGCGACGCGCTTCCCCCGCACCAGCCCCGACCGGAGACGGAGAGCGAGTCGCTCACGTCGCGTCGGGCGACGAGGCTCGCTCACGCGTGCCGACGCGACTCGGCCGACCTCTCGGAGGAGGACGAAGCGGACCTGAGGCGACTCTACCGGGGCGAACTGCAGCACCTCGACCGGTGCATCGGTTCGTTGCTGGAGGGCCTCGACGCTCGACTCGACCGCACGGAGAGTACGGTGGCGTTCGCCGGAACGAACGGGTGCGCCCTCGGCGACGGAGACGGGTGGCACGAGCAGGGACGTTCGCTGTCCGACGACTGCGTTCGGGTCCCCGTCCTCGTAGACGGTCCGACGTGCGACCCCGGCCGGTACGACTTCGCGGTGTCGGCCGTCGACGTCGTCCCGACGCTCATCGGCGCGGCGAACCGCGAACCGCCGGAGGTCGGCGCCGGATCGGACCTCGGGTCGCTCACCGACCGTCGGGTGACGGAGCGACAGGTGTTCGCTCGAACGACGGGTGACCCGCCGGAGGTGATGGTGTGCAACGGCCGGTGGAAACTCGTCCGGCGGCAGTCCGACGGACGCGAACGCCTGTACGACCGGAGTCAGGACGCGGACGGAGTTCGGGACCGGTCGGGCGAGAACCTCCCCGTCCACCGGGCACTCCGACACGCCCTCGACTGCTTCGTCGAATCGCGCGGCCTCCGCGACCGTTCCCGGTTCGGCAGCGGTTCGAGCACCGAAGCGGTCCATCAACCCGGCCGTTAAATCAGAAATAACGCCCGAATAATCCGCCCCTCGAACGCTCACTCTCCCGAACACGTCCTCTCGAAGGTTGTTCCGGTAACCGTGATTTTCATCACGCTAGACCATTATTTCATCGGAAGGTTTTTGTAATTAACCGGCTATTAACCGAGTGGATGGTGTGGAAAACCGCTTCCGGGCATGAAGCGCGGGCGACTACTCGCCCGTTCTACCGACCGGCGTATCGCGTCGGTCGATGGTCCTCGCTTACGCTCCGACGGGCCGTCGCACCGCGACGGCTTCGGAGTAGAGGGTCCCACGCCATCCCGACGTACTCGCGGGTGTGCCAATCTGCGGGTACCGACGCTGGGCGCGACGCTACTTTCGTCACCACTCTCCGTTCGCGCCCGACACGCAGAGAGAGCGACCGCCGTCGGACGCGACTCGACGGGACGGATGCTGCCGCGACTGTCACCGTCGCTCCCGATCGTACGCGTGCCGTCGAGCGAACGTCCGCTTCGGTCGCCACCTCTCGAACGCAGAGACAAACGTCGTCTCCCGTGCCGCCGCGCGTCGGAGGCACCTGTGTCGGGGGACACAGCAGAGACGACGACCAGAGGTACCAACTGCGGAACGCGGGGGAACGAGACGTGGGGGAACGGAATGCGGGGAATGCGGGGGAAGCGGGGATTGGGGAATCCGAAGGGGGAACGGAAAGCCGACGCGGGGGAACGGACGAGACCGGATGGGGGAGCAGATTCGGGGGACGCGCGGTCACAGGGAGGCGGAACGGAGTTCGTCGTAGACTCGGACGAGTCGCCGCCTGACTCGTTTCGAGCGAAACGTCGAGGAGGCGGATACGGGCGGTTTGCGTGTCGAGGGGGATTCGACGACGTCGCCGACGAGGAGACTCGTATCGACGGGGACGGCGACTTTGTCGCCCTCGGAGACGGCGTCGCGCGCGAAGAGGGCGAGGAGTACGTCGCCGGGGACGTACGAACCAGTCTCGGAGACGGCGACCATCCGGTCGGCGTCGCCGTCGTGGGCGATGCCGACGTCGGCATCCGCGGCGGGGACGGCGGCGCGCAGAAGCGACAGCGTCTCCGCGTTCGGTTCGCTCTTGCGCGCCGGGAACCGTCCGTCGGTCTGACCGTCGAGCGTGTTCACGTTCGCGTCGAGTTCGTAGAGCGCATCGACCGTGACGCGGCCGGTTCCGTTGCCTAAATCGACGAGCGCGTCGAGACCGTCCATCGACTCGAACGAGGAGGAGAGCGCTTCGACGTGGCGGCGGGCGGCGTCGCCGTCCTCGGTCTCTCGGCCGAGTTCGTCCCACCGCGCGCGTTCGACGTCGTCCGATTCGAGGCGTCGGGTGATGGCGTCCGTCTGCTCCCCGTCGAACGCCTGGCCCGAGGGGTTCCAGAGTTTGATGCCGTTGTCGGGCGCGGGGTTGTGAGAGGCGGTGACGGCGACGCCGGCGTCGGCGTCGAGCCACCGGACGGAGCGGGCGACCGTCGGAGTGGACGCGACGCCGATGCGGACGACGTCGGTTCCGCACTCGCGGAGCCCCGCGCTCAGCGCATCGGCCAACATTCGACCGCTGTCTCGAACGTCCGTCCCGAGGACGACGCGGTCCGCGTCCGCCGCGACGGCCTGACCGATACGGAGCGCCAAGTCGGCGGTGACCGTCTCACCGACCGCTCCCCGGATACCGCTGGTGCCGAACATACAGGGAGTCTGACGTGGCGGCAGTATTGGTATGCGTCACCTAAGCCGACCGGCGTTCCGACACCGTATGCGAGGTCCTCTCGCGGTCAGTTTCGTCGTTGGCGGCGGCGCATCGCGTCGCGTTGAGGGACGATTTCCAGTTTGCCCTCGGAGGCGACCGTGACGTCGTAGCCGGCGTACTCGAAGGAGACGGAACCCACGATGCCCGCCGAGGGAGCGAACACCCGGTCGAGCGCGTCCGGGTCGACCGTTTCTGCCAGCGGCGGCAGATCCATCGGCCCCACCCCCTCCAGAGCGGCGATGCTGAGAACGACGTTCGTGCTGACGAGTTCCGAGTCCTCGCAGGCGACGTGGTACGAGTCGGCACGCTTGTCGTAATCGATGCGGCTCCGCCCCCATTCTTCGGACTGTGCGGTCATTGGCTGAGTTATAGGACGGGTATTGACTATCGTATATAAACATTCCTGTTCTCCATACAGTTCATAGGATTATGCTGATCTACCATCGTATACAGACGGCTAATACTCTCGAAAAACCCGAGCTGCGGGGACGAGAGTCGGGTCGCTGAGCGTCCGCCGTCGGGCGGCTCGCCTGTCAAATTGTCACACAGACCGACAGGTAGATGAGGGCAGCGAGTGGAACGTGACCCATGTGGCCGTGGGGACATCTCGCGTTCGGATACGTCGTCTACTCGCTCGTCTCACGAATCACTCGCGGTCGCGCGCCGGCGTGGCCCGCGGTCCTGCTTCTGGCTCTCGGCACCCAAGCGCCCGACCTCGTGGACAAACCGCTGGCGTGGACGCTGAGCGTCCTCCCCAGCGGTCGGTCGTTTGCGCACTCGCTCATCTTCGGCACCGTACTCGTCGGCCTCGCCGCGGCGCTTCTCCGGCGTCTCGACTTCGACGGCGGCGGCGCGTTCGCCGTCGGGTACTACTCGCACCTCGTCGGTGACGTGCTCATCCCCCTCTCGACGGGAGATTTCGAGAAACTGGGGTTCCTCCTCTGGCCGGTGCTCTCCGTCCCCGAGGGCCACACCCCTTCGGTCGGCATCATCAGCTACCTCCTGACTCCCGACCTGACCGTCCGGTACCTCTTCGAGATGGGGTTGGCCGGACTCGTGGGCCTGTGGTGGCTCCTCGACGGTGCGCCCGGTGCCGCGGAACTGTGGCGCGCGGTGCGGCGGCGCGTACCCCGACTCCCGACCTGACGACCGGGGCGACTCGGTCGGTCAGGTCATTACGAGATTCATAATCATTGGGGTGGACTTCTAGGGGGAAGTATGGACGTCGTTCTCATCACCGCGGCCGCCGCTCGACACGACTACGTGTTCGACGGCGAAGGACGAGTGACCGATTCGCTTCCGGCGCTCTCCACGCTCGCGTCCGATTCGGCAGTCTTCTCCTGCGCTTACTCCGGGGCACCGGCCTCGAAGACTACGATGCGCGTACTTCTCACGGGGACTCACGCCACGGGTCAGAGCGCGGCGGAGTTGCCCACGTTACTCGAACGGTTCGAAGACGCGGGGTACGCCACCGCCGCCTTCCACGGTAACCCCGACGACGA
>NZ_JBHSXH010000017.1:0-918 GCF_042662625.1 Halopelagius fulvigenes
GCCTTCCGGTAGAGGTTGTGGAAGAAGTCGAGACGGTACGACGAAATGTCGCTGGGCTTGTACTCGTCGAACCACAGGGGGAGGCTGTTCGTACAGGAGAACGTCGCCACCTGCGCGAAGTTCGACGAGTCGACCGAGAACGGTTCGCCGGCCATGCCGAAGCACCGCCACAGGTACGAGAGCGTCGTCGTCTTCCCGCTTCCCGTGTCTCCGGTGACGTTGAGGTGGTTGAACTCACCACTCTCCGTGAACTTCTCGATGAGAGGCCGGAACGGTGCGGCGTAGAACCACCCGAGAACCGGGAGCAACCGCTCGGCGTCCCGCGTGAACGGGACCGTCTCCAGTATCTCGGCCACAGACGAGGAATCGTACTCGGCGGTGTCCGACGGCATCTCGACGAGTCTCTCCGGGGTTATCTCGCGTTCGAGGTACACCGTCTCCGGTTCCTCCGCCCACCCGTCTGCGCGGAGCGTCCGACCGGGCAGCGCGAACTCGTCGCCGTGTAACCCCATGTGCCGAACTCCGAGACGGTGGGGTGCGTCCTGCTGGTCGACCCACATACGGAGGGCGTCGAGGAGGTCTTTCACGAAGGGGGTCCTATCCCCGAGTTGGGGAATGTTGAACTTCGTGCCGAACCGTTCGCCGAGTATCTCGTCGTCGAAGCGGTCCTTCCGGTTGAACACCTTCGGTTCAATCGGCTTCTCGAACGTCTCCCCGGATTCGAGCGTGGCTTTCAGTTCCGCGCGAAGCGGGCCACGTTCGACTTGGAGGTACGAGAGCACTTCTAACTCGAAGTTGAGCAGTTCGTACTTCTGTCGCGGCGTCCCGTGGAGGAGCCACGTCTTGCCGTCCTCGACGACGACCGGCCCGTTCTCCTCTTCGTGGCGCGCTAACGTACGGTGATTCTGGACGGCGTAC
>NZ_JBHSXH010000018.1:0-612 GCF_042662625.1 Halopelagius fulvigenes
ACCTTAACCCAGCTCTGGGTTGTCTCCCTCACGGACCACAAGCTTACCCCGCAGTCCGGACTCCCAGCTTCGACGGCGTGTGTAGGTTCGGAGTTCGACAGGAAGGCCGACTCCTCTCGGAGGCGGGTCTTCCAATCGGTCGCTCTACCCCACACACTACCTCTGCTGAGGTCATGCTTCGACATGTTTCGGCTGGAACCAGCTGTTGCCGAGTTCGATGGGCCTTTCACCCCTACGCGCAGGTCACGGGAGGGTATTGTAGGACACCAACCCTAACGGACCTCCACGCACCTTTCGGCACGCTTCGTCCTGCCCCCGCGTAGATCACTCGGTTTCGGGTCGCACCCGATTGACTCCCCGCCTTTGAGGACGGCGGCCCTCATCTTCAGAAGAAGACTGCGGCCATGTCGGTTTCCCTGTGCCTTCCCGGATGATCCGGTTAGACTTGCCAATCAAGTGCACTCCCTGGTTCGTTTTTCAAAACGTACGACGGGACACCGGCTTCCCTCAGTTCCTACTGCACTCTCGCAAGTGGGTCGTTTTCTGAGGGACCTTGTATGCCTCGTCGCTCTATCGCCAGCTGATTTCAGGCCCTATTGCACCGCCCTGTTC
>NZ_JBHSXH010000019.1:0-918 GCF_042662625.1 Halopelagius fulvigenes
GTACGCCGTCCAGAATCACCGTACGTTAGCGCGCCACGAAGAGGAGAACGGGCCGGTCGTCGTCGAGGACGGCAAGACGTGGTTCCTCTACGGGACGCCGCGACGGAAGTACGAACTCCTCAACTTCGAGTTAGAAGTGCTCTCGTACCTCAAAGTCGAACGTGGCCCGCTTCGCGCAGAACTCAAGGCCACGCTTGAATCCGGGGAGGCGTTCGAGAAGCCGATTGAACCCAAAGTGTTCAACCGAAAGGAGCGCTTCGACGACGAGATCCTCGGTGAATCGTTCGGGACGAAGTTCAACATCCCCAAACTCGGAGACGGATCGGCCCACGTCAAAGACCTCCTTGACGCACTGCGCATCTGGGTTGACCGACAGGACGCACCTCGCCGTCTCGGAGTTCAGCATATGGGGTTGCACGGCGACGAGTTCGCTCTCCCCGGTCGGACACTCTGCGCAGACGGGTGGGCGGAGGAATCAGAGACGGTGTACCTCGAACGCGAGATAACCCCGGAGAGGCTTGTCGAGATACAGTCGGATACGGCAGAGTACGATTCTTCGTCTGTGGCCGAGATACTGGAGACGGTCCCGTATACGCGCGACACCGAACGGTTACTCCCGGTCCTCGGGTGGTTCTACGCTGCACCATTCCGGCCTCTCGTTGAGGAGTTCACGGAGAGCGGTGAGTTCAACCACCTCAATGTCACCGGGGACACGGGAAGCGGTAAGACGACGACCCTCTCGTATTTGTGGCGGTGCTTCGGCATGGCCGGCGAACCGTTCTCGGTTGACTCATCGAATTTCGCCCAAGTGGCGACGTTCTCCTGTACGAACAGCATCCCCCTGTGGTTCGACGAGTACAAGCCAAGCGACATTTCGTCGTACCGTCTCGACTTCTTCCACAACCTCTACCGGAAGGC